>JAQTYU010000003.1 GCA_028688145.1 Thiotrichaceae bacterium | reverse complement strand
ACTTGCCTCAAGGCAGCTATAGCTTTTCTGAGCTGCAACCAAAAAGTTTATATAATCGTATTCGTCACATCGTTTCGGATTCATTCCCTTTTCGATGCTACTTTTGCGCCAACTGCGTAACTCCTAAGATAAAAGATTTTGTCTTTTTAAAGTCCCCTTTAGGGGATTTAGGGGCTTCTTTAGCAGTTTGCGTTTACATAAAATCTGTATCGCCCCACATCAGCCACCAATGCCCACGCACCGTATCAGTTTCAGGGCCGACATAGCACACACAATGCGGAATTCGCACATCGGTAGGATGCGCCGTGCCCTCACAATGGGTAAACACGGGCGCGTAATTTTCCGTAATCCACGCTTTCACGCTTTCCATGCCCCAACATCCTGCCATGCGGCGTACTTGGGCGAGTAAAATCGGCAAGTTTTTCCGTGACACAATCACATCCATTAATTTACATAATGCGCCATCGCGCAAAATCACCGCAATTCCCAACGCTTTGCCTGTAAATCGGCTAAACACCAGCAGCAACTCATAGCGTTTATTCGGATGTTGATAATAACGGTGTTGTACAAATTTCCAATCTTTCACCCCTATCATTGCCTCGGGGAAATCGGGCTGCATTTCTGCCCACAATTGGTCAATAATCACTTGGTCGCGGGCAATTTCCAGCGGCTGCAAATGGCGAATCCGTGTTTTTAAAGCAGGACGGGTGTTTAATACATCCCAGTGCATTTCGACAATTTTGCCGACATCGGAATATAAACCCAACTTTTCTGCGGTACGAATTGCGCGGGCAGTGGGAAATCCAAAACCTAATAACACGGGAGAGGCATAACCTGCATAGGTTTCAGGGAAAGTCGCGCCTGTGAGGAAATACGCGCCTTGACGGGTCAACATGCCGCGTTCTTTAGAGGCAACCATCACATCGGCAATTTGCACGGCGGTTTTCGGTGCGCCAAAGTAGGAAATTTCTCGCAAAATCCCGCCGTAATGCGCCACCATATCTGTGCCTTGCCATGCCGCAATTGCCATGCCGCGCCCGTCGCCATATTTCCAATGCCACATTTCACGGCTCAGTTCATGTTCAAACACGTTATAAAATAAGCCGCGAACCGTATCTTGTTCGGCTGCCGTGACTTCGGTGAGCCGCCAGCGTGGGGTTTTGATTTTATTAAATTTTAATAAGTAATAGCCGTATTTTCCACCACGATAATGTTGGCGATAACGCTGCAAATGGGACACTAAACCCGCAAGCATTTCTTCGGAAATCGGCAATTCTGCGAGCAGGCGGGCGCGGTGTAAGTCAATCGCGGTTAATAAATAATCGACGGTGGGCGCGGCGCGGGCGGATAAATCTTGTTCTGCGACTTTAGTAAATCCACAGCGTTCTGCATGGGCGATGAAAAACGGTAAATAATGCAAGCCTTCGGGCGCGTCGTCGAATTCGCGCAAAATGCTGAATTCATCGACCAGCAACATTTGTCCGTCGGGTTTGAGCAAATCGAAGGCTTTGTTAAATAAGCCTAAATCGCGAATATATTGGGCAGATTCTTGTAATAATATGCAGTCGTAAGTTTCGGGCGCGGCTTGAAATTCTTCAAAACGTTGGCAATGCGCGGTGAGTTTTGCCGATTTTTGTTGGGCAATGCTGACTTGTGCCGCGTCGGGACTCATGGCGGTCACTTGGTAGCCGCGTTCAATTAATAAACTGGCGGTTGTGCCTAATCCCAAACCAATTTCTAAAATATGGCAGGGCGCGGGTGGCAAATTATCCAGCAATAAGGCGGTGGAACGTTCTTGGGGCAATTGCGCGCCGACTGTCCACGCGTCTTCATCAGCTTCGACAAAACCAAAGTGTAAATAATCGACGCTGCCTTGTTGAATATAGATGCAGTGTGCGTAAACATTCAGGGGAAAATCAAGTTGGGTGTGTGGTAAGTGATTCATTATATTTTGAATTAGTTAGATTCTATACAGCGTTCTGTTGAACTGCATAATATCTATGGATTTTAGGAAAGGTTAATTTTGAATTGTTGACAGTGTAACATTAAAGTTTGTCTGAACCGTAATTCACACAATTACCATGATTAACACAATTATGAAGATAATTATTTTGTGTTCAATTGTGGTAATTGTGAAAATTAGGTGAATTGTGGTTCAGACAAAAAAATCCCTAAATTCTCCTTCCAACCTAAAGTATTTCATGATTTAACGAACCCTATTACTGAGCAGTTTTTGGTAATATCGGGATAAATTCGAGTAGGGTGGGCATTGCCCACCAAGATTTGATTAATTGAGACGTAAACGGTGGGCGATGCCCACCCTACTTGGCTATTTAAAAATTCTTAAACTCATCCGTTGCCGCCACCAAAGCACTCAAAATACTCGGCTCGCTGGCAGAATGTCCCGCCGCTTCAATAATTGATAATCGTGCTTGTGCGCCCCACGCCTGCGCCAATTCCCACGCCGCATTCACAGAACAAATCATGTCATAACGTCCATGAATCATTATGCAGGGCAAATGCTTGATTTTATGCACTTGTTCCAGCAAATAATTTTCAGTCGGAAAAAAGCCCAGATGATACGCATAATGATTTTCAATGCGCGCAAAGGCTTCCATTGGCTGCGGCTGCCTGAATTTATCCACCGTGATCGGCACTAATTTCATGGTTTGCGATTCCCACGCCGTCCAATGCAGCGCGGCTTGTTCACGCACGGCGGCATCTGGGCTGTTTAAATATTTGCGGTAGGCGGCGACCAAATCGCTCCGTTCTGCTTCAGGAATAAAATTTTGATAGGCTTGCCATTGTTCTGGGAAAAAAACATGCGTGCCGTATTGATAAAATCGGCTGATGTCTTGTTTTCGAGATAAATAAATGCCGCGTAAAATCATACCCGTGCAACTTTCAGGATGCGCAACGCCATAGCTTAACGCCAAAGTGCTGCCCCAACTGCCACCAAAAACCAGCCAGTTTTTAATCCCTAAATGTTGTCGTAATTTTTCAATGTCTGCGACTAATGCGCTTGTTGTATTGTCTTGTAATTCCGCATAAGGCTTACTTTTGCCGCTGCCGCGTTGGTCAAATAACACAATGCGATATTTTTCGGGGTCAAAAAAACGGCGGTGCACAGGGTCAATGCCTGAACCGGGACCGCCATGCAAAAATAACACGGGCTTTCCTGAAGGATTGCCCACTTGTTCATAATAAATCGTGTGTAGTTCGGAAACGGCTAAATAATCTTGTTGATAAGGTTCAATTTCTGGATAAAGTTCAGGCATTTGTTGATAAGCTCTAAGTTTGTCTGAACCACAATTCACACAATTAGCATAATTTACGCAATTATTTAAAAATAATTATTCCGTGTTTTAATTGCGGTAATTGTGTTAATTAAGTGAATTGTGGTTCAAAAATGTTTTAAACCCGCTTGCCCTGTGCGTCAAACTGCAACACTTCAATATCGCCATTTTCATCGGTAATTTCAGCAGTTTGCAGCACGCCATCAGGGCTATATTGATAACGGTGTGATAATTCGACTTCACCGTACACCACCTTTTCACACAACACCATGCGCTCTGCGGCATCATAATGCGCACGATAATAAGTCATGCGGTTTTCAGTGGTTTCCAAAGGATTGACCAAATTTAAGGGCAAACTCATTCCTGTATAAGACACGAAACACTGGGTTCTTAATTCTTCACTCATTTTAACGTACTCGCGGTTTAATGTTGATTTAAAAACTAAGCTTTAGCCTATGATTTATCTGGTTATTATAAGCGTTTCTTATTGAATATCGCGAGAGTGTGATCCCGCTAATTTCAAGTTCACCGTCTTAATCCCTATTAAAATCGCTTAGCTTGGCGAAAACAGCCCCGATTCTGTGGCGAACAGCCCGCTAAATTAATTACTCTTTCGTCTGAGTGGTGTAAAATAACCCGATAGCTTATTTACAACCTGATTAGGTTGTCTCGATTGTGGACAATGACTAGGAGATAAGAGAATGACGATGGATGACCGCGATGGAGTCATCTGGTTTGACGGGAAATTAGTGCCTTGGCGTGAAGCAAAGGTACATGTGCTGACCCATACCCTGCATTATGGCATGGGCGTGTTTGAAGGCGTTCGCGCTTATAACACCGACAAAGGCACGGCAATTTTCCGCTTACAAGATCACACGCGCCGCTTATTTGACTCAGCGCATATTTTAGCAATGCCGCTCTTGGAAGACAAAGAGACCATTAACGAGGCAACCCGCGCTGTAGTCCGTGAAAACAACTTGGAAAGTGCCTATATCCGTCCGATGTGTTTCTATGGTTCAGAAGGCATGGGCTTACGCGCTGACAATCTCAAAGTGCACACCATTATTGCAGCCTGGACTTGGGGCGCGTATTTGGGCAAAGAAGGCATTGAAAAAGGCATTCGCATCCGCACTTCTTCCTATACCCGTCATCATGTCAACATCACCATGTGCAAAGCCAAAGCCAACGGCAATTACATGAACTCGATGCTTGCCTTACAAGAAGCGATTTCTTGCGGCTATGATGAAGCGATGTTATTAGACGCAGAAGGCTATGTGGCAGAAGGCAGCGGCGAAAATATCTTCATCGTGCGCGATGGCGTGATTTACACCCCTGACTTAACTTCCGCTTTGAACGGCATTACCCGTTCCACGATTTTCACCTTGGCAGCCGAACTGGGCTACACCATCAAAGAAAAACGCATCACCCGCGACGAAGTCTATATTGCTGATGAAGCCTTTTTCACAGGCACTGCCGCAGAAGTCACCCCGATTCGCGAAGTGGATCGTCGCACCATTGGTAGCGGAACACGCGGCCCGATGACAGAAAAATTACAAACCCTGTATTTCGATGTGGTGCACGGTCGCCATCCTAAACACCTTGACTGGTTAACCTTAGTTAAGTAAGTGAGCATCTTATGAGCCAAAATAAAGCCACGCCCAACGATAAACAAGTGTATGAAGTCACCGCAGCCGATTTACCGCTGCACTGCCCCATGCCCAACACGAGCTTGTGGAATTCACACCCCCGCGTCTATTTACCCGTGCAAGCCACAGGTAAAGCCCAATGTCCTTATTGTGGCGCAGAATATGTTTTAGTTGGCGGCGCAGCCCACGCGCACTAAATGCACAAAGATTACCCTCCCAGCTATTTAATCGTCTCTCCCAGCTGGGTGGGGGATTTGGTGATGGCACAAAGCTTGTTCAAAGTGCTCAAATATCAAACCCCTACCGCTTCTATTGACTTGCTCGCCCCGCACTGGATGAGCAGCTTAATCGCCCGAATGCCCGAAGTACGTTACACACATCCGCATCAACTTGAACACGGCAAATTGCAATGGCAGGCGCGGCGCGAATTGGGGAAAAGTTTACGCTCCCACAATTACGATCAAGCCATTCTGTTAGCGAATTCTTTTAAATCTGCGTTAATTCCCTATTTTGCAAATATTCCCCAGCGCACGGGTTTCCTTGGTGAAATGCGTTACGGTTTAGTCAATGACCTGCGCCCGTTGAATAAACTGATTTTGCGCCGTACCGTTGACCAATTTATTGCGCTGGGTTTGCCTGCGGGCGACAAACGCCAAGGGCAATTATTTTTCCCACCGCGTTTATCGCCAGCCTCTGCCACCGCCGTTTTAGCCCGCCTAAATTTAGACACGAATCGCCCCATTTTAGCCCTGTGTGCAGGTGCGGAATATGGTTCAGCTAAACGTTGGTCGCCCGAAAATTATGCAGCAGTGGCGCGGCAAAAAATTCGCGAAGGCTGGCAAGTGTGGCTATTTGGTTCTGGAAAAGATGTGGCTATCAGTGAACAAATTCGCCACGCCGCAGGTGAAGGCTGTTACAACCTCGCGGGCGAGACGAATTTAGGGGAAGCGGTGGATTTGTTGGCACTGGCGCAAGGGGTGATTAGCAACGACTCGGGTTTAATGCACGTTGCCGCCGCCTTGGATAAGCCTTTGATTGCGATTTATGGTTCTTCTGACCCGCGCATGACTCCGCCACTCAAACCAGATGCCAAGATTTTATATCAAGCTCTGTCTTGTAGCCCTTGTTTCAAACGCGAATGCCCGCTGAAACACTTACGCTGTTTAACCGAAATTACCCCTGCACAAGTGTTAGAAAGCTTGAGCGCATTAGATAAACTTTATGGAACACTGTAACCATATTTTTCAATAATATTGCGGGCGGCAGGTGTTTTCATGAAATTTAAAAAAGCGACTGCGGATTTATCATTCTGCGCTCTTTTTAACAGTACCCCTTGTTGTTTCAGTGGTGGGTAATATTTTTGGGGAACAATCCACAGTGAGCCATCAATCTTTTTTTGTGGATTAAGAATTGACAAGGCAGTAAAAGCTAACTCTGCTTTGTTATCAATCACTTGCTGACGAGAATCAACCACCGTACCTCCTATCAATAGTTTTTTCTCAAGACGAGCTAAACTTCCCAAATTAATCAACACGCGGTAGGCAGCAATACCATAAGGATTTTCTTTGATATTTGGCAATGCCAAATAATTGAATTTGCCCTTGCTTAACACTTCACCTTTGCTATCAATAAGGTTTTCTTGATTACTCCACAAGGCAAGTTTACCCACTGCATACGTAAAGCGTGAACCTTCTAATGCAACACCTGACTCTTCCAGGGTTTGGGCAGACTTTGCATCCGCAAGTAGTACAATATCAAGCGTGTTATTGGAAACTGCTTGTGCGTAAATATCATCCATCGCATAACGATGCACTGTCACCTTATGACCCGAGTTTTTTTCAAACAACCGCCCCATTTCTTCTAGGGGGGCAATAAAGTTTAAGACTGAACCGACATGAATTTCATCGGCATGTGCAGCGCATGAAAATAAGTAAGCAAAACACAGCCATACTAACCGCTTATTCATGATTTACCCCTATAATCTGTATTTTATGAGTGTAATGAATTAATTATATCATCTTGCAAAGAATTGTATGTCTAAACACATTGTTTTGTAATAAATAACCATTATATTTAAAGTTTAATTTTTTAATATGGTATATCTACTGGACAATCTGTTATAAAACTACTCTTACTAAAACCTTAAATATATTTATAATCAACAAGTTTTTACAACAATTTTAAAGCTTAGGGAAAGTTTATTGAACTTCATTGCTTTGACTTTATCCTAGCTAAAATCATTTAAATACCCTCTTTTTTTATTTTCACGAGTGATTTACGCATGACAGCCAATAATACCTTGTTTTTAGTCGATGGTTCTTCTTATCTATACCGCGCTTATCACGCCATGCCTAACCTGCTGAACGCACAGGGCAAACCGACGGGGGTTGCCTATGGTGTGACTAATATGCTCAAACGCCTATTGCAAGAATATCAGCCACAACACGCCGCGATTGTATTTGATGCCAAGGGCAAAACTTTTCGCCATGAGCTTTATCCCGAATACAAAGCCACGCGCAGTGCCACGCCCGATGAATTAATTCAACAAATTGCGGTCTCGCATGACCTAGTTCGCGCCTTAGGTTTTCCTCTGTTAATGGAAACGGGCGTTGAAGCTGATGATGTGATTGGCACGCTTGCAAAGCAGGCAGAAGCGTTGGGAATGCAAGTGGTGATTTTCACAGGTGACAAAGACTTTGCACAGTTAGTGAATGAAAATATTATATTAATCAATACAATGAATAATACCCGTTTGGATATTGCTGGCGTAGAAGAAAAATTTGGCGTGCCGCCGCAAGCGATTATTGATTATTTAATTTTAGTCGGTGACAGTTCGGACAACATTCCCGGCGTAGACAAAGTTGGGGCAAAAACCGCGTCTAAATGGTTGCGGCGTTATGGCAGTTTGGAAAATTTATTGAATAATTCACACAGTGTCGTCGGCAAAGTCGGGGAAAATTTGCGGGCAGCCGTGTCCCAATTTCCCTTGGCGCGAGAATTGGTCACGATTCGTTGCGACGTGCCCTTGCCGCTCAACGTGTCACAATTGCAGATGCAAGCCCCTGAAACTGAAAGATTACGCGCATTGTTTGCAGATTTGGGATTTAAACAATGGTTAAAAGAATTGGGTGGGGAAATTGCGCCCGCGCTTCCAATTGCACCGCTCGCACCTGAACCCGCTAGTGAAGAAATAACTGAAGTTATCGCCATGACTCCAGAAAAACTGCCACAAGCCGAATTTACTCCACAAATTATTCTCAATGAAGCTGAATTTGATAAGTTTTTAGCGCAGTTACAAGCTTGTGAAGTTTTTACTTTAGACATTAAAACGAATACAGCCGTTTATTTAGAAGCGCGTTGTGTCGCTCTGTGTTTTGCCTTGCCAACGCTGGAAAGTTTTTACTTACCCTTGGCACATGATTATTTAGGTGTACCGCCCCAATTAGATAAAAATAAAGTTTTAGCTGCATTAAAACCCGTGTTAGAAGCGGACACACCGCAAAAACAAGGGCATCATTTAAAAGTGGCGCGGCATGTGTTGGCAAACGAAGGCATTCAACTGCGCGGCATTAATTTCGACAGTGAAATTGCTGCTTATGTTTTGAACAGTACCCATGCCCACCAGCGCGAAGCCTTGAGTATTGAATATTTAGAACGTCAATTACCCGACTTTAGTGAAGTTGCAGGCAAAGGCAGTAAACAATTGGCATTTAGTCAATTAAGTATTGAAAAGGCAGCCGAGTTTTGTTTGCGCGAAGTGCAGATGCTTTACGCTTTATACGCGCCTTTGCATGCAGAATTGATGGCAACCCCCAGTTTAGAAAAAGTGTTCGCTGAAATTGATTTACCCTTGCTCTGGGTTTTGGCAGAAATGGAGCGACGCGGTATTATGCTGGATGTGGATAAATTAGCGCATCATAGCCAAGAATTAGGCTTGCGTTTGCAACAATTGGAACGTGAAGTGTATGCGATGGCGGGCGTAGAATTTAACTTAAATTCACCAAAACAATTGCAAAGTGTTTTATTTGAAAAAATGGGCTTGCCTATTTTAGAAAAAACATCGACAGGACAAGCTTCTACTGCGGAATCAGTGTTGCAAGAATTGGCAAATGATTATCCTTTACCCGCGCTAATTTTGGAATATCGTAGTCTGAGTAAATTGAAATCTACCTATACTGATGCGCTACCCGCGTTAATTAATCCTAAAACAGGACGTTTACACACCACTTATAATCAAACAGTGACGGTAACGGGGCGTTTATCTTCAACTGAGCCAAATTTACAAAATATTCCCATTCGTAGCGCGGAAGGGCGACGCATTCGCCAAGCCTTTATTGCGCCGCCGGGTTCGGTGTTGTTGGCGGCAGATTATTCACAAATTGAATTGCGAATTATGGCGCATTTGTCGGGCGATGCGGGCTTGTTGGCGGCGTTTGCGGCGGGGGAAGATATTCATCGGGCGACGGCGGCGGATGTGTTTGGCTTGCCTTTAAACGAGGTTTCGACCGACCAGCGGCGCAGTGCAAAAGCGATTAATTTCGGCTTAATTTATGGAATGTCGGCATTTGGCTTAGCAAAGCAATTAAATGTGACGCGCTCGGTGGCACAAAGTTATATAGAAGCTTATTTTACGCGCTATCCTGCGGTAAAAACTTATATGGAAAATACGCAACTTCAGGCGCGTGAACAGGGTTATGTGGAAACGGTTTTCGGGCGACGTTTATATATTCCTGAAATCAGTGCTCGCAATGCACAACGCCGCCAATATGCGGAGCGCACTGCGATTAATGCGCCGATGCAGGGCACGGCTGCGGATATTATTAAACTTGCAATGATTGCGGTACATAACTGGTTAAGTAGCGAAAACTTAGAAATTCAGATGTTATTGCAAGTGCATGACGAATTAGTGTTTGAATTACCTGAGCATTTAGTTGAAATGGCTCAACCTAAAATTATCAGTTTAATGAGTGCAGCGGCTAATTTGCGTGTGCCTTTGGTGGTGGATGTGGGCGTTGGGAAAAATTGGGATGAGGCGCATTAGGCTGTTATGATAAACCTCTGGTCAGGGCTTGTGATAGGGGCGTAATTTGAAAATCGGTGCATTTGTGTTGGGAATTATTGGGGGATTATTTGCGCTCTCGGAAAGCCTTGTGTTATATGGATTTGTAATCATACCTTTTCCGAAAACTCAGCCAGAAACTGCTCAATTAGCACATGTCAGCGTGACCAGTCTTCTCATTTCTGTGTTGGCATTGGCGGGGGCGGGTATGGTCATGAGTAAGCCCAAAATGGGGGCTTATTTGATGGCAAGTGCAGCCCTGATCATGTTGATGAAATGGGGCTTGAACGCGCTGACTTTAGTGCCGATTGTGTTGTTGGGTGTCAGTGCATTTTTGGGATTTTTAGAAGTTTATGAAGCTTATAAACAAACCTTGCCTGTGTCGCCGTTAAGAAAATCTTCTGTGCGAAGAACGCCAACTTCCTTAAAACCTGTTAAATCAGACTCACCCTTAGGTGATGAATTTTTTAAGGAGTAACGTTTGTAGGACGAAATATTAAGATTTTGTTTTACAACGGATTTGATACTTGTTGCACATCTTGATTTCGAGTTGATCAAGATGAAATTGCAGTTTGTTCGTTCTTTCAGCAAATTCTTTTTGTTTACCAGTGAGTTCTTGGCTAAGACTGCCAAGTGCCTCTGGTAAGGATTTCCCCCCACTAGTCAGTGCAACAGCAGAATGGCTGATGAGTTTCATCAAAATATCCAGCTTTGAAGCTGAAGCATATTCCCTCATTATGTCGTACAAAAACTCAAAAAGTCCCCTAGCTTCTTTAACAACTGCGATGGCTTCAGGATCAGCCTGAGGGTATTTTTCAGGCAGAATATCCAACTTTAAATAACTCCGTTGGTATATGTCCTCCAATTTTTTATTAGCCTTTTCTTCGGTTTTGATGGTGTTAAACACCAAATCCATTTCCTCCAACATGAGCTTGGTTTGCTTACTTGTTTCAGCAACCCGCGCCGCCTCTGCAATTTTAGCCTGTTCAGCTGCCTTCGCGGCTTTCATCGCTTCTTCATCAGAACACGCCAACAATAATAACAAACTCAAATAAATAAGAACTCTCATAAAGCCTCCTTAACTTTTAGAATGATAACTCGCCCACAAATTTTCCAATTCTTTCGCAGTAAATCCCGCCGCCAGCCGCGCCTCCCAATTCAACGCGCCACGCAATTTTCCCCGAAAATGCTGTTTTAACAATTGTCGAAACGTGGTTTCAGGCTCTAAACCGCGTTGCTGACACAGCCAATGAAACCAATATGAACCCTTTGCCACATGCCCTATTTCATCACGCAAAATAATTTCTAAAATTTCCACCAAAGCCGTTTCACCCGCCTGCTGCAATTTATGAATAATGCTGGGCGTTGCATCCAAACCACGCGCTTCCAAGACACGCGGCACTAGCGCCATACGCACTAAAACATCATGCGCAGTGTCGGTTGCCATGTCCCACAAACCTTTGTGCGCGGGTAAATCGCCATATTCCGCGCCATAGTGCTGCAACTGCGCATGAATTAAATTGAAGTGATAAGCTTCTTCAGCGGCGACTTGCACCCAGTCCGCATAAAATTCAGGCGGCATATTTTGGAAACGATAAACCGCATCCCACGCCAAATTAATCGCATTAAATTCAATGTGCGCCACCGCATGTAACAAGGCGATTTTTCCCGCCACAGAAGATAAACCGCGTTTTGGCACAGCACGCGGCGTAACCAAATTTAAACGCGCAGGTTGTCCTGCCTGAGGAATTGGCTGCACGGGATACGCATCAAGGCTCAATTTTCCCGCCTGCCACGCCGCAACCGTTTGCTGAGTTAATTGAATTTTATCGGTAATTTCAGCCGCTAATAAACAACAATAAGCCGCTTCAAATAGATTTTCCTGCATATTTCCATTCCAAAATCCAAGCCTGTTCACCCGTTTTCGATAAGAAAGCGTCATCAATCGCGATTTCTGGTACGGCAATCAATTGTTGTTCCAAATAAACTAGCGGCAAATAAGCACGTAACCATGTCGGCAACGGTGTAATTTGTAACAGTTTTTTAAGGCTATGATGTTGTCCGCGCACTTTTAAGTGTTCGCCGCCTTGTCGAAACTGCACGTTTAATAATGTGCCTTGCGGTAATCGTAAACCGCGCCCACGACTCGGTATCGCTCGTAAACTGCCCAAGGGTAATTCTAAAAGTTCAGGAAATCGCCAAGTTAAACAGTGGGTTGGCACTTCAGGCAAGGGCGGGATGACATATAACTGATCACGATAACGTCGAATTTCACCGCCTTCCCAACGCAGCACGGGCTGACGATCGGGGGCGGCGTGCAATACATCTTCTTGTAAACGGGCTAATTGTGCCGTCGATGGCAACGTTAAAGCCTGCTGTTTAATCCACAAGCGCAGCACGTTGCGTTGTCGGGCGGGCGACAAATTTTGTAGGATAGCGAGCTGCAATTGCTGTGTGCTTTCCCCAAAACAATGGGTTAAATCGACCACGCCAATTTCTTGCAACAAACCATCCGCTTCCGCTTGATGTTGTGCCACACGCTGCAAAGTAGGGGAAAGACTGCGCCAGCGTTGCTGCAAAAGCGGTAAAACTGCATGTCTTAAAAAATTGCGATCAAAACGCAGGTCGATATTGCTGTCATCTTCAATCCAGTGTAATTGCTGGGTTTGGGCGTAGTGTTGCAATTGGGCGCGGGAATAATTCAACAAGGGACGCACTTGCCAACCTTTTCCCAAGGGCGCAGAACGTGGCATTGCTGCCAAACCTGCCACGCCTGCGCCCCGAAATAATTGCAGCAAGACGGTTTCTGCTTGGTCGTCGCCATGATGGGCGGTGAAACAAATCTCGCCCGCACCGAGCACATTTTCTAAAGCGGAATATCGGGCATCGCGCGCAAGGGCTTCTAAACTCGCGCCCGTATTTCTGGGAATATTGACTGCGTGCACCGTGCAAGGAATTGCCAAATCCGCACAAACTTGCTGGCAATGCTGCGCCCATTGGTCGGCTAAGGGGTTTAAACCATGATGAATATGCACCGCGTTTAATTGTGCCGAAAACTGCGGGCGCAATTGTGCCAGTGCGTGCAACAACACATGCGAGTCTAAACCGCCGCTGTATGCCACCCAATAACGGCGACACGGCGGCAATTGTTGCAGGGTTTGTAATAATTGTGTGGGATTGAACACCGCTTATGCCGTGTGTTTGTTCAGAGTGTCGAGCAAGGTGCTTTGAATACCTTGGCAGATTTTATCTAAGGGTAAATCATTGGGATCAGTGCCGAAGGGGTCTTCAATTTCTACCCCAATTTCTTCAATCCCAATGAACGCATATCCAAACAACATCACAATTAACACGCTCCACCACCCAAAACTGCTAACCAAAGGAAAAGGTAAACTTAAGCAGAAAATGTATAAAAAGCGTTTTAAATGCAGCACATAGGCAATCGGCAAGGGGGTATTTTTAATGCGTTCACACGCGCCCAAAGCATTCATTAATTCGACAAGGCTGCTGTCCCATATCCGTAATTGTTCGACAGAAAAGAGCTGTTTTTGTTGGGCTTGTAACAGGATACGGGCTATGAGTATTTCTAAATCAAGCGGCAGGTGAATGGAGTTTGTGAGCACTGCCTTATCTTCAGCCGTGATTAGATGGGCGATTTCAGTCAGATTTTTTTCGTCACGCAAACGTTGTTTCATCAGCGCGGGGTAGGCGGCAACTAATTTAATGAGTCGTTGTTGCGTGGCGGGAGTGTCGGGGTGGTTGGGGTCTAAATACGACAAAGTCGCCACGGTAAAATTGCGGGTGTAATTCACCACCGCGCCCCACATCCGCCGTCCTTCCCAATAACGTTCGTAAGCGGTGTTGGTGCGAAACACTAATAACAGGCCCAAAGCCAAACCCACCAATTGCCACGGGGTTGCGACCACGCCACTCAAGGGTGTAATCCACAAATGAATTGCATGAATTGCGGCGGCAAATACGCCACAAATCAGAATACGCGGCATGATACTGGGCAGCACTGAGCCTTCCAGAGTTAAAAATAGCTTAAGCCATGACTTATTGTCATATTCGACCATAGTGTTGTCCTCGGGCGTACTGAATGTGGAAAATAATAAGGCTTATTATAAGCGATTTTCCCCTGACTAAAGATTAAGCCATCTTAAACTGATCGAAGACCTGCTCGATTTTTAAAACTTAAAAGCTCTTCGACAAATCACAAATTGTAGGATTTCCTACCTCAAAATTAATACCCTTATGTTGGTTGTTGTATTTTGTAATTAATGCTACATACAACATTTGGCTTTGTCGCAAAAATTACCTGTAATTTTACTAAACTAACATAGTATATTTTAAATAAAATCAATTAGTTATAAATATTTTTCGTGATGGCACACTAATTGCCATTATGTATATGCGACACACTAAGATTTCATTCTCATACTGCTAGGAGAAAAGAAAATGGCATTACGTCAATGTGCTATTTACGGTAAAGGTGGCATTGGTAAATCCACCACCACCCAAAATTTGGTAGCTGCTTTAGCTGAAGCTGGCAAAAAAGTAATGATTGTTGGCTGCGATCCTAAGGCTGACTCCACCCGTTTAATCCTTCACGCAAAGGCTCAAACCAGCGTAATGCAGTTAGCTGCTGAAGCAGGTACTGTGGAAGATTTAGAACTGGAAGACGTATTGTCTTCAGGTTACAGAGGCATCAAGTGCGTAGAATCTGGTGGTCCTGAACCCGGTGTTGGTTGTGCAGGTCGTGGTGTTATCACCGCTATCAACTTCTTAGAAGAAGAAGGCGCATACGAAGAAGACTTAGATTTCGTATTCTATGACGTGTTAGGTGACGTGGTTTGCGGCGGCTTTGCAATGCCCATTCGTGAAAACAAAGCACAAGAAATTTACATTGTGTGCTCTGGCGAAATGATGGCTATGTATGCAGCAAATAACATCTCTAAAGGGATTGTTAAATATGCAAATTCTGGCGGCGTGCGTTTAGCTGGCTTAATCTGTAACAGCCGTAACACCGACCGTGAAGATGAACTCATTGATGCTTTAGCTGCTAAGCTCGGCACGCAAATGATTCACTTCGTACCCCGCGATAACATGGTTCAACATGCTGAAATTCGTCGTATGACCGTGATCGAATACGATCCTACGCACAAACAAGCTGATGAATATCGTACCCTCGCACAAAAAATCATTAACAACAAGAAGTTCGTGATTCCTGCTCCATTAACCATGGATGAATTGGAAGAACTCTTGATGGAATTCGGAATCATGGAACAAGAAGATGAATCCATCGTAGGTAAAACTGCGTCCGAACTTTAATTTAGAGATTTGAGGTTGCTGACTTTTCAGCCAGCAACCTCACCCCCGATGTCCACACTTGTACCGTGCGTCCACAGATGGGTGGCGACGGATAGTAACGGAGACAGATTATGACAGTTATGACTCGTGAACAAACCGAAGCCCTTATCCAAGAAGTGCTTGAGGTTTATCCTGAACAAGCTAAAAAAGATCGTAGCAAACACCTTGCTGTCAACGATCCTAGCTTGGAAAAATCCAATAAGTGCATTACCTCCAATAAGAAATCCTTACCTGGTGTGATGACCATTCGGGGATGTGCTTATGCAGGCTCTAAGGGCGTGGTATGGGGTCCTATCAAGGACATGATCCATATTTCTCACGGTCCTGTGGGTTGCGGACAATACTCTCGTGCAGGTCGCCGTAACTATTACGTCGGGACTACGGGTATCAATACCTACGGCACGATGAACTTTACCTCTGACTTCCAAGAAAAAGACATCGTTTTCGGCGGTGACAAGAAGTTAGATAAGTTAATCAGCGAAATCGATTTATTATTCCCTTTAAATAAGGGGATCACGATTCAATCAGAATGTCCAATCGGTTTGATTGGGGATGATATTGAAGCGATTGCCAAGAAAAAAGGCAAAGAATTATCCAAGCCTGTTGTTCCCGTGCGTTGCGAAGGTTTCCGTGGGGTTTCTCAATCCTTAGGTCACCACATTGCGAACGACGCAGTCCGTGACTGGGTTTTAGGTGCACGTGATGAAGACAACAGCTTCCAAACGACCCCTTATGACGTTGCCGTGATCGGTGACTATAACATCGGTGGTGACGCTTGGGCTTCTCGTACCCTGTTAGAAGAAATGGGCTTGCGTGTAGTGGCTCAATGGTCTGGTGATGGCACGATCGCAGAAATGGAATTGACTCCTAAGGTCAAATTGAACCTGCTGCACTGCTACCGTTCCATGAACTACATTTCTCGTCACATGGAAGAAAAGTATGGGATTCCATGGGTTGAATACAACTTCTTCGGTCCTACCAAAATTGCTGAATCCTTACGTAAAATTGCTTCCTACTTTGATGACAGCATCAAAGCCGGTGCAGAACGTGTGATTGCTAAGTACACCGCAGAAATGGAACCCGTTATTGCGAAGTACCGTCCTCGTTTAGAAGGCAAGCGCGTCATGTTGTACGTGGGTGGTCTGCGTCCTCGTCACACTATCGGTGCTTATGAAGATTTAGGCATGGAAGTGATTGGTGCTGGTTACGAATTCGGTCACAACGACGACTACGACCGTACCATGAAAGAAATGGGCGATGCTACCTTGTTATATGATGACGTAACGGGTTATGAGTTTGAAGAATTCGTGAAGAAGATGAAGCCTGACTTGATCGGTTCTGGGATCAAAGAAAAGTACATTTTCCAAAAGATGGGTATTCCCTTCCGTCAAATGCACTCATGGGATTACTCAGGTCCTTATCACGGCTATGATGGTTTTGCGATTTTTGCCCGCGATATGGACATGACGCTGAACAATCCTTGCTGGAACAAGATGAACGCACCTTGGAAAAAATCTGAAGCTGGCGAACAAAAAGCTGCGGTCAGTGCTGCGTAATTTTTAGGTCTGAACAACAAATGTGGGTAAAGAAACGCTGCTATCGCTTCTTTACCCGTATCCCTAAGCGGATTTACTTTAAGGCCGTTGTCCACAGATGGGTGGCGCGGTAGGAGAGTATCATGAGTCAAAACGTCGATAACATCAAACCCAGTTACCCTTTATTTCGTGATGACGAATATAAAGAAAATTTAGCCCGCAAGCAAGCGATGTATGAAGAAAAGCATCCAGATGAGAAGATTCAAGAAGTCTTCAACTGGTCGACAAGTGAAGAGTATCAAAAACTCAACTTCGCTCGTGAAGCTTTAACGGTTAACCCTGCAAAAGCTTGCCAACCTTTAGGCGCAGTGTTATGTGCTCTGGGTTTTGAAAAAACGTTGCCTTATGTGCATGGTTCTCAAGGTTGTGTAGCTTACTTCCGTACCTACTTCAACCGTCATTTCAAAGAACCTTTAGCCTGTGTTTCTGACTCAATGACTGAAGACGCAGCAGTGTTCGGCGGTCAAAAGAACATGATCGCTGGTTTAGAAAATGCTAAAGCTTTATACAAGCCCGACATTATCGCAGTTTCTACCACTTGTATGGCTGAAGTTATTGGTGATGACTTAAACGCATTCATCAACAACACCAAGAAAGCTGGGAATATTCCTCAAGATTTCCCCACGCCTTTTGCTCATACTCCAAGCTTCGTGGGTAGTCATACCACGGGTTGGGACAACATGTTTGAAGGGATTGCGCGTTTCTTTACGCTCAATTACATGGAAGGCAAGGTTGTTGGTAGCAATAAGAAAGTCAACATTGTGCCCGGTTTTGAAACCTATTTAGGTAACTTCCGCGTTATCAAGCGCATGTTGAAAGAAATGGACGTGCCTTATGCGTTCTTATCAGACCCTGAAGAAGTGTTAGACACCCCAGCAGACGGCGAATATCGCATGTATGCAGGTGGCACCACCCAAGCTGAAATCAAAGATGCACCTAACGGTATCGACACTTTCTTGTTACAACCTTATCAGTTGGAAAAAACCAAGAAATACGTCCAAAACACTTGGAAACATGCAGTTCCTCGTGTCAACATTCCGATGGGCTTGGAATGGACCGACGAATTCTTGATGAAAGTTTCTGAAGCCACGGGCAAAGCGATTCCTGCTTCTTTAGAAAAAGAACGTGGTCGTTTAGTCGACATGATGATGGACTCTCATACCTGGTTACACGGCAAGAAGTTTGCTTTGTGGGGCGACCCCGATTTCGTGATTGGTATGGTTAAGTTCTTGTTAGAACTCGGTGCTGAACCCACCCATATCCTGAGCAACAATGCTAACAAGCGTTGGGCAAAAGATGTGCAAAAATTGTTAGAAAGCTCTCCTTATGGTAAGGATTGTGCCGTGCATAATGGTTGTGACTTGTGGCACATGCGTTCTTTAGTGTTCACCAACAAGCCTGACTTCATGATTGGTAACTCTTACGGCAAGTTCATCCAACGCGATACCTTACACAAAGGTAAAGAGTTTGAAGTGCCCTTGATTCGTATCGGTTTCCCAATTTTCGACAGACACCATTTACACCGTCACACCACTTTAGGTTATGAAGGTGCAATGCACGTATTGACCACCTTAGTTAATGCCGTCTTAGAACGTTTAGACGAAGAAACCCGTGGTATGGGTACAACGGACTACAACTACGACTTAGTCCGCTAAAGAAGTTTTAAACGTGGGGAAATCTTTCCCCACGTTATTCCCATGCAACCAAGGTTACGGCTATGCCCAGTGTTATGTTACGCAAAAATGAAGACGGACAAATCACTTTCTACGTCGCTAAAAAGGACTTAGAAGAAACGATCGTCTCTCTCGAATTTGATACCCCCACCAAATGGGGTGGTGATATTGAATTGTCTGATGGTTCAAAATATTACATCGAACCATGCGAAGAGCCAAAATATCCAGTAACTGTCCGTTTTAAGCGTGAACGTGTCTAAGTAGCAATTAGCTCTTATCATTTAAGGAGAATCTTCATGGCCTATGTTATCAACTCTGACGAATGCACCTTCTGTGGTGATTGTGAACCCGTTTGTCCCACGACTTCAATTAAGTCTGGTAAAGTGTCTTACAAGATTAACAAAGACAGCTGCACTGAATGTGAAGGTGAATTTGACGAGCCTCAATGCGTTGAAGCTTGTCCCGTTGACGGCTGTATTACTCGCTTAGCTGCTTAAGGAATTGATTATGCAAGCCTTATCTCGTGAACTCGCGCTGCGTATAGGGCTTGCAGCGCGAGTATTACCTGACACCGACGCGCGCCGTTTGCTCGCTGTGTTAGTTGAATGTGTGGGTTTACCGCTGACCGAAGATAAGCTTTCAGGTATCAAGGTCAAAGACTTGAAAACGGCTGCCAATGGCGAATTTGCTGAAATGAGTATGGATGCATTAAAAGCGGCTGTGCGCTTCCTCAAAGCTGAAGAAGACAGCGTGCCCAAGCAAGCAGAAACCCCAGACATTAAGCCTCTTCAAGCAGGTGAAATGCCGAATTCGATTCGCGTGGCTTGTGCTTCCAATACTTATGATGTTATCGACGGGCATTTTGGTTCTTGCGCCCGTTTTTTGGTTTACCAAGTTTCTACCGACGAAATCCGTTTGATTGATGTGCGTTCTACGGAATGTACGGTTGAAGTGGATGATAAAAATGCATTCCGCACGGATTTAATCAAAGATTGCCATGTGATTTATATCGCATCAGTGGGTGGTCCTGCTGCTGCAAAAATTGTGAAAGCCAGCATTCACCCAATTAAGCACCTTGAAGGTGGGGTGGCTGTTGAAGTTTTAAAACAATTGCAAGAAGTGTTACATGATGCGCCTCCCCCTTGGTTAGCTAAGGTGATGGGTGTTTCTGCGGAAGAACGTGCCAGAATTATCCTCAGTGAGGAGGATGCAGCATGATCGCAGAATCTTTAACCCAAGAAATCGCAACTGCGTTACAGCAATTTCCTGTGTTAAGTGAAACCACGATGTTGGAATTGCGTAAACAGTTTGCAGGTGTGCATTTTACCTACTGTTTGGATGATGACATCCACAGGGGAAAGCCCGTATACACGAGCGAGGCTTTTAATTTATACTTGGTCAACAGCAGTCAACATTGCTTGTGCTTGACCAATGACTTTGATAATGCCACAGGTATTGTTGTTGCAGAAGTCGTACCTGAAGAAGATTAATAAATTCGTCCTCCCACTTGAGAGATAGAAGAATATGGCAAAAATTGGCTTATTTTACGGTACGGATACCGGCAACACCCGCAAGATTGCGAAGTTTATTGTTCGGCAAATCGGTGATGATGTAGTAGACATTTTCAATGTCGCTAAAGTTACGCCTGAAGATGTCGCGAAATATGAATTCTTAATTTTTGGTACGCCGACTTTGGGCGATGGTGAATTGCAGGATGATTGGCAAATGCTGTTGCCAAATTTAGACAGCGTTGACTTCACAGGCAAAACCGTCGCATTGTATGGTTTAGGTGACCAAAATGCTTATGGACATGAGTTTGTTGATGGTTTAGGCATTATCTATCACGCGCTTGTCAAAACTCCTGCGAAGTTAGTGGGTGGCGGTTGGTCTAGTGATGGCTATGATTTTGAAAAATCAAAGGGTTTGATTGATGGGGATTTTGTGGGCTTAGTGCTCGACCAAGACAATCAAGCTGATTTAACCAAAGACCGTATTGCTCAATGGGTCGATCAAATTCGTGGTGATTTCGGTTTATAATTAACCCGTTATTTTGCCATTAAAAAAGCCGTAAGCTCTTAGAGTTTACGGCTTTTTTGCGTTATACAGCAAGTTTATATTTTGCTGTATTCATTGCGTAATTTATTGGATGCCGACTTTCTTAGCTGCATCTAATAAACCTGAATCAGGATTTTTGGTACAGTATTTCGCCAATTCATCTACGAAACGCTTGAATTCTTTGGTGCTGAACGTGGTGTCGCCAGATACACCTGACAAATAACCATCGATCCAGATTAAGAAGAAAGGGGCGGATTCTTCATCTAATTCATCAACATCTTTGCAAGTAGAAGCTTTCATGTCGATGCTTACTTCACCGCCTTTCTTAGCAAAAGCAGCGGGTGAACAGACTAAACTTGCAGCAATCAGGCTTACCCATAATACGGATAATTTCATAATGTGTACTCGTCCTTGTGAAAGTCAAAAAATACTTTTAACAACGTATTAAACTCGATTATTCAGCCATCAAGTTCGCGGCTAGTATAGAAGATGTCTAAAAAAATTTCACCTGATTAACAACTAAATAAGTTTAAAGTAAAAAATAAACCAATTGCTATATAACCATGAGTTATAGGAAATAAGACTGTTTTTATTATTGTAATTCTTAAAGTAAAACACTCGTTCAATAATGATTATTATAAATAAAAATAATATGTTAGGAAATTTAACGCATAAAATACTGTTTATTTTTCCGACATTCTTGAAAGATAAAAATATTTTACTAAAGATGGCCATTTTATTGTTCACCCACATCAAGACAGCAAAATCCTTAATATCATCATAAACTTTTAGATGTGAGAGATTTTTTTATAGCATCACCTAAAGTCTATTAAACTACAGCGACTACAAATCAAGAAAGCACGATTTTTATACAGGGTAATTTAATGAATATGCTCACCGCCCAACGTTGGCAACTCACAGGACAAGTGCAAGGCGTGGGTTTTCGCCCGTATATTTATCGGCTTGCTAAAGAATATGGTTTGAACGGTTGGGTGAAAAATCGCATCGGACAAGTCGAAATTCACCTGCAAGGCACGCCTAACGCGCTCGCGCAATTTGCAGAAAATTTTCACCTCAAAGCCCCGCCCTTGGTGCAAGCCGAGATTTTAAGTGTGCAAATATGCGCCTGCGAAGTCTTAAACGATTTTCAAATTCTCAGCAGCACCGCCGATACCGACAGCCCGATTCATTTGCCGCCCGATTATTTCATCTGCCCCGAATGTTTGCAGGAACTGCACGACCAGACAAACCGACGTTATCGCTATCCTTTCATCAATTGCACCCAATGCGGCGCACGCTACACCTTAATCACACGCTTGCCCTACGACCGCCCCAACACCAGCATGGCAGATTTTCCCTTGTGCACTGCCTGTGCGGTGGAATATCACGACCCCAACGATAGGCGTTTTCACGCGCAACCTGTGGCATGTGCTGAATGCGGTCCAATCTTAAGTTTTGAAGAAAACACGCAAATTTCTGCAAACGGTGAAGCTGCTTTACAAGCCAGTATTAACGCGTTAAAAGCAGGAAAAATTATTGCAGTCAAAGGGATAGGCGGTTATCACTTATTTTGCGATGTACGAAATCTAGACAGCATCGCCCGTTTACGCGCCCACAAACCACGTCCTGCAAAACCTTTGGCAGTGATGTTTCCCGTGGGCGAAATAGATGAATTATTTTATATAAAACAGCAAGTTAATTTAAATGATTCAGAAGCCAAATTATTAACATCACCACAACGTCCAATTCTTTTACTTTCAAAAGCTATAACTTATGATTTAACTGAACTTATTGCCCCTAATTTAAATGAAATGGGGGTTATTTTACCATATAGTCCTTTACATCATTTATTATTACAAGAATTTGGCTCACCACTGATTGCGACTTCTGCCAATCTTAGCGGCGAACCTGTGTTGACCGAAAATTATGAAGTAACACAACGGCTAAGCCATCTTGCAGAAGCCTATTTACATCATAATCGCCCAATTGTGCGCCCTGCCGATGATTCCGTATTTCGTACAATTCAGCAACGCCCGCGCCCCTTACGTTTAGGCAGAGGTTGCGCGCCTTTAGAAATGTGTTTGCCGTTTAAATTACCGCATCCCGTGCTTGCAGTGGGCGGGCATTTAAAAAATACGATTGCGTTAGCGGCTAAAGATAGAATTATGATTTCGCCTCACATTGGAGACTTGGGTTCAGCAAGAAGTATGGATGTATTTTCACAAGTTATTCAGGATTTTCAGCAAATTTATAATATTCAAGCAGAAACTATAATTTATGATGCGCATCCAAATTATGCAAGTTCACGCTGGGCGAAACGCTGCGGTTTAGCGACTTTTCCCGTATTTCACCACCATGCCCACGCGTCTGCACTGGCGGGAGAATTTCAGAATTTAAAGCCTTGGTTGATTTTTACTTGGGATGGGGTAGGTTTTGGAGAAAATGCTGAGCTTTGGGGCGGTGAAGCTTTGTATGGTCAAGTGGGACAATGGCAACGTTTAGCACATTTAAAAGCATTTCGTTTGTTGGGTGGAGAACAAGTCACTCGTGAGGTTTGGCGCACGGCTTTAAGCCTTGCGTGGGAAACGAGTGCGAAATTAAATAGCGTAGAAAACTCGGATAAAATCGCAGTTTTTAGAAAAATGTGGGATTCTCAATTAAATTGTCCACAAACCACGGCGGCTGGGCGTTTGTTTGATGGTTTGGCGAGTTTGTTGGGAATTATTCACACCGCCAGTTTTGAAGGACAAGCCCCGATGCAATTAGAAGCGATAGCCGCCAATTTTCAGGGCGTACCACGTTTTCCACCGCTCACTTTGCAAACCACCGCCACGGGTTGGCAGGTGGATTGGTCGCCCTTGGTGGAATATATGCAGGATGCAAATTATAGTCAGGCAGAGCGGGCGGCGGGGGCGCATCACAGTTTAGCGGACGCGCTATTGCAGCAGGCGGTGGCGATTCGGGCGGCGTATCCTGTAGCGCAAGTGGGGCTTGCAGGCGGAGTATTTCAAAATCGTTTGTTGAGTGAATTGGCCATTGATTTGTTGGAGCAAAATGGATTTACGGTGTACTTTCCTGAGAAATTACCCGTGAATGATGCGGCTCTCAGTTTTGGGCAGGTGATTGAATATTTACACCGCATTTCACAGGTTTAGAATTTCGTGAGCCGATATTGATTAATTTGTTGCCATTGTTGCACGATGGCTTGTTCGGCGGGGATTTGTTTTTCAAATAAGGGTTTAAACATTTTTTCAATTTCGTGCGCAGTCAAGGTGACTTGTTCTTGTTCCAAGCGCGTGCAAATAGCATCAATCCAGCGTAAATAGTTGGGGAAGGACATGATTAACAACCGATTAAATTTAGGATGTTCGAGTTTATAATGTGTTTAACTAAAATACAAACTCCTTGATGATTAACGATGTATCCATAGAATAAAAATTATAACCCAATGTTTCAATTATGATTAATTGCATATTAAGCAATTATGTTTAAGTGTTTTGGAATATAATCCGTTTTTAAAGGCACAGCTTTCCCTAAATTTAAGCTATATTAAGGGGACAACAACAATGCTTTTAATAGCTATCAATTGACCACAGAGGAAAGAAATATGGCGCATATTGTGATTATGGGCGCAGGGATTGGGGGATTACCCGCTGCTTATGAAATGAAAGCAGTGTTGGGTAGTCAGCATGAAGTCACTGTCGTGAATGCGGTGGATTATTTTCAGTTTGTTCCGTCAAATCCATGGATTGCCGTCGGTTGGCGCAAACGTTCAGAAATTACTGTAGAACTCGAACCCGTCTTAAAAAGCAAAAAAATTAACTTCATCGCACAAGCGGTTACTAAGATTGATGCGGTTAAAAACAAACTGACACTGCAAAATGGGCAAGATTTAGACTATGACTATTTAGTCATCGCGACGGGTGCAAGATTAGCCTTTGAAGAAGTTCCAGGCTTAGGACCTCAAGGCTTTACCAATTCATTTTGCACGGTTGACCACGCTGAAACTGCCTACGAAAACTATTTAAAACTGCTGGATAATCCCGGACACACCATCGTCGGCGCAGTCCAAGCCGCCAGTTGTTTTGGACCTGCTTACGAATTCGCCTTCATTATTGAAGCTGCCCTGCGCCGTGCCAAACGCCGTAAAGATGTGCCCATGACTTACGTCACCAGCGAGCCGTATATTGGTCACATGGGTTTAGGCGGGGTTGGGGACTCCAAAGGTTTGCTGGAATCTGAGCTGCGGGAACGTCATATCAAGTGGATTACCAATGCCAAAGTGATCAAAGTCGAAAACGGCAAAATGTTTATTGATGAACACAATGATCACGGCGACATCATCAAACAGCATGAATTAGAACATCATTATGCGGCGATGATTCCCGCATTCAAAGGCATTGATCCTGTTGCAGCGGTGGAAGGCTTATGCAATCCACGCGGCTTTGTATTGGTCGATGCACATCAACGCAGCAAGGCGTATAAAAATATTTTCAGCGCGGGGGTTGCGATAGCCATTCCCCCAATGGAAACCACTCCAGTGCCTGTCGGTGTGCCCAAAACGGGTTACATGATCGAATCGATGGTGACTTCCATCGTGCAAAATATCAAAGCCGATATTGAAGGCAACACCAACTATAAAACGGCGACATGGAATGCTATTTGTTTAGCCGACATGGGCGACACGGGCGCGGCATTCGTTGCCTTGCCGCAAATTCCACCGCGCAATGTGACTTGGTCACGCAAAGGCAAATGGGTGCACGTTGCCAAACTCGCATTTGAAAAGTATTTTATTCGTAAGATGCGGACGGGCGTTGCTGAACCGATGTTTGAGAAATATATTCTCAAGGTTTTGGGCATTGAACGTTTGAACGATTAGGAATATCACCTCCTTTGTCAAAAGGGGAAGTAATAAAAAAGCCCCGATGCTTTTAAAAACATCGGGGCTGG
This sequence comes from Thiotrichaceae bacterium, assembly GCA_028688145.1. GTDB lineage: Bacteria > Pseudomonadota > Gammaproteobacteria > Beggiatoales > Beggiatoaceae > JAQTYU01. The sequence continues at coordinate 338,337 of JAQTYU010000003.1, read as the reverse complement.
TCTGAACCACAATTCACGCAATTCACATAATTACCGCAATTTAAAAGCATTTCTTTGATTGGGGTAATTGTGTAAATTGCGGTTCAGACAATCCCTTACTTCATCACATTGCTAGCACTGGCTTGAAACAGTAAATTCGCTACGCTTACGCCCAAACGTTCTGCGAAACGATCTAAATAGTTCGCCTTCGGGGTGAAATTCACCAATTTTTCTGCTTTGATAACATCGCGCGCTACTGAACTGCTGCTGCCCAGCGCATCGACTAAACCCAATTCAATGGCTTTTTCGCCCGTCCAAATCAAGCCTGAAAATAAATCAGGATTGTCTTTCAAACGGTCGCCGCGCCCTTTTTTGACCACGTCAATAAATTGTTGATGCACGTTGTCGAGCATGGCTTTCAAATGCTTGGTTTCTTCTTCTTTCACGGGTGAGAATGGATCAAGCAAGGCTTTGTGTTCGCCAGAAGTTAAAGTACGGCGTTCAATGCCCAATTTCCCCATCGCATCGACAAAACCGAAACTGCTCATAATCACGCCAATCGAGCCGACTAAACTCGCTTTGTCCGCATAAATCTTATCTGCGCCCGCCGCAATGTAATAACCGCCCGAAGCGCATAAATCGGTGATGACTGCATAAACAGGGATTTTGTCGTGTTTTTTCCGCAGGCGTGCGATTTCATCATTGATATAACCCGCTTGCACAGGACTGCCGCCCGGGCTGTTGATTCTTAAAATAATGCCAGCGGTGTCCTTGTCTTTGAACGCGGCGCGTAAACCCGTGATGATATTATCGGCACTGGCTTCGCCATCGGCAGCAATTGCACCCTTGATTTCGATAATTGCGGTGTGTTTATTGCCTGTGCCTTCGCCGCCTTCGTCTTTATCGAATTTGTACCAATTGGGCTTGAGGGCAAATAATAAGGCGAATAAATAGGCAAAAACTAAGAATTTAAAAAAAATACCCCAGCGACGGGCGCGGCGTTGCTCAGTAATTGAGCTGGCGAGAAAGCGATGTAATACATCTTTTTCCCAGTTGGTGGGTTCAACAACAGGCTCAGTTTTTGGAGGAGTTACGTCTTTTTCAATATCAGACATGATGGAGTTTCCTAGCCTTGCGGCGGTAAAATAGTTTCACGCTGTAGCCAGGTTAATAAACTGGCAAAATTATCTAAACAAGTCAATGGGTTTAAAGCTTGTAAACGTTGTTGTTCGTGTACGCCATAATTGACCCCGACGGCGGGCACGCCTGCATTATTTGCCATCTGTAAATCATATTCGCTGTCACCAATCATTAACATATTTTTGGGCGCGACCGCTAACACTTCCATGATTTCAAATAACATTTTCGGGTCAGGTTTGGAGCGGGTTTCATCAGCACAACGGGTAAGGGTAAAAAACTCGGTGAGTTCACATTCCGCTAAAGCCCGATCTAAACCTGCGCGACTTTTGCCCGTGGCAACTGCCAAGGTGTAACCGAGTTCCTGTAAACTGCCTAGGGTTTCTTTAACTTTGGGGAACAAGGGCGTGGGCGCAAGTCCCACCGCAAAATAATAATGACGATACCGTTCAATCACCGCGTAACAATCCGCAGCGGCGACATTCGGATAAAGATGTAACATCGCACTTTCTAAACTTAAGCCGATGATATTGCGTAATTGTTGATCAGTGCGCGGCTCTAAACCCACATCACGAATTGCGGCGTGTAAACTGCCCACAATTCGCGCTTGAGAATCGATTAAAGTACCGTCCCAATCAAAGGCTAATACGTGGAAATGATGAGGCATTTAAGGCTCTAATTTTTCTAAAAGTTGTTGTAATTCAGCAGGCAAGGGCGCAGTCACTTCAATCGCTTTGCCGCCGACGCTGACTTGTAATTCTGCGGCGTGTAGAAATAAGCGTTTCAATCCGTAGGGGCGCAATTTACGATCAAAATCTTCATTGCCGTATTTGTCATCGCCTGCGATGGGATGCTGGGCGTGGGTGGCGTGTACACGAATTTGATGGGTGCGTCCTGTAACGGGCATCGCTTTGACTAAAGTGGCATCGGCAAAGCGTTGTAACACTTGGAATTTTGTCACCGCAGGCTTGCCTTCGACATTGACCCGCACCACTCGTTCCCCAGATTGTAGGATATTTTTCTTCAAAGGCGCGTTGACTTCGCGCACCCGTGCTTCCCAATAACCTTGCACCAGCGCGAGGTAGGATTTGCGCATTGTGCCTTCTCGCAATTGTTCGTGTAATTGGCGTAACACGCTGGATTTTTTGGAAATCATTAAACAGCCTGAAGTATCACGGTCGAGACGGTGCACCAGTTCTAAATTGGGCAAGTTGGGAAACAAGGCGCGTAAACCTTCAATCACCCCAAAACTTAAGCCGCTGCCGCCGTGCACTGCCATGCCTGAGGGCTTATTGATAATTAACAAGCCGCCGTCTTCGTATAAAATTGAGTTTTTCAGCACTTCAACCGCGCTTTTTGGCGGTTCAGTGTGCACCGTTTCGCTGACTTGGACGGGAGGAACGCGGATAATATCGCCTTCAACTAAACGATAAGTTTGTTTAATGCGTCCTTTATTGGCGCGGACTTCGCCCGTGCGCAGAATGCGGTAAATATGGCTTTTGGGAACGCCTTTTAAATAAGTGAGCAGGAAATTGTCAATCCGTTGCCCTGCTTGATCTTCTGTGATAGTCACAAAACTAACTTGTGGGGGGGTGGTCATGCGTGAGATATTTTGCTAATGAGGATAAGGGGTAATTATAGCGTTTTTACAGCACGGCATGGGATAAGAAAATCAGCGGCGGCGCGATGTAATTGCTAAGCTTATATTATGGTTTTTTTGAAGCGACCAGGATTTATAAGTTTAAAGCTGCAAGAAAATTCCCATTCAAACATTTAAGCTATTTTTGTTTGCGGTCATATCTAAATCTATCCACAAAAAAGTGTAGGAGTCTTTTATGAAAATTAAACCCCTGATGTTTATCTTTGTATTATTAAGCAATTATCCTATGGCAGGTTCGGCGATGTTGCGTTCCTTATTTCTCAGTAATGTGCAATTGCCTAAAGGTTTTAAAATTGAATTATTTGCGGATAAATTACCCAATGCGCGAGCCTTGGCGATCAGTGATAAGGGCACGGTGTTTTTAAGTACGCATCGCAGTGGCAAAGTTTACGCGCTGCAAGATAATGATGGCGATGGCAAAGCCGATAAAATTTATACCATTGCTGAAAATTTAGACATGCCTAATGGCGTTGCTTTTTACAAAGGTTCGTTATTTGTGGCAGAAATTGGGCGCATTTTACGTTTTGATCATATCGAAGAACATTTAGACACGCCGCCCGCGCCTGTGGTGGTTTACGACAAATTACCAACGAATGCTTATCATGGCTGGCGATATATCAGTTTTGGTCCTGATCAAAAACTTTATGTCAGCATTGGAATACCCTGCAATGTCTGCAAGGATAATAATCCCTTATTTGGCACAATCAACCGCATGAATCCTGACGGCAGCCAGTTTGAAACCGTGGCGGAAGGCGTGCGTAATAGCGTGGGTTTTGCGTGGCATCCTCAAACCAATGAACTGTGGTTTACCGACAATGGGCGTGATTGGTTGGGCGACAAAATGCCTGATGATGAATTAAATCGTGTCACTGAAGTCGGGCAAAATTTTGGTTTTCCCTATTGTCATGCGAATATTGTTGATCCCGTCTTCGGTAAAGGGCGTAAGTGTGAAGAGTTTACCGCGCCCGCTGCAAAATTAGGGGCGCATGTTGCGCCGCTGGGAATGCGTTTTTATACAGGTACACAATTTCCTCGCTCTTATGAAAATCAATTATTTATTGCCGAACATGGTTCGTGGAATACCAGTCGCCCCGTGGGTTATCGAATTGTCAGCGTGTCTATGAAAGCTTCACGAGTTGATGAAATTAAAGTTTTTGCGACGGGGTGGCTGCGTGATGAGACGGCATGGGGTCGCCCTGTGGATTTATTGGTAATGCCTGATGGGGCTTTGTTGGTTTCTGATGATTTGGCGGGGGCGATTTATCGGATTAGTTATACGGGGGCGCGGTAGTTTGTGAAGTGATATTTATAAATCTGGGGACATTCTAATAAATTTTTAGCCGAGAATTTGAGGCTGAACTTATTGTGTAACCCCCTATATATCGGGTATATTGCTTCTTTTGCCGTATAACCAAGTTGTTTTTATAGCAAATAATAACCTGTTGAGAAGTCAATGAGTTCAATACAAAAACTTTATGATTTATGTCAAGAAAAACTGCATAATTTACAAGAAGCTCGGATATTAGAAACTGATCCATCGCGAAAGTTTAAATTGCAGAAAGAGATTGAAGAGTTGAAAGCTCAATGTGAGGAGTTTGCCAGTAATTTAGGACATAAACTACGGACAGGCACAGGAAATAATCGTGCGGTTAATATCCAAGATAGTAATGTTGGTGCGGTCATCACAGGAGATGGGAACACACTTAATATCTCGATTGGTGATATGAAGAAATAGAACTCACCACTGAATAATGGAGGAATAGTTAGAGTATGTCTTTGCAAAAAAATAATAATGAGTCGGGAGTTGTTGAGGCTGAGTTAAATAATGATGGACAATTACATCACGTACGTGACTCCTCAGCGACACTGAAGGATAGTACAGCAGGTGTTGTTGCCACGGGTGATCATCTAAATATAAATGTTCATCTTCATCAAAGTCTTTCTACAGCTGAAAAAATTAATATCAACTCGGTTGTTCTTTTTATTAATCGTCAGACACAATTGACTCAATTGAATGAGCGATTGAATAGACATACAGAGTTTACTTCTCCATTATTTTGCGTAAGTTATGGTTGTAAGTATGAAGTTTTAGATAACTTTATACTTCGTTTAACAGAAGAATATAACGTGACGGCTTCACTTCTCCCTGAAAAACGGATTCCAAGTAAACCTTTGCCCGAGAATGCAAACACACTAATATTTTGGCGATCGTATGACGGTGCTACCTGTCGCAAATATGGCGTACAGCGTATTTTAGATGAGTTCTTGAATGAATGGCTAACTTATCCATTTGAAAAGCGTAATAAACCTGTCGTATTCTGCCTGCAATTACAACATACGCCTAAACGGTGGTTATTGGATCGCTGGAGAAAAGATTGGAAAAAAGAAATGTGTGATTATTTAAGTCAGCTTTCTGAAGAGCAGTTAAAAAGTAAATATGGTACTAATATATTGATTTTACCTGAGTTACAACCAGTGAAGTTTTATGATGTTCAGTGTTGGTTAGAGGAGTTTTTTTTTAACAAAAAACTTTTGGAGTTTACTTTTGCTACTGATGTTCAAGATCAAATATATAATGGACAAAATACTGTATCTATGTATAGATTGGTTAAGGCATTAAAAAATTTACTCAAAGACAACTTGTCATCACAAGGATAAACCATGTTTTACAAAACCGAGAATCAACGCCCTGCTGAACCCCTTACTTTTCAGCCCCTGTGTTTAGCAACACACACACGCCCAGAAGATTATTTGCCCAGTGAAGAATTAGTGCAGGCGGTGAATGTGGCGTTAATGTTAGGGCAGCCTTTATTATTGACGGGTGATGCAGGCACAGGGAAAACGCAATTAGCCTATCATCTTGCTTGGCAATTAGGTTTAAAAGACCCTTTGAAATTTGAAACCAAGTCAGACAGTAAAGCAAAAGATTTATTTTATTGGTTTGATGCTTTGAGTTTTTTCCATGCGGGACAAACTAGACAGGCAGTGAATGTGAATGCCTTAGATTTTTTAAAGTTTAATGCTTTAGGATTGGCAATTTTACTCACAAAGCAAGCTGATGAAATTAAAGATTTAATCCCTGCAATTCCTGATGGCATTAAGCATGATACACCACGGCGTTCCGTCGTCTTGATTGATGAGGTTGATAAGGCGGCACGGGATTTTCCGAATGATATTTTGAATGAAATTGAACAGTTGTATTTCAATATTCCTGAATTGCTAGGCGTTCAAAAGATTAAAGCTGAGCCTACACTTTCTCCGATTGTGATTTTAACCAGTAATTCAGAAAAACATTTGCCCGAGGCTTTTTTGCGGCGCTGTGTTTATCATCATATTGAATTTCCCAGCCGTGAAAAATTACAAGCCATTATGGAAAAACGCTTGCCTGCGATGCGGGAACAGTTAGCAGCTCATTATCAACAATCTCGGGTTGATTTAGAAAAAGCTATCGATTTTTTCCTAGAATTGCGCGCACTTAACTTGGGTAAACCGCCTGCAACTGCTGAATTTTTGAATTGGTTGATGGTGTTATATTTTTTAGTAAGTGATGACAAGAACCCATTTCAAAATAAAGATTTACTCATTAATAGTTTAAGTTGTTTAATCAAAAGACATGATGATTTAGAGATTGCAAAGGACAAAGCCACTAAATTTTTAAATTCTCGGACTTAAGTTTGTGGACACGACAGTGATGCAAACTTGTGCTGATGAACTTGCACCGATTTTTTCCACCTTGCCTGTATTACTTGAAAATTTACGGGCAGCCCATTACCAGTTAGGCGTTGATAGTTATCTACGTGTAGAACGCTTATTGTTACAGTTAGCGGCACAAGGTCAATTAAGTCTTGAGCCTGCCCAACTAAAAACGCAATTGTTGGCTGTGTTACGCCCTCTCTTATGCCATTCGCCACTTGAGCAACAGCAATTTACCCAGCATTTTGAACATTGGTGGCAATTAGTTCATGCTTTTCCCGTCAGTAATCCTAGCGTTAGCCTTGAAACCGCAAAACCTAAATCTAGAAATAAACAGCATTTTCTAACTCTAATTTTACTTGTGGGATTGCTGTGTTCAATAAGCTCTGATCAGTATTTGCGACCACCAGAAATTCAAACAACATTACAACCTCCAATTGAACCTATTCCTCCCGAAATACCGCCATTCCATCCTGTTCAAAATACGAAACTGCCCGAGCCAGTTGACAAGCCACAACCACCCCAAAATAAACAAACTGAGATTCCACCACAAGCAGTAAAGCCGCTTGCAGTTTTACCACAACAATCAGTAAACAAGCCATCAAATATAAAACCAGAAGATATTAATGAATCGCCATCTATCCTTTTGATTTTATCGATATTGTTTATAAGTTTAAGCAGTTTGTTGCTGTATTTAATAAGGATACGGCAGAAAACTCAGCAGTTTTTAAACCGTTATGCGGTGACAGAAGCCTTAACGACACAAACCTTATTCGTTTCGCAGCTACAAAAACAATTATTTCATACGTTGGAGTTAGGGCAACTTGCCCAACGTCTGAGAATACGTGAAACACTCGCCTCAACAGATTTGAATATTTCTGCCACTATCGCCAAAACTTTACAGGCAGGTAATTATTTTTTACCTGTTTATGCAGAAAGAAAACGCACTCCCGAATATTTGATATTGGTCGATAAGCAGAGTTTTAGTGACCATCATGCGGCATTAGTCGATAGTTTAGTGGCGCGTTTGCAAAGCGAAGGGGTGGAAATAACTCGCTATTATTTTCATGGTAATCCAGAGCTTTGTTATCAAAATAGCTATCAAGGCGTGAAGTTAGCGCGTTTATTTGCTTTGCATGGCGAATCACGTTTATTGATTTTTTCAGATGGTGCGGGTTTGCTGGATGTCATGGGTGAGCTGCATCCGTGGCTAAAAGATTTATTATCATGGCAAGTGCATTGTGTTTTGACTTTGCATGATTTGCGTGGTTGGGCAGCACAAGCCTTATTGCGGGCAAATTTTTGGGTGTTACCTGCGAGTGAATCAGGCTTGCGGGGGTTGGTTTCTTTACTGCATCCGCAATCAACAACGACCCGTTTGCAATGGGATGGCAGCCCCATGCCGCGTTATTTAGAGGAACATCCGTTGCGTTGGTTGACACGGGAAAAGCCCAGCGTTGCGGAAGAGCGAGAATTATTGCAGCAGTTGCGAAAGTTTTTAGGTAAAGAAGGATTTGAATGGTTATGTGCTTGTGCAGTGTGGCATGAAGTGCGTTGGCAGATGACTTTATTCTTTGGCTATCAGTTATTTGGACAGGATACAGCGGCAATTTCAGCGCGCTTACCTTTGTTAGCACGTTTAGCACGTTTGGTATGGTTTAAAACGGGATTTATGCCTGACTGGTTACGGCGGAGTTTGCTGGCAAAATTATCGCTCGCTCAGAAAAAATTATTACGCAACAGTTTGTTTACTTTATTCGGTAGTGCTGCGTTAGAGCCTATTTCTGTTGACTCAATGCCGATTAAAATCGCACAGCAACCGTCTGTTAAAAAATGGAAGCAGGCAACTGAAAATCAGCTAAATGATGTGGTATTTCTGGAGTTTTCTTTAGTATCGAGTTTAGCAGTACCCGTGCCGAAAATGGTGGGGGCGTTGTTGGGACGAGAAGCAGGCACTCGGCATATGTTATGGCTTACGCTGGGTTTGATTGGGTTCGTTGTTTATCAAGTTTTGGAACTTTCTAAAACAGAGCCTGTTGTTAGTCCTCCTGTCTATATTCAAAAGAAGCCTCCTAATGAAGGTAATAGAGGGTTTACTAGTAGTTCTCCTATATGGGGAAGCACGTATCCTCCATATACAGATCAAACATTTGGAAAAAAGCCTCCTCTGCCTAATCCATTTTGGCAGAACATGTTTCCTATAGAACCATTACCACCATTTGAGCCATACATTCCTTCTAGGGTAGCATTTGCACCAGGAGTGGTTTCTATTCCTGAAATGATTCCTATTTCTGCAGGGATATTTCAAATGGGGTCAAAAGAAGGGTTTTCTGATGAAAAGCCAGAACATTCAGTTTCAGTAGATGGTTTTTATATGAGTAGATACGAAATCACACGAGGACACTTTGCTAATTTTGTTCGTGATACAAACTATGTAACAGATGCAGAAAAAAGCGATGGTTGTAGTGGATGGACAGGTAAAAAATGGGAACGGAAAAAAGAGTTCAATTGGCGCAATCTAGGTTTCGAGCAAAATGATACACACCCTGTTGTTTGCGTAAGTTGGGAGGATGCAATGGCATATAGCAAATGGTTAAGTAAAAAAACAGGAAAAATATATAGTTTACCTACAGAAGCTCAGTGGGAATACGCGGCACGGGCGGGGACGAGTAGCAATTGGTACTGGGAGAATTCTCCTGTAAATGTCTGTGACTATGCAAATGTATTCGATAATACGGCTAGACAGAAAATTAATGCTTCAGGTGAAGCTCTTTGTGAAGATCGCTATGTGTTTACAGCACCTGTTGGAAAAAAACAAAGTAATGGATTTGGGTTATTTGATATGTCTGGTAATGTATGGGAGTGGACTTGTAGTGAGAAAGGAAATTATATTGATGGCAAAGAAGCTATTTGCAATATAACAACAGGTACACGTAATAAAGTATTTCGAGGTGGTTCATACTTGGATAAAGTATATGATGTTCGAACAGCTATACGTAGAGGGCTCAGCTCTAGAGAGCGGAAAGCAACCCTAGGATTTCGTTTAGTGTCTCCTTCTGGAAAAAAGCTTAAATGAAGCCTAGTGCTAATAGGATTTGCTGAGGAACGAAGCGCATCACTGGTGAGAGAACTATGAACCCCGATTGATGCGCCTCCTGTCGTCGGCACATCCTATGTGTTTTCAATAGCGAGGGGATAGAATGCCACACCCTCGATACCCCAAGACGTGGCGCGTCTCAACTGCGTTCCCAAATGACATTTGGGAACGAGAAATTAACACTCCCTGTGCCCATATTCACTTAAACAAATACCCAAACTTTTGTTGATAAAATCTATCATATTCTTTTTCAACCAATTCCCCGAACCATTTTTGATAAATCGTATTATATTCACCCGCAGCCCGAATTTTCCGCAAGGCAGTATTCACCGCCTTCAGCATCATTTCATCACCCTTGCGCACCGCAATTCCATAAGATTCAAAAGTGAAAAAACCGCCCACCATCTGTAAATCAGGATTATCTTTCTGAATGCCCATTAAAATTCCACTGCCCGTGACCAAAGCAACCCCTTCCCCTTTACGCAAGGCTTTGACCGCCTCCACATAATTTTCATATTGCAGCAGTTTCGCACTGGGCATTTTCTTAGGCAAAATCGTGGCAGCATGTGTGCCTTTCACCACAATCACTTTTTTACGCGCTAAATCATTTAAATTCTCATTCCCACACGGGACGCATTTTAAGAAAACCACAAAACAAAAGCCCCCGCTTTGTAAGCAGGGGCTTCGTTTCTTCGCTAACCGCACCGAGTAGGCAGGGTTAGAACAGCACTAATTTTTAGTGTGCTTCTTCGAATTGTTCTTCTTCAGTAGAACCTTTCAGCGCGGTGATGGAAGACTTACCAGCGGTAATCACTTGAGTCACATCATCAAAGAACCCAGCACCCACTTCACGTTGGTGTTTGGTTGCGGTGTAGCCGCGAGGTTCTGCTGCAAATTCTTTTTCTTGCAATTCAACATACGCGCTCATGCCGCTTTGGCGATATTTGTCAGCCAAGTCGAACATGGAGTAGTTGAGGCTATGGAAGCCTGCCAAGGTAATGAATTGGAACTTGTAGCCCATTTTGCCGAGTTCTTGTTGGAACTTAGCAATGGTTGCGTCGTCTAAATGCTTCTTCCAGTTGAAGGAAGGTGAGCAGTTGTAAGCCAATAACTTACCAGGGAACTTCGCGTGCATGGCTTCAGCAAATTGACGTGCTTCTTCTAAGTCAGGCTTGCCCGTTTCCATCCAAACTAAGTCAGCATAAGGGGCATAAGCTAAACCGCGAGCGATACCTTGCTTGATGCCAGCATTCACACGGTAGAAACCTTCAGAAGTGCGTTCGCCAGTGACGAATTCAGCATCGATAGGATCGATGTCGCTGGTCAATAAGTTTGCAGCTTGTGCGTCGGTACGAGCAACCACTAAAGTGGGCACTCCTAACACGTCAGCAGCCAAACGCGCAGCAATTAATTTTTGCACAGCTTCTTGGGTAGGGACTAAAACCTTGCCGCCCATGTGACCGCATTTCTTAGCAGACGCTAATTGATCTTCCCAATGCACGCCAGCAGCCCCTGCTTCGATCATGCCTTTCATCAATTCAAATGCGTTTAATACACCACCAAAGCCTGCTTCAGCATCCGCAACGATAGGCACATACCAATCGATGTCGTTGTTGCCTTCAGCGTGATAGATTTGATCTGCACGTTGGAAGGTGTTGTTGATTTTGCGAACCACGGTAGGCACGCTGTCCACAGGGTACAAGCTTTGGTCAGGATACATTTGACCTGCGCTGTTTGCGTCGCCTGCAACTTGCCAGCCGCTTAAGTAGATCGCTTTCAAACCTGCTTTCGCCATTTGCATGGCTTGGTTGCCCGTTAAAGAACCTAAAGCATTGATGTAAGGTTCAGTGTGTAAACGCTTCCACAGCTTTTCTGCGCCAGTCTTTGCAAGCGTGTACTCGATGCGTAAAGAACCGCGTAAACGCACTACGTCTGCTGCGGAATAACCACGGGTAACGCCTTTCCAACGTGGGTTTTCAGCCCAATCTTGTTCCAGTGCCTTGATGTCGTCTTGAATACTCATTGTGTCATCATCCTGTCTATTTAAGGTAAGTGTTCGTAAGCTACTAAGGTTAAAAAGTCCTCAAACGTTTCACTGGTGGCTATCTGGTCCATTAATTCCGCAGCCAAAGCATAATGAGCAGCCTCGTGGTGCTGTTCACCCACTTGTGCACGGATGCTAGCAAGTTCCTCCTGTATCACTTGGCGAACAAATTCCGCCGTGACTTTGCGACCATCGTTTAAAACCCCTTTCGGGTAACGAACCCATTGCCACACTTGGGCACGGGCGATTTCGGCGGTTGCGGCATCTTCCATCAAATTATTGATAGGCACGCAACCATTGCCTGCTAACCACGCTGCCATGTAATGCAAGGCAGCGGAAACGTTATTGCGCACGCCAGCTTCGGTGATGCTGCCATCGGTTGGCACTTTCAATAAATCAGCGGCAACGATATGCACATCTTCGCGCAACTTGTCTTTTTGGTTGGCGTTGGGCATGTATTTGTTGAAAACTTCCATCGCAATCGGCACTAAACCAGGGTGTGCAACCCAAGTTCCATCGTGTCCATCGCCTGCTTCACGTTCTTTATCCGCCCGCACTTTTGCCATGACTTCATCATTGGCAACGGGATCATTTTTGATCGGAATAAACGCTGCCATCCCGCCCATTGCATGTGCGCCGCGACGGTGGCAAGTCTTAATCAGCAATTGCGAATAAGAACGTAAGAAATGCGTGGTCATGGTGACTTGTGAACGGTCAGGCAGCACGAAATCGGGATTCTTTGAGAACTTCTTAATGAAGCTGAAAATATAATCCCAACGACCGCAGTTTAAGCCGACGCAATGATCACGTAATTCGTATAAAATTTCATCCATTTCAAAGGATGCTAAAATCGTTTCAATCAACACCGTGACTTTAATCGTGCCACGGGGAATATTAAGCAAATCTTGTGCACAATTGAACACGTCATTCCACAAACGGGCTTCTAAATGGCTTTCCAATTTAGGAATGTAGAAATAAGGCCCCGTTCCCTTGGCTAACAAAGTCTTAGCGTTGTGGAAGAAGTATAGACCGAAGTCGAATAAGCCGCCAGAAATGGGCTTGCCTTCAAACAGCACATGTTTTTCTGCCAAATGCCAGCCGCGAGGACGCACTAACAGGGTCGCGATTTGGTCATTTAACTTGTAAGCTTTGCCTTCTGGGCTGGTGTAGCTAATCGTGCGTGCAATTGCATCACGTAAATTAATTTGTCCTTCAATGATGCCGTCCCAAGTCGGGCTTTGAGAGTCTTCAAAGTCTGCCATGAACACTTTCGCACCTGAATTCAGGGCGTTGATAATCATTTTACGTTCTACAGGACCGGTAATTTCAACACGGCGATCTTGCAAATCCGCAGGCGTTGGGGCAACTTTCCAGTCAGCCGCACGAATTTCCGCAGTTTCTGGTAAAAAGTCGGGAAATATGCCAGCATTAAGCGCATTCTGACGTTCAACACGCAGTGCTAATAACTCTTCGCGGCGCGCGCTGAAACGTTTGACCAATTCGCCGACGAAAGCCAGCGCATCATCGGTTAAAATTTCGGCAAATTCGGGGCTAATATTTCCAGTAACTTGGAGTATAGAATTCGTAGGACGGGTGGACATTGTGCTGTTTTCCTATTTTTTAGAGCGCAGTCAATTTAAGACTGACTATTTAAAACTTTTTCACGTTGCAGCGCAACATGGCAGTGAAATAAATATTTTAATGATGATTACGAACTTCATAAAAATTTTATCTTCCTCTAAAGGCTTTAACACTTATTTTTGAGGGAGATTTGCGATTAAGAAATAGCATACGAAGCTTTCGTACACAAATGACTTAAAAATAGTTACAGTTTGCACTGCAACACAGCAACAAAACGGGCATTTTAACACTATTATAGTTGTTAATACAATTTCGATTCTTTAATTCTCAGCAATTTCTAAGCGCAACCTGCACATTAAAAACCTTTAAAATCAATGGTATTTTGAAGAATAGGTTAGGGTTTAACTTGGGTTTTGCTGCTTCAAATAGTGGAGTAAACGCTATGAGCGGCGACCGTTTTTATTACAAGCAAAATCGTTTAAAACAATTACGTGCCTTTTGTCACGCGGCCCAAACGGGCAGTATTTCTAAAGCGGCGGAGCGTTTGTTTTTAAGTCAACCTTCGGTTTCTTTACAAGTGAAAGCTTTGGAACGTGAATTGGATGTGCCCTTATTTGAACGACGCGGTCCTTCGATTGAACTCACGCCCGAGGGCAAAATTCTGTATGAATTGGCAATTCCGCTGGTGGAAGGCATTGACGCATTGGCGGAAACTTTTGCGGTGCGCCGTGGCAATCTCGAATCAGGCGAGCTGAATATTGCGGCAGGCGAATCCACGATTTTGTATATTTTGCCCGAAATCATGAAGCAATTTACCTTGTTATATCCAGGTATTCGTTTGCGTTTGCACAATGTAACAGGGCGCGATGGCATGGCGTTGTTGCGGGCCAATGAAATTGATTTCGCGGTGGGTTCATTTATTGATGTGCCTGATGATATTACTTACCATCCGATTTATACTTTTGACCCCGTGCTGATTACCCAAGCCAATCATCCGCTGGTGCACAAGCCTGATTTCAAACTGGAAGATATTAGCCCTTATGGTTTGATTTTGCCGCCGCGCCATTTGAGTACCTGGCGCATGGTGAAGATGGTATTTCAGCAGCAGAATATTGATTACAAAATCACCCTTGAAGCGGGTGGCTGGGAAGTTATTAAAAAATATGTGTCCTTGGGCTTGGGAATTTCGATTGTCATCAATATTTGCATAAACAGTGAAGATAATTTGGGCGTGATTCCGCTTGGAAAATATTTTCCCAAACGCACGTATGGGATTGTGTTGCGACGCGGTAAATTTCTTTCACAAGGCGCGAAACGTTTTATTGAAATTATGGATAAAGACTTTTTCGAGCGTCATGCAGATATTTGTAGTGTTTGAGGTTTGATAGATTAATGCGTAGGGTGGGCAATGCCACCCTACAAAACTTGATGACTCGGAAGACCTAAAACATTTTCAAAATATTTCTGAACCATAACTCACCTATTTTTCATAATTAACTAAATTTAAAGATAAAATAATTGTTGAAAATGCCTATTGCGTCGCTCCAGCGGTGTGGATTCCTGAAATAGTCGATACAAAGCTATTCCTTACGCAGGTTAGTATTTTTCATGATTTATCATAATGCGCAGCAAAATGAAATTTATTTGAATATTCTTGGAACACGCGTGAAGCATGGGAACGAGGGAAAACAGACAATAGTGAATGTGTTGATTTTCAACAACTAAACTAGTTGTTTTCGACATATTTGCCTACACAAATAAGTTTAATTTGTATAATTATTTTAAAATTCAATGCGTTTTTAATTTTTTTAAATTGGTATGTATTCTGCTTTGGTTGCTGCTGTTTTAAATATCTAGTTATTTGAGGTAGGAAATCATGTATTGTTTCAATACTGAATTTCCTCTTTCCAAAATGACCACTATCATCAGGCAAATAAAAAGCATGAGTCATCATGTTTTTTAGATTGAAAACTGAATCGGCAACACAGGAGAGAGAAATAGTGATGAATATTCTTTTACATATTCAGGCTGTTATTAGCGCAATCGATTTTGCGAGTACTGACAATAACGCAATTCTAGACCAAGTGATCAACTTGACACTCACGGAAAGCAATGTCTCGCAACAATTTGAAAAACAAAAAAAGAAGGTTCGCTTCGAGTTGGAAAAAGCCATTACGTTAAATACGGAGTTCCCAACCTTACTGAAATATATCACTGCACAACGCCTTGAAAAGGCGAAAGACATCCTTCATAAAGAGAAGTCACCTAAACTTGCAGCATTTTCAACAGGATTTAACGATTTATCCAATTTCTCCAAGCAGTTTAAGGATCGTTATCATGTTACCCCTCGAGAATTCTTGAGGAAACAAGACGAATTGTGAAGTTTAACTTCACTCTGTTGTTAACAGTAATTTAAATTTCAGATTAAATAAAAAGACTAGTTATCTTCAAAGATTACTAGTCTTTTTATTTTCATTAAGTTAAGTGTTTTATTATATATTTATACCAGCAGAACTACCTGTATTTTACCTCAATATAATACCTGTGTATTTACTCTTATTATCCCCTTGTTTTTTACCAAAAAATAGGTAAGTTAAATTTATTAAAAATGTATTGTTAGTTTTTAATAAATTAAATACGATATATTTCAAATATTGTAGCGTAAATAACAATATTTACATGAAGTCCTATTTTTAGGAACACAAAATCTGAATTTATCTTGATTGAACTCGCCAAAAGGGGAATTACTATGAAACGTTCTAGCTTAACGGTTTTGATTTGTGCAGTTTTAGGTACGAATAATGTCTTTTCAGGCGTTGAAACAACGAGCTCTTTAACGGCGATTCAACCAGAGAACAATGTAGCTGTGCAATATGCGTTACATGAAGGGAAATTTTACATCAAGGTTAACGGACTGTCTTTTGAAAATGTAAGCGATGTTTTACTAAATGGTGAACCCGTTACTGCTAAAGTTTTAGAACTGATGACTAACAAATTGGCGGATGTTCTGAAAGAACAAAACGCATTCTCTCTCACGTTTGGCTTGCCTAAAGAAGCTAATTTTGGCGGTATGACTTTCGGTATTGTTTCGGGCGGTCAGATTTATTCTTCAGAAGTTCCTTCGCAAGTGTTTGCTCAAGACAGTATTAAAGTGTTTGATGCTGTTGTCTCAAAAAGTAATCTCAATGACATCACTGGCAGAACGAGATCAGTAAATATTGGTACTTTGAGTAATAATACGATTTGGTCTACTCCTGCTGGTACAGTAAAGGATTTATTTTTACAACCACCTGCAAATGGAAATAATGGTGTTGCAATTGGAAAAAATCCGCTACCTTTTCTTCAAGCAATGCTTGATGTAAATGGTGATATTAATGCTGCTAAATATTACGAAATTGGGGGTAATAGAGTATTAGACACCTTTAGTGATAATACTGTAGTTGGCTTATTTTCTGGAAATGCAGTTTCTTCAAATACTCTCGGAGTAGCGGGAAATACTCTAGTAGGTGCATCTGCTGGCTCAAAAGTAACCACTGGTTCAATGGCAAATACGTTCATTGGCGCATATTCTGGAGAAAGCACAGTAACGGGAACGGCAAATACCTTCGTTGGGCATTCTTCTGGTCAGGGTAACACTTCAGGTAATTTTAACACCTTTGTAGGCAATTCAACTGGTAAGACAAATACCACTGGAAATATGAACACTGCACTCGGAACAGGTGCAGCAGGAAAAAGTACTACAGGTGTATCTAACCTGTTCTTAGGTGCTAATGCCGGGGCAAATAACGATGCAGGAAGTTTTAATACTTTCGTGGGAGCAGGGGCTGGTTTTTACAATGCGACAGGAAAAAATAATATTTTTCTTGGTGCTTCATCAGGTGCTGCCGCACCAGCAGGCGATAGTGACAAACTTTACATTGAAAGTATGGGGAAACCGCTTATCTTTGGTGACTTCGCAAACGGTCAAGTAGGTATCAATACACGAACACCCAAAAATAACCTTGATGTTAAAGGTAACATGGTTATCGGCTCAAATTATGCCGGACAAAAAACTGCCCCTACAAATGGTTTGGTGGTTGAGGGAGAAATCCAAGGAAAACCTTGGTATTCTATTAAATATGTTTTTGGTCCAGGTTATTCACCTGTAAAAATGATACATAGTTCAAAAGGCATCTGTTTTCTTACTTATATGTCGAGTAACGCAAACTCAGGATATGCATTAGTCGATATGGGTAAAGATGGTTTTTGGTATCTAAGTGGTGGTGGATCAGTTGCTGCTGATGCGAGATGTATCGGAATGCCCAGTTAATTTCTTCTTAAAATTCCACCAGCCATTTAAGGAAAACTTGTGACTCCAGATGAAAAGGGAATACTAGGAGTCGCATACCAAAATCTGGTTGCCCTGTTGGTTGAGAACAACAGACTCAAATTGAGCAACTTAAGGCTCAAAATGAGGCACTAAAAACAGTAAGTTGCGAAACTAACCCTTCCAAGCCAATTCGCCAAAAATAATCTGGACATAAGAAATCCCGACCATTAAACCTGCTATGTTTTCAAAACCTAGCAGGTTTTTTTATTTTCTCTCGTTTCCAAATTCTATCTCCATCAAAGAAAGTGACTTGAAAGGCTGAAAACTTTTCGTCATGATTGTTCCCTATTCAACTATTTAGACTTCAATCCAACGCCAACCCACGAGAAAGTCACGCATGTCACTCAGTTCACAACAATGGCTTGATAAAATTCATGCTTTGCCTTTGCGCAAACCCGTCAAAATTATGAATGTTTGTGGCGGTCATGAACGCGCCATTACCTTATCGGGTTTACGAACTGCGTTGCCGAAATTGATTGAACTGATTCCAGGTCCAGGTTGTCCCGTGTGCATTTGTCCTGAAGAGGATATTTATGCCGCAATTCAATTGGCGATGCAGGACAAAGTGATTTTAGTCGCCTTTGGGGACATGTTGCGCGTGCCTGTGAATGTGGCAAAACATGACATCCGTTCTCTCGAACAAGCGAAAGCCGCAGGCGCAGACATTCGCCCAATTGCCTCGCCTTTGGAAGCTTTGAAAATTGCTGCCCAAAATCCAACACGCGAAGTAGTATTTTTTGCCGCAGGTTTTGAAACCACGACTGCACCTGTGGCAGCATTACTCGCACAAGGTGTGCCTGAGAATTTATTTATTTTGCTGTCGGGGCGTTTAACTTATCCTGCGGTCGCGATGTTGTTAGACAGTGAAGATGCGGGTTTTAATGCTTTGGTCGCGCCGGGACATGTGTCGGCGGTGATGGGTTCGGATGAATGGAAATTTGTGGTTGAAAAGCACCAAATTCCTGCGGCGGTCGCGGGTTTCACGGCAGAAAGTTTGTTGGCGGCAACTTATTCGGTGTTGCGGCAATTACTGGAAGAAAAATATTTTCTCGATAATTGTTATCCGCAAGTGGTCAGCGGCACGGGCAATCATACTGCGCAGCAATATTTGCAAGAAACGATGCAAGTGGTGGATGCGCCGTGGCGGGGCGTGGGTGTAATTCCGCAATCAGGTTTTCAGTTGCGAAATACGCAGCAAGATGCGCGTTTACATTTTACCGATTATGCGAGTGTGGCACGGAAACGGGCGGGCGAAATGCCTGCGGGTTGCGATTGTGCCAAGGTGGTTTTAGGGAAACTCTATCCTAATCAATGCAAATTATACGGCACGGCGTGCACGCCGCGTAGTCCTGTCGGGCCGTGCATGGTTTCAGATGAGGGGGCGTGTCGGATTTGGTGGGCGGGTGGTTTAAGGAATGAGTAAAATCAGTTTGTTCATAGGATGCACAAGGAGTGTACAACCATGCACCCGAGAGGAAGGGGCTATTAAAAAATAGGGTAGTGCTAAAGAAGCATTGATTTTTGGGGTGCCCCCCCGTATCACTTTACATGGCAATACTAAAACCCTGACCGATGCCATTGGCATCATGCAGATTCACGTCAGTTGTTGCACAGTCCGAATATTGCAGTTGCCGTGGTCATTTTGGAAGGTTCGCCTGATCTGAAAGTTTAGACAGGTGGTTCAGCTAATTTCATAAAAATTTAATTTTAATCACGAAATCTTGGCAGTGGTTGGTGTTTTTTCACCTGTAATTTCAGTACTCATTTCTGCACAGGAATGTGGAAAATAGAATGCTGGAAAACGCAATACTTTTTAAGTTTTGCATTAGCATTCTCAAGACTGCGCTCAAAGTTCTTAACTAACGACTTAAATCTCTCTACCCAAGCATTAGAACGTTCGACTACCCACCTTGCCTTAACTGGCAGAAAACCTGTTTTACCTAGGGCGTGTCATTAAATAGAGATAGAGGGGTATTAAGCCAAAAGAATGAGAAGAGAAGCCACGTAAATACCACTCAAGAAATGAGCCGAACATTTGTCATATCGAGTCGCTATCCCTCTGCTTTAACTTACAAAAGAAGTTCTCTATCAAATGACGTTCCTTGTAAAGCTCTTTATCATACTCACAAGGATTTAAACGGTTTTTCTTGAAGGGAATCACACAACCAATCCCTCAAAGGATTTATCGCCAAGCAGAGCATCCGCCTCCACTTGAGGGAGAAGTTCATCAGCTCCCTCAAGGTCACTTGCCTGTCCTGCCGTTAAAAAAAGAGCGGATTGCCCAAAGCATCAACCAACGAGTGAAACGGGTGTGCACCACACGAAAATCCCCAAAACGTTCAGCTCAGTCTCTCCAAGGAATAACGATACAAAACGGCTTCAATGAACAAACGGTTATCTTTAGCAGTTCTCCCAACCTGTCCTTTACGCCTTGGTAAGAGGGGTTCTAATCTAGCCCATTGTTGTTAATGCGTAACGGCGACTCATGCTTTATTCCTTGGGATTCTTCATTCTAAGCTCTTTAGAATAACCTATCTTTCTATTTGATGACACGCCCTAGGTTAAAAATATTTTTCAATGGGTCATTAATAGTTTCTATAATACAACGCTTACATAACAAGAGCTTATCAAAAGCGGCTAGTATTCTAGGCTTCATGTTTTTCTTTAAGGCGGTAATCAGTTCTATTAAAGTTTTTCAAGCTATTCGGAACAGGCTTTCTATAAAGGCAACCCCATTCCCTGTGGCGCAACGGCTTTTCATAAAGAAAGTCAGTGGAATCAAGATGTCAGGTAAAAGCTCAATGAAACGATTGTAGGAGATAAGCTTCGGAAATGCTTGAGACAGATGTTGATGACGGGTGTAAAACCATATAATCGTGTTAAATTCATGGTAGGCAAGCTCATTGAGAATTATGAAATGTAGAGACTTTATATTTTCTCAGATTTTATTCAGCTTGCCTTCCTTATCCCGAAATCAGGTTAATTAGGATATGCCGACGATAGGAGGCGCATCAATCGAGATTAACAGCCTCCCACACAAATTGGGAACGCTGGTGGATTTCCTGTGTTCCGATTGTGCTTCCTACATCGCGATTGCGGTTGATGGGGACGCAATTGCAGGTTTGCGTTAATTTTTTATTCTAAATTCTCAGGTCTCATTTCAATCCCCGCAAGGGGATTTTTCTTTTTCAGGGCAAAAATACCCTGTTCCTTTGCTATACATAACCTCAGTTTGGGATAGAATCCATTTGAAGTCTTGAGTAATACGTATAAAGATGAAAAGAGAGAAGAATTCAAGCAAAATAAAATGAGTCATTATTCAAGTAGCCTGAATAATGTAGAGCGGGCAATTGTTGAAGCTTTGTTAAATGACTTATTGCTCAAGAAAAAACAAACATCTCCCCAGAAATGGTCATATCCTATTCGATGCCATGCTGTATCAACTCAAAAATGCTTGATGCTTGCAACTGGGCTAACCTTCCCAAGGACTTTCCGCGGGCATTACAAACAATAATGGAAAAGTCTGATTATGGTGGATTCCCAAGCGGTGAAGAATACTTGCAACGCTAGCCGTCAGAGTAAGGGGTTTTGCTTTTACAAAGCCACCCAGAGTATTAAAAGACATTTAGCAGTTGATTGTTTACGCGCTGCACCAAAGCCAATATTAGCGATGACATAGGTTTGATAAAGATGTTCAAGCAGAATATCGACTACTTTAGAGATAAGCCCTTAGATATATACTTAAAACTACACTCTTATTAGATCATGACTATCATCCTGAACGTATTTGGACACAGATGCGGGATTAGAGTCCAGTCATCATACGCTTTATATTCCGAATTTCTCAACGTCAAAATTTTTCCATCAAATTATTTCTGCATAATTCCACAGCTCTAGCGTAAAATAAAGCCATTGGTCAGCTTGTTTTAATTAAGCTGACAGTTGCGATTATGAGGAACAAACCTTGGATATTTACGAACCGATAAACCAAGCTTTAACACGAGTTGATGCCTTGATGAATGCCGCCGAAGCGCATGGCATTTTATGCGGCATGTTGTGCGGCGAACACAAGATTGATAAAGCCTTATGGATTAAACATGTGTTAGGCGAAGTCGTCAATGGCGACATTCTTGCCGATGAAGCAGGTCGCCGCCTAAGTTTATTAAAAGCCTATACTTTTGAAAAATTAGACGCGCCCGAGTGCAGTTTTACCCCCTTATTGCCCGACGATGAACAAAGCATTTTCGTGCGCACGCAAGCCTTAGGCGGCTGGTGTGAAGGTTTCTTATTTGGTATGGGCTTGTGTGGAGTGAAAAATTTAAAAGATTTTCCCGAAAACCTACAAGAATTTATTGAAGATGTGATGTCAATTTCACGAATTGCCCCCGTTAATGAAGCGCATAATGAAGAAGATGAAGAGTCCTACATGCAACTGATTGAATATGTACGGGTTGGAGTCATGGATATTTATCAAGAACATCTCAAAAAGGTCAAGGAAGCATCGCCCAATGAATAAGTACGAATTTAACAGCCGTCGCCGCGAATTAATGGACATGATTGGCAAGGGCAGTATTGCGATTTTGCCCACCGCGCCGCAACGCATTCGTAACCGTGATGCACTTTATCCTTACCGTGCCGACAGCGATTTTTACTATTTAACGGGTTTTCCCGAACCTGAAGCGGTTGCTGTATTAATTCCTGAACGCACCCAAGGCGAATATTTATTATTTTGCCGCGAGCGCAATCCTGAAAAAGAAACGTGGGACGGGCGGCGTGCGGGTTTGGAAGGCGCGTGTGAAGTTTACGGCGCAGATGATGCGTTTCCGATTACCGATTTAGACGATATTTTGCCCGGCTTGCTGGAAAATTGTCAGCGCATTTATTATCCGATGGGGGTTTATGCGGATTTTGACAGTCAAGTTGTCGGCTGGATTAACCAATTGCGTGAACGTTCTCGCGCAGGCGTACACGCGCCTTCTGCCTTGGTTTCGCTGGATCATTTGTTACACGACATGCGCTTGTACAAAAGCGATGCCGAGCTTGATTTGATGCGCCGCGCTGCTGAAATTTCCGTAAACGCGCATAAACGGGCGATGCAAACTTGTCGCGCTGGCATGTATGAATATCAGTTAGAAGCGGAAATTCTGTATGAATTCAATCGTGGGGGCAGCCGCTCGCCTGCTTATGCCTCGATTGTGGGTGGTGGCGAAAATGGCTGCATTTTGCATTATGTGGAAAATAATTGCGTGCTCAAAGATGGCGATTTAGTGCTGATTGATGCGGGCGCGGAATTTGAGCATTATGCCGCTGATATTACGCGCACTTTCCCGGTCAATGGGCGTTTCAGTCCCGCACAAAAGCAGGTTTATGAAATCGTGCTCGCGGCGCAGGCGGCGGCAATTGCCACGATTTGCCCTAACACCCATTGGAATGAACCCCACGAAGCCGCCGTGCGCGTGTTGACAGCGGGCTTGCGCGACATCGGTTTGCTGAGTGGCAACTTAGAAAGCTTAATCAGTGAAGAAAGTTATAAACGTTTTTATATGCACCGCACAGGACACTGGTTGGGCATGGATGTGCATGATGTTGGCGATTATAAAATTGAAGCGGAATGGCGTTTGTTAGAGCCTGGCATGGTGATGACGGTTGAGCCGGGTTTATATATTCCTGCCAGCCAAGATATTGACTCATGCTGGTGGAATATTGGGATTCGGATTGAAGATGATGTCTTAGTCACTGCGGAAGGCTGTGAAGTGTTGACGGCTGCGATGCCAAAAACGGTGGCGGATATTGAGCAATTAATGGCAGGTGAATGAGGAGCGTGACCCATGACCACAAAGCATAAGGAAGAAGATGCGGATGAACATCGTGTACGTCTTGATAAGTGGCTGTGGGCGGCACGTTTTTTTAAAACTCGGAATTTAGCGATTCATGCTATCAATGGTGGCAAAGTGCATTATAACGGGCAACGGGTGAAACCTTCTCGGGAAGTGCATTTGGGCGACAGTGTTGCAGTGCGTACGCATGTATTACGCACCGTTTTAGTGCAGGGTTTATCTTTACAACGGCGCGGTGCACCCGAGGCGGCTTTATTGTATGAAGAAACGCCTGAAAGCATTGAAAAACGTGAAAAAGAATCAGAATTGCGGCAACAAGCGGCGGTGATTCGTGACCCGAGAACAGGTCGCCCCACGAAACGCGATCGACGCTTAATTCATCGGTTTACGGATGTGCCTGAAGAGTAAGTTTTACGGAAAGATTTTATTGAGATTCAGCATAATACCTAGTTTTTCATCTTTGACTTGGTCGCTTCCATAAGTTCTGGGTTCATTTAGAGCGTTAAATACGGTGATTGCGCGGGTTTCAATCCATACCAGCCCCGAAAGGCTGGTGAAATAAAATGACCATGTGTGCAAATACATGGGGTTCACTCAGTTTCAATCCATACCAGCCCCGAAAGGCTGGTGAAATAAAATCTCTTAGCGTTGTACCGTCTTGGATTGATTGATGTTTCAATCCATACCAGCCCCGAAAGGCTGGTGAAATTTGCACCTATGTGCGAGAGGATGCAGGAATAAGTGTTTCAATCCATACCAGCCCCGAAAGGCTGGTGAAATGTATTGGCAACGGGTCACCACCCGTTAATTTTTTGTTTCAATCCATACCAGCCCCGAAAGGCTGGTGAAATGGCTCGCAATGCCCTTGGCGAACTGCGCGTGCCATTGTTTCAATCCATACCAGCCCCGAAAGGCTGGTGAAATGACGTGGTTTTCATCACGTCGGACTTACATACGCCTGTTTCAATCCATACCAGCCCCGAAAGGCTGGTGAAATTCTCACTTCGTGGTATTCAGGGGATTTCGAGCCAAGTTTCAATCCATACCAGCCCCGAAAGGCTGGTGAAATTCTCACTTCGTGGTATTCAGGGGATTTCGAGCCAAGTTTCAATCCATACCAGCCCCGAAAGGCTGGTGAAATGGTGAAAATCAGTCCTAAACACCACGAAGAAGTGTTTCAATCCATACCAGCCCCGAAAGGCTGGTGAAATGTGATAATGTAGCCCGCCAGGGGGGCTGCCGACTTAAAGTTTCAATCCATACCAGCCCCGAAAGGCTGGTGAAATGACTATGCACGTGAGGTTAATGTTGAGTGGGCAGCGTTTCAATCCATACCAGCCCCGAAAGGCTGGTGAAATCCCTCCTTAAGGAGCAGTTGCGGCGACGTGCGGGTTTCAATCCATACCAGCCCCGAAAGGCTGGTGAAATCAAACATTTGCATAGCGAAAAGGAGTAGGAAAAATGTTTCAATCCATACCAGCCCCGAAAGGCTGGTGAAATATTCCACACGGCTTCGGGGTCGCGCCCCTGTTGCCGTTTCAATCCATACCTGAGGGGGCGAGGGATAAATGGTAGCTGATTAATGGGATAAATGGATTTTAAAAATGAAATGTTTTTACATTTTTCACACATCAAAAACCTTAATCCCCGAAACCGCCAACAACGGCGTAACCACCCCCGCCGCAGTAAGTGATACCCTATCCCCCTCTTTGAAGCCCACCTGAACGGGTCTAGTCACTAAGCCGTCACTGGTTGCCACACTCATTAATCCGTGTTCGATTTTTGTAATCACCCCCGCTTTTGGGGGAGAGGTCAATGCACCTTTGAGCTGTGCGATTAAGTCCATTACACCCTCCTAAGCAACTGCTGTGTGATTGTGAAACGCCCGTCTTGTCCCAAACGCAACTCAACACCCGTGCACTCAGCTCGCCAAACATTGGCTTGCAGCTCGTCACTGACCTCAAGTAAGTCACCTGTCTTTGTGGGAACGTAAACCGATGTCAGTGTGACGGGAATAAGTGACTCATTATCATCCATAACATTACGTCCCACTTCCAACGCCACAGGAATAGTGCTGATAATAGGGTCAATAATCTGCTCGGCATAACGATAAGTATTAATGTCAGGGCTTGCGCCACGTTTGCAAACGATTCTCATGCTCCAGCGTCCTGCTGAATATAACCAACGACAACGCCATGAATGCTGTAGTTAGGATTATTATCAACGGTGGCGGGTGTGGTCAATTTGACAACCTTAACTTGCTCTGTGTACTTGCAATTAAGCATCCCAATGGCTCGCTTAGATGCGCCTATAGATGTTGGTAGGGTGACAACGCCGTTATTATGACTAGGGGATACAGGCAATCCCTTGCCCACCCATGCCATACCAACACTTCCAGACGGGGCACGGCTCAAACGTTGTGATGTTTCGTCTGGATAATCAAACACAAGTATATCAGCAGTATCTAACTGAATGCCGCCATACTCTTTTGCATCCCCTTCGTTGGTAATAATTTCTTCAATTACCGCTCCGGGAGGAACGTGTAATAAAAAGTAGATCGTATCGCCTCCACGAAATTCGGTTTTGCCGCCGTTGAATCCATCTTTTCGAGAATCCAACTCAATGGAAGCATCGCCACTTTGGTCGGTGGTTGACTGCTTGCCGAGGTCAATTTGAAATGTTGCTTTGACTGCCATAATTTTTACACCTTATACAACTAAGAATTGAGTGGGTTGCGGCGTGTCGAATGCCTTAGTGAGTGTGACGGCGCACACATAGCACTCTGTCGTATACGTCAGTTCACACAACGAATAGCCCGCATAATCGCCACGGTTATCGGTTGTCAGGGTTTTGCCGTCCGCACTGACCACAATCTGACCTAAATCAACTGACTTGTAATCTACTTTCAATAACCCTGAAATCTGGCGTTGTACGGTTGTCTTGTTAGCCTTGAACTCAACACGCTCAGTTATCTCAACTTGTGTGGGATAGCACTGCCCCAACTGTATAGACTTGTCGCCCGTGTGCACGACTTGCACCCCAGACACTTCGCGGGGCGAACTGGAATAAATGCGCAACACCCCACTGCCTAACTTGTCATCTTTATCTTCGACGAACTCCAAATCGTAAGTTATTTCACCTTTTGGATCATCTGCGGACGGGGTTGCGTCCGCAATAATGACGGCGTTGTACATTGCACTGTGCCAACGATACCCCTCCGAATACGATAGATTATGAACGTTATCATATAAGGTATAAGCAGGGGTGGCGTAATCCCATTTAGTGGGCGATACGGGATGGCGATATTGAACGCGCAGTGTGCCGTCCGCATTGGTTTGCACGACAGCCAACTGTTTAATAATCGTGCGAATTGCCTCGATTAGCGTACACCCATCAAAATTAAGAATCCCGTCTGGAATCACCCAATCCAATATTTGCCAGTCAATCGTTTGCTGTGCTATCAGTTCGCAGGCGGCGCGGGCATTGATGCGCGGAATATAAGTAGTGATGCGTTGCTGCTCAAGATAATAGGTGGGGCTTGCCACGTTGATTAAAAGCTTTGGCGCGTCAACCCCACTGCGGGAATATGACTTGTCAGTAATTAGCAGTTCGTAGCGGCTGGAAAAGCGATTGTCGTCAATAACCAAGGTAATTAAATCCATCACGTTACTGGCTTTATACGCCGCAATATCAGGCAAATTAATCGAGCCAATAAAGCAGTACATGCCGATGTCTTGCCGCAAGGTGAAGTCCAATATCTCAAGGCGTTTACCGTTATGCAGTAAATAAATATTATTGGAAATAGTCAGCGCATCCGACATGCTATTGACATATGCCAAGGCGGCATTGGCGGCGGGATAAGTGGGCGGGTCAAGCAATTGCAGCACGTCTACCATCTCAGTTTGCAAGTCTGGTGAAACGGTTTGCGGTGTTGAATCTAAGGTGTTTAACAGCGCGTCCACACGAGTTTGCACGGCGGGCGGTAAAGATTGTGCTTGCGTCAAGACGCTGACCACCGCTATTTTTGCGGCGGGCGGGAAACTTAGAAGTTTGCCTATCATGCGGAATGGCGCAATAAACTCCATTGCAAATTGATTAGTTGAACTCAGCACCACAGGCACATCAAGCACCTTATATAGCGGGTAACTTACACCAAAGGGGAAAGTACACTCTATGCCTAACTGCTGGCTTAAGTGCACGGGCGCAATCAGTTCACGCGAAACACGCACCCCTATCGGGGCGGAAAACTCAACTGCCATCATGTCATGCGGCAACATTCGCACGGGACAAATCAACTCTAACCCAAGTTGCGTGCGCATGAACACAAGAATATCCAGACTGGTGCTGACACAGCGGGCAATCGGACAATCTAAGGTTTTACTGAGTTCGTCATGCGGCAACAGACGCACAGGAATGGCGCACTCTAAACCATATTGCTGCTGTAAAAAAACGGGAATATCCGTGCTGGCCGAAACCGTGAAGTTTACGGGAACAACGAATTCCGTGGCGGCTGTAACGCCAATCGGAAAGTCGCAGGTCGTGAACTCGACTGCATTAACTGGGAAGGTGTAAGCGATTGCGACATTAGCCCATAACGGGATGTTGCACTCTGTTGCCCACACCACGTTCAGCGGCGCGGTGAACTCTAGGCTGTATGTGCCATTGCT
Source organism: Thiotrichaceae bacterium (assembly GCA_028688145.1). Lineage (GTDB taxonomy): Bacteria > Pseudomonadota > Gammaproteobacteria > Beggiatoales > Beggiatoaceae > JAQTYU01. The sequence continues at coordinate 310,273 of JAQTYU010000003.1, read as the reverse complement.
ATTCCATCGCGCCTGGAATTTTTGCGTTTGGGGAATGCTGCTATTGACTTCCCAGCCCTGTGAAAATTTTTGGGTGGCGTACTGTGAAGATTGGCTGGTATAGCTCTGTGATAGCTTAAGGTATTGCTTAACGGGCGTGGCGAAAACTGCATAGCTTTGCACGAGCGTTTGATGCGCCGTTAAAGATGCACTTATATTATAAGTCTGAACCAGCCGTTGAGTTGCCATATCACAATGCCGATAAAGTCAGTTCAAAGTTGTCCGCAACTGCGGCGCGTGTGGCTGCGGTAATGCTGCGTTTTTGCCAGACAGCAATATATTCACCTGCTGCCAACGTCCCAATATTTAAGGCGGTGGCTTCGCTGTTTGTCGCCACGAACGATACACCAGCTGGAGCAGTGGTGTCGTTGTCAATACTTACTGCAATGTCATTAACCCCCGTCGCTGCTGCAAATCCCAACTGAATAACATCATCACCCACGGGTTGTTGGGAACACCACAGTTTAATGGCTGAGTGAGTGCTGCTATCCTCATTTTTGACATAAAAACAACGGTAATCGGTGTTGCCCTGAAGGCTCTCAATCCCTGCGATGTCGTCAAACAAACTGCCATAAGGTATGGCAATCGTGACGGAGATATTAGCGTCAGCCGTGGGCAAAGTCGCGGGCGTTGAAACCAGTAATGCGCCTGTGGTGGCAGCGGCTAAAGCATAAGCGGTGTTGATGGCAACGGGAACTTTAGAACCGCCCGCATCACCCAAAGGTTGCCAAGACAGATAAGCTTGCGAGTCGCCTGCAACCGCAGCGGCGGCGGCTTGAGTTTGTAACAAAGTTACAGTCCAAGCCGAGCCATAACTTGCGTTGGCTGGGATTGTATAGGTGCAGCTATAACCATTGGTCACTGAAGAAAAAATGAACGTATCGTAATTGCTGTATGCAGATATAGCATAGGTGAATGCAGCGTTGGTTTTTGAAGTCAATGTTAAGGTTGTAGAAGCGGCAACTGCTGTGACTACTGCTGCACTATCAGTATTAATCTTTGTTGCCAAATTACTCAATAATTGAGCGCGAGTAACTGCCTGCCCATAAGTGGTTGGTTCTGTGTAGGTGCGCCCGCCTATGGTTAGTGTGAATTGTACAGTAGAGCTATTTTTGTCAACCAAAGTATCTGACAAAGAGCTGCCCGCCCCAATAGTCGCGGTCAATACGGTAATTTGAGGCTTGGCGGAAACCGCTGCAATCGGGGCGTAATAATGCAACGTGCCACTTCCAAGCGGATTGCTGTGCGCGTAAGTCACCGATAACCCCGTGGTATTGCTGGCGACGGTGGTTGTTTGCGGCGGGATGATCGCGTTTGAAATTGCACCACCTAAACTGTTCGCGGGGTTGGTATTGCTTGCCCCGCCCGACAATTTGAATTTAATGTTTGAAATATCTGGCATGATTTATCCCAACCTAATGCTGAATTGAACTGGCGTGATTTCGCTTAACGCCCCGCCATCGCCAACGCTAATTAATAAAGTGTTGAGTTGCAGCTCTGCGGCGGCTCGTTGCACGGACGAGCTGCCTGTGAATGATACGTTGCCTCTGATATAACCGTTATCTTGTGCGTTGCCTCCATCAAGTTGGCGGCAGTCAATCGCAAACCATCCAATCAAACCTGTGCGAAACGTAGTGAATTTGGCGGCTGTGCCAAGCATCGATAACGTGCCGTTAGGAAACACGTCCAAATTAAGAGCCGATACGGGAATAGATGCCAAAACCTCTACGGAATCCATTGGGGTTTGCCAGTCACCTGGTTGACCGGGATATAATTTGAGCGTCCCCGTATAAATGACTTCCTTGAATTTTTTCAAAAGGGCTATGCCAAATTTAGCTTCTTCATCCATTGTTATCATGTGGTGTTACCTCTACTTTACGGATTGTCATCGCAGTTATAACCAAGTCAGTCGAACTGCTATACATGGGTTGATTAATGCAGGCGGCTGAGCCAAAGGATATTTCTAACCCGCTGAAACCTACGATGCGAGCGTAAGTTAAAGCCGCACTATCAGGACAATCGCCTTTGCCGTTGTAGGCGAGCATCGTTTCATAGCCGTCGAACATATATATAGGTGTGGGATTACTGCCCAAAATCGACACGGTAATATCTGCCACTACCAAATAAGGTGCATCCCAATCCTTATATTGATAAATATCTTCACTGGTGGTTTCTTCACCTTCAATCCGTACCGCCCCCCGCGCAATATAGATGTTGTTATTACCCAAAAAAGGCTCGGATAATCCCTTGCCATTGGAGTCTGCGCCCCCGATGAAACCCATCTTTGTACGCAATAAATGCAGAGGCATCCCAGTGTATTGCCCATCACCCAATTTGTTGACACTGCTGGCGGAATAGTTCGCATCATAGGTGACGGGCATATTGCTTGTGCCGTCATCAGGATAGATACCCGTCTCAATCACGCCGTTATAGGGGATTTTAATTTGCCGTATGGGGGCGGGGGTAGCCCAGTAACGATAGTCTGGGACGAACCACCCACCACGAGACATGTCATTATATGTACCCCAGCGCCATTCACCGGGTCTCTCTATTAGGTTGTAATCTAGCCCCGAAAAATCCGTTTGCTCATTGCTGTATTCTTCACCGCTTAAAAACCGCCCACCGCCCCAGTGAACCTTAAGCACATGCACCCACATCCCTAAATAATATGGCTCGCTCACGACCCTATCCCTGTAATGTCAGGCATTTTGAGTTCCAAAGTTTTTCCCATGCCATCAACAAAGGATAGTGCCGTGGGAACAGCAATATCGACATAAGCCCCACCAGGTCCTGCAATCCGTTTGGTCTCAAGTTTACGGCGAGTGGGGTCTTCGGAGCGTTGCGTGTTTGTCCCCGTTGATTCCCATGTTGCCGCACTGGGTTCAATCTTCTGTGGCAATTTAATGAGACTACCTTGCCCGCCCCGTTGCACAATGATTTGAGCAGGAGCTAAGTCTTTTAAGCCAGTCCCGTAAAAAAATGCGAGTTTATTTGCGGTGGTCAAGGGTCTGGGTAAATCATACTTAACCATGAACACCTCATACTCCGTATCATATTTGACGGACAACACCCCAAAAACTTTGCGTTCGGAAATAAACGCCTGCTTTTGTGTATCCCATTTGGGCGGCACAGCGGACTTTCCATTATCCCCAATGAAATTAGTATGAGACAACACGCTAACCTGCGGGCTGTCATATCCATATTTAATGCTTTGGAAGTCGCTGCCTGTGAACACCACATCCTCGTATTTGGTCACGGGTAAACGTTTGAGGTGCTCCACATATATATAGGTGTTGACGCTAATCGTGTCCGCTACCGTGGTTTGATTAACCAGTGGCGTGACCGTGATAGCAGAACCATCATCACGCGGGCAATATACATGCAGTTCGCATACACCATAAGCCACCGTCTGCATAAATTGATAATGCTGCCACTGGTCTCCACCCACATCAACACCATCACTGACAAGTTGCTCATAAATCATGCGCTTTGCACCGACAAGGCGATTAGTCTGCGCTTGTTGCTTAGCCAGTTTTTGAGCGTTGGTGTCGCTGTCTAGCTCCCACTCGGATTTAGGCGCAGCCCCGCCCGCATTAATCAACATCTTATTGGTGACATTGACGGGCGTAATTTTGATCGGCGAAATATCCACCAACTCAACCTCGAACATTCCGCTGGTAAGCGCATCAATCTTGCCAATAGAAATATCGAAATCAGCTTTAACCCCGCCACTCATGTTAATTAGACCCCGTGTTAAACATCATCCACAGGCGAAACATTTCCAAGTCCACAGCAGTTGACCCGCTGGGGACAAGCAACTCAAGCCACAAAGGGATTGATGCGGGCGTAAGTGTCAGCGTTAAGGTGTCGCCCGTTGCCCACGTTCCACCAAAGGAAGTCGCCGCCAGCAAAAAATACGGGCGCGAGAACGTCGGATTGATGGGGGAAAAATTGGTGCTCACAGAACCCGCGCCCAAACTTCCCAAAGTATCGCCCACGGCGGTGTAAGCGGTGGGCGAGGTGAAAGTTAAGGTAATCGTTTGCTGAATCGCGGCGGTGTTATCGGCAAGACTCAGCGTGTCGTCAAACGTGCCTGCGGTGCTGACTTTGCTGGTGTAAGCCAGTTTGGCACGGATAACATCCTGCGTGATGCAAGATGCAACGCGGCTGTAATAAGTGGTTGTGCCATTGACTCGCGATAAAGCGTAAGGATTATCAAACGCGCTATCAACGGTAATCGTGGCGGTATCCCCCGAATAACTGACGGCGGTAATCTTACGAACCTCTAAAGGCACATCGGTTTCGAGCGGGTCACTGCTGACCTTCGCAGGCGTGGAACGTGAGGTGACGACAATCGTGTCACCCACTTGGAATAAGTTATAACTCACAGAAGGCGTGGTCACTTTAACAGTCGTGTCGCCCGCTACCACTGCCTGCGAGATATTGCAGCAACCGTAACGACGGGGGCTAGTGCCGACACCGCTTAAGGTATTGGTTTGTGTTCCCAGAATCAAAAATTCGCGAGCGGTTGAAGTCGGGGTTTTGCCCAAAAATAGCAGCGGATTGTGAGCTGATAAATTATCGGTGTTGCTGTTTTTCACGAACAGCTTGCGTTTGATATTAGTTCCAGCTTGTAGCTCTGAATAATCCACATCGGCAAATAAATTGCGCAGCGTGTTGCTCGTAATCGCGTTATTGCTCATGCGCCCGCCCGATGTGGGCGAGTAGGTCATGTCTAACGCTTTTAAAAATCCAATATCATTAGGAGTAATCATCTTCTAAACCACCTCAATTAATTTTATTTGCCCATAAAAGCGATTTAATTCAGTTTCGTTATAAGCCTCCACTTCATTAAAAACCAAAGGAGAAGAATCGAAACGTGTTTGCAAATGTATATCGCCCCAGATAAATGTGAACTCATTATTGTCTTGGGCGAGCTGTTGAATGTTGATCACCGTACCCCATGACAGCCATGCTTCTTCTTTATCCCAAACCAACGTAACGGGACGACCGCCTATCAGCTTTTGATTCCAGATAATTTGCCGCCCGCCAAGCGTGTACTCAGGCGATTGCTTGACACCTATATAAGAGAGTCTGTCGCTCCAACGGGTTTGGTCTGGCAAGACAATGCCGCCTATGGATTTAATCATGATCGCCCCCGTTGAAGGTCACGCAGTTGATTAACAAAAGCGGACACAGAATCCGTCGAAGTTGCCAAAGGTGGCAAGGATTGACCGCCCACAGACAGCGAAAGTGAATCTAAATTGACGTTGTGCGTGCGCGGTGCGTAAGGCGTAATCGCTGGAATATTGGGCAAGCGCGGCATGGGGATATTAGGCATTGCCAGTCCGCCCGTATTGAGTTTCAATGCACCCGAAAAAGCGTTTTTAACTTTTTCCAGCGGGCCGAAGTTCACAAAATTCAGCAAGTCCCGAAAGGTTTCGGAGCGACCTTTATTAACCACGAATTCACCGGGCGTAAGCATCGCAGGAACAGTGTCATCACTGCCCACGCCGGGCACGATGTTGCCAGTCGCAAAATGCAGGGCGCGGCTAAACATGCCAGCAACCCCGCCCGCGTTGTGTCCCTCAACCCCTTGCACATTGACTTTAATGTCTGCCTTCGCTTTGATTGCATCAATTTTTTGACTAATCGCATCAAGATTTGACTGCGCCCCAGAAGTGTCAAGTGTGAGTTGTCCCATGCTGGCGAGCGTGTCTTTAGCTTGTTGTAATTGTTCTTTTAAACCTGTGAGTGAAGCCTTGGTTTTCTCGACTTCGCCCGTCATTTTTTCCGTGCCAAAGGTTTCCGCTAACTGCGAAAGGGCGGCAGTATTTTCTTGGATCGCAGCGGCTTGTTCTGCCAAGGCGGCTTTTTGTTCTTCGGCACGAACCAAGGCTTCTTGCTCGTTTTCTTTGGCAATCGTTTTTTCTTGATTTAGACTTTCAAGTTTTAGCGCGGCGGATTGGACTATAACCGCTTCAATTTCTTGGCGGTCTTTGAGTTGCCCCGATAATTGCTCCGCTTCTGCCGCTAAGGCTTGTGATTTCTTGGTGTCGCCCGCCGCCAAGGCTTCACTGGAAGCTGCAAACTTTTCATTAATTTGATTTTTGAGGTCAGCCGCCGCCTCTTCCTCTGACATATCTTTGCGTCGAAGGTCGCGAATCTTATCCATTGCACCCGTTTTGGTGCTCTCGATACTGTCATCTATCTGCTTAACTTGCGCGTGGTACTTGTCATAATCAGCCATCTGCTTTTGCAAGCCCGCGCGAAAGGTTTGATAAGATTTTTCGGCGGTTTGAAGCTTTGACTGCAACAATTTAGTGTCAGCTTCGCGATACTTTTCTGCCTGTTCCTCTGCTTTACCGCCTTCCAATTTAATTAATTCTATTTTTTTGACGTGCGCGGCTTGTGCAGACTGCATTGCTGAAGCTTGTTTGGTTTTTTCGAGCGCAATAAATTGAGTGCTGGCAGCCGTTTCCGCCTGGGCAATTTTGCGGTTAAGCGCAATGACATCATTGCCTTCTGCATCGCGATAACCCTTGATTGCTTGATAGGCTTGCATTGCAGCGGCGTTACGGGCTTGCGAAAGCTCCTCTTCTGCGGCGCGTAATTTTGCGTTTTTGGTAGCAGCGTCAGAAGTCTCAGAATTGATTAATTGCACTTGCTGATTGTAAGCCGTCAATGCCGCCGCAGCGGTTTGCTCATAACGCTGGCGTTCTGCCTCACTACTTTTGCGAGCGGACTCAGTCGCAGATTGTGCGGTTTGGCGATCCATTAATTGAGCTTTGACAGCGGACTGTTGAAAGCCTGCTGACAGGCTATTTAACCCGCTCATCATGCTTTCAATATTTTGCGCAAAACCGCCCGCGCCCCCGCGAAATGGGTCAAATTTAACAGCAGAAAACTTGTCTTGAATATCAGCAATAGCTTGTTTAGTGTCTCTAATCTTATTAATTAAGTCGTCGCCAACGCCTTGCTCGTCGCGTGCGAACTTGGTTTCAGCGGCTTCTTTTTTGACTTCGATTAAATTTTGAAGGTCTTTTATTCTCTGCAAATCGCGACTTTGTTCTTGATCGCTTTTTTTGCTTTCTTCCTGTGCTATTTTTTTGTTCACTGAGGAAATGATGTCGGCTTGCTTTTCGCGAGAAGCTTTAAGGTAAGATTGATAATCCTCCTCTTGTTTTTTTAGCGGCGCGTAAAGCGAGTCATTAGTAAACATGTCTTTGATAAAGCTAAAGGTGCTGGTGAATGCGCCCGCAATCGTTGCGACAGATTTCACCACTAAAGCAATTAAATTAAATACGCCACTCATGACTGCGGATATATTTTGCGCCCACTCTTTAGCCGTGCCGTCCTTCACTATCTTATTCAGATAATCAAGCACTTCTTTCATGTACCCCTTCGCGACATTAAACGCACCCGCGTCGCCAATCTCATTCATTAGCTGCGTCCAACTGTCCTCGATGTTGGACATAATCCCTGCATAAGTATTTGATTGCGCTTCCATCGCGCCGCCAAACTTTTCTTTCAGCCCATCGGTTAAAGTGGTGATAACCTTATCAACGGAAATACCGCTGCCTGCTAAATCCTCCATCTGCTTAGTGGTTAAGTGCAGTTTGTCTTTGAGGATTTGCATCGCAGGGATGCCGACTTCAGAAATTTGCATCAGCTCTTCAGCGGACGCTTTTCCCTTGGTTTGCATTTGACTTAAGGCAGTGACCACGCGGTCAATTTCTGCGCCGCCGCCCCCAATTGCGGAAACTGCATCACCCACAGAAGGCAGGATTTTTTTTGCGTCTAGCCCCGCCCCGATTAAGCCCGCATAGGATTTAGTGACTTGATCTAACTGAAATGGAGTCTTGGCAGTAAAGTCTTTAATCCAAGACATTGCCGCATTCGCCGCCTCTTGTGAACCTGTCAGGGTTTTAAGGCGAACCCCTAAAGTCTCAAAGGTTGCGGAGGTATTGATGACACTTGCGGACAACTCCTTAAACAAATCAATGAGTTTAACGACAGCATAAAGCTCAATAAACCCACGCAACAGGTTAGCCGTGCCTCCTGCGGCGGTGGTCATTGAGCCGTTTAAATCGTTTGCAGCCTGCGAAGTGTTTTGTAAGGCTGTTTGTGCGCCTTTTGGGGCGTTTGCGTCAAGTTCTTTCTCGGCGGTCGCCGCGTCATGGATTGCCGCCGCTAAATTGTGAGCTGATTTTTCGCCCTCCTTAAACACATCACCGGGCGCACTACTTCCAAGCGAGTTGATTTCGCCTTTTGCGCGGGCTAAATCCCGCATAAATTGGGAAATTTCAAGCCTTAGGAATAGTGCGACTTCGTTAGTCATGGCTCGCTAGCTCACAGCATCGGGTGTAATAGGAGAGTCCGTAATCCCAGACGTGGACGTGTCCGCGCTCGGTGAGGTAGTAGGCGTTGGATTCGAGATTGCCGACAACTTGCCGATTATGGGGCTGTCGGTGACCATGCTTATCAGTTGCAAAAAATTAGGATTGACCTCCTTGAAGGCTTCCCAAATTTTAAGCAGGGTTGAAAGTCCGCAATCATCAATCGCTAAGCCTTTGGGCATTTCGACACAATCACCCAGACCCTTGAGTAAAGTATCCCAATGCTCAGTAAGCACGGCTTGCATATTGGTGTTAGCGAGGTCAACCGTCATCAACTTGTAAAATTGACGTAAGTTTTTGGGCGTGACTTCGCGCACTTTCACGATGCGCTTGCTATCAATCTCTACTGTGGTTTCGAGTCTCATTTTTAGCCCCGAACTGTGACGGTGAATGGTTCTTTTTTGCCGGGCAAAGTTTCCATTTGACCTTCTAGTTGCAGCTCAACAAATTTCTGGTCGCGCCCAACAAAAACCACGTCTTTTTTATTCTGCAAAACGGCTTTATCAATTACTACGACCACAGATTCGCCTGTGATTTTGTTGACCCCATCAAGTTTAAGGGCGGCGATAATCGATGCCTTGCTCGACCCCAAGATGCGATAACCCGCTTTAGTGCCATAGTCATAAGCCACCGAAATACTTGCGCCATCAGTGATGTTGCCGTTGGGTAAAATCTCTATCATCCCAACCCCTGCAAACACCCGATAATCTCTGTCTTCGACGTGCCCACCTGTAATGACCACGTTGGAAACGTCTTGATGCGCCAACTCGACCATGTCACCAATCGCGACGGTGAACGTCTCTTGCTCATCACCAGCGGCTGCGGCAATAGTTTCAACAATCCCTTGCAACGCCAACCCTAAATTCACAAGACTGATTTCGTCGGATGTGATTGTGAGCTTACTTGGCTCGACCACGCTGAACGTATCCAATACCTGTCCATAAGTTTTTGCCGATGTGCTAACGCGGGGAATTAGTTTCCCGTTGGGTTGTATCGATAACGTGATGTTCCCTAAGATTTTATAAGCCTTGGGTTGACCATTATCATCAAACTCGCTAACAAATAAATCCCCTGCACCCATAAATCCATGTGCCATAATTCCCCCTAAGTAGAGACGGTATAAACCGCATGAAATGAAAACGGTAAAAATAAGTTACCCGCCGTGAATGCGGGAATCTTTGGTGTGACTGCATAAAGTGGTTGGTAAAAAGGCATTTTGGGAACGTAACCATTGACGGCTTTCAAGAGCACGTCAATATCGGGGTTCGCCTGCGCCATTGCTAAACTGGCATCGTCATCGCCCGCATAACGCACTGCCATGATGAGCGTCCACAGTTGCGCATAAGCCACGCTTGCCCCAGCACGGGCGGTATCTTTAATGCTGTGCCCTTCGTAAATCACAAAAACCGCCGGGGCTAAATTAGATTTGAGCGTCAAAAAACCATTAATGCTTGCGCCCGGCAGCACTTGATAATCTGGCAACGCCTTTTGAACACGCGCAATTAAGTCAGGTTGCAAGTCTAAAAAAGCCATTACCAGCTTCTCCGTGGCGTGTTCACCATCTCGACATAATTGCCTTGTTCGCCGCCCGTGCGAACCAAGCCATCACGCACGTCTTCTAACAATTTCATGGCTGACTCATATCGCCGTTGCACGACGTTATCGGCTGTCAGTTCGCCCTTGTCCCACAGTTGCCAGCGTGCTAAATCACAGGCGGCATTAGTCGCCACGTCAACAAGCGGACGTGGAATGGGCGCGGTGTAACGCGATAAATAAATAGTGATATAAGCGTCCGCATCGACACAGGCTTGACATAGCAAGCTGACGGCGGCTTTCGCTCTCATGATTTCTTCAGGTTTATAAGTTATGGGGCTAGATTGCTGCCCCAGAATTTGCTGGGCGAACAAATCCGCTTGTGGAATCTTGCATAATTGCGCTAATTCCGTTGCGCCAAAACGGTTTAAAAGATTGGTTGGGGTGGCGTAAACACCGCAATTGTGCGGGGCAATGCCTATGTATGACTGTCTATAATTATTTGCTAATTGACTGAAACGTGTTGATTGAAGTGGGTCTATGGTGCTGCCAGCGAGCTGGTCATAAAGTGCGGCGGCGGCAAGCAAAGCAACCGCTTGTTCGGCGGCGGGGGTTAAGTTATCAGTTGTCCACAAGCCCGTGTAAACCATGCGCACGTAAGGCGTGGGCGTGGTTAGGGTGAGGATGTCGGGGGCGCGGGTTAGGGTGTAATCCATATCATGATACCGTCAGCGGCGATAATAAAATTAAGCGCAACATAGGGAGGCTGCGTAGGGATATGCACGCTTGCCCCTTGCGTGACATTGTTGTCAATGGTGACGGTTGCCCCACTGACCTCACCACCCGAATATCCACCAACTTCCACGGGACTGGTCAAAGAACTTGCCCACGATTGACTGCCGACAGAGCCTGCAGGAGAGCCCGCCATATATTTGTAGGTCGTGGTTGGCACATAGCTGTTACCCGTTACATTGCTAGATGCCATCAGATGAGGAGTGCCGATAGTCCCAGATAAGGTTGCCGTATGTGTATGGGCAGGCAGTTGGGATGCGTCCAGCGTGACATCAACAGCCGCCTGTCCTCCTTGGCTTCCCAGGGCGTGTACTGCGCCCGCCCCGACAATGACTTGCCCCCGCAAATCAGGCAATGCAAACGTCGTCACCCCGTCGCCGCCATACTGATTACCTAATACCATAAACAAGCCACGATGCTGACTTACCTGCAACGTGCGACCGTCACACAGCATCCAACCTGGGGGCACGTTATCGCTGGGCCACATCATGACAGTGCCAATATACGCAACATTATCTTTGTGATAAGACATAGTTTTCTTCCAGTTGTCCCCGCCCTTGCGGGCAGGGAATGGTGAATTACTGAATAATCCAACCTGCGGCGGTTGCGGTAATGGTCAAACTGTCGCCAGCCGTTGCGAAGGTGTAAGAACCAGTCGCCCCATCAATCGTGTCGCTACCATTAGGCGCAATCGTCACGGCATTAGTGATGTCGGTTGCCTTAATTTGATATTGATGACCCAGCACCCCCGAAACGGCGGGCAAGGTTACAGCCACCGCAGCAGATGCACCGCTAGCAGTCACGACTTGGTCATAAGCGGTTAAAGTGCCGTCAGCGGTCAAGGCTTTAATGGTGAATCCATCCTTGCCGATTAATTCCCATGCGCTACCAGTCCACAAAATCTCATTACCCGTCGCGAACGGTGTGCCGCTAATCGTGACATCACCCGTTAAGTGATATACATCACCCTCAGCAGGGCTAGAGGGTACGTCGCCAATAGCGGCAATATTACCCTTGAAAACCACAGAACCAGGAATGCGTTGCGTTTGTACGTAAGACATGTTTTATCCTTATTTAATAAACCAATTACTTGCGAAAGACTCAATCGTAATCGAGTCATAAACACTGCCAAATTGATAACTTGCATCACCACTGATGAGTTCGCCCGCCGGGGCTTGGAGTGTGATTGCGAAGCTTATATCTGTGGCAGTGATTTCATAACGCCGTCCGTTGCCAATGGCTGCGGACGACGGTAGAAATACGGTGATAGCGTTGTCCTGTGCGGACACATACACGCTGTAATCTTCTATTCCCAGCACCGCATCGCTTGTGACGGCGCGGGTGGGAACGTATAAATTATTACTGGCAGCCCCGAAATTAACGGCTTGCCAAGTGATTAAATCAGGGGACAGACTGTAATATTGTTGTGCCTCAAGCACATGCACAATCATGCCTGCATCGCGACGTTCAGGGGGGATTGCATCTCTTTCTGCGAGGGAAGTTATCCCTGTGACTAATCCACCCTTGCCGCGCCGTGCCTCATGCGTGGCATACACATCGCTTTCGTCGGTTTGCCCCAGCGGGGCGGCGACGGTTGTATGTCCACGTATTGGCATCGTTAAACCCTAATCGTTATCGCCCCATTGAGCTTGTTATAGCTACGGTAGACGTTGTAATTCTGTTCATATCCATACCCGTTGGTGCTAAGTACGGAATAAGGTGTGTCAAAACTCACAGGAAAGCCTGTAGATGTATCAATAAAGCCTGTGTCGGGGTTCACCGTCGCGTAATTCGCGGGGATTGCGATGTATTTGTACACACCCACGCCCGCTGCAAAGTTATATGAACCGCTGGCATTGGCCTTCAACACACCTGTTAATCCGCTTAAATCCGCAAGATGTGAATCTGTGCTATTGCCACTGTAAACACGGCTGGCATAAGTAAGACTTGCACTTCGTGAGGCGGTTTTTGCCCCCGAATTTGCCGATAAAGTGAAATCCACAGGGCTTGCTAAACCACCCGCCACGGCATAAGTGCGTAGCGCGGGGTCAAGCGGCGTGCCGTTAAGCGTTTGGCTTGTTGGAGTAAGTCCGCTGTAAGCCCACGTCAAAGTGATGGCTTGCGAGACGTTGCCGTATTCCAGCGTCGCAGGCGAAACCACAAAACTCGAAATCGAAAAAGTAGGGGGCGGGGTTTGAATGTGAAACACGCCCCCGCTAAGTGATGCGTCAACATTCGCCCCCGAAACTTCCAAGGTCGTGAATGCTCCTAAAGACGTACCATTAAAAGCGGCTGTGATTGCGCCCGCGCCTTGCGAAGCCGTGGGAACAAGCACAGGGTCAAGCGTCACCACATTGCTTAAGCCCGCCACCCAATCACTGGGCAGTTCAACCACCAAATCAGTTACGGCACATATCGCCATGATTTCAGGCGGTTGCTGTGACGAGTAGCTAAACAGGGCGGCTTGCACAGCGGCGGTAATTTGGCTGCTGTTGGCATCAGGGCATAAGAGGGTGACGCTATCGGTAATCATTTGACAGCAGCCAACAGTGCGATACAGCTATTAATATAGAGAGCTGATTGCTGAAGACGCTCATACTCTGGTAAACACCCAAAATGACGCTGGGCCGCTTGAATAACTTTGTCTACCGTGGCGATTGCCTCGGCAATATTGCGTTGTTGTTCGCGGGATAGCACGTTATTACTGCACACCTCACTACTGCATTTTTTGCATTCGCAAATCATTTCTTTGGTTCTCCTATTACTGTTTTACACACGATTTCCGAGCTAATCATGATTTTTGCGAGCAATGCTTTGGTGCGGGGGTGGCGTAGGAACAAGTTGTCTATTTTGCAATTGTTGCCAGCCTCCTTATCCGTCATCACACCCGCAGAGCGTTCAACCTCGGCGATTGCATCGCGTAAAGTTGGGTAAAAATTATCAGTTACCACTGGGCCTGACGCAGGCATAACTAAGTGATACTCATGATTAACCCAGCAATAATTACCCTTAAGTTCATAGGCGTAGGCGTTGGATTGATAACTGGCAAGCAGCATCATTAAGGCGATTGGGATTTGCTTAAGTTGCTTCATTTTTCGCTACCTTGGCGGCGGGCATGGGTGTCAAAACCTCCACAAACAGCATTTTTTCGCCCTGCAAAATCGCAAGGATTTCGGGGGTTACTGTTGCGGGCGTGGGGTCACCCGTCCACAACATACCCGCCCGTCGAAACTTAGCGACTTTCGCGGTGACGACCACATCAATTAAGTCTTTATTAGCCATGATTACCCCAGATGTTCGACCATCATAGTTGGCAGGATTTTGAAATTTGGATTGCTTGCGCCATTGTCCAACTTGTCGCAATTAATCAGTTTATTAACCGCAGCATTAAGCGATGGGCCGTGGATTAGTAAAGTGGCAGAAATTGCCAAAGGCTTGCCATCGGGACGGTGTTGCAATGACATCGCAAGCATCGCCGCCTCGAGATTGTCTGCAATCAGCGGGGCTTGACTGCCAAACATTTTTTGATAAAACCCATAGGCGGCTGAGTAGCGGGCGCGTGCCCCCCAAAGCAGTTCGCCGTGCATAAACACATTTTCATCTGTGGGTTTGGTTAATTGCGTAAACTCAGGAGCAACCCGTTCAAAAATTGCCACTCCTGGCGTTTTTTGGAAACGTGTATCAGCCAAAAACCACGGGGGGCTTGAGCCTGCTTGTGTATTGCTGTAAGAGATTTCCTTGCCAGTACGCTTGGCATAACCCACATGGTCATTGTCAAAAAAATATTGACCGTCGTAAGCCAAACCTTCTGAATTATCAAAACCTGCTAGAATCTTTTCCCAAAGGAGTTCGTCCGGGAGCGTAACCGCATACTGTGCTTGCATCGTAATTGAGGTAGCTACGTCGCCATAATTGTCGTCCTCGAAGTCCTCTTGAGATACGCCAAACGTATGTTCAAATGGTTCGTGAACTGTTTGATAATCCTCTTTGGAAAGATTATTAATGACGCGCTCGCCCACCCATTTGCGAAATCCGGGTAAATTTTTAAGCCAACCCATACGCTCTGCACGCTTGCTAGAGTTGAGTTTTGTTCCGACTTTTTGGTATTTTTGAATGGGCAAGGCAGCATTTAAACCCTCTTGCCAAGCGGCGTTAAAACCGTCATTCAAAATCTGCATTGCACTAGATGTTAATTTCATTTTTTATAAATACTCCAACCCCGAAATTACCCAAACACCCGAGTTATCGACCTTAACGACACGCCCCGCCGCAGAACGTCCTGCGGATTGCACGCCTACGGTGTGGTCATCCTTCGCGTAACATAACGCCCCGACGTTGGCTTGCGTGATGATGTCGCCCGCCGTGGTGCTGTTATCCCAGCAAAACGCATAATCGGTCAAAACCGCGCCATGAATTGCCCCATCTATACCTGTGCTGTTATCCAAGGTTTGTTCACAGCGTCCCATAATGAGGATTCCTGTGGCGGCGGTGGCGGGTACTAAAAATCCCGATTGAATCCCAACTAATGCGCCTTGGTAGCAAACCACACCCGCCTTGACGGGGTAATCCATTAAGTGCTCACTCCCTAAACGGGGCGTGTCACGATAAGTATTAAGTGCAGCCATTATTTAGTTCTCTGTGCTTTTGCAGCTTTGTAGGAGTCAATCGATACATTCATTGATTTGCACATCGCGATTTCTTCTTCATTCAGTTCGCCCGCTTGATTGGCGGGCGGGGGTGTTGCGCCACCTGTTTGCGATTGCGTGAGGGCTGCAAGTTCGGGGGTTGCCGCTAAAAACGATTTCAGCGATGCAATATCTTGAGTTTTTGCCCACGCAATCATTGCGGGGCTGTAAAGCTTTGCGGTGTTGGCGGCAATAAGACGGTCACGTTCACCTGCTTCAATTTGCGCCTTAAGTGCAATATTCTCAGTCGCCAAAGACAAGGCAATGGGGTCACTGGTTTTGCACGCAGCGGGCGCATCTGGCTTGACGACTGGCTTATCTTTTGCGGCGGCGGCAGCGGCATCAGCAGCGGCTTGTTTGAGCTGTTTAACAGCCTCAATAACTTTGTCCTCCGCCGTCCCTTCAGGCAGTTCTAACTCCTGAATCAATGTGCTTAATAAATCCATACCTGTATCCTGTGGGTTAATCAATTGACTTGCCGCCGCCACCACGGCTTGCATACCGTCAAGGGCGGGGGTGTTGGTCAGGGCAACACTAAGCAACTCCAAAACCTTTCCCGTTTTGGTGTCGTAGCGGAACACTGGGGAGATATAACGATATTCATCGGCTTTCAGATACGCGGTTGCGCGTTCCGTCCACTTTGCGGAAACCACATACATTCCATCATCACGCCACTCCAATGCTGCGCCTTCAAACCAACCTGCGGCGGGCGCAGCTTGTCCGTTTTGGGCGGCGGCTAAGGTTTGGTGCTCATAGTCAATGACAAAGCCATTCATTTTCGCTTTGGCTTGTGCGACCAAAGCGGCGGGGTCGTCAACTATCCAGCCTTCGCAGTCTTTTGGGCGACCGTCAGTTGCTCTAAATCTGCCAGCGGGAAAAAGCTGAAACGCCGCTGCTGAATCTGAGTTAAGCCGACAGAGTGCTATGCCGATGCTGGTGCGTGATTTCGTGTTCATGACTGCACTTTAGCGAGTCAAGAAACAAAGAAAAAAGACGAGATTGTCCTGTTGACTATTTTGTCAGCAAGATTTTGGCGGGGCGGGGGTAAACCTGAAGTTAAAGCCTGCGAAAAAGGCTTTTATAAAACTTTATAAAAGGGGTCTAAGGCATAAACAAGGGGATTGGGTAGGATTGGGGATTAGAAACGTTTCTAGGGCGTTTTAGGGGGTTGTGATTTTTTGGCAAGTTCTAGGGCTGATACATATTGTGCAACATAATACGCAATGCCTTTGGCGACATCGCTATCATTACCCGTAAACATAGACACTCCCATCTCGCCAACAGCGGCTTGCGCTCGTTCGCCCAAGGCTTTATCGGTGGGTTCTGAACTATTTAATAGCTTTTCAATGTTTGTTTTAGGATTTATCACGCCTGCGCTTGCTACAGTCATCATAGATATAGCAACAGATGCAGCACTGAGTAATCCGCTGGATAGGTATTTTTGGAAGCGTGGCGATAATTCTGCAATTTCAACAATCCTGTCTGCGACTACTTGCGCCGTTCCCATTCCGATTCTTTGGAAGCCATGCGCTTTAGATTTGCTAAGCACATCACGCATTTCATCCCGTTCACTTGCTAATAATTCCTTATGTTCCTTTTCCTCCTTATTGGCTGCTTCTTTTGCCTTATATGTCTCCCATGCGGCGGCTTGTTGTTTCTGGACAGCGGCTTTATTTTGTAAAAACTGGCGGGTTTCAGGGAGTGAGTAATCGTAGCAACCTAGCGAATTTGATTCTTGCCAGACACACACTACTTTAGGAGGCTGTCCCCATGAACCATCAGGAGGCTCTCCAGACCAAATTTTTGTTCCTGTATAAGGCGAAATCCACTCATAGAGATAGGTTTGTGGTTTTGGGGGTGGTGCTTCTTCAGCAAGTACAAATTGGGAAAACAGCATCCCTGTCAATAAACTAACAATCCGCATTACCGCCCCACCCTTTTAATGCGATTAAGCTCTTGCATGACTTTAAATTTGCGGTTGTCGTAAATAAGTCTCAACAATAAATACCGCAACGCAGTCTTGCTTGCAGAATAATCAGTGTTACGTTCAATTACTTCGCGTAGCTGTTCAATTACTGTGTCGGATAACAAAGCATTGTGCACTTGTTCCATAAGCCATAATTCTTGATTTTTTGCTTTCCCAATACGGCTTTTTCTGTCAGTTTCATAGCCCAACAGCTTAAGGTCTCTGTAGACTTTGTTGCGCGAAATTCTAAAAAAATCAGCCATCCCCTGAATTAGTGCGCCATGCTCACCATGTTCTGCATTTTCAAGTTTGTTAATAAGTTCGCAGTAAAAAATAATTCCTGAATCAGACAATGGCATATATCACACCCCGCATTAGCGCACTCTCCTGACTCGCTTAACCCATACCAGAGCTTCACCTACCTGCTTCTGTATGAGTTCCAGTGTGTCCTCTAGTTCCTTCATGTCGATTTCTTCTGTCGGTTTTTCGTCTGGTGTTGACATCATTTCGCCAATCCCATCAACAAACCAATTGAGATTGACGTTATAAACTTCTAATAATTTTTTCGCGAAATTAAGCGATGGCTCTTGTCTGCCACGCTCAATATCATTCAGGTATCCTCTACTAACTCCTAGATTATCAGCAAGTTTTTGCTGTGAAACGCCTAGGAAGTCCCTGAAGTCCTTCAATCTATTTCCTGACGGCATTTGCTTCACCCTGTATTGACATTGAAGTTATTTACTTCTATCATTGCACTATCTGTTCCCACTATGGAGACACATTATAGCCAATGAACAGATTATTGGGTGAAGTTAGACAGGCATTAATTAAAGAACGGTACACGTTTCGATCTTTCGCTAGGGCGTATGGTTTTTCAAATCGCACTGTTGATAAAACATTGCTTAGGATAACCAAAAACAACTATCGACCTCGCGGGGAAAAAGCTTTAGAGATTATTGCAAAAATAAAAGAGGTAACAGGCTATGACCTCCTAAGTAAATTAGGGGGAGGGCGTGGCTGATTACACCAACGTATCGCAGCAAAGAGTCCTCCTAACACTAAAGTCCTTGGTTGGTCATGAGTTTGAAGGGCTTACGATTACACAGATAGCGTTGATGACAGAGAGTAGTGCCGTGCAAGTCACCAGAGATTTAGCGAACCTTGAATTGCAAGGATTTGCGGAGCGAATTGGTGACGAACGGTGGAGAATCGGGCAAACGGTGTTGGATATGTTCAATATGTACTCGCGCAGTTTGCAAGCGAGCATTGAGAAAACATTGTCGGAATCACTAAGGGTCATTATCAGGTCATGAACGACGAAGAATACAAGCAGTCACAAGTTGATATAGAGGAGATTATAAACATGGCAAGGCAAAAACAAATCGCCCCAACTCCCATCGCATTTGGGGAAGAAGACGGGCATCAATTACAGTCTACCACGCAATTAAGTGCTGACTTTGCACGTGCCAATCAATTAATGGGGCATTTGCAATGCAGTATCGGAATATCAAAACTGGTAAACGTTACCACTTTGATTGCGCTACAAGAAATAAAGGAATCCAAGTTATACAAGCACTTAGCTTTAAAACAACCCAATGGAGAAGTGGTAACGATTACCAGTTGGGAGGATTTCTGCAAGTCACTCGGTCGTAGTCGCGAGTCTGTAGATATGGATTTACGCAATCTCAATGCCTTTGGAGCAGATGCCCTCGAAGTCATGCAGGACGCAGGGATTAGTAAAAACACAATGAATCATATCCGCAAGATTCCCGAGGATGAACGCAACGTTATCATCGAGCAGATTACGCAAGACACGACAAACAAAGAAGAGCTGCAACGCAATATCCTTGAGTTGATACAGGCGCAAACACGCCTGAACGATGAAAAACTGAAGGCAGCCGAAGCTGAAAAAGACGTTTTGAAAGCCAAAACTGAAGAAGCCACCCGCGCATTAGAAGTTAAGGATAGAGTCATCGCCCAAAAAACCGCTGAGATTCAAAAACGGGATAAAACTGTGGCTGAATTAGAAGCCGCCAATGCGGAATTATTGGGCAGTGATAACGGCGTAGACGGGATTGACATCCTCAACAATAAGCTCGCTGACAAACTGTCTACTTTGGTTAATAGCGTCTTATCTGTAGACATGATGCGGTTGAGAAAACAGATTATTGAGATTCAGCAAGCGAATGCCCCAGAGCATATTCAATTGCAATGCGGGCAAGTGGTAGTGCAATTAATCGCAGAACTTCAATCAATCCAAGTCGAATATCAGCTAGACGTACCAAGCATCATGGATACGTCTTGGATGGACAACATCCCCGCCGACGTACAGGACTAGCACATGTCACTCTCAGCTTATGCCCTTGCCATTTATCAGCAACTTATCACCGACTTGCGGACTGCAAAGCACGGCGGGAAGGGGCAGTTAATACAGCAGGCAATTGACACCCTAGGACTGTCACGTAATCAGGTTTACCGCGATTTAGAGGAACTGGGTTACAAGACGGAACGCAAGGTGCGAGCTGATAAAGGCAAGTGTGTAGTCCCTGATTCGGAAGTGATTGCGATTGCAAACCTTATGGAGCAATCCAAGCGACAAAATGGCAAGCGTCTCTTGACGTTTGAAAAGGCTAAAGGTATCGCAATGGCAAACGGATTATTGAGTGCAGATATTACCGCTGGGCGTTTAGCGGACGTGATGCGAGATATTGGCGTGCATCCTTCGCAGTTAGCGCAACCGCGTGGTTATGTTCCGATGCGCACGGAACATCCTAATCAAGTCTGGCAAATCGATGCTTCAACCTGCGTGATTTATTACCTTAAAAACGGCGCAATGCAAGTCATGGATGAACGCAAGTTCAATAGCAAAAAACCCCAGAATCTTGCAAAGATTAGCGACAGCCGCGTGACCCGTTACATTGTCACTGACCATTATTCAGGTGCGTTTTTCTTGACTTACGTCAACGGCACGGAAAGCAGCAGTAACTTTTTTAATGTGTTCATGGACTCAATGATTCAGCGCGATAACAAGCCATTTTTTGGCGTGCCGTTTTGTTTGTATTTTGATGCAGCAAGCGCACATCAAGCTAATACTTCCAAGTCATTATTAGAGTGGTTAGGGGTTGATTACCGTCACCATTTGCCCGGCAACGCACAGGCAACAGGCAGCGTGGAAGGTCTACAAAATATCGTAGAGCGCAATTTTGAAAGTGTATTGTACATGCGTCCCGTGCAATCACTGGCGCAACTTAATGCAGCCGCCCGTGCATTTCAGGTCGCATTTCAGAGCGATAAAAACTTGAACATGCACAGCCGCCACGGTCACACCCGCTATGCCATGTGGTCAACGATTGCGCCACAACAATTGCGAATTTGCCCGCCGCTTGAAAAGTGTCAGCAAGTTCTACGAAGCAAACCAGAGCAGCGAGTGGTTACACCAAAACTATCTATAGGATATGAGGGTAATCAGTATTCCGTGCGCGACATTGCGGCGGTACGGATTGGGGAATACGTCACGGTAGCGACAAATCCTTATCGTGATGATTGCGTGATCGTAACTTTAGCGGGGCGGGATGGATTAGAAACGCATCACGAATGTCCGCTGATTAAATTGGATATTGCAGGGTTTGAGATTGGCGCACCTGTGTTGTTCAAGGAGCATAAGTCCGCGCCAGATACCAGCGCGGAGAAGGTGAAAAAGGTAATGCGGAAAGCGGCATACGGCACAGAATCGATTATTGAAGCGGACAAGCGACGTTTACAAAAAGCCCCTGCTTTTACGGACATCAATCCATTTGCGGACATTGAGCAAGCCAATATTCCAGACCATTTGCCACGGCGCGGGGTGGCACTCAACACCCCAGATATGCGCGTCGAACTGCCAAAACTTAATGAGGTACAGATTCGCATGGCACTGCTAGATGTACTTGGCAGGAGCGTTACCAAAGATGAGATGGACTTCATCAACCGCCAATACCCCAGCGTCACGGCGGCTGATATGGAAGAAATCGTAAGTAAATTAACAACAAGGAGCAGATTGAATGTTGTTAAAGCAAGTAATGGCTAAGCATGGTGTTACACAAGCCGCCCTAAGACAGGTGCTTGTTCAAGCCAACGGCAAGCCGCTATCAGCAGCGGCAACCAGCCAGATGTTAGGGCAAGGGATTTTCCCGCGTTTAATGGCACGGGAAGAAATTGAAAGCAAGGTCACGGAATATTTAACAGGACGCGGTGTGAATGCCGCAGAAATTAAGGCGGCGTGGGAAAGTTTGCAGACCAACCAAGCCGCCGCAACACCCAAATCTAAGGAGATTACGATGTCACAGAGAGAGATTTTAACACAAGCCGCCCGCGATAAGTTTGGGCTGGGAAAGCAGCATCCCTTTATCGATGACGTGCAAAGTCGCAACGATGTGTTCAAATCCACCGATACCTTGTATGTGCAAGAGACTATGTTACAAGCCGCTTTGCACGGGGGGTTTTTGGCGGTCGTTGGGGAATCAGGGGCTGGCAAAAGCACACTTAAGGATGACTTGATTGAACAATTGCGTGTTAAGAACAGCAAGACTGTCGTTGTGCAACCGCGCTGCATCGATAAGGGTAGATTGACCGCAAGCTATATCTGCGATGCGATTATTTATGATGTTTCGGGGAGCGACAAAACTCCCCAAAAGTTTGAGTGGAAGTCGCGCCGCGCCGAAACCGTACTCACGGACTCGCTTAAAAATGGTGGTTCGCATTGCTTATTGATTGAGGAGGCGCACGACTTACACCTTCTCACTATCAAGTTTCTCAAGCGCATTTGGGAACTTAAGTATGGCTTTACTCGCTTGATTTCGATAATTTTAATTGCACAGCCCGAAATCCTAAAAAACAAATTATCGGAACGCAATGACGAGGCACGGGAAGTTGTGCGCCGCTGCGAAATTGTGGAGCTTAAGCCACTGAATGGCGATGACTTACGCAAGTACCTTAAGCACAAGTTCGCACGTTGCGAAGTCAATTTGCCAGATGTGTTTGAGGATAACGCTTACACGGCAATTCAAGCCGCACTCTCCATGTCCAGTAAGGCTGGTGTGGAAAGCATGACCTACCCCTTGATTGTCAACAATCTGGTGATTGCCGCGCTCAATAAGGCGGCGGCGATTGGAAGTGACAAGATTAATGCGGACTTAATTGCTGCGATGGTGCAGAGATGATGCTTAATTACATCCACATCCCCAGCAACAATGCCATTCGCAATCCCGACCAACATCGGGGCGCGTTGGAGGAAGTTAGCCATCTTATGGAGAGACCCCGTTTTACGCCCGCCGCTGTTGAAAGATTAAGCATCCTAAAAACGGAACTTGATAACTATGCGTACTGGGCGTTTCCCTGCCCGGACTTACTCACCAAGATTTACGCCGCCAACCCAATCTTGGAACATCGCGGAATTGGTTTGGACTACTTTTTATCTCATCACCATACATTATGGACGACAGCGGGGATTGAAGAGCTAGCAATGGCTGGCAGTGAGGCAATACGGGATTATCCGCAGGATTATTTGCCTTTATTGCCACAGCAAGCTGCGATTTTGGCGGGATTTGAATTGGCAGAAGAGCTGGGTGAAATTGAATTTGCGGAGTGCAATCATGGCAGTTACTAACGGCACACCGCCATCAAAACCAAGAGGGGAGCAACCCTTAAAAGGGTTTGTGCAAACAGCATTTCACCACGACCAACTGGCTGATTTAATCAATTTACTCAGCAATAAGCTCAAAACATCAGCAAGAGCAAACAGTCAATCAGAGGATAAATTGACTGGGGTGGAACGCGCTTACTTTAGGGGAGCACTCGACTTGGCGAGATTGTTATGGGAGCAACGTCGTGGCTAGCAGCAAAAAAGTAAGACTGAACCCTGCTCAGCTAATTATCGGGATGCGTGCCAGCTACCATCACGGCAAATACAGACAGGTGTTCACGGGCAACATAATCCGCATCATTTATGACCACAAACACAGTCCAGCCCATGTCTTTATTGGGATGCGCTGGATTAAGGCAGACCAACTGTTCACACAGCTTTAGAGGATTAATGTAATGCTGAATTTAAGCGATTTCACTAAATCGATTTTTGGGGATAAAAAACCAAAAATCCGCGCCACGGTTGCGATTAACAGCCGCGAAGACCTTGTCAATGCGCTGGCTGCCATGCAAGCCACAAGTGCCCAGTTAATGGGTGTTTTAGCGGATTACAACAAGGCAATCGCAGAGGCTGCCAAGATTTACAATCCCCAAGGGCAAACCCTCCAAATGCAGATTATGCAATTGGAGGAATCCATTATTGCTTACTGCGAGCCCAGAAAAGCAGAGTTACTGAAGGGTTGCGAAGGCAAGACTTTGGATTTGGGATTGGGAACGATTAGCTGGTATTTGACGGCGGGGCGAGTTTCCGCAATCCCTGACGAGCACGCGGCGATTGCTGAACTCAAAGCGTTAGGGCTTGGTAATTTTGTGATTGTCGAGGAGGCCCTCGACAAAAACGCCATCAAGTCGAATTGGGGAGATTTGGAGAGCAAGCTCACCCACCTCAAGGTGGGCGGGGGCAACGAGAAGATTAAGGTCGCTGTTAATGAGGTGACCAAATAATGCGCAAACTCGTTATAACCCCTAATGGTTGTTATTACCTGTATGCGGCAGATGCAAGCACCGAAGAAGAACAACTATCAAGTGATTGGGATGATTTCCAAGACGATGATGATGGCGATGATTTAGACAACGACTAACAACCCGTAATCCTAACTTCACAGGGCGCACACCGCGCCCTTTTTATCGGAGATGAACATGGAAATAAAATGCCCATGTTGTAAGGCAAAATTAACCCTTGAGCACATCGTGCTCAATCAAGTACGGTCTGATTTATTCAGTCTGATTTTTTCGCAATCTAAACCAATGCAGACTGCAATTGTGAGTTATCTAGGGTTGTTTCGGGGAGCGCGTGACTTAGCGGACGACAAGGCATTGCGCATTGTGCAAGAGGTTTTATCATTACCTTATCTTTCGCAAGATACATTAGCCGCTGCTCTCATAGAAACAGCGGAAGCAATACAAGCCAAGGGGCAATTAGAGCCGCTTAAAAATCACAACTATCTCAAGTCAGTAATGCGTAGCGTAGAGGCACGTAGCGTTCAGGGGGCGCAGCAGATTGCAAGCCCCATACCCCAGAAGACACTCCCACAAAGTAAGACAATGGCAGCAATATCGGGGCTGGATGGGTTAAGGGAGAAATACAAGTGAAAAGCGAACAACCGCCCTTATGGTTTGCAAACATTATTATTAGTGGGGTGCAGACTTTATACGGTCTTAATGTTGCCAATCGCCCCGCCGCTGACCAAGTTATACCTTTAGCGGAGGTATGGATTGAAACCCTATGGAACAAGAATATAGGATGGGAACAAGACTTGGATAGCGACCGATTACGCAAGGCGTTCCGGGCGATTTATGGGGAGGTGACTGAGTGGATTACCCCCGCCCAATATATGCAGCACTTACCGCCCCGCCCCAAACAGCAGGCACTTCCCGCCCCGAAATACCCCGTCGAAAAAGCGCGGGAAAACATCGCAAAAATCCAAGAGATGTTACGGGGCAAAACTAAAACCATGCCACATTAATTCACAAGCCGCCTAACCAGCGGCTTTTTTATTGGTAGAAATATTTTATTATTTGGTAACTTTTTACTTGTAATTGGTAACTAAATATATTATCCTTTGAATCATACAGAGTTACACAACAACCGCAAACAAGAGGACAGCATCATGAGTGCAACTAATTTCAGCATCACCCACACCTGTGGGCACACGGAATCCTACCCCATAGATTTCACAGGGGTAGAAACGGAAGTTAAGGCGGTTAGATTGCAACGCTTACGGGATTGCGAATGTGCAAGTTGTGCATTGCAGCCTTATATGGTTAGCGGTTTTGGGGGTGCAATCTACCGTTGCACGGATGCCGATTATGCAACGGAAGGTTTCGGCTGGCTGCGTCATCATGAGGGTAATGGCGGAGATTTAACAATCCTTACCTCCCCAATCAAAGTGGGAGAGCATCATGGTTTGATAGTTAGAGATAAGACGGGGGATAATTATTATCATATCGTGCCGCACGGGGTGACACGAGATATAACGCACTTAACCCCCAAGCAAGCAGTCGCAATGGGGTTTAAAATGCGCGAGCAAGGATTTAAAACAGTCATGCTTTAGACTGTTCATCCGCCCTTCGGGGCGGGTATGGATTGAAACAAGTTGGGAGCTATTTAAAATAACCTCCCTTTAGTTCACCCACCCTTCGGGGTGGGTTTATATTGAGAAAAGTATGGATAAAATCCGCAAATCGCCTGGACCCAGAAGTGCTTATGGCGAAAAAACCAAAAGTATGAAAGTCCCTATCTCTCGCATTGACAGCATCAAGCTTTTCTTGACTTTAGTTCCAGCGGACGTAGATAATCCGCTGGAATATTTAAAAGAAAAAACCCGAGAAGTTGAAAGCCTACTGGAAGCCCTAAAAAAACAAGTTAAGTAACAAAAAAACCGCCAGTTGTGCACCCGCTGGCGGTTTTTGCTATAATCAGCACATAGCATTTTTGGGGACTGATAATGTGCGAAGCCAATGTATTTTTTAGCGAATTAGCGAACTCGCTGTCTGCCAAGCTGGGCGAGCAAACTAAGCCCGTCATCGAGGATGTCATTTCAGATATTCGCAAAACTTGGCAAGGCGAAGAGGTTTACATCACTTCCCATACCAGCACCGATGCCCGCGTTGCCGCCCTGCGAACTGACATGACAAGAGCCATGCAAGAGATTGCAAGACAGTACGGCATTACCCCCAAACACGCCAAGGCTTTGTATCGTGGACGACCCCGCAAAAACGCCCCGCCCGAAGAGCAAGATGAGCTATTCCCCTAAATAGCTTTCAAACCACACCAACACTAAATCCTTTATTTCTTCAATATTTTCCTGCGACAACCCCATAAATTCCCGTGCCGGGATTCCCCCGCCCCCAAAGTTTTGACGGGGCGCATACGGAACACTGGTGCTGACTATAATCTCATTATCACCTGTCACTTGCCCCGTAATTGACTGCAACAAATCCCCAGTATTCACCAGCAAACCTGTTCCTGACGGTCTACGTTTCGCGTAATTATCCGACCATGCCGCCCACGGCGCACCCACAGGCGACATCTTTTCTTCGTTAATTCTCGTTTTAACCTGCTCTTCAGACTTACTTGCAATGGTTTGCATTAATTCGCGGCGCGGGAAATCATGCAGCTTATTAACCCATGCATCAAGTTCAGGGATACTCACCTTAATGGTAATTTCGCTCATATCTTAATCCCGTAAACCATAACCCAATACGCGAAAATCGCTGTCATTGTTGCGTTTTGTTCTGCGATTGCCACATCAGCCGCCGCTAAATATAAGTTGCTATAAGTCTCCACAAAATTCTCTGCGAATGGTTTCTGTATCACAGGCGGGGCGGCTTGCACTTTCTGTTCAAGCATTTTTGCCAAACTTTCAAACCGCGCTTGACCCGGATTAAAATCAAAGCCCGGGTCTATGCCTTTGGGGACACGTTCAATAATTCCCGTTCTTTTGTTTTTCCAATCAATCAACTCAATCTTTGGGGGTTCGGTAATCAGTGGGATTTTTTGGCGGATGATGCGCCCCGTGGGCAAGCCTGTATCGGGATTGATTTCTTGCTCACCTATGGACGCATTCACGCCTTCATTCTGCATTTTTTCAAATTCTTTTTTTGAAATTTGTTGAACCCAACACTTGCAGCCGTAACCATCCATAGGCATGTGGGTTTTCCAAAACGCATCATCTACAGGCAGACAAATCCCATCCCATGCGGCATGTTCGGGGCGGTGTTCTTTGGACGACCCCAGTCGATAAAGCAGATAAGGCAAAGCCCGCTTAGTCGCTTCAATCCGCTGCCATTTACCCGCATGTTGGGCTTGTCGCTTATTGGTGTCGTAGATAATTTCTAAACGGCGCGGGCTGCCTAATTGCGCCTCAACGCTTTGCCCCGTGACGGGGTCAATAACTGATTGCTTTCCCCACCACCCTAATTCTTCAAGTTTCGGTTGCAGATTTTTTTTAAAATCCCGTAAAGTCGTGCCGTCTTGGATTGACTGGTGAACCGCCTCATGCAAAGTGGTAAGCACATCTAATTGCGTCGCTTTCGCGACAACAAAGTTGGTGACATGTTCACGCTTCCAAACGTCGCGATAGTCAAAGGCGTATAAATCCCCCAGCTTTTTGGCTTCAAAATAATCCACCGCATCGGCTGGCGGTTCGCCAAATGCGAACTTAACGCCCATTACCCAGCCCGTCTACATAAGTCTTAAACGTTACTGAGGTTAATGCCGCTTGTAATTCAGTTGCGTCCATTTTGCGCGCCAAACTGCCTAAGATATTTAGCAGTTCTTCTGCATTTTGTGCGTTCATAATGGCTTGTTTCACGGGGTCTAGCAGCGGGTCAATTTGCTGTTCCCAATCATCTAATGCGGGATTGGGAAGTGCTTTTAAAATAGCACGGGCGGCGGCGGGTGGAGCACCAACAGCGGGCTGTTTAGGGATTAAGATAGCTTCATTGTCAATCGGCATTGGGATATGCAGCATATTATTGATGTAACTCATGGGCACGGGATAACCCATTTCCACAATCTTTTGCAAGCCTAACGCGAACTGATTCAGAGCATCTGCAAATGAGGGTAACTCAGCTTCTTCAGCCGTTTTAAATTCAAATTTAAAGCGTTTGGCTTTTGCGGGGGTCATGTTTGGCAAGTTAAGCATTGCCAAAGGATAGACAATATCACTGGTCAATGTGCTGGCGTACTGGCGCACATCGGATACCGTAATTTCCCACATCGCATTCGCATGGATTGTACCCAATGCGTTAGTGCTAGTTTTGCCGTCTGCCTGACTGGTCAGTGTCCCCCCTAAAACTGCCTTAGACATCGATAATTCTGCAAACCGTATCATGGTTTCAAAGGGGTCTGACTGTCCGCTTGCTGCCTCCAAAAATTCAATACTCATGCTTTCCGGGATAATACCCGCCGCATGATGTCCCATTTGCACAACCGCATTAAGCAAGGTACTTTTTTCTTTTTCAGTGGCATTGTTGGGATATTTTCCCATGCGCACAGGCAAGCCATAGATTTCTAAAAATTCCGCTAAATCCCCTAACGCATAATTTTTAAGCAAATAGGGGAACGTCAAAACACGGTACAAACCCGCCCGCGCCACATAGCCAGACTTCGCACGATGAATATGTCTAATCCAACTAAACGGCTGCAAAGCTTGCCCATAAGCAGTATTGTCTCGCAGGCGTAATTGATTACGCTTGTCAGGCGGCGTGGTAAACCATTCAGCAGGGCGGTGCTGTACGCTATCAATTAACCAAGTATTATCGATATGCACCCAGCCGCTTTCATTGTTATCATTGGCAATTTCAAGCATTGAGTACCCTTTCCCAATGCCGTCGCCCAGATCAAACAAAATATCTTCAAAGTCTTTTATCTGCCGTATAAACATCTCAATAATTTGAGCATTGCGATGTTCCTCTTCACTGGCATCATCAGGCACAGCCACAGACCAATCCAACCCCATAGGGGCGCGTTTCCGCTTACTCATTTCAGCAGCAAGGTGCGCGTCTTTCTCTTCCATATCTTCAAATAATTGACACTGCGCAATCATATTGCCTTGCTCTGCGTCTTCCAAAATTCGAGCAAGTTTGGCGGGGGTCAAACCCCGCGAAGGATGTGCAGAAAACTCACGAGTCAGCCAGCCCACACGGCTGACTTGGGCGGGGTTATTAATTAAATTTTCTTGAGCGAGAGGATTACCATATCTATCAACTATCATACCCAGCACCCCGTGGGATTATTACGATTATCATCAAAGTCATTCTGTACCCCGTCCCAATCAGTTGACGGGGCGGGCGTGTATTCAATTAATGAGGGAGGATTTTGCGCTGCATAAAGAGCCAAGAAACACGCCCATGCCCTGTCAGCATGTCCGTTTTCATTGTCAGCCACAAAGCGCGGTTGCCCTGTGGCACTCACAGTTTTTCTGAGTTTATGTAAGTCGGTGCGTAATTTTTCATCGCCCATTGGAATGCGAATGGTTCTGTCTTCAAAGGCTTGTTTCCCGACGTTGGCTAAGTGCAACTTGCTCGCGCTCGTAAACAACACACCTTCAACACGACTGCTTCCATAACGGCGTTTCGCGTCCTCAACAGGCTTTTCGCCCATACCTGTTTGGTCAATGCACAGACGGGCAACACGGTATTTATTCATCAATTCATCAAGCACGGCATCGTGTTCCGCAAACGGGGCGCGATGTAACACCACAATTTCCCGCGTCCACAACACGTCCCCAATCGGTTCGAGCACCCACGCCACCCACAAATCCCGCCGCAACCCAATATCATTTCCAATAAACACGGGCTGCCCTGTGTAGGCTTCTGGCAAACCTGCTTTTTCGCTTTCAACACCATTAATTAATTCATAAGGTAGCCATGCTGTGGACTCGTCCATCCACTGCAATTCGTACTCTTGCGCCCAGATGTCGGGGTCGTTCAAACCTGACTTTAATTCTGCAATGTTTCTAGGTAGACCTTGTGCGACTGCCTCGTAAATATCTACTTTGTGCCGTGACCACACGCTATCCTTCGCGGTCTTTAGCTCATAAAATTTATTGTCTTTGCCGTTCCCGGTCGAGACAATCAGCACCCTAAAGCCCCGTGATGACGCAACAGGGAACACCGCCGCCCAGATTTTTCGGGATTGTTGGTGAAATGCAAATTCATCTAATAATAAATTGCCCGTGAACCCCCGTGCAGTATCGGGATTCGCAGGAATCGCAATGATGCGACTGCCATTTGCAAAGATAGTTTCTAAGACTTTAACCTTGCCGCCTTCGGTTTCGTAGTCATATTCAAGCAAGTCACTAATCGCAATTCCTATGGCTTTAACGTGTAGATTAATGCTTTCGCTCATCATTTCGCGGGCTTGTCTTTCACCGCGTGACATAATGATCCATTTAGTTTTATGCGCGTAACAATCAAGCACCACCTCTAAGCCCGTGGTAAATGTCTTGCCACATTGCCGTGCGAACATGCCTATCTTGTAACGGCTGTTGTCTTGCACCCAGCGTTTTTGGTAAGGCAATAAAATCCCGCCGCCGCTATCAATCAAGTCCATACAGTTCTCGCCTAATAACTTCTAAGGTCTTTAAATCCAAACCGTTTTTATTACCGCCTTTGGTCACTTCTTCTTTCATTCTTTCAAGTTGCACAACTTCAACCCGGCGTTTATCTTGACGTGCAAAACCCGCAGACAGGCTCGGTAATACCCGATAAAGTTTGAGCAATACGCTTGTGCGTTCACGTTCACTCATGCCTTCGAGATTCAGTTCGCTATTCGCGAGCGCGTCAAAAATGGATTGTTGCGCCATAGCCACGCTTGCCAAACCTAAATTATTCGCATCGTCTCCCAACGCCGCTAACAATTCCGTAGTCATCTGAGTGGCTTGGCGTATCTTCTCAGTTTTTTCCTTTAAACCTTTCCCATACCGCCCCAGCACCGTGCGCGACAACTCATAGCCTTGAGACGCAAGCATTTCGACCAGCCCGTCATAATCCGCATAGCCATGCGAATGCAACCAGTGGTCAATTTTCGCCCGCACCTCACTGGGTATGGAATCGATTGCTTTCGGGATTGGCATTTAAGGTCTCGCAACGCCGTTCAAATCATCACCCAGCCCATCTAGGTAATCCACACCCATCGGCAACAACTTAGCGCACCACACATCGTCTTCAACTTCACGACGGATTAAACTCAACTCGTGCAGATAATCCAATTCCTGACGCATGGCTATCGTAGTTAAATGCAAATCGGATTCATCACTCAGGGTTTGCGACACCAGTTTTTCTGTAATCGGCTGCGGATAGTTAAGCTGTAACGCCTGCAAAATTCGCAAGCGTCTTAATTTCTTACGGCTCACTTCACGATTTTCAGTCGTCATTATTTGATTTCCTTAACTTTCTCTCTGTTTGCGAAAAACTCTTTCCATTGCGCCGTTAGGTCACTGTTAAGAGTCTTAAGCTGCTGTTCAATAGCCCGGAACTCTTTCATCATATCGTCACGCATCGTGTTAAATTCGCGCCGCTCAATATAGTCTTTAGCAAGCAATAGGCGTATTTCATTCAATCCTTGCTCCGTTGCGCTGTTACGCTTTTCCTGTTGTTCTATACGTTCAACAATCCGCAACATGCGTTCATCAATCATATTTTTGAGATTGTCATGTGCGTACTTGGCAAATGGGATAATCAGCGTTAGCAACGCCGTCATACCGAGTTGTATCCACTGCATATAATTCGTGTCAGTCACGTTCTTTTCCAAATAGTTTCCACGCCCGCATCTTTAATTAATGCGGGCGTAATTAAAAAGACGAGATTATCCTGTAGCCTGTGCACGGGATTTGCACAGGGGATTTTTTCAACAAAGGACGTGTTATGGAGAGGTTATTTCAGGCAAGCAGAGGAGATGAGCTGTTTTTCGGGTTGTATCGCTATGGCTCATGGTTCGCCGCCGCCCGCGAAAAAGACAAGGAATTACGCATACACACCAGCCTTGTGTACTTGTTTAAAAAATATGGCAAGCATCAAGCGCGGATTAAAACTTCCATTGAACTCGCTAAACAGTTATTAGACTGTCAGCAAATCGTCATCGTTCCCCCTTCCAAGGCACAACCCAACACCCTGCAAACCATGTTTTCTTGTGGTGTATTCAACCGCAAAAAAGAGGTTGCGAGCCGCAAATACAATCATAAGGCAGAGATAGACAGTAAAGAGCAGTCAGCCTCTTTGGTTTGCGATTACGGGACACTCTCAAGCCTGTTCCCACAACTCATGAGTATGAGATACCCGATTTAAGCGCGGGCGAACTTGAGACACTGCTAGATAATGACTTGTTCAGTGTTCCCGTGGGTAAGCAACATCGTGTCACTTGTCACAGCGAAGAGGAGATTGATTTAGTACAATTCAAGATTAGGCAGGATTACGCATGGGTTAAGCAAGAGTCTAATCTTGCTAGGATGCTTAATTTGGAGTTGGTTATTTACCGATTACAACATTCGTTAGATACTCAAGAGATACCAGATACGGACACACTGGCATCGATTGACAAGGCTGTTAAGATGTTGCACTTCATTATTACCAAGATGTAATTTTTTCGGGGTGGAGCAGGATGCGAAAATGAAATGTTTTTACATTTTTCATCCCGCTTCATCCCGACACATCCCCAATTATCCCATTACTCACTTATTAATTATCTCTGTAGGTCTCACATACCAGCCCCGAAAGGCTGGTGAAATTACACGGCTTACGCGCCCGCTGAGTTGGTGGGCGTTTCAATCCATACCAGCCCCGAAAGGCTGGTGAAATCAACGGACTGGACGGGAGCTTGTGAAACACCCGTAGTTTCAATCCATACCAGCCCCGAAAGGCTGGTGAAATAGTGATTGCACGGGGCGCATGTACAACACGCTTTCGTTTCAATCCATACCAGCCCCGAAAGGCTGGTGAAATTGCAACTGAATGTGCTCTGGCGCATTGGCTTGTTGTTTCAATCCATACCAGCCCCGAAAGGCTGGTGAAATCAAACCAAAGATTTTATGACAGTCTTGAGCGAAATCTGTTTCAATCCATACCAGCCCCGAAAGGCTGGTGAAATTTGCGGTGGTGGTGTTATTGCGGAGGTTGTAACTGTTTCAATCCATACCAGCCCCGAAAGGCTGGTGAAATACAGCAGAATAAAAAAGCGTATAATTGAAATTATGTTTCAATCCATACCAGCCCCGAAAGGCTGGTGAAATCGTACAAACGCACTGCGATTTTAGTACAAAACTTGGTTTCAATCCATACCAGCCCCGAAAGGCTGGTGAAATACCCCTTAATTTTGCCGAAGGTAATCAAAGCCTGTAGTTTCAATCCATACCAGCCCCGAAAGGCTGGTGAAATAACTTGCGAATTATTATCGTCATACGCCACGGCAGTTTCAATCCATACCAGCCCCGAAAGGCTGGTGAAATAAATTGTCCGCATGACTACAAAGGTAATTCGCTTTGTTTCAATCCATACCAGCCCCGAAAGGCTGGTGAAATTACGATTGCAGAACATTACTCTGATTTAGTGGACATGGTTTCAATCCATACCAGCCCCGAAAGGCTGGTGAAATAAATTGTCCGCATGACTACAAAGGTAATTCGCTTTGTTTCAATCCATACCAGCCCCGAAAGGCTGGTGAAATTACGATTGCAGAACATTACTCTGATTTAGTGGACATGGTTTCAATCCATACCAGCCCCGAAAGGCTGGTGAAATGCAACTTAATCGTATCCTTAGCGGTTGTATTCCCGTTTCAATCCATACCAGCCCCGAAAGGCTGGTGAAATGTTAAATGCAGTTTGTCTTTGAGGATTTGCATCGCAGGTTTCAATCCATACCAGCCCCGAAAGGCTGGTGAAATGCGGCAACTGTGCGAAGGTTGTTTAGGGATTCAGCAGTTTCAATCCATACCAGCCCCGAAAGGCTGGTGAAATATTTGCAAAAGTGGTTAAAACCCCGCTAAATTCTGTTTCAATCCATACCAGCCCCGAAAGGCTGGTGAAATCATAGTACTATGGTTATCGTAGTATGCACTATAGTGTTTCAATCCATACCAGCCCCGAAAGGCTGGTGAAATCTAATTGATGCAACGATTGTGATAAGCCACATTAAGTTTCAATCCATACCAGCCCCGAAAGGCTGGTGAAATCATGTTGCAGCAAGTGATTCAACTTTCACCAAAGAAGTTTCAATCCATACCAGCCCCGAAAGGCTGGTGAAATGTGTTGGCTTGATGGGCTGATGCGGCATCAAAATACGTTTCAATCCATACCAGCCCCGAAAGGCTGGTGAAATTCTCACTTCGTGGTATTCAGGGGATTTCGAGCCAAGTTTCAATCCATACCAGCCCCGAAAGGCTGGTGAAATTCTCACTTCGTGGTATTCAGGGGATTTCGAGCCAAGTTTCAATCCATACCAGCCCCGAAAGGCTGGTGAAATGGTGAAAATCAGTCCTAAACACCACGAAGAAGTGTTTCAATCCATACCAGCCCCGAAAGGCTGGTGAAATCATTTACCTTCCTTTACTGGCTGTTCGTACTTCTGGTTTCAATCCATACCAGCCCCGAAAGGCTGGTGAAATCGGTACTAATGGCACTGGTGCAACATCGGGTGATGTGTTTCAATCCATACCAGCCCCGAAAGGCTGGTGAAATGCGAAAGCGTAGCCCACCTAAGTACATATCCTGGTTTCAATCCATACCAGCCCCGAAAGGCTGGTGAAATAAACTTGTGCCGCCATTACTGTTACTGGTTAAAGTGCGTTTCAATCCATACCAGCCCCGAAAGGCTGGTGAAATCTTTAGCGATGGCATTGTATGCAGCAATGCAAATGTTTCAATCCATACCAGCCCCGAAAGGCTGGTGAAATGAGCCTTATCAGTTGGAGCAGTAAGCGAGTCAATGTTTCAATCCATACCAGCCCCGAAAGGCTGGTGAAATGAAGTACAGAGATGACGAATAAGGGCACTCCCCCGTTTCAATCCATACCAGCCCCGAAAGGCTGGTGAAATCCGACAATTTGCGGATTAACTTCCTTGGCATTCGTTTCAATCCATACCAGCCCCGAAAGGCTGGTGAAATCCTGCACTTATTTAGGCGTGTTCAAGCCTGACGTGATGTTTCAATCCATACCAGCCCCGAAAGGCTGGTGAAATTTGGTCATACTCCCTTTGTTGAACGAAGTAACGGGTTTCAATCCATACCAGCCCCGAAAGGCTGGTGAAATTATGCGGACATGCTCGGCATTCCTGTGGATGAGTTGTTTCAATCCATACCAGCCCCGAAAGGCTGGTGAAATGGCAGGATGCAGCAAATGTATAACGATTACAAAGTTGTTTCAATCCATACCAGCCCCGAAAGGCTGGTGAAATTTCTTTCGGTGGTGACGGCGGGCGGTAGTCCCGGTGTTTCAATCCATACCAGCCCCGAAAGGCTGGTGAAATACAGCAGGCACTTCCCGCGCCGAAATACCCCGCTGAGTTTCAATCCATACCAGCCCCGAAAGGCTGGTGAAATAAGCCTCAAGCTTGCTCATATCCACGGGCGGCGTGGGTTTCAATCCATACCAGCCCCGAAAGGCTGGTGAAATTGAAAACACGATTGCTGTCAAACGCACCGCCATCGTTTCAATCCATACCAGCCCCGAAAGGCTGGTGAAATTATTAGTGTCAATCCCAGCCATATTCGTATTCAGGTTTCAATCCATACCAGCCCCGAAAGGCTGGTGAAATGCAAGGAATTGCAAAACAGGCGCAACATCAGTAACTGTTTCAATCCATACCAGCCCCGAAAGGCTGGTGAAATGCAAGGAATTGCAAAACAGGCGCAACATCAGTAACTGTTTCAATCCATACCAGCCCCGAAAGGCTGGTGAAATTCATTGTTTTTTGAGGATTTTTTATGTATACGCGAATGTTTCAATCCATACCAGCCCCGAAAGGCTGGTGAAATTTCACATCGCTCAACACGGGCTTGGGGGTTATTTGGTTTCAATCCATACCAGCCCCGAAAGGCTGGTGAAATC
Organism: Thiotrichaceae bacterium; assembly: GCA_028688145.1. Taxonomy (GTDB): domain Bacteria; phylum Pseudomonadota; class Gammaproteobacteria; order Beggiatoales; family Beggiatoaceae; genus JAQTYU01. The sequence goes on along the minus strand of JAQTYU010000003.1, from coordinate 274,129 downwards.
AAAAACACCGTTGGCTAAATCAGGTAATTCATTGTTTCAATCCATACCAGCCCCGAAAGGCTGGTGAAATAACCTGTTGCAGGTCGCGCTCCCAAATGTATTTGGGTTTCAATCCATACCAGCCCCGAAAGGCTGGTGAAATCCTGCTATCGGGGTTAGGTGATTGCGTTAGTCTCCCGTTTCAATCCATACCAGCCCCGAAAGGCTGGTGAAATAACCACGGGGGCGAATTGCGCCAAACACAAAACGTTTCAATCCATACCAGCCCCGAAAGGCTGGTGAAATATCCGATAATTCATTCATGCTTTCCTCATACCAGTTTCAATCCATACCAGCCCCGAAAGGCTGGTGAAATGGCTGAGCAATATGCCACTTGCCTGCAAATATTCAGCGTTTCAATCCATACCAGCCCCGAAAGGCTGGTGAAATAGATACTCACTTACACGCTATTTGCGACATGATGGGTTTCAATCCATACCAGCCCCGAAAGGCTGGTGAAATTTGCACCGTGCCTAAAATACGATGTTCATCGTGGTCGTTTCAATCCATACCAGCCCCGAAAGGCTGGTGAAATCCACATCGCGCTTGATGCGGCTGCTTTGGGGATTGTTTCAATCCATACCAGCCCCGAAAGGCTGGTGAAATTACCAATGGGGTTATGTTCCTGGCTTGAAATACCCTGTTTCAATCCATACCAGCCCCGAAAGGCTGGTGAAATGTTTGCGGTGACATCAAAAGCGCGGTTTGAACGATTGTTTCAATCCATACCAGCCCCGAAAGGCTGGTGAAATCGGTTAATAGCTGGTTCATTTGTTATACTGTAGTGTTTCAATCCATACCAGCCCCGAAAGGCTGGTGAAATTTGCACCGTGCCTAAAATACGATGTTCATCGTGGTCGTTTCAATCCATACCAGCCCCGAAAGGCTGGTGAAATCCACATCGCGCTTGATGCGGCTGCTTTGGGGATTGTTTCAATCCATACCAGCCCCGAAAGGCTGGTGAAATTACCAATGGGGTTATGTTCCTGGCTTGAAATACCCTGTTTCAATCCATACCAGCCCCGAAAGGCTGGTGAAATGTTTGCGGTGACATCAAAAGCGCGGTTTGAACGATTGTTTCAATCCATACCAGCCCCGAAAGGCTGGTGAAATCGGTTAATAGCTGGTTCATTTGTTATACTGTAGTGTTTCAATCCATACCAGCCCCGAAAGGCTGGTGAAATGGAGCTACTCAAAACTCAAGAAAAGAAACACGAGCGTGTTTCAATCCATACCAGCCCCGAAAGGCTGGTGAAATCTAACCCCAAAAGAGGCAGTCGCGATGGGATTAAAGATGTTTCAATCCATACCAGCCCCGAAAGGCTGGTGAAATCTTGGCTTGCAATCCCTTGCACCCGTGACACTTTGTTTCAATCCATACCAGCCCCGAAAGGCTGGTGAAATTTGGGCGCGATCAGAAATTTGTAGAACTGCAATTGGTTTCAATCCATACCAGCCCCGAAAGGCTGGTGAAATCCGTATGTGTATGGGCAGGCAATTGGTTTGCATCCGTTTCAATCCATACCAGCCCCGAAAGGCTGGTGAAATCAGCTAGCGATTGGGATAACTTTCGAGATGACGTTTCAATCCATACCAGCCCCGAAAGGCTGGTGAAATCAATTAGCGGATAAGTCATGCCTGGGAGTGCAGCTTGTTTCAATCCATACCAGCCCCGAAAGGCTGGTGAAATGCCATAATGGCAACCCCATAATATATAAGCTTTATTTTGTTGTCTAGCGCGAACTGATTTTTAAAATGGGAAAAGAGAGAAATTTCAAGCGAGGAAAAAATAGAAATTAGAAAAATCAAAGAGATAAAGATGCGCGAACATCCCCGTGTTTTTACCATCAATATAGGTTCGCGCTCTCAAAAGATATGCAGCTTGCAATACTGAAATGTACTCTTCGTAAATAGTAAGCTTTAAGAAACCAACTCATATTCTTCATCATTCAACATCATGCCCTCATCATCAGGCAATAATAATTGTTGGGCAGATGAAAGCGGGAAATCACAACGGAACAAACTGCCTTCCCCCACGGTGCTTTCAATATGTAAATTCGCATGATGTCGATTCAAAACATGCTTCACAATTGCCAAGCCCAAACCCGTTCCCCCCTGACTGCGAGAACGTGCCACATCCACCCGATAAAAACGCTCGGTCAAACGCGGCAAATGCTCGGGCGCGATGCCCTCGCCCGTGTCGAGTACTGAAAAATGAATCCCATCCACATCCGCATACCAACGAATTTGAATTTTCCCTTGGGTGATGGTGTAGCGCACTGCGTTAAACACCAAATTAGAAAACACACTGCGTAATTCTTCAGGAATGCCATAAATCATTAAATCGGGGTCAGCGTCCAAAGTAATTTCATGAGCAATATCCCCACTGACAATACGCGCCTCTTCAGCAATACTTTCCAATATTTCAGCGACATGCACTTGCTGCAATTTTCCCATCGGAATATCAGATTCCAAACGCGACAATAATAATAAATCATCGACAATACGCTGCATTCGCGTGGTTTGTTGCGCCATCAATTGCAAGGGACGTTCCCATTGTTTGGAAAACTCGTCTTCCGCATCCAACATGGTTTCGGTAAAGCCCGCAATCACGGTTAATGGCGTGCGTAATTCGTGCGAAACATTTGCCACAAAGTCACGGCGAATTTGTTCCAAACGGTGCAAATTGGTGACATCTCGCGCCAGCAATAAATGTCGATTGTCGGAATACGGCACAATATGTAAACGCAACATAATATTGCTGTCTGAGGGCGATGGCATTTTAATCGAATTCTTCTCATCGCCACTGTATAAATATTGTTGGAAAATCGGAGCGCGGATTAAATTGGTAATCGCCTGCCCTAAATCTTGTGGCGTTTTCAGCCCTAATAATTGCGTCGCCGCTTTATTAATCCATTCGATTTCGCGCCCGCCGCCATATAAAACCACCGCAGCATCAGGCATCGCTGCCGTGGAACGCTGAAAATGTTTTAACATGGTGGCAAGTTTACGTTTGCGTTTGCGATTGCGTAATTGCAAACGATATAGCTGATAAAACACCTCGCCCCAAATCCCCACGGCATCAGGAACGGGGGTTTTCTTTTGAGATAGCCATTCTTGAAGGTTATTTAAATTTCGCAGATGACGAATTAAATACGCACTGACGGCGAGCAATAAACAAAAGCTTAAAGAAAAATTAGTTAATAATGTGCCAAGTAATGCGGCGACTAATAAACCAACAATTCGCCAAATTTCTTGAAACCAAGGACTGGACATAATCTCTTTTCCACCGAATGAGTTGAGGGTAACGCGTAACGTATTTTAAACAATACCCGCTATGTTTTCTCTCTCATCCATCGCCCCCAAATATCTTGCACACGAAGGCTAGTATAAAACGTTTATGCGTTTCAGATTAAAATCTAACGTAGGGTATATAAGGCGTAGCCGCCATACACCTTACGATTTTAAGCTTTTATCTCGTTTCCACGCTCCCGCCCTTTCACCCCCTTTGAAAAAGGGAAAAGCTAAACACACTCTAGCCGTTATCTCGTTCCAACGCTCCAGCGTGGGAATGCCTATAGCGTCGCTCCAGCGGCGCGTTCATCCCTGAATACTCAATAGTTAAAATGAGATAACTATTTAAAGACAAAGCATTTTTATCTCACAGAAGCCTGTAAAACCCTCACCGCTGGAGCGACGAGGTAGACATTCCCACGCTGGAGCGTGGGAACGAGATAAACCGCTTTAATATTTGTCTTTAGCCCCCTTTAGGGGGTTGGGGGCTTCCTTAATGATTAATACTGCGGCATCTTCGTGGAAAAACGATAGCCCACACCGCGCACAGTTTGAATCAGATGATCATAACCATGCAATGCCAAAGCTTTACGCAAGCGTCGAATGTGCACATCCACGGTGCGTTCTTCAATATACACATTGCCGCCCCAAACCTGATCTAACACCTGATTACGGCTATAAACCCGCTCGGGGTGAGTCATGAAAAAATGCAGCAAACGGAATTCAGTCGGTCCAATTTGCACCTCTTCATCCAACACGGTGACGCGGTGCTCGGCGGGGTCTAAAATCAATTCATTGACAATGATTTGTTCATTTTCCGCCGTGGTGCTGGTGCGGCGTAACACTGCTTTAATCCGTGCCAATAATTCACGCGGGGAAAAAGGTTTGGTGATGTAATCATCTGCGCCCACTTCCAAGCCCCGAATTTTGTCGCCCTCTTCGCCCCGTGCCGTCAGCATAATAATAGGAATTTGCTGAGTTTGCGGTTCTTTGCGTAATTGACGCGCAAATTCAATCCCGCTGGTTTGCGGCAACATCCAATCTAATAAGATAAGCTCAGGAAGGCGGTTAAAAATCAGGGTTTGTGCCTGACGCACGCTTTCAGCTTCTTCTATGATAAATCCCGACTTACTCAAAGAAAGTTTTAACATTTCTCGAATCGCGGCTTCATCTTCAACAAGTAAAATATGAGTTTCTGACATAGAGTCTATTTAACATTTAACAGGAGATAAGAGGGCGGTATAGCATAAACATGCTACGATTTTATGACAGAGTCTACTCAATAGTCATAAAAACTGCATGGATATTGCAGAATTTAGGGAATTTAAAACCTTAACTGCGCCCCTAAATCCCCTGAAGGGGACTTAAAACCGCTTTAATATTTATCTTTAGCCCCCTTTAGGGGATGGGGGCTTGTTTAAATCTTGCCCCGCAACAAAATCGGCAAGGCTGCCCGCAAATAAATAAACATTGACCATAAAGTCAGCAAGGCTGCGATGTAAAGCAACACATAACCCGCTTTGTGCATAGAAATATCAAACAGCGGCGCATCGTACAACAGCATTAATAATGCGCCCATTTGCGCCACCGTTTTGACTTTGCCAATGAAAGACACAGAAACTTGAGTGCGTTCTCCCAATTCTGCCATCCACTCGCGCAGGGCTGAAATTGTGATTTCGCGCCCAATAATCACTGCCGCAGGAATCGCCATCCACACGCTGGGATGCTTTTGCACCAATAATACTAAGACTACCGCCACCAGCAACTTATCGGCAACAGGGTCGAGAAATGCCCCAAACGCTGAAGTTTGTTGCCAACGCCGCGCTAAATAACCATCAAACCAGTCAGTAATGGCTGCCAAGGCAAAAATGCCCGTGGTTGCGAGATTCACCCATGACAAGGGTAAATAGAAAACGCCCATAAAGATGGGAATCAGGACGATACGTAATACAGTTAAGCTATTTGGAATATTCACGGATGGGTAAAAAAGTCGTAAATCTGTTGTGCTAATTGCTCGCTAATCCCAGAGACGCGGGCTAAATCTTCAACGCCTGCCCGCGCCACACCTTGTAAGCCGCCGAAATGGTTCAATAAATTTTGCCGCCGTTTTGCGCCGATGCCTGCAATATTTTCTAACACAGAATGCTGCATACGTTTTTGGCGGCGTTGTCGATGCGCAGTAATCGCAAAACGATGTGCCTCATCGCGAATTTGTTGAATCAAATGCAAAGCGGGGTCATGTTGTGCTAGCAGCAAAACTTGTGCCCGCTCAGGTAAAATCAAGCTTTCTAAACCCGCCTTGCGTCCCGTGCCTTTTGCAACGCCCACAAGGCGTATTTGCGCTAAGTTTAACTCAGTTAGCACCTGTTGTGCGACTTTTACTTGTCCCTTGCCGCCGTCGATAAACAGCACATCGGGCAAGGTTTCTGGATGTTTCGCGCCTTGTGCAAAGCGTCGCTGCAAAGCCTGCTGCATCGCTGCGTAATCATCGCCGCCGACAATGCCTTCAATATTGAAGCGACGATACGCGCTCGAACAAATCCCCTCGCCATCAAACACTACACAAGACGCAACCGTCGCCTCGCCTTGGGTGTGGCTAATATCAAAACATTCCATGCGTTGCGGTAAACTGTCCAAACCCAACGCGACCGTTAACGCCGCCAGTTGTTCGCGATAATGATTCGGCTGGCGTTGGCTCAAACTGGTTTCGGCATCTTGCGCCACCATGTCCAGCCAACGCGCTTTCGTACCGCGTGCCGCATGTTGCATTTGGACATTCACACCGCGTTGTTGTTGAATGGCGGCAATTAAAGTGTTGATTTCTGAAGCGGGCAATTTACGATTTAATACAATTTCTTTGGGAACATCGTGCTGAGTGGCAAAATAATATTGTGGCAAAAATGCGAGTAAAATTTTATCTAAATCATCATCCTGCATAATTTTCGGAAAATAGGCGCGACTGCCCAAATGTCGCCCGCCGCGAATCGTCAGCACTTGTACACAAACCAAGCCTGCTTTATCCACCACGGCAATTACATCCACGTCGCCGCTTGCAGTGTCTACATATTGTTTAGATTGTAAACTGCTTAACCTACTGATTTGGTCACGATAAACCGCTGCTTTTTCAAAAGCCAATTGTTTGGCAGCGATTTCCATTTTTTCCACCAAATTTTTAATAATGGTATTACTTTTCCCTTCCAAAAATAACACTGCGTGCTGAATGTCTTCTTGATAAGCCGCTTCATCAATCAAACCCACACAGGGCGCGGTACAACGCTTGATTTGATATTGCAGACAAGGGCGCGAACGGTTGTTTAAAACGCTGTCTTCGCAGGTTCGTAGCGGGAAAATTTTTTGTAATAAATTGAGACTTTCATACGCCGCGCTGACTTGTGGATACGGACCAAAATAGCGACCTTTGCCGCGTTTTGCGCCGCGATAAATGCTTAAACGCGGGAAACGGTGCGCCGATAAATAGAGATAAGGATAACTTTTATCATCGCGCAGCAAAATATTGTAACGCGGCTGATGCGCTTTAATCAGCGTATTTTCTAAAATCAGGGCTTCAATTTCGGTGTGCGTGACCGTGAGCACAATATTCACAATTTGTGCAACGAGGGCGCGGGTTTTCGGACTGTGCTGGGCGGAGGCATTAAAATAGCTGGCAAGACGTTTTTTTAAATCTTTGGCTTTTCCCACATAAATAACACAGTTATCAAGGTCAAGCATTTGATAAACACCCGCTTTGTGTGGTGCAGTTTTCAGAAATAATTTTGCGTCAAACATGCGGCAACTCACCCATTTAAAAAATGCTTGCCAACTTTATAGCCTGCAATCTTGAAATGGTCAAATTTTTACAGAAGTCCCCAACCCCCTATTAAATATTATTTTGTAGGGTGCATAAGGCATAGCCGCCATGCACCAGTAGAATTATTAAAAAGGTGTATGACGCTACGCTCATACACCCTACAATAAATTTTTGTATTTTTAGTCCACTTTAGGGGGTTGGGGGCTTTTGTAAAAATTTCAAAACAAACATAAAAAAACGACCAATCTGGGAAATTGGTCGTTCTGGAGGGTTCACTCAACATTTACTAAAACACTCAAAAATGGCGTTCATACTCCAATTGCCATTTTACTGCTCCGTCATCACTGTTGTGATTCAGGCCAAACAAATAGCCCACTTGGTAGAGAAGTGCACTCTTTGAATCTAAACGAAATTTTCCAGAAACTACAGGGCCTGCTTGATGACTATTTGCACTGGAAACTTTCAAACCATCTAAATTTCCCAAACCGCCATAAACTTCAATGCCGGGTTCAAGTTCAGGTTTCCAGCGGTAACGGGTGCGCCACGCATAACTGGTTTCCACATCGCGAGAAGAAGAATTTTTACCAATTTCACGTTCAAAAATTAAATTTACGGTATTTGAGAATTTTCCGATATTTTTCTCAAGCAATAATTTCAATTCTAGGGTATCGGCAGCATTTTTTTCAGCCGCTGAGGCATATTCCACATATAAACCGGCATCTAGCCAATATTTGCCGCGCTCGGTTAATTGAAAAATATTTTCCCAAGCAGTTGCAGAGCGGCGATAAGTTTCACCAGGTTCTCTTTCATGCTCAGTAAAAAAACTGGTAGACCACCAGTCAGTGACCCCATAACCAATTTCAAATTTATCTTGGCGTGCAGAACGGCGTTCAGGATTGCGATCGGTGACAATGTGCCCACGGGCTTCGATTTCTAAAGTGTCTTTTTCCACATAAGGTGAATAAACTTTGAAATCTGCTAAGGCAGTATTGCTGCTCGCAATGCCAGCAAACAAGCTAATCAGCGCAAGAGCGAGGCGCAAATTTTTTGCGACAGAAGTAAAATATTGCATTGTTACTCCTGCCAATTATTTGGCGATCAAAACACCCTTTGCGGTGTCTTCGTTAAATTCACCCACAAAAGGATAACTTCCAGGTTTTAAAGGTTCGATGTATAAGCTCGCTTCTTGACCACCAGAAATGACTTTTTCCTGATTTAATTCATAGCTTTCAAACTCTTCGGCGGTGCTGTCCAGATTTTTAACATTAAGCTGGATTTTGACACCTGCGGGAACGGTGATTTCGGCGGGTTCAAACTTATGATTTTTAATCACTAAGTTAAAAACTTTATCTTCTGCGGAGACAGTATTCGCACACATCGCAGCTGATAAGGCGAGTAGGCTGAATTGAAATAACTTACGCACGATATAACCTCATAAATTAATAAGAATTAATGACTTAACCGAGACCCATGCAATTGGTTCGCTGTAAGATTAACTGCAATGATAATCATTCTTATTCGCAATATCAAGTTATTTTTGCATATTTATATGAGAAAAATCAGTGGGTTTAACCTAGTAATTTAGTTTGATATATTTAGTGACTGTCTAAATCAATTCGTAGGGTGTATAAGGCGTAGCCGTCATACACCTTTGACCGCATAAAATTTCAAATCGCAAGGTGTATGACGCTACGCTTATAGAACCGATTTGGAATCTTATGTAAACTTTAAAAGATGAGAAAAACGCAAGCGTAGCTACATAAGATGTTCAAGCAGCCCCTCGATTATTTCAGGGACAAACTCCGAGAGAGCGGAAAGACTACAATCTTGTTGGATAAGGGTTATCATCCAGAACGTATTCGGGAAGAGTTAGAGAAGTTTTACCCTGAAATCAGGGATAAACTCCAATTTGAGCTATCAGCTAAACCCTCAAAAAAAGGCAGCTCCAAGGTAAAACAGGTTTTGTACCCGTCAAGGCAAGGTCGGTAGTCGAACGTTCCAATGCTTGGGTAGAGAGATGTAAGTCGTTAGTTAAGAATTTTGAACGGACTCTTAAGAATGCTAATACCAAACTCAAACTGTGCTTTATCAGGCTTATCATTAAACAACTCGCTTCTAGTCTCATTCTTTTGGCTTAATAACCCTCTAGTTCTTTTTGATGACACGCCCTAGGAACTTGGTGAAATGCGCCCGTAAAATTAATGTTTAACCGTAAAACGGATAATATTTGCTTAAGTGTAATCGTATCTGTCAGTAACGTCATTATTGAAATTTAATTTTAATAGCCGTATACACGCCAAAAAATTATGGACATAGGATGTGCTAAGACACGAAGCGCATCCTTCGCGTTGCCAGTCCGCAGTCATCACCAAGACCTGCCAGCTTTTTAAAACCTAGCAGGTCTCATGCTCGATTTAAGTCGCCTAATTCTTAAAATCTTGTAAATCCTGTAAATCCCAAGTCAGACAAACGCACGGTGAACATGATAAAATACCGCCTAAAACGCCAAGTGCAAGATACAATTAGAATTAAGGTTAGAGCATGAAATTCAGCGAGCAATGGTTAAGAACGTGGGTCAATCCCGCAATTACAACAGAAGAACTGGTCAAATATCTGACTATGGCAGGCTTAGAAATTGACAGCGTAGAAGCCGTCGCCCCTGCATTTCACGGCGTAGTGGTTGCCGAAGTCCTCAGCGTTGCGCCGCATCCTGACGCAGAAAAATTACAAGTTTGTCAGGTCAATGTCGGCAAAGAAGCCCCGTTAAATATCGTCTGTGGCGCGCGCAATGTTGTCGCAGGAATGCGCGTGCCCGCCGCCGTGATTGGCGCAGTTTTACCCAATGATTTCAAGATCAAAGCCGCCAAATTACGTGGCGTACCCTCCGAAGGTATGTTGTGCTCTGCCAAAGAAATCGGTTTAGCCGAAGCCTCTGAAGGTTTAATGCCCTTGCCCAGCGATGCACCTGTCGGCATGAATATTCGTGAATATTTACAACTCGACGATGTCAGCCTTGAAGTGGATTTGACCCCCAACCGTGGCGATTGTTTAAGCGTGGCTGGAGTGGCGCGGGAACTGGGTTTATTAACCCGCCACAATCTCACGCCCGTGGCTTGCACCCCCGTTGCCGCCAAAACCCCAGAAACTTTTCCTGTCAACATTCAAGCCGAAGAAGCCTGTCCGCATTATGTAGGGCGCGTGATTCGCAATATTAATTTAGCCGCCACCACCCCGTTTTGGATGCAAGAACGCTTACGCCGTAGCGGTTTACGCAGCATCAGCCCCGTGGTCGATGTCACCAATTATGTGTTATTAGAATTGGGGCAACCGATGCACGCTTTCGATTTAGACAAATTAAGCGGCAGCATTCAAGTGCGACTCGCCACGGCGGGGGAAAGTTTAAAATTATTAGACGGTCAAACCGTGACTTTAGACGCGCAAAGTTTAGTGATTGCCGATGAAAAACAAGCCCATGCTTTAGCAGGCGTGATGGGCGGTGCAGATTCTGCGGTCAGTGCTGAAACCCAAAATATTTTCTTAGAAAGCGCGTTTTTCACCCCACGTTTATTGGCAGGCTGCGCGCGCCGTTATGGTTTACACACCGATTCTTCACACCGTTTTGAACGCGGCGTAGACCCGCAATTACAACGCCATGCGATTGAACGCGCCACCGCTTTATTGCTGGAAATTGTGGGCGGTGAAGTGGGCGAAGTGGTCGAAGTCAGCAGTGCACAACATTTACCCACGCCGCCCCAAATTACGCTACGTGCGAGCCGTATTCAGCGTTTATTAGGCACAAGTTTCCCAAAAGAGACCGTCACCGATATTTTGACGCGCTTGGGAATGCAAGTCAGCGTGCTTGAAGACGCATGGCAAGTACACGCGCCCAGTTTCCGCTTTGATATTAATATTGAAGCCGATTTGATTGAAGAATTGGCGCGGGTTAATGGTTATGACAATTTACCGCGTTGTAAACCTGTCGCGGGGCTGCAACTCAGCGCAACCAATCATATTACGGATAATTTATTTCAAACCGCTTTAGTGCAACGCGGTTATCAAGAAGTGATTACTTACAGCTTCGTCGATGTGGATTTGCAAAAATTGCTCGATCCTGAAGGCGTGTCCATCGCACTGGCGAATCCGATTGCTAAACGCCAAGATAATCCGATGGCGACTGACATGTCAGTGATGCGAACCACACTGTGGACAGGCTTATTGCAAGCCTTGATGTATAACCAACAACGCCAACAAAGTCGGATTCGTTTCTTTGAAACAGGCTTGCGTTTTGTGCAAGTCGAGGGCGCATTGCAACAAGAAAAAATGCTCTCAGGGATTTTGACAGGCAGCCGTGTTCCTGAACAATGGAGCGGGTCAGCCGAAAATGTCGATTTCTTCGATTTAAAAGGCGATGTGGAAGCAATCCTGAATTTGGGCGGAGAAGCAGCACTTTACCAATTCAAAGCCGCACAACATCCTGCTTTGCATCCCGGACAAACTGCAAATATCTATAAAGGCGATGAATGGGTGGGGATTTTGGGGGCGTTGCATCCCAGTATTGCCCAAAAGTTGGATTTCAGCACGCCCGTTTATTTATTTGAATTGCGCGTTGCCCCCCTGTCAGCGATTCATGCGGTGCAATTTAAAGAAGTTTCCAAGTATCCTTCCGTGCGCCGTGATTTGGCGATGCTGGTCGATGAACAAGTCTTGGTCGGGGATTTACTGAGCGAAATCAGAAAGTTAGGGACTGAGTTACTCACTGATTTGCATTTATTTGATGTTTATCAAGGAGATGGTATCGAGTCTGGGAAAAAAAGTTTGGCAATGGGCTTGATTTTTCAAGCGTTTTCGCGCAATCTTGTCGAGTCCGAAGTCGATACGGTGATAGGACAATTACTGGTTCATTTAGAAAAACACTTCGGTGCACAATTAAGGAAGTAAGATATGGCATTGACTAAAGCCGCTATGGCAGAAAAGCTATTTGACGATCTCGGGCTGAACAAACGTGAAGCCAAAGAAATGGTAGATTTGTTCTTTGAAGAAATCCGCATTGCTTTAGAAAAGGGCGAACAAGTTAAGCTTTCTGGCTTTGGCAATTTTGATCTGCGTAGCAAAAATCAACGCCCCGGACGTAATCCTAAAACGGGCGAAGAAATTCCCATTAGTGCACGCCGGGTGGTGACTTTCCGCCCCGGTCAAAAGCTCAGAGCACGAGTAGAAGCTTATGCTGGAACCGTCGAACAATAACGAGCTGCCTGTTATTCCCAGTAAGCGTTACTTCACCATTGGTGAAGTAAGCGAGCTGTGTGCGGTCAAACCGCACGTACTCCGTTACTGGGAACAGGAATTTCCGCAACTCCGCCCGATAAAACGCCGAGGCAATCGGCGTTATTATCAGCGGCAAGATGTGATGCTGATTCGTCAAATTCGCAGCTTGTTGTATGAGCACGGCTTTACTATTGGCGGTGCGAAACAGCGTTTGCAAGAAGAAACTCAGACTCAACACGTACAACAACATAATCACGATGTTATTCATCAGTTACGCACAGAATTGGAAGAATTGTTGACCATTCTGAGCTGTTAGCCAGTCTGAACGTTTAACGTTCAGGCTGCTGATGAAACTCGCTGCGGGTGAATTATGAAAATCTGGCAAGGTTTAAGTCTTTTAGGATTATTAACTGCCTGTGTTTCCACTAATAATATTCCCAATGTTTCTGAAGAAGCGATTCCTGCCGATAATCAGCCCGTGGTCTTAAGTAGTCACGTTCAACTGATTCAAACTACTCCCATTGCCGCACAATTACACGTCAAACTGCAATGGCGGGATCGTTGTGAGCATCTCGAACAGATTACCCAAACCCAACAAGGCAGTGTTTTTCAGCTCAAAATCTTTAGTAATTGGGGTGAACAAAGCTGTACGCCTGAACCGCGCGTTTCAGAATATGCGATTCCGCTGGAGTTGAAAGGCTTAAATGCGGGCGTTTATACGGTGATGGTGAACGGGGTTGCCACCAGTTTTGAATTAAATCTGGATTATTATGCGGGCGGAAGCTTGTCGTAGCTCGTCGCATGGCTTTGAAGCTGTGTTGATTATTTGTCTAACAGCTTCAATGCGCCAAAAAAGTAGGATGCTCAATAAAAATAAAGGGCACGGCTAACAGCATTCTTGTTCAAGTTGCCACAATAATTTTAACGCTGCTTCGTCTTCGCATTGTTCTAAATACGTGTATAAATTATTCATTTGGCTGCCAATAAAATGCAGATTATCTTGCCGCATTTTCGCTTGTTGTGCCTGCTTCTCTCTGAAATAAGTTTGCCATTGCGCATCCCCTTTACCCGGCGTTGCAAGATGCTGTTCTAACATCGCAATCAGTTGATTGGCGTTCTCATCACAATTCAGATCAAGAAAACTCACATAACGGTCATTAGATAGGGCTGTCGTCATCGCTATTCTCCTCAATTAACATCATAAACACATTAGGTTCAGGAGTTTATCGAGTTCCCACGTTGAAATCTGTCAGCTAGCTGACATTCGCTGTGCGAGCTGTTCTAAATGTTCAAGATTCAGCAAGGTGATATGTTGACGCTCAGCGCGTTGTAATATCTCATCTTTGATTAAACGGTTGATTAACGTGGATAAAGTTTGGCGCGATGTGCCCAATAAACTGGCAAGAATTTCTGTGTTGCCGCTGAGTTTGATCGTGCGCTGCTGTTGTTGGCGATATTCGACCAGCAAATAGCGAGCAAGCCGCGACTCCACTGAACGAAACGCAAGGTCTTCCACAATGTCGATAGTGTTATGCAACATCGTGCCGATTTCCTGCATTGCCGCCACGGCAAGTTCAGGTTTCGCTGACATCAATGCTTGAAGTTGGCGAATCGGCCAGCTCATGATTTCCGTGGTTTCCATCGCTGCAATCCAAGCGCGGGTATGCGTCACATAAATGCTGTTCGGTTTCAAATAACCAATGGTTAATTCTTTGCTGTCGGCACACAGAAAAATTCGCGCCTGACCTCGTTGTACAATAAAAAATTGATTGGCAGTTTTATCAGGACGCGAAATAATTTCGCCAGCACTGAAGTTTTTAACTTGCCCTCCATCCAGCGAAGGCAGCCAGAGACTATTATGAGTATGCGGGTGCATATCTAACTCCTGTGCGGTGCTAATAACTCGTAGTCCTAAATTGTATTGACGTGAGTTTTGAAAACCTGTCCGCGCTCATTTAAAATTTTTTAGCCCAACTCGAAGCGCAAACCTTAATTTTATACAGATGCCGCCGTTCTAGCGTATTAATCTACGCCACCCCTAGTATTAATAATTTTAATAACTGTTTTTTTATGGATTGATTTAATTTATAGTACGCAAGATTAGAAAGTAACGGCGTAAAAATAGCGCTGTTGAGTTGTCGGTTGGAACAGCTCTGATGTAACGCTTTCCAAGAAAAGAAGCTTAACGCTGTTGTAGTAAAGTTTGCTAAGATTTAGCTCACAATAATAATTACATAACTAAGTAATAGTTTACGTTACGTAAAATCTATTACTACCCACCCAAAGGTTAAGGAGAATAGAATGACACAAGCCACGTATAACGAGTTATACGACTTATCGTTAAGCAACCCCGAAAAGTTCTGGGGCGATGCTGCCAAAGCTATCGACTGGATTACCCCCCCTAAAACGATTTTAGATGATTCCAAAAAGCCCTTGTACCGTTGGTTTTCCGATGGCGTGTTAAACACCTGTTATAACGCCTTGGATCGTCACGTCGAACAAGGCAATGGTGAACGCCTCGCGCTGATTTATGACAGCCCCGTCACCAGCGTCGTGAAAAAATACACCTACACCGAATTGCGCGATGAAGTCGCCAAATTTGCAGGAGCGTTGCGCGCCAATGGCGTGAATAAAGGGGATCGCGTTTTAGTTTACATGCCAATGATTCCTGAAGCGGTTATTACCATGTTAGCCTGTTCTCGGATTGGAGCAATTCACTCGGTGGTTTTCGGGGGCTTCGCCTCTAAAGAATTAGCGACGCGGATTGATGATGCCAAACCCGTGATGATTGTCTCCGCCTCTTGCGGGATTGAAGGCAAGCGCGTGGTGCATTACAAGCCCTTGTTAGATGAAGCAATTGAGTTATCCACGAATAAGCCCAGCAAGTGCATTATTTACCAACGTCCTCAAGAAATTGCGAGTTTAGTGGAAGGGCGTGATGTGGATTGGGTGACGGCAGTCGCAGCCGCAGAACCCGCAGAATGTGTGCCTGTCGCTGCAACCGATCCGCTGTATATTCTTTACACCTCAGGCACGACGGGGATTCCCAAAGGTGTGGTGCGTGATAACGGCGGTCATGCGGTCGCGCTGAAGTGGTCGATGGAATACATTTACAACGTCAAGCCCGGTGAAGTGTTCTGGGCTGCGTCAGACGTGGGCTGGGTGGTGGGACATTCTTACATTGTCTATGCACCTTTATTGCACGGCTGCACCACGGTGGTGTTTGAAGGCAAGCCCGTCGGCACGCCTGATCCTGGTGCATTCTGGCGCATGATTTCTGAACATAACATTAAAGTGTTGTTCACCGCACCGACCGCATTCCGTGCGATTAAGAAAGAAGACCCCAACGGCGAATTCATCAAGAAATATGATTTGTCGAAGTTTTACGCCCTGTTCTTTGCGGGCGAGCGTTGTGACCCCGACACTTTATTCTGGGCGCAAGACAAGTTAAACGTGCCTGTGATTGACCACTGGTGGCAAACCGAAACGGGTTGGGCGATTGCTGCCAACTGTTTAGGGATTGAACAATTGCCAATTAAAGCAGGTTCACCCACGCGCGCCGTGCCCGGTTATGACGTGCAATGTTTGAATGAAAATGGTCAGCCGATTAAAGATGATGACATCGGTAGCATTGTGATTAAGTTGCCCATGCCACCCGGAACTTTGCCCACTTTGTGGAACAATGATGAACGTTATATCAGCTCTTATTTGAGTGCGTATGACGGTTATTATTTAACGGGTGATGCAGGTTATATCGATAAAGGCGGTTATATCTGGATCATGAGCCGTATCGACGACATCATCAACGTGGCAGGACATCGCTTGTCCACGGGAGGCATGGAAGAAGTCTTGGCTTCCCATCCTGATGTGGCAGAATGCGCGGTGATTGGTGCAGCGGATCAACTGAAAGGTGAAATTCCTTTAGGTTTAATTGTGTTGAAAGCAGGCGTGACCCGTTCCGATAAAGAAATTGTGGATGAAGTCGTTGCCTTGGTGCGTGACAAGATTGGTCCTGTGGCAGCGTTCAAAGTGGCGGCGGTGGTCAAGCGTTTACCCAAGACCCGTTCTGGGAAAATCTTACGCAGCACCATGAAGAAAATCGCAGACGGGCAAGAATACAAAACCCCTGCGACCATTGATGATCCCATCATTTTGGAAGAAATTACCGAAGTCTTGGAAAAGCTGGGTTATAACCAACATTTAACGGCTTAGGTTTAAAGCCCCCCTTTGACAAACATAGGTATCTACACAAATCTCACAAGCATTTATCTCGTTCCCACGCTCCCGCGTGGGAACGAGATGGTTTAGATACCAATGTTTGTCAAAGGGGGGAATTATTACAATAATAATTTTGAAAACAGTTTCCCTTTACGTAAACAGTGGGGAATGACTGTACTAACTAACTGCACACTCAGACAACTTTTTTAACATCCCAGTCAGAGAGAATATTATGAGTCAACCAACTTCAGCAGGCGCACGTTTCCGTGCTGCACTCGCTGCCGAAAAACCCTTACAAGTGGTCGGTACTGTCAATGCCTATTCTGCCTTATTAGCAGAACGCGCAGGTTTCAATGCCCTGTATTTATCAGGCGCAGGCGTGGCAAATGCCTCTTTCGGCTTACCTGATTTAGGGATTACCACTTTAGATGACGTGGTGACGGATGCGAGCCGCATTACTGCTGCGACCCAATTACCTTTATTAGTTGACATCGATACGGGTTGGGGCAGTGCGTTCTCAATCGCGCGCACGATTAAAGAAATGACCCGTGCAGGCGTTGCCGCAGTGCACATCGAAGACCAAGTTCAAGCCAAGCGTTGCGGACATCGTCCTAACAAGGCTTTAGTGTCTTTAGAAGAAATGTCAGATCGCGTGAAAGCGGCGGTTGATGCAAAGACCGATTCTGAATTTGTAATCATGGCGCGTACCGATGCTTATGCCAGCGAAGGCAAACAAGCCGCCGTTGACCGTGCTTGTGCTTATGTTGAAGCAGGCGCAGACATGATTTTCGCTGAAGCTTTACACACTTTAGAAGAATACAAAGCGTTCACCGCTGCGGTTAAAGTGCCTGTGTTAGCCAACATTACCGAATTTGGGAAAACCCCTTATTTCACCGTCGATGAATTACGTGATGTCGGCGTGGGCTTAGTTTTATATCCCTTGTCTGCATTCCGCGCCATGAGTGCGGCTTCTATCAAGGTATACGATGCGATTCGCCAACAAGGCACGCAAAAAGAAGTGTTAGATTTGATGCAAACCCGTGTCGAACTTTACGAAGTTTTGGGTTATCACAACTACGAACAAAAACTTGATGCACTTTTCAATAAAGAAGGGAAATAAGCATGTCAAAAGCAAAAGAAGTTAAAAATACCGCAGGTTTACGCGGCATGACCGCAGGTCAAACCAGCGTCAGCACCGTGGGTAAAGAAGGCGTAGGTTTAACCTATCGTGGTTATGACATCGGCGAACTCGCTGACAAAGCCACCTTTGAAGAAGTTGCTTATTTATTGTTATACGGAAAATTGCCAACGACTGTTGAATTGGCAAATTACAAAGCCCGTTTACGCGGCTTCCGTGGCTTACCTGCTGCGTTAAAAACCGTGTTGGAACAAATTCCTGCCAGCGCACATCCGATGGACGTGATGCGTACCGGTTGTTCCGTGTTAGGCACTTTAGAACCTGAATTAAGCTTTGCTCAAGAACATGACATCGCTGATCGCTTATTATCCGCTTTCCCCGCGATTTTAAGCTACTGGTATCGCTTTGCAAATCATGGTCAACGTATTGATACCTATACCGATGAAGACAGCATCGCTGGACATTTCTTAGCGATGTTACACGGTAAGAAACCCCATGAGTTGCATGTGAAGTGTATGGATGCTTCTTTGATTCTGTACGCAGAACATGAATTCAATGCGTCTACCTTTACTTGCCGCGTGTGCGCTTCAACTTTGTCAGATTTCTACTCCACGATTACCGCAGGTATCGGCACGCTGCGCGGTCCTCTGCACGGCGGTGCAAACGAAGCAGCTATGGAATTAATCCAACGCTTCCGTACCCCCGAACAAGCCAAACAAGGTTTGTTAGATGCCTTAGAACGCAAAGACAAGATCATGGGCTTCGGTCATGCAGTGTATTCCACCTCTGATCCCCGCAACACCGTGATCAAAGCATGGTCTAAGAAATTATCTGTTGAAATGGGCGACCCCGAAAATCTGTATCCTATTTCTGAAGCGATTGAAAAAGTCATGTGGGATGAAAAGAAATTATTCCCCAACTTGGACTTCTTCAGTGCGTCTGCTTATCACTTCATGGGCATTGACACCCCCTTATTCACTCCAATTTTCGTGATTTCACGGATTACGGGTTGGGCTGCTCATGTTATGGAACAACGCGCTAACAACCGTATTATTCGCCCCAGTGCTGAATACATCGGTGAAGAAAAGCGTTCTTTCGTAGAAATCGACAAGCGTTAATCGTTTTCCCTTGCCTCATTCGACGCACATCTCATAAGGCTGTGTTTTAAGAATGGGGCAAGTATTTGTTTTAAATACGCCAGTGAATGAGTTTATGAACTTGTTTGCGCTGTAAGATTTAGAGTTCTATACTTTTTGAAGCCTGTCATTGGTTTAACTGATGGCAGGCTTTAATTTATTGTGGTGTCAGTTTTTTCTGAGTTTTTTCTGAAAGGGAACATAAAATGAATGCAATAGAATTTGAAGCCGTTGCTCAAAATGGGGTATTAAAAATTCCTGATGAATATAGCGAGTGGTATAACCAATCTTTGAAGGTGATTTTATTAGTCGATTCGCTGAAAAATGTGGCTAAAAAGTCGCCTTCTACGGAGGAAATACAGGCTTTTTTTGCTGCTAAGCAAGTAGACTTGCAGGATTATAAATTTGATAGAGAAGAGGCTAATGCCAGATAAGCGGTTTTTTATCGATAGCAATATTTTAATTTATGCGTTTGCTCGAGAAGGGGATTTGTCTCATAAAAAGCAAATGGCTGTGGATTTGTTGAGTCAACGTCCTATATTATCGACTCAGATTATTAATGAATGTTCTAATGTGTTTAGACGTAAATTCAATTGGACTTATCCTGAAATTCGAGAAACTTTTGAATTTGTTTTAAAAATATCGACTGTGGTGAATGTGAGTATTGCTACGATTCAACAGGCTTGGTTAATTGGTGAAAAGTATGGCTACAGCTATTTTGATAGTTTGGTGTTGGCAAGTGCTTTAGAATCGCATTGTGATATTTTGTATTCTGAGGATATGCAGGATGGACAGCTTATTGAAAGCTGTTTGAAAATAGTTAATCCCTTTAAAGCCTCTTATTGAGGAACATCATGATGAACTTGTCAGCAGTTGGAAAAAGCACTTTGGATGTTGAAGTGAGTCACATTTCAGCGCATGGAATTTGGCTGTTGACGGATAATCAAGAGCTTTTTATATGGCAGGTTGAGGGTTGCCAACGGCAACCCAACCTACGCTGCTTTTTAAAGCTCACAATCAATCAACTGATTGTGGGCTTTTTTATTAACGCTAATTACCAAATTACTTCTAAGGCATAATTATCAAATTGACTGTCTTTGCTCACTATCGGTAGTTGTTCGCATAAACTTTGAGCAATCAAGAGGCGGTCAAATGGATCGCGGTGATGAAAGGGCAGTTTTCCAAGTTGAATAAGATGCTCTACTGTAATGGGTAACAATGTAAATTCATTGTCAGCCAATTCTCTGGGGATCAGAACCTCAAATGGCTGTGCTAATTCAAGTTTGTTTAAACTGTTTTTTATTGAAATTTCCCAAAGTGTGGCAATACTAATCAGAACTTCATTATTGGCATCTTGTATCAGTAGTTTGCTATGTTGACTTAGATTGTTGTCACCATTGATAAACCATAGGAATGCGTGCGTATCCAATAACAAACGCATTACATGTAGTCCTTAAACTCATCCAATGGCGCATCAAAATCATCCGTCATTTTGATTAAGCCTTTGGAACTGCCAAACACACGTTGTTTGCATATTTCAGGTGCTTGTGTTTGGGTGACAATGGCTCTGATTTGGTTCAAAACACCCAGTAATTGCTGATAATCCTGCTCTGCAAGCAAAATTGCGGATTGCCCATGACCTATTGATAGTTTTAGGGGTTCATGTGTCGTCAGGGTTTGTTGTATTAATTGCTGTAATTGTGGACTAAGTTCTGATTGGGAAATGTTGTACATGATTTGGATTCTCTCTGATAGTGTGTTGGGCTTCATTCGTTTAATATAATGTCACAGGCAACCGCAGTGGTATCAAAATAAGTTCCATACTTCATCATAATAGCTGAGTTAGACAGATTAAAATTTCCCTGTAGTA
This sequence comes from Thiotrichaceae bacterium, assembly GCA_028688145.1. Classification (GTDB taxonomy): domain Bacteria; phylum Pseudomonadota; class Gammaproteobacteria; order Beggiatoales; family Beggiatoaceae; genus JAQTYU01. The sequence goes on along the minus strand of JAQTYU010000003.1, from coordinate 253,361 downwards.
TATATGACGGCTATGTCGTTAATCACTTGACCACTGAAGATTACGAATAGATGGTATTAAATTACAAGAGGGAGAAGCAAAGTTCTGGCTTGAACCTGAGATAGAATTAGCGATAAATTATCATTTTTCTAGAAAACAATTGAAAGACTTAGAGCGTCTTATTGAGGAACATTATGATGAACTCGTCAGTCGTTGGAAAAACCATCTTGAATGTTGTTGAAGTGAGGCGTATTTCAGCACATGGGATTTGGCTATTGATGACGGATAATCAAGAGCTTTTTATATGGTAGGTTAGGTTGCCGTTGGCAACCCAACCTACGCTGCTAAACCACTTTTAAGAAGAATAAATATGACTGGCAATTGGATAAGAAAATCTGAAAAAGACACTACGGTTATTTTCGTGCATGGTATTTTATCGAGTGCCGAAACTTGCTGGAAGCATGAAAATGGAACATATTGGTTTGAATTGTTAAAACAAAACCCAGCGTTGCAGGAAGTAGGAATTTATACATTTAGCTATAATACGGGCATTTTTAGCGGGACTTATAGCCTAAATGATGTAGTTGATGCGTTGAAAGATGATTTAAGGTTGGACGGTTTATTACAACAAGGAAAACAGCTTGTTTTTGTTTGTCATAGCATGGGCGGTATTGTTGTTAGAAAATTTATTGTAGAGCGACAAACGGATTTAATTAATCTTGAGATACAAATCGGTTTATTTTTAGTTGCTTCGCCTTCACTTGGTGCTAAGTATGCCAATTTAATCACAGGTTTTGCCAAAATCTTAAATGTAAGCAACGTACAAGCCGAAGCCTTATGCTTTAGTCAAAACAATACTTGGCTGAATGGCTTGGATAAAGAGTTTATAAATCTAAAAGAAAAACGATGTTTATCGATAATTGGTAAAGAGTTGATTGAAGACGAACCTATTAAAACGTTTTTCAAGACACAGGTTGTTGAACCCTTCTCTGGTGCAAGATATTTTGGTGAACAACGAAAAGTTGAAAAAACTAATCATTCAACAATTGCTAAACCTGCTGACCAGAATGCCATTCAGCATCGCTTATTGTGTGAATTTATAAGAGAGTTCTCTCAGAAAAGCAGTAAGAAAAAGGATAATTCCGAAAATTCTGATGCGCCTTCCGAACCTCCAGAAGTTGATTTATATCATCTCCCCAAACCCACCACTGCTTTAATTGGTCGCAAAATTGAATTAACTCAACTTACTGACGCAATTAAAAATCCCAACAAACGCCTAGCAATTATTGTCGCAGCGGGTGGCATTGGCAAATCCGCTTTAACCGATGAATGGCTACAGCAGATTGCCCAAGAAAATTATTACGGCAAAACCCGCGTGTTTGGCTGGTCGTTTTATTCGCAAGGTTCGCACAATACCTTTACCAATTCGCAACCGTTTTTCAGTGCGGTGTTGCCGTTTTTAGGTATTACAGAAATACCTAAAGATGAAATTCAAAAAGCACGAGTGTTAGCAGACGAATTAAGAAAACAACCTTGTTTGCTGATTCTCGATGGGCTAGAGCCGTTGCAATATGCTGAAAATCTGCAATCTATGAATGGCGAATTGCAAGACAGCGCGTTAAAAGAGTTTATTGCCTGTTTTCGGCAAACGGCGGGGAAAAGCTTTGTGTTGTTGTCATCGCGCCAACCGTTGCTGGAATTGAAAAAATGGCAAGCAGAGCATTATTTGTCATTGGATTTGAAAACTTTGCCGCATCAGGACGGCGCGGATTTGTTACAAGCGTTAGGCGTAACGGGCAAGGCGGAAGAACGACAGGCGATTAGCCAAGATTTAAACGGTCATGCCTTGAGTTTGGTGTTAATGGGGCATTTGTTAAGCGAACATCATCAAGGCGATTGCCGTTATGCCAACGAGTTGCCGCCGTTGACTTCGGCGCACGGCGATAGTGATGCCGAAAAAGACAGTCGTCATGCGTTGCGGGTGTTGGATTATTACGATAGTTTGCAAGATGCCGCCTCACGCTGTTTTTTGCAGTTGTTGAGTTTGTTTGACCGTCCGATGAACGCGGCAGAAAAAGCGGTTTTGATTGCTAATGCTAACCACGCTGAACCGTTACGCGCTTTAACGGCAAAACAGTGGCAAGCGGTTGAGCAGCGATTGGAAAAAAGCGGTTTGTTGTTGGGTAAAAAAGGCACATTTGAGCGTTTGGAATGGGATACACATCCGATTATTCGCGCTTATTTTGGGGAGAAGTTTAAAGAGAATCATCTTGAAGAATTTAAACAGGCGCATTTTGTTTTATTTGATTATTATCAAAAACTGCCTGAAAAGGAATTTGGAAAATATTTGCCTGATACATTGGAAGAAATGTTGCCTCTTTATAGGGCTGTGTTGCATGGGTGTTTAGCGGGAGAGTATGAGCAATCGTTGAATGAAGTTTATAAAAAGCGTATTCAGCGAATGGATAATAAAGGTTTGGTTGAATATTATAGTCGGCATAAACTCAATGCGTATTCGCAAGACCTTACAATTTTATCGGCGTTTTTTCCTTTTGGTTGGACAGAATCTACACAAAGTAATTTGTTTGAAAAAAATCGCGCATGGTTATTACTAGAAATTTCTTTTTGCTTAATGTCTTTAGGACGCTTACAAGAGGCAATTGAACCAAGAATAATCGGTGTGAAATTTTATGAAAAATCAAAAGACTGGGAATATGCTGCTACTTGTATTCAAACTTTAGTAACTTTACATCTTCTTTTAGGACAACTTGTACCAGCACAAACTGCTGCACAACAAGCAATAAAATATGCTCAACGAAGTGGAGTTCTTCGCCAAGAAATGACAAGCGAAATTTATTTAGCATATGTTCTACACTGTAGTGGTGATTTTAAAAATGCTCATAACCGCTATCAGCAAGCGGAAACATTAGGATGGGAACTCGGTTATCGATACTTACCCTCTTTATCTAGCTTTTGGTATTGCACTTTGCTACTGGAGTCCGCTAATGATGAAATTACTTTGCAAAACGTGGCAGAAAGAACAGAACATAACTTACAAATATCGCTAGAAAATAATTGGATGCTTATCAAGTCATTAGACTATCTCATTTTTGCGCTCGTTCATATTGCTTTACAAGAAGTTTCCCAAGCAAACGTGTGTTTTCAGCAAGCAATACAGGACATACAAAAAGCAAACTCAGCATATCGAACACCACCATTCTACCTCTACCGCGCCGACTTCTACCTCACCCAAAACCAACCCGACCCAGCCCTAGCCGATTTAAACAGCGCGTGGGAAATCATCGAACGCTGTGGCATGAAACTGTATGCAGTGGATTACTTGCTTATTCACGGACGTTACAGCCTTGCCACCGCTGACTTTGACACCGCTTTAAGCCACTACCGAGAAGCCAAACAACTCATTGAAGAAACGGGCTATCACCTGCGCGATGCTGAATTGGACTTATTCGCCGCGCAAATTTGCCACGCTACAAAACAAGATTTGAAGTCCAAAACGGCAAAGGATTATTTACAAAAAGCCAAAAATCGCATTGATGAAATCGGACAATGGGGACTCATGCCGCGTTGGGAGCAAATCAATGGCTGTGAAGTCACACTTGGGAACGAGAAAAAAACATAAAAAAAGAGCCTCTCAATAAGTTTGATAAGGCTCTGTTGCAAAAACGTTCATTGATAGAAACGGTTATAGGTCTATTTAAGCCCTTTCTCGCCACATCGCCTTATAGGCTCAAATACGAACTTTAAAACGCATCCCCAGGAATACGTACATAACCTTCCATTAACACCCGCGCGCTACGACCCATCACGGCTTTAGTCACAATCCATTCGCCATCTACTAATTTAGCTTCTGCGCCAACTCGTAACGTACCAGAGGGATGACCAAAACGGACGGCGTTACGTTCACCACCACCCGCCGCTAAATTGACCAATGTGCCAGGAATCGCTGCCGCTGTACCGATAGCCACCGCAGCAGTCCCCATCATAGCATGGTGTAATTTACCCATTGATAAAGCGCGGACATTCACATCAATATCGTCTAAAGTAACTTGTTTACCGCTAGAAGCGGTATAAGCCTGTGGTTTAGCAACAAAAGCGATTTTAGGCGTGTGCTGACGGCTGGCAGCTTCCTCAAGCTTACTGATTAAACCCATGCGTAAGGCAGCATATGCGCGGATGGTTTCAAAACGCGCTAAGGCAGCAGGGTCACCATTGATGGCTTCTTGCAATTCTGTGCCCGTGTAGCCAAGGTCTTCCGCGTTTAAAAACACGGTTGGAATACCAGAATTAATCATCGTGGCTTTGAAAGTACCGATGTTTGGCACTTCTAAATCATCGACTAAATTACCTGTTGGGAACATTGAGCCTTCGCCATCGGCGGGGTCCATAAATTCAACTTGCACTTCTGCGGCGGGGAAAGTTACGCCGTCTAATTCAAAATCACCCGTTTCTTGTACTTCGCCGTTCGTGATTGGCACATGCGCAATAATGGTCTTTTTAATATTCGCTTGCCAAATACGCACTACCGCCGTGCCGTTTTCAGGGACACGCGCAGGGTCAATTAAACCGCTGAAAATAGCGAAAGAACCAACTGCCGCCGTTAAGTTGCCACAGTTGCCGCTCCAATCGACAAACGGTTTATCAATCGAAACTTGACCGAATAAGTAATCAACATCGTGATCAGCTTGTGTGCTTTTAGACAGAATAACGGTTTTGCTGGTGCTAGAAGTCGCGCCACCCATGCCGTCGGTTTGTTTGCCATAAGGGTCTGGGCTACCGATAACGCGCAGTAATAATTTATCGCGTGCTTCGCCTGCCACTTGAGCGGTTGCTGGTAAATCGGTTAAGTTGAAAAATACGCCTTTGCTGGTGCCGCCGCGCATGTAAGTGGCTGGGATTTTGATTTGAGGGACGTTGGACATGTTGATGGTTTCCTTATGTAGGGTGGAATAGCGCAGCGTATTCCACCAAATCCGTTAAAATTAATCATCAGGCTGACAAAGGTGGAATACGCTGCGCTATTCCACCCTACGTGAGATGTGAATTTATTCCATCTTCATTTGTTGGGTCATTTCTTGAATAACATCAGGGATTATTGATGTATTTGGATAATCTGTCGTTGCACTGTGTGTAAATGAGCTATATTGCCAATCTAATGGCTTTTCTACATAACCATGTTTAACAGGATTGTAAAAAATATACGCCAGATGATTATTTAAATCATGCTCATCACGAATGACATGTTCCCAAAATCGTCTTTGCCACACTTGTTTTTCTTGCCGATGATTCACGAGAGTCTCAATCTGTTTAGAAAAATGTTGTTTAATACATTTCCAACGGGTTGAGTAATTTATATCGCCTACAGGCAAGCTCATAATGCAATGTAAATGGTCAGGTAAAATGACAATTGCATTAATGTCAAAAGGTCGCTTTTTCTTTTCCTTACGAAAGGCTGCACGTAACGCATCAATATATTCAATTAAGATAGGTCTGCGTTGCCATGTCGTTAAGGTGAAGAAATATGTGCCGCCATTAACGTAAGCACGACGATAATTGGACATGCTTCAATCCAAAATGTTGAACATGATTTAATATGTTGAATATGTAGGGTGGAATAGGCGCAAGCCGTATTCCACCAAAATCGACATATTGGCTTGGGCATGGTGGAATACGGCTTGCGCCTATTCCACCCTACAAGACTTATTAAGCCACTTTCGCTTCTAAAAAGTCCTTCGCAAAGCGTTGTAACACCCCACCCGCTTCATACACAGAGACTTCTTCCGCTGTGTCTAAACGACAGGTCACAGGGACTTTAACGGTTTCACCGTTTTGACGATGAATCACAACGGTTAACTCAGCGCGGGGGGTTAATTCGCCGATGACATCATAAGTTTCTGTGCCGTCGATGTTGTAAGTGTGACGGGTTTCACCCGCTTTGAATTCCAGTGGTAACACACCCATGCCCACCAAATTAGTGCGGTGAATACGCTCGAAGCCTTCTGCAACAATGGCTTCAACACCCGCTAAACGCACGCCTTTTGCTGCCCAGTCACGAGAAGAACCTTGACCATAATCCGCGCCTGCCACGATGATTAAGGGCTGTTTGCGTTCCATGTAAGTTTCAATCGCTTCCCACATACGCGTCACTTGACCTTCTGGCTCGATACGCGCTAAAGAACCTTTTTTTACGTTGCCGTTTTCGTCGCGGCACATTTCGTTTAACAGTTGAGGGTTGGCGAATGTGGCACGTTGTGCGGTTAAATGGTCGCCGCGATGGGTTGCATAAGAGTTAAAGTCTTCTTCGGGTAAGCCCATTTTGGCTAAGTATTCGCCCGAGGCACTGCTCGCCAGAATCGCGTTAGAGGGTGACAAGTGGTCAGTGGTGATGTTGTCGCCTAATACCGCTAATGGACGCATCCCTTTTAAGGCACGCGCACCCGCTAACGCGCCTTCCCAGTAAGGAGGACGGCGGATGTAAGTGCTCATGGGTCGCCAGTCGTATAAGGGGCTTTTCGCTTCTTCTATCGCACCTAAGTCAAACATCGGAATGTAAACTTGGTTAAATTGTTCTGGTCTCACGAATTGTTTAACAATTGCGTCGATTTCTTCATCAGAAGGCCAAATGTCATTTAAGGTAATCGCTTTGCCGTTTTTGTCAGTGCCTAATACATCTTTCTCGATGTCAAAACGCACTGTACCTGCGATGGCGTAAGCGATGACTAAGGGCGGAGAAGCTAAAAATGCTTGTTTCGCATAAGGGTGAATACGACCATCAAAGTTACGGTTACCAGACAATACCGCAGTCGCGTATAAATCACGGTCGATAATTTCTTGCTGAATTTTAGGGTCTAACGCGCCGCTCATACCGTTACAGGTGGTGCAAGCAAAAGCGACGATGCCGAAACCTAATTTTTCTAATTCAGGCAATAAACCAGACTCAGTTAAATACAGTTCTGCTACTTTAGAACCGGGCGCAAAAGAGGATTTCACCCAAGGCTTGCGCACTAAGCCCAACTCGTTGGCTTTTTTCGCTAATAAGGCAGCGGCAACTACGTTGCGTGGGTTAGAGGTGTTAGTGCAAGAGGTGATTGCTGCGATAATCACCGCACCATCGGGCATTTTGCCTTCTTTTTCTTCCGCTAGTGCTTTGTCTAAACCCACTGCAATGCCGCGCTCGGCTAAGGCAGAAGTCGGTAAACGACGGTGTGGGTTAGAAGGTCCCGCCATATTGCGCACAACAGTCGATAAATCAAATTCTAATACGCGTTCATATTCAGCATTGACCAAGCTGTCTGCCCATAAGCCTGTGGTTTTAGCGTAGTTTTCCACTAAAGCCACTTGCTTAGCGTCACGACCCGTTAATTTTAAGTAGTCGATAGTTTGCTGATCAATGTAGAACATGCCCGCAGATGCACCAAATTCTGGAGTCATGTTAGAAATGGTTGCACGGTCGCCAATGGTTAAATCCACTACGCCATCGCCGAAGAATTCTAAATAAGCGGATACGACGCGCTCTTTACGCAAGAATTCAGTTAAGGCTAATACCACGTCAGTCGCTGTGATACCGGCTTTATGTTTGCCCGTTAATTTCACGCCGATGATGTCGGGCAGACGCATCATTGAAGCGCGTCCTAACATGACGGTTTCAGCTTCTAAACCGCCGACACCAATCGCAATTACGCCTAAGGCATCAATGTGTGGCGTGTGGCTGTCAGTACCGACGCAAGTATCAGGGAAGGCAACCCCATCACGCGCTTGGATCACGGGCGACATTTTTTCCAAATTAATTTGGTGCATGATGCCGTTGCCCGCAGGAATCACGTCTACGTTTTTGAACGCGGTTTTAGTCCATTCGATGAAGTGGAAACGGTCTTCATTACGGCGGTCTTCTACTTCACGGTTTTTACGGAAAGCGTCAGGGTCAAAGCCGCCGAATTCAACGGCTAAAGAGTGGTCAACGATTAATTGCGTTGGAACAACAGGGTTTACTTGTGCGGGGTCGCCGCCTTGGTCAGCGATGGCATCGCGTAAGCCTGCTAAGTCCACTAATGCGGTTTGACCTAAGATGTCATGGCACACCACACGCGCAGGATACCAAGGGAAATCTAAATCGCGTTTGCGCTCAATTAACTGTTTCAAAGAATCGGTTAACATCGCGGGGTCGCAACGGCGCACTAATTGTTCTGCTAACACGCGAGAGGTGTAAGGCAGTTTTTCATACGCCCCCGCTTGGATTTCTTCTACTGCGGCGCGGGTATCAAAGAAGTCTAAATGAGTACCGGCTAAAGGCTTGCGGTAATTTGTATTCATGCTACATCCTCGTTTGGCTATTAATGTGACTCAGCAAAGTCTTTTGTGAATTCTGCTTGGTATATAAGATATGACGACGCATTAACATTTCGGCTAATTCCGCGTCACGATTAGAAATGGCTTGCACAATATGGCGATGTTCATCAAAAGCGGTGGTGACTCTAGGCCCTGCCATCCCTAATTGCACTCGATACATGCGGATTAAGTGATATAAGCTGTCCACCAGCATCGAGATTAATTGTGTATTTTTACTGCCTAAGATGATCCGATAGTGAAAATCTAAATCGCCCGCTTCTTGGTAGTAAGTTTCGCCACTTTGCACGGTTTCAAAATGGGTGCTTAATAGGCTTTTTAAGTCGTTGATTTCTGCATCAGTCATGTGAATCGCTGCCAATCGTGCCGCCATGCCTTCCAAGGCTTCGCGCACTTGGTACAGTTCTTCTAAACCATCTTGTGTTAAGGCGACGACCCGTGCGCCGACATTGGCTTTACGTTCCACTAAATGGCAAGATTCTAAACGGTTAATCGCTTCTCGAATCACCGCACGGCTCACCGCGTATTTTGTCGACAACTCCGTCTCGCTGAGTTTGCTGCTCGGACGGATAACACCTTCAACAATATCTTGTCGTAGTTGAATAAAGGTTTTATCGGCAATGGTGACAGGCTGATCAGTGATGAGTCTCAGCGATACCATAGTGTGTGTCTCTATTAGTTAATTGTCGACAATATAGGAGTTTTTGGGGAGGGTGTCAATGGGAAATGGGGGAGGTTGTCGACAATTTAGCGTAGGGTGGAATAGCGTAGCGTATTCCACCACGTTGACAGTGTTTCTCGTTCCCAAGTGCTACTTCACAGCCATTAAGTTAAGCGTTAAAAGCAAGATTTCTTAGAACACTTAGCATATTGGAGTAAATGTCTAGTAGATGAATATATTCTAGGAACTGAACGATGACTTCGACTACAACTGGGATTTGTCAGAAATAAACGCTCTAACTCTGCCAAAGCCTCATCAGTATTCTGTTTCTCATCAAATAGTATATCTAATACCTTATTTTTTATCGCAGAGACGGAACGATTCACATGTTGAGGATAGCGGGTTTCTTTGCCTGATAAGAAACACTGAAGAAAGTCTCAACTTTCCAACGCAAACGGTAAAGCTCTTTAAAATCTGCGGTTGGGTATAAAGTTTCATCACATAAACTGGTGACTAACACCTCAAATTGTCCCTTTAGACGCACACGCACAAAACGGACAGCAAGGACTGTGGGTAAGCCTGCCTGTTTTATTGAATGGAGTTTTGACGTATGGGGTTGTAGCGTATGTAATTGACTGTCTGCACCCTCGACTTTTGCCTTATTACTGTAAGATATTTCTCCAAATTCTCCAATGACGCTGGGTGTGGAAGGTAGCATTATCTTACTGCCATCAATCCCTAAAACTCTCATCCCCTTGTAGGTCTGATAATCTTCATCTCCATACATGACATTGACCACAGCTTTCTGGTTGAGTTCGATAAAGGCTGCATGTTTGAGCTGCATTCTGCGCTGACTAAAAGCACTATGACTGACGGGAGAGACTCCCCAATGGAGACTCATCTCATTTAACAACAACTGTATGGACTTCACGCCCTTTTATAATAACAGTGTCATTAACAAGGGGAAACTTAGCTTTCTGTCCCTTGTGAAGTCTGTAGTATGGGTACGGTGTTGCGCTTTGAAACTATCCATGTGAATGAGTTCGTTACTTTGGATTAACGTTGAGTTTTTTTAACATCGGAGATTCTCCTGTTTGTTTTAGATATCACTATAGCTCTTTTTCCTTAACTTAATGGCAGTGAAGTGCTACTTGGGAACAAGAAAAAATCCCCCGCATTCCGCTACGCTGCATACGGGCTACACGCTTTAGGGAGTCCAGGGCTTTTCCATCTTCCACAATAAAAAAGACCTGCCCAATTTCAACATCGGACAGGTCTTTCTTCAAAGCAATTACGAATTAATCAAGCACAACCCGCTTTTTTACATAACTACCGGGTGCATCTTCTAAAGCAGGTAATTTGCCAGCACCGGGCGCGCGGGCGGCAATTTTTTCACCTGCAAATTTACCCACCCAGCCAGACCAATCCGTCCACCAAGAACCCGCTTGTTGGGTTGCGCCTTTTAACCAAACTTCAGAGTCCGCGACACCTTTCACCGTGGGGTTGGTGTAATAGAAATATTTGTTTGCAGCGGGAGGATTGATAATCCCTGCAATGTGCCCTGAACCGCCTAACACAAACTTCACGTCGCCAGAGAATAATTGTGAGCCTAAATACGTGCCTTTCCAAGGTGCGATATGATCTTCAATCGCAGAAATGAAATACACCGGTATTTTGACATTGCGTAAATCAATGCCCACGCCGTTCAAAGTAATTCCGTTGGGGTCTTTCAAACGGTTGTTTTGATACATGTTGCGCAGGTAGAAACTGTGCATTTTGGCAGGCATACGGGTTGAGTCTGAATTCCAGTACAATAAATCAAACGCACTGGCTTCTTTACCCATTAAATAATTATTGACATGGAAAGACCAGACCAAATCATTGGCGCGTAACATGGTGAAGGTGGTTGCCATGCTGCTGCCTTCTAAATAACCCTTCTCGCTCATCTTGTTTTCAATCGACTTAATTTGTGCTTCGTCGATGAACACATCCAACTCGCCTGAATTGCTGAAATCTAACAAGGTGGTGAAGAAGGTCGCGCTCTTAATGCGTTCATCTTTCTTCGCTGCCATGTAGGCTAAAGTGCTTGCCAACAGCGTGCCGCCTAAACAATAACCCACCGCATTGATTTCTTTCTCACCCGTGGCTTGTTCGATAGCATCCAACGCAGCCAAAGGCCCTTCCAACATGTAATCTTCAAAACCCTTACTTGCTAAATTGGAATCAGGATTGACCCAAGAAATCACAAACACCGTGTGTCCTTGGTCGACAGCCCACTTGATGTAAGAATTCTTTTCACGCAAATCTAAAATGTAGAACTTGTTAATCCAAGGTGGCACGATTAACAAAGGCTTTTTGTAAACTTCGCTCGTGGACGGCGTGTATTGAATCAACTGCATTAAATCATTTTGGTAAACCACTTTACCTTTTGTGACCGCAATATTGTCACCAGGTTTGAAAGCATCCAAGTCAGTCATTTTGATATTGAGCTGACCCTTGCCACGATTCAAATCATCGAGAAAATTGCGTAAACCCTTCAGTAAATTCTTACCACCGCTTTCCACGGTGACATACAGCACTTCAGGATTGGTCATCCAGAAATTGGTGGGGGAAAGCGCGTCAATTAATTGGCGGGTGTAGAAATCAACCTTTTTCGCATTACGAGCATCGACAGATTCTAAGTCTGCTTGGCGCAGCGTCTTTTGCAACCAACGGGCATTCATCAAATATAATTGTTGGATGAAATAAAACATCGGCTGATCTTCCCATGCTTCATGCTTAAAGCGGCGGTCGCTTTTATCAGCTTGAATTAAGGGTTTAACCTCTTTGCCTTGCATTTGTAAGGCAACGTTGCCACACAATTTCCAGTAATCCGTCCACCAACCAATTTGCGCATTCAGCACTTTTTTAGGATCGCGGACAAATTGAGTCGTTAGTTGTTGTAATGCTTCATGAATATTTAAGGGGTCGAAATTAATTTCAGGCAATTTACCGTCGAGAATTTCAGGACGTTTTTTGAGTTGACGTAACCATAACTCTTGAGAATGTTGAAAAATATGGAGGAGCGTATTAAACATTTCGTGGTGATCAGTGCTTTGCAAAGCGAGCGTATTTTCAGACTGCGCCATAGTAAAATTCCTTGGTTTAGCAAGTAGATAGGGAGTTACTACAATATTATGCTGCATTGCATCATACTAAAAATTATACTTGACGTAAAGGTCAAATCGATGACAAAAATAGTTGTAAAAATTCTAGTCTACTCATGCCTGTGCGCCCTTGAATTCCCAGAGTCTGTGCTACGAGATTAGCCCCGTCAGCCTGTCCGCTTTGTGCTATACTTAGGGGCTAAATTCGGCATCAAATAATATGATCAGTTGCAGGGAAAAACATGGGTCAGTTCGCAAAAGAAGTCCTCCCCGTCAGCCTCGAAGAGGAAATGAAACAATCCTATCTCGATTACGCCATGAGCGTGATCGTTGGGAGAGCCTTGCCCGATGTGCGTGATGGGTTAAAACCTGTGCATCGGCGTGCGCTGTTTGCTATGTACGAAATGGGCAACGTGTGGAATAAGCCTTATAAGAAATCGGCGCGCGTGGTCGGTGATGTGCTCGGTAAATATCACCCGCATGGTGACACTGCGGTGTATGACACCATTGTGCGTATGGCTCAGCCCTTTTCTCTGCGCTATACCCTTGTTGACGGTCAAGGGAACTTCGGTTCAATCGATGCTGACGCGCCTGCGGCAATGCGTTACACCGAAGTGCGGATGGCAAAAATTGCCCACGAATTAATCGCGGATATTGATAAAGATACCGTGAATTTCGTCCCCAACTACGACGAATCTGAGCAAGAACCCACGGTGTTTCCCACACGCTTACCGAATCTGTTAATTAACGGTTCAAGCGGGATTGCAGTCGGGATGGCAACCAATATTCCCCCGCACAATCTGAAAGAAGTGGTCAATGCTTGTATCGCTTTGATTGACGATCCGAGCTTAGATGTTGCAGGTTTAATGCAGCACATCAAAGCCCCCGATTTTCCCACCGCCGCAATTATCAACGGCGTGGAAGGCATTATCGATGCGTATCATACGGGACGCGGACGGGTATATATTCGTTCTCGCACCCATTTTGAAGACGAAGACAACGGCAAGCAAAAAATTGTCGTGACTGAATTGCCGTATCAAGTCAATAAAGCGCGTTTGATTGAAAAAATCGCAGAATTGGTTAAAGAGAAAAAACTCGAAGGCATCACCGAATTACGCGACGAATCGGATAAAGACGGCGTGCGTATCGTGGTGGAATTGCGGCGCGGTGAAATGGCAGAAGTGGTGCTGAATAATTTATTCCAGCATACTCAAATGCAAACCGTGTTTGGGATCAACATGGTTGCCTTAATTGACGGACAGCCGCGTGTCTTAGCGTTAAAACCGATTTTAGAAGCATTTTTACGCCATCGCCGCGAAGTGGTCACGCGCCGCACTTTATTTGAATTACGCAAAGCCCGCGACCGCGCCCATATTTTGGAAGGTTTAGCGGTCGCGCTGAATAATATCGAGCCGATGATTGAATTAATCCGTGCGGCAAAAACCAGCGCGGAAGCGCGTGAAGGCTTAGCGAAGCAAACGTGGACGATTGGCAATGTTTCCGAACTTTTGGAAAATGCGGAAAATGCGCGCCCGATGGAATTAAGCCCGCAGTTTGGTTTGCAAACTTCAGGCTATCGTTTATCTGAAACCCAAGTGCAGGCGATTTTAGATTTACGCTTGCAACGTTTAACGGGTTTAGAACAAGATAAAATTTTCACCGAATACCGTGAATTGCTGAACCAAATTGCGGAGTTAATGCGGATTTTGGGCAGCGGTGAATGTTTAATGCAAGTGATTCGTAACGAATTGCTGGCCGTGCGTGAAGAATATGGCGATGAACGCCGCACGCAAATCGTGTATGACCAGAAACATCTCAACTTGGAAGATTTAATTACCCAAGAAGACATGGTGGTGACTTTATCACACGCGGGTTATGTTAAATCGCAAGCACTCAGCAGTTATGCGGCGCAGCGTCGTGGTGGCAAGGGCAAGAGTGCAACCGCAATGAAAGATGAAGATTTCATTGATAAATTGTTCATCGCCAACACCCACGACACCATTTTATGCTTCAGTAGTCGCGGGCAAGTGTACTGGTTAAAAGTGTACGATTTACCCCAAGCCAGCCGCATTGCACGCGGCAAGCCGATGGTGAATTTATTGCCTTTACAAGAAGGCGAGCGCATCACCGCAATTTTACCCGTGCGCGAATTCACCGCCGAGCAATATGTGTTTATGGCGACTTCACAAGGCACGGTTAAAAAAACCCCGCTCATTGATTTCTCCCGCCCACGCAGTTCAGGGATTATCGCGATTGGTTTAGAAGAAAACGATCAATTAATCGGTGTTGCGATTACTGACGGACAACGCGAAGTGCTGTTATTTAGTCAACAGGGCAAAGCGGTGCGTTTCAATGAAAGTGCAGTGCGCTCGATGGGGCGTAATGCCTGTGGGGTGCGTGGCATTCGTTTGACAGCAGATAAAGATCGGGTGATGTCTTTAATCATTGCCAATGCTAAAGAAGAAACCACGATTCTGACCGCCACCGCCAACGGCTTTGGCAAGCGTTCACCGCTCAGCGATTACCCCACCAAAGGACGCGGCACACAGGGCGTGATTGCAATTAAAACCTCCGAGCGCAATGGCTTGGTGGTTGGCGCGGTTCAAGTTGTAGACGAAGACGATATTATGTTAATCAGTGATCGCGGGCGTTTAGTGCGCACACCCGCCGCTGGGGTTTCTGTGGTAGGACGCAATACCCAAGGCGTGACCCTGATTAATATGGAAGACGGCGAATATTTAGTGGGCATCGAAAGTATTTTAGAAGTGGATGTCCCTGAAGGCGATCTCGAGACAGATATTGATGCAGAAGTCGCGGAATAAACTGCGCATTCATTGAAGACTGCTAAAGCCCCGTTTGAAAAGCTTGAACGGGGTTTGGCACGATTATCGCTGTCCTGTATAACGGGTTAGGATGATTTAAGCATTCTAAGATTGCATTTTTAGATGATGTCCCGTGTTGTATGATGATTTTTCATTGTGATAAGCAATATAGGCACGCAATAACTGGGTTAGATGGTGTTAAATATCCCAAAACGTCTCGGTAAACTCCGTAAAATCAGCTTTAGCCTACAATCTAAAATGATGGTTTATTTTGGAATCCTGTTTGCTATTATTCTGATACTCGCAGGGGCAATTCGTTTATATGGTTTGCCTTGGAGTGCGTTCAAGGGCGAATATGCCCAACGCCGTGCCGAAGTTTTCGAGCAGCTTGGGGAAATTGCTGACACCAAACAAGCCAGTTTAGCTTCATGGCTACAACAACGGGTGTTTGATGCCCAAGTGCTTTCAGACAGTTTGCTGTTTCAGCAGAATGTTTACACCCTGTTTCAACAACTCCCCGAAATCCGCGCCCATAACGATAAGCTCGTTCCTGCACTGACCCATATCGCGATTCATGAAGCGGTTACTCAGCATTTACAACTGATTAAAAATACTTATCAAGCCTACACCTCGCTGCAATTAATTGACCCTAATACAGGTGACATTATTGCCTCCAGTGATGTGAATGAGGTTGGGCAAAATATCGCCGATCAGCCTTTTTTTCGTGCCATTGTCTTGCCCAGCAATAATGGGTTAATCGACACCAAATTACAGCACGAGCATTTAGGTCTATTTATCGCGCGCCATATTCCCGCGCCGCAAGGTGAATCGGGCAAAGTCGCAGTGTTGATTTTGAACATCAGCGACCCTGAATTAGACCACTTGCTCAGCATTCAAAATACCACAGGCAAAAGCAGTGAAGCGGTGTTGATGACCCGCAGTATGCAGTTATTGAGTTCTTTGAAATATCGTCCCGCAGAAAGCAAAGCCAGCGCTAGCCTTTCCGATGATTTAAACCAAGCCCTGCATCCTCTCGTGAGTGCTGCCCAAGCGGGCACTGTTACTGCAAAAGATTATCGTGACAAGGAGGTGTTGGCGATTTACCGCCCCTTGCCGATTACTGCCGCGATTGATTGGGGTTTAGTGGTTAAAGTCGATCAAGTCGAAGTGTTTGCGCGGATTCAGCAAAATATTCAATATTCGCTGATTGTGGGCGGCATTTTTAGTATTTTATTTGGACTGGGCGGCACGTTTTTATTAGCACGTCGGCTTTCTTATCCGATTGAAATGTTGAGTAATACCATTCAACGCATTGAAGACGGTGATATTTATGCTCGTGCCGAAGTCACCAGTTATGACGAAGTCGGCAAATTGGCGCGCTTATTCAATGGAATGATTGAACGGGTGCACCGCGCCCAATCGGAATTAGAAGAACTCATCGACTCACGCACCGCCGAACTTTATAAAACCAACGTTAATCTTGCAATCACATTGGATGAGATGAAAAATCTCAACACTCACTTGTCGCAAGAAATCGCGGTGCGCCGTGAAATCGAAATTCAAATTCGTAAAAAACAAGTGATTCAACAAACCATTTTTGATTCTGTACCTGCGTTTATTTGGCACAAAGACACTGAAAATCGTATTTTATGGATGAATAAAGCTGCTTCAGAATTAAGTGGCGTGCATCCAGAGTCGCCACAAGGCTATCATCTTTCTGAATTATTTCCGCAATATACCGAAACTTGGTTTAAAGATGATTTGCAAGTGATCCGTACTAAACAGCCTAAATTAGGTGTACTTGCGGAAGTGTGCAATACCCGTGGTGAATGCCTAACGATTCAATTAGATAAAGTGCCCTACATTGATGAAGATGGCAATGTCATTGGGGTAATTATGCTCGCGACCGACATCACTGCACGTTTACAAGCCGAGCAAGCAATGTATGAAAGTGAGCAGCGTTTCCGTGCGATTGTGAATACCGCAGTTGATGGTATTGTAATGATCAATGAATGTGGGATTATTCAATTACTGAATCCCGCGCTGGCCAAAATGTTCGGCTATGAAATGGAAGAATTATTGGGCGTGAATTTAGGAATATTGATGCCCTCGCCCCACCATCGCAAGCATGATGAATACTTGCGTCACTATTTGAAAACAGGCGAAGCGCATATTATTGGTTCGGGGCGCGAAATTGTGGCACAGCATAAAAATGGCAGTATTTTCCCCATTTATCTGGCAGTCAGTGAATTACGCCTTAAAGATCAACGCATGTACACAGGCATTATCAGTGATATTACTGAATTAAAACAAGCCCAGCTTGCACTTGAAGAAAGTAAACAAGAATTAGAAATTCAAAATAAAGCTTACAGTCGTTTTGTGCCGCGTGAGTTCTTGAGTTTCTTAGAAAAACGTAGCATTGTTGATGTGCAACTCGGGGATCATGTTCAGAAAGAAATGACGATTATGTTTTCTGATATTCGGGCATTTACCGCACTTTCTGAAAAAATGACCCCGACAGAAAATTTCCGTTTTATTAATTCCTATCTCAGCAAGATGGAACCTGTGGTGTTATCGCATCATGGCTTTATTGATAAATATATTGGCGATGCGATTATGGCATTATTCCCGCACGGCGCGGATGATGCGGTGCGTGGCGCGATTGATATGTTGCGCACGCTGAGCGAATTTAATCAAGCCCGTCAACATGCCAATACCGAACTGATTGATATTGGGATTGGTTTGCACACGGGCACGCTGATGTTGGGCACGATTGGCGGTGAAAATCGTATGGATGGCACGGTGATCAGTGATGCGGTGAATCTTGCCTCGCGAGTTGAGGGCATGACTAAAATGTATGGCGCAACTTTGCTGATTACCGAGCACACTTATAACCGTTTGGTGGATGTCAGTGAATATGCGATTCGGATTGTGGACAAGGTCAAAGTGAAGGGTAAATCCCAACCTGTGATTGTGTTTGAAGTGCTCGATGGGAATTTGCCTGAAATTCGAGATGCGAAACTTGCGACTTTGGAAATGTTTACGGATGCGTTTGTCGCCTATCAACGCCGTAATTTTGATTATGCAGAATCCTTATTTCAACGCTGTGTAGACCGCAATCCTAATGATAAAGCTGCAAAAATTTACCTGAAACGTTCTCAATATTGGCAACGTTTTGGGGATGATCAAACTTGGAACGGGGTCACAGAATTGGAAAGTAAGGATGGGGCTTAGTTGCGAAGATTTTTAAGGTATTTCTCGCTTTTCATCCCCTTTTAAGAAAGGGGATGATTTAAAAATCTCCACAGTTTTTCTCGTTCCTACGCTCTTGAGTCACTGCCATTAACTTAAGCACAGAATGAGGTTAGATGAGGGTGTTTAGCTTCCCCCTTTTCAAAGGGGGTGAAAAGCAAGAAGTTTGAGAATACAATCAGTTAAAGCTTAACTTAATGGCAGTGATGCTCTTGAGTGGGAGTGCCTACCACTACAAGAGCATTTTCATAATTAAATGAGAACGTTTTATTTAAATATTGAAATGACTTTTTTATAAAAATACTGTTAATTGCTGGCGTTAACATACAGCTAAATACATAACAAATAAAAGCCTTGCGAATACTCTGCTTTTCGGATAATTTTGATGGAATAACAATGTATTTTCTATTCCTATATTATCAAGGCTTGTTATGTCCTCTCCCACTAAAAATCACTTCATTACAAAACTTTCCTCATTGCTGACTACATTGCTGCTTGGATATTTAATCCAAATCCATGCAGTTGTAGCAGCCCCCAACCTCGAAAAAAATCCTGTTACGCCTACCGCGCAAACCACTTTAGAACAATCACTTGCGCTCGCTCGCCAGCAAGCTGCAAGTCATCCTAAAGATGAAAACGCCTTGTTCAATTTAGCCATTGCTCTGCATAAAAATGGCAAATTACTTGAAGCACTGGGCAGCTATCGCGCCCTGTTGGCTCTGAATCCCAAGTACGAAAATGCAAATTATGCCTTTGGCAGTATGTTGGCAGACTTAGACAGACTTGAGGAAGCCATTGTTGCTTACCGCAAGCAATTAGAACTAACGCCCAAACATGATAATGCTTGGTGTGCGATGGGCTATGTGTTTCTAAAACAAGGGAAACTTGACGAGTCCATTACTGCCTGTCGTAAACAAGTTGAAGTCTCGCCCAAACATCCAGATGCGTGGTATGGAATCGGCGTGGCTTTATCTGAAAAAGGACAATTAGAAGAAGCGATTAAGGCGTATCGTCAGCAATTAGTCGTGAATCCGCAACATGATATGGCTTGGTATGGCATGGGTTTGGCGTTGCACAATCAGGGTAAATTTGATGAGGCGATTGCCGCTTATCGTAAGCAAATTGCAATTAATCCAAAGTTGGGTTTAGTGTGGAATAACTTAGGCTTTGATTTGATTCAGCAGCAGAAATTTGATGAGGCTGAACAGGCTTTGCATAAACAATTAGAAATCACTCCAACTCGTGAAGCGACTTGGTATGGTTTGGGTCTTGTTTTATTCAATCAGAATAAGTTTGCGGATGCTGTGGCTGCGTATCGTAAAGTCTTGGAAATCAATCCTAGCAATAAATCCATTCGGGCAAATTTGGGTTATGCCTTGGTGAAACAGGGCACGAAGGATGAGGCAATTAGTATCTTGCGCCAACAAGTGAAAATTAATCCGGAGGATGCCAATGCTGCCAGTGCCTTAAATGAGCTTTCAGATAAACCGCAGGGTAAGGAATTTTTCCCGATTACCAAGGCTGCGGCAGATGATGATTTGCCTTCTAATGAAGAAGATGCGTGGTTTGTCTATGTAGGGGATGAACAGCAATTAAACACCTTAGTCGCGGCATATCGTAGACAGCTGGCAGACAAACCTAAGCATGAAAATGTGTGGTACAAATTGGGCTTAACCTTAACTAAATTGAATAAATTCGATGAAGCAGTTGAAGCGCAACGCACCCAATTGAAAATTAATCCTAAACATGAAAATGCTTGGTATGGTTTGGGCTATGCCTTATTTAAACAAGATAAATTTGCTGAAGCTGAAGAAGCTTGTCGTAAACAATTAGAAATTAAGCCGAATCATGGCAAGGCGTGGTTTGGATTGGGACATTCTTTGGTTAGACAAGGGCATCTCAAAGAAGGTTTTGCGGCACACATGAAGCAGATAGAGATTAATCCAAAACATGAAAATGCGTGGTATGGCATTGGATTTGTTCTAAACGAAGCTGGTAAACCTGAAAAAGCAATTGAAGCGTATCGTCGCCAAATAGCGATTAAGCCGAATCATGGCATGGCGGCGAATAATTTAGGGGTTATTTTTAGAGCACTAGATAAACCAGAAGAGGCAGTTCTTGCTTATCGCAATCAACTAGAAGTAAGACCTTTGCATCCTTTGGCGCGGAATAACTTGGGTGCGACTCTGGGGTATATGGGTAAATTCGATGAAGCTCTTGCGACCTACCGTAAATCTTTAGAAATTCGAGCCACCGACAGCAAGGCGGTTAGTGGTATGGGATGGGTTTTAGTTAAACAAAAGAAGCTTGACGAGGCTATTGCGCTTTATAATAATTTTTTGAAAGTAAAGCCTAATGATGGAAACGTTTGGTATGAGCTGGGTCATATTTTTATGACGCAAGAGAAATTAGACGAAGCAATTGCAGCATTTCGTAAGCAGCTCGAAATTTATCCGAATCATAAACAGGTTTGGTCTGAGATGGGTTACTGTCTTCATAGGCAAGGAAAAGTAGAAGAAGCCACTACAGCCTATCGTAAACAGTTAGAAATCGACCCAGATGACCAAACGACCTTAGCCAATTTAAATAAAATCCTGTTAGAGGATGGCAAAGCAGGGGATATTATCGCCAGTTATCGTAAACAATTGGAAAAAAATCCAAATTCTGACGAACTTTGGAGTAGGTTAGGACTTGCCTTGACTAAAGAAAAAAAGTTTGATGAAGCTGCTGCTGCTTATCGTAAGCAAGTAGAAATTAAACCCGATCATGATGAAGCATGGAATGGTTTAGGGTATGTTTTGGGAGAACTAGGAAAACCCGATGAAGCGATTACAGCCTATCGCAAACAGCTAGAAGTTGCGCCTAAACATAAGGAAAGTTGGTATAACTTAGGGACAGTTTTAAGAATACAAGGCAAGGCAGATGAGGCAATTGCCGCTTTTCGTAGACAGATCGAGAATGATCCAACACATTCCAATGTATGGTTCAACTTAGCCTATGTTTTACATCAACAGCACAAAATAGAGGAAGCGGTTACAGCTTATCGCAAACATTTAGAACGGACAGCGCGTGATAAAGATGCATGGTATAACATGGCGACTGCCCTATATCAGCTGGGAAAAGCAGAAGATGCCACTGCAGCGTTACGCAAAGTGCTTGAAATTGATCCTAATGACAAACCTGCACGCAATAACTTGGCAGTGATGTTAGAACGGCAAGAAGCCGCCAAGAAAAAGTAATCACTTGCAAACAGGTTGGGCTTTGTCACAAAACCCAACCTACTTTTAAATCAGCAAATTTCTAAGAAACTTTCCCGCGCACATTTTCCAAAATCCGCAGCAAACCCGCCTGATCAATTTTCCACAACGGCGGCGAGGCGGGCAAAGTCGCGACGATTTTATCAACAGCTTGCTCGTCTAAAATGCCCTCATCAACCAAACTGAGCGGCATGTTTAAATCACAATACAGCTTTTCAATGCGGGCAATCACGTCCAACGCACTCACATTTGACAAGCCAAACACATTACGCCCCAGTTGCAATAATTTCTCTTCTTTTGCCACTACCGTTTCACGCAATAACCACGGCTGCGTCATTGACAAAGTGCCTAGCTGGTCGGGGTTTGTAACCCCGACTGAAACTTTGAGAACCTCAGAATAAACTGAAACGTTACGGCGCAGGTTAAAAACCTACGCCAGCAATGGTTATTTTTAATTATGAAAATTAGGGCAATTGTGTAAATTCTGGTTCAGACAACACCCCCAACCCAAAAATAATTCCCAAAACCCTTGACTCAATTCCCGAGAAATGATTAAATGTGCGCTTCTTACGGTTGATGGCCAGATAGCTCAGTCGGTAGAGCAGAGGACTGAAAATCCTCGTGTCGCAGGTTCGATTCCCGCTCTGGCCACCATTTTAAAACAGTAAGTTCCTTCCTCAAAGTTCCCAAAAATTCCCCCAGTTAATTTTCCAAGCTCTAAAAAATTTTGTATTTTTTCGCCTTAACTTCCTGATTTAACACCACTTCTTATCCAGCACGCTTCGCAGCCAGCCATGTTAAAATAAGCAAATGCTCATTTTCGCCGTGGTGTCCCTGCCTCATGACCGCTATTCCCGAAGGCTTTAGCCTTTATCAAACCCTCGAAGGACATACCAACGCCATCAATGGCTTACATTGGTCTCCTGATGGGCGCGTGCTGGTATCCTCCTCCTTTGACGACAGCTTACTGTGTTGGGAAACTGCAACAGGCAATTTATTACAATGCCTGCCCTGCCCCAGCGGCTACCCGCGTATTGCCTGCTGGTCACAACAAGGTCAGTATTTAGCGGCGGGCGGCAATGATAAAAGCATCCACATCTGGGATCAACAAGGCACGCTGTGCCACAGTTTGAAACAACATGCAGGCAGCATCAATGCCTTGGCATGGTCGCCTGATGACAGTTTGCTGGCTTCGGGCGCAGATGATGGCACGGTTTTATTATGGGATACCCACACCTGGCAAGTGCGCCACAGCCTCAATGCCCACGCCCGCAATGTCAACAGCGTCGCATG
Source organism: Thiotrichaceae bacterium (assembly GCA_028688145.1). GTDB lineage: Bacteria > Pseudomonadota > Gammaproteobacteria > Beggiatoales > Beggiatoaceae > JAQTYU01. The sequence goes on along the minus strand of JAQTYU010000003.1, from coordinate 230,590 downwards.
GTCGCCCGACGGCAACATGCTCGCCTCAGGTTCAGACGACAAACTGATTCGCCTCTGGCATCCCGACACCGGGCAATTATTACGCACTTTAAAAGCGCATTCAGGCATGGTGTTCAGCGTGCTATTTTCGCCCACGCAACCGCTACTTTTTTCTGCCAGCAGTGATAAAACCATTCGGGTTTGGGAAATTATTACAGGGCGACAAGCGCGAGTTTTGGAAGGACACACTGACGTAGTTTATAAACTCGCCTGCTCACGCGATGGGCAATTATTCGCCTCCAAATCTGATGATGACAGCGTGCGTTTATGGCGCGCCGAAGATTGCAGTTTACTCGCGGTGTTGCAAGAACCGACGGATCATCAATTATGGTTAGGCGGTTTAGCCTTTCACCCCACCGAACCGATGTTAGCGAGTTTGGGCAAAAAAGATCGTGAAATTCGCTTGTGGAAACTCGACACCGCCCGTTTATTAGCCTTGCCTCGTGCCAACAGTGAAAGCAGTTTTTCAGGATTATTCAGCCGTTTACGCGCCTTGGGCACATCCTTCAGCAAACCGACAACGCCAGTCCCCACCCTTGCCACCACGGTACATTACACCACCGCCAAAATCGTGCTCGTCGGTGACAGCGGCGTAGGCAAAACGGGCTTAGGCTGGCGATTAGCGCATAACGAATTCAAAGAACACGCCTCCACCCACGGGCAACAATTTTGGATTATTCCCGACCTCAAAGTGACCCGCAGTGACGGCACCGAATGCGAAGCCGTATTGTGGGATTTGGCGGGACAACCTGATTATCGGCTGGTTCACGCGCTATTTTTGGACGAAGTCGATTTAGCAATTGTGTTATTTGACCCCAGCCACCAGCAAGAACCGCTCAAAGGCGTGGAATATTGGTTGAGACAGCTCGGCAGCGCGAATAAAGAAAATCACTGTCGCACTTTGTTAGTTGGGGCGCGTTGTGACCGTGGCGCACCCACTTTGACCGCTGAAGAATTAGACGCATTTTGTCAACAACACGAAGTCAGTGAAGGCTATTTGATTTCCAGCGCGATGACGGGCGAAGGTTTGCACAGCTTGAAAACGCGGGTGCGGCAAGCTTTGCGCTGGGACACCATGACCGCCACCGTGACCACGCTCACCTTTAAACGCATTAAAGAATTTGTGTTGGGTTTAAAAGACCAGTCACGTCGTAAAAATACTTTATTAAATCTTGAAGAATTACAGCAATCTTTGCAAAAACGTGAAGAATCATGGCAATTCAGTCAAGCCGAATTATTAACCGCGCTGCAACATCTGGCAAATCATGGCTATATTACTTTGTTACGCGGCTCAGCAGGAAAATATAGCATTTTATTAACGCCTGATTTATTAAGCAATTTAGCCTCTTCTTTGATTTTAGAAGCGCGGCGCAATGAAAAAGGTTTGGGCGCGTTGGAAGAATCTCGGGTGTTGCGTGGTGAATATGATTTACCTGAATTATCCGAACTGACTGCCACCGAAAAAGAAGTGTTACTCGATGCCGCACTCGCGCTATTTTTAGAGCATACCATCTGTTTTCGTGAAAGTTACAACGGCGAAAGTTTATTAGTATTTCCTAGTCTGATTAATCAAAAACGTCCTGCTGTCGATAAAATCCCGATTTTTGAAGATATATCGTATGCGGTCACGGGTGCAATTGAAAATTTATATGCGGCTTTGGTGGTGTTATTGGGTTATACCAACACCTTTTTACGGGTGCAACAATGGCACAATCAAGCGCAATATGAATTAGGTGCGGGCGAAATTTGTGGCTTTCGCAAGATTGAAGAGCGTGAAGGCGAGCTGGAATTTGTGCTGTATTATTCTTATAAAGTGCAAGAATCGACAAAATTGCTGTTTCAAGGCTTATTTGAACGTTTTTTGCGCGGGCGCGAAGTGACGATTCAACGCTATCCACCTGTTGTGTGTAGTATTTGTAATTATCATCAAGAACGTAGCGAAATCGCTAAACGTTTAAAAGCGCAAAAAGCTTTTATGTTTTGTGGCGAATGTGGCGGGAAAATTACCTTTTTATCGCAACGTGAAGAACAGCATTTATCTGCGGTGACTCGTGAGGCTTTGGAGCGTGAACAGGTTTCCGCGCTGGAACGCACGGTGTATGCAAAAGCCTTGGTGTGGGTAAAAAGTTATTTACGCGGGCGCGGGCAGGGAAAAGTGCCCTTGGTGTTTATCAGCTATGCGTGGGGCGTGGAAACGCAGGAACGCTGGGTGAAAAAGCTGGCGATGGATATGCAGGATGCGGGCATCGAGGTGATTTTAGACGATTGGGACAATTCAACGCTGGGTTCAAGCGTGTCGCGTTTTATCAGTCGGATTGAGCATTGCGATTTTATTGTGGTGGTGGGCGTGCCGCTATATTTGGATAAATATGAAAATAAAGTCTCGAATTTGGGCAGCGTGGTCGCGGCAGAAGTGGATTTAATCGCACAACGTTTATTAGCCACCGAAGCTGAAAAAAATACGGTGATTCCTTTGCTTTTGGAAGGGGAAGCGCGGACAGCCTTGCCGCCTTTATTGCGGGGGCGTTCTTATGGCGACTTTCGGGAGCATGGGCTGTATTTTCCGCGTTTATTTGATTTGATTTTGACTTTATACCGCATTGAATTTCGTGATCCCGCAGTGCAAGAATTGCGGGACATGTTGCGCAAAGAAGTGCAGTTGCGGAGTAAGCCTGTTTGACGTTTTCAATCGTAGCCCCTATGCAGCGTAAAGCTAAGATGTGGGTTTAGCATCCCTCTTTTGATAAAGGGGGATGCTAAACCTTCATTATTATGAAAGCAGTATTTTAGGGGGCGCAGTCAAACCCTAAAAATAACTCTTCACCCAACGCATTCCCGCTTGCCACACCGCAGACCACTGCGGGGCAGGACGTTCACAAAAACCTTCATCATTGATAAACACAATTGCCGCATTGAGCCACGACAGCCCAATCACAGGCGCGTAATCCGATTGAATCACCACATCAAACCGCCCGCGCAATTTCCAATAATGCCACCAGCGTTTAATCCGATTCGGAGAAACTCTGAGGAAACGCGCACGCGGCAACTGATAAATTTCAGCCCCAGTCGGTTGCGCCATAAAAGTAATTTCCAATTCAGGACGCTTGAGCATGGCTTGAATGAAAGCTTCTTGCACGCCCGTCGCTTGTAAATTCACTGAATAAGAAACAAATACCCGCTTAACATTAGGATTTGCCAACACTTTATGAAAATTATTATTTGGCTGATAGTTGTGTGTGAGCTTAATGTCTTTCTTACCAAACTTGCCCGCTTGATAATCTTCTAAACCTTGTTGCAATAAACCCGCTAAATCGGTCTTGCCCAACAAGTGATAATAAACCGCTTTGAGCTGAATATAACGTTCCGTGCGCTTTAACGCAGCATCGCCCGCATTGTGGGTTTTCATCATGTCTAAAATATTACGGTTGTCGTAATACAGCACCCACGTCGGCACTTTGGCGGCGGCAGATAAATGCCAAATCAAAGACTTCGCCGAAGCCAGCACCCGATGTCCCATTTTCCCAATGCGCAAACACCATTCCACATCGTCAAAATGAATGAAGTAATCGCGCCAAATCCCCGCTTGTTTGGCAACGTCAGCACGAATTAATAAAGAGGCGGCGGCAACATAATCCACATCTAAAAACGGCTGGCAATGCAATAATTGCTTGCTCAAATCCGCGTCACTTTTCAGCAATTCGTAAACGTCTTTGCCTTGCCATGCCGCGATATTTTCTAAATGACGATTTAGCACCAGCTCGCCCGAATGCAATTTTACATACGCGCCCATCTCATTGATGCGCCACGGATAATCCAATTGCATCATGGTAGAGCCTGCAACCGCCACATCAGGCTTGGTTTCTAATAAATGAACCAATTCGCTCAAGGCTGCGCGATGGACTAATACGTCATTATCCAATAACCACAGGTATTTATATTTGCCTTCAGGCTGTTCAAATGCCCATTTCAGCCCTGTGTTAAAGCCGCCAGTGCCCCCGATATTTTCAGGATTACAGATTAAATTGACTTGTGGAAATTGCTCGCGGATGGCTTCAGCAGTGCCGTCATTGCTGGCATTATCAACCACGACCGTATCAATTGCGCTGCTGGAATAGTCTAAATTTCGTAAAGAATTTAACAAATCAAGGACGTAGTCTTTTTTGTTCCACGTCACAATAATGACTAAAATCGAAGGTGTTGGCATCATAAATGTTCAATAAAGTGATGAAAAACGCTATTCTGCTGCCAAAAGACACGCAAACGTTTCCGTAGCGCAGGCGGCAAAATATGGCGTTGAATAGGGGCGGTGAAAGATTCTTTCACAGCTTGGAAATACCACCGCCATTCGCGAGTTTGCACGGCACGAATCAAGCCAAAAAATAAGCGTGAGGCGATAAAATAAGCGGCAATCGGGAACGGGCAATAACGGCGAATAATCCAAATGGTGTTACGGGTGGGATAATACACTCTGCGCCAATTGCCGCGCCCGATAGGAGATTGACGGTGCACGACATGGCATTCAGGGTCATAATAAATTTGTGCCTGTTCACACAGCACCCGAATTGCAACTTCAATTTCATTCTGGTACAAAAAGAATTCTTCGGGATACCAGCCCACTTTGGCAAACAGCTCGCGGCGTATTGCAAAACCACAGCCCACAAAAGCGAGTGAGGGACAGGGTTGTTCACTTTCGGGCAAATGCCACGAATGGGTGATATTGCCTTGCGTGTCTTCAATGCGGCACGCAATCGCGCCGATTTCGGGATTACTGTCGAAACGCTCAATCAGACGGTCTAAGCAACGATTGTCCACGGGGTGGGAATCATCATCCAGCACCAGAATATAATCGCCTTGGGCTTGTTTGAAGCCGTGATTATAGCCTGCAATGCCGGTGTTGCTGTCCAAGAGAATGGGCTGCATCCAATCACGCTGAGTTTCTAAATACGCGCCTGTGCCATCGTGTGAGTCATTGTCTACCGCAATGACTTCAATATCAGCCTGAGGGCGCGCTGCCAACAACTTATGCAAATGCTCAAGGGTGTAGCGAGTTTCGTGCAGGCGATTGTAATTTAGGAAAACGATACTTAACTTAGGTACGGAGGACATGGCGAAACCTATCAGTTTTTACATCGTTAAAAGGAGATAACTGGCGCATCAGCTTCTTTAAAAGTGAAATTTTGCGGTATTGTAAATAAAATAACGATTAAACACCAATCTTACATATCTACGCCGGGTGTGCAAGTTTTCAGCCACAATTAAGTTTATGAGCTTATGCTTAAGCATAGCTTAGAAGTCATCTTTCACCGCGTGCACGCGCAAGGTTTAAAAATGCAAGAAATGAATGAATATTTATTGGCAATTGTGTGTAAACCCGCTCAAGAGGAGCTTGTGATTGATTGGTTACTCACCCGTGAAGGTCTGACGGGCTTTACTTCAATGTCGATTGATGGGCATGGGGTTATGGGTTCGCAGTTAAGTCTATCTGAACAAGTCACAGGGCGACAACATCGCTTACTGTTTCAAATTCACGCACAACTACCCTTGTTAAAAAACCTCATCCAATCTTTGAAAGGGGATTTTGCTGGCACGGGTTTACATTATTGGTTAACGCCTTTATTAGAAGCCGGGCATTTATAATCTTGAGTGCGTAACAGGCTATTTATCTGTTTCCAAATCTTTTGGCTAATTCATTTTTGTTGGACATCTTCCACAAATCGGCAAGCCTATTCTCGACATTTATAGTTTTGTTTGCCAAAATGGTTTTTCCGTTATTAACAATATGATTAGCTTTACATTTGGGAACAGTTAGCATTTTAGGAAGGATTATATCCTCATTTGTTTAATTTTAGCTCCCTTACGGGTTGATAACTCCCTACTTTTAACCTAATAAATCCATAATTATGACTAAAATAAATGAGCTAAAGCAAAAACTTAAGCAATTAGCAGACCCGATTAATCAGCAACAAGCGCAACGCTTTTTCAAAACAGGCAAAGGCGAATATGCGGAAGGCGATATTTTCCTTGGAATAAGAACGCCCGTGCTGCGTAAGTTGGCAGCGCAATATCAAGATTTAAGTATTGATGAATGTGAAAATTTGTTGCACAGCCCTATTCATGAACACCGTAGTCTTGCATTAATGCTATGGGTAGCACAATTTCCCAAAGCTGATAAAGCCCAACAACAGCAGCTTTTTGAACGTTATTTGCGAAACAGCCCATTTATTAATAATTGGGATTTAGTCGATATTTCTGCTCCAACGTTGGTAGGGAAATATTTATTAGAAAAAAATCGCGAAATTCTTTATAAATTAGTTGCCAGTGAATTTTTATGGGAACGCCGTATTGCGGTGGTTGCAACGCTCACTTTCATTCGTCAGCAGCAATTTGATGAAATTTTAGATTTTGCAAAATTACTGTTAAATGAACCCCATGATTTAATTCATAAAGCTGTGGGTTGGATGTTGCGAGAAGTTGGGAAACAGAATTTAAGTATTTTAGTCGCGTTTATTCATGAATATGATACCCGGTTGCCACGCACTACCCTGCGTTATGCAATTGAACATTTTGATGAAGAACGGCGGCAATTTCATCTAAAAAGGAAAAAATCATGCTAATCTCTCCCTTAATGCACCGTGAAATTGAAAAAACCCTTGAAACTAAAAGCTTAATCTTGGCATCAACTTCGCCATTTCGGAAAAGTTTATTAGGAAAATTAGGTGTGCCGTTCTTGTGTTTTTCCCCGAATGTCGATGAAACCGCCTTGCCCGCCGAAAATCCTACCGCGCTTGTGCGCCGCCTTTCCGAAGCCAAAGCCCGCGCCGCCACCGCCAAATTTCCCAATGCTTTAGTCATCGGCTCAGATCAGGTTGCAGTCATTGGCGAGCGTATTTTAGGCAAATCACACACCCACGAACGCGCGATTGAACAATTACGCGCCGCCAGCGGACAAGCAGTCGAATTTCTCACGGGTTTGTGCGTTTTTAATACTGCAACAAATAGCCTACAAACTGAGGTTATCAGTTTTAAAGCGCATTTTCGGGTTTTAACAGATAGCCAAATTGAAAATTATTTAGTCAAAGACCAGCCTTATAATTGCGCTGGTAGTTTTAAATCAGAAAGTTTAGGTGTTGCCTTGCTGGAAAAAATGGAAGGTGATGACCCGAATGCACTGATTGGTTTACCGCTCATTCGCTTAATTCGTTTATTGGAAAATGAAGGTTTAGCGGTTATTTAAATATTTTTCACTTTAGGATAGAAAACAGATGAAAAAGCTTTTTTTAGGCATTCTCGGAAGCCTATTATTCAGTCATTTTGCGTATGCTGCGCCAAGTTGCCAAACACCGCAAAAAATCCCCGCGAACAAAATCGTGAACGTGGATTGCAAAAGCGATGCAAAGCCTGACTATTACTTGTTCTCACTGTCGTGGTCGCCTGAACATTGTGCAAAATCACGCGATGCATTTCAGTGTGGTTTGAATAAGTTTGATTTCGTGGTGCATGGCTTGTGGCCTCAGTCGAGTACGGCGCGTGACCCCAAATGTGGAAATCCTCGCAATTGTTCAGTCAGTTTGGTCGATGATGAGACGATTAAGCAGAATTTATGTATCGTGCCCGGCGTGCGTTTAATTCAAGGCGAATGGCAAAAGCACGGCACTTGTGCGTTTACCACCGCGAAAGAGTATTACGCGAAAATTCGTGAATTGTGGGAAGGCTTAAATAAACCCAATATGCAACAATTGGCAAAAGACAAGGCTGAAAAATTGACGGCGGGCGATGTCAGCGATCAATTTGTCGCGCTGAATAGCAAACTGGGTTTGAAAAGCGAATATGTCAAGGTGAAAACCGTGGATGGTTATTTGAGCGAAGTGCAGATTTGTTACGATTTGAAATACAAGCCGATGGAATGTAAATTTGGCGGGGTTTCGAGCAAGCAACGCATTAAAGTGCGTTAAGCTTTTTAAGTGGAATGAGAGTTTTGCCCTAAATTGGGGCAATACTCTCGATTTATGAAAAACAATTATTTCTTAGTAATTAAATCAAGTAATTGCCTGTTTTGAAGGATTGAAAATCTCGACCAGGCTTTTAAGCGCTGTGTGGGTAAAAAAATAGAGTTCCAGTTTAATTATTCATTTTTAATATTTATATTCAGTAGCTTATAAAAGATAATATATTTTCTGTTTAAAAACTCGAATTATTTAAAACCAGACCTTATTCTGATAAATGCTGAATTTTGTTAATTTTATGCCGCAAAGAATTAGTAAATTGCCCGCGCTTAAGCTATATTATCAGACCCACTCTAATTAGATATAGTTTCCCTGGAGGATTATTTATGGCTTGTACTTCAATGATTAATGTTACGATTCACCCTCATCATGAAGTCTTTGGGACAAATTTTAAGAAAGCATTGATCGCTAAAGAATGGAAACACGGTCCTGAAGACAAGATTACTTGTCTTGATGGCAGAATGATTGGAATTGATATTCATGGTTGCTATTGGAAACAAGCGGATCATGCAATTGACCCCAATAAAGAAATCGTGGACGTGCTCAATGTTGCGAGCAAAGGTATTGAATACGAAGTGTTAAAATTGGAAGTTCATGTGATGGCGAGCGTTGCTTGTGACGGCGGTTTAGCCAAAGTTTTCGGTAAAATTTACCGTTTCGGCGTGAATAAATAAACTGCTGACGCGCCCCTGAAGACGCGCCTGTCTCCTTGTGACTTAAATAGAGATAGCCGTCTTCAAATTCTCATTCCCAAGCTTCCCACAAGATAAATTCGCAGGTATAGCTTTTGCCATTTGTAGCGGCGGGGGCGATTTAAAATTCTGCATAATTTCCAAAAACTCTGCTTCTGATTTCCCCAAGCGCGGATTACGTTGCTTTTCTTGGGCGACGCTGGAAACATGCCGCTGTTCATAATCATGTCCGGGATAAATCAAAGTTTCATCGGGCAGACTGAAAATCTTTTCCCAAACGCTGTTATATAAACTCTGTGCATCTCCCGTCGCCAGATCAGTGCGACCACAACCGTCTATCAGCAAGGCATCTCCTGAAAACACCATGAGCTGCGTGCCATTATCGACCATGTAAGCATGATGATTTGCGGTGTGTCCGGGTGTGTGCAAGGGATGAATTAACACACTGCCAATTTGTAAAACCTCTCCTTCCCGCATTCCAATATCCACGCAACGCAATTTTTCCAAAGCAGGCGCGGCAATTTTGCTGCCCAAACGGGTTTTTAAGGCACTCGCACTGGTTAAATGATCAGCGTGCAGATGAGTTTCGAGGCTATAGCGCAGGCTTAAGTTCAATTCAGCAAGCAGATTTAAATCACGCTCGAAAGTGTCTAACACAGGATCAATCAGCACCGCTTCCCTTGTCACAGAACATGCCAATAAATACGTATAACTACAAGAAACTTCTTCAAAAAGCTGCTTAAATATCATGATACTAGCCTCAGTTTTTAGCTATGTTTTATGTTATAAGCATAGGCGATCTTTACAACTTTTTGATATAACATTTTAAAATTTAAGTATTTTTTTGGGATATATGGTAAATAAAGCGCAATAATTGCGGGGCGAGATTTTTGCGGGGGAGCTTGTAGATTCAGGACTGGCAGTCTTTTGAGGACTACCAGTCCTAAAAATGAAAAACTAGAAAAACATCGAAATATCTAACAGAATTTTCTGAATATCTTCAACACCGCCTTCATAAGCACGGGTTTTGGCTTCAGCAGCAATTTTCTGCAACACTTTGCCATCGGCATCTTTACCATAACCGATAGGAAACACCAAAATCGAATTACTTTCAGTGGCGCGAATAGTATTCAGCACTTCTTCCAAACGCTTGCTGCTGGACGTATCTTGACCATCGCTTAACACCACAATCGCAGAAATTTTGCCATCGCTGGCATTCTTTTTCAGGAATTGGTGGCTTTGAAAAATCGCGTCATACAAGGCAGTATCACCGCTGGCATATAAGCCACTAATCCGCTTGTTGATTTCTTCGCGGTTTTCTTTCAAAGGCTTTTGCTGCAATAACCAAGTTACATTTTTATTAAATGTCAGCACCGAAACGGTTTCGTTGTCGCCCATCGCATTGATAAAGTCCACGGCAGCCGTGCGTGCACTGTTAATTTTCTCGCCGCGCATACTGCCCGAAATATCCAACGCCAACACCACATTGGCATGATGCTTCCGTTCCGTCCATAAACTATTCAACATTTCATTAATGATATAACTGGACGGGGTTTCTAAAATCGTGCTGGGTTCACTCACATTCACGCCGTGTTCAGCATCAAACGGAGCTTTCAAAGCAAGGCTGCTGTCTGTGGGACGGAAACCATAAGCCATCGCTTTTTCTTGAACAGGGGGCGACAGCAAATATTTAATATAAACTTGGGCAGCTTCACGGTGTTGTGGTGTGACCCATTCCCGTTCCACGATGCCAATCGGATGATTTGCCCAGAACGTGCCTTCTTTCGGGTAAATTGCGACGATGGGAAACGGCGCGTCTTTGTAGGCTGCGCCATAGGATTCAATCACCATGTTTTCATATAACACGGCGGCACTTAAAAATTCAGGGCCTGCGTTAAACATTTTTCTGCCAAAAAAGCCCGTGGATTCGCCATAATGCACCACCGATTTTTGAATAGATTCTACATATTTACGCACGTCATCTTTATTCACATCAGCTAAATCCAGCCCTTTTTTCTTGCCCGCAGCTGCGTAAACTTGGGCAATGAGTGCCGCTAAACCGCTGTTGCTGAATTTGGGGTGGGTGTGTCCGAATTTGAATTTACCCCATTCAGGATGACCGAAACGTTTCCAACCTTCGGGATCATCAGCCATGTTGAAAACTTCTTCCCAGCCAATCGGTTTTTTACCCCAGCCCAAAGCTTCTGCCATCGGTTTCCACATCGCAATCACAATGGGTGAATGCACTAATTCACTGGAGTTGCCGATTAAAATGCCGCCTGTTTTTTCTTTAGATTCAGCATTTGCTAATTCCATAAATAAATCTGAGGCGGGGCTGACAATGTGCGCTTTGTATTCGCCACTCAGCAATTTTTTAATGGTGGCATCGCCTGAACCTGTGGGCGTTGCGGTCACTTTGATGCTGCTACCATCTGCGGTTTTAAGTGCGCTTTTATTGAACTGCTCGGTCACTTCGCTAATCCATTTCTCTTTTTCAGAGCTATAAATTAAAGAAAGTGAAATTTCGCGCGCCTGCGCCCCGACTGCACACAGCAGCAAGAGACTAAGCACAAGTTTTACGAGGGATTTTTGCATGGAGTGTTTCCTCAGATTGGGATGATGCTTTAACTGCGCCCCCAACCCCCTAAAAGGGGGCTAAAAATAATATTATTGTAGGGTGTATAAGCGTAGCGTCATACACCGTTATGATTGGTGCATGGCGGCTCTGCCTTATGCACCCTACAAGCTATTTATTTTTAGGAAATTTAGGGGCGCAGTTTGCTGTAATCTTTAAACTCTTATCTTGGCGCAGACAACCATTTATCATCCTGCCATTGTCCCGCCAATTGGCTTTCACGAGTGATTAATGTGCCTTGTCCGTGCTTTTTGCCTGATTGAAAACTGCCTTCATATTTTTCCCCACCGACATAATATAATGTGCCTTTGCCTTGATATTTGCCGCCGCTAAATGCGCCAAAATAGCATTGTTGATTCAGGGAAAAAATGGCTTCGCCGTTGTAATTATTGCGTACACTGCATTGATTTTTAGAGACATTCCACAGCATCGAAGTTTGACAACTGCGCTGGGTGAAAAATTGATGACAGGCTTCATAATTGGCAAAGCTTGCGGGCGGTTTGGGAATTTCAGGTTCTACTTTTGGCGGTATTGCTGTTACGGTTTCGACCTTTTTACCCTCAAAAAATAAGCCTTCATATTTGCCGCCATGTGCATAATAAACCAGACCTTTGCCGTGAAATTTCCCCGCGTTAAATTGTCCTATATAACATTGTTGTCCATCCGCAATTAAACCTTCGCCTGAATAATTGGGCAGTTCTACACAAGTATTTTCATTCAAACCCCACAGCCCCACTTTGCAGGCTTTGCTCAAAAAGAAGTAGTGACATTCTTTATAGTGAGGAAAATTGATGGGTTTGCTGTTGTCTACGGGTAGGCTGGGAACAGGCGCATCCCCAAGCGTTTGTTGAATACTGCCTTCAATTTGAGTAATCACCTTGCCAACTTCAACTTGATGTTTACTAATAAATAATTGCCCAATCATATAAGCCGCGCCTGCGACTAAAGATACAATAATAGCTTTAAGCATGGACGTGTTCTGCATGTTTGTTTGTTTGTTTGTTTCAATCCATACTCAACCTCATCTGTCGAGTGAAAAAGCCATCGACAGATAGAGGTCGGTGGATTGCCTCTCCGTAAACGAAGATGTTATTAAAAATAATAACATGCTAACGCATGTTGCTACAATTGAACAATTCCCCTGAAGGACGAGCTTTCAGACCTTAAAGAAAATTGGATAAATAAATGACTAAAATGACGCACAAGGCGTAACCAAATTGAGTGCTTAATGATAGCAAGCAATTATGAAAATTGAATCCTTCTTTTTACCCACGCTCCAAATCCCTAACATAAGCCCCTAAATCCCCTAAAGAGGGCTACTTTTTAAATAAAGTAAAACCATGATCAAACTCTCACAAGGCACTATTTACGACCCGCTGCATTCTCCGCAAAGTCGCGTCGGCGATATTTATCTGGAAAATGGGCAGATTGTCGCCGCGCCCATTCAAATCAACACGCCTTTAGAACAGCATGATTTATCGGGAAAAATTGTGATGGCGGGCGCGATAGATTTACACAGCCACATTGCAGGCGCGGCGGTAAATTTAGCACGTTTGTTATTGCCCAAGGGGAAAGTGCCAAAACTCACGCCCTTGCCGACGACGTGGGACACGGGGCGAAGTTATGCAGAAATGGGCTACACCTGCGCCTTTGAACCCGCCATCATTCCACACAACGCCCGCCACGCCCATTTAGAAATGCAAGATATTCCCATCATTGATACGGGCGGCTATGTGGTTTTAGGGAATGAAGATTATTTATTGAGTTTAATTGCCCGCGCCGCAAGCCCGCAACAGATTCAAGATTATGTCGCGTGGATGTTGGCGGCAACCCAAACGTATGCAGTGAAAGTGGTGAATGCGGGCGGGATTGATGCGTTTAAATTTAATCAGCGCAGTTTGCAATTGGACGAGGCGCATTCACATTATGGCATCACGCCGCGCCAAGTTTTACAACGCCTTACCAGCGCGGTGCATAATCTCAACTTGCCACACGCTTTACATATTCATGCCAGTAATTTAGGCGTGGCAGGCAATGTAAACAGTACCTTAGCGACTTTAGATGCGCTGGAAGGATTACCCGCGCATCTCACCCATTTACAATTTCACAGTTATGCAGCCACGGGCGAATATGGTTTTGCTTCAGGCGCGGCACTTTTGGCAGACAAAATTAATCAAATGCCAGAAATCAGTGTTGATGTCGGACAAGTGATGTTTGGGCAAACCGTGACTTTATCAGCGGACACGCCCCGACAAGCCGCGATGCAAGGTTTCGCACATCCTAAACAACCTCAGTTTTTGTGTGACGCGCACGGACAAGCGGGCTGTGGAATTATGCCGTTTCGTTATAAACATCATTCCTTTGTGCACGCGCTGCAATGGGCTATTGGTTTAGAATTATTTTTGTTGATTAAAAATCCTTGGCAAATTTGTCTGAGCACCGATCATCCCAATGGCGCACCGTTTAGCAGTTATCCGCATTTAATCCGTTTATTGATGGATCGCAGTTTTCGCAATGATTGCTTGCAGCAATTGCCGCCCGCCGTGCAACAATACAGCCAGTTGGCAAGCCTGACGCGGGAATATTCTTTGATGGAAATTGCGATGATTAGTCGTGCGGGCGTGGCGAAAACTTTGGGTTTATCAAATCGCGGGCATTTGGGTGCGGGCGCGTTGGCGGATGTGGTGGTGTATGAACCACATCAAAATCCTGAAGTTTTGTTTAGTCGCCCTTTGTATGTGTTCAAAAATGGGAAATTAGTTGTTCAGAATGGAAAAGTAATTCACAGCCCTTGCGGTGGGGTACAAACGATTGCGCCCGAATTTGACCCGCAAATTGAACGTTATTTAACACCGTATTGGACGGATTTTCACGCGCAGGCTTTGCAAGGCTTTAAAATTCACCCAGACGAATTAAGTTTAGACGGACAACGCGCGATTTATCGGCAAGCGGGGCGGAATTAATGGCGCTTAAGCAATGCGTTATCAAACTTTGGTAAAATTGCACGTTGACGCATCGGAATGCAGCCCCTAAAATTCTTGCGACTTTTAAGTCACATATATTTTAGCTTCCCCCTTTGAAAAAGGGGGATTGAGGGGGATTTAAGATCGCAGTCAACTGTGAGATTTTTAAATCCCCCCTGCCCCCTTTTTCAAAGGGGGAGATATTTCTAAAACCTGTTCTTTCATTTCCTCACTTAATTTCAAGGTGGATAAGCCATTTGTCTTCCTATCTGTTATCTATACCGGTGATTTGCGCCTTATTGTCCAGCGTCATTTCACTCGGTGCAAAGCAATCTGCCCGCGTTGCGCGGATTGGCAGTTTCCTCCTGCTCGGAATCGGGGGCATAGTTGCCGCCTACACAGGATTTTATGTCCTGATTGAGCATCAAATTCTCACGCAAGATATTATGCTCGGCTTACCGTGGATGCACTGGCATTTGCGGCTAGACATGCTCTCCGCGCTGTTTTTCATCATTATTGGGGTTGTAAGCTGTGCCGCGAGTGTCTTCGGCATTGGTTACACCCGCGAATTTGAAAGCACCGCTTACGGTTTCATGCCGCTCGGCTTTTTCACAGGCTTATTTGTGGCAGGCATGTTAGGCGTGCTGATTGCCGACGACGCACTGATTTTCATGATTGGCTGGGAAATCATGTCACTTGCAAGCTACTTCCTCGTCACCTTCCAACACACCCAAGCCGCCAACCGCAGCGCAGGCTTTTTATATTTACTGATGGCGCATCTGGGCGGACTGGCGATTTTACTCGCCTTTGGCATTTTGGCAGG
The DNA here is from genome assembly GCA_028688145.1 of Thiotrichaceae bacterium. Lineage (GTDB taxonomy): Bacteria > Pseudomonadota > Gammaproteobacteria > Beggiatoales > Beggiatoaceae > JAQTYU01. The sequence continues at coordinate 215,435 of JAQTYU010000003.1, read as the reverse complement.
CATGGGCAGCGGCGAGTTTAATTTTGACTTTTCCTTCAATGATATGCGTGACCACAGCAATATCACCCCGCTTTGGGCAAATATCGCCGTGGGCTTAAGTTTATTCGGTTTTGGGATGAAAGCAGGCTTAGTGCCCGCCCACGCTTGGCTGCCCGAAGCGCATCCTGTTGCGCCGTCTCACATTTCTGCTTTGATGAGCGGGGTAATGTTAAAAGTGGCAATTTACGGTTTCATGCGTGTCACTTTCGATTTAGTCTCAACTTTGTCGCTGCATTGGAGTTGGGGCGTGGTGTTAATCAGCATTGGCGGCGCGTCTGCCCTGTTGGGGATTTTATACGCCCTGATGCAAAACGATTTAAAACGCCTGCTCGCTTATTCATCCATTGAGAATGTGGGGATTATTTTCATCAGCTTAGGCTTATGTTTATTATTCCATTCACAAAACCGCCCCGCCTTGGCAAGCCTTGCGATGATTGCCGCGCTGTATCACATCCTTAACCATTCGATTTTCAAAAGCTTATTATTTCTGAGTGCGGGCGCGGTGCTGCATAACACCCACGAACGCAATTTAGAACAAATGGGCGGCTTAATTCGGCGCGTACCTTACACCGCGTTTTTCTTTTTAATCGGCAGTTTATCAATTGCCGCCTTGCCGCCGTTCAACGGTTTCGTTTCCGAATGGCTAACGTTCCAAGCTGCCTTACAAACCACGGGCTTGCAAAGTGGGGTGTTGCGCACCTTGATTCCATTCAGTGCCGCCTTGCTCGCGTTGACCAGTGCCTTATCTGCCACCTGCTTTGTGAAATTATACGGCACTGCATTTTTAGGACAGCCGCGCAGCAAAAACGTCAGACATGCCCACGAAATCGATAACGGAATGCGGGTTGCGCAGGGCTTTTTAGCGTTGTTGTGTTTGTTATTAGGGATTTTCCCGACCACGGTGATCAGTGTTTTAGAAGCGATTCCGCACAAACTCATCGGCGTTGAATTGGCGAATGTGTCCGCAGAAGGCTGGTTATGGCTCACACCGATTTCGCCCGGAGTGGCTTCGTATTCCGCGCCGCTGGTCTTGCTGTCAATCGTGACGGTGTGGGGCTTGGGTTATTTACTGCTGCACGACCCTAAAAAATCACGGATTTCGCCCGCCTGGGATTGTGGTTTTGGCGGGGGAACGCCTCGGACGCAATACACCGCCGCCGCGTTTGCGATGCCGATTCGTCGCATTTTCAAACCCGTGTGGAAAGTTAAAGAAAAAATTGAAGAACAAAAAGAAATCACCCTGCACAGCAAGCGCATTGATTATAAATTAGAAATCAGTGACCGTTCTTGGACAGCTTTATATTTGCCGATTGCTGCTGCGGTGAATTATTGCGCGCGCACGTTGGGGTATATTCAAACGGGGAATATTCGTACTTATTTATCTTATTCCTTCTTCACTTTATTGTTTTTATTATGGTTAATTACCTAAGCAGGCTAGAAAATAATGGAACTCAGCTTATTTGCTAACTGGTTTTTAGCAGGCTTACAAACTTTATTGCTGATTGCGCTCGCGCCTTTATTATTGGGCTGGATTCGCGCGTGTAAAGCCATGTTACACAACCACTCGCCCGCGAGTTTGTGGCAGCCATATCGCGATTTACGCAAGTTTTTCCGTAAAGAAGTCGTGGTCGCCGACGGGGCTTCATGGTTGTTTCGCGCCACGCCGTATATTGTGCTGGGCACGATGATTTTATCCGCTGGGGTCGTGCCCTTGGTGGCGACTGATTTGCCCACCGCCGCGATTGCCGACGTTATCGTGCTCACCAGTTTTTTTGCCTTAGCGCGATTTTTCTCAGCCTTGGCAGCGATGGATACGGGTACAGCTTTTGGGGGCATGGGCGCGTCGCGGGAAATGATGTTGTCCGCTTTAGCAGAACCTGCGATGTTGATGGCAGTGTTCACGCTGTCCATGACCGCCAACACCACCAATTTATCGAGCACAATTGAATATTTATTGCAGCACGGTTTAGTGTTGCGTCCTTCCTTCATTTTTGCCGCCTTGGGCTTGATGATGGTAGCAATTGCGGAAACGGGGCGCATTCCAATTGATAACCCGAGCACTCATTTAGAATTAACCATGGTGCACGAAGCGATGATTTTAGAATACAGCGGGCGACATTTAGGCTTAATCGAATGGGCGCATCAAATTAAATTGATGGTCTACGGCGTGCTGATTGCTAATTTATTCATTCCGTGGGGCATTGCCACCACTTTAACCCCTGAAGCTTTAGGGATTGGCGTGTTGGCAATTATTGGAAAACTGATGATTTTGGGCGTAGTGCTGGCGATTTATGAAACCACACTGGCGAAACTGCGTTTATTCCGCGCCCCCGATTATTTAAGTTTCGCATTTTTACTCTCACTGTTGGGGATGCTAAGCCATGTTATTTTGGAAGTGGGCTAAATGAATATTGCTAATTTATCCCATTATGAACAAGCGATTTTTGTGCTGTCCGCCTTGGTGTTGTACACCTCATTTTCAATGTTGGCGCAGTCCAGATTATTTAATTTAATCAATATTTTTGCATGGCAAGGCACGCTATTAGGGATAACGGCGGCATTAGTCGCTTTTATTTCTAACCAGCCGCATTTATATATTTCTGCCTTATTAACTTTGGTATTAAAAGCTTGGTTAATTCCGTGGATGCTGCGTAAACAAGTGATGCGTTTGAAATTGCAACGTGAAATTGAAACCTTGGCAACCCCGACGCTGACTTCTTTAGCGGGCGTGGGTTTGGTGATTTTCAGTTATTACATCGCCTTGCCGATTAAAAGTCTGTCGAATTCCATCACCCGCAACACCATCAGCGAAAGTTTGGCGATTGTGTTGTTGGCAATGTTATTAATCATCACTCGCCGCCAAGCGGTCAGCCAAGTGGTGGGCTTCATGGCAATTGAAAATGGCTTATTTTTCGCGGCCTTAGTCTCCACTTACGGAATGCCGATGATTGTGGAATTAGGCATTGCCTTTGACGTGTTAGTTGCAGCGGTATTATTCGGGGTGTTCTTCTTTGAAATGCGCAGCAGCATTGACTCTTTAGACGTAGACCAAATGAACCGCCTGCACGAGGTCGACAAACGATGAATTTTTTGCTTACTCATGCGTTAGAAATTACCTTGTGGTTGCCATTTTTAGGGATGTTTTTACTCGGTATTTTTGGCGGCAGTCGTGGCGGCGCGTTGCTGAATATTGGATTAAGTGCCCTAAGTTTTGCGAGCAGTGTCGCGCTGGCGTGGGGAATTTACATTCACGCAATTCCTAACTTATCACCGCAAAAATGGTTTTATATCGACGAGTTCAACGTGTATTTAATCGTGCTCACCGCTTTCGTCGGCTTGAATACTGCGATTTTTTCGCGTTCTTATATGAGCTATGAAATTGCCAAGGGGAAACTTTCCCAGAATCAAATGCGCTTATATCATGCGATGTATCAAGGTTTTATGTTTGCGATGTTGCTCGCGCTGACGACTAACAACTTAGGTTTATTGTGGGTGGCAATGGAAGCCGCGACTTTGGCAACGGTGCTGCTGGTGAGTTTATATCGCACCCCAGAATCTATCGAAGCGGCGTGGAAATACTTCATTTTGTGCGGCGTGGGGATTGCGCAAGCCTTGTTCGGCACGGTGTTACTGTATTTTGCCGCAGAACAAGTCATTCCCGAACATCAAGAAGCCTTGTTGTGGAATGTGTTGGCAGCGCATTCTGGCGAATTGGAGCCCGTGGTGTTAAGCATTGCTTTTGTATTTTTATTAGTGGGTTACGGCACAAAAGTGGGTTTAGTACCGTTACATAATTGGCTGCCCGACGCGCATTCCGAAGGGCCTACGCCGATGTCTGCGGTGCTCTCAGGTTTGTTATTAAATGTCGCTTTGTACGCTTTGGTGCGCATGAAAGTGCTGGTCGATGGCTCGCTACATAATCATTTGGCAGGACATTTAATGATGGGTTTTGGGCTACTAACTTTTCTCGTTGCCGCGCTATTTTTACACCGCCAACGCGATATTAAGCGCATGTACAGTTATTCTTCAATTGAGCACATGGGGCTGATGACCTTCGCGTTTGGAGTGAGTACTGCCATGTCCACCTTTGCCGCCTTATTACACATGGCGGTGCATTCGCTGACCAAATCCGCAATTTTTATCACTGTCGGACACGCCACCCACATCGCAGGTTCGCAACAAATCGACAAAATGCGCGGCTTGATTTTGACCCAGCCCAGCGTAGGTTGGGGCTTATTATTGGGCACTGCTGCAATTGCAGGCTTTCCCCCATTTGGCGTATTCATGAGCGAGTTTTTGCTGATTTCTGCCACCATGAAACAATATCCTTGGTTAGTCGTGCCGCTGTTATTGGGCTTAACCATTGCATTTGCGGGCTTGTTCAAACATGTACAACCCATGGTATTTGGCGAGCCACCCAACGGACAAAAACCTGTGCTTGCTAATATGCTGCCCGTATTATTGCAATTGGGTTTAGTGCTGTGTTTGGGTTTATTCCTACCGAATTTTCTCACCGATTGGTTTCAACGCGCCGCCGATTTTCTCAGTCACAGCACCTTGTGGAATGAATTAATATGAACAAAGTCATGCAGTTTCTGAGTCAAATTGCCCGCGAAGAAGCTGAAAGTACAGGTTTAGCTCCCGCGCAATTATGGACGCTTCCCAGTGAACGCTGGGCCGACAGTGCCGCTTTACTCGCAGCGCGGCGCTGGCGATTTTCTGCAATCTGGGCGGAACAAGTTGCCAGCAGCTTTTTAATTAACGCGCTGTATGAACAACAAGGGCAATATGTATTATTGCGTTGCCAATTGTCGGGTAGCTTGCCGAGTTTGCCTTCAATCACGCCTTATTATCCTTCAGCGAATCGTTTAGAACGTCATATTCATGATCTATATGGAATTTTATTCAGCGGACATCCTGACCCGCGCCCGTGGATTCGTCATTGTGCATGGCAAGTGGCGGATCATCCCTTGTTGAAAGAGTTTCCCGTGGCAGGACAAGTGATTCACAGCCCTACGCTGCCTGATTTGCATTATCCCTTTCTCAGCGCGACGGGTGAAAGTGTGTATGAAATTCCTGTAGGCCCAATTCATGCGGGAATTATTGAACCGGGACATTTTCGTTTCCAAGCGGTGGGGGAAACGGTGTTGAATTTAGAAGCGCATCTCGGTTATGTGCACCGTGGGGTTGAAAAAATTGCCGAAGGGCGCGATGCCACAGGTTTAGCGCGTTTGGCGGGGCGAGTCGCAGGCGATAGCACCGTGGCGCATACTTGGGCGGCATGTCGGGCGATGGAGCAGGCGGCACAGCTTGAAATTCCACCGCGTGCTGCTTGGTTACGCGCCATCATGGCAGAGCGTGAACGCGTCGCGAATCATTTGGGCGATGTCGGCGCAATTTGCAATGATGTGGCGTTCAGTTTCATCAATGCGCAATTCAGTCGCCTGCGTGAAGATTGGCAGCGCGTCAATGCGGAATGTTTTGGACATCGAATGATGATGGACAAAATTATTCCTGCGGGCGTAGCAGCGGATTTAAATCTGGAACATATTGGCTTGCAACAAAAACAATGTCGTGTGATGTTGGCAGAAGTTGAAGAACTGGCTGAAATTTTAGACCGACACACGGGCGTAGAAGACCGTTTGGCAACCACAGGGATTTTATCGCCTGAATTAGCGCAAAAATTGGGTTGTCTGGGTTATGTGGGGCGTGCCAGCGGTCAGGAATTCGATGTGCGTAAACATGCCGCGTATTTTCCTTATGATAAATTAAATTTTGAAGTCAGTGTGTTACAAACGGGCGATGTGAAATCACGGCTTTTGATTCGACTTGAAGAAATCAAAAGTTCACTGAATTTATTGTTAGCCTGTTTGACCCAATTGCCGAAAGGCGCGTTGTCTGCGCCTTGGCAAACGCCAACGCAAGGCGCGGAAGGACTGGGAATTATTGAAGGCTGGCGCGGCGAAATCGTTAGTTTTGTGCGTTTCGGGGCGAGTGGTTTGATTAGCCGTTATTATCCACGCGACCCCAGTTGTATGAATTGGACAGCCTTGGAATTGATGATTCGTAATAATATCGTGCCCGATTTTCCTGTGTGCAATAAGTCGGTGAATGCGGCATATTCTGGGCATGATTTGTGATTGATTTACCCCAATAAAACAAGTCCCTAAATCCCCTAAAGGGGGTTGGGGGCGCAGTTAAAACTTTATTGCACCACAGGCTAAAAATAGCATTCGAGTAGGGTGGGCATCGCCCACCATCACAGTTTAAGTCGTCGAATTTGGTGGGTAATGCCCTTAACTGATTTCAGGATTAAAAATGAGCCATCAACAAATTATTGAATTAAAACAAAGCCTGCTCGATGCAATGCTTGATTATATGAATTACGGCGGCGCAACCGATGAGAATGATCCCGATTATGACCCCGAATTTGATGCAGGTTACAGCGCGCAAGATGTCGCAACTTGTGGCGAAATTATTGATAACTTTTTGAAACAGCTTAAAAACACGGGTACTGATAAAACAGCTATTATGCAGGCAGTGAAAGTTGCCGTGCTTGAGTTGAACGCGTTGAATGAAAACTGTGAACATGGCTTAATCGAGACTGAACAACGAGAACAGTTGTATGAAATTATCAGTGCGGCGGCAATGGATGCGGGCTTAGAAATTGGAGAAGAAGAGGATATTACGGGTGAATGGCGTGAATGGTAAGTTGCGAGACTAAGCCTAACCCGTATATGAAATAAGTATTTAAAATAACACTTAAAAAAGGGTAGAGAGATGTCTAGGAGATTGTTAAAGATACTGGTGCTTCTGTTTGGTCATGGACTCAGTAGCGAATCATTGGCTGAAACCTGTGTCAGTACAGAAGCAAGAGGCTTGCATGAGGCTTTGGGCGGTGGTGGTTGCGCCCCTGAAGTCATACTCATTCCCGCAGGCAGTTTTCAAATGGGTGCAAACAACGCCTATGATGATGAAAAGCCTGTACATAAAGTGAATATGGAAGCTTTCTACATCGGACGTTACGAAGTGACTTTTGAAGAATATGACTATTTTTGTGAGCAAACCCAACGCGAAAAACCCAGTGATAATGGCTGGGGACGAGGTAAACGTCCTGTGATTAATGTGAGCTGGCATGATGCTGTAGCTTACAATAAATGGCTCAGTGCACAAACGAAACAAGAATATCGTTTACCCACCGAAGCCGAATGGGAATACAGTGCGCGTGCAGGCAGCAACTCACGTTATAGCTGGGGTGAGAGTATTGGTAGCAATAAAGCGAATTGTTTAAATAATGCTTCAGGTGATAAATACGAACATACTGCGCCCGTCGGCTCCTTTCCCGCCAATGCCTTTGGTTTACATGAGATGACCGGTAATGTTGAAGAATGGACCTGCTCAAAGAAGACAGATACGTATACAGGCAGTGAAACTCAATGCACAGGCAACGCCTTAGGAACAGTGGTGTTGCGGGGCGGAAGTTGGAACAGTACTGCGGACTATTGCCGTGTTTCAAACCGCATGCGTAATTTGAAAGGCAATTGGGTCAATCATTTCGGGTTTCGCGTGGTGAGAACACTGACAGGGCTGCACTCTGCAAAATAAATACACACCTGTGCCCCCAATCTTCTGAAGGGGGCTAAAGATACAAAGTTAATTCTTTAAAGTCCCCTTTAGATTGTTGAAACTTCCCAGTTTCCACGAAAAACTCCCCTTAACTTAAAATTGGGGGAGCAGTATCTCATTGAATTGAAATACGCTAGACAATACCCATAAACAAAATCATGTACAATCAATCGGCAATTTTCTTCAAGAAATAATAAAAGGTAAACACATGGAACAATTTCACGGGACAACCATTCTCGCGGTGCGCCGCAATGGGCAAGTTGTCATCGGGGGCGACGGACAAGTGACGATGGGCAACACGGTGATGAAACCCAATGCTCGTAAAGTACGCCGTCTTTATCACAACAAAATTTTGGCAGGCTTTGCAGGCGGCACCGCCGATGCTTTCACCTTGTTTGAACGCTTTGAAGCCAAACTCGAAAAACATCAAGGACATTTAACCCGTTCTGCGGTGGAACTTGCTAAAGATTGGCGCACAGACCGCATGTTGCGACGTTTAGAAGCCTTATTAATTGTCGCAGACCACGAAAGTTCTTTACTGATAACGGGCAATGGTGACGTACTAGAGCCAGAAGACAATATTCTCGCGATTGGTTCAGGCGGAAATTTTGCCCTTGCTGCTGCCCGCGCCTTATTGGAAAGTACCGAACTGCCCGCCAGTGTGATTGTTGAAAAAGCTTTACACATTGCTGCGGATATTTGCATTTACACTAACCACCACTTAACGTTTGAAACCTTAGATAAGATAACCGCTTAGGTTGGGAAACAGCATGACGCCAAAACAAATTGTTAGCGAATTAAATAAATACATCATTGGACAAGATGCCGCAAAACGTGCGGTTGCGATTGCGCTGCGCAACCGCTGGCGACGGATGCAAGTTGATCCCAGTTTACGGAGTGAAATTACCCCGAAAAATATCCTGATGATAGGACCCACGGGCGTTGGGAAAACTGAAATTGCGCGGCGTTTGGCAAAGTTGGCGAATGCGCCGTTTATCAAAATCGAAGCCACCAAATTCACCGAAGTCGGTTATGTGGGGCGCGATGTTGAATCGATTATTCGGGATTTGGTGGACGTTGCAATTAAAATTGCGCGCGATGAAGCTTTGAAAAATGTGCAAGCGGTGGCGGCAGATGCGGCAGAAGAACGGATTTTAGATGTGTTATTGCCAGCGGCGCGAGGCAGCCATAATGAAGATGAAGCTTCTTCAACCCGCCAAAAATTCCGCAAAATGTTACGTGAAGGCAAGCTTGACGACCGCGATATTGAAATTGAAGTTGCGGATACACGCATTGGGGTGGAAATTATGTCACCGCCCGGCATGGAAGAAATGAGTGGGCAATTACAAAATATTTTCCAGCAGTTGGCAAGCGGGCGCACTAAAACTCGCAAAATGAAGATTAAAGAAGCCTTCAAAACGCTTCAGGAAGAAGAAGCGGCGCGTTTGGTCAATGACGAAGATTTAAAAGCCAGCGCGATTGAGCGCGTTGAACAACACGGCATTGTGTTTTTAGACGAAATCGACAAGATTACACGGCGCGGAGAAACCATGGGCGCAGATGTGTCGCGGGAAGGGGTGCAACGTGATTTATTGCCCTTGGTCGAAGGTTGCACCGTTAATACTAAGTACGGCATGGTCAAAACTGATTATATTTTATTCATTGCCTCGGGCGCGTTTCACTTATCGAAACCTTCGGATTTAGTGCCCGAATTGCAGGGGCGTTTGCCGATTCGGGTGGAATTAAATCCCTTAACCGCCAATGATTTTGTACGGATTTTAACCGAGCCAAATGCTTCATTGACGGAACAATATATCGCGTTAATGCGTACCGAAGGCGTGGAATTAAGCTTCACGGAAGACGGTATTCGGCGCATTGCGGAAATGGCGTGGCAAGTGAACGAGCGCACGGAAAATATTGGGGCGCGGCGTTTACACACCGTGATGGAATGTTTATTAGAAACGATTTCGTTTGAAGCGGCGGATAATCAAGGGGTTGCGGTCAAAGTTGATGCGGCGTATGTGGATAAATATTTAGCCGAATTGGTCGCGAATGAAGATTTGAGTCAGTATATTTTGTAAGCATTAAAACCAAGCCCCCAACCCCCTAAAGGGGGCTAAACATTTGTTTAAAGTCCCCTTTAGGGGATTTAGGGGCGCAGTTAGGCTTAATTCTTACGGACGGTCAGGATATTGCTCTTGTAATTTGGCATGTTCTGCCCGCATACGTTCATCTAATTTACGCATGTCAGCTTTCCATTGTTCACAGCGTTGTGGATTGGTTTCACACCATTTTTTCTGCGCTTCTTGTTTCTCTTTGTGGTGTTTTTCACGTAATTCTTTACGGAAAGTATCACATTGAGCGGGGGTTGCTTCACATTTTGCCTTTAAAGCTTGCACTTCTTCTTGCTCTTTTTTACAGGCTTCGGGATTCGCAGCGCACCATTTTTTCTTCTCAGCCAGACGTTTGGCTTGTTCGTCCTGAATCTCCGCTTTCACTTGTGCCTTCATTTCAGCACACCATTTGGGATCAGCTTGGCAACGCTTTTGGACTTCTTCGCGAGCGGAAGGTGTTTGGTCAGCCGCCGCCACAAAACCCGTCCACAACAATAAACTCACAACAGATAAAGCAAATAATTTGTTCAGCATGGTGAATTCCTAAAAGAGATTGACTGCGCCCCCAACCCCCTAAAGGGGGCTAAAAACCTAAAGATAAAATTTGTTTAATCTTTAAAGTCCCCTTTAGGGGGTTGGGGACGCAGTTAAATTTTTAAATCCCCCATATTCCGCGACGCTGCATACAGGCAACAGTCTTAGCTTGAATAAGGGGGCTTCCGTTAGAATTTAAAACTGAGGATGGTCAGGGAATTTTTCTTGTAATTGACGACGGGCTTCACGGTATTGGTCTTCAATTTTGCGCAATTCAACTTTCCAAGTTTCGCAACGTTGAGGATTAGCATCACACCATTTTTGTTGAGCATCATGCTTTTGCTTGCCCATTTTTTGCTTCATTTCTTTACGAGCATTGGCGCATTGTTCGGGAGAATCTTTACATTGCGCCTTGAGCGCCTTCATCTCATCTTTAAGTCTTTGACATTCCGCAGGATTGGCAGCACACCATTGTTTGCGCGCTTCGCGGTGCTTTTGGATTTCGGCTTTCTTCTCTTCACACCACTTTGGGTCTTCTTGACAACGCTTTTTAAACTTCGCGCCCCGAACCGCTTGTTCATCAACGGCAGGCGGTGGCGGGGTAGCCGTGGTCGTTGCCGCAGTTACGGGGGCCGTGGGCACAATTTCCGCCGCCAACAAACTGTGACTGCCAAAACTCAAACTTGCACAGATTAACATCAAAGAAAGTTTATTCATGATCACATCTCCTCATTAAAACATTATGGGTTTTCCATCGAGTAAAGCTTGTGTCTCTTGTAACTGCAAACGTCCTTGTGCAAACCACGAAATGACTTCGGGATATAAACGATGTTCTTGTACTAAAACCCGCGCCGCAAGGCTGTCGGGGGTGTCATCCTCGAAAACGGGCACACGCGCTTGTGCAATCACAGCACCCGAATCCAATTCTTCAGTGACGAAATGTACACTTGCGCCATGCTCTTTCACTTTTGCCTCAAGCGCGCGCTCGTGGCTGTGTAAACCTTTGAAAGCAGGCAATAATGACGGGTGAATATTCAATAAACGCCCATGATAATGTTGCACAAATACCGGGCTTAAAATCCGCATAAATCCTGCAAGCACCACCAGTTTTGGCTGGTACTGGTCGATGGCTGCCATGAGTGCGGTGTCGAATGCCTCGCGTGAGGCAAAATTCTTGTGTTCTAACACGGCGGTAGTAATGCCTTGCGAACGCGCAAACTCCAAACCACCCGCATCGGCGCGATTGCTGACCACAGCACGAATTTCAACATGAGGTAATTTGGCTTCTGCAATGGATTTGAAATTGCTGCCGCGCCCTGAAATTAAAACCACGATAGGTAAGGTGCTCATAAGCCGAGTAATACCACGCTTTCAGTGGGGTGAGCAATAATCTTTCCGATAATCTGTGCTGTTTCGCCGCTGTTGCGTAATTGGCTTAATGCGGTTTCCGCATGTTCTGCGCCCACACACACCACCATGCCAATGCCACAGTTAAACGTGCGGTGCATTTCGACCGAATCAACATTGCCTTGTGCTTTCAGCCAGTCGAAAATTGCGGGTTGTTTCCAGCTTAAAGTATCAATTTCTGCACACAAACCTTGTGGCAACACACGCGGCACGTTGCCAATTAAGCCGCCACCTGTAATATGCGCTAAGGCATGGACGGGGACGTATTGCATTAAGTTTAGCAGGGATTTTACATAAATGCGGGTAGGTTCAAGTAAAACCTCGCCTAAAGTGCGCCCGTCAAAGGGCATGTCTAACGCGCTGTTGCTCACTTCAATAATTTTACGAATTAAAGAATAACCATTGGAATGTGCACCGCTGGAACTTAAGCCGATGAGCACATCGCCTGCTTGTACTTGGCTGCCGTCAATAATGGCGGATTTTTCGACCACGCCGACACAAAAGCCTGCTAAATCGTAATCACCATCATGATACATGCTGGGCATTTCTGCGGTTTCGCCGCCGACCAATGCCGCACCTGCCAATTCACAGCCTTTGCCAATCCCTGAAATTACTGAAGTTGCGACTTCAACTTCTAATGCGCCCGTGGCGTAATAATCCAAGAAAAATAAGGGTTCAGCCCCTGAAACCACGATGTCATTGGCGCACATTGCGACCAAGTCAATGCCGATGGTGTCGTGTTTGCCCATGCTCATCGCAAGGCGTAATTTTGTGCCTACACCGTCCGTGCCTGACACTAAAACAGGTTGTTTATAGCGGTCGGTGGGCACTTCAAACAATGCGCCAAAGCCGCCCAGTCCTGCCAATAAGCCGCTGCGCTGGGTGCGTTTGGCGATGGGTTTAATGCGTTCTACGAGTAAATCGCCATTGTCGATATCAACGCCAGCGTCACGATAAGTTAAAGAAATAGCTTGTTTGTCCATGAATTACGGTATCTGAAAAAGTTTTAGGAAGGTTGGCTTTGCGCCATGAGGGCATGAATAACTCGGCGCGTTTCGGGCGATGAAAACAGTTTAATCAGCAAGTCGATGAATTCTGGTTCAGAATACACTTCGACATGCGTACCTATATCATCATCACTGTTAAAAATTTGGAATAATTCTTCAAAGCGTGGAAATACTTTGAGTGGATAAAAATCAATATCATGACTGATGGTAAATAAGGGAAATTGGTATTGATTTAAAATCGGTGCGATGAGGCAGAAAGTGTAAGAAAACTGATTATTTTTAGGCGGGACAGATTGAATACATCCCATCACTAATTTATTCGTATAAGTACCCAAGAATTTCGCCTGCTCGCGTAAGATAACCACGGGAGCGCGTAGTGTAGAATTGCCAATGTCGTTGGGCCACAAATTAGGAATTGAATCGGTCACGTTGGTAACTTCTGACTAACAACTCAGCATTGCTTTGCTTACGGAAAAGTTATTCTAGCATAGCATATTTCATACCACAGCGGCAGTCTGCCCTTAATCCTCAGCTTTTCCACTGCGTGCTAGGCGGCGCAACAAGCTAGGATTTAATGACCATTCTAAATTTGCCTGTCCTGCAATCACGTTCCCAGTAAATTCGAGTAAACACGCTGATCCTTTGCGTAATTGCATCCAATCATCCGTATGTCCGCTTAATAACCATGTGCCCAACTCGCCTAAATCGGGTTCGTGTCCAATCAATGCGATGGTGTGCGAAGTGTGGGCATGTTCTTGTAAATACGTCAAAATCGCAGGAGCTGAACCACGCGGGGCAAGGGCGCGTAAAGTATCGCGCTTGGCATCACGATAAGCACTCAATAATAAATCGGCGGTTTGTTGTGCACGCACGAGGGGGCTTGAGGCAATATGATAAATATGGGGCACTATCAGTTGCAAACCTTCGATATTTTTCCGCATTTTCATCTTGCCCTTCGCACTCAAAGGACGCGCGGCATCTGCTGGTTCACTAATATCGGCGGAGGCTTCTAATTCCTCGGCAATCGCATGGCGAATTAAGAGCACTTGCATAAATAACCTCATGAGGGCTGCGAAAATTTTAGATATTTGTATTCTATCTTATTTCAGTAGAGCTAAACAGGTAAGAAGGTTGAAATAAGATAACTGACTATTGTAGAAAAGAAGCAAAAATGCTGAACTGTCCTAAATGTAAAGTCACTGATATTGTTGAGATGAGAATGGAAATACCCATTCAGGTAACTATAAATGTCGTGAATGCGGTTGCTCATTTGTAGAACATGCCCGAAAGAAATACATAAGCCAAGAGACGTGGGTGCAGATAGATAACTTTAGGAGGTACGCAATTAAAATCATAATTTTATTATTTACAATGAGTTAAGATTGTGCGCTGAATAATTATGATTTAAGCAAAATCAACATGTTATAAATTAAACTGCGTAACTCCTATATCTAAAAAACATGTCGAATTTTGTCAATTACCCAATAATTCCATATAAATTTAGATCGTAATTTTTAACTTATTATTATTTAAAAGATTTAAGTTTTCTTATCTCGAACTCAGGTTAAATAAAATGAGCCCTTATTCAAGTAGCCTGAACGATACACAGTGGGCAGTCAGCCTTGTTAAATGACTTATTACCCAAGAAAAAGCAAACGCGTCCTCAGAAATGCTCATATCCTATTCGATGCCATGCTGCATCAACTCAAAAATGCTTGCAACTGGATGGATCGGTAAGATATGGGTTTAGCCACATCTCTTTAGAAAAAGAGGGTGAAAAGCTTACTGATAAATCGCAGGCAATAGATGTTGATTAAAATACTTTTGTCAGTTTCCTCACAATAATTTTTAGTTTTACTCATTAAAAATCAATGCATTATAAACTGGCGTAGTCCTTGCTTGAAAGCTGAAAACTACCTCATCAGCCACAGGATTGATCATGAAATCAACGAAAGACCTTAAACAACTCATCGATGAGCCTGCATGTAGCCATAATAAAAAAGAAAAATCAGGCTGTGCCAAACCCAAACCCGGCGCGACCGCAGGCGGTTGCTCGTTTGACGGCGCACAAATTGCCCTGTTACCGATTGCTGACGTTGCCCACATCGTGCACGGTCCTATCGCCTGTGCAGGAAACTCTTGGGACAATCGCGGCACCCGTTCTTCAGGTTCTAAATTATTCCGTCTGGGTATGACCACCGATTTGACCCAAGAAGATGTGATTATGGGGCGCGGCGAAAAACGCCTATTCCATTCGATTAAACAAGCGATTCAAAGCTATCATCCTGCCGCCGTGTTTGTGTATAACACTTGCGTGCCCGCCTTAACGGGTGATGACATTGACGCAATTTGTAAAGCCGCCGCTGAAAATTTTGGAACGCCTGTGGTGCCTGTGGATTGTGCAGGTTTCTATGGCACGAAAAATTTAGGCAACCGCATCGCGGGCGAGGCGATGATGAAACACGTTGTCGGCACGCGCGAACCTGAACCTTTACCTGCAAATAGCTATCGTGAAGGCATCAAAGTGCACGATGTGAATTTAGTCGGTGAATACAATATTGCGGGCGAATTCTGGAATGTATTGCCCTTGCTCGATGAACTCGGATTGCGGGTGTTGTGCACTTTGTCAGGCGATGCGCGTTTCCACGAAGTACAAACCATGCACCGCGCTGAAGCCACGATGATGGTCTGTTCCAAAGCGATGTTAAACGTGGCACGTAAAATGGAAGATACTTATGGGATTCCGTGGTTTGAAGGCAGTTTCTACGGCATCAGCGATACTTCACAAGCGCTGCGTGATTTTGCCCGTTTATTGAAAGACCCCGATTTGACCGAGCGCGTGGAAAAACTCATCGCCCGCGAAGAAGCGCGTATTCGTGCAGAATTGGACCTGTGGCGCGAACGCATGAAAGGCAAGCGCGTGTTGTTGTACACGGGTGGGGTTAAATCTTGGTCAGTGGTGTCCGCGCTGCAAGATTTAGGCATGGTGGTGGTTGCCACAGGCACCAAGAAATCGACCGAAGAAGATAAGGAACGCATTCGTGAAATCATGGGCGAAAACACCAAGATGATTGACGATGGCAGCCCTAAAGCCTTGCTCGGCGTTTACAAAGAATACCAGGCAGATATTTTAATCGCGGGTGGTCGGAATTTGTACACCGCAATGAAAGCAAAAATTCCTTTCCTCGACATCAATCAAGAACGCGAATTTGGTTATGCAGGTTATCAAGGCATGTTAGAACTGGTGCGCCAATTGGCTTTAACCATTGAAAGCCCGATTTGGTCTGCGGTGCGTAGTGCTGCCCCTTGGAAAACAGCGGCTTAATTCAAAACAGGGGCTTTTGCAAAGAAGTCCCTATTTCCCTAATTCTTATGAAATTTCCCAGTTCTTTATCTCGTTCCCACGCTTAACTCAAGCAGGCGACACAATCCGAAAGCCGATATAGTAATAACGGTTGCTAGTGCCCTCACTGTTGCGATGGCTTGAGCGCATGTGCTCTGGTAAATTAAACCAAGAACCACCCCGCAACACCCGTTGTCCTTCAGGCGATGAATTGCACAGCATCGCTTTTTTATCGCGGTAAGGCGCATATTCGCTGCAAGTCCATTCCCAAACATTGCCGTGCATATCATATAAACCAAAAGCATTGGGGGGAAAACGTCCCACGGGCGTGGTGCGTTTGCGATAAACACCTTTGCCGCCGCCATGATACCCATAACTGCCATCATAATTAGCCCGTTCTGTGCTCACAATTTCACCAAAAGAAAACGCCGTCTCCGTCCCTGCCCGACACGCATATTCCCATTCTGCTTCCGTCGGCAGGCGAAATGTTCGATCCAAACGTTGGGATAAATGTTCACAAAAAGCGCAGGCATCCAACCAACTGACCTGCTCTACAGGCGAATCTTCCTCTTTCCAATGCGAAGGATTTTTACCCATCACCGCTTGATATTGGCGTTGGGTGATGGGAAATTTCCCCATGTAAAACCCTTCAGAAATTCGCACACGCTGCACGGGTAATTCATCTTCATCGCCATCTAAAGCCCCCATCATGAATTCCCCTTCAGGAATATAAACCAATTCCAAGGGCACGCCTGCCACTTCAAAATTGAGCGCGGTCGTCACTGCGAACAAATCAGGGGCTTCAATCGTTACCGCTAAGGGATTTAATTCGTATTGGGGAAATTCTTCCACCGTCAACGGCGTGATTAATTCGGGACTGGCTAAAATCGCTAAATCTGCCAGTTCTGCCAATAAATCAGGCAGTTTAATTCGCGCCTCGGGCTTGGCTTTTAAACATTTTGCTAAGATTTTTTGCAAACCCAGCGGCACATCAAAGCCGTTAATATCGCCCAATAACTCCAGCATCGTTTTCGCATAACTATAAACATCGCTGGCGGGGCTGGTGGCGAGACCTGATTTTTGTTCGGGCGCGGCATATTCAAAAGAAGCGGTAATTTTGCGGGCGAGACTGCCTGTCAAACTGCGGGTGTGGTTTTGCGTTGCCAAAGACGGCAATAATTTTGACAAGCCAAAATCAATAATGCGCACTTGCCAGGCGGCGGATTCGGGCGCGGGTAATAACAGCAGGTTGGCGGGTTTTAAATCTAAATGCAGCACGCCGCTTTGATGAATCGCGTGTAAAGCTTCGGCAAGCCGAATTGCGACAGTTAAACCCTGTGCGTCAGTTAATTTGCCTTGGGTTTGCAGCCAACGTGCGCCATCGATTGCGTGCGGCAAATAGTGGCTGACTAAACATAAGCGTCCGTGATATTGATAAATGCCTGTCCCAAATAGTGGCGGCACAACCGCTTGTGCAACACGCTGAATTTTCAGGGCTTCATCCAATTGTTGATGTTGCAAGTTTTGCCAGAAACATTTCATCACCACAGGGGTTTTACCCGCCTGTGCCAATAAGGCATAACCCATGCCGCCCACGCCGAGCAAGGCTTGCAGGCTAAAACTCAGTGGGTCGCAGGGGGCATAATGCGCAGCATCTAAACGTATCGCGGCTTGTAAATGAGTAAATGCTTCGGCTAAATCGGGCTGATGTTCTGCGGAACTGAGTTTGAATAAACTGTAATGGGTTAAGGCTTGTTCGGCGGTATTGCGCGCTTCACTTAAAGCCTGCTGCATCAATTCGCGGGCGTGCTCCACTTCGCCCGTTTGAAAAGCGCGGGTCAACGTGGATAAACAAGGGCTGTCGATTTGGTGGCTTAATTGGCGACGCGCTTGAACCAAGGCTTGCACGCTGTGATCATCGGCATAATTATTTTGGGCGCGCTCGGCATATTGATGAATGTCGCGCACCAGCCGCAAAATGCTTTGCACATTTTCATCAATAATCAGCACGCGCTGAAAAGTTTGCTCTTGTTGCAATAAGCTAATCAGCGCGCTGACATTTTTGTCGGCTCGCAAAAAATGCCAAATTCCACAGGCTAATAAATCCTGCGCTTGCAATAAATTGAGTAATTCGGGGGAAATCGCTTGACTGCGTTGAATATCATTCACAATCGCTTGGGTTAAATCAGGCAATTGGCGTGCACCGATTAAGCCTGCCAAATCCGCTTCAAAGGCTTGTTTTGTGCCAATGTGTAAAGAATCTTGTGCAAATAAGCTGTGTTGTTCTAAACGCGCACATTCACGAGCAAGCTTTTTAGATAACTCTTTGTGGGGATAAACAGGTAAAAATAGCTTTTTTATATCTTGTTGAAAATCTTTGACAACTTTGCATTGCCACGAAATTAATGGCGGATTTAAAGTCAAACGTAAGGCTTTTAATGTTTGCTGAAAACTGTCCCGATAAGCAGGTAATAAATGCTGGGCGGGCTGACAAAAATGCTTGTATAACATATCCGTCAGTTTATTCAGACCCGCCGTATTACCCGTGATGGCTTTAATATTTACCGCGTGACCTAAAAAGTTATTCAAGCTCACTTGCATAAATCTTGAAAAAGCCATCACTCAGTTTTCCTGTTAAATGAGGTTTAACTGCGCCTTGGCTAAACATCAGAGTTTAGGGGCGCGGTTAAATCACTTCACCTGCCGTTCCGTTTCGGGCAAGGCAATATTTAATTCTAAAATCTCACAATCGCCATCTTTTTCGACGTGAATTTTAATTTGATCATCGCCGACCACGACATATTTTCGGATCACTTCCAACAGCTCTTTTTGCAACAAGGGCAAATAATCAAGGGTTGAAGGGCTGCGTTTCCCGCGTTCATGGGCGACGATGATTTGTAAACGTTCCTTCGCCACCGCAGCGGTGTTGCGTTGGCGATCATAACGAAAATAGTCAAACAGGCTCATAATTAATTTCCAAATAAACGGGTAAAGAACCCTTTCTTATGTAGGAAGCGTTGTGGGCGATCTTCCCCCAAGAAACGCGCCACCACGTCTAAATAAGCCTGTCCTGCATCGGTATTGGGTTCTAAAGTCACAGGAACGCCTGAGTTTGAAGCTTGCAACACCGCTGAAGATTCGGGAATTATGCCAAGCAGTGGAATTGCGAGAATTTCTTGCACATCTTCTGCACTGAGCATGTCGCCGCTGGTGACGCGTTTCGGGGCGTAGCGGGTGACCAGTAAATGTTCTTTAATTGGGGTTGCGCCGTCAATCGCGCGGCGGGTTTTGCTGGCAAGCATTCCAATAATCCGATCTGAGTCGCGCACCGAAGACACTTCAGGATTGGTGACAATAATCGCCTCGTCGGCAAAATACATCGCCATAATCGCGCCGTGTTCAATGCCTGCGGGCGAGTCGCAAATAATATAATCAAAGCGTTGTTTCAGCTCTTCAAATACTCGCGCCACCCCTTCCAAACTTAAAGCATCTTTATCGCGGGTTTGAGAAGCGGGCAGAATATACAGGCTATCAATACGCTTATCTTTAATCAGGGCTTGATTTAAGTTGCCTTCCCCATTGATAACATTGACAAAATCATAGACAACGCGGCGTTCACAACCCATGATTAAATCTAAATTACGTAATCCTATGTCAAAATCGATGACGACCGTTTTCAGACCGCGTAACGCTAAGCCTGTGGCAAAGGCAGCACTGGTCGTAGTTTTACCCACTCCACCTTTTCCTGATGTGACGACGATAATTTTAGCCAAGCTAATTACCTCAAACGATAACTTAATTTTGTTTTTTGATATTAATTGTGAAAAGTATAAGTTTTGCAGCAATGCGATATAGACTACACTTTAAATTCTAACTGTCATCTGCCCATTAAGACACGATACAATATTCAGCCTAAACCTGCTGCGATAAGCTTTGGGGAGATAAGGCATGAAATGTGCCATAGCAAATGACTTTGGTCGCGTCATGAGGGAGTGCTGCGAAACTTCTTACGACATGCTTAATTGGCATTATAATGCTTTTCTTTAAAATTTCAGCATCTGTGTGAATTGAGTCAGCTTGTTTGTGGACTGTCATTTCGTCAGAATTAAGAATTAACTGCGCCCCCAACCCCCTAAAGGGGGCTTTTAAACAAGCCCCTAAATCCCCTAAAGGGGACTTAAAAACAAAAATATCTTATGTTTAGCCCCTTTCAGAGGGTTGGGGGCGCAGTCGCTTTTAATTTCACACAATGTACTAACTTGCCTAGATTAGGAACAATCTGAATGCCTGAACGCTTAAACCAATTACACGCATGGGTTTCTCAAACCCTTGCCTTGCCCGCGCCCGAAATTCTTGCTGTCACCAATGATGCCAGCTTTCGGCGATATTTCCGTGTCTCCTTGGCTGAGGGCAGTTTAATCGTGATGGACGCGCCGCCAGAACGCGAAAATTGTCTGCCATTTATTCATGTTGCACAAAAGCTTAGCGACAGCGGGCTGAATGTTCCCAAAATAATTGAAGCCGATTTAGCCCAAGGTTTTTTACTGCTCACCGATTTGGGTTCAGATTTATACCTGCCCGCCTTGCAAAATGGACAGGCTGAAAGTTTATATCCAGATGCCTTACGCGCCTTGGTGGTGATGCAAGCCTGCACTTCGACAGAAGGCGTGCCTTTATACGACCACGCGCTGTTGCACACCGAAATGAATTTATTTCGTGATTGGTTGCTGGGTATGCATTTAAATTTAGAACTCACTGCCGTAGAAGTCAGTGCCTTAGCTGCCAGTTTTGAATTACTCAGTCAAAGTGCTTTAAACCAGCCGCAAGTGTTTGTGCACCGCGATTATCATTCCCGCAATTTGATGATTACGCCGCATAACAATCCCGGCATTTTAGACTTTCAAGACGCAGTTTGTGGCGCAGTCACTTACGACTTAGTGTCCTTATTGCGTGATTGCTACATCAGATGGACACCCGAACAAGTGGCGCAATGGGTACGCAGTTATTATTTACTCGCACTGCAATCAGGAATTTTGAAAGGCGTAGAAGAACAACAATTCACCCGCTGGTTCGATTTAATGGGCATTCAACGTCATTTAAAAGTCAGTGGCATTTTTGCCCGCTTATATCGGCGCGACGGCAAAAGTGGCTATTTACAAGATATTCCACTCACTTTGGAATATATCATTCAAGTCAGCTCGGCTTATCCTGAATTGCGCGATTTATACGACTTAGTCAAACACAAAGTCTTGCCCGCCTATCAACAAAGTTTACAGGGTCCCGGCGCATGACCCGCGCGCTGATTTTGGCAGCAGGGCGGGGCGAGCGGATGCGTCCCCTCACCGAGCACACCCCGAAACCGCTGTTAAAAGTCGGCGGGCAGTGTTTGATTGAATATCATATTCAGCATTTAGTGGCGGCGGGTATTGAAGACATTGTGATTAATCTTGCCTATTTGGGCGAGATGATTGCAGAAACTTTGGGCGATGGTGCACGTTATGGCGCAAAGCTGCATTATTCTCGCGAACACGATAGAAAATTAGAAACAGGCGGCGGTATTTTAAACGCCCTACCTTTGCTAGGAAACGCGCCGTTTCTCGTGGTCAATGGCGATGTGTGGTGCGATTATCCGTTTTCCACGTTGCCTGAAAAATTACAAGGTTTAGCCCATTTGGTCTTGGTGGATAATCCTGAACAACATCCTCGGGGCGATTTTCATCTGGCAGCTTCGCAAGTTTTCGTCACGGGTGAGCCAAAATTAACGTTTAGCGGCATAGGAATTTATCACCCTGATTTATTTAAAACTTGCACTAAAGCAGCTTTTCCACTTGCGCCCGTGTTAATTTCTGCAATGCGAGAGGGACAAGTCACAGGTGAACATTATTGCGGTGAATGGCAAGATATTGGGACAGTGGCACGCTTACAAGCCCTTGATAATTTTTTACAGATGGAAAGGATAAAATAATGCGTGTTGCCCGTCTGATTCGTCACTTATTTGGTTCTTGGAGCGGTTTTTTATTATTGGTGCTGGTGGTCACTGCACTGAGTGTCAGCTATGGGAATTATATGCAGCGCAGTTTGCGCCAAGAAACCCAGCATGTGGTTGATACGTTAATGTTGGAATTATTGACGCGATGGAATCAGCAAGCTTTTCTCAATCACGCCAGCTTAAATTTGCAGCAACAAATGCGCGGTAGCCAATTACAAAAAGTAAACAGTGTGTTTTATCAGTTGGGGGAATTGGCGCGTTATTATGGCTCTTCAGGGCATTTAGTGCGTATGGGTTCGATGTGGTGGTGGTCACTTGCGGCACAATATCAAATTCGTGCAACCTTTGAACACGGCGAATTATTGGCAACGGTGATTCTGGTTAAAGAAGAAGATGTGTGGGTTATCGACCGTTTCTTTTATGAATATGCGGTTATACCAAATACGCAGCGGGCTTTGCAGGTGATTTGAAGAAATTCTTACGGGCTGTTAATCCCCAATATCACCTTGTATCAACCAACCTATGAATTGCTGATTCCAGAATAAACACACTTAATTAATTTCAGTTCGGAGTAGTGTGGGTGAATGGGCTGATTGAAATTGTTTGATTTGGATGCGGTCGCTTTGTACACTGTGCTTAACTGAATTAAGGAAATTTAAATGCATCTAAAACGTCTCAAATTAGATAATTTTCGCCGCTTTCGTGACTTTAAAATTGATTTTCATGAACA
Organism: Thiotrichaceae bacterium; assembly: GCA_028688145.1. Lineage (GTDB taxonomy): Bacteria > Pseudomonadota > Gammaproteobacteria > Beggiatoales > Beggiatoaceae > JAQTYU01. The sequence goes on along the minus strand of JAQTYU010000003.1, from coordinate 192,646 downwards.
GCTAACGGTAATTGTTGCACGCAATGGGCTGGGGAAAACTAGCGTACTAGATGCAATTACAGTGGCATTAGGTACATTTATCGGTGCATTTGATTTAGGTAAAGCAAATCATTTAGAGCGTAGCGATGCTACCTATTTACGTATACCTAATAGTTCTGATAGGGAACAGCAATATCCTATAACGGTCTATGCCGAATTTGATGATCCTTCTATGAAGGTTTGTCGTCAACTGACAGGGCCTAAAAATAAAACCACGATTAAAGATGCTATTGAAATTACGAGTTATGGTAAAAAACTTCAGCAATCTGTCCGTGACATGAGTTTAGAAGCATTACCTGTAGTTGCTTACTATGGCACGGGACGTTTATGGAAAGCTCACAAGAACAAGGAACGTAAGCGGGTGCTTAGTGAAAGTAGAACAATGGGATATGAAGATTGTTTATCTTCTATCTCAAATTTTACCCAACTTCAACAATGGATGACAAAGGCTTCACATGCCTTCCTTCAGCAATTGATAGCAGAAGCAACGCTCGAGGGATTTCACAATCCGTATCCTGATCCAATTCACATTGGAACTAAAATAGAAGTTATCCAAGAAGCAGTGAACCAGATGCTTAGTGAAGAAGGTTGGAGTAAATTTGAATATTATATTGAATATGAAGAGCTTGCCATGTTTCATAACGAACATGGTATTTTACCTATCAGTTTATTAAGTGATGGTGTTCGTGCAATGGTGTCACTAGTTGCGGATTTGGCTTTTCGTTGTGTGAAGTTAAATGGTTTTTTGGGTGATGAGGTTTTGAATAAAACTAAAGGCATTGTGTTAATTGATGAAGTTGATCTGCATTTACATCCTGCATGGCAACAAACTGTGCTACCTAATTTATTGAAGGTTTTTCCATCCATTCAATTTATTGTCACTACACATAGCCCGCAAGTATTAAGCACTATTCATCGTGAAAATATCCGACTTATTGGTAAAACTGAGGATATTTTAAGTGCGACTTTACCATTGCGAATAACTTACGGAGAACCCAGTGACAATGTTATGCACAGCGTCATGGAAGTCGATCCGCAACCCCCTATCAAAGAAAAAGTAGATTTACAAGAATTAACCGAATTAGTGGACCAAGGTGCTTATGCAAGTCAGAAGGCTCAAGACCTTCGGCGTGAACTGATTGCTATTTTGGGGGAAACGCATCCACAGTTACAACGCATTGCACGTAGTATTCAACGGCAAGAGTTTTTAAAACGATGAGACATATTTCTAAAAGGAAAGATGGTGGACCCCATTTAAACAAAGCCCATGAAAATCCTCCAAGTGATAAAGATGAAGCAGAAGCACGTTGGAAGAGTTATGGCTACAGGAAAGAATTGCAAAATTTCTTATTGGCAGAACAATATTTTCTATGTTGTTATTCCGAGGTGCGGGCTGATAAGATGAGGTTTGGTTATGATGATAAAGAGTGGGAGTTTGGTTATCATATTGAACATGTACAACCCAAAAGTTCTTACCCCACACGTACTTTTGACTATCAAAATCTAGCTGCCAGTGCATTGCATAGTAATGTTCTCGGAAAAGTGAGTTCCGTTTTTGGAGGTCATGCCAAGCTAGGTAAATATGATCCTAATTTATTTATATCCTGCCATGAGGATAATTGTGCTCGTTTTTTTGAATACTTGTCTGATGGACGAGTTGTAGCAGCTAGAAGTTTAGATGCCTTTGATAAAGGTAGAGCTGAATATACCATTGAATTACTTAATCTTAATAGCCCCGTACTTCTAGTTGAACGTCAAGCTTGGTGGGATGAATTAGATAACTTTAGGAGTTACGCAGTTGAAATTGTAAGCAGTTCGTAGGGTGTATAAGGCGTAGCCGCCATACACCTTGCGATTTGAAACGCTATGCCGTCAAAGATGTATGGCGGCTGCGCCTTATACACCCTACGTTAAACCTCAATAAAGTGTTTTAAATTGATAGCTTATTAAATCAACTGCGTAACTCCTAAACTTATTAGTGGAGCATCAGCAGAAAGATTGGAGTATTGAGGACCTAGCTACTCTTCATTTAGAGCCCACTAAAGAGAACTCATCAGAGAAACTGTATCAGTTTTTCAGCTTGACACGGCAGTTTTTTGGAAATATTGCTGAACAGATTTTGCAGCGCCATCCTTCACTTTTATAATTCATGCAAACAAGCCTCATAGCTTAGGTTGTGAAGAGCAACCCAACCTTATTCCCAATCCCACATTGTTCTATTTTTTCGTTGGATTGATTGACATCAATCCAAGCTACGAATTGCTTAATTGCAATGTAATCCAAAAACAGCCTTCTGATTTTCACAATCAGAGGGCTGTTTTCAATTTAAACCACAGTCAAGCAAACTCAAAATGATGGCATTAAAAATTCTAGGTTTGCTTTCAATTGTGTTAATTGTGTAAATTACGTAAATTGCGGTTCAAAGCTGTTTAACATGATTCCCAACTCAACAATTTAAATCAAAAAAAATGTTATTATCCCTTCCTAAATTTTTAATCAGAGATTTCAAAAATGCTGACCAAACTCGCAAATACGCTGGTTCCCATTGACCCACTCCTTGCAAAGCGCTGGAGTTCTCGCGCTATTGATGCGAATAAATTTATAAGCCGTGAACAAATTCTTTCTTTACTAGAAGCCGCACGCTGGGCACCTTCCTGTTATGCTGATGAACCTTGGCGATTATTGGTGTGCGACAAAGCCACTAACCCCGAAGCTTGGGAAAAAGCTTTTGCCTGTTTAGCTGAATCCAACCAAGCTTGGGTAAAAAATGCCCCTTTACTGATTTTGGCAGTGGCAAGCCCGCGTTTTCGGCACAATGGCGAAAAAAACCGTTGGGCGTTTTATGACGTGGGCGGCGCGTGTGAAAACCTGTGTTTACAAGCCGCAAGTTTAGGACTGACCACGCATCAGATGGGCGGTTTTGATATGGCGAAAGCCCATGCTGCTTTTAACATTCCTGAAGATTTGGATTGTGCGGTGATGATTGCCGTGGGTTATCAAACCGAGGCTGAGATTTTAAGTGAACCCTATTATGAACGTGAGCTGGCAGCACGCACCCGCCAACCGATTGAAACCAATTGCTTTGAAGGCAGTTGGGGCAATTCGTTTGCCAAGTAATTTTACGCCACGTTCATGAAATGGTTACTTGCTGCCCTGACTTCTTTATCTATCAATGGCATATTGTTAGCGTTATTCGCAGAATTGCGGATGGTGGAAAAAAAACCGCTGCCGCCTGCCGTACATTTTGCAGTAAATTTGATTGTTAAAGAAACTCAGGTGGCAAGTGCACCGCCTGCATCTGAAATAATTTTGCCGCCTGTGGTGGAAAAATCTGAACCGCCCGTTCAAGTTTTAACTACACCGAAAGCCGCGCCACGCGCCGCGCCGCCACCCGCCCCGAAAAAACCTAAACCTGAAAAACCAATTAAACAAAAACCTGTTAAAAAAGCAGAGCGGCCGCTTCCTGAACCCGCACATCAATTTAAAAAAGCCGCGCCAATTCCACCCACAGTTGCAAAAAATCCTGCGCCCGCCCCACAAACGGCGGTGAAAAATCCTATTCAAGGTCAAGGCACTGCACCACGAGCGACTGCACATGAAGCTGCGGCGGCAAAGCCTTCCACGGGTTCGGGACAGAACTCCACCCCGAAACCTATCGTGCGCGTTGAACCAATTTACCCACGCATGGCAAAAGCGCAGGGGATTACGGGCAGTGTAGTGGTAGAATTCACCATTACGACGACGGGCGATGTCGAAAACATTCAAATTATTAAAGCTGATCCTGAAGATGTTTTTGAAGAGGCGGTTGAACAAGCCCTTGCACAATGGCAATTTTCGCCACAATTGGAACAAGGCGTTGCTGTGGCACGTCGCGCCCGCCAAACGATTCGCTTTAATTTGAACAATGGAAATTAATTATGTCTGATTTAATGTCTTGGTCTGAACAGTACGCGCTGGAAAATGCTGAAATGGATGGCACGCATCAGGAGTTTATTGCCTTGGTGAATCGTGTACACGCAACTGCAAATACCGCTGAATTTAAACAAGGCTTTGCGGAATTAATCGAACACACCAAAGCACATTTTGCGCTTGAAGATGAATTAATGCGTAATAGCAATTTTCCGGGTTTGCAAGAACATCAGTGGGAACATAATCGGGTGTTGGGCGAGTTAAATCAGTTTCAAATGCGGGTGAATAAGGGTTTTGTGGCTTTTGGGCGGGCGTATATTCAGGATAAATTGCCTGAATGGTTTGAGGTGCACGCGAATACGATGGATCGTGCTTTGGCGGTGCATTTGCAGAAGTCGGGGGCGAATTAGGCGTTTTAACTGAAGCCCCCAACCCCCTAAAGGGGGCTAAAGACTAAAACATCTTTGTCTTTCAGTCTTTCAAGTCCCCTTTAGGGGATTTAGGGGGCTTGTTTTAATGTTCAGGGCGCAGTTTACAACTCACACCCGCTAATTTCCCGCACCAGTCCCACCGTTTCCACGCTTACCGTCACTATTCTCATGATTAATTTCACAATATAGTTTTCATCTTCGAGATTATTCGGGTCGTTAGTAATTCCGCTGCGTTTATCGGTGCTGATTTGGTATTGGTCAATTATCCAGTCCAGTGCCGAGCGATTTCCCAATTTATATTCCAAAGCTTCGGGGGGAATGCCGTTTAAAGTGAGGCTGTCGTTGTATTTAATCGCGGTCTTTTCTTTGTTAAAACGCATTTTTTCGACACGCCAGTCGATTTGTCCATCGCTTTGAATTTGCAGTGGATATTCTTTTTGGGTTTCGTAATTTAGGTGCAATTCTGCGAGTTTTTTGCCTGCGTGGCTGAGTTTCCAGAATTCTTTGAGTTTTGGAATTCTGGGCAGTTCGCGTTTTAAGTTGGCGGCGTATTTGTCGCGATAGCCTTGATGATGTAGCAAGCCGTAAACATAGTAGAAAATATCCCATTTGCTAATATTTTCATCAGCATAGTGGACTTGATAGTCTTTTAATGCCCAGTCAGTAAGATTTTCTTGGCGATGGCTGCCGTCTTCGTTGTAAATGTAGAAGGGGAAACATTGTGTTTGTCTGCCACCCACATGAAGACAAGGAATAAAATTTATGATCTGCGATGAAAAGGGAATTTGGGCTTCATTAACTACACAAATGACGCTATTTTCCTGTTCAGTTTCAAGTGTTGGGAAAATTTTGGGAAATTGTCCGCGTCTATCGACAAATAAACTATCAAAATATAGAAAACTTTTTGAAAAGGGTCTATAAGTGGAGATTCTAATATTGTCTTCATTAAAATCAGCAAAATTACCACGTTGTAAATGAGTCTTAAGTGTACTGCTCCAACTCAGTTTTTTATCATCATAAACCACAAAAGAATCAATATCAGGTTTAGGATTTAAACGCGAATACTTAGAAACATGTTCATTATAACTATCAATACTTAAACGCAAGTTATGAATTAATGTTTCATAACTAACATTATAAGTCCATATATCGCGATTGGTTTTAACACCATTACTATAGAGCTTAAAAAGCACACCTTGTGCTTGATTTTCAGTTCCCTTAGCTTCTTTTGAACCCATAGGCATAAAGGTTTCAAAGTCAGCTTCTAAGCCATCAGTCAGCCAATTTTGTTTGGAATCTGGCTGTAACAAACGAGATTGTGTTTGATACCAATGTGTTGCTTTTTCTAATATTTCAAATTTTTCTAAACGGGTAGATCGCCAATCCACTTCCGCATAATGAATTTCTGTGGACTGTTCAGTGACTTGTTTAATTAAAAAAGCGATTGAAACCCCAACCATTGCAGACAAACCAAAAACCGTATTTTTCTCACCAATTGGAATGCCCTCACGCATAGAATCTTTTCTAACATTACCTTTTAAATCAAAGATAAAAATCTTAGAAAAAGTTTCACTTAAATGCTTACGCATCCCATCTGTTGCAATACCTTCTAAAAAACCATTATTCGTCACAAATGCAATAATTCCGTTTTCTTGCCCTTGTAAACGTTCTGTTGCCCATGCAAATGCTTTCACATAAGCATCTGATAATGAGGTTCTATTTGTTGCCTTGGATATTTTTGCATAATTATCGGCTATAAAATTATCGAGATGCTGATATTTTCTATTTTTATTATTATCATTTTCGCTTTGTTGCCAAGCGTTATACGGCGGATTGCCAATAATCACAAAAATTGGTGCAGCCTTTTGCGCATTCACCCGCTCCGTATTCTCAGGCACAAAAAAGTTAAACCCGCCCTGTTTCGGCTCAGCCAGCTCAAACGTGTCCACCAAACAAATGCCCGAAAACGGACTGTATGTTTTCATGTATTCATAATAAGCATGTTCAATATTCATACTCGCAATATAATACGGCAACAACATGATTTCATTACAATGTAACTCATTTTCATACTTATGCTTAAACTTCGCTTTCACGTTCAAATCATTCGTATTCGCCCCAATTTCCTGCATTACCCGCAAAATGAAATTTCCCGTTCCCGTAAACGGGTCAAGCACATGCACATTCTCATTAGATAAATCCTGATTAAACTCCCGTTTCAGGATTTCTTGCACCGAATTCACCATAAAATCAACAATTGGCTGCGGCGTGTACACAATCCCATGCGTATCTGCCACTTTCACCGCAAAACCTTGGAAAAAGTTCTCATACACCGCATTTAAAAAATCCTGCTTACGACTATAAGCGTGAATCGTGCTCGCCGTCGCTTCAATCGCTGTATAAAATCTATCCAAACTTTTCAGAAAATCATGCCGACTAAACTCCCGAGAAGTCAATGCACTAATGACTTTTTCAATTTCTTTCGCAATCACATTTTTATTGATAAACTCAGGATTATTGAAAATCGTGCGAAACAGCCGTTCTGTTAATAAATGCTGCACCAACATTTCAATCACCGCAGACTGCGCCAAATTCGGATTAATCGCCGCCTGACACAACAAACTGAAATCCTCAAATGCGGTTTTAAACGCCTTATTGGTTTTCAGCTCCCCCAAAATAATCAGCACCAAAGCCTGTCCCAACTCGCCTACTTTCTCTTTAAACGCGCTAATCGCCTCTTCCCACTGCTCATAAACGGGCGGTTTATAGCTCAAAAACAGCTCTAAACTGGTGATTAAGTGCTCAGGATTTTCCGTAATGGAAGCGTTAAAAGCTTCATTGCCATGCTGATATAAAATAACTTGGTCAGGGCTTTGAAACAGAATATTATCAGCGGGATAACCATCCTTAAATTTACTTTTAACTTCTTTTTCGAGCTTGTCTTTAGAATCCTTCGCTTCCCAAATCCCATAAAGCAAAACATTGGTTTGCTTATCAACCAGCGCACCATCAGCCCGCAAAGGTTTACGCCCATCGCGCTTAATCGAATATTGTTCAACTAAAGTTAATTGTGGCGACTGCCCCAAACAATAACGCAGCAAAGTCGCAAAATGCGGCGCGACCGCGCCTTCATGCAACTGCTTAGTTTCCCTAGCCTTTTGCATTTCACGATAATATTCAGTGACAACTTTGTGATTGGCTTTGAGAGAAAAGGACATGGGAAAACCTGCGGATGAGGAAAGACCTGTGATTTTAGCAGATTTATGGCACTTACATAATTTGATAAGAATAGATCGTGTTGTTAATCTCGAATGATGCGCCTCCCACTGTCGGCACATCCTATTCACTACAATTTATCCCCATTCACCACCCCGCTAAATCGATCCCATCTGAAAGATAACTGTGTATAATTTCGCATCATTTTCAAACTTTCCAGATGCCCTTATGCCTTGGTTACAAATTAGTATTGAAACAGACGCAAGCCGTGCGGAAACGCTGTCTGACGCGCTCAGCGAAATCGGCGCAGTCGCCGTGACTTATCAAGATGCCGCCGATGAACCCGTCTATGAACCTGCGTTAAATACTACGCCACTGTGGGGTAAAACGCGGGTGATTGGCTTATTTATGGAAACTGCCGAAGAAGCCACCGTACTCGCTGAATTAACTGCGATGCTTGACCCTGAACCCTTGCCTTTATACGTGATGGAATGGGTTGAAGACCAAGAATGGACGCGGGTCTGGATGGAAGATTATCATCCAATTGCCTTCGGGAAACGTCTGTGGATTTGCCCAAGTTGGGAAACCCCGCCCGATCCCAGTGCCATTAATATCATGCTTGATCCCGGCTTAGCTTTTGGAACGGGCACACATCCCACCACCGCTTTATGTTTGGAATGGTTAGACCAACAAACGGATTTAGCAGGCAAACATTTTATTGATTATGGCTGTGGCTCAGGCATTTTAGCGATTGCCGCATTGAAATTGGGCGCGGCGAGTGTGCTCGGCATTGATAACGACCCACAAGCTTTAATCGCCAGTTTAGACAATGCTAAAAATAATACCGTCGATGCCGCTTTGACTTTAGGAATGCCTAAAGATTTACCTGCGGATTTTATCGCAGACGGAATGCTTGCGAATATTTTAGCCCTGCCTTTAATCGAACTTGCCCCCTTGTTTGCCCAACATTTGAAAGCAGGCGCGCCGATTGTGCTTTCTGGCATTTTACAAGAGCAAACGGACATGGTGTGCGAGGCTTATAAACCTTATTTTACGATAATTGAAATCAGCAGCCGCGACCAATGGATGCGCATTGTGGCACAGCGCATAGCTGCCTAAGTTGAGGATTTGAAATGCAAACCCAATGTCCCCATTGCGATACCACCTTTCGGATTACCGCGCAACAATGTCAAGCCGCACAAGGTTTAGTGCGTTGCAGTCATTGCACTCAAGTGTTTAACGCGTTAGAACATTTGTCCGATGTGCCTGCGGATTTCAAACTCCCCACAGTTCAAAAAACTGCACAACTGCAACAAAGTTTAGAACATTCTTTAGATACTTCAGAACGTTCTTTAGACGAAGACACTGCCTCGGTGTTGGGCGATGAGTATGAACAAGAATATGATGATGAAGATATTCCTGATTTATTTGAACAAGACGCGCATCAAAAACGCAGTTTATTAGGGCTGCTTTTTTGGATGTTATTAGTCTTTTTAGGGCTTGGGATATTGGCAGGGCAATATATTTGGTGGGCGCAACGCGATTGGGCTTTGCAGCATCCTGAGCTTCGTCCCGCCTTGATTAGCGCGTGTGAATGGTTGGAATGTACTTTGCCGACAACGCGCAATCTGGACAGTTTCAAAGTACAACGCCATATTATTAGACCGCATCCCACCTTGCCAAACGCGATTCAATTCGATGCAACCTTTGTAAATACGGCAATTTTTCCACAGCCTTATCCTGATATTCAATTAACTTTTGAAAATGTGGGAGCGCAACCCTTAGCGCGGCGACGTTTCAAACCCAGTGAATATTTACACACCCAAAAACCAGACGCGGAACTTGCGGCGGGCGCGAGTGTGCATTTGCGTTTAGAATTGGTGGATATGGGCGCAGTGATTGAAAGTGGGCGGGTGATGGAAGGTTATCATTTCGAGTTTTTTTAATTTAAATTAAAAGAAGCCCCCAAGCCCCTAAAGGGGGCTAAACATTTAAAAATATTTGTTTTTAAGTCCCCTTTAGGGGATTTAGGGGCTTCTTGAATGCCTAAACTTATCAGGAGCAGATCATGTGTAATACGTGTGGTTGTAATGTTACCAAAGGCAATGAACACCTTATTCAAGGTGACGGCGCACTTGCGAAAACCGCTGAAGGCAAGGCAACAATTGAAGTTTTAAAAAATCTGCTCTCTGAAAATGATCATCAGGCATTACACAACCGCGAGCATTTTGATGAATATGGCGTGTTGGCGATTAATTTAATGTCTTCACCCGGTTCTGGTAAAACGCTGTTGTTAGAAGCCACGATTCAAGCCTTAAAATCCGAATTCAGTCTTGCAGTAATTGAAGGCGATTTAGAAACCGAAAATGATGCCGAGCGGATTCGCGCCCACGGTGTGCCTGCGGTGCAGATTGTCACGGGAACGGCTTGCCATTTAGATGCGCATTTAGTGCATCTTGCCTTACATGATTTAGCCCTTGCACCTTTGGACATTGTGTTTATTGAAAATGTGGGGAATTTGGTCTGTCCTGCGAGTTTTGATTTAGGGCATCATCGCAATGTCACCGTGCTTTCTGTCACCGAAGGCGATGATAAACCTGCAAAATATCCCGTGATGTTTCGGGCTGCCGACGTGGTTTTGCTGAGTAAAGTGGATTTATTGCCGTATTTAGAAGAATTCAGTTTAGAACGTGCCGCACAACAAGTGCGTAATCTGGCAAATCCTGCCCCGATTTTTTCACTGTCTGCGAAAACGAAAGAGGGTTTAGAAGCGTGGTTTGATTGGATACGTCAAGAAGTGGCAGCGCAAAAATTGCGGGTTCAACAAGGAAAAACTGCCTTGCCTGCGATGCAGCCCGATGGGGCGCGTTTGCATGGTTTAGCGCATCATGGACATACGCATTCACATGCTTAAGGCATTAAAAATAAATAATAAAGAGCAAGCAGTTCGACTATAAGCCGGGTTCTGTTCCATCTTGCGACGGTGGCAACCATTCCTCTGGGATGTTTGTCACCAAACACCTCTAGCGACCTACCCGAGAACGGCGCGGATCACGCCTTCAACTCGCCAAAGCGGATGAGTTCTCCTATTTGGTCTTGCTTCAGATGGGGTTTACCCTGCCATGCCTGTTGCCAAGCACGCGGTGCGCTCTTACCGCACCATTTCACCCTTACCTTGTCAGACAAGGCGGTATATTTTCTGTGGCACTTTCCGTAGGCTTGCGCCCCCCAGACGTTATCTGGCATCTCATCCTATGAAGCCCGGACTTTCCTCCACAAGGGTAAAAACCCTCACAGCGATTGCCCGTCTTGCTGCTTGCCCGCGTAGTTTAAGCGATAGGGGCGAAATATGCCAGATATGTCTGAATTAGGATTTACCAAATGACCCGAATTAAACAGGATTTAGGAGTTATGCAATAGATTTATCAAGCGTAGGGTGTATAGAACCGATTTGGAATCATTAAAGAGAAGCGAGTAGTTTAATGATAAGCCTGATAAAGCACAGTTTGGTATTAGCGTTCTCAAGACTGCGCTCAAAGTTCTTAACTAACCTGAGTTCGGGATAAGGAAGGCAAGCTGAATAAAATCTGAGAAAATATAAAGTCTCTATTTTATAATTCTCAATGAGCTTGCCTACCATGAATTTAACACGATTATATGGTTTTACACCCGTCATCAACATCTGTCTCAAGCATTTCCGAAGCTTATCTCCTACAATCGTTTCATTGAGCTTTTACCTGACATCTTGATTCCACTGACTTTCTTTATGAAAAGCCGTTGCGCCACAGAGAATGGGATTGCCTTTATAGAAAGCCTGTTCCAAATAGCTTGAAAAACTTTAATAGAACTGATTACCACCTTAAAGAAAAACATGAAGCCTAGAATACTAGCCGCTTTTGATAAGCTCTTGTTATGTAAGCGTTGTATTATAGAAACTATTAATGACCCATTGAAAAATATCTTTGACCTAGAACACTCGCGGCATCGTTCACTAAGCAATTATATGATTAATATTGTTGCAGGTTTGGTCGCTTATTCTTATCAGGATAACAAACCTTCCTTGAATATTGCTAAAAAGGATTTGATTCCTTTATTCCAATCGCTTATACCGAACTCAGGTTAGATAGCACTATTGTGAGAGCACATCAACACAGTGAAGACATCGGTCGTAGTGGATACGGATGCTCTGCTTGGCGATAAATCCTTTGATGCAGATAAGCCTGTCAGAGAGGTTTTAAGACTCAGGGGGATTGGTTGTGTGATTCCCTTCAAGAAAAACCGTTTAAATCCTTGTGAGTATGATAAAGAGCTTTACAAGGAACGTCATTTGATAGAGAACTTCTTTTGCAAGTTGAAGCAATACAGAGGCATAGCGACTCGATATGATAAATGCTCAGCCCATTTCTTGAGTGGTATTTACCTCGCTTCTATTCTCATTCTTTTGGCTTAATTTCCTTCTCTTTACTATTTGATGATACGCCCTAGTAATTTCCGTGAATGCTTATGCCAAAATTGAGCGAGGGGAAATCGATATTAATTTTTCAAGATTAAAATAGGTTGCAGAAGTATTACATACGGAATTGTCAGAGCTATTTAATCTCAGTGAAAAATCAGTGGTACATTTGGTTGGTCAAAACTATACCACTTGAATTTAAATGGTGAAGTTTATTATCAATCATCCGAATTGAAGCACGAATTAGAAAAAAGTCAGTTAATGAATAAACAATTAGAACAAGAAAATTTTTATTAAAACAGCAACTAAATGATTTAAGAAGCATGATGAGTTTTTTGAAGAAAGAGTCTTAATTAGCCCATAGACTTTTCTCGTTTGAAGCCCCGATGTCGATGATGTCGGGGCTTTTTGTTTGGGCAGTAAGAAAATAGGGTGTATTATTACAAGATTGTTTCAAAGGCGATTGGGGGGAATATGTACGGCGAGTTTTTCAAAAAAATTGTAGATATTAAAAATAAATTACAAAAACCAGATGTTCCCCATGCAGTCGGTGAAATTGTTGATAGCCATGGCGAACCTGTCAAAAACTTTAAAGTTAGTTTGCTTGAGGAAGGTAAAAAAGCAGCCTCAACCTGTATGACTGACGATGTAGGCTGTTTTCAATTTCCCAATTTAACCTGGAATCGGCGTTATCGATTGGTTTTAGAACTTGCACACGGTGAAACTGTGCAACGCGCTTTTGCCACCACTTCCGATAAACAAGAAACCAATTTAGGGAAAATCGCTGTTCCCAGCATGACCGTGCAGCACGTCATCAGTAGCGGCACAAGCACGACCTCTTCCTTGCCCACCGAATTATTGAAAGACCGTGATTATTATCTGCTGATTGATACCTCAATTTCGATGACCGCAAATTATCCGCGCCACGGACATGTGAGCCGTTTCGAGTTTGTACGCGAAGGCACTTTGGCTTTTGTGGACACGATTACTGAGCTAGATAATGACGGGATTACGCTCTTAACTTTTGATGCGGCTTATAACGTATTTGATCACGTTTACGAACTGGATCAAGTTCATGCCATTTTTGATGTGCCGCCTTCAGGGATGAATACCTTATTGGCGAAACCTTTGCTTTATGTGTTTAAAGATTATTTACAGAAGAAACGCGACAAACAAACCCAAGCCAATGGCGCATATATCATCGTGGTGACGGATGGCGAAGCGCAAGATGGCGAGTCGGTTAAAAAATATATTGCTGAATTTTCACGCAAACTCGACAGCCAAGCAGAAGCAGGCATTTTGTTTTTGGTAATTGGTGATGATCCTAAGGCTTTGGCGTTTATCGAAGCCTTAGATAAGGATTTGAAACATTCCTATAATGCTCAATTTGATATAGTTGCGGCGGATCAATTCACTTCACTGCGCAGTATTAATGATGCTTTGCTGGCAGCTTTAACACCGAATAGCTAATAAAATTATTGATGAATTTAAAGCCCTGATGTGGATAATGTTGGGGCTTTTTTTGTTTTGAGGGCGAGATTAACAGCTCAACATTCATATAAAATCTTATGCCATAATTACTTATCTTATATTTTGTTGTTATGCTGAAAAACATGTTGAAAACTATCGAAGAACAACTGGCTGAGCTAAAAGCGATGTCTGAGCATGACATTGATACTTCTGATATTCCCGAGTCGGGACATTTAATTTGGGATACAGCAGAGACAGGCAAATTTTTTCGTTCTAATGAATCACGGGTCATCATTATTAATGATGAGGCAACGAAATGTTGACAGAAAAAGTATTAGTTATTTTGAATAGGGAAGTAACAATTTTTATGTTACAACTTTATGAAAAGTAAATATATCAGATGTTATGGGGTGCATCAGATCATGTCTCATGCACCCAGCTATCTACTTACATCACACAAGTTGAGCATTTGCAGAATGATAAATTTTCACCGAACTTTTACGCTCAGCTTTAAGGTTTTTTAACCCCGTTACTAACTTGGTGTGATCTGCTGTACTTGATTTTAAAAAAACATGAGGGCTAACTGCCTCATACCTTGAAGCATCGAACAATGTTTTAGCCTCTTTGAGAAAAGCATCACTGCCGTTTGCTAATACAAATAATGATGAAGACATGAGTGTAACCTTGACTGAGTAAAATTGTAACCATATTATAAATATGTTAACAGTATTTGCAATACATTCCTCATGGCATTATTGCTCGATACTCACATAAACAGTTTACTCCAATTGCATAATATTATATTCAAGGTGATTACCCAGTAACGAGGCAAACCCAATGAAAAATACCGCATTATATGAACAAGATTTTTTCGCGTGGACGCTGCAAAATGCTCAATTATTGCGCGAGGGCAAGTTAAGCGAAGTTGATATTTTGAATATTGCGGAAGAATTAGAAAGCATGGGCAAACATGACAAACGCGCATTACTGAGTCGTTTAACCGTTTTATTGATGCACTTGCTCACATGGCAATTTCAAACAAGTTTCCGCTCCAAAAGTTGGGAACTCACCATCAAAGAACAGCGCAGACAGATTGAAAAACTACTCAAAGACAGCCCCAGCCTCAAAAGATATTTGTATGATGAAGGCATTCACGAAACTTTCACCGACGCGCTGGAAATTGCATGTGACGAAACAGGTTTACCCGCCACCGCCTTTCCCGAAAATTGTCCCTACAGCATGGAACAATTATTAGATAAACAATTTTTTCCCGATTGAGAATTTATAATGATGCGCGGTGATTTTCGAGTTGAAATAACGGTATTATTCGCCAAAGCCTTCGGCATGGCATTGGTGATGTCACTCGGAATTTGTTTGTTGCTGCTTAATTGGGACACGCATTTTTTCTATTATTGGCTGCAAAGTTTTCTGCTTGCGCTGCTACTTGCACCGCCCACGATGGCGTATCTTATGCCGCTTGCTCGCAAATTTGTGATGAGCGTCATTTTTAACCGTTAATTTCCCCCAAACCTCCGCGAAATACTCTCTCATGAAAACTCAAGAATTTGACTTATTTAACAGCGCGTTGACGGGAATAAATCTGATTGCCGCCAGTGCAGGCACAGGCAAAACCTACACCATCGCCCACGTATTCACGCGGCTGGTGGTCGAGAAAAAAATTCCCGTTAATAAAATTCTGGTGGTCACTTTCACCGATGCCGCCACCAAAGAACTGCGCGACCGCATTCGGGCGCGGTTGCGCGAAACTTTGACCGCGATGCAGCGTAATGCCAGTGACGACAGCAATATTGCCAAATTCAACGAACGCTATCCGCAAAATTCTACAGAAAAAGAAGAAGCGATGAAGCGTTTAGACGACGCGCTGCGCGGTTTTGACGAAGCGGGAATTTTTACAATTCACAGTTTTTGCAGACAAATGCTGCAAGACCATGCTTTTGAAAGCGGCATTTTATTTGACACCCAACTTGAGAAAAATATCGCGCCCTTGCTGCGGGAATGTGTCGAAGATTTTTGGCGACAACAGCTTTATCGTGCTTCACCGTTGCTGATTCAATATGTGCAACAAGCCTATAAAAATCCGCTGGAACTGGTCAAAAACTTCTTACAAAACGAGCGGTTATTGACGCAGCCCGATTTAGTCATTACGCCAAAATTTGAATTATGCGACACTCAAACCGATGAAAACGCATATTTACAGGCTTTTCACGCCACTCAAAAACTGTGGGCAACGGCACGCCCTGAAGTTGAAGATTTGTTGAACACGCAAGACAGCTTAAATGGAAACAGCTATCGCAAGACTTCCTTTCCAAACTGGTTTAATGAATTATCGATTTATTTCAGTAATCAGCCCAGCTTAACAATTCCTGATGCACTACCAAAATTTACCCACACTGCTTTGCAAAATAAAGTTAAAAAAGGTAAAAATCCACCCGAACATCTATTTTTCGAGAGTTGTGAATTTTTATTTAACAGCCATACCAAGTTAAACATCGTCTTTGAACAACAACTGTTAGCCTTAAAATATGCCTTATTAAAACAGGCTAAAAAAGAATTACAGGCGAAAAAACAGCAACTTAATATCCAATCCTTTGATGATTTACTGAATAATTTATACAAAGCCCTACAAAGTGATAAAGGGGAAAGTTTAGGACAATTAATGCGCGATAAATATTACGCGGTCTTGATTGATGAATTCCAAGACACTGACCCTGTGCAATATGAAATTTTTCATCGTGTTTATAGCAATTGTGACAACCCCATTTTGTTTTTTATTGGTGACCCTAAACAAGCAATTTATAGCTTTCGGGGCGCGGATATTTTCGCCTATTTAAACGCCTGTAATACTGCCGAAAATCACTATACTTTAAGCGTGAATCGGCGTTCAGAGGTAGGTTTGATTGATGCCGTCAATCAATTATTTTCTGCCCATCCTAATCCTTTTATTTTTACCCAAATTCCCTTTAATCCCGCCCAAGCCCCTAAAGATGAAAAAAATAATTTAACTTTTGCAGGCGAATCCCGTGAACCCTTGGTATTTTGGGAGCTTTCCGAAACCACACGCGTCAAAGACGAATTACAAAGCACAATCGCCCAAGCCGTTGCTGCGGAAATTGTTAGTTTATTAAATCCTGATAGAAAAGTGTATTTAGGTGAAAAAGCTTTAACTGGCGGCGATATTGCCATTTTAGTGCGCACTAATCAGCAAGCCCGAATGATGCAAAAAACACTGGGAAAATATCGCATTCCCTGCGTGTTGTACAGTCAAGAAAGCCTATTCGCCTCGCATGAACTCATGGAAATTGAACGTATTCTGCTCGCGATTGCCTTCCCGCAACAAGAGGCACATGTTCGCGCCGCACTGGCAACTGAATTACTCGGGGTAACTGCGGAAACTTTGCACAGTCTTATGCACAATGAAGCGCAATGGCAACAACGAATTAAGTCATTTCAAGACTATCACAGTGCATGGGAAACTCAGGGTTTTATCCAAATGTTTCGGAAATTGTTATTACAAGAGCAAATTACCAAACGTTTATTAGCGTATCCCGATGGCGAGCGACGCTTAACCAACGTGTTGCACGCGGGCGAGGTGCTGCAACAAACAGCGGTGACTGAAAAATTTTCGATGTCTGCTTTGTGCAATTGGCTGGCGACACAGCGCAATGAAGCGGAAGCCAGCAGCGATGAACATCAATTACGTTTAGAAAGTGATGAAAAATTAGTAAAAATCGTCACGATTCATAAAAGTAAGGGTTTGGAATATCCGATTGTATTTTGTCCCTACAGTTGGGAAATGAATTTGCCGAGTTTAACGCACAAAAATAGTTCGATTTTATTTCATGATACCGCGAACAAAAACGCACTGACGCTGAATCTTGCGGGCGATAAAATTGAACATCGTGAAGACAAGGCGCGTGAGGAGTTAGCAGAAAGTTTGCGTTTATTCTATGTGGCAGTCACACGGGCGAAAAATCGCTGTTATCTGGTGTGGGGCGCATTTAAAGAGGCTGAAAATTCGCCGCTAGGGCACTTGTTACATGATTCTGCAATTGAGGGAATTGCTCGCAAGCTGGCTGGCGAAAAAGCGGATAAAGATGACAGCAGTAATTTAAGTAGCAGCCTTGTTCATAATAAATTAGTGAGTTTAGTCGAGAATTCACAAAATACGATTACCCTGCAAATTTTACCTGAGCCTTCCAGTTATTATCGCAAGCTTACGGAAATCACTCCCTATTTAGCCGCGCGCGACTTCGCAGGGAAAATTCCGCAGGCATGGAAAATTAGTAGCTTTAGTGCCTTGGCGCATCAAGCCAGTGTTGAAGCCAGTGAACTCCCTGATTATGATGAAAGTCCTGTGTTACGTCCGCAGCCTTTGCCTGAAAATCTTAGTGTTGTGCCGTCTATTTTCAGTTTTCATAAGGGTAAACGCGCAGGCTTATTTTTACATGAAGTTTTTGAAAAAATAGATTTTACTTCGCCTGATATAAATAAGTTACCTGAACTGCTGAAAAAATATAATTATCCTGTGGAACAATGGGAAATGATATTGTGGACATGGCTGCAAACTATGCTTAACGCGCCTTTGGCGGGACAATTTGGTAATTTAGTATTAGCAGACTTATCGCGTGAAACTCGGCTGAATGAATTAGTATTTTTCCATCCCTTGCGCCCGATTAATTTCCAAGGTCTGAGCAAAATTTTTGAAGAATATCATTTATCCACATCTTCACTAGATTTGTCGCTAGAACGCTTAACTTTCAAGCCGATGCAAGGTTTTATGACGGGTATTATTGACATGGTCTGCTATTGGGAAGGTCGATATTACCTCATTGATTATAAATCACATTATCTAGGCTACCGTCCTGAAGATTACGCACCACCGCACTTGGCACAAGTTATGAAGCAGGAACGTTATGTGTTGCAATATCATTTATATGCGGTGGCATTACATCGTTATTTAAGCCATCGTATCCCCAATTATAGTTATGAACAGCATTTTGGGGGAGTTTATTATCTATTTTTGCGCGGAATTCAAGCAGATAGCCAAGAAAGCTATGGGGTATTTTATGATTTACCCCAGCCAAAATTAATACAAGCCCTTTCCGCATATTTAGGCGGTTAAGCATAATTATTGGGAACGAGAGACAGGACAGATGGACCCTAAAATTATTTGGTTATTTATCTTAGTGGCATTTTATTGGTCATACTGTGTGTTTTATGGCATTAAGCAGACTTTAACCGAAGAACGCATGTCGCACTCACCCGTTGCTAATAATCCAATTCCGTTGTGGGTGCTTACGTTAGCGGCGACTGCGACTTCTTTTTCAG
Organism: Thiotrichaceae bacterium; assembly: GCA_028688145.1. Classification (GTDB taxonomy): domain Bacteria; phylum Pseudomonadota; class Gammaproteobacteria; order Beggiatoales; family Beggiatoaceae; genus JAQTYU01. The sequence goes on along the minus strand of JAQTYU010000003.1, from coordinate 173,779 downwards.
GCTGGACCTTTATCGGACATCCTGGTTTATTGTATCGCGAAGGCTTTCCCTATGGTTATGCGGCATTTTACGCCATTCTGATTCCATTCACGGGTTTGCTGCTGGTGAAACGTCAGTGGCTGATTGGTAGACATTTTGGGTTTACCACTCCCGCCGAAATGTTTGCCAGCTATTTTCAATCAAAAGTAATGCGCCTCTGTGTCATTTTAATCGCGCTAATTTTTACAATTCCTTATCTCAGCGTGCAATTACGCGCCGCAGGTTTCTTATTCAACGTACTCACCGATGGCTTGCTGGGCATTGACGATGGGATGATTATGCTGGCATTTGTGCTGTTGGTGTATGTCGCGTTTGGGGGATTGAAATCTGCGATTTATGTAGACACGCTGCAATTACTGTTATTAATTGCAGGGATTTTGCTGCTCGGTGGGATTGTGCTGTATTTTGTCGGGGGCTGGGATAAATTCCGCATGGGGATTGCCGCGCTGGTCAGCTCTGACCCGATTCGCACTCCTGAAGGCTACAGTCATTATGTCGCAGTGCCAGGACTAATGCAGTGGGTAAGTCGCGGCGAGGCGGCGGTCGGGGGCGCGTGGACCAGTTCGATGATTTTCACCTATTTACTGGGGATGATGGGAATTCAAGCCTCGCCCGCGTTCACGATGTGGGCCTTGTCAAACCGCAATCCTAAAATTTTCGCCCCGCAACAAGTCTGGGCCTCTTCGCTGGTGGTGGGCTTGGTCTTAGTTATTTTTTCTGCAATTTTGGGGATGGGTGGACATTTCTTAGGCGCGGATTTGATTTTCTTAACCCAACATCCTGAATTAGTCAATAACGTGATGAGTGCGGGTTTATTGGGGAAAGATTTAATGGACTCGCCCGCGCAGTCGGAAATGTTGGTGCCGCAACTGATTTATATTGTGGGGGATTACGCGCCGTGGTTACTGGCAATTTTGGCAGTCTGTGCTTTGGCGGCGATGCAATCCACCGCCTCCGCCTACCTTTCGACGGCGGGCAAAATGTTGACCCATGATGTGTTGCAATATTATTTCCTACGCAACGCAACGCTCACGCAACAACGGATTGTGGGACGTTTGGGCGTGGTGTTAATCACTCTTGCCTCACTTGCTTTGGCAATGCAAAGCACTGACGCTTTAGTTTTACTGGGCGGCGGTGCAGTCGCTTATGGTTTGCAAATGTATCCTGCCTTATTGGGTTTGTGTTGGTGGCGGTGGCTGACCCGTGCAGGGGTGATTATAGGTTTAATCGCAGGCATTATTACCGTGACTTTAACCGAAGCTTGGGGGCTTTATTTCACTTCATGGGGACGCTGGCCTTTAACCATTCATTCGGCAGGCTGGGGAATTACGGTGAATTTTGCGTGCGCGCTGCTGATTTCTGCAATCACTCAAAATGCGGCACAAACCGCACATCGTCAACACTTTCATCAATTTTTACAAGAAAATCTGCGCTTGCCTGAAGTGAAACGCCGCTGGATTCCGTGGGCATGGTTTGCCAGTTTTGCTTGGTTTTTGTTGGCAATTGGTCCTGGCACGATGCTTGGAAATACGATTTTTGGACATCCTGACCAACCGCAAACATGGTGGTTTGGAATTCCGTCGATTTGGACGTGGCAGATTTTATTCTGGTTGTTGGGAATTGGTTTGATGCAGTTCTTGGCGTATAAAATGGAATTATCTACGATTTCGGAAAAGACTTTGAATTTATTGAAGCAGGAAAATCATTTGTAAGTGGTATTGTCTGAACCTTAATTCACGCAATTACCAAAATTTACACAATTAAAAAATATTGGTTTAATCGTGTAAATTAAGTGAATTACGGTTCAGACAAGAAGTATTTTAAAACAATAGTAGGAGTTACGCAGTTGAATCCGTCACTTCTATTGTGGTGGAATACGGCTTACGCCTATTCCACCCTACGCTTGATAAAGCTTTTTGAATTAATTAGCTTATTAATTTTCAACTGCGTAACTCCTAAATAGATTATGCAACTAACAATGCCGCTGCTGCGATTAACTGTAAAGCCTCATCTAAGCTTTGTTGCAATACCTGAGTGGCTTGTTCTTCCGTCAATGACATCGGTTTATCCATATTAGCTTGTTGGCTCGAAAAACCTAATTTGCCCTCTTTCAGCCATTGTTTTAACAAAGCCAATAAATCCGCATGGGTGTGCTTGCCATCTAAATAAGGCAGAACTTGTAAACACACCGTGTTTTCAATCTTGAAATATTCGCAACGCAAATTCACCACATGATTGCCCTTCGTTGCCAACAAACGCACTAATGCTGTGGTGCTGGGGCGTTCACTGACTTTGGTGATAAATTGCTGGGCTTCGGTATGCAGTTCAATAATCCCACGGCTATAACACATCAACAGCATTTCTGCGATTTCAGTTTCATCTTCAGGGCTAGATTTGCCATAGCTCTTACGAGTTTGTTCCACCAAATCAGAGAAGGCGAACATTTGTGGCCAATGCGTGCTCAGCAATTTCAACATCACTTTTAACAAGGGACGCTCGGTGCTGACAGTGCCGCGTTGATTTTTGAATTGCAGCACATTGCCGTTATCGCTGACTTGTTCTAAGTTCGCAGAAATATAGAAGCCATTGAAAATATTCGCATTTAAGGCACGATTCAACACCGTGCCTTTGTGACACAGCAAGGTATGGCGGAAATGGCGATTGCGTAAAAAGTCCATGTATTGTTCTTGTTGAATCAAATCATTTTGGAACAATTGCAGGGTTTTTTGTACTTCGGGCGGGAAATTCACGCTTAACATGCTGTGCAAAAATGCATCGGATAAATATTCCAGCTCATGCGCCCGTGCGTGTTGAATAAATTCATGGAAGTACAGCGGTTGATTTTCTTCTTCCAAAAACTCATGGAATAAATAAGCCTCGGGCAACTCGATGAAAGTATTGCATTCTTCTTTCAAGAATAAGCTGTAAGAATCTTGCCCGCTGTTGCTGGAATCTGCCAAAAATCTCAATAAAGCACGTAATTGGCTAACGCGGGCTTTCGGGTCTTGAATCTTGCCGGTGTGATACAGCATCATGTCGCGAATTGCACCGCGCATATTCCAACCGGGTTTGGTGTTATAGCTCACATAAGCCACGCCCGTGGGGCTTAATAAGTCTTTGCACAAACTCAGAATTTTTTCTTGCACCACCGCAGGAACCCAAGAATAAATCCCGTGGGCGATGATGTAGTCAAATTTGCCCAGACTGGCATCTAATTCCAATAAATTCGCTTGTTTGAGGGTGATATTTTTCAGCCCCAAACTCTCAATCATCGCTTGTCCTGCATTGATTTGCTGCGCGGATAAATCCACCCCAACACATTCAGTCTTTGGGAAATGTTGGGCGGTGGTGATTAAATTAATCCCGTCTGCACAGCCCAATTCCAACACTCGCGCACTGGCAACTGCTGGCGTTTGCATTCCAAAAACTTTGGCGAGGGTTGCCAAACGTTCAGGTTGTGCATACGCCATCGGGGTGGAGGTGTAGGGCAATTCGTCATAAGAGGTTTGGGGTAAAGACATAACAAGTTTCTCGTTGGTTGATATTCAGTGAGTGTACAGGCTGAATCATGCAGTTTTAAACCCTGCTACCATTCGCCTGACATTTGTATTCAGTGGCGTATAGCATAGCATTTTTAAGAATTTGGGGGATAATGCACATGTTTTAAGTGGCTTTCGTTATGTAGCCTCTTAGTGAATTAAGAGGTTTTCTCGTTCCCACGTCCTGCGTCCACTACCATTAAGTTAAGCACGGAATGAGGTTAGATGCGGAGTTTAGGGGCGCAGTTTACAATTCACACCCACTAATTTCCCGCACCAGCCCCACAGTTTCTACACTCACCGTCACAATTCGCTTAATCAGTTTCACAATATAGCTTTCATCGTCGAGATTATTCGGGTCGTTGGTGATGCCGCTGCGTTTGTCGGTGCTGATTTGGTACTGGTCGATTATCCAATCTAAAGCAGAGCGATTTCCAAGTTTATATTCCAAAGCTTCGGAGGGAATGCCGCTTAAAGTGAGGCTGTCGTTGTATTTAATCGCAGTCTTTTCTTTGTTAAAACGCATTTTTTCGACGCGCCAATAAATTTGCCCATCGCTTTGAGTTTGCAGCGGATATTCTTTTTGGGTTTCGTAATTTAGGTGCAATTCTGCGAGTTTTTTGCCTGTGTGGCTGAGTTTCCAGAATTCTTTGAGTTTTGGAATTCTGGGGAGTTCGCGTTTTAAGTTGGCGGCGTATTTGTCGCGATAGCCTTGATGATGCAGCAAGCCGTAAACATAATAGAAAATATCCCATTTGCTAATCTTTTCATCAGCATAGTGGGCTTGATAGTCTTTTAATGCCCAGTCAGTAAGATTTTCTTGGCGATGGCTGCCGTCTTCGTTGTAAATGTAGAAGGGGAAACATTGTCCTGCTCTGCCCCCAACGTCTAAACAAGGGATATGGTTTGTAATTAGAACAACAAATGGAATTTGATCATGGTTAGTACAACAAATAACTAAATTTTCTAGTTCAATTTCAGATGTCGGGAAAATACTAGGAAATTGTCCACGTCTGTGAGTAAAAAGCTTATCAAAATATAAGTATCGTTTAGTAAATGGACGATAAAGAGAAATTCTAATGTTATCATCTTTAAACTTTGCAACAGTTTTTTTTGCAAGATGTTGTTTTAAACTACTACACCAGCTTAGTTTAGTATCATCATAGGTCACAAAATCATCAACTACTTGTGTAATTTGCTCATCTGAATATCTAAAAACATGCTCATTATAAACTCCTATGCTTGTACGCATGTTTTTCTTAAGTTCGTCAGAGTTAAAATTGTATGCCCAAGCATCTCGGTTCGTTTGCGCACCATTGCTATAAGTTTTAAAAATCACAGCTTGCGCTTGATTTTTAGTGCCTTTGCCTTCTTTTGAACCGATAGGCATAAACGTATCAAAATCCGCTTCTAAACCATCCGTCAGCCAATTATTTTTAATATCAGAAAAAATACGTTTTAAATCAATATTAAAAATATGCTGCTTTGCTTCTAAAAACCATAATTTTTGTTCTTTGCTTAAATTTCTTTCAATGCGAGCGTAATAGATTTCAGCTTTTTTGGTTTTCATATTAATATTTCAATGGAGAAAAGATTTTGGTTAAATAAATGTTTATTTGCATAATATAATTAAATTTTCAATTAAACGAATCATTAACTCTTTTTGCTCAGGTTTGCTTTCAGCCACTAATAAAGCGAGAGCAATTAATGTATTATCATTAATTAACTGTTCGACAGGTTTTACTAAAAAATTTTGATTTCGTTGTAAATATAGCAAAAATAAAAACGAGCCTATACGTTTATTTCCATCAACAAATGGATGATTTTTAATGATGAAATATAATAAATGTGCAGAACGACTTGCTACATTAGGATAAAATAAATATTCACCAAAACCTTGTTCAATGGTCGCTAATGCCGATTCTAGCCCATTACCACGCAACTGACCGAATAAATGCGTTGCTTCTTGTTTATCAATGAGTTCTTTTTTTTGTACATTAATTGCATTTAAAGCTTCTTGAAATGAAATAGAAGCCATGTTGATTTGTTCAGTTTTATTATTAACTAAGCTTTGTTCGTCATAACTTTGAAGAATTGTCCAACTTTTTGCATAGTCCCTAATCACTCGCAAAATCGACTCACCGTCGGCTTTTATCAAAGATTGATTAGTTAGCGTTGAAGATAATAATGAGAGCATTTGCTCAGTTTCAATATTGCGTTCTTCAAGACGTTTTTGGTTTAACGCATAACCTTGAACTAAATATTGATTTAAAATCTGAGTTGCCCATTTACGGAATTGAACGCCACGCTGTGATTTAACACGATAACCAACAGAGATAATGACATCCAGATTATAGTAATCAACTTGGTAGATTTTTCCATCGATCGCAGTTGTTGCATTTTTTGCAACAACTGAATTTCTATCAAGCTCGCCCTCAACAAAAATATTTTTAATATGGCGTGAAATAACGGATTTATCACGTTCAAATAACTCCGTTATTTGCTCTAAGTTTAACCAAACCGTCTCCCCTTCAAGTGCGACTTTTAAGCTGATTTTTTCGTCATCTGTTTTAAAAAACGCTAAGAACTTCATAAAATATTTTCCTTAGATATACTTGTATCAATATCAACAGGATTCTCTTCATATCGTTTGAGAAAATCGTTTAATGCAACATTAATAGAGGAGTCTGTTGTTGGAGTTATTTTTTTAATAGAATTAGCCAGATGTAACATAGTTTTTAGAATTTCAAGTGGAAGCGTGTGGATTTCTTGAATCAGTTGATTTTCTATTTTTGTACGCGAATTCATATTATTTTCCTTAATGAGTCATGGTTTAACATAAATTATAGCTAATTTTCCCTGCAAAAACCAAATAATCACATCCGTATCAACCAGCATTAAAAACGCCCTTTTCGCAAATCTTCGACAAAAGCTTGCACATCTTCACATTCAGGACGGTCACGCCACAAACCAAACAAAGGCGACTCGCTTAATTTAGCCGTATTTTCAAGCGTTTTAGCTTGAATCGTCAAAACGATTTCGACATCTTTATCAGCCAAATCCGCAGGCAATTGAATTTGTAAAATCCCATCAGGACTGACATGCGACGTTAATTGAAAAGCTTGCATCATTTTTTCCCCGTTTTCACCAAAATATTAATCGAAACCCCAACTCGAATCCCAAACACATTGCCTAAATCATCGTCAGTTTTGCGAGAATTTCCACCCAAATCGAGCACATAGATTTTATCAAACACCGACTCCAAATGCGCCCGCATTCCATCTGCCGCAAGCCCTTCTAAAAAGCCATTATTGGTGACAAAAGCCACAATCCCCTTATCCTGTCCCTGTAAACGTTCCGTCGCCCACGCAAAAGCCTTAACATACGCATCTGACAAAGAATTTTTATTCGTCGCTTTAGAAGTTTTCGCATAATTCTGTTCAATCACACCATCGAGATGTGGATATTTACGATTCTTATTATTATCATTTTCATTCTGTTGCCCCACGTTATACGGAGGATTGCCAATAATCACAAAAATCGGCGCAGCTTTTTGTGCATTGACCCGCTCCGTATTCTCAGGCACAAAAAAGTTAAACCCGCCCTGTTTCGGCTCAGCCAGCTCAAACGTATCCACCAAACAAATGCCAGAAAACGGACTGTATGTCTTCATGTATTCATAATAAGCATGTTCAATATTCATGCTCGCAATATAATACGGCAACAACATGATTTCATTACAATGTAACTCATTTTCATACTTATGCTTAAACTTCGCTTTCACGTTTAAATCATTCGTATTCGCCCCAATTTCCTGCATCACCCGCAAAATGAAATTTCCTGTCCCCGTAAACGGGTCGAGCACATGCACATTCTCGTTAGATAAATCCTGATTAAACTCCCGTTTCAGGATTTCTTGCACCGAATTCACCATAAAATCAACAATTGGCTGCGGCGTGTACACAATCCCATGCGTATCTGCCACTTTCACCGCAAAACCTTGGAAAAAGTTCTCATACACCGCATTTAGAAAATCCTGCTTACGACTATAAGCGTGAATCGTGCTCGCCGTCGCTTCAATCGCTGTATAAAATCTATCCAAACTTTTCAGAAAATCATGCCGACTAAACTCCCGAGAAGTCAATGCATTAATTACCTTTTCAATTTCTTTCGCAATCACATTTTTATTGATAAACTCAGGATTATTGAAAATCGTGCGAAACAGCCGCTCTGTTAATAAATGCTGCACCAACATTTCAATCACCGCAGACTGCGCCAAATTCGGATTAATCGCCGCCTGACACAACAAACTGAAATCCTCAAATGCGGTTTTAAAAGCTTTATTGGTTTTCAGCTCCCCCAAAATAATCAACACCAAAGCCTGACCCAATTCCCCCACTTTCTCTTTAAACGCGCTAATCGCCTCTTCCCACTGCTCATAAACGGGCGGTTTATAACTCAAAAACAGCTCTAAACTGGTGATTAAGTGCTCAGGATTTTCCGTAATTGGCGCATTAAAAGCCTCATTGCCATGCTGGTATAAAATCACTTGGTCAGGACTTTGAAACAAAATATTATCAGCGGGATAGCCATCTTTAAATTTACTTTTAACTTCTTTTTCCAGCTTGTCTTTAGAATCCTTTGCTTCCCAAATACCATACAACAAAACATTGGTTTGCTTATCAACCAGCGCGCCATCCGCTCGCAACGGTTTACGCCCATCGCGCTTAATCGAATATTGCTCAACAAGTGTTAATTGTGGCGACTGCCCCAAACAATAACGCAGCAAAGTCGCAAAATGCGGCGCGACCGCCCCTTCATGCAACTGCTTAGTTTCCCTAGCCTTTTGCATTTCACGATAATATTCAGTGACAACTTTGTGATTGGCTTTGAGAGAAAAGGACATGGGAAAACCTGCGGACGTGGAAAGACCTGTGATTTTAGCAGATTATCTGGGGAATATTTAGAATTTCCCCCCTTTGGAAAAAGGGGGCAGGGGGATTTAAAAATCTCATAAAGTTATAAAGTTGCGTAGATACCCCCTGATCTCTGAAAGAGGGAAATTCAATCTTAAATTCCCAAGCCACATCCATTTTCAGTACGACTCACTGAAATCAGCTCATGGATTTCACTCAATAAACGTTCACGGTCATACGCGCCCTTTTGGAACACGTTTTGAACCAGATGGTGCAGTCGAATCCGATCTTCATTAGTCACATCTTTGGCAGTCAACACCACCACAGGAATTTTGCGCCATTCCAGATGTTCACGCAGCCGCGCCACGAATTGGAAACCATCCATTTCAGGCATCATTAAATCTAATAAAATTAAATCAGGCTGGCAATTGGGCAATTTTTCTAAGGCAATCCGTCCATTTTCTGCCTTGCACACTTCCCAACCCGCTTTACGTAAAATCGTCGCCATCATTTGCAAAGTGGTGGGATCATCTTCAACCACCATCACCGTATCATTGACTTTTGAAGTGCGATATTTTGCCAGCACCCGCGATAATTGTTCACGTTCAATCGGTTTCACCAAATATTCGGACGCGCCCAAAGAATAGCCCTGTTGACGATTTTCCACCATAGAAACCATGATGACGGGAATATGTGACAGTTCCTTATCTGCCTTCAGTGTGGACAACACCATCCAGCCATCCATATCAGGCATCATCACATCTAAAGTAATCGCGCTGGGTTTTAACAGCCTTGCCAAGCGCAAACCTTCCTCGCCATTGGGCGCGACTTCCACTTCATAGCCCAATTTACTGAGATAATTGTGAAACAACTCGCGCACCGTGGGATCATCATCAATCACTAAAATACGGTTATTTTCCACCAAGGGCACGGTGTCTGCTTCCAAACTGCCAAAGGTTTTGCTGGTTAAATTCTCGTTAGTTTGTTCCAAATGCACAGGCAAACGCACAATAAACGCACTGCCTTTTCCAAGCTCGCTGATGACTTCGACCGAGCCGCCCATCATTTCTGCAAAACGTTTAGTAATCACCAAGCCCAAACCTGTGCCACCAAATTTGCGCGTGGTGGAAGCATCCGCTTGAGTAAAGGCTTTGAACAGTTTTTCTTGTTGCTCTGCGGTCATGCCTATCCCGGTGTCGTAAACACTGAGTTTCAGCCATTGCTGTTCACGTTCTGCACATAAAGTAATCGTGCCTTCATGGGTAAATTTGCAGGCATTGCTCATCAGGTTTAACAGAATTTGCCGAGTTTTGACCATGTCGTTGAAGACATCGCCCAAATCGCCCATAAATTGGGTAATTAATTTATTCTTGTTTTTATCAACCAGAGGATGAACGGTATTGACCGCATCTCTCAACACTTCACTCACGGAAAAATGTTCTGGGAACACTTCCATTTTGCCCGCTTCAATTTTGGAAATATCCAGCACATCATTAATTAAACTCAGTAAATGCTTGCCTGAAATATGAATTTTCTGTAAGTCAGCGAGCAATTCATCATTGCCTAAGTCGATAACATCTTCTTGCAATAATTCGCTATAACCAATGATTGCATTTAACGGCGTGCGCAATTCATGGCTCATGTTGGCAATGAATTGGCTCTTGGTGAGATTGGCTTCTTCAGCCACTTCTTTGGCGCGAATCAATTCAGAAGCATGAGCCTGTAATTCGGTGGCGTAATTCACCAATTCAGTTTCGCGATTTTCCATAATCAACGCCATCGCATTGAACGAACTGGCAAGATGCCCTAATTCATCTTTGCGGGTGTCATCTAAATAAATATCGAAACGTCCTTCCCCGATGCGGCGCGTTGCCATCATAAAGCTTTGCAAAGGCTGGGTAATTTGCTGATTCATAATCCAATACAACATAGCCAGCACGCTTAAAATCGCAAAAATCCCAAATAACAAGACATATTGAATCGCTTCCCACGCCGCCGCGTGAAAAATAGATTTCGGCAACACCACCACAAAATACCAGTTGGTTGCTGCAATTTTTGCGGGAGCTAAATATTGTGAGTCTTGATAATCATTGATTAATTCTAAATTAGGCGTTTTTTTAATTTGTTGAAAAATACGTTTTAAACGCTTATCGCCTTGTGCTTGTGCTTGAAAATCGCCGAGCCGTTTGTTGAATTGCCCCATCCAATTGGAATGTGCAATCACGCCGCCATCTTGCTGAAACACAATATTATGGCTGCCATCAATATGCGGCTTGGTGGTGCGATTAAGCAGGGAATTTAAATTAATGTCATAGCCCAAACTCGCGATGTGTTTGCCATTAACATCAATCGGAGTAATCACCGACACTAACCAACGATCGGCGGTGGCATCATAATGAATGCCTGTCCACATCGATTCGCGACGAGGATTGTGTACGTTATCGGAGAGAATAAACTGTTCTTCGGAGGTGACATTGTAGTCAGCCGAAGTGTTTTCACACCAATTCGGCGAGCTTTTCCAATACATCACCATCGTATTTTCGGGCGTGATCAGGTAAGTATTTTCAAATAAATCCTGCATCGCATTGCCATATTGGGTAATGAAATCACTGAAAATCACCGCTTGTCGCTGTCTTTCAGGGGTTGCATTCACCAAGGGCATAAATAAACAACTTTGCCGCCCTGCCTCAAAACGGTTCGGACGGTTGCGCACCACGTCATCGGATTGGCGCACAAATAATTCGTTGAAACGGTTGGGGGGAACGTTATCGGTTTCTAAGAGGCGGTGTAATAATTCTGAGCGTAAATGCTGATGTTGACGCTCAGCAAGCGCGAACACTTCATTTTCCTGTTGTGCGCGCTCGTTGACATAACGCTCTAATTGCTGCAAAGAGGCAGCTTGGATTAATTCAGAAATTTTGCTATAGCTAATACCTGCTGCAACCAATACCGCCAACGCAATCCATGCCCCAATTTTGAGCAAAATACTGCGGGTTAGCGAACCTTTCCGAAAAAATTTCACGTTCTTCGCCATTATGATGTTAAGTCGTCGTAATTACAGGGGGCGCAAGTTTCAATCTCGCATAACCTGCTTTCACACGGATTTTATCAACGACGGCGGTGAGCACCTGTCCTGCGTTTAAATGCTTTGCCGTGCCCAGAAATGCATCAACGCCCCAAGGCTGCATTTCAACTTTATAGCCATTTTGTAAAGCTTCAATTACTAAAATTTGTATCGGCTGCTCGCTCCATTGCTGCTGCAAATACTGCATAAACCAGCGTCGTTTTGCATCACCCTCGACCTTACGCGCCTCTTTAGCGGTGCGTTCCGCAGTTGCCAATACTTTGAATAGTTCATCTTGGTCATAAGGCAATTCCTCGCCCACCAAATGCGCGACTAATTGGCGTTGCATCACCAAATCCGCAAAACGGCGCAAAGGCGAAGTTAATTGGGTATAAACCGATAAACCTAAGCCGCTGTGTCCCGCAGGATGTAAAGACAAACTCGAGGCTTTTAACAATTTACGCACTTTATGAAATGCCAAAGCATCGCAACTCATGGCGGGCGTAATCGGCTCGGCGGGTGGCTCTTGGGTACGATAAATAATCGGCACTTGATGACGTTGCGCATATTTTGCCGCAATGTGATTACCTAAAATCATCATTTCCGCAACCAACATTCTACTTGGGGATTGCATGTCTAACATGCTGACTTCAATTTCACCTTGCACCACTTTCACTTTATATTCAGGGCGTTGTAGGGTGAATGCACCCTCTGCAATACGGCGTTCATTTAATTGTTGGGCAATATTGGCAAAGGCGCGCAATTGTTCAGTGATTGTGCCCGTGCCTTGGGCTAATAAATGATCCGCTTCCACATAACTTAGACGCTGTTGCACTTGCACTGCTTCGCGGCTGATGGCACTGCGAATTAATTGCCCCGTTGCATCCACCCATGCCCGCAACACCACCGCAGAACGAATTTTATCCACGCTTAAACTGGCAATGTCGCAAGACACGCGCTCGGGCAGCATTAATACGGTTTGCGTGGGCAAATACACTGTCGTCCCGCGCCGCATCGCTTCACGGTCTAAAACTTCGCCACTCAGCACCACGCTGGCGGGGTCAGAAATGGCAATCGTGAGTTTCCACAATTCGCCTTCCTGTTCAATCGCTAAGGCATCGTCAACTTCACGGGTTTCTTCATCGTCAATGCTGAAGGCAAGCAGGGTGATTTCTTGAGTGGGGTCGGCGACCCAGTGCACAATCGCTTGTGCGGCTTCGGTCACGGCGGTAGAAAATTCAGGTTTTAAGCCTGCCACAATCACATCGCGATCCGCGTCTTCGGGCAAACGCCCCAGTTTTTGTAATACGTCAAAAGCTAACTCGCGCGGACTGATGCGAATTTGCTCGGCAATTTGGGTGGCGAGTTCTTCGACAAATTTATCATTATCCCCGCGCAACCAACATTCCAAACGGTCTACAAAGGGTTGAATTTCTTCCGAGGCGGTGCAGTTTTCCAAATTGCGGGCGGCATGATTTAGCCATTCAGTGGCTAAAGATTGGGCTTTGGCACGGCTTTGTTCGCGTTCCCGCTGTAATCTTAATTCTTGAATTTGTTCAGCTGTCCGAGGTTCCCAAATTTTCCCGCGCCGTTTGAAATACAGGTGGTCATCGGCAATATTGCGCCACATTGCCACAAAATGTTCCATGCTTAACTTGCCGCCAAAATATAAATCTGCCAGTTCTTCGAGTGCGGAAATTTCCAGTTCTAAAGCATTTTCCCACAGCAAACTGACATCAATTTCTAGGCGTAATTGTTCAATATTATGTTGTATCTTTTGAACTTTATCTTGCCAATCATTTTGGGAATGGGCATGTGTCGCCGCTTGCCAAAGTAATTTATCTTCAGCAACTCGTAATTCACGCCCTTTTTCATTGAGCGCTTGAATTTTATTTTTGACCCGTTTAGTGATACAGACGAGAATGATCTCATCATTTTCTTGGGCTGCCCAAATCTGTCCTTCAAAATCGGTCACAAGTTATTCCTTACAGGTCAAAGCCCACGCCGCAGCGTGCACATTTCAAACAATCGTTAGCAAACTTCTTGCCGCCCTCTGATAAAGCGGGGTGTTATGCAGACTGAGCCTTCACGTTGGAGGCATTATTATTTATTTTATGCACTTTGGATAGTTGTTACAGATATAGCGTTATATAACAATCATCATAAGTTTAAGCAAGTTTTAATAAAATTTAGGTATTACGCAGATGAAATACATCAATTCAAATACGGGGACTGACGCTTCAACTATTGCTCACCGTCACATTTCGCACTCTCTAATTTGCTGGGCGATGCCCACCCTAGGTTCTGCTTATTTAATTTTTATCTTGCACTTGTTGAAAGACCTGACAGCTATTAAAAACTGTCAGGTCTTTTCAATTTAAACCAAGGTAATTACTTGGTGATTAATCGCGTGAGCTGACGTAACGTCCGGGCGCGGCTTCAATCACGGGGTGTTCTGCATTCCCCATTGCTTTCGGTGCTTCAACTTCTGCACCGCCTTGTTTCTTCAACCATTCCATCCAGTGTGGCCACCAGCTACCAGGCACGGATTTCGCGGTTTCTAACCATTTTTCAGTACCTTTGCCTAATTCACCATTCGCCCAGTAATTGCGCTTGGGTTTGTAGGGAGGATTGATCACGCCTGCAATGTGACCGCTCGCACCCAACACGAATTCAACAGGACCTGTGAATAATTCAGTCGCGGTGAACGTGCTCTTCCAAGGGGCGATGTGATCGTCAATGGTGGATAAGAAATAGCTAGGCACTTTGATGTTGCGTAAGTTAATCGGCGCATCACACATTTTCAGGGCGTTGGGCTGAATTAACTTGTTGTCTAAGTACATGTTACGTAAGTAGAAACTGTACATTTTGGAAGGCAGATTGGTAGGATCGCTGTTCCAGTACAGAATATCGAAAGGTGCGGGGGTTTGACCTTTCAAATAATTGTTGACCACATAAGACCAAATCAGGTCGTTAGCACGCAACATCGAGAAGGCGAGGGCTAAATCTTTACCCGGTAACACGCCGCTGTTTTTGAGTTTGGATTCACGTTGTGCCACTTGCATTTCATCAATGAACACGCCTAATTCGCCGGGATCGGCGAAGTCGAGCATGGTGGTGAAGAAGGTTGCAGAAGCGACGGAGCTATTTTTACGTTCTGCCATCACTGCCAGCGAAGTCGCGAGAATCGTACCGCCCACACACCAAGAAACGGCATTGACTTTCTTAGAGTTAGTAATGGCTTTGATCACGTCAATCGCTTTCAACACGCCTTGTTCGATGTAATCATCCCAAGAAATGTGTGCTTGCTTCTCGCTGGGGTTTGCCCAGGAAATGATAAACACGGTGTTGCCTTGATCAACCGCATACTTGATGAAGGAGTTTTCGGGTTGCAGGTCTAAAATGTAGAACTTGTTGATGCAGGGAGGAACGATGAGCAGCGGACGATCTAATACTTTTTCAGTGGTGGGTTTGTATTGCACGATTTGCATCATGTCATTTTCAAATACCACTGCGCCGGGCGTGGTTGCAATGTTTTTGCCGAGTACGAAGGCATTTTCATCGGTCATGCTGATACGCCCTTTTTGCATATCGCCTAACAGATTTTGCAAGCCATCGATTAAGCTTTGTCCTTTGGTATCCACCGCATGTTTAATTACTTCAGGATTGGTGGTGGCAAAGTTGGTGGGGGACATCGCATCGATAAAATACTTGGTGTAGAACTTCAGCTTCTTTTGATTGGCTTCGTCTAACTGTGCACGATCCGCAGCTTCGGTCAGCAAGTTCGCCGCTAACAAATAAGACTGCTTCATGTAATCAAATACGGGGTTTTCTTGCCATTCTTTGGCAGAGAAACGGCGATCACCAGGAGGCGGCGTGACCACGGGCTTGTCAGTTTTGCCCATGCTGCCCAACACTTTCGTCCACAATTCAAATTGAGTTTTTTGGTAATTACCGACCAAGTCAACCCATTCTTTAGGATTTTTAACGGTTTGCGTTGCCAACGAGTTCCATGCCTGCATGAACTCTTTCATCATTTCTTGGCTTTGGTTGCTGGCAAAACCGCCTAAAAGTTCGCTGGTTTCCTTGGTGAGTGATTGCCAAACTTCTTGAGGGTTCTTATAAAGGTCTTCTGTTTTCATGCTTGCTCCGTGGGTGAGTCGATTGAGGTTTATTATTGTTAGATAATAATTCAAGTTTTCTGAATACAGCACAGGATATAGCTTATTTATTTCACCCTGTATATTACTTGCATATTTAGGACAGGGATAGATTTTCACACAGTTTAACCTAAATTTATACTGTGTTCCTATAACAGGAATTTGAATTTAAAAAAGCACGGGGCGTGTCAACAGTTCGATAGCTGTTGACACGTCCCCGTTAATATAGAACCGATTTGGAATCTTTAGTAAGATGTAAAAGATGCCGAATAGAGAATCAAAGCTAAATAAGAATGAGCCCTTATTCCAGTAGTCTGAACGATGCAGAGTGGGCAATCGTTGAAACTTTGTTAAATTGAGTTATTGCCTAAGAAAAAACAAACTCGTCCTCAGAAATGGGGCTATCGTCTCCTGTTCGATGCCATGCTTTAGCTCAAAAATGGCTGCAACTGGGCTGACCTTCCCAAAGACTTCCCACCGTATTCAACAGTCTATTGGCATTACAAACAATGGCGGGCTACGGGTGTCATCATAATGGTGGATTCCCAAGCGGTGAAAAACACCTGTCTCGCCAGTCTTCAAAGCAAGGGCTTTTGTTTTTACAAAGCCACCCATGGTATTAAAAGACACTTAGCGGTGGATAGTTTAGGCTTTCCCTTGTTCACGCACTGTACAAAAGCCAATATTAGTGATGACGTAGGTTTGATTGAGATGTTCAAGCAGCCCCTCGATTATTTCAGGGAGAAAACCCGAGAGAGCGGAAAGACTACACTATCAACTCTACTGTTTTTTTGGGTGTGAAGTGAGTCTAAAGTAAATATAGAACTGATTTGGAGTTTTTAAAGAGAAGCGAGTTGTTTAATGATAAGCCTGATAAAGCACAGTTTGGTATTAGCGTTCTCAAGACTGCGCTCAAAGTTCTTAACTAACGACTTACATCTCTCTACCCAAGCATTGGAACGTTCGACTACCGATGCTTTGAAGACTGGCGAGACAGGTGTTTTTCACCGCTTGGGAATCCACCATTATGATGACACCCGTAGCCCGCCATTGTTTGTAATGCCAATAGACTGTTGAATACGGTGGGAAGTCTTTGGGGAGCTCTGCCCAGTTGCAGCCATTTTTGAGTTGATAAAGCATGGCATCGAACAGGAGACGATAGCCCCATTTCTGAGGACAAGTTTGTTTTTTCTTGGGTAATAATTCATTTAACAAGATTTCAACGATTGCCCACTCTGCATCGGTCAGACTACTGGAATAAGGACTTATTTTATCTCGCTTTGATTCTCTATCCCTCATATTTTACATCTTACACAAGACTTCAAATCGGTTCTATAAATGTTTAGCGTCCTGCGATAAACGCGCCGCTGGAGCGACGCAATAGGCATGAACGATATAGTTTATTTATAATCAATTAGTTATAGACTTGCGTAGATACCAATGCTTTTTCAAAGGGGGGAAATCTGCACAAATTAAAGCGTTTTTTTAGTCACGTAAATATCAAAGCGCGTATTTTCACTGGCAAGGCTCAGTGTGGGCGACTGGCTATTTAACGTAGGCGCAGTTTTCGGACGCTTCACCACCACCCGCAACCGCGCCAAATTCATTGCCAAGGGCAAGAGTTCTCCCGCATCTTCATCATCGCCAACCACGGCACGCAATACCCGCATTTCTTTTTTCACCAAGGCGGCTTTTTGCCGATGCGGATACATCGGGTCTAAATAAATCACGTCGGGTTGCACCGTGGCGTGGGTTAAATAATCTGCGGCTTGTGCATGGCTTAATTGCAAACGTTCCGCAATCAGCGCAACAGCTTCCACTTGTTGGGCGCGTTGCAAAGCGTTTTCTAATAATGCTGCCAAAATGGGGGAACGTTCCACCATGAGCACCCGACAGCCCAAACTTGCGAGCACAAAGGCATCCCGCCCCAAACCTGCGGTTAAATCTAAAACACTTAATTGCGCTTGATGTTTTAAACCTATCGCCCGCGCCAAAGTTTGACTTTTACCGCCGCCATGCAATCGCCGATATTCTGATTGTGCCGACGCAAAATCCACCGCAACCCGTCCAATTTGCTTGCTCAAATCATGAACGCCTAAACCCTGCTCACTTAATTGCAAAATAAACTGTGGGCTTACATCCGATTGCGTTACGGGCAATTCGGTGAGCAGGGGTAAATTAAAGCGTTGTGCAATGGTTTGAGCTTCCACGCTGAAAGCGGGATTTTCTGTGTAAATGGGCAAACGGATCAATGTGAAATCCGTGTTTCATAAGGGTTGCTCAAAACGCGCACCCGATCACCTAATCGGAAAGGCTCATCAGCAGCTTGCACCACGGCTAAAGAACGTCCGTTGTTGTCTAAACGCACGGTGATTTCTACGCCATTTTGTGCGGTTGCGCCTTCTTCAATCGCCGACCCTGCCAAACCACCCATAATTGCGCCCAACACCGCAGCCACCGCACTGCCTCTACCGCCCCCAATAGTGCTGCCCCCAATCGCGCCAATCACTGCGCCACCCATGCCGCCGACGGGGGACCTCGTACCTTCAATCATCACAGGACGTAACGCAGTCACCACACCCATTTCTACCACGCTGGCTTTCATGGTTTGTTCTCGCCCGTACACTTCACTGGAACGACTAGAGGGAATGCAGCCTGTCAGCAGAACGCTTGTGCTAAGAATGAGAATACTGAATAATTTACGCATACAATAATCCTTTGAAAAAATTAGACTGAATAATTCAATATTATCCGCAAATAATATGCCTAGAGTAAATGAATAAAGTCTATGCTATAACAGTTGTCAGCTATCTTTTCAAAGCCACACCGCGCGTATAAGCCTGTTATGTATCACTGTTACCGCAAATTATAGGGTTTCTGAATGCAATCGTCTTGATTAGTTAAGTCACGCGAAATGATACGCTCAGTCTCTTTTTGGGGATTATTCACAATAGGCGAAAATATTCTTTAGTAAATCATTGGGTTACATAGTAGAATTTAAGAGTTAAGTTGCAGGTATTTTAACATCAAGCTAGGTGTTGCCCACGCGCTTACTGTATAATACAAAGTTTAGATTTTAATTTTCATTCACCCCCTTTAGCGGAGACTATCAGTAGATGAGTACAGAAGGCGTAAACAAAAGTCGCCGTCGGTTTTTGACTGCTGCGACCACGGTTGTCGGAGGAGTCGGTACCGTCTTTGCGGCAGTACCGTTTCTTGCCTATTGGCAACCCAGTGCAAAAGCGCAAGCCGCCGGTGCCCCTGTTGAAGTTGATATTAGTAAACTTGAACCAGGGCAACGTTTAACAGTCGAATGGCGCGGTAAGCCTGTTTGGGTTGTTAGACGCACTAAGCAAAATTTAGATGATTTAACCAAATTAAGCGATAAATTACGTGATCCTAATGCTGAAGTAACCACTCAACAACCTGAGTATGTTAAAGGGATTACGCGTTCACTGAAGCCTGAATATTTAGTGGTTGTTGGGATTTGTACCCACTTAGGTTGCTCTCCTAATTATGTTAAAGCCGACGATGCCCACAATTTAGGATCGGATTGGAAAGGTGGATTCTTCTGTCCTTGTCACGGCTCACGCTTTGACTTAGCAGGTCGCGTCTTCCAAGGCGTACCCGCCCCCACCAATTTAGTCGTCCCACCCTACACCTATCTCAGTGACTCGCGCATTGTGGTAGGGGTGGATACCAAAGGTTAAAGGAGCAAATCCATGATCAAAAGTTTAGTCTCTTGGATTGATGATCGTTTCCCATTAACAAAATTATGGAACGAACATTTAGCCGAATATTATGCCCCTAAGAATTTTAATTTTTGGTATTACTTCGGGTCATTAGCATTACTCGTCCTCGTTATTCAAATTTTAACGGGGATTTTCTTAACCATGAACTATAAGCCTGATGCAACGCTGGCATTCGCCTCGGTTGAATACATCATGCGTGATGTCAATTTTGGCTGGTTAATCCGCTACATGCACTCCACGGGCGCATCATTCTTTTTCATCGTGGTTTATCTGCACATGTTTCGGGGCTTGATGTATGGCTCTTATAAGAAACCGCGTGAACTGGTGTGGTTATTCGGGATGTTTCTCTACTTATGCTTAATGGCAGAAGCCTTCATGGGCTATTTGTTACCTTGGGGACAAATGTCCTTCTGGGGCGCACAAGTGATTATCTCCTTATTCGGCGCAATTCCTTATGTCGGTGAAACCTTATCTTTATGGATTCGGGGTGACTTCGTGGTCGCTGACGCAACCTTAAACCGCTTCTTCTCTTTACACGTTATCGCTTTACCTATCGTGTTATTGGGCTTAGTCGTGGCACACATCATTGCTTTACACGAAGTTGGTTCTAATAATCCTGACGGCGTAGAAATCAAGAAAAATAAAGACCCAGTCACCCATATTCCTGTGGATGGCATTCCTTTCCACCCTTACTACACGGTGAAAGACATTGCAGGGGTTGCTGGCTTTTTAATCATATTCAGCTTGGTATTATTCTACATGCCTGAAATGGGTGGTTATTTCTTAGAAGACGCAAACTTTGTTCCTGCTGATCCTTTGAAAACGCCCGTACATATTGCACCTGTTTGGTATTTCACACCGTTCTATGCGATTTTACGCGCTGTGCCTGATAAATTCTTAGGCGTGGTCGCGATGGGTGGCGCAGTTGCCATGTTGTTCTTATTGCCTTGGTTAGATCGCAGTGAAGTGAAATCCATCCGTTACAAAGGCATTATCTTCAAAACCGCGTTGACTTTGTTTGTCATCAGCTTTGTGGGTTTAGGCTATTTAGGAATGCAGCCTTCAACGCCTGTTTCAACGTTGGTTGCACAAGTGTTTTCCGCGATTTACTTCGGATTTTTCTTGTTAATGCCTTTATATTCACAATGGGATCAAACCAAACCCGTACCAGAAAGAGTGACGATGCCATGAGACGTATGATTGCTGTCTTTGCCTTATTATTTCCTTGCATCAGTTTTGCAAACACGGGCGAACTGCCCTTAACCCCAGCGAATAACGATTTAAGAGATCGCGCTTCGTTACAAGCGGGGGCGAAAACATTTGTCAATTACTGCATGGGCTGTCATTCTGCGGAATATTCGCGCTATCAACGTGTGGCTGATGATTTAGGAATTCCTGAAGAAGTCCTGAAAAAGAACCTCATGTTTGCTGGGGATAAAGTTGGCGAAACCATGAGTATTGCCATGTCCAAGAAAGATGGTCAAAGATGGTTTGGAGTGATTCCTCCTGATTTGAGCGTGATTTCCCGCGCCCGTGGTGTGGACTGGTTATATACCTATTTAACCAGCTTCTATTTAGACAGTTCACGTCCTTGGGGTGTGAATAACCTCATGTTCAAAGACGTGGGGATGCCGCATGTATTATGGGAACAACAAGGTTGGCAAAAGCCTGTCTTTGAAAAAGTGACCGATGCAGAAGGGCATAGCCATGAAGTGTTGAAAGGGGTTGCCTTGGTTGATGAAAAAGATGCGAAAAAAGCCGCAGACTATCGTCAAACCGTGCGTAATCTGGTCAACTTCTTAGAATATGTGGGCGAACCCGCTAAGACGGTTAGACAAGATTTAGGTTGGAAAGTCATTCTGTTCCTCGCTATTTTCTTCGTATTTGCCTACGCATTGAAGAAAGAATATTGGGCTGATATTCCTCACTAAGCCTTGTATGTTTGAATCCCACAGGAAGCTTACTTTCTGTGGGATTTTCATTTTTCACTTCCCGCTGTTTTCAATTTCCCTATTCTCAAGCTTGCAGGAGTAAGCCGCATGACTTCTACCCGCCCTTATATGTTACGGGCAATCTATGAATGGATTGTCGATAATAATTGCACGCCTTACCTACTCGTGGACGCAACGGCGGAACACGTCATTGTGCCGCGTGAATTCGTTGAAGATGGCAAAATCGTGCTGAATATTGCCCCGGCTGCGGTGCAAAATTTGATGTTGGGAAATGAAGATATTCAATTCAGTGCGCGCTTTTCTGGGAAACCGTTTCCCGTGTATGTGCCTATCAAAGCGGCGATTGCGGTGTATTCGCGAGAAAATGGGAAGGGAATGTTCTTTCAACCAGAAGAGGGCGATGATGTTGATGATTCCAACACGCCACCGCCCCCACCTGATAAACCCACTACACCTAATAAACCTTCACGCCCGAGCTTTTTGAAAGTCGTGAAGTAATGAAGTAATCGTGAAAACGCCTTCTAAACGATGCTGAATCTGTCCATGAATTTCACCTGCGGACTGTTCAGCCGTGTGTACGTTACAATCTCCTCATAGAAATCCCGCACACTGGGCGACTATTAATACTTGCGTTGCGGGAACTGCCCTTAGCTCAACCACTCGATTAATAATAATGTCTTCTCCCCTTTGATAAAAATGGATTTCACTGCTTAACTGGCGGGTCATCTTCAATAAAGTTTATGTGTAATCGGATTCACAATGAAAGCTCCCTGCGTAAGCAGCAACGCCAGAAAGTCTTTGTGCTCCACTCAAAGCCGTCATGGCAGAGAGAACCTCGAAACCATGTATCAACATGAACAGCAACGTATAAACCTCCTTGTGTCAAAGAGCTATTACTGAGTATCGGACAGGACTCAGTAATTATCTAGGTTATTTTAAGATTTTTCGTGCATTACCCTATATTAACCTGAGTTCGGGATAAGAAATCTTTGTAGTAGGGTGGAATAGCGTAGCGTATTCCACCATGAAGCGTGATACTTGTCTCGTTCCAACGCTCCAGCGGCGAGGATTTTACAGGCTTCTACCGTACCATCAGGGTCTTATCGATTTAACTGCGTCATACCTAGAGTTATCACGTTTCTTGGTGGAATACGCTACGCTATTCCACCCTACCACCAAATTTTCTACTCTTTCTTATCCCGAACTGACGTTATATTAATAAGTAATATCAATCAGTTATTTACATATAACAATAACGCTCTAAGTAATACTCTTTTATTCTTTTAAGTTCTATTCATGGCTTGGTTAAAATGAGCGGGAATCACCCGTGGCGTTCCACAATTGTAGGGAAGTAATCCATGTTAGAAACCCCAGAAAGAGATTATTTAAGGCAGTTAGTCGGCAAATTAGACCCGCAGCGTCAATTATGGCTCGCAGGCTATGTGCAAGGCTTAGTCGATGCAGGTTTGAGCACGGGCATTAGCGCGGGCAAACAAGTCAAAAATTTAAGTATTTATTTTGCCACGGAAACAGGTAACAGCAAAAAAGTTGCCCAAGGTTTAGAAAAAGCCGCCAAAAATGCAGGTTTCAAAACTAAACTCCAAGCCTTTAATCGCGCCCAAGCGCAAAAATTTAAAGAAGAAGGCACACTGATTTTTGTGACTTCCACCCAAGGCGAAGGCGAATATCCTGATGCCGCAAAACCTTTGGTTGAAAAACTCAACGCACTGCCCGCCCAAGCTTTAAGCGGCTTACATTATGCGGTGATTGGTTTAGGCGATTCTGCGTATAGTCAATTCTGTGGTGCAGCGTTAAAACTCGATGCTTTATTAACCGAAAAAGGCGCGACGGTATTACTCGCCACCGTGACCTTGAATGTAGATTACGCGCAACATCTTGATGGCGTATATAGCCAAGTTTTAGCCAAAGCCGCCCAAGATCAAACCGCCGCTTCTGAAGCAGGTTATTCGCGTTTATCGCCCGTGAAAGGCGTGATTAAAGACATTGTGAATTTAAATGATGTGGGTTCAGATCGTGAAACCTATCATATTGAAATTGGTTTTGATGCTGAAATCAGCTATCAACCCGGTGATGCTTTGGGGGTAATTTTGCCCGCGCAAGCCGATGGTTCAACGCCTGTGCCGCGTTTATATTCGATTGCTTCTGCCCTGAGTGCCGCGCCTGATGAAGTGCATTTAACCGTGGCGCGTTCTACGTATAAACAAGAAGATGGCAGCATTGGCTATGGTTTGTGCTCCAATTATCTGGCGCAATTGCAAGCTGATGATGAAATTCAATTTTTTATTCACCGCAATGATAATTTCCGCTTGCCAGAAGACGACAGCGCGGAAGTGATTATGCTCGGTGCAGGCACAGGCATTGCGCCATTCCGCGCGTTTATTCAAGAACGCGCTGCCCGCGATGCTTCGGGTAAAAATCGCTTAATTTTTGGCAATCCGCACGCGCATTACGATTTCTTGTATCAAGCGGAATGGCAAGATTATTTAGACAGCGGCATTTTAAGTGAAATTCATCTCGCGTTTTCACGCGACCAAGCTGAAAAAATTTATGTACAACATAAAGTTGCAGCCTTAGGTGCGGATTTAATCCATGCTTTGGACAATGGCGCGTATTTCTATGTTTGTGGCGCAAAACAACCGATGAGCCATGACGTGGAACAGAGTTTAATTGCATTATTAGTGCAGCATAAAGGCTTATCCGTCGAAGCGGCTAGCGATTATCTGAACGACCTCAGCGATGCGGGACGTTATCTAAAAGATGTTTATTAATCAGCCTTTACCTTGCCGCAGCGTTTGAGGATAACACATGAGCACTGACACTAAGCTTTCCGTTGCTGAAGCCCAGAAATTAGCAAGCCGTGGTTTACGCGGCACTTTAGGCGCGAGCTTAACCGACCCTTTGACGGGACAGGTTGCGGAAGCCGACCAATTTATTATTAAATTTCACGGAATTTATCAACAGGATAACCGTGACCGCCGCGACGAGCGCGAGCATAAGAAATTAGAACGCGATTATTCTTTCATGATTCGTTTGCGGATTCCGGGCGGTGATGTGAGCGCGGAACAATGGCAAGGGATTCATCGCGTTGCCAAGCAATATACGACTGGTGTGGTCAAAATCACCACCCGCCAAACCGTGCAATTTCATGGGATTATCAAAGCCAAATTAAAACCCACGGTGAAAGATTTCTACGCCTTGGGCTTGGATTCTATTGCGGCTTGTGGCGACGTGAATCGTAATGTGATGGCTGGCGTGCATCCTTCTTTAAGTCCATTTCATAAAGAAGTCCATGATTTTGCTGATAAAATCTCCACGCACTTATTGCCCAAAACCCAAGCTTTTAGCGAAGTGTGGTTAGACGGTGAAAAATTGGTGGGGGATACGCCCGAGCCTGATCCTTTGTATCAAGATCGTTATTTGCCACGTAAGTTTAAGATTGCTATCGCGATTCCTCCGCACAATGAAGTGGATGTGTTTGCCAATGATATTGGCTTGATTGCGATTCAAGAAAACGGCAAATTTATTGGATTCAATGTGTTGGCGGGCGGCGGTTTAAGCACCACTCACGGAAACAGTTCGACTTATGCGCGTTTAGGTTCATTGTTGGGCTTTGTGCCCACGGAAAAAACGTTGGAAACGGTTTGGCAAATTGCTGCCGTGCAACGCGATTTCGGAAATCGTGAAGAACGCCGTTTATCGCGCTTGAAATACACCATTGACCGCATGAGTGTCGAAGGTTTCAAAGCGACATTAGAAGAACGTTTGGGCTTTAAATTAGCCCCTGCTAAGCCTTTTGAATTTACCCAACGTGGCGATATTTATGGCTGGCAACAAGATGTCAACGGGCTGCATTATTTCACCGCTTTTGTGGAAAATGGGCGCGTTATCGACACGGAAGGCTATGCGATTGAACAAGCCATTTTTGATATGACCGCGCAAAATTTGGCAGGCGTGCGTTTCACGGGCAATCAGAACGTGATGTTGACGTATATCACGACTGAAAATAAGCCTGCCGTGCAAACAATTTTAGAAAAGCATGGGATTGCACAGCGCGAACTCAGCAAGATTCGCCGTGATGCTTTGGCATGTGTGGCATTGAATACTTGTCCTTTGGCGATGGCGGAAGCGCAACGTTATTTGCCTTCGTTGATTAGCAAAGTTGAACCTTTACTGGCAAAACATGGGCTGCTTGAACAAGAGTTATACATTCGGATGACGGGCTGTCCGAATGGTTGCGCACGTCCTTATTTGGCCGAAATCGGGATGATTGGCAAGGCGATGGGCGAATACAATTTGTATTTTGCGGGCGACCAATCGGGTCAACGCTTAAATCGTTTGTATGCGGAATCGCAAAATGAAGCCCAGATTTTGGAAACTTTGGATAAGTTATTTGCGCAATATGTGGCAGAACGTACTAAAAGCGAAAGCTTTGGCGACTTTATACAGCGTGTGGGAACGTTTTTAGTGTAATACGCTATTTTAGAACTGGTTTGTAGTTTTAGGACTGGCAGTTTTCAAAGGACTGTCAGTCTTTTTTTTTAAGAATTCTCTAAAAATTAAGTCCGTTAAACAGGTTTAAGCACCATAAAATAAACTGTTCCTAAGGGTAATAGCGTTGCAATAATGCCCACAATCAACCACCCAGTTTCTAATTTCCAATATATCGCTGGAATATTGCCATCTTCAGCGAATTGTTTTGCTAAACCTGCTTGCTTAATTTGGATGGGAATTAAAACCAACATCCACAAAATCCCTGATAAGGTGAACAAAGCAATCCCTGACTTTAACCAAAACAGATTCAACCAATCAATTTGAGCGGTAATGATCATTGATATTCCAGTCACGCCGACCAAAAAACTCCCGCCCGCTGTAAAAATAAAGTCTGTTAACGTCACTTGTCGTTGTGCATAAGCGAGAATGCGCGGGTCTTTGGTTTGAATCGCTAAGGTTTTCCACCAACCCGTCACAATGATATTTCCAACAAATAAAATCACCCCGAAAATATGTAACAACTTTAAAAATAGGTACATATTTGTTCTTCCTTGTTTCCGAGTTTACAAAACCCATTTTATTTAAATTGGATGTTTGTCTGTCACCACTTTAATTTTGCACGGCTTCTATTATAGATTTTTAACAAACAGGTATTAACAAATCAAAACAGCGACAAATGAATTCATTTTTATAAGCACCTAGTCAAGCTAATTGGTGGGCAATGCCCACCTTACATGTTCTATGCGATTCTTTTAAGATTTAAACTCAAGAGCACATTCAGCAAGATAAGCTTTAAGTTTAAACACCCGCCGCCGCTGCAATTCTTCCCCAATCTGCGCCCCCGTGAAACCCGCCGCCACCACATCCGCAACATCCACTTGTTGCACTTGCTCGAAATAGCTTTGAAATAAAGCCGCTTGCGGATACGGACGATTTTCCAAACCCAGCCGCCCGCGTGCATCGGCTTCACATGCCAGCAGAAATTGTGCAAAACGTTGCGGGCGACGAAATGCGTCTAAATGCTGCAAAGTTTGCAATACGGTTTGCGGTTTCAATTCAGTGATACGGTGGCAATGGGTGTGAAAACGCGCCACCAACACCGCCAATTCTTGAAAATGGCTGGGGGCGCGGCAACGGCGGCACAATTTCGCCACCAATTTTCCACCCGTTTCTTCATGCCCATAATGATGCGGCAAAATCTCGAGCGGAGTCGCGCCCTTGCCCAAATCATGGGTTAAGGCAGCAAAAATCACCTGTGGGTCATCGCTTAAAAGTCGCGCCTGTTGCACCACCATCAGCGTGTGAATGCCGGTATCGATTTCAGGATGATGCTTTTCAGGTTGCGGCACGCCAAATAACGCCGCAATTTCGGGAAACACTTTTGCCAACGCGCCACATTCATGCAGCACTTCGATAAAACGCGCAGGATATTTTTCCCCCAAAGCGCGCACCGTTTCCTGCCACACCCGTTCAGGCACTAAATAATCGACTTCGCCCGCCGCCAACATCTGGCGCATCAGTTCCAAAGTTTCAGGCGCGATGCTGAAATTAAACCGCGCCGCAAAGCGCGCCAAACGCAAAATGCGCACGGGGTCTTCCACAAAGGCGGGGGAAACATGGCGCAAAATCCCTGCTTTTAAATCCGCTTGTCCATTAAACGGGTCAATAAGCTTGCCCGCCGCATCTTCCGCCATCGCATTGATGGTTAAATCACGGCGACACAAATCTTCTTCTAAAGTCACATCGGGCGCGGCATACACGCTAAATCCCGTATAACCGCCTTGGGTTTTACGCTCGGTGCGCGCCAGCGCGTATTCTTCCTTGGTTTTGGGATGCAAAAATACGGGAAAATCACGCCCGACTTGTTGATAACCTTGCTTGATTAAGTCGGCGGGATTTGCGCCAACCAGAACCCAATCAATATCTTGCGTCTCTAAACCGAGTAATTTATCGCGAACCGCGCCGCCAACTTTATAAACTTGCATTTTTAACGAGTTTTTCCTGCGAGAAAACGGAAACGGTCATAACAAGCTTTGTGATGAAACGGGGCTAAATAACTGGGCAACAGCGATTCCACACTGGCGGGTTTGATGCCAAACTCTGCCAATTGATTTTCACTGCACACACTGGCTTGTTGTGCAGAAAGATAATTATCCAACGAATACGGTTTATTCGGCAATTTTCCCATCAATTCTGCGGCACGTTTCGACCATTTATCATCTAAGCCGATAATTTTGCGTTTCAAGCCCAGCAGTTTTGCAGTGTAACTCACTAATTCTGCAAGGGTATAGGCTTTCGCGCCACACAAATTATAGCGTTTTCCATACGTTTTAGGATTATCAATACTTAACAGCATTGCTTGCACTAAATCACCCACCCAAATCGGGGCAAAACGCGCTTGTGCAGACGGTAAAAAAAACAGGTAATTAGGAATTTTTAATAAATTGGCAAAACGATTGAAAAAGCTGTCGTGTTCGCCAAAAATCACCGAAGGTCTAAAACTGGTGACATCGATGCCAATCGCGTTGTGCAGTAAGTTTTCGCCTTCGCCTTTGCTGCGTAAATAAAAACTGCTGCCTTTCTTGGGGTCAGCATTGAGCGCGCTGAGATGCAACACGCGATGCACGCCATTGGCTTGGCAGGCGGTAATAATCTTTTTTGGGAAATCGACATGAGCGCGTTGGAAACCTGCGCCATCGCTGCCCGCTTCGTTCAAAATGCCGATGAGATTCACCACCACTTCACAGCCTGCCAATTGCGCATTGAGTACGCTTTGTTCTCTCAAATCGGCTTCGACCAATTGCACATTGGGAAATAAGAAAAATTCACGGTGTGATTCGCGGTGACGGGTCAAAATTTTGACTTGCCAACCTTGTTTGATTAATTGCAGGGTTAATTCTTTGCCAACAAAACCTGTTCCACCCAAAAGGCATATTTTTCGCATTATTCTGTTCCTCGTTATTATTAAGTCCGATTGTGACAATAGCGGGGCATGGGATCAAGTCTCTTGCGAATAAAATCGTGATTGAGGCTAAATATCAGCACAATATATTATGTGGTCGCATGAGATTTTCTAATTGCTATCAATTCGTCAATGGAAAGCACTGCGTCTTTTTTTCTATGCAACATCGCATGACAATTAGGGCACACAGGGCGTAAATCTTGGACAGGATTGACTTCGTAGGATTTGCCTATGCTGGAGATAGGTTTTAAATGATGAACATGAATAAAGCCTTCTCCTAATTCACCAAACGCCTCCCCAAAATTAAAGCCACACACCACACAATCTGTTCCGTAATGTTGAACACATTCTTCTCTTGCTTTGGGATTTCTTTCATAGGCATTAACAACAATGCTTTTCTTCGCACCTTCAGGCAACGTTTTTAAAGCTTGTTCAGGTAATTCTTCAGCCAAGTCTTCAGTTTTTTTGAGTTCACCTGTCAATGATAATTCTTGCAATGCCTCAACCAGCGGCGTTCGTAATTGCCAATAAAAAAGCTTACCTTTCCCAGCATGGTTATAACGCCCATTGAAAAATAAATTCCAACGTCTGGAAGTTTCATCTTCCCTTAATTCATAGACAATATTGGGAATGATTTTATCCACCTTTTTAGCAAGTCTTCCAACTTGTGAATTAAGTGGTGGATATTTCATCTCTAAAACAGCAGCAATTTCACTGGCGGCAGCTTCGTGGCGTTCATTGAAGTTATATATAACCTGAAAAACTTTTATGTCTTTTGGTTCAGCAACTTTTTTAAGAACTTCGATAAACTGCTGTTTTGTAAGTTCAGTTGTTTCATTCTTCATGATGCTCTCTCAATAGCATTTAAGAAAAAGGCTTCCCCATTTCCCCAATCGGGTCAACAGGAAAGCCTAATTTTAACAACGCTTAACTATTACTTACTTGCCGCAGAATCACGCACCACTTTCAAAATCGCTGGTGCAGAATTTCCATAGACTTCAGGACTATACATTTCTTCGCTATGCGTAGGCATCACCACAAATTCCCCAGCGGAGATAGCTTGCGCCACGTAGGACAAATGGTAATTACCCGGTGCGAGATAGTCAGAATAGTAAATTACCGCATGATGACGCAATTCCTTGTGATAGAACGACCACAATGAAAACGCATATTCATGCCAATCGCTGAAACGGAACCACAATGAACCGCCTGCAAAATCTTCTTTAGCCTTATCCGCCGCCACTTTGGAAGAAGTCGCTAAATCCCGATTCACAGGTTCTAAACCGCCCGGCACAGGATCATCAATCACCACGAAATTGCGCGCAGCAGGCAGAGACACGTATAAATCCACACGTACCAATTCCCCTGTTTTCAATTCCATTGGGCTTTTCAACAATTCCCATTTCCCATTGCGTTCAACGTGATATTCGCGTTGCACATCCATGCCTGAATTCACCGCTGTCGCCTTTTCTTCTTTCAGCGCGTAACTCATACGCACGGTGTAATACACCCGTCCCTGACCTTCTTTATCCAATTTCACGCTGGCTTTACGACCGACATCGTTCGCCGTCATGTTGTGGGTGAACGTCTTAGGCGTATCTTTCACATCGTTGAATTGCGCTTGACCCAGTTTTTCCATGTCTAACCAAGCCGTCACCGTCATCGCAGGTTTATCTTTTTCATAAACCCGTGCAAATTCGTGCAAGGCTTGCATACAGAACATATTTTCTTGGGTGTTTTCCCAATGGGTACGCCCTTTGCGGGTCATGGTAATGTGATTCACCAATTTAAACGGCAAATCGCTGACGAGGTTATCTTTCATCACTTCGTCATACAGCACCAAGCTTTTCAACACCACGCACTGGCTGCGCAACTGAGAACTCAACAAGCTGGAAAAACCATCATCCAAGGTTTCGTTAAACGACACTTTTCCCGAAGTAATATTCACTTGGGAAAGAATCTGTTTCGCGACTTCAGTCCGAATTGCTTCGGTGGCAGGAATACGTAACGCGGCTTCCAAATAATGCGCCTTGCCGAATAAATCCATATTCACCACATGACTTTGATAACGCTTGATGTCATCGCGGGTAATTTGCCCAGGTTTCGCCAAGGCTGCCAATGCCACCGCACGCACGCTAGAAGCCATGCCTTTGGAATAATAATCAGGCATGACATTGCGGCGTAACATGCTCAGCAAATAATCATGCAGCTTGTTTTCCACCGCGTCAGGAATTTTATAACCACTGTCACGTAACCAGTTGAAGGCTAAGGCAGTGTACGCACTTAAATACGGGCTGACGCGTTCTTCAGTCGGTAAAAAGTACGCCATGCCGCCATTGGGGGCTTGATAATTCGCTGCCAAATCCAAAGTTTCTTGGCTTAAAGTATCGCTGCCTTCCCACACGATTTCGCCCGACAAATACGCCTTTAAGTTCTTGTAATGCGCCGCCATTGTGCCTTTACTGAGCTTTTGCTCCCAACACATGTACGGATAATCGCGCATATATTTAAACGCGCCTTCCACATTGCCAATCACCGTGGGCGTTGCCACCACACTGACACCGCCGACATCGGGATGAATATCTTTCGGGAACAGCAAAGATTCCGTGATTTCTTTTTCAACCGTGGTGCCATAAGTTGCCGCTGTTTCCAAAGCGCGTCGCGCCCGCACAGGCACAGATTGCTTAAGCCCATCGCGTTCTTCGGCATCGCTGGCAGTGGCGGTTAATTCCACCTTGCCTGCGTTACTGCTTGCGGTTAAAGGCAGCCACACGTTATAACGTTTGAAGGGTTCAGCTTTCAAAGTTTCGCTGTGCAAGACTTCGGTTTTACCCGCTGCTAAAACCACCGAGCCTTTCGCCTGCACTTCCACTTTAATATCCCGCACTTTGTCAGTGCGATTCATGATGTTAAAGCCTGCTTGGAATTGGTCGCCCGTGGTCACTTGGTTAGGTAATACCCCACGTAATTCAATCGGTTGGTTGACTTTGAAATTGCCTTCCCCCAAGCCCATCAAATCATTGGGCGTGACTGCCAACACCAGCACTCGCCAGCCCGTCAAGTTGTCAGGCACGTTGAATTTAATCTGCGCCTTGCCATCTTTATCCGCTTTAATGGAAGGATTCCAATAGCTGACAAATTTGAAGTTAGAACGCATTGCCAAACTGCTGCCGCCATCACCGCCCGCAGTCGCGCCTTTCTTTTCAAACTTTTGCCGCCCCACTAAACGCATGATTAAATTGTAATTTGCCATGTCGAGTTCATCGAGGGTGTAAAAACCTTTGTAGGGGTCAAAATAATCACGACCACCTGTAATCAGGTCAAATACCGACTCATCCAACACCGCCACCGCCAATTCTAAGGCTTGAGTGGGCACGCTGTTTTGACGAGTTTTCACTTGGAAATCAAGCGTGACCGCTTCGCGAGGTTTGTAGACAGGTTTGTCACTCTTAATTTCAACCGTGAGTTCTTTGTACGGGTCTTTGACTTCAGTTTTCACATAACCCATGCGGAACGCAGGTTTCCCTAAATCCACCTGATTTTCATCAATCGGCTGTTCGACACGCGGCGACATCACCACCACCGACACGAAGAAACCGGGAATAAAGTCGGGTTCAACAGGGACTTCAATCACTTCCATGCTGTTGGTGAGCGTGGTAATCCAGTTTTTCAACACCCCAAAACGTTCCACGGTAATTAAAGCCTTCGCACCGGGGTAGGGGTTTTTGACTAAATAACGCGCTTTATCGCCCACTTTATAGCTTTCTTGCTCAGGAATGATTTCTAAACCATAACCGGGCGCAGTTTCCCAGACCACATGCCCGCGCCCCATCGCCCATTGTTGAATTTGGGTTTGATGGGCGCGTCCTTTGCTGTCGGTGATTTTTGCGGTCATCCGATACGCGCCGGGCTGGGTTGCAGACACATTACAACTGACAGGCGTTAAAGTCGAAGTCACTTCACAAGTACCCGCCGCAATCCATTCATGTTCATAGCGGGTTAAATACGCATTCCCCGCGCCTTTGACCCGTGAAGCCTTGGTTTGCTGTTGTTCAATCGTGACTTTAATCGGGGTGTCTTTGGCAGGATTTCCCTGATCATCGACCACAATTAATTCCACTTTTTCAGTTTTGCCGACTTCTAAAGTCCAAGTGGTTTGACGCATCCCCACTAAGCGATCCCGTCCTGCATAATTGGCAGTGACGCTGTTGGCGACATCTTTACCACGCTCATCACGCACCGAACTTTCCACGGTCAGCTTGCCAAATAACACAGGGCTGTCTGGCAGCACAAATTGCGTTTGTAACTGTCCTTTGTCGTCGATTTGGGCTTCCGTGTGAAAAACGGTGTCATCGTGATGCTTGTCTACCACGGTGACATCAAAAGCAAAATCTTTCGCCACGGGATTGCTGGGCATAAAATTTTGCTGCGTCATGGTGGCGGTGACTTGGGCTTGCGCATTGATATAAGGGCCACCCGCATGAAGATTCGCAGTGGTGTCCACTTTGACGGTATCGCCCAAATGGAATAACTCATGATTTAAGGTGGTGCGCACACGGAAGGGCGAAGGCGTGAAATCGCTGACTAAAACCCGTATCGGTGACCATTGCTCTTCGGTGAAACTGGCTTTCAAATTGAAGTGATACCAGCCCACGGGCGCATTTTGTGCAGTTTGAAACTCGCCTGCAAACGTGCCGAATTCAGACAGTTTCATGTCTTTAATTTCATGCACGGTTTTGCCTGTGGGGTCAACCACTGCCAATTGATAAGAAGAATCTGGCGGCAATACAAAGGCTTGATTGCTTTGGTCGCGCACGAAAAGTTTATATTGAATGGTATCACCGACTTTATAAACGCCTTGTGCGGTCATGCCCCAGGTATGAATATGTCCGTATTGCTTTTGCAGTTGCGGGTAAAAACTGTAACTTTGTCCCAACTCGTATAAATTGACTTGAAACTCATTATCCAAAGGCAACAAAGCAATGTCTTCGCCTTTTTGGCAACGTACAAATAAATGTTGAGCATTGCGCCCATAGCTTTGTAAAAAGCTCAGTTTTGGGTCTAGGCTTTGCGTGCCTGCCAACATTGCCACCCCATTAGAATCGGTGACGGCAGTCGCCAGCGGCGCGACAGCGGGATTGCCCGGTAAATAGCTGTCGGTATAAATACTGACATCCACGCCCGCGACAGGTGCGCCTGTGGCAAGGTCTGTGACCCAAATTAAACTATTGTGATGTCCTAGTTTAACCTGCACTCCAAACGGGGTAATTTGGCTGAAAAAGTGGGTATTGTTGCCATTTTCAGTCCAACAATTGCCATTGTTATTTACCACGGGCGTGCTGTTAATACAGCCTTGCACAATCCCTGATTTGGTGGGTAATAATTGTCGAACCCCTAAAGGAATTTTATAGGCAATGTCGGGTAATTTGGGCAGCTTAATTTCTTTGTTTTGAACGCCTAACCAGCCTTGTGGGGTGAACAAACGGTATTCTAAATTCAGCTTGTTTAAATTGGTGACGTAAATCGGTAATTCGCTATCGACGTTCTTTTCTAACACGGAATTTTCGTGTTCAAATACCAGATTAGGCGGACGGTGATCGGTAGCAAATTGCATTGCCACATTGTTTTCTAAAGTGCGTCCGAATTCGTCTTGTAAATCTTTAGCATTCACCTTAAGTTGATAATTTTGATAGCCTTTTAATAGTTCAGGCAAGCCAATATAGTA
Organism: Thiotrichaceae bacterium; assembly: GCA_028688145.1. Classification (GTDB taxonomy): domain Bacteria; phylum Pseudomonadota; class Gammaproteobacteria; order Beggiatoales; family Beggiatoaceae; genus JAQTYU01. The sequence goes on along the minus strand of JAQTYU010000003.1, from coordinate 139,158 downwards.
TTCTTTATCCTTGGTATAAGGTTCACGCAACCGTGAATATTCATTGCCTGTAATGCGTTCCCAAGGGTCATAATCAGTGCGCCCGCCCGCCAAATCAGGAATTAATCCAAAGGCTTTTTTCAAAGCTTTGGCATTAACGGGGGAGGAAAATAGCAGCGCGATTTGATGCAGCGGATTACAGCGGGTTTGTTGAGCGAGTTTATCTTTTGGGGTGATTTTGACAGGCTCACCTTTAATGCTGGTGCAACTGATGCCGAGAAATTTAAATTCATTGGGGAAGGTTTCTATATCTAACAAGGCGCGGTCTTCAATGCCTTGCTCTGTTCCAAAAGTAGAAACTAAGCCTGACTCAACCATGAGCTGCGCGCTGCTGGCGGCGGGCAAAGGGCTTTTCGGACTGATTAACCAAGCGTTTGCAAATTCAGGGAGCGGCGCTTTTTCAGCAGGTTTTTTAGCGGTTGCCGCTGCTTCGCCTTCTTCCCCTTCATTTTCTTCTTGGTCATTGGTGGCTTTTAAAGCGACTGCAACACGTTGCCCGTTGGCGCGTTGAAAAAACAGATGTTTTTCAACCGATTCCCGAGTCACATTTTGATTAAAACTGACTCGCACTTCGGGCGAACTCGGGCCATACCATTGTGAAAAATGGGTATAACCTACGGTAGGACGTTGGGTAATAAACTCATAATTTAGCGCAGCTTTTAGAGTTTCTTTTGCCTCGGTCATAATCCCCGGATTAACCGTGATTTGATAACGCGTCGCTAATTTTAAGGTATTTTTTTCATTCAGTTCGCAGGCAAGTGCCGAGGTATTCAGCCATCGCCATTCGCATTGTGTCGCGGGGGCGATAGTAATCGGGATTTCGGCGGCGGTGCGATCCATTTTGCCCACAGGCACAACGGGTTGATTGAATTGGAAAACAATTTGTCGCCCTGCGGGGACATCTTTTCCTTCGGGGGTAACGCGCAGAATTTCTAAGACTTTGGGTTTATTTGCTTCTGCTGAGTCGAATGCGCCAAAGCTCGCAGTCGGCAGCAGGGCATGGGTACTCAGTAATAGAAATAGCACCAAGAGACGTGTTTTACTCATTATCATTCTCACGATGAAATTAGGGTGTATAGATTTAAACTACAGTATGCACGCTTTTCAGGGAAGTATTTGGCGAACATCTGTTTAAATGGCGTTAAGCACCATGATATTAAACCAGTTACATAAGATTATGTAGGGGAGTGTGAACTATTTGTCCATTACTTTTTGCTGTTTACTGTAAAAACATTGAGATATATACGTGAATTTGGAGTTATTCTTGCATGTAATTTGGGTGAATAGGGCGATGAGGCATCTGAAAAATTGCTCTGTTCATAGGCAAAGTTTAGTGGTTCAACCCATTAGAAAATTACGTAAAGATTTAACTGAAATTATTTTGTATCTTAATGTTTCTTAGAACTGCTCTCATCAATAACAGATAAAATCAAATAGTTATTTTATCTTATCTCGAACACCAATAATAATATCAGGGTGTCAGCAGAACTGACTAACTAACGGATATAATGCCAAAGTATTCGTCGTTCATTAAGACGGATGTGAGTTAATTAACACATCTGATAACTCTAATTCAGCATGGTTTATTTAAAATGAATAAGATAGCGTTTTTTACTAGATTAACATGCGCTGTGCTCACCACGCTTATTTCCTTCGTAGCGTCAGCAACCACTGATGATGACAGCACCTCAGAATTGCAATCGATCAAAATCGATCAAACGCGCTTACTCTCACTTTCTTTGGTCGATTTATTGGACGTTGACATCACTTCAGTTGCAAAAAAGACGCAGAAAGTATCAGAAACTGCTGCCGCAATTTCCGTGATTACTCAAGATGAGATTCGGCGTTCTTCGGCGACCACGTTGCCTGAATTGCTACGTTTGGTGACGGGCTTACAAGTAGTGCAAACTAATGCACATACATGGTCCATCAGTGCACGCGGTTTTAATGATATTTATGCTTCAAAACTCTTGGTGATGATTGATGGACGCAGTATTTATACCCCTGAATTTTCGGGCGTATCTTGGCAAAATCAGGACACCGTTTTAGAAGATATTGAACGTATCGAAGTAATTCGGGGGCCAGGTGGCACGGTTTGGGGTGCAAATGCGGTGAATGGGGTGATTAACATCATCACCAAAAATGCCAAAGATACCCAAGGCGGTTTACTCAGTGTCGGGGCGGGAAATATTGATCGTGCCTTTGGCAGTGTGCGCTACGGTGATAAGTTAAACGACAACACCTATATGCGTGTTTATGCAAAAAGTTTGCAGCAAGAACCTTTCAAAGGCGGCAAAATTGGTGACGATTGGAACTCGCAACGCGCAGGTGCGCGGATTGACAGTGACACCAGCGGAAGCACACATTGGATGTTTCAAACGGAAGCCAATCATCTGGAAAAATCGAATTATAAACTTTTTACCCACGACCCCAGCACACAAGGGGCGCGCGGTGCTCATGTCTTGGGCAATGTGAAACACGAGCTTTCTGAAAATTCGGATTTCTTTGCACAAATTTACTATGACTATGCGCAACAGGATTTAGGGGGATATTCTTCGAGTAATGACACCATCGATATTGATGTTCATCAGCGTTGGCGAGCCAATGCACAGCATGAATTTACTTGGGGTGGTGGGTATCGCAGCATTTTAGAAAATTCTAATAACTCCGCTATTTATTACTATGTTCCCAGTTCTCGGCGTGAGCGAATTGTTAATCTATTTTTGCAAGATGAAATTAAATTAAGCCCCAGTTTGAAACTGACCTTAGGTAATAAGTTAGAAAATCGAGACTCCACGCGGTGGGAAGCACAACCCAGTGCGCGGGTGCTATGGACTGTTAGCCCGCAACACAGTTTGTGGTCTGCTATCTCGCGTGCGGTGCGTACTCCCGCACGTCTTGAACAAGATTCCAATCTAAACTTTGTATTTTCGGCAAAAGGCAGCGATGAATCTCCAACCCCAATCTATGGCACGCTGACGGGCAGCAAAGATGTGCGCCCCGAAAAATTGATCAGTCATGAATTGGGCTGGCGGTTTCAGGCAAATAAAAACTTTTCAGTGGATAGCAGTATTTATTACAATGAATATAAAGACTTAATTGCGTATGCGTTTTCAGACTCGGTATTGACTTCAAACCCACTCAGCATCACAGTGCCGGGGTTTTTTAAAAACGTGGCGAATGCCCATGTTTATGGCTTGGAATCTACAGCAAATTGGCAAGCAACCCCACAACTGCGTTTACAAGCAAACTATACCTATCTGCGCAGTAATTTATCTTTATTACCTGAAACTTACACGATTTATCCCCGCAGCAGTTTATTATTTGCAGAGGGTTTAAATGTGCCGCATCAAGTCAGTTTGCGCACTCAATGGGATTTCGCGCCCAAGTGGCAATGGGATATGAATCTGCGTTATTTAAGTCGGATAAATATGCCGCTCACCGAAAACTCGCCCACGGCAACCAGTATTCGGGCGTATGTGACTTTGGATACACGTCTTGCGTGGAAAATGCGTAAAGATATGGAATTATCTTTGGTGGGTAAAAATCTGTTAGATAAACAACATGTAGAATTTACTTCACTAAAAGGCACTGATTATTTACGCAGCGAAGTGCCGCGCAGTGCTTATTTGCAAATGCGTTGGGAATTTCATTAAAAACTAGGGCGTGTCATCAAATAGAAAGATAGGTTATTCTAAAGAGCTTAGAATGAAGAATCCCAAGGAATAAAGAATGAGTCGCCGTTACGCATTAACAACAATGGGCTAGATTAGAACCCCTCTTACCAAGGCGTAAAGGACAGATTGGGAGAACTGCTAAAGATAACCGTTTGTTCATTGAAGCCGTTTTGTATCGTTATCGTAGCGGTATTCCTTGGAGAGACTGAGCTGAACGTTTTGGGGATTTTCGTGTGGTGCACACCCGTTTCACTCGTTGGTTGATGCTTTGGGCAATCCGCTCTTTTTTTTAACGGCAGGACAGGCAAGTGACTTTGAGGGAGCTGATGAACTTCTCCCTCAAGTGGAGGCGGATGCTCTGCTTGGCAATAAATCCTTTGAGGAATTCGTTGTGTGATTCCCTTCAAGAAAAACCGTTTGAATCCTTGTGAGTATGATAAAGAGCTTTACAAGGAACGTCATTTGATAGAGAACTTCTTTTGTAAGTTAAAGCAGAGGGATAGCGACTCGATATGACAAATGTTCGGCTCATTTCTTGAGTGGTATTTACGTGGCTTCTCTTCTCATTCTTTTGGCTTAATACCCCTCTATCTCTATTTGATGACACGCCCTAGAACACTCGCGGCATCGTTCACTAAGCAATTATATGATTAATATTGTTGTAGATTTGGTCGCTTATTCTTATCAGGATAAATTACCTTCCTTGAATATTGCTAAAAAGAATTTGATTCCTTTATTCCAATCGCTTATACCCAACTCAGGTTAATTACGTTGCGTATTTTTTGTCTGAACCACAATTCACACAATTGACAAACTCATTTTCCTTAATTACTGTAATTATGTGAATTGCAGTTCAGACAGGTAGTTAAACCACTTCCCCCTTTATTCTTCAATCCCAACTGCCTCGCCCAATCCCATGCAAACTGCTATGCACTGCGCCCACTGCAAGGCAGCCGTCCGAGTTTTTACTCTTGCTCCTAAACTCAGTTTGGGAACGAGGAAGAGTTCAAATGACATTCCGACTATCAAATTTCCAGTATGCGGCGTTATTTGAAATTAGCCCGTGAAAATCGTGACGCGCAATTGATTATCATGCCTGAAACGGCAGTGCCGATATTATACAGCCAAGCCGAAGAATTCATTTATTTGCTGGATGTGGAGCATCAATTTTACGGCGTGGATTTTGTGTTTGGGATTCCGCACGACAATCCTTGTAAACGCGAATATTTTAACAGCGTGATGCAAGTCGGCTCTGGAACAGGTATTACGCCCATGTTTTACCATAAAGAACATTTAGTGCCCTTTGGGGAATATGTGCCGTTTCAAGAAGTGCTGGGCGACGTGATGCGTTGGTTAGATGTGCCGATGTCAGAGTTCCGCCCCAGCGAGGAAAAACAGCCCAATTTACAAGCCATTGGGCAACAAATTGGGGTTTCAATTTGTTATGAAGATTATGGCGAGCGTGTACGCAGCAGTTTGCCCGTTGGGGCAATGCGTTAATTATTTCCTTGACAGGCATTGGGAATGCGTTTAGCTCCGAAGGTAGAAGATTAAACTCCATAAAAATCAAGCTATTGCTAAAGCTCATCAGTGTTTTAGCAATACCGCAAGATTTAATTAAATGTATCAGCCATCTTATTGCACCGTCACCAAACATTTCACCCCACTGCGCAATTCCCCTTTCGGATTTTCCAGCAAAATATCAATTTTTACCGTGTCGCTGCTCGCATCAGTGACAGGCGAAATACTGTGAATTGTTGAATTCACAGGGGTAGAACTCAAATTTGGAAAACGCACACTCACGCTTTGTTTTAGTTTGAAAGCGACCGCTTGTGCAGTGGGCACGCGCAAAGAAATCCGTAACGGGTCTAAACTTGCCACCGTTACAATTTGCGCATCCGTGCCGCTAAAACTCGCCAATTCTGCCACTTCTTTATTGACGTTAATCACCACGCCATCAATTGGGCTGCGTAAAATACGATGTTCAATTTGCGCTTCAATTTGTTTGTATTCCAATTCACTGATATTCAAAGTTTCCCGCGCCGCCTGCACTTCCGCAACAGAAGACTCTAATTCGATACGCGACTGGGCAATTTCATAAGGTTGTGCGTTGCCTTTAGCAAGCAAAGGCAATAAACGATCAAGTTTTTCACGGCGTAAACGTTCAATCGCGACCGCAGAATTTAACCGCCCTGTTGCCGCTTTCTTCGCTTTTGCCACCGCCAACGAGGCACGAAATACCCGATTTTCCAAACTGGCAAGCACTTGTCCCGCCTTCACTTTGTCGCCTTCTTTCACCGCAATGCTTTCCAAAACCCCTGCTTCAGGCGGCGCAATCGTGATTTTGCGATCAGGTTCGGTAAAGCTTTCATATTCGACCGCGTAAGCATTAAAACTGAGAAAAAATAAAATATAAAATATATTTTTCAAGGGGATACCCGATAAATAAAGGAATAGATATGTGCTTAATTTTAGCATTATTTAGTGTGAAAATTACGCATTGTGACAATTGCATTAAAAATCTTAAGGTGCATTTTCTTTCAATAAATAAAGCTAACTATTTGTTTAAGCTGTAAAAATATAGTGATAATCATTTTTAGTTTATTAAGAAGGGCTTTCACAGACAGACTTAAGTGTTGAATAATAATCATTATCATTTATACTACGAGTCTAGCCAGTTTATAACCAGCAGGAAGTCGCTGTCATTGCTGTCATCGCTGATGAGCAAACAGCTGTTTTTCAGAGCTAACCAGTGGATTTGAGAGCTTATAGTGAGGGCATAACATGAAATTACGCAAAACCCCGATTGCACTGATGATCAGTGCTATTTGTGGCATTACTTATGATGCGGCTTGGGCTGCGCCTGCGGATAACGGCGTGGAACGTAATCCTGAAAAAGAGGTGACTTTGCCGACAGTGCTGGTCAAAGAACAGCGTCAAGGGGTTGATACCCGTGACCGTGAAGAAAAAGGTTATCAGGGCGATAAGACCCGCGTCGGCAAAACCCCGCAATTAACCAAAGACATTCCCCAATCGACCACGATTGTTTCTGAGCAATTAATTCGGGAACGCAATGCGGATACGTTTAAAGAAGCTTTGCGTAATGTCGCAGGTTTGACTTTCAACGCGGGCGAAGGCGGACGCATTGGCGACAACATCACCTTGCGCGGTTATTCTGCGGTCGGGGATTTATTTTTAGACGGGGTGCGCGACATTGCCCAATACAACCGTGAAACTTTCAATTTAGAGCAAATCGATATTTTACGCGGTTCAGCATCGATGCTGTTCGGGCGCGGCTCAACAGGCGGCATTATCAATCAAGTCAGCAAAACCGCAAAAGCTGTAAATCGTAATGAAGTCGGATTTACCGTGGGCACGGACAACTACAAACGTTTAACAGGCGATTTTAACCGCATGTTGACCGAAGATTTGGCGATTCGTTTAAACGTGATGAAAACCGATACCGACAGTTTCCGCGACGGCGTAAGTCAATCGCGCTGGGGTTTTGCGCCCACGTTGACTTGGGGCATGGGCACGCAAAATGAAGTGAGCCTGTCTTATTATCACACCAAAGATGACAACGTTCCCGATTATGGTGTGCCCTATTTCAATGGCAAGCCGCTGAATGTGCCGATTAATCGTTTTTATGGGATGTCGCAAACCGATTATGAACGCTCTGAAACTCAAATCGGCACGGCGCAATATATTCACCGTTTTGACGAAACCAGTAATTTAAAAACTTTAATTCGTAAAGCGCATTATGAACGCGATTTACGCGCCGTTGCGCCGCGTTTTGGAACGTTAGACGCGACCAATACTTGTCGCACAGGCACGCCCACCAGCATTAAAGATGACACCGTCATCTGTCGGCAACGCCAAGCACGCGGTGGCGAAGAAGACACTTTAACCGCGCAAGTCGATTTCAATACCCAAGTACATCTCGGCGGCATGAAGCATGAATTATTAGTTGGCACAGAATATTTGGATGAAAAAGCCAATCGTTGGACTAATACCAGCGCAATTGCCAATCCCAACACCTACGTAGGTTTATCAAATGCCGTCCCAATTTTGCCCGCCAATTTCGACAGCTCTTTCAGCCGCACTGCACCCAATTCCTACACGGGCATGACTTACAGTGCTTACGCGCAAGACAGCATCGAGTTTATTAAAAACTGGAAATTATTGCTCGGGGCGCGGTATGACAGCATGAAAGCCGATTATGTTCGTCCCGCTGCGGGCGATTTATCACGTCGTGATGGGGTGTGGAGCACGCGGGCAGGGCTGTTATATCAACCCAATAAATACCATACCTATTATGTGTCATATGGCACGTCATTCAATCCTTCTGCCGAAGCCTATCAATTAGATGACCGCAGCACTAATACCCCGCCCGAGAAAAATCGCAATATCGAAATCGGGGCGAAATGGGAATTGTTAAATGGGGATTTATCAGTGCGCAGTGCCGCTTTCCGTTCTGAGAAAAGCAACGAGCGCAACACCGATTTATCAATTCCTGATGTGTATTTACTGACAGGAAAACGTCACACTGACGGCGTGGAATTGGAAGCGGTGGGACGGATTAATGTGCGCTGGGAAATGTTTGCCAATGTCGCGGTGATGAAAGCCAATATCGACGAAGCGGCGGGCAGTTCCGCAGGCAATAAAGACAAAATTCCTGTGAACACTCCGAACCATACTTTTAGCCTGTGGACGACTTACAAACTCGGCAGCTGGCTGGATGGGAAGTGGAAAATTGGGGGCGGTATCGAAGGCGTAGGCAGACGTTATGCCAATGCCGCGAATACCGTGGCTTTAGACAGTTATCAGCGCGTTGATGGAATGCTCGAATATCAAGCCAAATATTACTCGCTCAAACTTAATCTATTCAATTTGTTAGACAAGCAATATTACGAAGGGGTTTACACAGGACACACCGTCCCCGGCACACCTTTGGCGGCGCAATTGTCCATCACCAGCAAATTCTAAGGGCGCATCATGTTATTACACGTTCCACAGGTCTTAGACCCCTTAAGTTTGATGCGTTGCCGCGCCTTAGTCGAACAAGCGGAGTGGGCCGATGGCAGCATTACCGCAGGCACACAATCGGCGCGGGCAAAAAATAATCGGCAATTACCCGAAGATTTGCCCGCCGCCCGTGAAGCGCGTCAATTAATCGTCAGTGGTTTGGCAAAAAGTGCATTATTTATGACCGCCGCCTTGCCGAAAAAAACTTATCCGCCTTTGTTCAATCGCTACGATGGCGAAATGAATGCCTTTGGGAATCATGTTGATAATGCGATCCGCACTTCAAAATTCACCAACGATTGGGTACGCACCGATGTTTCTTGCACGGTGTTTTTAACTGAGCCTGAAGAATATGAGGGCGGCGATTTGGTGATAGAAGACACTTTCGGGGTGCAACGGGTGAAATTGCCCGCAGGCGACATGGTGCTTTATCCCTCCAGCAGCGTGCATCGGGTGGAAGCGGTGACTCGTGGCAGCCGCATTGCCTCGTTTTTCTGGGTGGAAAGCATGGTGCGTAGCGATGAACGCCGTCGCCTGCTGTTTGAAATGGACATGGCAATTATGGAATTGCGGGCGCAATCGCCAGATGCTGATGATGAAAACAGCCCCGTGGTACGCTTAACCTCTTGTTATCACAACTTATTGCGCCAGTGGGCAGATACTTAAGTCATGCACGTTTCACGCTTTTCCCAATTTAACTTATTTTTGCTGATTGCCTTGCTGCATCTTTCGGGCCTATGGGGGATTTGGCGCGCTCAAGCCGCGCTGACTCCACCCGTCGCGCCGCCGCAACAGGTGATTACGGCAATGTTGATTGCGCCCGAGCCTAAGCCTGAACCGCCACCGCCTAAACCTGAGCCAGTAAAACCCGTGGTTAAACCGCCCAAACCCGTGAAGCCGAAACCTGCGCTAAAACCTACGCCAGAACGCGCCATCACGGAAAAAACGGTACGACTTAACACGCCGCCAGAAGTTGAAGAAGTGGCTGAGGCGAAGCCTACGCCTGTGAAAACTGCGCCCGTCTTGCCGCAAAAAACGGCGGTGAGTGCGGCAAAAACTGCACAGCCTCATCCACAAACCGCGCCCGTGAAAACCACTGCGCCCCAATTTAATGCGGCGTATTTGAATAATCCCGCGCCTGAATATCCCTCCAGTGCGCGGCGCATGGGGGAAACGGGTCGGGTGATTTTACGGGTGCAAGTCACTGCCAACGGTGTGCCTAGCCAAGTGCTGATTCACAGCAGCAGCGGGGTGGATTCTTTAGACGAAGCGGCTTTAGAAGCGGTGCAACGTTGGAAATTCGTCCCTGCAAAACAGGGTGAAACCCCTGTCGCGGCTTGGGTCAATGTCCCAATTCAATTTACTTTAAACTAATTTAAAAACATGAGGATATTATCATGGTAGACAATCCCTATGGCATAGAACATTTTTGGCAACAAGGCGATGTAATTACCCACACCGTGGCGATTATTTTAATCAGCATGTCGGTGATTTCATGGTTTATTATTTTGCTGAAAGCGTGGCAATTATTATGGTTGCGCCGCTGTGCCGAGGTTGCAGAAACGCGTTTTTGGCACAGTAAGGATTTTGAAGAAGGCGTGGCTTTATTAGGCGGGCATAAGTTGAATAATCCGTTTCGTGCTTTGGCGGAGGACAGCGTTAATTCCGCGCTGCATCACGAGCAAAACCGTGAAGACCTGCATGGCGCGTTAAATATGAATGAGTGGCTGACCAGTTGTTTGCGGCGTTCCACTGATAATATTGCCAATCGTTTACAGCGCGGTTTGCCATTTCTGGCTTCGATTGGGAGCACTGCGCCGTTTGTGGGTTTGTTTGGAACGGTGTGGGGAATTTATCATGCCTTAATCGGCATTGGTGCGACGGGACAAACGTCGATTGACCGCATTGCTGGCCCGATTGGTGAGGCGTTAATTATGACCGCGTTTGGGTTGGTGGTCGCGATTCCTGCGGTGCTGGGTTATAACGCCTTGATTCGGGCGCAAAAAGCGATGTTGGTACGCACCCATAATTTTGCCCATGATTTACATGCGTATTTCGTCACGGGCAAACGGGTCACGCAAAAAGCAGTGGTGAATTTACGGGCTACGCCTGCGTTAAAGGATGCGTCATGAGTTTTAACCAGACCCAAGAAGATGAGGTCATGAGTGAAATTAATATGACTCCTTTAGTGGACATCATGTTAGTTTTACTGATTATTTTCATCATCACCATTCCTGCGATTAATCACGCGGTGAAATTAGAATTGCCTGTGATTAGCAATCAAGCCAATGACACCAAGCCGCCGCATGTGGATATTGCGATTGATGTGAGCGGGGCGGTGAGTTGGAATGCGGAGTTGGTACAGCCTCAAGTGTTGGCTGATAAAATTGCAGAAGCCGCGAAACAACAGCCGCAACCTGAAATTCATTTGCGGGCAGATCATAAAACCGCGTATGAAAATGTAGTGAAAGTAATGGTGGCGGCACAAACGGGCGGGTTAAGTAAAATTGGATTTATTACTGAGCCGAGTGCACCTTAGAAAAGCGTAGGGTGTATAAGGCGTAGCCGCCATACACCTTCACGGTATTAAGATTTCAAATCGCAAGGTGTATGGCGCGATGCTTATACACCCTACGCTGACTAAATTGGAACTTACAGAAAATCCAAATCTTGGCTAATTGCCCGATTTTCTGCTTCTTGAGAAACGCTTTGCTGCAACACTTCTTTTAAAAACTTCAGATAAATCGTATAAATACGTTCTTGTCCATCATCTTCTCTGACGATGAAAAACGGCGCGTAAGTCACCGCATGTTGCGCCGCTAAACGCATTCCTTCGGTTTCAGGATCGCGCTCATCTGCAATCACAATCCTATCAATCTTTGCGAGCAAGCCCGCACTTTCCAATTGTTGGCTGACTTGTTGGCATTTCGCACACAATTCGCCATCAGCTTTGATTTTCTTAACGAAAGTAATATGACGTGCCATGAAAACTCCTCGGAACGCAGCCCCTAAATCCCCTAAAGGGGACTTAAAAAATAAAATCTTTGAGGTTTAGCCCCCTTCAGGGGGTTGGGGGCGCAGTTAAAATAAACCCTAACGCGGTTTAATCCCATGATGAGCATGTAAACCGCATTCTTTATGCGCGGCTTCTTCCCACCACCAACGACCTTCACGCTCGGCTTGATTTGGCAACACCGCACGGGTACAAGGTTCGCAGCCAATGCTGATAAAACCTTGTTCATGCAATTCGTTATAAGGCACATCATTATCACGGATGTACTGCCATACTTGGGCAGAAGTCCAATGCGATAAAGGATTAAATTTAATCAAACGTTGACTTGCGGTAGAAAATAAGCCGTCTTCTTGCACCACAGGCAAAGCGGCGCGGGTGTTCGCACTTTGATCTTGACGCTGTCCTGTAATCCACGCATCCAGTTGTTGCAACTTGCGCCGCAAAGGTTCGACTTTACGAATCGCACAACATTCTTGATGCCCATCTTGATAAAAACTAAATAAACCTTTAGTTTTCACCAATTGTTCCACAGCGGCATTATCGGGAAATAAAATATCTAACTCGACATGATAATGTTCACGCACACGCTCTAAAAACGCATAAGTCTGTGGGGCTAAACGTCCTGTGTCCAAGCAAAATACCGAAAAATTCGGGTCAATTTTGCTCAACATGTCCACTAACACCACATCTTCCGCCCCACTGAAAGACAAGGCAAGTTTCGGAAAATTTTGTACGGCGATTTCTAAAATCGCTTGCGGATCGGCATCAACATGGCTTTCAGCCCATGCTTTAATTTGTCCACTGTCGGCAGACATAGCATTCCTCATCACAGTCACAGGCAGATTCGTCGCCTAATTTAAGTTGAAATTTTACTGCGCCCCCAAACCATTAAAAGCTTGAAGAAGCTCCTAAATTCCCTAAAGAGAACTTATGTTAGGAGCGCAGTTTTAATCTTTTTTAAGTGAGATTAGCACCTTAACAAAAAGCTTTTATAGCTTAAAGGAATAAAAAATCATAAATTTATAATATTTTGCTCTTAAAAATCCAGCAATGAAAAAGAATAACTTATTTTAACTTGTTTATTTATATAAAATTTTTGACACAGTTTTATTTTATAATTACCTGAGATGCGGCTAAATACACCGCTAAAAAACCCTGCTACTGCTTAAAACCCGTTAGAATATAACGCTAATCCCTGTTGTTTTAGAACTGTGGAATATATTTTGTATCACCCAACTAAAGTTATTTTTATGGGGATAAATGAAGAACATGCCGTGGTTACAATACATCATCAGATTGATATTATTTAATATTCTTTGTAGCTTATCTGTTTGCAGTTATGCAGGGGGAGCTGAAGAAAATCCACACGAATTGAACCTAGGCATTGCGCCCTATTTGCCCGCCCCGAAACTGATCGCACAACACTCGCCTTTAGCAGATTATCTCAGCGAAGGTTTAGATGAAAGCGTGGTATTATTGGACAGTGAAAATTATAAATCTTTTCAAGAATATACCCAAAAAGGTTTGTACGATATTTTAATCACCCCGATTCATTGGGGGAGAGCGGCAGAAAGTAGTGGCTTATATCAACATTCGGTGAAGACGCGACAAAGCGTTTTTGCAAGCCTTGTGGTGCGTAAAGATTCTTCTATTGTCAATGGTGCACAATTGCAAGAATTACATCTTGCCTTGCCACCTAATCATGATGTCGTGCATTATCTTGCCTTACAAACTTTGCGAGATTATCGAGTAGAACAAGGACGAAATCTGCGCGTCGAAATTATCGAGCCCTATAGCAAAGCCCTCGACCAAGTTTTGCAGGGCAATGTTGAAGCGGCAGCCATTGCAGAACAAAATATTGAAAAATATTTAGATAATCCACAAGGCAAGTTCAGAATTATTGCCGCCTCTATGCCAATGCCGAGTTTTGTGGTGATGATCAATAGTCGTTTAGGATATGAAAAGATAAATAAAATTAGAAAGTTATTGTTGAGTTTTTCGCAAACTGAGGTGGGAAAAAACTATTTTAAGCACTCAGGTTGGCAAGCTTTTTTACCTTTAGATAACGATACTTTCACCGCTTTAGATGCCGACTTGCTCAGAAACTTTTAACTAATCTTGCGACTTGCCCACAAAATCCCGCTTTAAAAGTCCTTGAACGTGAAAAAACTGTCCTTCTGATTTGACACACCTGACTAATCATCATAAAATTATCGGCTTATGTCGACAGAACTACCAGAATTTATTGAACCCTTACGTCTTGCGCAGCATGAACGCAGCTTACAAGGGCTTATGCCCATTGCACAGATGGCGCGCTTGCAAGACAGTTTGTGTGATAATCAGGGTGAGATTTCCATTGTATTGCAGTTTCAATATGATGATCAAAATCGCCCCGTGATTCTTGGTAAGATACAGGGACAACTTGCGTTGTTGTGTCAACGCTGCCTACAGCCCATGCAGTATGTACTGCAACGGGAGGTAGTTTTATTTATTTTAAAAACAGGTCAATCCGATGAAGGGCTTCCTGAAACCGCTGATTTCCTGACTTTAGAACAAAACTCCCTGTCATTGTGGGATTTGGTAGAAGATGAAATTATTTTATCTTTGCCCATTGTTGCACTGCACGAGCAGTGTCCACAGAATGAATATTCCTTACCCGATGAGATCGCACAAGCTGACCGTCCTAATCCTTTTCAGCTTTTAGCAAAGCTTAAAAAACCGTAACTCGGAGATATTTAAATGGCCGTACAACAGAACCGTAAAACCCGCTCCAAGCGTGATATGCGTCGCTCTCACGATGCGTTGACAGCACCTTGTTTGTCAATTGAACCCACCAGCGGTGAAGTTCATTTACGTCATCACGTCAGCCGTGATGGTTATTACAAAGGACGTAAAGTCATCAGCACCAAGGAAGACTAAACCTTGATTCCCCGCATTGCCTTGGATGCCATGAGCGGAGATCACGGGGTGTCAGTGGCTGTGCCCGCCGCCTTACAAGTGTTAGCAGAACAGCCTGATCTGCAATTAATTCTTGTGGGCGATGAGGTGATTTTAAAACAAGCGATTGGACATCCCCCCACTTCGATCTTTCAGCGTTTATCAATTTACCATGCGTCACAACTCGTGGAAATGGATGAATCGCCTTCTCGTGCCTTACGCAATAAGAAAGATTCTTCAATGCGGGTCGCTATTAATTTAGTCAAAGAACAACAAGCGGATGCCTGTGTCAGCGCAGGCAACACAGGTGCTTTGATGGCAACCGCGCGTTATGTGCTCAAAACTTTGGACGGCATTGATCGCCCCGCGATTATTTCAGCCTTGCCCACAGTGACGGGGCACACCCACATGTTGGATTTGGGTGCAAACGTCGATTCAACTCCTCAACAATTATTTCAATTTGCGCTGATGGGTTCGGTGCTGAGCAGTGCGGTGGATAATATTCCCAATCCCCGCGTCGGCTTGCTGAATATTGGCGAAGAAGAAATCAAAGGCAATGAATGCGTTAAAGAAACCTCGCGTTTATTAGCCAAAAGTTCAATTAATTATATTGGTTATATTGAAGGTGATGACATTTTCAAAGGCACAGTCGATGTCGTGGTTTGTGATGGCTTCGTCGGTAACGTGGCACTTAAAACCACCGAAGGCGTGGCGAAAATGCTCAGTCATTATGTCAAACAAAGCTTTAACCGCAATTTATTTTCACGCTTAGCAGGTTTGATTTCCTTACCTGTGTTAAAACATTTACGCAAAAGAATTGACCCCCGCCACTATAACGGTGCAAGTTTGTTAGGATTACGCGGGATTGTGATTAAAAGTCATGGCGGTGCCGATGTTGTTGCTTTTGCACAGGCCATTCGGGAAGCTGTGGTCGAGGTACGGAATAATGTGCCAGCCCGCATTAGTAGTCAATTAACGACTTTATTGAATGAAGAAAGGCGGGTAGGGTGATTTATTCTCGGATTGCAGGCACGGGTAGCTATTTACCTGAAAAAATTTTATACAATACCGATTTAGAAAAAATGGTGGCAACCACCGATGCGTGGATTATGGAACGCACGGGTATTCGACAACGCCACATTGTCGCCGAAGGGGAAGGCACTTGCGACATGGCAGAACATGCCGCCCGTCGCGCCATGGAAATGGCAAATTGTCGCCCTGAAGATATTGATTTAATCATCTTGGGCACGACCACGCCCGACAAAATTTATCCCAGCACTGCCTGTTTATTACAAGCTCGCCTCGGCAATTCAGGCGCGGCAGCGTTTGACGTGCAAGCGGTGTGCAGTGGTTTTTTATTTGCGTTTAGTATTGCTGACAAGTTCATTCGCAGTGGCACGGTGAAACGCGCTTTAGTAGTCGGAGCTGAAACTTATTCGCGGATTTTAGACTGGTCAGATCGCAACACTTGCGTGTTATTTGGTGATGGCGCGGGCGCGGTGATTTTAGAAGCCAGCGAAGAAGCGGGCGTATTGTCCACGCATTTGCACGCCGACGGCAAATATAATGAAGCTTTATGTGTGCCTGGCACGGTGTCGGGTGGCAAAATTGTCAATGGCGATGGTTTCACTAAAATGCACGGTACGGAAGTATTTAAATTTGCCGTCAATGCTTTAAGCAGTGTGGTGGATGAAGCTTTAAGTGCAAATAATTTACAAGACAGTGATATTGATTGGTTGGTGCCGCATCAAGCTAATATTCGCATCATCAATGCGACTGCAAAAAAATTAAAATTACCCATGGAAAAAGTGATTGTCACTGTGCCCGAACACGGCAACACTTCCGCCGCTTCCGTACCGCTCGCGCTGGATATTGGGGTGCGTGACGGGCGTATTCAACGCGGACAAACCTTATTGCTGGAAGCGATTGGGGGCGGATTTACTTGGGGTGCGGCGTTGGTGAAATATTAACGCATGGTTTTTTCTGAATAAATTCTATCAGGCTATTGGGGAGACGCGCCCGCGCTCCCTGTTCAAGCAACTTGATTCTGTTGCAAAATACCCGTTGTTTGCTATTTCGAAAGGGATAACTTATCCCTTGTCTGAATGCGCACTTTAAATAAAAATACTCTGAATTAAGTAGGCATCGTATGCACACATTCGCATTTATCTTTCCCGGTCAAGGCTCTCAATCCGTCGGAATGCTTGCCGAGCTTGCCGCACGTTTTCCCGTGGTTGCCGCAACTTTTGCCGAAGCCTCTGAAGTCTTAGGCTATGATTTATGGAAACTTTGCCAAGAAGGTCCAGAAGACGCATTAAATCAAACTGATAAAACCCAACCTGCATTATTAGCCGCCAGCGTTGCGATTTGGCGGGTGTGGCGTGAATTGGGTGGCGCAATGCCTCAAGTCATGGCAGGGCACAGTTTTGGTGAATACAGTGCTTTGGTTTGTGCTGAATCCGTCAGTTTTAAAGATGCGGTTGGTTTGGCGCAAGCCCGTGGGCAATTCATGCAAGCGGCGGTGGCGGCTGGCGTGGGCGCGGTGGCTGCGATTTTAGGCTTAGACGATGAACAAGTGATTGCTGCCTGCGCTCAATCTGCGCAAGGCGAAGTGGTCACGGCGGTGAATTTTAATGCGCCCGCCCAAGTGGTGATTGCAGGGCATAAAGCGGCGGTTGAACGCAGTATGGAAGCCGCCAAGGCAATGGGGGCAAAACGCGCAATTTTATTGCCGATTAGTGTGCCTGTGCATTGCAGTTTAATGCGTCCCGCAGCGGATAACATGGCTAAGCGTTTAGCGGAAGTCAGTTTCCAAGCCCCGAAAGTGCCAATTTTGCACAACGTCGATATAACTGCAAAAACGCAAGCGTCAGAAATTCGTGAAGCTTTGGCGGCGCAAATCTATCATCCTGTGCGTTGGGTTGAAACCATTAACGCAATCGCTGCACAAGGGGTCGAGACTGTTGTAGAATGTGGCGCAGGAAAAGTGCTCGTCGGCTTGAACAAACGCATTGTAAAATCGATGAATACTTATAATCTTAGCGATGTTGCAGGCTTAGAAGCCGCGATTAAGGCAATGGAGTAAGGCGCGTGAAAATCGAGTTGACAGGTGAAATTGCTTTAGTGACGGGCGCAAGCCGTGGCATTGGAAAAGGCATTGCCTTAAGTTTGGCAGCCGCTGGCGCAACGGTTATCGGCACCGCAACCACGGAAGCAGGTGCTGCGGGCATTACCGAATATTTGCACGCCGCAGGTTTTGCAGGCGAGGGTAAAGTTTTAGATGCTTCTTCGGTGGATTCAATCAACGCGCTGCTTGCCAGTCTTGATAAACACATGCCCAGTATTTTGGTGAATAATGCCGCAATCACCCGTGATAATTTGCTGATTCGCATGAAAGATGAAGATTGGGACAGCGTGATTAATACTAATTTAACGGCGGTTTATCGCTTGTCTAAAGCCTGTGTGAAGGCAATGATGAAAGCGCGGCACGGGCGTATTATTACCCTAACTTCTGTGGTAGGCTTGACAGGCAACGCTGGACAGGCAAATTATGCCGCCGCCAAAGCGGGCGTGATTGCCTTCAGTAAATCGCTCGCCAAAGAAGTGGGCAGTCGGGGCATCACGGTGAATAATCTTGCCCCCGGATTTATTGCAACCGATATGACGCATGCTTTACCCGAAGCACAGCGTACCGCTTTATTGCAGCAAATTCCCCTCGGTCGTGCTGGCTCGGTTGAAGATATTGCTGCCGCAGTGGCATTTTTAGCTTCCCCTGCTGCGGCATATATAACGGGAGAAACTTTACACGTCAATGGCGGCATGTTCATGCCATAAACGGGTAAAGCCCGATGCAGTTTTCTGTGGAAGTGTTTCTAACCTTTGAGAATGGCAGCCACGCTGCTTTTTAAATATCCTGGAGGATAATCTGTTATGAGTAGCATTGAAGAACGCGTCAAAAAGATTGTTATCGAACAATTAGGCGTTAAAGAAGAAGAAGTCAAAAATGCCTCTTCTTTTATCGATGATTTAGGTGCAGATTCTCTCGACACCGTTGAATTAGTTATGGCTTTGGAAGAAGAATTTGGCTGTGAAATTCCTGACGAAGAAGCAGAAAAAATCACGACCGTGCAACAAGCAATCGATTATATTACCAAAGCCCAAGTATAAGCTTGTGGTCAATGGTGTAAATTCAAAAGGTCGGGGAACCGACCTTTTGTTTATCAGGATAGAGCATCGTGAGTAAAAGACGCGTCGTTATCACAGGGCTTGGCGTAATTTCCCCTGTTGGGCTAAATGTTAAGGATAGTTGGGCAAATATTTTAGCGGGTAAAAGCGGCATCGGTCGTATTACCGAATTTGATGTGTCGGGCTTTTCAAGCCAATTCGGCGGCGCAATTAAAGGTTTTGACATTTACCAATTTTTAGCCCCTAAAGAAGCTAAAAAAATGGACCCTTTCATCCATTATGGGATCGCGGCAGGCGTTGAAGCGATTGAAGATGCAGGACTTGAAATCACGCCTGAAAATGCAGAGCGCATTGGTGTTTCCATTGGTTCTGGGATTGGGGGTTTACCTGGGATTGAGAAAGGACACCTGATTTATTTGCAAGGTGGGGCGCGTAAAATTTCCCCCTTCTTTGTGCCGAGCAATATTATCAATATGATTTCGGGCAATTTGTCTGTTAAATATGGATTGAAAGGCCCAAGTTATGCGATTGTGACTGCCTGTTCTACGGGCACGCACAGTATTGGCAATGCCGCCCGTTTGATTCAATATGGCGATGCGGATGTGATGATTGCAGGCGGTGCGGAAATGGCAACCTCGCCCATGGGTTTAGGTGGTTTTGCTGCCGCTCGTGCGTTGTCCACGCGCAATGACAATCCAGAAGCTGCCAGTCGTCCTTGGGATAAAGACCGTGATGGTTTTGTACTCGGTGATGGCGCAGGGGTCGTAGTTTTAGAAGAATATGAACACGCGAAACAGCGTGGTGCAAGAATTTATGCCGAACTTATCGGCTCTGGGATGAGCAGCGATGCTTATCACATGACTTTGCCACCCGCCGATGGTGAAGGCGCAAAACGTTGTATGATGAATGCGTTACGTGATGCAGGGGTTAATCCTGAACAAGTGGATTATATTAATGCACATGGCACTTCAACCCCAGCGGGCGATATTGCTGAAACTTTGGCAATTAAAGGCGCGTTTGCCGATCATGCTTATAAAATTCCTGTCAGTTCGACCAAATCGATGACGGGACATTTATTAGGGGCGGCGGGCGGCGTTGAAGCCGTATTTACGATTTTAAGTTTGTATGAAAGCGTTATTCCTGCAACGATTAATTTAGATAATCCTGATCCGCAATGTGATCTCGATTATGTGCCACACACGGCACGCCAACAGCAATTAAATATTGCAATCTCGAATTCCTTTGGATTCGGTGGTACGAATGGCACTTTGGTGTTTAAACGCCTGAGTTAATGACGACTGCCCTTTTGCGAAATGATACCCGCTATGAACCGCTTAGCTGACTGTTTTGATACGCTGCGCGCCAAAAAACGCAAGGCTTTGATTCCCTTTATTACTGCGGGCGATCCCAATCCCCAAATCACAGTTCCCTTGATGCACGCTTTAGTGGCTGCTGGGGCAGATGTGTTGGAATTGGGCGTACCTTTTTCTGACCCGATGGCAGATGGGACGGTGATTCAACGTGCCAGCGAGCGTGCTGTTGCAGCGGGGACGCGCTTGCATCATGTGATTGATATGGTACAAGAATTTCGTAAAACCGATGACATAACCCCTGTAGTATTAATGGGATATTTAAATCCTGTGGAAATTATGGGGTACGCACATTTTGCACAAGCAGCACATCATGCAGGGGTTGATGGAGTTTTAACCGTTGATTTGCCCCCCGAAGAAGCCAGCGAGTTGGTGACTTTATTGCGGGCGCATAATTTATCTGCCATTTTCTTGATTGCACCCACCACCACCCCACAACGCATTCAGCACATCGCGGCACAAGCGGAAGGTTATTTATATTATGTGTCGCTGAAAGGAGTCACGGGCAGTGCCAATATTGACACTGATGCGGTCTCGAAAAAGCTGGATGAAATTCGGCAATACACAGAACTGCCCTTGGCGGTGGGTTTTGGGATTCGGGATGCAGTGACGGCGCGAGCTTGTGCGCAAATCAGTGATGCGGTGATTGTGGGCAGTGCTTTGGTGCAACGTTTGGCAGATTGTGAGCCGAGCGAGATTTTAAGTACCAGCCGCAGTTTTATTAAAGAATTACGGGATGCAATGGACAGTTTATAAACTGTTTAAGGTATTTTTGAAGATTTAGCATCAAGTCCTCACTTTGAAAAAAGTGGGGACTTTTTGTTTTTAGGGATTTGTTTTATTCTCAGGTTTAGTGCCGTTCACCCCCTTTTTCAAAGGGGTGAACGCAGGTGGAGACAACAAGCTTAATTATTCCCGCATTCTGTTTTGCTACATAACCTGAGTTCGGGATAAGGAAGGCAAGCTGAATAAAATCTGAGAAAATATAAAGTCTCTACATTTCATAATTCTCAATGAGCTTGCCTACCATGAATTTAACACGATTATATGGTTTTACACCCGTCATCAACATCTGTCTCAAGCATTTCCGAAGCTTGTCTCCTACAATCGGTTCATTGAGCTTTTACCTGACATCTTGATTCCACTGACTTTCTTTATGAAAAGCCGTTGCGCCACAGGGAATGGGATTGCTTTTATAGAAAGCCTGTTCCGAATAGCTTGAAAAACTTTAATAGAACTGATTACCACCTTAAAGAAAAACATGAAGCCTAGAATACTAGCCGCTTTTGATAAGCTCTTGTTACGTAAGCGTTGTATTATAGAAACTATTAATGACCCATTGAAAAATATTTTTAAGCTAGAACACTCGTGGCATCGTTCACTAAACAATTATATGATTAATATTGTTGCAGGTTTGGTCGCTTATTCTTATCAGGATAAATTACCCTCCTTGAATATTGCTAAAAAGGATTTGATTCCTTTATTCCAATCGCTTATACCGAACTCAGGTTACATAAAGCATTCAATTTGCGAATTTTACCAAGCTGAAGCCTGTGCTGCGTCGCAACATTGGGGAAATTGGATTTTTTCTACCTTGTAAAATTGGTAGTGCTAAAGAAGCAAAGAAATGAATCCAGTTTTGCAACAAAACCATTAAAAAAGCCCAACTATATTTACTAGCGCTGGGCTTTTTTAATGTAGTTTAAATCGCCTGAATCTTGGTGAATTGGCTTTCTAACTGGCTGATAGAGGCTTGCATTTCTGCAACCCGTTGTTGTTCTTTTTGCACCACTTCTGCGGGGGCACGGTCGGTAAACTGCGGATTTTGCAGCTTCGCGAGCGACTTATCATAATCTTTACGGATTTTTTCGATTTCTTTGGTAAGACGCTTTAATTCTGCCTCTTTGTCAATCAAACCCGCCAAAGGAATTAATACGCGCATTTCCCCAACCAACGCGGTGGCAGATTCGGGGGCATTGTCCTCATTATTCAACCAAGTAATCGCTTCAATTCGCGCCAAACTGCGCACGACTTGCTGATGTTTGGCTAAACGCGTTTGGTCTAAATCGCTGCCATTTTGCAATAACACCGGCAATAATTTCGAGGGATTAATGTCCATTTCAGAGCGAATGCGGCGCACGCCTAAAATGAATTGTTTTGCCCATTGAATTTCTTGCAGTGCGTCCTGATCCACCAGTTCAGTTTGCAGCGTGGGGTAAGGTTGCTGCATTATGGTCGCGCCTTGTTTGCCTGCGAGCGGGGCGACGGCTTGCCAAAGTTCTTCGGTGATGTACGGAATAAATGGGTGCAGCAAGCGCAATAAACTTTCTAAAACCTGCACCAAAGTGCGACGTGTGCCCCGTTGCGCGGCTTCACTGGAATTGGGGTCTTGCAATACGGGTTTAGAAAATTCTAAATACCAGTCACAATATTCATTCCAGGTAAATTCATACAGAGTTTGTGCTGCTAGATCAAAGCGATAGTTGGCGATGTGTTGATTGATTTCTTGGCTCACTTGTTGTTGCAAGGCAAGAATCCAGCGGTCGCCCAAGGACAATTCCACAGGTAGCGCATTCAAACCCGTGTCCTTACCTTCAGTATTCATCAGCACGTAGCGCGTCGCATTCCATAATTTATTACAGAAATTGCGATAACCATCAATCCGCCCCATGTCGAAACGAATATCGCGCCCCGTGGAAGCCAAGGCGGCGAAGGTAAAGCGTAAAGCGTCCGTGCCAAACGAAGGAATCCCGTTGGGGAATTGGGCGCGGGTTTGCTTTTCGATTTTGGGAGCTTGTTCGGGCTGCATTAAACCTGAAGTGCGTTTCACCACCAAACTTTCTAAATCAATGCCGTCGATTAAATCCAAGGGGTCCAATACGTTACCCTTTGATTTGGACATTTTTTGTCCTTCAGCATCGCGCACTAAACCATGAATATACACTTCACGGAACGGCACATCGCCAATAAATTTAATCCCCATCATAATCATCCGCGCCACCCAGAAGAAAATGATGTCAAAGCCCGTCACCAGCACACTGGTGGGATAAAAACTGTGCAGGCGTTTGGTGTCGTCAGGCCAGCCTAAAGTTGAAAATGGCCATAAGGCAGAAGAAAACCACGTATCGAGCACGTCTTCATCTTGGCGCAAAGGCAAGTCGTCAGCCAGCAGATATTTTCTGCGTACATGTTCTTCATTGTAGCCGACGTAAATTTGCCCGTTGTCGTCATACCACGCAGGAATGCGATGCCCCCACCAAATTTGACGACTGATGCACCAGTCTTCAATTTTATGCATCCATTCGTAATAAGTTTTCGTCCAATTTTCAGGAATAAAACGAATTTTCCCCTCTTCCACCACTTTAATCGCGGCTTCTGCCAAAGGTGCAACTTTCACATACCATTGATCGGTTAATAAAGGTTCAATCACGGCATTAGTGCGGTCGCCACGCGGCACGGGTAAACGGTGCGGTTTGATTTCGACCAACAAACCCGCTTGCTCTAAATCTGCCACGATGCGCTTGCGGGCTTCAAAACGATCCAGCCCACGGTAAATGCTGGGCGCGTTTTCATTGATTTTGGCATCGACGGTGAAAATATTGATCATTGGCAAGCCGTTGCGTTGCCCCGTAGCGTAGTCGTTGAAATCGTGCGCGGGGGTGATTTTTACGCAGCCCGTGCCAAACGCAGGATCAACAATCGCATCGCCAATAATGGGAATTCTGCGCCCTGTCAAGGGCAGTTCTAAATGCTTGCCAATGAGGTGCTGATAACGTTCGTCTTCAGGATGCACCGCGACTGCGGTATCGCCAAGCATAGTTTCTGGGCGCGTGGTTGCCACCACTAAAGAGCCTGAACCATCGGTCAGCGGGTAGCGCAAATGCCACATGAAACCGTCTTCTTCTTCGCTGATAACTTCTAAGTCAGACACGGCGGTGTGCAGCACGGGGTCCCAATTCACCAAGCGTTTGCCGCGATAAATTAAGCCTTCGTCATGCAAACGAATGAACACTTCACGCACTGCATGGGACAAGCCTTCATCCATCGTAAAACGTTCATGTTCCCAGTCGGGAGAAGTGCCCATGCGGCGCAATTGGCGCGTAATCTGTCCGCCTGATTTGCCTTTCCATTCCCACACCCGTTCGATAAACGCATCACGCCCCAAATCATGGCGGGTTAATTTTTCCGCGCCTAATTGACGTTCGACCACCATTTGCGTGGCAATTCCTGCGTGATCGGTACCGGGTTGCCACAAGGTGTTATCGCCTTGCATACGATGGTAGCGGGTTAAAATGTCCATCAGCGTGTCTTGAAACGCATGACCCATGTGCAAGGTGCCCGTGACATTGGGCGGTGGAATCATGATGCAATAGGGCTGACCTTCACCCTTGGGTGCAAAGTAGCCATTTTTTTCCCAAATATCGTACCAATGTTGTTCGATAGCGTGCGGGGTGTAGGTTTTTTCCATAATTTGAGCAGATTATCAGATAAAATTGAGATTAGAGAGTATAGACAATTATCCATTCATAGCAAGACCATGCTTGTGGTCTGAATGTGGATTTATGGGATTTTCAGATTTAACAGGATACTGAAACCTGATTTTTGACTTTTAGGAGTAGGGTGTATAAGGCGTAGCCGCCATATACCTTTGAGCGCATAAAGTTTCAAATTGTAAGGTGTATGGCGGCTACGCCTTATACACCCTACGCTTGATAAAGATATTTGAATTAATATGTTATTAATTCAAATGCGTAACTCCTAAAAACTTTAACTTAATGGCAGTGACGCAAGCATTTGAGAACGGGAAAGATTCAACTCATTTTTGCAGCCGTTCCTGACACTGCAATAATCCTGTCACCAAATCGGGATACAGTGGCTCAATGCCTAACTGTTCCCGCATTTTTCGATTGTCGATGCGCCGCGATTCCCCCAAATATGACAACATTTCCGCACTGAATTGCAAATGTGCCGTCATGCGGTCAATCACAGGCGGCAAGGGTAAATTAAACATGCGTGCCACTTGGTTAAAATAATCGCTCATGGTGGTGGGATTGCCATCGCTGACATTGAAAATGCCTGTCACCTTTTGCTCTGCGGCGGCAAGACAGACCCGCACTAAATCAACGACATGCACACGATTGCTGAATGGAGAAATTGCTTCCGCCAACACCGAAAAACCTTGTTGCAAACGTTGTAGTGGTAATTGATCTGCCCCATAAATGCCCGCAACCCGCAGAATTACCAAAGGAATTTGATGTTTATCTGCCCACGTTTGTGCAATATGTTCGGCATGAGCACGGCGGCGGGCGCGGTCAGTTTGTGGACTTAAGCTTTGAGTTTCATCCACCCAAGCCCCTTGGCAGTCGCCATAAACCCCTGTGGTGCTGATGAGAATGATTTTTTGCGGTAAATACGGCGCATCAAGCGTGTCTAAGAAATTATTTAAATGCACATCATGTGTGCCATACAACGGCGGCGGGGCGAAATAAAACAGTGTGTAAGGCAAGTGGGTAAATAAGGGCAGGGTTTCAGGTTCAGCTAAATTGCCTTGTAAGGGAATCACACCTAAAGCCGTGAGCTGTTGTTTACTTTTCTCGGAACGACTTAAGGCATAAACCTGATGACCCATCTCCAAACAGTGTTGCGCTAAACGTTTTCCGACATAGCCACAGCCCACGATAAAATCGTTCATAATCATAATATTGTCCTTTGGATGGTTGCCAAGCTTTTAGTAAGCAAGTAAATTACTCTGCGTACCCTTTTTAGCTATACATTATGCCGTCTGATAGCCCTTGTCAAAGGGCAAGCCAGCGGAAATTTTATTGGTAATCACACCCGAAAACGGCGCATAATAAGACCTTATTCCGCAGTTTTGGGATAATAAAACCACCGTCAAACCTTACTTTTTAAGTGAAAATATAGGCAGGTTTCAACTTGCTAGTCTCGTAGTCAGGTTTGGCGTGGCAAAAACCGCAACTTCAACAGAACCAAAAAACTTATACTGTTGATAATACGCGCTATTAAAATAGAGAGTCATTCCCGAGGAGGAATCACAATGACCACTCAAAATAATTCTTACACCTTAGGTTTAAATAAAACCCCCGCAAACTATGTTCCTTTATCCCCACTGACGTTCTTAGAACGAGCCGCCACGGTTTATCCCAAGCATACCGCTGTGGTACATGGCAAGATTCGTTTGAGCTGGGCAGAAACCTATGAACGCGCCCGTCGTTTAGCCTCCGCTTTAACCCGTCGTGGCATTGTTGACGGTGACACCGTGGCGGCAATGTTGCCGAATATTCCCGCAATGTATGAAGCGCATTTCGGCGTGCCCATGCTCGGGGCGATTTTAAATACCTTAAACACCCGTTTAGACGCTGAAGCGATTGCCTTCATGCTGCAACACAGCGAAGCGAAAGTGATTTTGACCGATAAAGAATTTTCAGGGGTGATGAAACGCGCCCTGCAAATGCTGCCTCAAGGTCGTAAACCTTTAGTGATTGATGTTGATGATCCCGAATATACGGGTGGCGGCGAACTGCTTGGTGAAAAAACCTATGAAGATTTCATTTTAGAAGGCGACCCCGAATTTGAATGGAGTATGCCCCAAGATGAATGGAAAGCCATTACTTTAAATTATACTTCTGGCACTACTGGCAATCCCAAAGGCGTGGTTTATCATCACCGTGGCGCGTACCTGAACGCAGTCAGCAATATTTTAGGCTGGAGTATGCCTAAACATTCAGTGTATTTGTGGACGCTGCCAATGTTTCATTGCAATGGCTGGTGTTTCCCGTGGACGATGGCGGCGGTGATTGGAACGAACGTGTGTTTACGTCGCATTGACGTGCGCCAAATTTACGAAGTGATTGCAGCGGAAAAAGTCACCCATTTCTGCGGCGCACCGATTGTGCACAACATGTTAATGAATGCGCCTGCGGAAGTGCGTGCGCTTAAAACCCATATCGTGGAAGGCTTTATCGCAGGGGCTGCACCGCCCGCCGCAATTATTGAAGGCATGGAAAAGAATGGCTTCAAACTCACTCATGTTTATGGTTTGACTGAAACTTACGGCCCGAGCGTGGTGTGTGAATGGCATGATGAATGGGATGAATTGGATGCGACCGCACAATCCAAACTCAAAGCCCGCCAAGGGGTGCGCAATCACATGTTAGAAGGTTTGATGGTTGCCAATCCGCTGAATTTAGACCCCGTGCCGCACGATGGCGAAACTATGGGCGAAATTTTCATGCGCGGCAATAATGTGATGATGGGTTATTTGAAAAATCCCGTTGCCACCGACGAATGTTTCACAGGCGATTGGTTTCACAGCGGCGACTTGGCGGTGTGTCATCCCGACGGCTACATTGAAATTAAAGACCGTTCCAAAGATATTATTATCTCGGGCGGGGAAAATATTTCCACAATTGAAGTCGAAGATGCGCTGTATCGCCATCCTGAGGTGTTAGAAGCCGCCGTGGTGGCGCGTCCTGACGAAAAATGGGGCGAAACACCTTGTGCTTTCGTGACTTTGAAAGACAATGCTAAAGTGACTGAAGAAGAATTAATGGCTTTCTGTCGCACGCAATTGGCGCATTTCAAAACGCCGCGTAAGATTATTTTCACTTCGTTGCCAAAAACTTCGACGGGGAAAATTCAGAAATTTTTATTGCGGGAACAAGCTAAAGCCAGTTAATTAAACTGGAAATCTGGAAACTGGGCAATGATTTTACTCAGTTTCCAGAGCTTGATTTGTTAATGGGCATAAGTTTTGTTCTTGGGTAAAGTGGAGCTAGAAATCAGCGCGATTTGTACGGGGCTTGCGTTGGTATACTGCGCGAGGTTTTGCAAAGCATGTGCGCTGCCTGTTTCTGTCCACAATTCCATTGCCTGCAAAGGCTGTAAACAGGGCTTGCCGTTGCCCAATTCCCGCATGGTTTGTAAAACATCCATCAGTTTTACAAATTGTTGCGATAAATCCTCAAAAAGCTTCGCTTTCAATTGCGCCAAGGCAGTGGCTAAGGCGGAATACGCACCCATCCCCAGCTTCACATAATAACTGCTGTTGACCCGCCGCCGTTCTGCCCGTGCTGGAAATAAGCCCGAATATAACAAGCACTTATCTCCCACTTCGCGTAATTGAGTTTCGCGCAAATGCCCAACCGCTTCCATGCTGTGTAAATAATCCAGCGCGAGCACACTGTTGGCAATTTCGGGCGAGTCGGTATAACGCATTAACAAAAACACCAAATAACTTTCCAACTCTTCACCCAACCGAGTTGCACAAGCCTGTTCTGCTTCACCGACAAGCGCGTGCCATTGTGCGGTGGCAGAGGGTTGAATCACTAAACTTTCCATGATAATCCCCTAAAATTAAAGTTGAACCTGCTAATCTTAATTCAGCATTTTTCACGCCAAAGCAACTTTTCACAGGATTCGATAGTTAATTTATTGAAGATAAAAAAGAAAATTTAAAGTCACCTAGAAATTATCGTGGTGTTATTTCAGACAAACGAACAATTTGTCGGTGTGCTAAATAGCTCAGGAGTTTAAAATAGAAGATATTCAGATGTTATCAGGTAAGTCCATACTTGTTTCGACACTTGCTGGAAATTCTGTGTCATTTACGATAACGATACAAAACGGCTTCAATGAACAAACGGTTATCTTTAGCAGTTCTCCCAATGTCCTTTATGCCCTGGTAAGAGGAGGGCTGCGTCAAAGAAGCTAAAGATTAGGTATAACATAGATAATCCTTAACTAATTGATTATCCTGATAAGAGATGAATAGTTTAATCCCCTACTTAACCACACTCAGCGATTCTCGTCAGAGCAAAGGTATTCGTCATCAACAGACACCTACCCTCATTATCATGATAATGAGCATGATGTGTGGTTATACAAGTTTCCATGCGATGGCGCGTTTTGCAAAGCACCACAAGACACTCTTAGTTATCAACAAAAAGCTCACGGTCGCCATATAAGTTACAGAGTGAAAGTGTGGACTGTCTCAGCTTTGGAAGGATGGGCAGGTTTACGTAGTTTGATTTTAGTCCATCGCGAAGGTTCACGTGGGAAAAAGCAGGTCAAGAGTGATAGCTCAGTAGTGAGAAGGCGAATGCTTATATGTTTTGAAAGAGGATAGCTGCGCAATCTCTAAACCGAATTCAGCCTTGGTGATGGGTATTTTACGGAGTATTGGGTTAAACTTATTGAGGTTTGCAGGGGTAAGTTCTGTGAGTGAGGAATCATGAAGATGCACGCAGGGGTTGAAAGCCTGATTAGCCAGTCCTCCCTCTTAAGCAAAGTGTTTGTATAAGAGGGAGTTACAATAATATCTACTTTAACTGCTTATTTAAAAACGTGATTTAAATCTTTGACGCAGCCCTCCCCTAAAGGGGACTTAAAATAAAAATCTTTATCTTTAAATGTTTCGCCCCCTTTAGGGGGGTTGGGGGCTTCTGTCAGGATTTTTAAATCTCCCTCATTCCCCCTTTTTTGAAGGGGGAGGTTAAAAAAGTTCTCTTTAGGGGTGCAATTCACGCCTTCGACGACCGCCACAAGGTCGCAAAATAAATCCCTGTGAACACCAATACCACGCCAATATAGTGATAACTATAAAGTTTTTCGCCTAAAAATATTGTGGAAAACAGCGTACCGAAGACGGGCAATAAATGTAAAAATTGTCCTGCACGGTTTGCACCGACTTCATGCACGGCGCGATTCCAGAAAATATAAGCGACTAATAAGGGAAAAATAGCGGTGTAGGTAATGCCAAGCACGGAGGGTGTGGAAAATTCCCAGTGCGTGCCGTGTTGCAATTCCCATAAATATAAAGGTGTTAATGCCAAAGTTCCAACCAGCACCAAGCCGCCGAGAAATGCCAGCCCATGTAAGGCGGCGGGTCTCCAGCGCAGCAGCACGGAATATAAGGCCCAATCCAGCACTGCCGCTAACATCCATAAATCGCCTTGGTTTAGGCTTAAACCTAAAATATTTTCTAAATGTCCTCGGCTGACGATGAAGACTACGCCCGCCAGTGAAATCATGACTCCGACAAATTGCATTAGGCTGATGGTGTGGCGCAATACAATGAAAGACATCAGAATAATCACAATCGGGGTGGTGGACATCAGCAGCACGGCGTTGGTGGCGGTGGTGGATTGCAATGCGAAATAGGCGAAGGTGTTGAAACCTGCCACGCCCAAAGTGCCCAAGGTGATAATAATCACCGCATGGCGGCGCATGATGTGAAATTGCTGTTTGATATGGGGCAGGGCGAAGGGCAGAATAATGATTAAGCCCAGCAAGGTGCGCCAGAAAGAAAGGGCTATCGGGGGAATGTAGGGATTGACTGCACGCCCGATGACGAAATTGCCTGCCCAGAAAAAGGTGGTCAGCACCAGCAATAGGTAGGGAGAAACTTTTGGCATGATGTAAGAATGGTCGTGAATGGATGTCTAGGATACGAGGAATGCGGGTTTGCTTCAATGATTGCTAGGGTGTGTCATCAATTAAGCCTGTGCCTCCTTAAAGATTAAAACCAGCCCCTAAATCCCCTAAAGGGGACTTTTAAAGACTAAATCTTTAATCTTTAGCCCCCTTTAGGGGGTTGGGGGCTTCTTTAAGAGGCAGTGCTAAACAAATAAGCTTAAATATCGATTTAGCCTCCCCCTTTGAAAAAGGGGGATTGAGGGGGATTTAAAATCGCTGTAACTTTTGAGATTTTTAAATCCCCCCTACCCCCTTTTTCAAAGGGGGTGAAAACATCATTTACCGTGGGCGAGTTTTTTATTCTTTCAGTGACTTCAAGTCACCTTGCAGTATTTTTAAATCTTGCTGTGCTTGATAATTCATTTTGTCTTCTGCTAACTTTTCAGCAATTGGTAAGGCTTGTTCAAAATATTTTTGGGCTTCCTTGTGCTGTTTTTGCTTTTTATAAAATGAGCCTAACTTCCCATAACTAGCAAATAAATCTCTGAGTGCTTGAGCATTATTCGGGTCTTGTTTCACCCCTTGCTGACGGATTTTTAAAGCTTGTTGATAGTAGTCTAAGGCTTTTTCGGTTTGATTCAGTTGTAAATAAATATTGCCTAGCTTATTGAAACTAATCGACACATCTCTGAGTGCTTCAGCATTATTCGGGTCTTGTGTCACCCGTTGCTGACTGATTTTTAAATCTTGTTGATAATAGTCTAAGGCTTTATCGGTTTGATTCAGTTGTAAATAAATATTGCCTAGCTTATTGAAGCTAACCGATACATCTCTGAGTGCTTGAGCATTATTCGGGTCTTGTGTTACCAGTTGCTGTAATAATTTGGAGCTTTGTTGGTAATAGTCTAAGGCTTTTTCAGTTTGATTCAGTTGTAAATAAATATTACCTAGATTATTGAAGCTAACCGATACATCTCTGAGTGCTTGAGTATTATTCGGGTCTTGTGTCACCCCTTGCTGACTGATTTTTAAATCTTGTTGATAATAATCTAAGGCTTTATCGGTTTGATTCAGTTGTAAATAAATATCGCCTAGGTTTTCAAAGCTAATCGACACATCTCTGAGTGCTTGAGCATTATTCGGGTCTTGTTTCACCCCTTGCTGACGGATTTTTAAAGCTTGTTGATAATAGTCTAAGGCTTTTTCGGTTTGATTCAGTTGTAAATAAATATCGCCTAGCTTATTGAAACTAATCGAAACATCTCTGAGTGCTTGAGCATTATTCGGGTCTTGTGTCACCAGTTGCTGTAATAATTTGGAACTTTGTTGATAATAGTCTAAGGCTTTATTCACATTGCCTAATATGTCTAAATAAAGATTACCCACATTACTGTAATTAACAGCTCTTTCTCGTTGTGCATTACTATCATTTGGATTCAGCGCGTAAATTTTATCTAAAGCTTGAATGTTATATTCTAAAATCTCAGCCGTTAATTTTGCAGTTTGAGGAATTTTAGCCAATTTTTCTGGGATTTCATAAGTAAATTGACTAATAACTTCTAATGCCAGTTCTTTTTGTTGAACAACTAATTTAGCCTGCTCTTCCGCTCGTTGTTTTTCTTTCTCTGCACGCTCTTGTTCTTGAAGCCATGCTTTTTGGCTCTCCTGCAAAAACGCCGAAGAAACCGCAAATTGTTCCCCATAACGCTGCGCCCACACTGG
Organism: Thiotrichaceae bacterium; assembly: GCA_028688145.1. Classification (GTDB taxonomy): domain Bacteria; phylum Pseudomonadota; class Gammaproteobacteria; order Beggiatoales; family Beggiatoaceae; genus JAQTYU01. Next base: position 106,756 of record JAQTYU010000003.1, on the reverse strand, counting down.
CGAAGGCTGTTTCACCTGCCACCATTGTTGAAAGTTTTCCAACTCAGGCGATTGCAATAAACCTGCTTTCTGTTTTTGCCACTCCAGCGCGCGGTCTTCCAAACGCTGATAAGTTTTAACACTCTCCGCCTCATCAGCCGCCCAGTCTTTCAAACGTTCCCATTGCCGAATTAAACTTTCATGGGAAATATCAATCACCGTTTCATCTTGCAACACAAGCCCAAGCGGCGGCATTAAAAAACAGCAATCCGCTTGTCGAAACGCATCAATTACCGCAACCATTTCCGCAGTCGTCACCCCCGCCAATTCCACAATTTTCGCCAGTTGCAAAGGGCGACGCGTATCACGCAAGGCATCACCGCGCTCGGTCAAACCCCGAAACAAAACCTCAGCAAGCCCTTGTTGTGATTCAGAAAGTGCGTTATAAACTTCATCTGCATGATTTGATAACGCGGCTTTCAAACCACCCAAAGCCTCATAAGCCTGCGTATTTAAAGCCGTCTGATTCACCTGCGCCAAATTCCACAAACGCATTAACACATGTTGCAACAAAGGCAACTGGTCTGGATTATTCTCGGCATCTTCCAATAATTGCGTCACTAAAGCCGCCTCAATTTCGCCCCCAAACACAAAGGCAGGCTCTTCAATCGCCGCTCGTAATTGCTCGACATCCAAACGCGGCGTTAAATATAAACCCTGATTAATCGCCTCGACCAAGCCCGCAAACTGGGCGCAATCGCCCAAAAAATCAGAACGCATGGTAATGACCACATAAATCGAATGCGAAACCACACCTGCGGCTAAAGGATAAGCTTTACTGCTGGCTAATAACAAACTCACAAAATTACGGGCTTCAGCGACTGCACCTTGCTGAAAATAGCGGAAAATTTCTTCAAACTGGTCGCACACAATCAATAATTGTGCATTATTGGGGAGCGGATATTGCGCTAATAACTCATGCAAACTTAAGGAACCTTGTCGCAAAGCCTGCTGTAAACTTTCTGCTGTATAATCAGAACCTAACTCATGTTCTAATTCTGAAAATAATCTCTCTGCCAAAGCTTGAAATGGCTGATGACTGGGGCGCATTTCCACCACCCGCCAATGCGTGCCCACCGTCGCCAAATAACCCGCTTCCAAGCCAGCAATCAAGCCTGTTTTCACTAAAGACGATTTGCCACAGCCCGAAACCCCAACCACCGCTAAAAAATGGTGCTTGCCCAAACGGCTAATTAATTCATCAGTATGCGTTTCACGCCCGAAAAAAATATCGGTTTCATCACGTTCAAAAGGGCGTAAGCCGATGTAGGGTTGTTGGCTCATCTCAAAACCTAGGTTTGGGGTTCAAAATCGACTTTGTCATAAATATCCGTCAATGCCAGCGTTTCCCCCAATTGGGCAATGCTGAACACATCACTTAACTTATTGTATTCAGTTAATAACCATTGCTGCGGAGCTTGTTTCACAAAATGCTCGACATGGATTTTGTCTTGACTGACCAGAATATAATCTTGTAAATCAGGCAGATTACGGTAAATTTCAAACTTGCCTGCGCGGTCATAATCCTTGGTACTGTTTGACAACACTTCAATAATTAAATGCGCGTTGCACAGCGTATCACGGCGTTCTTGCCAATATTCAGGCTTGCCCGCAATCACCAAAATATCAGGATAAGTAAATGATTCTATGGAAGGAACATGCAGTTTTACATCACCGATAAATACCTCAAATGGCTTGCCACGCAACACCAGTTTCAATGCAAAGTGAATATTGCCAGCAATGCGATTGTGATTCAGCGTTCCTCCAGCCATAGAAAAAACCTCTCCTGCGTAATATTCGCTTTTCTCAACCGCCAAATCTTCAGCAGCTAAATACTCTTCAATTGAGTAATGTTTTAAAACGGCAACGGTATTCATAATATTTACCCACTAAGTGTAAAACTCTAAAATATCTAACGTAATTCTAAACCATTTTTATCGAAGTTTTATTGAATCTTTCCACTGAATTTAGGGGCGTAACGCTGCTAAACATCGCCCCGAAATCTGCGAATTTTTAAGAAACTTAAGAAGGGAATTTTAGGAAAGAAATATTAGATTTCTTGCGTAGTTGCGCGAGATAATAAGGCTTGAACTGCGGCTTGGGGCGTATATTCCCCTTGTAAGACTTTATGCACATGCTCCACAATCGGCATGGCAATTTCCATTTCTTGTGCCAAACGATACACTTCACGGGCGGCATGAACGCCTTCTACCACTTGCCCGATTTTTGCTTGTGCCTCGCTGTCGGTTTGACCTTGCGCCAAAGCATAACCCATGCGCCGATTACGGGATTGATTATCGGTACAAGTCAGCACCAAATCACCCAAACCCGCCAAACCCATAAAAGTTTCACGCACCCCACCCAACGCCGTGCCAAAACGCACCATTTCCGTTAAGCCGCGTGTAATCAAAGCTGCTCGACTGTTTGCGCCTAAACCTAAACCGTCGGCAATGCCCGCCGCGATAGCAATCACATTTTTCACCGCGCCGCCCACTTCCACGCCCACCATGTCACAACTGGTGTAGGGGCGAAAACTGGGATGATGGTGAAATTTCTTCACCAATAATTCAGCATAATCGACTTGGTTCGCGGCAACGGTCACCGCAGTCGGCAAACCTTTCGCCACTTCCATCGCAAACGAAGGCCCAGACAACACCGCTAACGGGCGATTTTTACCCAACATATCTGCCGCAACTTGATGCAATAACAAGCCTGTTTTGTATTCCAAGCCTTTGGTTGCCCAACAAATTCGCACGTTCATAGCGAGATGGGGGGCAAGCAAGGCTAAAGTTTCCCGAAACGCATGACTGGGCACAACCACCAGCACATCTTCTACTGTGGATAAATACGGCACAAAATCGCTGACAGCGTGTAAATTTTCAGGAAAAGTAATCTCGGGTAAAAAACGGGCGTTTTGGCGAGTCGCTGCCATCTGCTGCATCTGTGCGGAATTTCTTCCCCACAGCGCAACTTGATGTCCATTCCGCGCTAACACCATCGCCAGCGCAGTGCCCCAAGAGCCTGCGCCGAGCACGAGAATTGTCGGTGTAAAAACCATCAGTTGCGGCGGGAAAGATTAAGCAGTGGCTTCGGGAAGTTGTGCGGCAGCATCTTGTTGAAGCTGGGCAACACGTTGTGCGAACATCGCGTCAAAATTGATAGGCGCAAGTAATAAAGGTTGGAAACCGCCGCGCACACTGAGATCAGACATCACTTCACGCGCATAGGGGAATAAAATGGTTAAGCAGTAGCTGTTCAGCATGTATTGTAATTGTTCACTGCCAAAATTGCTGACGGTGAAAATCCCTGCTTGTTGCACTTCGATTAAATACGCCGTTTTGTCGCTGCTTTCGCCCGTTTCAGGATTGGTGCTGACTGCCTTCACCGTCACGGTGAGATTTAACACCACTTCAAACACGTCTTCGGACAAGGCTTCAATGGTATTAGAAATTTGTAATTCTAAACCTTGCGTCCATTGTTCGGTGAAAATATAGGGAGAATTGGGCGTTTCAAAAGATACGTCTTTTACATACACTTTTTGAATTGCAAATTGTTCTTGTGGGGCTGCGCCGTTTTGAATTGCTTCTTCCACTGTCTCTATTCCTCGTTAAAGCGTTGTATTGTTCGGGATTATTCTTTGCCGCGTGTCAGCGGAAGACTTGCCGTTTGCCATGCCATGATACCGCCGCTGAGATTATAAACTTTCTCAAAGCCTTGCTTTTTAAGTTTGCCACAGGCTTGGGCGGAACGTTGACCACTTAAACAAATCGCGATAATGGGTTGATCGCGGTGTTTTTCTAGGCGGCTCATTTTATCAGATAAGCCACTTAGCGGCATATTAATTGAGTTTAAAATGTGCCCTTGGATAAATTCGTTTTCTTCGCGCACATCGATTAATACGGCATCTTCATGATTGAGCAATTTGGTGACTTCAAAACAGTTGATTGAAGCAACTCCCGTGATTTGAGATTGAAAAACGTTCCAAATCAACGCGCCCGAAACTGCAAATAATGCAAAAAATAGGAATAAATGATTCCCTACAAATTCAAATAATTGTCCCATAAGCGATCTAAGTTCTACTGAGTAATGAGAAGATAAAATGTGGACTAATCTGGATTAACCACAGAATGAGCAAAATACTTCACGCATCATGCTGATTAGGCGCAAAGTCCGTGCATCGCCGACGCGGTAATATACTCGATTTGCATCTTTGCGTGAAGCTAAAATACCCTTGTCACGCAGGATGGCAAGGTGTTGAGAAATATTACTTTGAGAAGTGCCGACGTGATCGACAATATCTTGAACGCTGTATTCTTTTTCGCCTAAAGTGCACAGAATTTTCAGGCGCAAAGGATGCGACATCGCTTTCATCGAGCGGGCGGCGCGTTCAATGTCTTCGTCATGCGTAATCAGCGCGAAAGGCTGGGTGCTTTCAGGCATACTTTATTTCCAGATTCAGTGAAAAGAGTAAATTGAAGTCATTCCCTGTTGGAGATTATTGGGGAATAGGGGCGACTTTCACAAAATACATATAACTGATTGCATTATAGTCTATATAGACTAGAAATATTAATAAATAATATAAAGCTAATATAGACTTGCTTCATAATTTTTTGTTCCAAGCTTAGACAAGCCTATTGCCGTCCTGTGTGTCCGAAACCACCTTCACCGCGTTCAGTGGTGTGACTGAATTCTTCAACAATCTTTAATTCCGCTTGCACCACAGGCACAAAAATCATTTGGCATAAACGTTCACCGGGTTCAACCGCGAACGCCACCGTGCTGCGATTCCACACCGCAATCCGAATTTCGCCGTGATAATCCGAATCGATTAAGCCTACTAAATTTCCCAACACAATGCCGTGTTTCACCCCTAAACCTGAACGCGGCAAAATCATGGCGGCTAAGCCCTTGTCATGAATATCAATCGCAATCCCGCTGCCAATCATTTGGGTTTGATTGGGTTCAATCACCACCGCAGTTTCAATACAGGCACGCAAGTCTAAACCTGCCGCGCCTTGGGTGGCATGTTCGGGCAATGGAAAACGTGTGCCGATGAGGGGGTTGATGATTTTGGCTTCAATACTGCGCATGGTGTTATCCCGTAACTTCGTCAAAAAACGTCACACTATAGGCAAGCAGCCTATGAACTGTCAATTTACCTTACGAAATTAACGTGTTTAGAGGTAACAGCGGTAAAACTTGAGATCAATGTATTATATGAACAACTTGTGAACTTATTAAAATTAAGCTTATATTTTTATAATTATTATAGCTTAATGCAATATTAAATTGATTTTATTAAATAAATAACTATGAACTCCTGTGAAATCATACAGTAAATATAAGTTTTTTAATAACTGTCATTCATTTTTACCGCCCGTAAATCTAGTTTTATCCTTATGTTCTGTAATGTATAAATATTTAAAATCCTTATAGTTATCTCAATTAAAGCCTACATATTATTCTTGATCCTACCCAGTAAAAAGACTATCTTGAATTTAAGTATTATTTAATAAACCCTTATTTTTCACGATTTTTATAAAATTAGCCCTTTTTATTCTATAAAAATACGGAATGATTATAGGGATAAACTTCAAGGAGATAATAATGAGACTTTACCTAGTTTTTCTTTTGACTGTGTACAGTTTGTGTTGTGGACAATATGCAATTGCACAGGATTACCAAGGCAAACGGGTTTTTATTCTACATTCCTATGATGAGAATTATCCTTGGACGCAGGGGATTAATCAGGCAGCTCTTAGTGTGTTGGAGGGGAACGGCATAGTCAGCACCGTTTTCTACATGAATACTAAAAATCGTGCTTCCGAATCCGAAAAAACCGAAGCTGCCACCGCGGCCAAAGCAGAAATTGAAAAATTTGAACCTGATGTGGTGATTGTGAGCGATGATGATGCCGTTAAATATGTATTAATGCCGTTTTACAAAAACAGCCCCATTCCTTTTGTGTTCTGCGGCGTGAATTGGGATGCTAGCGAATATGCTCTTCCCTACAGTAATACCACGGGCATGTTAGAAATTGAACTGCTTGATTCTATCGTGAAACAAGTTAAGGAAAATACACGGAAATTTCAAACACGGATCGGCACCTTGGCGTTGAATGGATTCACTGAGCACAAGCGGGTGGATAAATATCGTGAACATTTGGGTAGTAAAATCTTAAATAAAAGCTATTTCCCGAATAATTTTGAAGAATGGAAACGGGACTTTCTAAAACTGCAAGATGAAGTTGACATGATTTTGATGTTGAATGCGCGGGGCATGAAAGATTGGAATATGCCACAAGCAGAACAATTTCTGCTCGAAAATATCAAAATTCCCAGCGCTTCTGCCACGGAATGGATGTCGCCTCTCAGCTTATTGGGCATCACCCTTGTGCCTGAAGAACAAGGCACTTGGGCTGCCCAAGCGGCTTTAAAAATTATGGGCGGACAAGCACCCAACACTATTCCCATTTCCCGCAATCAAGATGGGAAATTGTTTGTGAATCTGAAAATTGCCGAGAAATTGGGGGTAGCGATTAAACCATCCCTGATGCGTCTTGGAAAAATTATTCGTTAGGTTCACGGGAAGAGGTTTGCTGTTGCAACATGTCAAGGCATTCCTTTTCCACCACGCCGAGTTCCCCAAGCAAAATATCAATATCTTGGCGTTGTTGAATTAACAGCGTGCGCCGCGCCCGAATCTTATCAATCATCACCGACAACTGTTTGACTTCGTCTCGTTCAAAATCGTAAATATCTAACATTCCACGAATTTCTTTAAGACTGAATCCCAAACGCTTCCCGCGTAAAATCAACTTTAAGCGCACCCGATCCCGATTACTATAAATCCGCGCTTGTCCTTGGCGTTCAGGACTTAATAAGCCTTCGGATTCGTAAAAACGAATCGTGCGCGTGGTCACGCTAAATTCTTGTGACAATTGCGTAATAGTGTAATGGCTCATGATGGCTACTGGTTACGTAAAGGTAAGGGAATATCCAAAAAAATCATTGAACTGCCTGCAAGCCAAGACGTTTTAATAAGCTGCGATCTTTATCTAAACTCGGGTTTTCCGTGGTTAATAACTTTTCCCCATAGAAAATCGAATTTGCACCCGCCAATAAACATAAAGCTTGCAACTCATCGCTCATTTCAGTTCTGCCTGCGGACAAGCGCACGTATGAGGCGGGCATCAAAATTCGCGCCACGGCAATGCAACGCACCATATCAAAGGTGTCTAAATCCTGCGCTTGCGCCAAGGGCGTACCTTCTACTTTGATTAACTGGTTAATCGGCACACTGTCAGGATGCGCGGGCAGGTTTGCTAAAGTAAGCAATAATTGTGCGCGATCTTGCAGGTTTTCGCCCATGCCAATAATCCCACCCGCACAGACTTTAATTTGTGCATCACGCACATGTGCCAGCGTGTCTAAACGGTCTTGATAAGTGCGGGTGCTGATAATTTGCGAATAAAATGCTTCTGAAGTGTCCAAATTATGATTGTAATAATCTAAACCTGCGGTTTTGAGCTGTTGCACTTGAGGTTCGGTGAGCATTCCCAAAGTGACGCAAGTTTCCATCCCTAAGCCTTTGACCGCTTTCACCATTTCTAACACGATTTCAAAATCTTTACGTTTAGGACTGCGCCACGCCGCGCCCATGCAGAAACGGGTTGCGCCTTGGGCTTTGGCTTCTTCGGCGGCGGTAACGACTTCTTGAACTTGCATCATCGGCTCAACGGGCAAACCCGTGTCATAACGCACACTTTGCGGACAATACGCACAATCTTCGGGACACGCGCCTGTTTTGATATTTAACAGCGTGCTGAGCTGGATTTGTGCGGGGTCAAAATAACCGCGTAATGCGCCTTGGGCGCGGAAAATCAGCTCGTTCAAAGGCAGTTCAAATAAAGCAGTCACTTCTTCTAGTTGCCAATCGTTGCGTAAGGCTGCTTTAGGGGTATTCAATGTGCTCATCTTCAGTTACGGACTCATCATAAAGTTAAAAATATGTAGAACACGATGAAAATCGCGTTCCCCCTCCCTTGGTTTGTACTGCTGTTATTTTTGTTGCTAAACGGTTTACTGCGCGGAACGAGAAAACTAGCTAGGTATGGTGGAATAGCGCAGCGTATTCCACCATAAAATTCTGCAAAAGCGGAGCAAAATGGTGGAATACGGCTTACGCCTATTCCACCCTACAGAATTTCTAGTTCTTCTTCCTCATTCCTTGGAAACGAGGAGAAATCCCCTAAAGGGGACTTTAAAGATTAACTCTTTGTCTTTAGCCCCCTTTAGGGGGTTGGGGGCTTTCGTTAAGATTTTTAAATCTATTTATCCCGTTTTAATCAAGATTTAAACTCAAAAATACATATTTTCTGAATTTTTACTTACGCTTTAACGTTTAGTTGAGTATCATTATCGCATTTCTGATTAGAACCGCCTAATTTCATTGACTCGTTTGTATACCACAAAGGACATTTATGCGCACGTCACGCCTTTTACTCGCCACGCTTAAAGAAACCCCTGCTGATGCTGAAGTGATTAGCCATCAATTAATGCTACGTGCAGGCATGATTCGCCGCCTTGCCGCAGGACTTTATACTTGGTTGCCCTTGGGCTTGAAAGTGTTGCGCAAAGTTGAAAACATCGTGCGCGAAGAAATGAATCGTGCGGGCGCACAAGAAGTGTTAATGCCTGCAATTCAACCTGCTGAATTATGGCAAGAATCCAAACGTTGGGAACATTACGGCCCTGAATTATTGCGTATCAAAGACCGCCATGATCGCGAATTCTGCTTTGGTCCCACCCACGAAGAAATTATTACCGATTTAATCCGCCGCGAAGTCCGCAGTTACAAACAACTTCCCGCCAATTTCTACCAAATTCAAACCAAATTCCGTGACGAAATTCGCCCGCGTTTTGGCGTGATGCGTGCGCGTGAATTTTTAATGAAAGATGCGTACTCTTTCCATATTGATCAAGCGTCTTTGCAAGAAACTTATGATTTAATGTACGCCACCTACAGCCGCATTTTTACCCGCTTGGGCTTAAAATTCCGTGCGGTTTTGGCAGACACGGGCAGCATCGGTGGTAGCAGTTCACATGAGTTTCACGTTTTAGCAGATTCTGGCGAAGATGCCATTGCTTACAGCACAGGCAGCGATTATGCCGCAAACGTTGAACTTGCCCCCGCCCTGCCCCCAAGCACGCCACGCGCCACCCCTAAGAGCAGCAGCTACAGCAAAGTTTCCACCCCCAATCAGCACAGCATTCAAGAAATCAGCGAATTTTTGAAAGTTGCGCCTGAAACTTGTGTGAAAACTTTATTGGTCGATGGCAAAGAGGGCGGTTTAGTCGCCTTAGTGTTACGTGGTGACCACACTTTGAACGACATCAAAGCGATTAAATATCCTGAAGTTGCCGATCCGCTGACGTTTGCCAACCCCGAACAAGTGCGGAATACTTTGGGCTGTGATATTGGTTCAATTGGCGTATTGAATTTAAATGTGCCGATGTTAGTGGATCACAGCGCGGCGCATTTAGTCGATTTCGTGTGCGGCGCGAATGAAAATGATTTCCACTTAGTCGATGTGAATTGGGGGCGTGATTTGCCCGAACCCAAAACCGTCGATATTCGCAATGTCGAAGTCGGCGACCCCAGCCCCGATGGTCAAGGCACGGTCGAAATTGCACGCGGCATTGAAGTCGGACACATTTTCCAATTGGGTGAAAAATATAGCGAGGCAATGCAAGCCACGGTTCTCGATGAAAGTGGGCGTGCGGCAACCATGACCATGGGCTGCTACGGAATTGGGGTTTCTCGAATTGTGGCTTCTGCGATTGAACAGAACAATGATGCACAAGGGATTATTTTCCCCGAAGCCATTGCACCGTTTACTGTGGTAGTATTGCCCATGAACATGCACAAATCGCAACGTTTACAAGAAGCAGCCGAAAAGTTATATCAAGAATTACAAGCGGCTGGAATTGATGTGTTATTTGATGACCGCAAAGAACGCCCCGGCGTGATGTTTGCGGAAATGGAATTGCTGGGAATTCCTCACCGTTTGGTGCTTGGCGACAAGGGCTTAGATGAAGGTGTGCTTGAATATAAGGGGCGGCGCGATGCCAGTTCTCAAAATATTCCTTTGGTGGATGCGGTCAGCTTCATTCAAGAGAAATTACGGGCAGCGGGTTTATAAAAGCCTCACTGCGTCCCCAACCCCCTGAAGGGGGCTAAAGACTAAGTCTTTGTTTTTAAAGTCCCCTTTAGGGGATTTAGGGGGTTCTTTAAAAAAGCCCCCTTTAGGGGGGCGCAGTTAAAAGTTTAGAATTCTTGAGAATTAACTCAATTTCTCGTAAAAATCCACCCCACGCCCCAGATTCCTGATGTATTTAGTGTGCTGAAAAATAACTTGGTCACAATTTTGCTTTATTATTAAGAACGCTGACGTGTTTTAGGCACAAAAAACTTATACAATGTTGCGACAAGTGTAAAAAATATGTCTATGATACGTCATGATTTCAACTCTTGATGATATTTTGTCGCACACGATGGATTAACGTTACTTTCAATGATTCCATTAGAGAAGATTATCGTCCTTCACAAAGTGCCTCTGTTTTCCATGTTGAAAACCGAGGACTTGCATATGATTTCGACGATTGCGTCTGAGGAATCCTATGAAGACGGACACGTCTTATTCTATGAAGGGGATGTTGGGGACAAGCTGTTTATCGTGGTTTCTGGAAAAGTGCAAATTCTTAAGAAAATGAGTGGCGGAGAAATCAAACACCTTGCCACCTTGAAAGAAAATGATTTTCTGGGAGAATTAGCCTTGTTTGACGAGGAAACCCGAACTGCAACCGTGCGTTGTGAAGGGCCTTGTACTTTCTTGGTGATTCAACGCAATGACCTTGAGCAGTTGGCGCATGAATATCCTGCGATTGCCTTCGGTTTTATTAAAGCCTTAATTCGACGGATGCGGGGTATGATTAATAGTGCAAATACCAGTTCAAACCCCGCGCCTAAACCTGCGGCAGAACCTACGGCAAAAAACAGCAGTAAAACTTAATAATGCCCATGCTAATATACGCGCTGTACGTATATTTGCTGACACCTAGAACACCATGATTACACGCTTCTTCAGTAACTTGCTTTCCATCAAATCCAATGAATGGGAAGGCGTACTTTACCTATTTTTAGTGTTAATGGTGTACTCCTTCGGGGCAAGTTTCGCACGCAGTATAGGCATGACTTTGTTAATCAGTCACTTAAAAAGTGACATCCTGCCTATCATGTTCATCTGTGTGGATTTACTGGTGATGGTGGGCGCAACGATTTACGCGCATTACACCAAGCGCGTCAGCGGTCTCGATATTTTCAGTTTTTTCCTACTCTGTTCTACGTTTTTCTCCATTATTGCGCAATTCTTGTTTTATTATGCCTCGGGCGATGCCTATACTTTCAGTTGGGTTTATGGCGCGTTCTTTGTAGGCTCTTCATTTTTCTATATTTTAATTTCAATTCATGTCGGTAGCGTGGTCGCCTCCTACTTCACTGCGGTGCAAGCCAAACGGGTGACAGGGGTGATTAATGCAGGAATGCCGATTGGCGGCATTTGTGGCGGCAGCGCACTGGTCACCTTGCTCAAAGGTTTTCACGCAGACCCGCAGAATTTAGTGCTGGTGCTCGGAATTAGCTGCTTAGGTGCGTATGCTCTACTGCACATCGTGCGCACCCGCCTCAATTCAGTGCGCGTCACCAATCAAACCATCAAAGCAGGCAGTTCCCGTAATCCTCTTGTAGACATGCTCAGCAGCGTGAAATATGTGATGCACTCACGCCTGATGATTTTCATGTCCTTGGGTTTAATGATGTTTGTGATTGGGAATAAACTATTAGAATACCAATACCAAGCTATTGTTTATCCAGATGTTTTCCCAGATTCTAATGAGCGAGCTGCCTTTTTTGCAGTGTATGAAATTTTTGCCAATCTCGCATGGTTGCTGATTCAGTTATTTTTAACCTCGCGGATTATTTTGAAAATGGGGGTAGGAATGAGTAACTTCCTCTATCCCGCCTTGATTGCAGGTATCTCGTTCATTTTATTTGTATATTTTTACTGGGCCGCCAAGCATCAAGGTTCTGGCAGCGTCACCACGATGCTGGTGTTGAGTATTTGCACCCAATTTTTAAATCAGGAAATGCGCTGGGCTTTGCGAACCCCTGCGAATAATTTGCTGTTTAATGCGATTCCCCCGAATTTATGGGGTACGAATAAAGCCTTTTTAAATGGCGTGGTGTTTCCTGCCGCGACTTTAATCGCCAGCGGTTTTTTAATGTTTGCCACAGGCGGCGTGCAAACCGTCATCACTCAAGTGACTCCCTATATTGCCTCAAAAGATGTCAGTTATATTTTGCCGTTTGTGGTGTTTGTGATGTCTATCTTGGGGATGTTAATCGCCTTTCCGCAATCTGCCGCCTATCATGAAGGCATGTTCGGCTTATTAAACCGTGACTTATTTGACCGTCGCATTGATTTCTGGTCAGGTTTACGCAGCAACAGTTTGGCGCAAGTGGTGGAAGATAAGCTTTCCAGCCCTGACACTTATCACGTCATTGCCGCGCTGGAAATTATTCGCATGTTTCGCATGAACCAATTTGTGAACCGTGTCGGCAACCTGATGTTAAAAACTCAACTCTTTGATATTAAATCCCATTGTGTTGAAACCTTGGCTTCTTTGCCGCAAAGTAACACCAACATCACCTATTTGATGGAAGCCTTGCGTCAAGAAAATGATCCCAAACTAATTCCTTTAATTTTGAAAAATTTAGGGCGTTTCCCTTCGGTGAATTTAAGTGAGTTCGTGGAAAAGTTACTCAATCATCCCACCCCAGAAGTGTTTGTCGAAGCCTGTTTATATTTACATCGCCACCCGTCATATAAGGCGAAAAAAGAAATTGAACAACGACTCTTGAAACATTTGGAACACTTGGATGATCCTAATTTTACTTTGTATTTACAGGCAATTGGCGAATTACGTCAAGCAAAGTACAGTGATGTAATTTTACCATTTTTGGATCATACAAAACCTGCCATCCGTTTGGCGGCGTTCAATGCTTACGTGCGGATGTTAGAAGGGCATCTCGAACCGCATAAATCACGCTTGATTGACGCGCTTTACAACACTTCTTCCAAAGATATGAAAGTCTTAGCATTACAAGCCTTGCGCGAATGTCGTCCATTGGAAGATTGGTCACCCGTGATTCATTTGCTCAATGCGCGGGATCGGGCGGTGGTGAATGAAAGCAAAGGCTTACTGCAATTTCATTTAAACGCGAGCGAGCCTGAATTAGTGCGCACGCTGTTTTTACAATCCGCTTCGGTGCAGCAACGTTTTGAAATTTTATCTTTATTGTATCCGCGTTTAGACGTATTACAACGCAGTGCATTACGCCGCATGGCGGATAATTCCTTGAAAAGCTTTATTAAAGTCACGGGGCTATTGCGTTTACACCAAATCAAACCCAATAATTATGAAAGCGTACACGAATTAGTCACCAAAATTCTGTTAGAAATTGCTGAAGAACATTTGTTGAATGTAGTCACGGTGATCACTTATGAAGCTGAGCAAAATGAAGAATTTTTTCAACGGGTTGGGCGCGGTTTGCTTTCACACAGCAAGGCAAATCAAGGCAACGCGCTGGAAGTGCTTTCCAATGCAGGCGAACGCTATTTGAGCGGACGTTTGCTAAAATTCTTTGAAGAACGTGGCACGGATGTGAAAACTATCAATCGGATGCACTTGGTGTTATTTGCCGAGCCTTTGGGTTTGACCGAAATGAATTATGAAACTCAGTTATTTGCGATTGAAAACGATATGTTGCGCGCTTGTTTGTATTACGACAGCTTGCAACATGGCAAGAGTAATTTAAGACTGGACCACCTCACCAAATCCGTGCGCGTCTTACTCCTAGACTCGAAACGTGCCGCTTTACGCGCACAAGTCGCCCATTAATTCACTGTCCTCAATGAATATGAAATCTATCGCTTGGCTTGCCTTATTGTGCTGCTTGCCCTGTGCCGCGCTCGAATTGCCCGACATGGGCGCGTCTGCCAGTTCCGTGCTTTCCCCTGCTGATGAAAAACGTCTTGGGGAAGGCTTTATGCGACAACTGCGTAATGGCGTTGATATTATTGATGATTTAGAAGTAAACAGTTATTTGAATGCGCTGGGGCATCAAATCGCGGCGTATAGCGATAATCCCGAACAGCGGTTTTATTTTTTCGTGGTGAATGAGAACAGTATCAATGCCTTTGCCGTGCCGGGTGGGTTTGTTGGGGTGCACAGCGGTTTGTTTCTACACACTCAGAATGAAAATGAACTGGCTTCGGTGCTTGCCCACGAAATCGCCCACGTGACTCAGCATCATATTGCGCGCACCATGGAGGCGAGCAATAATTTTTCCCTGCCCACCATGGCAGCGATTGTTGCCGCCGCAATTGCAGGGATGAAAAATCCTCAAGTCGCAGAAGCCGCGATTGCCGCAGTCACCGCAGGCAATATCCAAATGCAGATTAATTTCACCCGCGCTCACGAAGAAGAAGCGGATCGCGTCGGGATGAAAATGTTGGCAGATTCAGGTTTTGACCCGCGCAGTATGCCGATTTTCTTTGAACGCCTCCAAGCCAGCAATCGCTTTTATGAAGGCGGTTTACCCGAGTTTTTACGCACTCACCCCGTCACCAGCAATCGGGTGGCAGAAGCGCGGGATCGGGCAGAACAATATCCCAAAAAATTATTAAGCGATTCACCGCTGTATCAACTGGCACGCGCTAAATTATTGTTTTTGAGTGAATCAGATAAAACCAAACTCGCCAAAAATTTACAGCGAGCTTTGCAAGAAGCGCGTTATCGTGATGAACGTGCGGTGCGTTATGCGATTGCCTTATGTTTATTGGCGACTCGCGAATACAGTGGCGTGCAACCCCAATTAGATTGGCTGGTGAAACATGATACCGACCGCGTTGCTTATCGCAGTTTACAAGCGCGGCTGGCGGCGGCACAAAATCAGCCTACACAAGCTTTGCAGCTTTATAGCAAAGCTCTGCAAAGTTATCCCAACGACCCACAACTCACTTTAGAATATGCCGAGTTATTATTGCAGCAAAATCGGGCAGCGACTGCGAAACCCTTGCTGCTCGATTTACATCTACGCAATTATCCCGAATATCATCGTCTACTCGCGTTAGTGCAGCGGCAAATTGGGGAGATTGTGGATTCATATTTTTCGATGGCGGAATATTATTATTCCAGCGGGCGCACGGCGTTGGCTTTGGAACAAATTAAACAGGCGCGGCAATTGAAAGGCTTAGATTTTTATCAAGCCTCGCGCATTGAAGCCCGTCACCACGAATTGCAACAGGAATTGCATGAAGAAAATGCCGCCAAAAAACGTGATCAACACTGAGTTTAGCGATGCGGTGCTGGCATGGTTTGCCAAACATGGGCGTAAGGATTTGCCGTGGCAACAACAGCCTACCGCTTATCGCGTGTGGGTTTCGGAAATCATGTTGCAGCAAACTCAAGTCAACACTGTGCTCGGCTATTATCAAAATTTCATGCAGCACTTTCCTGACATTCAAAGTTTGGCTGCCGCGCCTTTGGATGAAGTTTTAGCGCAGTGGTCAGGTTTGGGATATTATGCCCGCGCCCGCAATTTGCACCGCGCCGCCCAACAAATTCAACAGCAGTTTAATGGCAAATTTCCCCAAGAGTTTGAACAAGTTATTGCGCTTTCTGGGATTGGACGTTCTACAGCGGGGGCGATTCTTGCCTTGGCTTTTGGACAATCACACCCCATTTTAGATGGCAATGTGAAGCGGGTTTTATGCCGTTATCATGCGATTCCAACGCCTGCGGACGAAACCGCAACTTCGCGTTTATTATGGGAATTAGCAAGCAATTACACCCCTGTTGAGCAGGTTGGGGAATATACGCAAGCGATGATGGATTTAGGCGCGACTTTATGCACACGCAGCCGTCCACAATGTAGCCGTTGCCCAATTCAAGCCCATTGCCAAGCCGCTCAACAAGGCAATCCACAAGCCTATCCTGTGCCTAAACCGCGTAAAACCATCCCGGTTAAAACGGCGGTATTTTTAATGCTGCAACAAGCCACGGGCGAGATTTTACTCGAACAACGTCCCGCGCAAGGTATTTGGGGCGGGCTGTGGAGTTTTCCAGAATGTGCGGATGTCGATGAAATTCTTAATTATTGTGAACAAGAATTGGGCGTTCAGGTTCAAAAATACAAAATCTGGGAAAGTTTGCGCCACACGTTTACCCATTTTCATTTAGATATTTTGCCGGTGCAAATCACCATTAATCGTGAACAAAGCACAGCTATAGCACTTTCCAATAGAGTTTGGTATAAGGTGGCAACGCCGATAAAATTGGGGCTTGCCGCGCCTGTCGCCCGATTAATCCAAGAATTAACTGCATTTCCCGCGCGTCCTGTGCAGGACTGTCTTTTGTAATCTCATCACAAGGAAACCAACATGAGCCGTACTGTCAATTGTGTGAAACTGGGCAAAGAAGCTGAAGGCTTAAAAGCACCTCCTTATCCCGGTGAATTGGGTAAGCGTATTTATTTGGAAGTTTCTCAAGAAGCTTGGCAATTATGGTTAAGACATCAAACCATGTTGATTAATGAATATCGCCTGTCTCCTATCGACCCCAAAGCCCGTAAAATGCTGGAAGAAGAAATGGAAAAATTCCTTTTCAGTGAAGGTGCAATGCAGCCTACGGGTTATGTGCCCCCGAAGGATTAAGATTTATAACGTACTGCGCCCCTAAATCCCCTAAAGGGGACTTTAAAAGATAATAATCTGTTTAGCCTCTTTTAGGGGGTTGGGGGCGCAGTTAAATTCTCAACTGAAACCAAACTCATCATTGCACAACAACTTAAAGCCCAAGGAATTACCTTAGAAATCATTATGCAGGTGACAGGGCTTTCTCAAGCAGAAATTGAACGGTTATAATGACCCTATAAAATTAATATTGATGTAAAAACTTACTCGTGCAACTTTATCGGTCTTACGCGCCCCAGTGCAAACTGTCGTGCCGTTGATACGCTTGAGGCTGCGGCAAATTATTGGATAGAAGGCACTGAATGATGTTAATCGCTGATGAATATACCTTAGAACAACAAATTACTCTATTAAATCAACATTATAGCGCGTTGAATGACTTACTCACCGATTTGAATGCACAGATCAAACGCTGTTCCGATTCTCAGCAAATTAAAGATTTACAAGAACAAATTGATAATTTACAAGCAGAGCTAACGGATATAGAACGTGAATTAGCCAAGCTCAAAGCGGGCGATGCAGAAGCCACCTTGGGAGCTTTGTATAATGTTCCAAGTTTACCCAGCTATTTGGTCGAGCACACCCAATTACTCAATGAATTAAAAGCTAAATTGGTGATGAAGCCCTCCCTTGCGGAAGTTAGCGATGGGCAAAAAAACCCAATTTTATTGCGCGGCGCAAGCGGCATCGGAAAATCTTTAATCAGTGCAGTGTTGGCGCATGATTTGGTAATTCGGCGCAAATTTGTGGATGGCATTTTTTGGATTCACGTCGGACAAGCCTCTGATCCTGTTGCCCAACAAATGCGGGTTTATCGATATTTAGCCAAAAATACCAGCAATCCTGCCGCTGCGGAATTTTTAGAGCTGGAAGAAGGGGTAGAACGCCTGAAAGAGCTTTGCGGGAAACGTGCGTGTTTATTTATTCTCGATGATGTGTGGGATGTGCGCGATGTCTTGGCATTTAGTCGATTGGGGAAAGAATGCCAGTTGATTATGAGCACTTGTGAAAATAATGTTATTGAATTTATTAAACATTTTCTCACAGGCATTCAGGAATACACCGTGCCTTATTTGAGCATGGCACAGGCAACCAGCTTTTTCAGCCATTATCTGGAAACTTCCAGTTTCAACGCCACCCAGCACGAATTGTTAAATTACTGCAATTATGTGCCGCAAACCTTGAAATTAGCCGCCCACGCAGTGCGCAGCCTGCCTGCAAATACGCCTGTACAAAAGCATTTACAGCAAGCCGAAATTTTCTTTCCTGAAGTCAGTTATGAATATTCCAATACTTTGCTACAAGCCCTGCATGTCAATAGTGAGGCTTTGGGCGAACAAAGTGAGTATTATTTCACCTTGGCGGTGTTTGCCGATTACACCGCAATTCCCTACGCACCGCTGCTGATGTTGTGGCGATATTTGTACCAGTTGCAAGATGAAGAATCCCATCAGTTTATTAAACAACTGGTTGCGAAAGGTTTAGTGCAAATCACGGGCGGCACTTCTACACCGCGCTATTTAAGTTTGCAAACCATCCAGCATGATTATTTGTGCGAATGTGCCGATATTGAAAAGTTACACAGCCATTTGTTGGCGGCATACCGTCGCTTGTGCCCGCATGGTTGGGCGACGGGCGTACAAGATGGTTATTTTTTCGACTATCTGGCAATTCATTTACTCAGTGCACAGCGACAACGCGAATTAAAATCTTTGCTCTTGGATTTTGACTGGATTCAAGCCAAATTGCAGCATGGCACTTTGCATTCTTTACTTAATGATTACAGCTTGTTAGAAGATGATGCCGATGTGGTTGTGGTACAAAAAGCCCTGCGCCAAAATGCCAGCGTGCTTTTACAAGACAAGCAGCAACTGGCAACACAATTGCTTAATTGTTTATGGGTGGCTAAATCTTCGCCTGAGTTGCAAACCTTACTCAATCAAGCGAAAGAACTTGCCCCTGATTGGCTACCGCCACAGTAAGCATGTCTGAACTTAGAACCCTGCTTAATCTTTAAGGGGGTTCTGATTTATCCTAACAAACTGTGATAAAAAGATAATGTAGGACAGGAAACCACTGTGTTGCATGAGGGAGAGAATGTGAATTTATGTAGCTGCTGCTATGCCAAAATCTCGCAATAATAGTGCCTTTGGGGCGTTGCAGAATTACTTTGATCGCGTGTCTAATAGTTTGGAAGATCGAATTCCTGAATATTTACAAATGCGTAAATATGCACGGGTTTATGCTGAGTCGCGTAAATTATTGGAAATTGGCAAAACTTTAAATTTAGCAGCGGGTAGCATTGATGAAATTAATCTCACCAATAAGCTTAATGGCGATAATTTGCGCCAATTTGCTGAATTGTTAAATGCCCGCAGTCTCCCGCTCCGCACCTATTTACAGGGCAAGCCCCTAACCAAAGAAATCAAATTGCTGCATTTTATCTTTAAAAATTTGCAGCAGACGATTAAAGCTTTAGTCACTATTCATAAGAATTTAAAGCGCATTAATGCAGTGATTCCTGTCATCGGTGCTTTGTTGAAATTGAAAGAAAATGACAGCGACAAAGAACACGATCCCGTGCTTCATGAAATCAGCTCATCGTTAAAAGCCAATTTGATGTTGCCTGAGCTTGATCCGATTAAAATTGCGTTAATTCGTGAAGGTTCGCCGTTTTCAGATCAACTGACCCGTTTAGGTTTTGAGCAAATTAATGATGTCAGCGACAAACTCATCGGCTTATTGAACGATAAGTTATTAGTGGTGCTTGAAGCGTCGGAAGTGTTGATTAATAGCATTGAAAGCGATGGTGTGAACGATGTTTCAGTGGAGAAACGTTTGCCTGATGAAGTGCGGGTATTGTTTTTGGCACAAAGCGTGTTAGATATTTTTTTCAAAATTCGAGAAATTCGGAACTGCATTAAAATAATTATCAGTTTTATGAATGATTTAAAAGATGTCTTGGAAGGACGTAAACTTGATATGAAAGCCGAGGCTTTGCTGTGTTTGAGCGATAATTCAGCGAAAGACAATAGCATTCGGGATATTGTGCTCAAGCATTTGCCAACCAATTTGCGGCGTGGTGTGCCTGTGATTAATGAAATCGCCACCAGTTTGGACGCGCTCGATTTGAAATTACGCTTGAATACCTTGGATTTGACCAAAATTTTGAAAATGACTTATGGTCTAATTTATGAAAAATCTACGCGTAATTGGATAAATCCTTATGAAGATTAAGCCATACCCCTAGACAATAGTAGGGTGTATAAGCGTAGCGTCATACACCGTCACTATCTGCTGGTGCATGGTGGCTATGCCTTATGCACCCTACGAACTGATTAAATCTTTTAAAGTCCCCTTTCGGAGCTTAATAACTTCACTTCTTACGCGGTACACGTTCCCCGCTGCACTTGATACAAAACACTTCTCTGTCTTCTAAACGCAAAGCGGTCAGCGAGCCACCCCACAAACAGCCCGTATCCAGCGCGTAAATGCCGTGCTCATTGCGATAACCGAGGGTTGACCAGTGTCCAAAAATAAGCGTATCGTGACGGCTGACGCGGTTTGGCACCATAAACCACGGAAAATCGCCTTCTTTATCATCTAATAATTCATCGTTGGGCGAGCCTTTGCGTTTCAACGCGAGCCTGCCTTCTTCATTGCAATAGCGCAAGCGTGTGAAACAATTGGTGATAAAGCGTAAACGATCCCAACCTTCCAAATCATCTTCCCAGATTTTAGGTTTATTGCCGTATAAATGTTCAAGATAATCTTTAAAACGCTTGCCACGCAATGCAGTTTCGACTTCGTGGGCGCATTGAATTGCCAGCCCTAAATCCCATTGTGGCGGCAATCCTGCATGAATCATGGTGACTTTAAAAGCTTCGTCATGGTGTAAAAAGGGACGATGTCGTAACCAGTCTAATAATTCCTGTTTATCAGGTGCGGCTAAGATTTCATCTAAAGTATCATCTTTATTAAAATAATCCACAAAACCATAAGCAACGGCTAGTAAATGCAAGTCATGGTTGCCTAAGACCGTAATCGCACGCTCTCCTAAACTTTTAAAAAAGCGTAAAACCTCCAGCGATTGTGGACCACGATTAACCAAGTCACCTGTGCACCACAGGGTATCATGCTTGGGGTCAAAGTTAATAAATTCTAATAATTGCTGTAATTCCTTATAACAGCCTTGAATATCACCAATTGCGTATGTAGACATTAGCGGACTCGTGCTTATAGCTTGGGCGAAGTGTCTGTAAATTTTAGCAGGGATAAGGGGGAGAGTGTTATAATGCGGCAAAATTTACCTGTTGGCACTCATGCAAAGGAAATCTTTATGAAAGCTCGGATTAAATGGGTGGAAAATGCCTGCCTTTTAGGCGAATCAGAAAGTGGACATACGGTGGTGATGGATGGCTCGCCCGATATTGGGGGACGCAATTTGGGTATTCGTCCGATGGAGTTGATGTTAGTCGGCTTGGGCGGTTGCACTGCATTAGATGTGTTAAATATCCTGAAAAAAAGCCGCCAAGATGTCACCGATTGCGTGATTGAAGTCGATGGTGACCGCAACAATGATCATCCGAAAGTTTATAATCGTATTCATGTGCATTTCATTGTAACTGGGCATAATTTGAAAGATGTGCATGTGAAGCGTGCCGTCGATTTATCCGCAGAAAAATACTGTTCTGTGTCTGCCATGCTCGGTAAAACCGCAGATATTACCCACGATTATGAAATCGTTGCCGCACCCCTTCCCACAGTTGAATAATTAATAAGGAATCTCCATGTTCAAGACTAATGAATATTTTGATGGCAAAGTGAAATCGATTGCTTTCCAAACCACTGAATATCCCGCCACAGTGGGCGTGATGGCGGTGGGTGAATATGAATTCGGCACGAGTTGCGAAGAAGTAATGAGCGTTGTGAGTGGTAAATTGGTCGTGAAATTACCTGACAATGACGACTGGCAAACGTTTGTCGTGGGCGACAGTTTTATTGTGGGTGCTAATCAAAAATTTAAGTTACAAGTCCCTGAAGAAACAGCTTATTTGTGTTTGTATCGGTAGATAAAAGAAGCCCCCAACCCCCTAAAGGGGGCTAAAGATAAAAATTGAAGTGGTTTTAAGTCCCCTTTAGGGGATTTAGGGGCTTCTTTTAAGGGATTAAAAAATACTTTGATACTCTCCTCCCCCTGCCCCCTCTTTCAAAGGGGGTGAACTGCACCCCCAACCCCCTAAAGAAGGCTAAACATAAGATGTTTGTCTTTAAAAGTCCCCTTCAGGGGGTTGGGGGCGCAGTAAAAACGCAGTTAGATTTTTAACAGCAAGGAGTTTTGCATGTGTGGAATTTGTGGTGAAATTCGTTTCGATGGGGCAAAACCAGAAGCCGCCCGCCTGTCTGCCATGCAAGCCGCTTTGTCGCGGCGCGGTCCTGATGACGAAGGACAGTATTTTCAAGGCGCAGTCGCGTTAGGACATCGTCGCCTTGCCATTATTGACCTCTCCAACCGCGCCCACCAGCCCATGCTTGACCCCGCACAGGGTTTAGCCCTCGTTTTTAATGGCACGATTTACAATTATCGTGCTTTACGTCAAGAATTAATCGCCTTGGGACATCAGTTTCATTCCGATGGCGACACCGAAGTGATTCTCAAAGTGTATGCCCAATGGGGCAGCGCGGGCATCAGTCGCCTTGATGGGATGTTTGCGTTTGCGCTGTGGGATGAAAAGCAGCAGCAATTATTTTTAGTGCGCGACCGTTTGGGAATTAAGCCGCTGTATTACAGCCAAACTGCCCACGGTATTCGTTTTGCCTCCAGCTTGCCAGCCTTGTTGGCGGCGGGTGAAGTGGACACGCAAATTGACCGCATCGCGCTGCATCATCATTTAAGTTTACATGCGGTGATTCCTGCGCCGCGTACTTTGTTGCAAGGCGTGCGTAAAGTCGAACCTGCCACGTTTATTCGCATCACCCCACAAGCCAAATTTGAAATCCAACGTTATTGGCAATTACGCGCCGAGCGTCCCCATCAAGCCCGCAATGAATCGGAATGGATTGACCAAACTTACACCGCGTTAAAGGCGGCGGTGGACAGTCACGAACTCGCTGCGGATGTGCCTGTGGGCGTGTTGTTGTCGGGGGGCTTGGATTCGAGTTTGTTAGTGGCGTTATTGGCGCAGAAAAATCCTGAAAACTTGCTGACGTTTTCGATTGGTTTTGAGGATGTGGGCGAGGAATACGGCAGCGAGTTTGAATTTTCTGACCAGGTGGTCGCGCGTTATCCGACACGACATCATCGTTATACGATTCCGAATAGCCAAGTGTTGCAGCGTTTGCCCGAAGCGGTTGCCGCGATGTCTGAACCGATGGTGGCACAGGATGCGGTGGCGTTTTATTTGCTTGCAGAACAAGTGTCTAAGTCTGCCAAGGTGGTGCAAAGTGGGCAGGGCGCGGATGAAGTGTTTGCGGGTTATTTCTGGTATCCCTTGATGAATGCGGCGACTGGTTCGGATTTGGAACGCTTTCGTCCGTTTTATTTTGACCGTTCTCATGCGGAGTTTTTGGAAACGGTGACGGGCGATTTTCACGGGGAAGATTACACTTCGCAAACCGTGGGCGAGTTGTTGGCGGTTTCGGGAGCGGAGACGTTTTTAGATAAGGTGTTGCGCATGGATGTGACCACTTTAATCGTCGATGACCCGGTGAAGCGGGTGGACAATATGACGATGGCGTGGGGTTTGGAGGCGCGTGTGCCATTTTTAGACCACCATTTAGTGGAGTTTGCTGCAAGTATGCCGCCTGATTTGAAGTTGAAACAGCAGGGTAAGCATCCGCTGAAAGAAATTGCGCGGCGGGTGTTGCCTGCCTCGGTGATTGACCGTAAGAAGGGCTATTTTCCTGTGCCTGCCTTGAAATATGTGCGTGGGGAATTTTTGGAGTTTATGCGGGAAATTTTGAATTCTGAAACTTGTCGGCAACGCCAATTGTTTCAACGTGCTTATGTGGATAAGTTGCTGGCAAGCCCCGAAACCCATTTGACGGCGTTGCAGGGTAGCAAGCTGTGGCATTTGGCTTTATTGGAAATGTGGTTGCAAATCCATCAAATTCGGACGTGATGAATTATGAATTTTAACAAGCGGATGCGTTTGGCAAATGAGAAATTTGAGACGGGTAAAACTGCGAGTGAAAATGCTGAATATCAACGAGCCGCAGATGCTTTTTTAGAAGCAGCTAATCTGTTTAATGGAGTAAAAGAAAACGAAGAAAACTATGCAGCTTGTTTGGGTAATTCTGCAAATGCTCTGAAAAATTTAGGTTTATACGCTAAAGCACAAAACTTAATGGAAAAAGCAGTTCTTATGCTGGAAAAATTTTCAGGTTCTAAAAGTTCTAATTATGCAACTGGTTTAAATAATCTTGCAGAAATTTATCGAGAGCAAGGAAATAAAGACAACGCTAAACTTCTAAAAGCTAAACATCTGCATGAGCAAGCGTTAAATATTCGTCGAAACATATCAGGTTTTAAAAATCCTGATGTCGCAAGTAGTTTAAATAACTTAGCACTTATTTATGCAGAACAACGTAACTATAGGAAGGCAAAATCTTTACATAAGCGAGCGTTAGCAATTCGTCGAAAAACTTTACTATGTGATGATCCTGATTTGGCTTCTAGTCTAAACAATCTTGCAACTCTTTATGCTATCGAAGGAGATACTGAAACAGCAACAAAATTGTTAGAAAACGCTAATGAGATTTTGGGAAAGTCATTACTACATATAAATCACCCATATATAGATGGAAATCTCGATAACTTAGCCCAAGTTATCATTCAAACCAATTTATCCGATAATTCATTCACTTCTATTGCCCAACTACATGAAAGATTATTTCAATTTTTGGTTGATGTAACACCAATAGAAAATAAATCTAAAATTACTTTCAAACAAATTTTTACCCTACGCACCAGTAAAAACGACGAACAAGGTCGTTTATCTAAAGGTTACTGGTTTTCAGGAGATGACGAATCCTTATATTTTTCCTGCTGGAAAGGCATTGATACGACTGTACAAATGCCCACTATTGCTATAGTCATTGATACAGAACAAAAATTATCTATTCATCTCAATGGCAAAGACTCCCCCAGAAAAGCCGAATTTTTAGCAGATATTGCAAGCCTGCTCGGTGGTTTCGCCCAAGTTCCCGATAAGAATGGCAAATTAGAAGCACAATGGAAAAAGACTTATTCTCAAACTTGGGAGCAAGCCTTAGAAGAGTTTTTGAGCACAGATAAACCACAAATTGATGAATATCTTGCCTTCAAAGGTAATGAAATAGATGATTTCACACAGATTAGTGAAAAAGAATTTGCACAAAGCTTAAAATTCACACTATTTCTAAGAGAAAAATTAAAAAGTTCTGTAGAACAAGAATTAAGCGAAGTCGGAAAACCTCTAAAATTGCAATTTCTGCAACTGGAAAATATCGGACACTTTAAAGAAGTCGGCTTTGATTTAAGTAAACAAGTCACTATTTTAATTGGTGAAAATGGCAGTGGAAAATCTACCGTGCTCAAAGCTATTGCCTTGGGACTTTCCAATGTCGCCCAAACGATGGATACGGCATTAGTACAAGATTATTTAAGAATCATCAAAACCGATGCCGACAAAGAACACAACAGCCTCAAAAAACAATACTGCCCCACAGGTGAAATTCGCTTAGGTTTTCAACTCAATAAATTACAAACTCAAACCCTAGAATTTAAAACCACAGACCTTGGCGGCGTAGAAATCAATCCTTTCATTGAAAATAATGATGATTGGCTCTTAGTCAGTCAAAACCGCTTCATTGATTTAATTTTAGGTTTCCCCCAAGGCAAAAAACGCCCGCAAAAATCGCTGGCAAAAATTGAAGCCCCGAATTTAAATGATGTGCTCGCACTGATAGAAGAACGCGACACGCCCGAATGGAAATTAGATATTAAGAAGTGGATTTATCATTTACATGCCCAACGCGATGAAAATCCACAAAATCTTGAAAAAATAAATACCGTTTTTGAGCTGTTTTCAAAAATTATCGAAGATGAAGACAATGAAGCTTTTATTCGCTTAAAAGATGTTGTTTATAATCAAGAAACAAGAGAAGAAGACGTAATTATCTGCACGCCAGACATGCCAGAAGGGATTTCCTTAGATTTAATCAGCCAAGGTTATAACAATATTTTTGTCTGGATTGGGCGGCTAATCATGCGGCTTTACGATGCTTTAAAAGTGCATCAACAAGAACATCATGCCGTTTCAAAAGATAATAAATTCCTGAAAAATCCCAACACACGCGGTAAACGCTACGAAGCTAATAGTATTTATGAAATTCATGGCATTGTTTTAATTGATGAAATCGATACTTATCTTCACCCAAAATGGCAACGCAATATTTTACAAGTGCTTGCTGAAACATTTCCTTGTTTGCAGTTTGTGGTCACAAGCCATTCATCAATGGTGCTTGGCTATTTGAAACAGTGGAAAAATGCCTCAGTTTTCAAAGTGAAAGCCGATGAAATTATCCCAATTCACCATTTTTACGGACGCAACGAAATCGATTTATTCTGGGAATTACACGGCATTGAAGCACGCCCTAAAGAAATACAAGAAAAAATTAGCGATCTCTACGCTGCATTTGATGCAAATGAACTGACACAATCCAAAGTCTTACTGACTGAATTACGCGAAATTTTAGGTGAAAACGATCCGATTATTGTAGAACTGGCAACTGCGATTGAATTGATGGAAGAACTGTCGTGAGAATAATAAAAAAAGGGCATTCTTTTGATTTAGATGACTTTATTAAAAATCATCAAGCATTGGGTTTTAATCCTATTTATGAAGAAGGCTTGGATAAATGTGAGCCACATTTCCGAAACATTAGAGAACAGCTCGCTAAAGAACAGGGTTATATCTGTTGCTATTGCCAGCAGCGTATTGCTCTTCAAAAAGGGGAATTGCCAAAAATGAGACTTGAACACTTTAAACCTAAAGGCAAAGAGCAATTTGAAAAATTAGAATTAGATTACAATAATTTCCTTGCTGCTTGTCTTGGATATGCTGACGGTCAAAAACATTGTGATAATCTCAAACATGGTGAAGAATTAAAAGATATTCCGAATCCTGCAAGCAGCGAATTTGAGCGTTTTAAAATCCGTTACATTCGTTACGAACGCCAGCGGACAAGCCCAAGTCATAAAGAATGGGATGGGTATGTTCTTGTTGCTCCGTATTCGGAGAAATTACAAGAAAATGACCCACTGACAGGCACAAATGAAGGCTGCTTAAATCTTAATCATCAAACCCTAAAAAGTAGGCGTGGCAGTGCTTGGAAAGGCGTGTTACTAGCTTTCAATAAGAAATGTGGTGATAAAAAAGAATGGCATACTGAAAAAGGGCAACAAGTCGCCAACGACTTAATCAAAAATTATGAAAGTCCCAATGAAAATGGACAATTAAAAGAATTCTGCCAAGTGATAATTGATTCATTAAAAGAAGAATTCCTGAATACCAAACCGCGTGCTTAATAATCCCTCCTTTTTCTTCCTATTCATATATTTTCAAAAAATCCGCATGAAAACCCATTTTTTTGCAATCTAGCCCCTCTATTCAAAATCACAAAACCTGCAAAAATGATTCTGCTTGATTTTCAAGACAATCTTATCGCCTGCTTATTCCCAACTTAAACACCATAAATTTAATTATCCAATTGATAAACAAAGTAAATTTTACAAAGTTTGTCAAATCAATGATTTATCATTAAAATAAAATCCAATGTAAGTATCACAAGCCCTCATCTCAGAGCTTGTTAGAGAATTTTGGAGAAAATTGTGTATAAATTACTGATAGTTGGGCTAAGCCTGCTGAGCATGAGTTTCATAGTCAGCGCGGAAGAAACCAGCCCGCAACCCTTGCCACGCATTGAAGAAGGACTACACGGCTCAGCAGGCTTACTCGCCTTCGCCCGCAGCCAACCTTACAAAGGCATGAACGGCAATTTATTATTGTTGCCTACGCTCAACCTTGAAATATCCGATTTTTACTTACGCGGCAACACCACAGGCTACCATTTGCTCAGCTTCAAACAACGCGCTGCGGTCGATTTAATTTTGCGCCCGCGCTTCGTGGGCTATCGTGCAGATGATGGCGGCGAAGCCTTCCGAGGAATGCACAACCGCAGCGATTCCCTGCACGGCGGCGTGTCAGCAAATATGCAGTTTGACAGCCTAAAACTGAATCTCGACGCACTCACCGACCTGCTCGGCAAAAGCAAAGGACAAGAAGTTTCCGCCACCGTGGGCAATGCGTTCCGCCTAGATAACGCGCTCAGCATCACTCCCAGCGTCGGACTAAAATGGCAAAGCGAAAAATATACTGATTATTATTATGGGGTTACCCAACAAGAAGCCAGCTTAACCCGTCCCTTATACAAAGGAAAATCGGTGTTAAACTACACAGCGGGGCTGAATGTAAATTATTTATTAAACAAACAATCCCACCTCTTCGCCCAATTTGAATATGAACGTTTGGGCAGCGAAATCACCGACAGCCCCCTAGTGGAAGACAACAAAATCATGCGCTTCTACCTCGGCTATGGCTGGCGTTTCTAAAGGCGAGACAGCTTGACACCCGAACAGCGCGAACAATTTTTTGCCCGCTTGCAAGCGGATAATCCTGCCCCAACCACGGAACTCAATTATAAAAATCCTTTTGAATTATTGATTTCCGTGGTCTTATCCGCCCAAGCGACGGACAAAAGCGTCAACAAAGCCACCGCAGAATTGTTCAAAGTCGCCAACACCCCACAAGCAATTCTCGATTTGGGCGAGGAAGGCTTAAAACACTACATTAAAAGTATTGGTTTATTTAACAGTAAGGCACGGAATATTATAAAAACCTGTGCCGATTTATTGGAAAAATATCAGGGAGAAGTCCCAGATGAACGCCAAGCCCTAGAAAGTTTGGCAGGCGTGGGGCGCAAAACCGCGAATGTGATGTTAAATACAGCCTTTGGAAAGCCTACGATTGCAGTCGATACGCACATTTTTCGGGTTTCCAATCGTACAGGTTTGGCGGTGGGGAAAAATGTGCGCGAGGTTGAAGATAATTTACTGCAAGCCGTCCCTGAAAAATATCAGCAAGATGCGCACCACTGGCTGATTTTGCTGGGGCGTTACGTGTGCGTCGCCCGTAAGCCGCTTTGTCAAAAATGTGTGGTTGTGGAGTTTTGCGAATATTCAGAGAAAAATCTGTAAGTTTAAACAAGCCCCTAAATCCCCTAAAGGGGACTTCAAACATAAGCAATTTTCTCGTTCCCACGCTTTTTCCTCATTCCCACGTGGGAGCGTCACTGCCATTAAGTTAAGCTTTAACTTGTTGTATTTTCAAGTTATTCGCTTTTCACCCCCTTTGAAAAAGGGGGCAGGGGGGATTTAAAAATCTTAACAGTTGCCACGATCTTAAATCCCCCTCATTCCCCATTTTTCAAAGGGGGAGGCTACGCCCCGCATCTAGCCTTGCTCTACGCTTAACTTAATGGCTGTGACGCGGGAGCGTGGGAACGAGGAAAGATAAAAGATTTAGCCTTTAAAATCCCTCCTTTCTCCTTCGTTTAAATTTAAGTGGTATTCGCCTAAAATTCATACTTTTCGCGCCAAGCTCTAAAGAGTTTCACAGAACCGCGTAGGAATGAAAAGCATGAACTATAATTCAACAGATTATTCTGAATATCCCCATAAATATCACTTAAACAATAACGACGACAAACCACCATGTCAGATACAGATATCGCTTTATCGCTTCAATCCGAAGTTCAGGCGGCAATTGCCGAAAAAATACCGCTTAGAATTCAAGGCGGTGGCAGCAAAGCATTTTATGGGCGCACTTCCCAAGGCAAATGCTTAGCCGTCGCGCCCCATTGTGGAATTATTGATTACGAACCCAGCGAATTGGTGATTACTGCCCGTGCAGGCACGCCGCTCAAAACCATCAACGCACAACTTGCCGCCCAAGGACAACATCTTGCTTTTGAACCACCGCATTTTGGCAGCACTGCCACTTTAGGCGGCACGATTGCTTGTGGATTTTCAGGCAGCAGTCGCCCATATTTAGGCGCGGCGCGAGATTTTGTGCTGGGGGTGAAATGTATCACGGGCAAGGGCGAAATGTTACATTTCGGCGGGCAAGTGATGAAAAACGTTGCGGGTTATGATGTCTCGCGATTGATGGTGGGTGCATTGGGTAGTTTGGGGGTGTTGCTGGAAATTTCCTGTCGGGTATTGCCGATGCCTGTGCAACAAGTCAGTTTACGCCTGCCTGTCGATAATGAAGCCCAAGCTTTACAACAACTCACGCATTGGAACACGCAATGTTTGCCTTTGACGGCGAGCTGTTTCGATGGGGAAGCGGTGTGGTTGCGTTTGGCTGGGGTCGAAATCAGCCAAGCACGGCAAAAAGTACTTGCTGAGCTTGTATCTCAAGAGATAGCCAGCGCGTTTTGGGAAAATTTGCGGGAACAGCAATTAGGCTTTTTCACCAGCACACAAACTCCTTTGTGGCGTTTATCCGTGCCACCCACTGCACCAAGTTTAAACTTGGGCAAAAGTATCATTGAATGGGGTGGCGGTTTACGTTGGGTGTACAGCGATTTGCCTGCGGAACAAATTCGCGCGGCTGTGGAAAAAATTGGCGGTCATGCCACCTTGTTTCGCGGCGGTGATCGCACCGCTGAAGTGTTTCATCCTTTGCCGCCTGTGTTGCGAAAATTACACGAGCGTTTAAGGCAACAATTTGATCCTGATAATATATTAAACCCTAGTCACTTCAGCACACACTGGTAATTTTGGTTACAATACACGGTGTTTTTTATCCTTTGGTTTCAATCCATACTTGACCTCATCTGTCAAGTGAAAAGCCATCGACAGATAGAGGTCGCTGGTTCTGCTCTCAGTAAACGAAGAGCTTGCCAAAGATAATAACATGTTAACGCATGTTGGAACAATTGAACTATCCCTCTAAAGGGCGAGGTCTTAGACCATAAAGGAAATTGGATGAATGTTGAACTTAATGAGCAGTTTCAACACGCCGACTGGAGCGAAGAAGCGCGTCAGATTTTGCGGACGTGTGTACATTGCGGTTTTTGTACGGCGGTGTGCCCAACTTATCAATTGTTAGGCAATGAATTAGACAGCCCACGCGGGCGAATTTATCTCATTCACTCAATGTTAGAGGGAAATATCACCACACAGGAAACCCAATATCATTTGGATCGTTGTTTAAGTTGCCGCGCCTGTGAAGCCTCGTGTCCCTCTGGGGTGCGTTATGGGCGTTTGTCGGATATTGCCCGCGAATTAATTGATCAAGAAATTCCTCGTCCACGCCTGCAACAATTGCAACGCTGGGCTTTGCGTCAAGTGATGTCTTATCCCAAACGTTTTGCGGCATTATTGGCTCTGGGTAGAATGGCTCGTCCATTCTTACCCGCTAAATTAAAAGCGAAAATTCCCACAACCCAAAAACGTTTACTTGCCCCAAGAGCACCGCAAGCACGCAAGGTATTGATGCTAGAAGGTTGTGTACAACCGAGTTTAGCCCCGAATATCAATATTGCAGCCCAGCAAGTTTTGTATAAATTGGGAATTAGCGTGTTGAAAGCCCCGAATACGGGCTGTTGTGGCGCGTTGAGCTATCACTTGGCAGCACATGAGGAAGGTTTGGGACACATGCGACGGCTGATTGACGCATGGTATCCGCTGTTAGATCAGGTTGAAACGATTATTATCACTGCCAGCGGTTGCGGTAGCCTGTTGAAAGAATACGGCGACTTGTTCAAAGATGACCCGTACTATGCTGAAAAAGCGATGCGGATTTCTAGCTTGGCAAAAGATATTAGTGAAGTGTTGGCGCAGGAAGATTTAAGCCAATTGCAGCTTAAACAAGCCCCGAAGAAACAAGTAGCGGTACATGTGCCTTGTTCTTTGCAACATGCGCAGCGCGTAGTTGGCGTGTTGGAATCGGTGGTGCAACGCATTGGTTTTGACACCACGCCCGCACCCGATGGACATTTGTGCTGTGGTTCTGCGGGGGTTTATTCGATTTTACAACCTGAAATTTCTCAGCAATTGCTAAACAATAAAGTGCAGGCTTTAGAATCGGGCAAGCCTGAATTTATTGTGACTGCAAATATTGGCTGTTTGATGCACTTGCAAAGTGGTTCAAGTTTACCCGTGCGTCATTGGGTGGAATTGGTCGCGGAAAATTTGGTTTAGATTCAAATACAGAACCGTTTTCCCAAAAAACTCGGTTCTGTACTTTACTGGTGTACTTAGGCTGGCATATCGCTACCAGTCACTGGACAATTACACACTTCAAACTTGCCTATTACGCAAGCCATAACTAACACTAGATTTATAACACAATTACAATAGCATAAAAATTTCAGAGTTTCTCGTTCCTAATTGAAGTCCTCTTTAGGAGATTTAAGGGCGCAGTTACGATTTAAATCCCCCGCATTTCACAAAGTTCCGTGCAGACTACATTTCTTAAAGCTGCCTATTTCACTGACTCTTCCACTTGAATCGCTTCAGGTTTTGCCACAGATTTAGCCGTGATTGGCGCAGTATTCGGCAAGGACAAAATCATGCCGCCCGTGCTACTGCTCCCCATTAAAGTTTGAGGATATGCGCCATTCCAGCGATCAATACTGCGATAATCAATTAACTCGCGGGTGAGCGATGCCGCAATTAACTTATTCGCCTCCGCATTTGCCTTGGCTTCTGCTGCAATTTGATAAGCCACCGCATCTGCTTGAATACGCTTACGTTCACCTTCAGCCCGCGCCTGTGTGGTGACTTCAATCAGTTTGGTATTCGCTTCAATGGTTTTAATCTGCTGATTTTTCTTCGCTTGTTCTTCAACCATTGCCAAACGTTGCTCTTCTTGCTTTGCAAGCTGTACTTCTTTGATTTTGTTTAAAATAATTTCAGGCAAGTTAATATTACGCAAACCAATGGTATTCAGTTTAAACGGCGTATTTTCAAATTCTTTGCTCAATTGCGCCTGCAATTCGCCTTCAATTTCAGGACGTTTCATCGCAATTTCTTCTGCCTGATATTTCCCGACCACATTACGCACCACATTGCGCACAAAAGGATTGATCAGCTTCTCAAAATAATTTTCGCCGTATTGCTCTAAGATGTGATTTGCCTGCTCGGCAATTGGGGTGAATTGCACTGAAAGTTCCAGCCCAATCGGTAAGTTTTTGCTGTCCAACACATCAATCAGCGGCTTGTTGATAATGCCCTCAGAAACGCGCCGATCTTCGCGCCCCAGATAGTTGATCGTGTTCATTTTCACATCAAAATTTCTCACACTTTGTATCAGCGGTTGTTTAAAGTGCAATCCGGGTCCTACAACCTCATCATCATATTTACCAAAAGTGACCAACACGCCCACGGTGCCGCTCTCAATGGTATAAAACGAATTGAACAACACTGCGCCCAAAACAATTAACGTTCCCCCAATAACACCAAGCTTAGGGCTACCCATAGTTTGAACATCAAATTTTTTCATGTTTTTTCCAAAGAAAGTGATAGGTAAGTTATTTAATATCCTATTATTAAATAACAATATTTCAGCAATATTACCAATTAATTATAGACGATTCACAACTTTAATTTCACCACGCCCTTGAATATCTATTATTTTAGATATATAAATATACCTGTAAACAAATTTATTAAACCCGTGCTCAAGGATTAAATCATGAATTCACTGACCGAACGTCTTGCCGCAACCTTGTTTCAAGCTTTTCCCTTTGGACAACAACAATTACGCAATCGTCTGGTGATGGCACCAATGACCCGTAATCAATCTCCCAACGGCATTCCCACAGAAGAAGTGGCGCAATATTATCGCCGCCGCGCAGAAGGGGGCATCGGTTTGATTATTACCGAAGGCACTTATATCAATCATCCCGGCGCAAATGGCTATCCTCAAGTACCTGCTTTTTATGGTGAAAAAGCCCTTGCGGGTTGGGAACATGTGGTAAAGGAAGTGCACGCAGCAGGCGGCAAAATTATTCCGCAATTGTGGCATGTGGGTTTAATTCGACGTGCAGGCACTGAACCTGATCCCAGCGTGCCCGGTTATGGTCCGATGGAAGTGCTTGAAGAGGGGAAAGTCGTGGTCAAAGCCATGAGCAAAGCCGACATTGATGCGGTGGTTGAAGCCTTTGCCAAGGCTGCCAGCGATGCGGAAAAAGTGGGTTTTGATGGGATTGAATTGCACGGCGCACATGAATATTTGCTGGATAATTTCCTGTGGGAAGGCACGAATCAACGTACTGATGAGTACGGCGGTTCAATTGAAAATCGTACCCGTTTCCCTGTGGAAATTATTAAAGCAGTGCGTTCAGTGGTCAGTAAAGATTTCCCCGTGGTGTTCCGTTTCTCGCAATGGAAACAACGTGATTACAATGCGCGTTTAGCAAATACACCTGAAGAATTGAAACGAGTATTACAACCCTTGGCAGATGCTGGGGTTGATGTGTTTCACGCGAGCACGCGCCGTTTTTGGGAAGCTGAATTTGCAGGTTCTGAAGATAATTTAGCGACTTGGACGCAGCGTTTAATTAATAAGCCTGTGATTACCGTCGGCAGTATTGGTTTGGATCGTGCATTCTCATTGGAACAATTCCAAGGACGCGATTATCCCACAGTGCAATTTGATCAATTGAGTGCGCTGGCAGATCGTTTGGAACAGCACAAGTTTGATTTAGTCGCCGTGGGGCGTGCTTTGTTGTCTGAACCTGATTGGGCAGCAAAAGTTCGTGCAGGCGATTACAAAACTATCAAAAATTTCAGCTCTGAAGCACTTGCAACACTGGTGGTTTAGCAGTAACGCTGTAAAATGGCGCACGCATTGTTTAAGTAAAAGAGGTTTGTAACCCGTGAAGAATGAATTGGATATTGATGACATCATCAAAGCACTGTCAAATCCTGTGCGCCGCGAGATATTAATGTGGTTGAAAGAGCCAGAAAAGCATTTTCAATCTCAAGATCACGGCTTGGAAAATGGCGTGTGTGTCGGTCGGATTTACGAACGCGCAGGTTTGTCACAATCTACCATTTCTTCTTATCTTGCGATTTTACAACGTGCGAATCTCGTCTGCTCGCAACGTGTTGGACAATGGGTGTTTTACAAACGCAATGAAGTTGTCATCAAAGCATTTTTAGCCCGTATGGAAAATGAGTTGTAAGCCGTTTTAGGACTGGCAGTCCTGTGAGGACTGCCAGTCCTTGAAATTAAAACTAAGCCAACTTTTCCAAAACTTCAAGTTTTAAGCCTGATTGTTTAGGAATTCCCACCCCTGAGGTGATGGGATATTCTAATAATTCACCCGTTTGTCGATAACCCCGCCGCAAATAAAAGGCGATTAATTCAGCCCGCGCACTTAGCACACTCATCACCAATTTTTGCGCCCCAAATTGAGTACGCGCATAGTGTTCCGCATAATTCAATATTTGTTTTCCAAGACCCGCCATTTGCATTGTGGGATTCACCGCCAAGGTACCAATATAGCAGCATTGCCCCAGCTTTTTTTCAATTTGCACACAGGCAAGCCGTTGTTGTTGAGCACTTGCGATTAAAATCACCGTGTCAGATTTTAAAATTATTTCAAGTAGCTGTCGTGCATTTATTCTCGCCCCCGTCACCAATGCAGATTCATGCGTCCAAGCGGTGTTACTATTTTCTGGGCGATAAGCCGCATTAATCAGCGCGGCTAGAAACTCCACATCGGCTGCCGTGGCAAGTTGAAAACTATCTAATGTCATGCACAATTCCTTATGTAAAATTTTTAGTATGAAGACTGACAACATAAACATTTCTTTGCGATATACTTAGTGATATAAATCAGAGAATATATCGCGCTTAGAGCTATTGCGAAATAAATTACATAAATAATATCTTTTATTGTGAGAATTCGCTTTACTGCCATGAATTAGTCGGTTATTATTCTCACCCTCAAAGCTGAGGGTTTACTGGGAATATTTTACTTCAAGTCACTCAGATGATTGGTTCGTATTCTCTTGATTTTTTTACGAAAGCAGGTACTCTAAAATGACTCACAATCCTACTCTTCCCAAAGACCCTCAAAGTTTAAACGAGCTTTATGAAGAAGCTTGTCTAAAGCAACTTTTGTGGACGAAACTTTATTCTAATTTAGGATGGGAGTGGTTGAAAGCATTGTCCGAAAATTGGCAAACAGTTTCACAACATGCCTTGCACGCTTTGGTAGAATCAGGCGAAAAGCCTTGCCATGTTCCAGTTGAAGAATTCGTGCGCCACTTACCGAAAGCTGTTCAAACAGAGGCATTGGCACTGTGCGCTCAACATCTCAATGGTCACAATCCTGCGGATACCAATAACGAATGGTCTGTTTGATCTTGGATTTTGTTGTTCCGCATAATATTAGTATTTGATAATATACTGAAATACTCTCGAATCACTAGGAGGACTTATGTCAGAACATCGTGCAAGTATCGCATGGCAAGTTGACGCACAAGGATTTAGCCCCACGGTTTATAATCGTTCGCACAACATTGGCTTTGAGGGGGGTGTTCAAGTGCGAGGGACTGCCGCGCCTGATTTTGGGGGTAATCCTGAAGATGTCGATCCTGAAAAGTTATTGGTTTCTGCGGTTGCCAGTTGTCACATGTTGACTTTTTTGGCAGTGGCAGCAAAGAAACGTTTACAATTAGTTTCTTATGATGATAATGCCGTGGGTGTTTTAGAGAAAAATAGCGAAGGTAAATTTGCTATCACAAAAATCTTCCTGCACCCTAAAACAGTTTTTGCAGGCGAAACCCAACCTGATGCCGCAGAACTTGCTGATTTACATGCCCGCGCCCACCGTGGTTGCTTTGTGGGTAATTCAGTAAAAGCTGAAGTGATTGTGGAAGTGTGAATAAAACCCCGAATCTTCTGAAGGGGACTACAGACACCGATTATCTCTTTTAAAATCCCCTTCAGAAAATTTTAGGCTTTCTTTAAAGCCTTTTTCAGCGGGCGATTGAGAGTACAGTGAAACTCTAAATCACCCCAGAAACTTCGACCAATCAATCAAATCCCATTCAGCCTTCAATTGTGTGAACTCTTCGCGTAAACGTGGCAGTAAGCTTAAACCTAAAGCATCATCATGTTGTTGTGCTGCAAGCTCTCCTGCATACGCCAATTCTCCAAAACGCAATGCCCCGACCAAACGCGCACTGCCTTTCAGCGAGTGAAACAATAAACGCGTTTCCATCCATTTTTCTGAGCTGTCCATTGCCGTCAGTTGCGTTTCTAATCCCTGAAAACGGGTGGGCGTGTTTTCTAAAAACAGTTCCACAATCCGCGCAAGGCTTTTCACACTCGTCAAACCCATTTCTTGAATGACCCGTTTTTCAAAACGCGGGACGCTTTCCAAATTACTCAAGTCGACGGTTTGACCAGTTGTCGATTCTGGCAAGTCAGCCACACTTGCGGGCGGCGTTGGCTTGGGAATCATAGGCGCAGGATTTATCGAGTTGTCCACGTTGACATATTTGAGCAACATGGCTTGTAATTGTTTGAGTGAGAAGGGTTTAGCTAAATAATCATTCATACCCGCTTCAAGACAGTGTTCGGCATCGCCCTGCATTGCGTTGGCAGTGACCGCAACAATGGGAGTCAGTGTATTTAAAGACATTTGGGCACGAATGCGCCGTGTGGCTTCCAAACCGTCCATTTTTGGCATTTGATTATCCATAAAAATCACGGCATATTTTTGACGTGCCACCGCCTCGAGTGCTTCACAACCATCATGGGCAATATCAACTTCGCAGCCTAAAACTTTCAGCATGTCCGTTGCCACAAAACGATTGGTTTCATTATCTTCAACCAATAACACCTTCTGCTTTCTCAATGCTGCCGCAGGTTTTATCGAGGCATACGGATGGGTTAAATTAATCCATGCGGGCGTTTGTTCGGTGAGCCAAGCTTGATGTAGTTTTACCAAATGCTCATAAAGCATTTTACGGGACAGCGGTTTTAATAACAGTGCGGAAAATCCTGCCTTTTTTAAATCCTGTTGTCGCTCAGTTTCAGGAATTGAGGACAATAAAACACACAGGCTTTTATTAAACATGGGTAACACTTTTAATTGTTCTACCAAGTGATAAATATCCGCCTCCAGCGATAAGCAATTAATCATAATCAACCAATACGCGGGCAAATTTTTACTGGTTTGTATGTGCACCACCGCTTGCTGCAAGCTGCTTAAAGTGTCACAAGGCATTCCAAA
Organism: Thiotrichaceae bacterium; assembly: GCA_028688145.1. GTDB lineage: Bacteria > Pseudomonadota > Gammaproteobacteria > Beggiatoales > Beggiatoaceae > JAQTYU01. The sequence continues at coordinate 68,472 of JAQTYU010000003.1, read as the reverse complement.
ATCACGTAATTGTTGCGCGACGATACTTTGACTTAAGGCATTGCAGCCAATTAACAATACTGGGGCTTGTTTAAACGCCACTTCTTGCGGCAAGGCAGGCAGCTCTTCCCCCAAGGCTAGTGTTAATTCAATACTGAAAGTCGAGCCTTGTTCTAAGGCACTGCGCACACTGATACTTCCGCCCATTAATTCAATCAATTGACGACTAATGCTTAGCCCTAAACCCGTACCCCCAAAACTGCGCGTGGTCGAGGTATCAGCTTGGGTGAATTTTTCAAAAATATGTTCTAGATAATTGGGATCAATGCCGATACCTGTGTCAGTGACTTCAATTTGTAAATGTAATTGTTCGGTATGCACACGGTACACTGACACTTGCAGCAAAATATAACCTTGGGGGGTAAATTTGACGGCGTTGCCCACCAAATTGACCAAGATTTGACGAATTCGTCCCATATCACCGATTAATAAATGGGTGAGAGCGGGACATTGCACAAAAATTTCAACTTTATTGCGGTAAGCATTCACGTTGAAAAATTGTGCGATGTCATACAGCATCGCTTCAAAATCAAAGGGTTCAGGTTCTAAACTCAGTTTCCCTGCCTCAATCTTAGAAAAGTCTAAAATATCGTGCAGCAAACTCAGTAGCGATTGGGTTGAGTGCGCAATAATATGTACATATTCATGTTGTTGTGCATTTAAGGGCGTGTTAAATAATAATTCAGTGGTGCCAATCACCCCATTCATAGGTGTGCGAATTTCATGGCTCATATTGGCTAAAAAGTCGCCTTTTGCTTGATTGGCGATTTCAGCGGCTTCTTTGGCGCGTAGCAGGGCTTTTTCAATCGTGCGGCGTTGGGTAATATCAACATAGACAATGGCAACTCCGTAGCGTCTTATCGGAATACTCACCGCCGACATGCTTAACCACACAATATCGCCCTGCGGGGTTTCAATGCCGATTTCTTGGTTGGAAATGAGTTCATGTTGTTTTAAAGCACGCCATAAGGGACTTTGTTCGAGAGCGAGCGCATTGCCCGCTGCATCGTAAATTTTCCAATCAAAATATTTGCGGCGTAATTGCTCGGCAACCGAGACTTTCAGTATTTTTTCCGAGCTTTGATTGGTTTCTAAAACACGTCCGTCTGCCCCTGTAATCATGATGCCCACGGGGAGTAATTTAAATAACACCCGATATTTTTCCTCACTTTCGCGCAGGCTTTCATCTGCCTTAACCCGTTCTAAACTCTCGGTTTCCGCAATAATGCTGTGAATGGAATTAATCAGATATAACACCAGCAGAAAGGTAATCAGCAAAATGCCGAGCATCACACTCAGCGATAACCAATTTAAATCCAAATAAGTGCGATAGCTGGTAAAACTAATGTTCCATGTGCGTCCTGCAAGATAAATTTTTTGTTGATCATTAATTTCATAAGCAGTTTCACCTTGTTCCTGGGTTTTATAGTCGTACACCACGTTATGAAACTCGGGGGCATTTTCATCAATAATACGGATATTTGCCAACATTTGTTCTTGCAGTTCTCGAAATGCAAGCCTAAAAATACTGTTCATTTTCAAAATACCGACAATGAAGCCCTGCAAATTTTGACGACGATGTACGAAGGTGTGGGTGGCTTGTCCTGCTTTATAAATGGGTTGATACAGCAACACGCCCGTATTCTGACTTCTGAAACCCAATGAACTGAGTGCAATGATCGGGGTACTTTGTAAAATGCCGAGGTCGCGCGCCTTTTGCATCGTATCGAAACTGGCGGGGTGAGATGAAATATCTAAGCCCAGAATATTTTCATTGCCTTCTAGCGGTTCGACATAAAAAATCGGGTAATACTCGCTTTTATTGGGGGCAGTATTGAAATTGCCTGCCATGTCTAAAATATTCAGTTTAAAGTCAGAATAGAGTGTATTCCCCGTATCTTCATAATAGAGACGATCGCCATCATGGACAGCGGGAACCCATAAAAAAGCGGCAATATCATTGTGTCGTGAGATTTGTGGAAAAATAAAACTGCGGAATTGACTGCGACTGACTTCAGGTAAGGTGTCAAAAAAAGCGGTGACGGACTCCATAATCTTGATACTGTCACGCAGTGAGTTTTCGAGATACTGCGTACGTGCTTGGGTTAAATCATGAAAATCTTGGACTGCACGGTTGTATTCTAAACGTTTAATAAAACTGTAGGTTAATAGAGCGTAGACCACGCCTAAAATCAAAACCATGCTAATGAGTAAATATTTACGCTGATTCATAGTGAATAAGGGGCGCGCCAAGTGGACAAAATGATGCTGAGCATCGTGCCTTTTCTTAAGATAAGTCTATTGTGTTCTTTTAGATAACCCATAATAATCTGCATAAAGCTATCATTATTACTCCAAAAACAGCGGGTTTATTTACCCTTTTGTAAAGATGTTTGAGAAACCTCACTTTTCAATTATACTTTCAGAGACTTTTAATTGAATAGCGAAAGCAGTCTTGGGCGTTGACAAGACGATACGAACACAGCACTTAGAGAAGATTCACTCGTTCATTCGAGGTGGCTATGGGCATTAAAGCATTTAGATAACCATAGACTCTTTAGATTCTTTCCTATGGAATTCACAACTATACTATTATGTCTGATAAATACTCAGCTAAAAAGATTGGAAAAATATGCAACTGACCGAACTCACGACAGCCGCTCAACAAAGTATTGCCGCAACGCAAGATTTAGCCTCACTAGAACAATTACGGGTACAGTATTTGGGCAAAAAAGGGGTTTTGACCGAGCAAATGAAGCAGCTCGCCCATATTCCTGCCGAACAACGTCCCCAATTTGGGCAAGCGGTCAATGATGCTAAAAATCTAGTTCAACAAGCTTTGGAAGCACGTCGTGCTGATTTGCAAGCAGCCGCGTTGAGCGCGCAATTGGCAGCTAATCGCGTCGATGTGACTTTGCCAGGGCGCGGACAAGCGAGCGGTGGCTTGCATCCGATTACGCTAACCTTGCAACGGATCACCGAATTATTCACGAAAATTGGCTTTCAAGTTGCCGAAGGTCCCGAAATTGAAGATGATTATCACAATTTTGAAGCCTTAAATATTCCTGCCTATCATCCTGCGCGGGCGATGCACGATACTTTTTATTTTGATACCCACACTTTGTTGCGCACGCACACCTCGCCTGTACAAATTCGGATTATGGAACATCAACAACCGCCGTTAAAAATTATCGCACCGGGGCGGGTGTATCGTTGTGATTCGGATTTGACCCACACCCCGATGTTCCACCAAGTGGAGGGTTTGATGGTGGATACGCAAATTTCTTTTGCCGATTTGACGGGTATTTTAGATGATTTCTTGAAGCAATTCTTTAACAAAGATTTAGCGGTGCGTTTCCGTCCTTCCTACTTCCCATTTACTGAACCTTCGGCTGAAGTGGACGTGCAATGTGTGGTGTGTGGCGGTCATGGTTGCCGCGTGTGTAAACAAAGTGGCTGGTTAGAAGTGCTGGGCTGTGGCATGGTGCATCCCAATGTGTTTGCCAATGTGGGCATTGATAATGAGCAATACACAGGCTTTGCGTTTGGCATGGGTGTGGAGCGTTTGGCGATGTTGCGCTATGGCGTGAATGATTTGCGCCTGTTCTTTGAAAACGATCTGCGCTTTTTGAAGCAGTTTAATTAAATTAAAACTTGTGGGATGCGGTAATTTTGCAAACAAAATAATTCGCGTTATCGCATTCTACAAATTCTAAGGTTTTAGTATTATTACAAGTGTCACTTTTTCAGAATTTAATTTTAAAGCTCCAAAAATCTTGCGAAAACTTAACCTAAATTAAAGTAAAGAAGTTTTATTTTTCCTATACTTAATTCCGCAGTAAGAATGGGATAAGCAATCACACGCTGCTGTCTTGCCTTACCAGTTCATCAAGGCAGCAGAGTGTTCTTTTAAGCCTGATTCCCTAATCCCTCAAAAATCAGCATAAAATACCTGTTTAATTTGTCAAAGTTTACAAAATATTGACTATATTTATAGTTGTCTGAATGGGTGTTTCCGTTCTTAACAATATGAGTAACTTTGCAATTTAGGGCGGGTCAGCATTTCAGGCTCTCTTCTAGTATTCAGTCGGCTTTTAATGATTCAACAACCGCACCCCAGCCACTTGCACCGCCAACTTTTGCAAAGCATCCCAAATATTTCCCCGACTTGCGCCTTTTACCAAACGATCTAATTCTAAGGTTTGTTGCAAAAAATTCTGCCAAGTTGCTAAAGGATGGCGTTTCACCGCTTGAAAAATTAAAGACTTGCGCTGTTGCCAAATGCGATAGGTTCTACAAATATGATCCACACTTTGCTTTTGTTGCAAGGCGTAGGAAACTTGAGCAAGCGTGCGTAATTCTCGATCCAAAGCCCACACAATCAAAATCGGCTCTAAACCTTCCGCACGCAAACCACGCAATTGACGCACACTGCGCGCAACATCGCCGCTGAGCACAATATCTACCCACGCAAAAATTTCAAAACGCGCACTGTCGGTGACCGCTTCTAAAATATGCTGCGTATCTAAAACTTGATCTTTGGGATATAACAAGCCTAGTTTTTCAATCTCTTGGGCGCAGGCTAATAAATGTCCTTCGGCGCGTTCAGCAATCATGGTGATTGCGTCAGGGGTGGCACGTAGCCCTTGCAGGCTAAGGCGTTGGGTAATCCAGGTGGGCAATTCTGCCAATTCTAAGGGCGCGACATTAATGACTACCGCTTTTTCTTCGAGCAGTGAAAACCACTTAGTTTTCTGTTTGGCAGAATCTAATTTATCCGCAATGATGAGTAAACAGGTGCTTTCTGAAATATGGGCAAAATATTCGATGAGCAATTTAGTGCCCGCTTCGCTGATGCTTTTATTGCCCAAACGAATTTCGATTAATTGCTTGCTGGCGAACAGGGATAAGGTTTGAGTGGCTTCTTGTAACGCACTCCAATCAAAATTGGCTTCCACGCTAAGCACCGTGCGCTCGGTGAAACCTTGCTCGCGGGCGGTTTTGCGCAGGGTGTCGCTACATTCCATAATTTGCAAAGGCTCATCGCCTGTCAGCAAATAGGCAGGCGATAAGCCGCGCTGTAAATGTTGTGCGAGTTGTGTCGATTTGACTCTCATGCGTTATCTCGTTGAACTATTTGGTTTCTTTCTTATCTTTATCAGCCGATTGTGGTTTTGCATTGCCCATAATCGCTTGCCACATTGCTTTTTGTAAGCCGCTAATCGATTGCATTTGCTCGGGTAAGAAAGGCTTCATCACCGTTAATGGGTCAAAACCCACTACGCCTGATGACATATTTTTACGAATGACTTCAAGCATTTCCTGTTGTAAAGGTTCTACGTCAGGTAATCCAAAAAAATTGCGCAATTCTTGAGGGGTGGCTTCGATGTCAAAGTGAATTTTCATGATGTTTTGTCCTTTTGGCAGGTAAGATACGCTGTCCATAATAACAACGTGGTAATAGATCGTGTGTCTGTTTTTGAGGGCTGTCTTTAACATGCCTATTTCTGTTAGTTTACCGATTTATCGAAAACTTGTAACGCATTTATGCGGGGCTTGCGAATTTGACAGGCTATTTTTTCAAAAAGGAGCTGATAACATGCAATTAACTGAAGAATTAGTGCAATATTATCGATGGTTACGTCACTATGGTTTGAATGATTCACACAGTGGCAATGCGTCGGTGCGTGATGGGGACAGCGTTTGGGTCACGCCCACGGGGGCGAGTGCGGATATTTTGCAAGCGGCTGATTTAATTCGCTGCAATTTGAATGAATTACCCCCACAAGGAGCTTCATTAGACACAGCTTTGCATTTGAGTGTGTATCGTCAAAATCCCGAAGCACAAGCTGTATTACACAGCCACGGGGCGCACAGTGTGGCAATGACTTTGTCGGGTGAGGACTTTATTCCTATTGATTTTGAAGGCAATTATTATTTTCCAAAAGTACCCGTGCTCACGGTGGAGTATGCGCGTTATTTACAAGATGCGCCCGCTAAAGTGGCGGATTGTCTTGCAAGCTATCCGATTTGTGTGGTGCGCGGTCATGGGGTTTATGCACAAGCTCGTTCTTTAAATCTTGCTTATAAATGGAGCTGTTCTTTAGAACTGTCTGCGAAAACCGCATGGTTGGCGAAATTGGCGGGGTCTGTGCCTTCGGTTTAATTATTGTTTTAAGTTGGCTTGCAGTTTAGGACTGACAGTTCTCAAAGGACTGCCAGTCCTTGAACATCCTTGAACGATACATACATTTTCCCCCCTCATAAAAAAATTGCTTATTCCACGACAAATTCGTTCTTATGCTAAAAAGCCGAGTTGGGTTATATTAGCGGATGAGTTTAAAACTTATCCCCTAAAAATTTTATCGAATCCCTATTTTTAAAGGCATTATAAAAAATGAAAATTGCTGACAACGTAACCCAACTGGTTGGAAACACGCCTTTAGTACGCATTAATCGCCTCGCCGCAGGTCTACACGCCCAAGTGGTTGCCAAACTCGAATATTTTAACCCCGCCCACAGCGTGAAAGACCGCATTGGCGTGGCAATGATTGAAGCCGCTGAAAAAGCAGGTTTAATCAATGCCAACACCCACATTATTGAACCGACCAGCGGCAACACAGGTATCGCGCTGGCGATGGTGTGCGCCCAACGCGGTTATAAATTAACCCTCGTCATGCCCGAAACCATGAGCAAAGAACGCCGTAAATTACTACGCGCTTATGGCGCAAATTTAATTTTAACCCCAGGCCCTGCAGGCATGGGCGGCGCAATTGCCAAAGCCAATGAATTAGCTGCGGAAGACAGCAACGTTTTAATTCCCCAACAATTTGAAAATCCCGCGAATCCTGAAGTGCATCGCCACACCACGGCGGAAGAAATTTGGAAAGATACCGATGGGCAAATCGACTTTTTGATTTCTGGGATTGGTACAGGCGGCACGATTACGGGCATTGGCGAAGTTATCAAAGCTCGCAAGCCCAGTTTTAAAGCGATTGCAGTCGAACCCGACGCCTCACCCGTGCTCTCAACAGGCGTAAAAGGGCCACATCCGATTCAAGGGATTGGCGCAGGCTTCGTGCCCAAGATTTTAAATACGCATATTTATGATGAAGTTATTCGAGTGACGGCAGATGATGCCTTTAGTTTGGCGCGTCGTGCAGCAACCGAAGAAGGTTTGTTGGTGGGGATTTCTTCAGGCGCGGCACTGTGGGCGGCTTTGGAAATTGCAAAGCGTCCTGAAAATGCAGGAAAACTAATTGTGGTGATTATTCCGTCTTTCGGAGAACGTTATCTTTCGACTGCGCTCTATGCGCATTTGGATGACTAAACTGTTTGATTAAGTCCTTTCTAATCTCCATGTATCTGCGTCATTGCGCTTTCATGATTTAACTGCGCTCCCCAACCTAATATTTAGTCAGTGTTTTCAGCCCCCTTTTTTAGGGGGTTGGGGACGCAGTTTAAATCATCCTCAAATCCCTCATATTTCCTTTATACTTTTTTATCGTCGTCAATTGACCTCTCTATTTTTCAGAGAAGTTAAGGACAGCTATCGTTTTTAGGTTTACAGTACGTATTATTCACTGGTTTTGATAAAATTAAAAACATACAGTGAAACACCAACCCCCATAAGGAAATAACTATGCGTCATTTCATATTAGGCAGCGTCGTTTGCACGCTTTTGAATTGGGTAGCCCCCGCCTCCGCCGACACTTTTAATGTGGCAGTTGCCGCTAACTTCCTCAGCACTGCCGAACAATTAGGCAAAAAGTTTGAAACCAGCAGCACGCATAAAGCCTCGTTTAGCAGCAGTTCCACAGGTAAACTTTATGCACAAATCAAAAGTGCTGCTCCCTTTGATGTGTTTTTATCGGCCGATGTCAAAACGCCTGAATTGTTAGAACAAGAAGGACTTGCGGTTAAAGGGACACGCTTCAGCTATGCACAAGGCAAATTGGTGTTGTGGAGTACCAAAGCGAACTTCGTAGACAAACAAGGCAAAATTTTGGAACATGCTGACAAGTTTCAACACATTGCCATTGCTAATCCCAGTTCTGCCCCTTATGGGTTGGCAGCACAACAAACCTTGAAAAGCTTGAAACTCTGGGATGGAATGCAAAATAAACTGGCACGCGGTGAAAGCATTTCACAAGCAATGAGTTTTGTGAGTTCAGGCAGCACTGAACTGGGTTTTGTCGCGTTATCACAAATTATGGATAATGATGGCAAAATCACCTCAAAAGGTTCTTCTTGGATTGTGCCAGAAAACTTGTATGCACCCATGACTCAACAAGCTGTTTTGTTAAAAACGGGTGAAAATAATGCCGCCGCTAAAGCTTTTTTAGCTTTCTTAAAAACTCCCGTGGCGCAGCAAATCATCACCGCCGCAGGCTATGGTTTGCCTTAAACTATGCTGGTTTCCCCCACGTTTTCGCTTTCAGCCAGTGACTTTGATGCGATCTGGCTGACTTTAAAACTCGCAAGCCTTACCACTTTCCTGTTGCTCTGTCTTGGAATGCCTGTGGCATGGTGGCTTGCGCATACTCGCTCATGGTGGAAAACTTTTATTGAAGCCATGATTACTTTACCCCTCGTATTGCCGCCGTCGGTCTTGGGTTTTTACCTATTAATCACCCTTAGCCCCAATGGATGGCTGGGGGGATTATGGCGAGATTTAAGTGGTAATACCTTGGCATTTAGTTTCACAGGGCTGGTCATCGGTTCAATGATTTATTCTGTGCCCTTTGTGGTGCAACCCTTACAAAATGCGTTTGAAGCCTTGGGGAAACGCCCCTTAGAAGTGGCTGCCAGTTTACGCGCCACCCCGCTAGATTGTTTTTTCACCGTGGTGTTGCCGATGTGTAAACGCGGTTTACTCACCGCTATTACTATGAGTTTTGCGCACACTGTCGGTGAATTTGGGGTGGTGCTGATGATTGGAGGCAATATTTCAGGGAAAACTCAGGTGATTTCAATTGCGATTTATGATCATGTCGAACGCTTGGAATACGGGCAAGCACATTTATTATCTTTGCTGATGCTGGTGTTTTCCTTTGCCGTATTGTTGAGCGTATTTTTAATTAATCGCCGTTGGCAGGTTCGTGTTTAATAGCATATATCTTGCATAAAATACCCCACTATTAAGTTTTCACATAAACTTTGTGCGTCTGGGAATGCTTATCATGAAATCTAAAGAATTAAAGGCTGAACATCACGCCGCAAACTCATCCTATCCACATATCAGAATGCGACGAATGCGGCGTGATGAATTTTCGCGCCGCTTGATGCGGGAAAATCAGCTCACAGTGGATGATTTAATTTATCCAATGTTCGTTACGGAAGGCGAAAAACAACGGGTTGCGATTTCTTCTTTGCCGAATCAATATCGTTACAGTCTCGATCAATTATTGAAAGAAGCTGAAACTTTAATGGAACTGAATATTCCCGCGATTGCCTTATTTCCTGTGATTATGGGGGATAAGAAATCACTGGATGCGAAAGAAGCTTATAACCCGCAAGGTTTAGTGCAACGCACCGTGCGCGCTTTGAAACAGCATTTTCCTGAACTGGGGATTATCACCGATATTGCCTTAGACCCCTATACCACACATGGGCAAGATGGTTTAATCGATGATACGGGTTATGTGTTGAACGAGGAAACTGTGAATGTATTGGTGAAACAAGCCTTATCTCATGCCGAAGCGGGCGCGGATATTGTTGCCCCCTCCGATATGATGGACGGGCGCATTGGGCGCATTCGGACGGCTTTGGAACAGGATCAACACAGTCACACGCGAATTTTGGCGTATTCTGCAAAATATGCTTCGCATTTTTATGGTCCATTTCGTGATGCGGTGGGTTCTTCGAGTGCTTTGGGCAGTGGCAATAAATATAGCTATCAAATGGACCCCGCGAACAGTGATGAAGCCTTGCGGGAAGTCGCGCTCGATTTAGCAGAAGGCGCAGACATTGTGATGATTAAACCGGGAATGCCGTATTTAGACATCGTGCGCCGTGTGAAAGATAAATTCGGTGTGCCGACGTTTGTGTATCAAGTCAGCGGTGAATATGCGATGTTGATGGCGGCAGCGCAACAAGGTTGGCTGGATCAAGATGCAGTGATGTTTGAATCTTTGTTGTCAATTAAGCGGGCGGGTGGGGATGCCATTCTCACCTATTTTGCCAAAGAGGCTGCCTTGCGTTTGCAACAGGGGAAATAAATCTTACTGCGCCCTCAACCCCCTAAAGGGGGCTAAAAACTAAACAATTATTTTTATTTCAATGTTTAGCTCCCTCTAGGGGGTTGGGGGCACAGTAAAAATTAAAACATTTAACAATTCTTAAAAAATCAATGCACATTGAACTCATTTGTATTGGGCAAAAAATGCCCGACTGGGTGACAACAGGCTATCAAGAATATGCCAAACGTCTACCGCAAGCTTGTAGTTTACATCTCACCGAACTTGCCCTGCCCAAGCGCGGCAAAAATGCCAACATTCCCCAATTGCAACGCGAAGAAGGGGAAAGTATGTTAGCTGCCATTCCCAAACAAGCACATATTGTCGCTTTGGATGAACGCGGGCAAGCATGGGACACCGTGCAATTATCCAAACAATTAGCACAATGGATGCAAGAACATGGCAGCGTCGCACTCTTAGTCGGTGGTCCCGATGGTTTGGCAGAAAGCTGTTTGCAACGCGCCCAACAACGCTGGTCCCTATCACCGCTGACCATGCCGCATCCTTTGGTGCGAATTATTTTGGCAGAACAACTTTATCGCGCGTGGAGTTTATTGAATAATCATCCCTATCATCGCGCCTAAATAAGGACTCTTATGCTTTATCTCGCCTCCGCCTCGCCCCGCCGTCGTGAACTGCTCGAACAATTAAACATTCCTTACACCGTCATCACTCCTGAAATTGATGAAACGCCTTATCCCGCTGAAAATCCACGCGATTATGTCAGCCGTCTTGCCTGCGCCAAAGCAGTGGCGGCGCAGCAATTAGTGCGCCCTGAAGATCGGGTGTTGGCGGCAGACACGGCAGTGATTTATCAGGGGAAAATCTTTGGAAAACCACGCGATGCAGAGGAAGCGGCGGCAATGTTGCGCCAATTATCAGGGCAAACCCATCAAGTGCTTACTGCCATTGCGTTGCTGCAAGATGAAAATTGCTTAAGTCGCCTCAGTGAAACTGCCGTGAGTTTTCGCGCGCTGAGTGAAGCAGAAATTCAAGCCTATATCGCCACCCACGAGCCTTTTGACAAAGCAGGTAGCTATGCAATTCAAGGGCTTGCCAGTATATTTATTGCACGCATTGAAGGCAGTTATTCTGGGGTGATGGGCTTACCCTTATTTGAAACCGCCGAATTATTACAACAAATTCATTATCCTTTGCTGTGAAGCCGCCATGATCGAACATAAAACCAGTTATTTGCAGCCAAAAATCATCATTTCAGAAACCGCGCCGAGCTTATTAGCTTATGTGTGGCGCGGCATCAAACTCTTTGGGGTCTTTTGCTTGTTGCTGATATTAGCGGCGGCAATTTATCTCTATGTCGCAGGAAAACAAGTCATTGGCGGTTTTGATGAGGAGTTTTTAGGTGTATTCAGCCAATTTGTCGAACAGGTTTTGAAGCAAGATATGGCGCGTGCTTTGGTGGTGAAAACGCCGCTTGAGCAAAAAATCACGCCGACTCAAGCGATTGAGGCGATGAAAATACGTGCTAAAACTTTGGGGATTAAATTTGTCGAAATACATACTTTAGTTGCTGCCGCGCCATCGGGCAATAATCAAGCGAAACGTATGGTTGAAGTCTTGGAGTTTTTTGATGACAAAGTGACTTCACAATTGTTGGAACATAGCCCTGATTTTGCCGTGCATTTGCCGTGTCGAATTGTGATTTCCATTGATAAAGATGGACAAGCTTGGCTAACCACCTTGGATTTAGGTTTGTTGGCGCATGGCTCGGCGCATTTGCCGCCCGATGTGAAAAATAATGTCTTGAAATTACAAGATGATTTATTGCGGATTATCAGTGCGGGGGCGAGTGGAGCGAAGGAATAAGCTTTAACGGAGGCTAAAAACTCACTTTCATAATTCCGTTGAGAACGAGAAAATCTTTGCCCCCTTTAGTAGAAGATTGGGGGGCTTGTTTTAAATCCACAATCCATCCTATCCTGTCCTAAAATCTCAAGCTGATTGAATACAGGACATCCCATGCCTCCCGATAGCGTTCAAGCCTTACAACATTATCTTGCCCAATTTGCCGCCCAGCGCGACTGGGAACAATTTCATTCTCCTAAAAATCTTTCGATGGGACTGATTGGAGAAGCCGCAGAAATTATCGAACATTTCCAATGGCTCACCGAGCAGCAAAGCCGTGAACTTGCCCCAGAACAATTGCACGCCGTCAGCCATGAATTAGCCGATGTCTTGGTTTATCTGCTACGCTTAGCCGATGTGCTCGACATTGACCTGATTGCTGCGACTTATGAAAAAATGGCAATTAACGAGCTGCGTTTTCCACCCAAACCAAAGGAAACTTAAAAGATGCGCGTGGTGAAAATATTAGGCTTTACCCTGTTAGGAATTATGGGCCTTGGCGTAATTGCCCTGATTGCGGTGGTTTTATTTGTCAATCCCAACCAATACAAACCGCAAATTATCAGTGCCGTTAAAGCACAAACTGGGCGCGATTTAAGCTTAGACGGCGATTTAAAACTGAAATTATTTCCCTTGCTAGCCGTTGAAATGAATAAAGCACGGCTCAGCAATGCCCAAGGTTTCACCGCGCCCGATTTCGCCAGTATTGAAAGTTTACAACTGCGCTTAAAATTATTGCCTTTGCTGCGTAAAGAGGTGGAAATTGACAGCCTGCAATTATCTGGGGTGAAACTATTTCTCGCCAAGGATGCCAAGGGGAATAATAATTGGGCAGATATGAGTCAGCCTAAAACCACCGCCGCCAGTTCTGAACCTGCTAATAACAAACCGCTGACTATCGCATTGAGCGCGTTGACGCTGCAAGACACGCTGTTGCAATGGGATGACGCGAGCAGTAATCAACATTACAAACTTTCGGGCTTACAGCTACAGGCGCACGATGTCGCGTTGAACAAGCCGATAACATTAAATCTGCAAACCCAAATCACCAGCACAGGCAAGGCAGCGTGGGAATATCCGCTGCAACTCAACACGCAATTAAATCTGAATTTGGAACAACAACAATATCAATTCAATACCTTGCGCCTGCAAACCACGGTTTCCAATCAAGCCTTGGTGTTCAATTCCAGCAGCCTTGCTTTGGATTTGGTGAAACAAGATTTAAAACTGAATGAGTTGGATTTAGAAGTTGCCCAAGCGCATTTACAAGGCAATGTGCAAGTGCAACAGTTTTTAAAACAGCCCAGCCTTTCGGGACAATTGCGGCTCGCTGATGTTGATGCCGCCCAATTTTTGCCGCAGGCTGCCAAGTTTAATCTGAAAAAAATTAATGCGGGGGTGCAATTCAGTGGCGATTTACAAAACCTAACTTTTAACGATTTTAAACTGCAAGCTGACGCACAAAATCTGACAATTCCGCAAGCCATTTTCAAATCACAGGCGCAAACTTTAAGCATTCCTCAAGCGCAATTCAACGCGCTGGGCGTGAAAGCGCAACTGAGCAATCTCGCAGGACAGCAATTATTTTCACGTCCGCAACTCACGGGCAGTTTACGCGCTGAGCCGTTTGACCTTGCCGCGCTGTTGCAACAATTGGGACAAAATCCACTGCCTAAAACTTTGCTGCTGGGAATCACCGCACAGCAAGCGCAATTGGAAACTCAATTTCAAGTGAATGCTGAAAGCCTGTTGTTTAATAAAGTGCTGATTAAAGTAGATAAGCAACAATTTCAAAGCGATGCCTGCGTGGTCTATTTGAAAAAGCCACAATTGACGCTGGAAAAGTGGAACTTGCAAGTCGCGGATTTAGATTTGAAAGGCACGACCACCGTTGAAAATTATCCCGCACAAACCAGTTTTAAAGGCACGCTGCAATTAGGCGACACCAATCTACGCACGCTTTTAACCCGCCTTGGAATTGCGTTGCCTGCGAGTGCGGATAATACCGTGTTCACGCGCTTAAGCTTGAATACCAGCATCAATGGAAATTTGCAAAAACTGCAATTTCCTGCGCTAAATTTGCGGCTCGACCAAAGCAGTTTACAAGGCGCGCTGACGATTGAAAATTTCAGTAATCCTGCGTTTAATTTCAGTTTGGCGGTGGATGATTTGGATGTGGATCGCTATTTGTCGCCCAAATCCACTGCGCCCAAAAATCCCGCTCAAACTGCCAGCGACCAGCCCTTTAATTTAGACGGTTTACGTAAACTCAATTTAAACGGCACTTTGCGCGCGGCAAAATTGAAAGTTTCACAATTGCAATTGCGCGATGTTGCCTTGTCGGTGTTGGCAAAGCAGGGCGATATTAAAATCAGTCCCTTAAGTTTGAATTTGAAAGAAGGCAGTTTGAGCGCGGTGATTGCGTTGAATGCACAAGGCAATCCGCCGTTGTTACGAATTCAACCGACTTTGTCACATTTCCCCATCGCGCCCGTGCTGGAAAACTTGGTGAATTTTGACCGTTTGAGTGGCGTGATTGATTTGAACGGCGATTTAAATGCTAATTTCAGCTCGTCCCAGAGCGTATTAAATAGCTTGTCGGGACAATTCAACGTGACACTGAATGATGGTGCGGTGAAAGGGGCAAATTTGGCGAAATCGATTCGGCGGGCGCGGGCAGTATTGCACCAACAACAATTACCGCCCGATGAAAATAATACGTTGCAAACGGATTTTTCCAGTTTACAAGGCAAATTCGTCGCCAAGAATGGGGTGCTTTACACCGATAATCTGGATTTGAAATCGCCCCTGCTGCGGGTTTCTGGGGTGGGCGAGGTGAATTTAGTCAGCCAGGAATTGGCTCATAAGTTACAAGTGGGGCTGGTTGAAACCAGTAAGGGGCAAGAAGGCTTAGATTTGGCGGATTTAAAAGGGGTGGTGATTCCTGTGAATGTGCACGGTCCGTTTAAAGCGCCCAAAGTTGAACCGAATCTGCAAGTGTTTTTGACCAATGCGGCTAAACAAAAGCTTGGGGAATTGTTGCATAAACCCAGTTCGGACAGCGCAACACAGGACAAGTTCAAGCAAAAAGTTGGAGATTTATTGAATAAACAAGCCACTACGGAAAAATCTGCATCGCCAACACCACAGGACAAACTTTGGAATGATTTAGTGCAGCCTTTGAAGAATGTCAATTTGGGCGTTTTTTAAGGCTTAATATAGTAGCTACCCCCTTTTTCAAAGGGGGTATATTCACGCTTTAACGCGCTTGCTGCACTACGGCGGGTAAGTGAATAGTAAAGGTGCTACCCTTGCCAAGTTGGCTTTCTAAGCGGATAGAACCGCCCATCATTTCACAAAACTGCTTGGTAATCGCAAGCCCCAAACCCGTACCGCCATATTGGCGGGTGGCAGAATTATCGGCTTGGGTAAAGGGTTGAAATAAACGACTCATTTGATCGTCGTCCATGCCAATACCGTGATCTTGTACACCAAAAACAATCCATTCTGTATTCTCAATTTTTTCGCGGCGTGCAAATACCACAATCATGCTGTCTTGTGAAAACTTGGTGGCATTGCTGAATAAATTAAATAAGCATTGACGCACTTTCATCGCGTCGCCATACACGATACCTAAGTCTTCAAAGTTGAGCTGTAATTTATTGCGATTTTCACTGAGCAAGGGTTGAATGGTGTGCACCACGTCTTGCACCACCGAGGTGAAATTAAATTCATCCAAATACAACTCGACTTTGCCCGCTTCGATTTTAGAGACATCTAAAATATCACTGATGATTTTCAGTAAATGTTTACCTGCCTTTTCGATGCGTTCCAAATCACTGATAATCCCTTCAAAGCCTTGCGCGTCTGCCTCTTCCTGCAACATTTCACTGTAGCCAATGATCGCATTCATTGGGGTGCGCAATTCGTGGCTCATGTTGGCAAGAAAGCGGCTTTTTGCCTGATTGGCAGCTTTGGCTTGTTCAGTGGCAGCCTGCGCTTTCATCGTGGCAATCGCGAGTTCTGCGGTGCGCTGTTCGAGCTGTTCAACTTTTTGGGCAAGCGATTGATTATATTCACTCACTTGCAACTCGGTGATTTTTCGCAATAAATCCATCACCGTGCCCATGCCGTTATACAGCCCTTTTTTGGTGATGATGAAATCTTGCGCCATCGAAACTTGCATGTTCTTAGTAATATATTGACTGACAATTTCCACGGGTAAATCGTATTCGACAATTAAGGGATTGGGATCCATGAATTGCACAATCGATTTTCGACCGTGTAAATCTCGCCCATACTGGGTCAAGAACACGTCCATCAATTGATAGCGGTGCACAATGCCAATCGGCAGATTGTGATGCACCACAGGCAAAGATTGCAGTTTCTGGTGGGCGAGAAAAATCTTACCCACTTGATCAACGTTATGTTCTGGCGTAACGAAGCTACGGGGAATAATTAGCCCTGCGACAGGCTCTACATTGTATTTATCCGAACAACGGGACAATAAACTTTGTCGCTCATTCGATGGTGTAAGAGACATCGACATGTCTCACCTCCGTACTTTCTACCTATTTGCTTGATAAAACATTCTAGCAAAAAAATGTGACAAGTCTGTGAATTTTAAGTGTGGATTTTCCCAGTTTTTTCAGTTGATTCAAGGTATTGAATACTTACAGCTGGGGGATTATAAGAATCCATTAAAATATTTGGGTGGTGATGATAATAGGCTAGATGGATATTTTATTATCTATGAAGTATGGGTAAGAAATGCAGCATAGTCTATATTAAATATGTGCTTATAATTAGTCTGTAAATGATGTTTTATCCAAAAAGGGAAATATCACAGTGAATGCAAGTGAAGAAGAAATCTACAATAAACTGACTGAGATTGAGCTAATTGAGGACAGTGCAACACCCAATGTAAACCGTCTTTTGGAATTATCGAAAGATGAAGACGATGAAATCCGCTATCGTGCTTTTGAGCTTCTCATTTGCCATCAACTGCCTGAGGTAAAACAACAAGTATTGATAGGGCTTAATGATTCTGAAGAACTGGTGCGGGTTGCCTGCCTTGAAATTCTGGGATATTGGGAGGAAGAGGATTGTTTAGAACAAATACGGCAACTTTTAATAAGCGATGAAAGTTTTATTGTCCAAAGTTATGCCGCGCTTGCGCTTGCGGAAATCGGCAATAAAACAGCCGTTGCTTGGATAAAAGAAGTATTACCTGATGCTGTTGGAGGTGAGGAGTATTTTTTCTTGAGTGCAGCACTTTATCACTTGGGGGAAAAAAACTATCTGAATAATGTGTTCGATGGATTACGTGATCCGTTTTATCGTTCAAGATGTGCTTCAGCAAATTTATTGGCGGACTATTGCACTGATGATTCAACGAGAGCTTTAATACTGAGTCATCTCTCAGCTGCCTTAGAAGTTGAAACAACGATAGCAGCTGAATCATCAATTCAGGGAGCTATCGCTAACATTATTGAGGATAGTAAACAAGACTAAGGTGTACAGAATCTATTTGAAGCCGCGTAGGTTGCGTTGCTAAAAGAAACCCAAGCTACTATTTTCTGTTAGGATGCGCTTGCTTAAACAAATTACTTGCGAATGTGTTGATATTCATCAGTTTGAAAAGAGATACATCTCTCTTTCGTATAATTCCAGTATCCACCACTATCTAAACATTGTAGTAGTTACGCAGTTGAAACTAGGTTATACCTTGGAGAAAGAAGATAGTGTCTAATGGCATCACGTATAATCTGCATTTTAGCTTCAAACCAACTGTAACCTGTAGTGTAACTATAGGTTTCTAAACGTAGAAAAGCCCTCAGAGCCATCGCGATGTGATTACGCTGGGCGGTTGCAGAACGAGCCTGACATTTCTCTATACCACAGAACTGTTTAAGACCCCGATGATAATTCTCAATCGCCCATGTCTTTTCAGCGGTTGCCACACGTTCAAGTTCCGTCATGTTGAGATTACTGCTTGCCCAATGTTCAGCATCGCCGTTTGTAGCGATTGTTCTGAACACTTTAACAAATCCATAGCCCATGAGATGAACAACACAACCCGTATCACTGATAGCTAACCGTGCTATTGGTACATTCCCCGTGTTATCTGGATTGACCAGACTTGTTTAAATTATCATGAGCCTTATCGTAGATACGATGGTCGCAAGGCACATGTTTATCTCCATCAGTCCATAGTCATGGTGTTTTCCAGACCAATGTCGATAGACCAAGGGGATTTGCTTAGCATAAGGTTTATCTAGGGTTGAATCGTCCAACACAAGCAAACCCTTATTCTTCTCTAGCATCGGTTCGGCTTCTTGCCAGAGTGCATCATTATCAGGATTCATAGAGTGTAAACATCGTGTTATCGCATCATGTGCAGGTGCATGAGCCTGTATGGGTTGCACTCGACTTGCCTCAAGGCAGCTATAGCTTTTCTGAGCTGCAACCAGAAAGTTTATATAGTCGTATTCGTTACATCGTTTTGGATTCATTCCCTTTTTGATGCCACTTTTACGCCAACTGCGTAACTCCTAACTATTTAACTTTTTTTTGTTTATGTCGCTTATTGACCAATTATCCTTACTAGCATTACGTGCCTTACACTGATGTGCTTGCCGTTCACCGTTTTTTGTTTCAACCCAAAGATCAACACCTTTTTCATCTTCTCCAATCGCTTCTATGATGACAGATGTATTTTTCTCATCGAGTAACAATAACAACTGTTTGGCAACCCATCTACCTTCATAACGATTACCTAATTTATCTGCTAAACCACCTGTTTCAAGTGCCATTTTTGACTTCTCCAAGTCATGTAGGGTGGGTGATGTCCACCCTACTCTTTTTAGAATTTAGCAAGTAGTTCACTCAAAAACCTACTTCACCAACTCCATCACCCAACTGCTGTTCCGTTCCCGTTCCAAAACTTCAGCCCGCGCCCGAATCAGCAGCACTGTGGCATAATAAAACTTAAATGCAAACGCCATTAACAGCAAAGGAATCAACATGCTGATATGAATTGAAGGTGCGCCGATTTTGCTCACCGTCGCGCCCTGATGTAGCGTATTCCACCATTGCACCGAATAATGAATAATCGGAATATTTACCACGCCCACCAACGCCAACACTGCACTGGCACGCGCCGCATTACGTTTATCTTCAATCGCCACATTCAGCGCGATAATTCCAAAATACAGAAATAATAAGATTAATTCTGAAGTTAAACGCCCGTCCCACACCCACCAAGTGCCCCACATCGGTTTGCCCCACAGTGAACCCGTGACCAATGCAATAAACGTGAATGAAGCTCCTAACGGCGCGGAACTCGCGGCAATAATATCGGCAAGTTTAATCTTCCAAATCAAGCCAATTGCGCCCATCAACGCGATAACCACGTAGACAAACATCGACATCCACGCCGCAGGCACATGAATAAACATAATTCGATAGCTTTCGCCTTGCTGATAATCGGGCGGCGCGACGAATAAACCGTAATACAAACCCGCGATAAACAATAAGCCACAAATTGCGCCTAGCCACGGAATCATCTGTCCCGCAAGGCTGTAAAAATATTTAGGAGAAGAAAATTTCTGTAAAAATGCCCACATAGTCAACTCAAGCTGATACGTAACGCAGCGGCTGCGGCAAAGGGCGCGAGCGTCAGCGATAAGGTTAATAAAGCCGCTAAGAAATATAATTGTCCTGCAATCGGCAATCCTGTGCCCGCCGTTGCCACCGCGCTGGCTGCAAAAATCAACACGGGAATGTATAAAGGCAGCACTAATAAAGATAGCAACACCCCGCCACGTCGCAAGCCCACCGTCAACGCCACCCCAATTGCACCAATTAGGCTTAACACGGGCGTTCCCAATAATAAAGTCACCATCAAGGGAAACATCGCGTCAGTGGGCAAAAACAGCAATACGCCTAAAAACGGGGCAATAACTAACAAAGGCAAACCCGCCACCAGCCAATGTGCCAACACTTTCGCCAGCACCAACAAGGGCAAAGAATGATGGGTTAATACCATTTGTTCGAGCGAACCGTCTTCAAAATCGGAGCGAAATAAGGTATCCAAGGACAGCAATGCTGCCAATAATGCCGCCACCCAAATGATGCCGGGAGCTAGGGTTTGCAATACTTTGGATTCTGGGCTGACCCCGAGCGGGAATAAGCTCACCACCATCACGAAAAACAACAGCGGATTTGCCAATTCGCTGCGGCGACGGTAGGCGAGCAATAAATCACGTTTTAATAAAATGCCAAAGGCGGACATATTTACCACGCAAGAAAGTTTTTCAACAAGGTCAGCCCTGCATTTTGGCTTTTCTCGGGGTGAAATTGCACGGCAAACACGTTGTCTTTTGCCAAAACGGAAGGATAATCAATCCCATAAGGCGTAGTGGCGGCAATGACGCTTTTATCTTCGGGATCGACATAATAGCTGTGCACGAAATAAAAACGACTGCCTGCTTCAATGCCAGCCCACAACGCATGATCGTGCGTCGGATAAACTTGATTCCAGCCCATTTGTGGCACTTTTAAACGCTCGCCCGTGATCGCATCGTGCAAAGGGTCGTCGAAACGGCGCACTGTGCCTGCAATAAAGCCGAAACCATCTTTCCCGCCATTTTCTTCACTGCGGCTTAATAAGGTTTGCAAACCTAAACAAATCCCTAAAAATGGCTTATTTTGTAAGGCGTGTTGGACGGCGTGATCTAAGCCCGTTTCACGCAATAATTCCATGCAATTGCCGATTGCGCCTTGTCCGGGGAAAACTACTTTGTCCGCTTTCAATACCTCGTCGGCTTGATTGGTAATCAGCACTTGCCACGACTCGCCTGCCACATGGTTTAATGCCTTGCTGACTGAGCCTAAATTGCTCATGCCGTAATCTAAAACTGCAACCGTTTTCATGGCTTACAAGCTCCCCTTGGTCGAAGGCATCATATCCTGCATTCTGGCATCAAATTCCACCGCCATGCGCAACGCACGCCCAAAGGCCTTAAAAATCGTTTCAATCACATGGTGGGCATTTCTGCCGCGTAAATTATCGATGTGTAAACCGATTTGTGCATGATTTACAAAGCCTTGGAAGAATTCACGGAATAATTCCACATCAAAATCACCAATGCGATCCCGTGGAAATTCAACATGGTATTCTAAGCAAGGTCTGCCTGAGCAATCGACCACCACCCGCGACAAGGCTTCATCCAAGGGCACGTAAGCATGTCCATAACGACGAATGCCTTTTTTATCGCTCAGTGCTTTGGTAAAAGCTTGACCCAAAGTAATGCCGACATCTTCAACAGTGTGATGCGCGTCAATGTGCAAGTCGCCATTTGCCTGAATATCCAAATCGATCAAACCGTGGCGGGCAATCTGATCCAACATGTGCTCTAAAAAAGGCACGCCAATTTTAAAACGTCCTTGTCCCGTGCCGTCTAAATTCAGTGTGACGTTGACTTGAGTTTCAAGGGTATCGCGTTGAACTGTGGCGCGACGCTGCTGGGTCATGCTGACTTCTCCCTATAAGGCAAAACTATAAGCGTAACAGATTTTAGGCAAGGCGGGAAAACTCAGTTTAAAGCGGATTTCTGAGGGGGGACTTAAGGGAGGATATGTTCTGCTTTGTCTGAACCACAATTTTCATAATTACCGCAATTCACACAATTGAACACAAATAATTATCTTTTAATTATGATAATTGTGTGAATTGTGGTTCAGACAAGAACTTTATTTCGGCGCAGTAACCGCAGGCTTACACAAATTTGACTGTTGTGGCAAAGTGCAATCAATGGTGCTGGTGGTTGTGCCCGTTGTTGCAGGAACGGCGGGCGCAGTCGAACCCGCTGGCACAACCACTGCCGCAGGAATAGGCTTTTGATTTGCGGGAGGAGGACTTTCTAATAGAGTGCTGCGTTCTTCATGACAAGCAACTAACAAGCTCATCGTGGATAATAACAAAGCACGACGTAAGGCATTTTTTAAAAAACGGGTCAATTTCATCAGATAACCTACCTTAAGTGAAAGAATTTATTTAAATAATTTGTTCAGGGCGCAGGAGCGATTGCTGAAATTTTAGCCGCGAGAAAATCATCTAATTCGATAGGCAATAAGCAGCAATTACACTATAATGTCGCCAGTTTAGTGTAAACCAGAATTTTAGAATTTTCAGCTAGTTTCCTTGCAGCAAATTTCACTTTAATTCCCCCGCATTTTTCAAAAAAGTTTCTCGAATTTGAGGAAATTGTAAAAAATTTTGAAAATAGGCTTGTGATTTTTTGTTTTTTTTGCTAAAAAGGTGGGCTTACTTTACGCTAAGTAAACAGTTTGTGACAAAAGGTAATATAGAATGTCTAAGGTATGTCAGATTACGGGCAAACGCCCTGTCTCAGGCAATAAAGTTTCTCACGCGAACAACAGAACCCGTCGTCGCTTTTTGCCTAATTTACACGAGCACCGCATTTGGGTTGCTAGTGAAAATCGTTGGATAAAATTGCGTATTAGCACCAAAGGGCTACGCACTATTGATAAGAATGGCATCGATAGCGTCTTAGTAGACCTGCGCAATCGTGGCGTTCACGTATAAACTGCGAGGGGTAATTCTTCATGCGCGATAAAATTAAATTAGTGTCTACGGCTGGAACTGGTCATTTTTACACCACGACCAAGAACAAACGTACCACGCCTGATAAGTTGTCTTTTAAAAAGTACGATCCTGTTGTCCGTAAGCATGTTGAATACAAAGAAGCCAAGATTAAATAATCTCTATTCTGTGTGTCAGCAGCCTATCATTATCCGAAAACCTCTCATACTTCGTGTGCATGTTTTCGGATAAATCTTTAAAATCCCCCTGTCTTAACGCTTCCCTCCCCCTGTTTATGCGAGTGACTTATTCAAGTCGCATAGTTATTTCGCCTAAATTCCATCTATCTCCTCTCAGCTATAGAATACTACCTCTAGTCTTGTCATCGCTAGGAAACCTAAATGTTTTATGCTTAGACTGAATATCACTAAAATCAATGTCAAAGTGCCTTAGACCAGAGGCAATATTAGGCGCACTCTGTCAGCAGAGACTAACGATTTCTTAAAGACCTGCGTGCGTGTTGGAGATTAAATAATGGGTTCATGTTGCGGAAATAATTGCGCTGTTGAGCAATTGCGAGAAAGACAACGCGGGACGCTCAAGGCAGTGCTTGCAATCAATGCGGTGATGTTCTTCGTGATTGCAGGAGCAGCATTTTATGGACGCTCGACCGCGCTGCTCTCAGACAGCTTAGATAATCTTGGGGATGCGTTGACATACGGCTTAAGCCTTTATGTCGTCTCGCAAGGTAATCTTGCCAAGGCAAAAGTCGCCCTGTTTAAAGGTGGATTAATCTTCATTGGGGCTTGTGTGGTCTTAACACAAATCATCCAAAAATTGCTTGTACCCGTGCTGCCTGCTTACGAAATTATGAGCATTTTCAGTGTGGCAGGCTTAATTGCGAATGCGCTGTGTTTATTCCTGCTATGGAAACACCGCAATGAAGACATCAATATGAGTTCCGTATGGGAATGTTCCAGAAATGATATTGCCTCTAACCTCTCAGTCTTATTGGCAGCCGCTGCTGTTTGGTTTTTTGAATCAGGATGGCCCGATATTATTATCGCCTCCTGTCTGGTCATTTTATTATTGAATTCCTCTTTCCGCGTGATAAATTCCGCACTGAAAGAATTGAGAACTTAGTTTTTAAAAAGACTGAAGTACCCGTATCGTTCACACTAACATCAATCTAATCATAATCATAATTTACCACCTAGGCGATTGATATGAATCGTAAAACTAATCCCGAACCCGCTGTTGAAAAAAATCCCGCTGTCACCCCCGAAACGACAGAGATGCCCGATGTAAGTCATCCCGACTTATACATTAATCGTGAATTAAGCCTGCTTGCCTTTCACCGTCGCGTGCTCGCACAAGCTAAAGATACCAATATGCCCTTATTGGAACGCTTACGCTTTTTGTGCATTGCCAGCACCAATCTCGATGAATTTTTTGAAGTCAGGGTTTCAGGGGTTAAACAACAGGTGATGTTTGGTTCAGTGCAAGCAGGCCCTGACAACCTTTCTCCGCATGAAATTTTAAACCGCGTCAGTGTTGCCGCACATGAGTTTGTCGATGAACAATATCGAATGCTCAATGAATATTTAATCCCTGGTCTGGAAAAAGAACACATCCGCTTTTTAAAGCGCGATCAGTGGAACGATGCCCAAATGAAATGGGTACGCGATTATTATGACAATGAACTGTTACCGATTTTAAGCCCAATTGGTTTAGACCCCGCCCATCCCTTCCCGCGCATTTTAAATAAAAGCCTGAATTTCATCGTCTCGCTCGAAGGCAAAGATGCGTTTGGGCGCGACAGTGGCATGGCAGTGGTACAAGCTCCGCGCGCTCTGCCCCGTTTAATTCAATTTCCCTTCGATATTTCCGAAGGGCAGCACTATGATTTCACTTTCCTGTCTTCAATCATTCATGCACATGTGGGTGATTTATTCCCCGGCATGAAAGTCACAGGTTGCTATCAATTCCGCTTAACCCGCAACAGCGATTTATTTGTGGATGAAGAAGAAGTTGATGATTTATTACGCGCTTTAGAAGGCGAGTTACCTGGACGGCGTTATGGCGATTGCGTGCGTTTAGAAGTTGCCGACAACTGCCCCGAAAAAATGATTAACTTCTTGATTAAACAATTTAATCTTGAACCAGGCGACATTTTCCAAGTCAACGGGCCTGTGAATTTAAACCGCCTGATTAATTTGCCTGATTTGGTGGATCGCCCCGATCTCAAATTCCCAAGCTTCACCCCCAGCATTCCCAAAAATATGGGTCGCGATATTTTTGCCGCGATTCGTGAAGGCGATATTTTATTAAGCCACCCCTTCCAATCCTTCACCCCTGTGATTGATTTTGTGCGCCAAGCTGCTGCTGATCCTGGGGTTTTGGCAATCAAACAAACTTTGTACCGCACAGGCCCTGATTCTGTATTAGTGGATGCTTTGGTCAGTGCGGCGCGGGCGAATAAAGAAGTCACCGTGGTGATTGAATTGCGGGCGCGTTTCGACGAAGAAGCCAATATTCGGCTTGCCAACCGTTTGCAAGAAGCGGGGGCGCATGTAGTTTATGGCGTGGTCGGTTATAAAACCCACGCAAAAATGCTGATGGTGGTGCGCCGCGAAGGCACGAAATTAAAACGTTATGTGCATTTGGGCACGGGGAATTATCACGCCCGCACCGCCCGCATTTACACCGATTACGGCTTGTTGACGGCTGATAAAACTATTGGCGAAGATGTGCATAAAATGTTTATGCAATTGACCACCTTGGGGCGCGGCGCGCAACTTAAAAAATTGCTGCAATCTCCTTTCAGTCTGCACACAGGCATTTTATCGCGCATTGACCGTGAAGCCGCAAATGCGCGTCAAGGCAAGCCCGCGCACATCATCGCCAAAGTGAACGCGCTGACCGAATCGGAAATTATTCGCGCCCTGTATCGCGCTTCGATTGCTGGGGTAAAAATTGATTTAATTATTCGTGGGATTTGTTGCTTGCGTCCTGGCGTGCCGGGGATTTCGGAAAACATTCAGGTACGTTCGATTGTGGGGCGTTTCTTGGAACACACGCGCGCTTTTTATTTTCACAATGCGGGCGATTCTGAAGTATTTTGTGCCAGTGCAGATTGGATGGATAGGAACTTGTTAAAACGGGTGGAAACCTGTTTCCCGATTGAGAACGCCGAATTAAAAGCACAAGTTATCAGTATGTTAAAACTCTATTTGAGCGATAACACGCAAGCTTGGGTTTTGGATAATAAGGGCGGTTATACGCATCTCGCGCCCACTGCCGATGAAATTCCGATTTCTGCGCAACAAACGCTCTTGCAAAGTCTCGCAGAAAAATATTAAGCTGTGTCATATCTCTGATTCCTGTGTTTGTTGAATGCAGGAATCGCGCATCATTGCTGCTACTAGCAAGTTTGACTTGTTAGCTAGCGGCTTTTTTATTTTTGGGTAGAGCTAAAGATGAACAATGGGCTAGATTAGAACCTCTCCTTCCAGGACGTAAAAGACAGATTTTGAATTATTGCTAGAAAGGATTTAATTCCTCTATTCCTTTAGATTATCCCGAACTCAGCTTACTTAGCCGAAGATGCTCCCCACACAAAATCGCGATTTAGTGAACTGAGACATGTTAAAATTCACCCCTTATTTTAAGATGTCAGGAACACTCCATGTTCACCCCCATTCAAGCTTATCTCGCCAGCGTTGAAGCCCATTTACAAGCAGGCAATGCCACCGAACACACCCACCGTTCTGCCTTGCAAAGTTTGCTGCAAAGTTTCATGCCTGAGTTTCTCATCACCAATGAGCCGCGCCGTATTGCTTGCGGTTCGCCTGATTTGGTGATTACCAAAGCTGAGTTAGTGATTGGGCATCTTGAAGCGAAAGATGTGGGCGTGAATTTAGACAAGGCGCAAAAATCAGAGCAAATCAGCCGTTATTTAACCGCTTTAAATAATTTATTACTGACCGATTATTTAGAATTTCGCTGGTTTGTCGAAGGCGAGTTTCAAGCTGAAATGACGGTGAAATTAGCGGAATACGATGCTAAAAAAGGCGTGCTCAAACCCAATCCTGAAGCTTTTGAACGTTTTGAATTATTGCTAAAAACTTTTGTGGAAACGCAAATTATCACCTTGCGCACTCCTGAAGAATTGGCGCAGAAAATGGCGCATATCACGCGGCAACTTAATCATTCGATGTTGCTGGCGTATTATCAGGAAGAGCAAGAAAAAGGTTTGGGCAATTTACATTCACAGCTCAACAGTTTTCGACAAGTTTTAGTGGATACGCTCGCGCCTGAAGAATTCACCGACATGGCAGCACAAACCATTTCTTACGGGCTGTTTGCGGCGAAATGTAGACATATTTCCACGATTTCTGAAACCGTATTTTCCCGTTTCACCGCTGCCCATTTCATCGCTAAAACCAATCCCTTTTTAAGAAATATGTTCGACCAATTTGCAGGCATTGATTTGGATGAACGTTTAGTGTGGGCGGTGGATCATTTAATTACGGTGTTGAATCGCACGGATATTAAGGCGATTTTGGCAGATTTTGGCAAACGCACTCGCCAAGAAGACCCCGTGGTGCATTTTTATGAAACTTTCCTGAGTCATTATGACCCGCAATTGCGGGAAGTGCGTGGCGTGTATTACACCCCAGAACCCGTGGTTTCTTATATCGTGCGTTCTGTCGATGCCATTTTGAAAGATAAATTCGCGCTCAAACAAGGCTTAGCCGATAACAGCAAAATTGATGAAACCACCCACACCGTGCAAATTCTCGATCCTGCCACAGGAACGGGCACATTTTTATATGCGGTGTTTGCCAATATTTTTGAAAAGTTTCGGCATAACAAGGGGATGTGGTCAGATTACGTGTCCTTGCATTTATTACCCCGAGTGCATGGTTTTGAATTATTGATGGCAGCTTACACCGTGGCACATATGAAATTAGGGCTGCAATTAGAAGAATATGGCTATGATTTTAAAAGTAATGAGCGTTTACGGGTTTTTCTGACCAATACTTTAGATGAAGCGCATAAAAATCAAGAAACTTTATTAGCGCGTTGGCTTTCCAATGAAGCCAATGCCGCCAACTTTGTGAAAGCGAAATCGCCTGTGATGGTGATTCTGGGCAATCCGCCGTATTCGGGACATTCTGCCAACACCGGGCAATGGATTAATGATTTACTGCATGGCATGAATTTAAGCGAAGGCGGGAAAATTTCGGGCGATATTCTCAAGGCGAAAAACACCGCCAGTTATTTTGATGTGGATGGCGCGCCTTTAAACGAGCGTAATCCGAAATGGTTAAATGATGATTATGTGAAATTTATACGCTTTGCCCAGTGGCGAATTCAGCAAACGGGCTACGGGATTTTAGGTTTTGTCACCAATCATGGTTATTTAGAAAATACCACGTTTCGTGGAATGCGTCAGGCTTTGATGCAGGATTTTGACGAGATTTATATTTTAGATTTACATGGTAATAGCAAAAAGAAAGAATTCGCGCCCGATGGCTCAGTAGATAACAATGTATTTGATATTCAACAAGGGGTTGCGATTGGGATTTTTGTAAAATACCGTGAACCCAAAAAACGCAGCGGTGCAGGCGTTTATCATGCGCATTTGCATGGCAAGCGTGCGCTTAAGTATCAGTATCTCATGGAAAATAGCACTAAAACCACGCAATGGACAAAGCTACAGCCACAAGCCCCACATTATTTATTTGCCCCGCAAAATCGGGAATTGCTTGCAGAATATGAACAAGGCTGGAAGGTCACAGAAATGATGCCTGTGAATTCGGTGGGGATTGTGACGGGACAGGATAAAGAAACCATTGCTTTAGAGCGTAATATGGCGAGAAATCTTGCAAAGAAACATGGCATTGCTGAAGAATTTATAAAACCAATTCTTTATCGCCCTTTTGAGCAAGCCTATATTGTCTATGATTCCAAAGTTGTTACGAGAGCGAGAACTAGAGTCATGCAACACCTGTTACAGGGCGAAAATCTTGGATTGCTCACCACTCGTAAAGTGGAAGCAGGGACTTTCGGACATACCTTAGTCACAGAAGTGATTGCAGAAAGTCATGCAGTTTCATTGAAGGAAATAAATTATCTTTTTCCGCTGTTTCTTTATCCAAGCAAGAAAACCGCTTACTTTGCTGATAATGATGCAGATATTGCCCGTAAACCTAATTTTTTACCAGAATTTATTAAAGACGTGGAAACACGCCTAAACTTGCAATTTATCGCTGAAGATAAAGGTGATTTTCAACAAACTATCAGTGCGTTAGATATATTTCACTATGCGTATGCTATTTTTCACAGCCCCAAGTATCGCCAACGTTATGCCGAATTTCTCAAAATAGATTTTCCACGTCTGCCACTGACGCGCAACAAAGCTTTATTTCAGCAATTAGCTGATTTAGGTGAAAAATTAGTCGAAATTCATTTGATGAAAGCCGACCTCGAAACTGAAAATTACTTTCCCATCGTGGGCGATAATATCGTGGATAAAGTGGCGTATAAAGAAAATCGGGTTTATATCAATAAAACCCAGTATTTTGACAATGTAACAGCTGGGGTTTGGGAATTCCAAATTGGCGGTTATCAAGTTTGTCAAAAATGGCTGAAAGACCGCAAAGGGCAAGCCTTGGGTTATGATGATTGTATGCACTATTTTTACATCTTGTCAGCCCTTGCCGCCACGCAAACACTGATGGAACAAATCGACACTACCATTCCCACTTTTCCCATTTAACCCACGGAAAATAACCATTTTATAAAATTTCGTGCCAATTCGAGCGAGCAACTCTTATAATGCAAGCCTGATTCACGACGCTTGATACTGCACACTATGTCACGTTCTAAAGTTTTTTTATGGGATTGCCTCGCTTTCATCGCGGGCGCAACCATGCCACTGGCATTCGCGCCCTTTGGCTTTTTTCCAATTGCGATATTCGCGCCTGCCTTATTATTACTCAGTATTTTCCAGCCTATTTCCAGCAAAAAAGCCGCATGGCGCGGTTTATTATTTGGCTTGGGAATGTTTGGCTTGGGCACGTCTTGGGTTTATGTGAGTTTTAGCCAATTTGGTGGAATGCCCCCAATTGGCGCGGCCGCGGTCACGGGCACTTTCGTGCTGATTATGGCGAGCTATGTCAGCTTATTTACTTGGTTTTTAGCCAAACATTACACCACGTCACGCGGCTTAGGTTTGTGGCTGTTAATGCCGAGTTTATGGACAGTGTTGGAAGCGGTGCGCGGTTGGTTTTTAAGCGGTTTTCCGTGGCTAAGTTTGGGTTACAGTCAAATCGACTCGCCCTTGAATGGCTACGCGCCCGTGTTGGGGGTGTATGGGGTTTCGTGGATAATTATGTTGAGTGCAGGCGCAGTGGTTGCCCTGCTGCAACAACGTCAACGCGCATGGTTTGCAATGCCTGTGCTCATAATTTTATGGGGCGTAGGTTATGGTTTGGGCGAAATTGCGTGGACAACGCCCAGTTCTGAGCCTATAAAAGTCGCGTTATTACAAGGCAATATCCCGCAGGAATTTAAATGGAATTCCGACTACCAAATCCCCAGTATGCGGCGTTATTTGAAATTAGCCCGTGAAAATCGTGACGCGCAATTGATTATCATGCCTGAAACGGCGGTGCCGATGTTATACAGCCAGGCCGAAGAATTTATTTATTTGCTGGATGTGGAGCATCAATTTTACGGCGTGGATTTTGTGTTTGGGATTCCGCACGACAATCCTTGTAAACGCGAATATTTCAACAGTGTGATGCAAGTCGGCTCTGGAACAGGAATTGCGCCCACGTTTTACCATAAGGAGCATTTAGTGCCTTTTGGCGAATATGTGCCGTTTCAAGAAGTGCTGGGCGACGTGATGCGCTGGTTAGATGTGCCGATGTCTGAATTCCGTCCCGGCGAGGAAAAACAGCGCAATTTACAAGCCGTTGGGCAACAAATTGGGGTTTCAATTTGTTATGAAGATGCGTATGGCGAGCGCGTGCGCAGCAGTTTGCCCGAGGCGCGTTTGCTCGTAAACGTCAGTAATGATGCGTGGTTTGGGGAATCTATCGCGCCTCAACAGCATTTAGAAATCGCCAGAATGCGGGCTTTGGAAGCGGGGCGTTATTTATTGCGAGCAACGAATACGGGATTTACTGCAATTATTAACCCCAAAGGGAAAATTACTGCACAAGCTCCCCAATTTGAAATTTACAGTTTACGCAGCACCGCGCAAGCTTTTGAAGGCAGCACGCCGTTTGTACGTTGGGGTAATGCCTTAATCATTTCTTTGGCAGGGATTGGTGCGGCGTTGGGAATGCGTTTAGCTCCGAAGGTAGAAGATTAAACTCCCTTGAAAATCAAGGCAATACTGAACAAGGATTGATGAATTGTAATAGTTAATGAAATATATCATAGCTCAGATGTGATTTTCTAACTTAGGGAATAATGAAAATGCGTGCAGGGGTTGAAAGCCTGGCGAGTCTGATTAGCCAGTCTAAGCACTTAGAGAAAGTATTTGTATCATAATGACTTAAAGTCAGGTGTGTTTTAACTCATTTTTTTAACAATGAGGGGGATTTAAGATCGCCACAACTGTTGGGATTTTTAAATCCCCCCTGCCCCCTTTTCCAAAGGGGAGAAAAACGAGAAACTTGAGAATACAACAAGTTAAAGCTTAACTTAATGGCAGTGAATCCCCAGAAGCTGATGCAGGTTTGTAACCTGCACTATAAGGTTTCAGCTTATTCTGACATTCTTAAATGTTCCAGTCGGGGTTGTGAAAATGTCTGAACCACAATTTTCACAATTCACACAATTAAAAGATAATTATTGTTGTGTGTGTTTAATTGCGGTAATTATGTAAATTGTGTGAATTGTGGTTCAGACAAAAACCACATTAGCTGGTGCAGGTTTGTAACCTGCACCGTAACGTTTCAGCTTGTTCTGAGGTTCTCAAATGTTCCAGTCGGGGTTACAAACCCCGACCAGCTAGGAAATTCACACCCAATAAAAAAGCGATAAGGTACGCAACATAGTTTATATATGACCACCAAGATGCTAAACTTTCAACATGTAAGGTCTAATAACATATCATGTTAATAAAATACCTTGCGTTATTAACAAATAGATTGATTTAAACATGGAAAATAAAAATAGATGTCCTTAGATAGCATTTTGTTTGGATTGCGTCGAGTTCCTTGGAGTGTATTAAAACCATTACTTACTCACCTTAATATTGACAGCGGACGGGGATGGGATGAGACCGCTTCAAAATTGAAGTCGCTCGTGAGTGGTATTTCTGATAAAGAAAGTGAATTAGCTGAACAATTGTTTCCTATCTATAAAGAACACTTGCTTGCGGGAGAAAAGACGGTTCGTTTTTTTAGGATGGACAGTGCTCAGATACGAGAATTATCATCAGGCTTTTATTATTATAATATTCCTGTATCTCTGTTCAAAAAAGCTTACCCTTTTTCGTTAGAAGAACGTGACTTGAGAGAGGTAAGGGATGGTGTTCATCTTGTTGATGTTACGGAATACAATGGTAGAATCCATCTTGTCTTTTGCTCTAAGAGGACTATTTCTGAGAGGACACATATTACTCGAGAATCGTTTGAAGACCCCGAATATTTCCAAACAATTTTAGGAAAATATAATGATGTAATAGGTATTCAACGGCATGACAGACAGTTTTTTGATGTTATTGTTTTAGATACTGTGAATGGTTTTATTGAGTTACGCCTAGATATTGGCGACAGCATATCGTTGGGTGAACGTGAATACGGTTTTCAACAACTACGAAAAATCTTTGAAAATTTGCTCAGTCAATTAATAGGTTCTAATTTTGATTTAGGTACTGCCGTTAATTTATTTCCTGCTATTAATAAATTGTACCGTTCTGATGAAGGACGTGTTTGCGAGTTAGCTTTCACTACGGAAAGTGGCACAATTAGGCATGAAAAAATGCGACGCAAGCATGAATGCCTCAGAAGTGACACTTATCACAAAGGTGGTAACCAAGCAGTAAATGGTCACATTACTGCATATAGAATAGCTGTAACATGGGAATATCAAAAACATTCATTGATGACAACACAACCTGAGTTATTATTACCAGGAAATTCAATAATGTTAAGCCGTGGTCCAGCTAACCTATATGACGCAGTCATTTCGCATTGTGCAGATTTGATGGATTATGAATTGGTCGTCAAAAAACTAACAGGCTTTTTAGAGCAAAATGAACCAGCAACTTAAGAATCAAATAATTTCACACTTTGCAGAAGACTGGGGCGATTCGTCACCTCAGTTTGCTATATGTGAAAAAATTTTCGATTATCTGCTGTCACGACCTTTAAACCAGTTGAAGCATTTAACACCTGGTAGTATCCAAGTCGCCATTGGTGAATATCGTTCGGATGTTGATTTTCTACGTGCAATTCAATACTTGTGTGGAGCTCAACAAGTATTATCAGCCCATTACGAATTTTTTGATGGTGACGATGACTACTACCCTTTAAGTTATGCTGATGTTGATGATGCACTAACTCATGGGACATTGGTTCATCCTGAGACAGGAGAGTTGATTCAAGACTATAAGAATAGGGTTCTCATGTACTTTAAGCCTGGTTCCACAGTTGAGAAAGTCATTAATGAGCACTAGTTCTTCCCCTTTCAGTATCGCCAACATTGAAAACCTGTCTACAGAGATTCCTGGATTTGAAAATTTGAATCAACGGGTAATTGCCCCTCATCTTTCGTATGAAAGATTTGTTGCTGCTATCTATCGAGATATAAATAAGTGTATCGGGCTAATGGAAGATGACGTAAATCGCAGACAAAAAGATAGTGAAGATAGGTTAACGATTGAGCTCAAGAATTACTTAAGCATTATGGGAAACGAGATTGCTCATGGGACTAATTGTGGTGGAAGTGTCGACTTACTAATAACCTACCCTAATACAAATTGGCGTTGGGTTGGCGAATGTAAGAGATTTTGTATAGGCAGTCAATATGAAAAACTATTCCAAGGATTTCAACAGCTATCTCAACGTTATCAATCTGGAAAACCTGAGAATGCTGATCGAGGAGCCTTATTGATTTATATTTTCTTTACCACTGCTGACAATAATGTCCGTGTCGTAATGGAGAAATGGGAAGCAGACTTATTTGAACTGTGGTGTGAACAACATCCTGACAAACCGCCATTAGAAATCCTTGAACGTTCCAAAGACAATCCATTGATTTTCGATTCTGTGCACGAACACCACTCTTCTGGAATGCCTTTTCATGTGAGGCATATCCCAATAAATCTAATACATAACCCAAAGGACTACAAAAAATAAAAAAGCGGCTGAGAAATCAAGCCGCTTTTTTCATTTCGCCTTCCATTAGAAGCGATTCTACCTAATCCCATAAAATAATCTCAGGAATTAATACATTTGATATGACAGAAAATTCACTAACCAATAGGGACATCTATGAAAGTTAAATCTGCAACTATTTTAATAGAATTAAAATATAAAAGCATTATGATTTCAACTGTGTAACCCCTAATTGTGTAAATTAAGTGAATTGTGATTCAGATATGTGTAACTTTACAGAAGCCCCCACCCCCTAAAAGAAGAACTATTTCCCGTTAGTCAGTCTTAAAAAACAGCATGGCTAACTTTCATGGCAGTTTTCCATGAGAGCTTATATAGTTAAAGGTGTTTATGTCACGGTGTGACGAACTCACGAGGAAATAGAAATGTCATTTACTTTATTCAATAAGCGGAAACCGCCACTGCGTAGCCCAGCCCTAGGCTGGCTATTTGCCGTGTGCGTGGGGATGCTTTCCCATTCTGCACAAGCCGCTTGGATTATTAAGAATGTTGCAGGCAATGGCGGCGTGGGGCTAAGCGACAGCAGCAATGCCGCCAACGCAATGCTCAATAAACCCAGCGGACTTGCCTTAGACAGCAAAGGCAATTTGTATTTTGTAGACACGATGAACAATCGGGTTCGCAAAGTCGAATTACGCCCTGTTTATCCAACCATGACTTGCTATAACACCGCAACGACTAACTGCGTGCCCTCAGGTTTAACGGTGGGCGCGATTAGCACCGTCATCGGCGAAAATGCCAAATTGAAAAGTCCCTTAGGGCTTGCCATAGACGCACAAGATAATATTTATGTGGCAGATACAGACAATAACCGCGTGCTTAAATTCAGCAACGCAGGCGTGATGAGTGTTGTGTCTGACCAAGTCAAATTACCTGGCGCACTTGCAGTCACCCCAACAGGCAGTGTTTATATTGCTGACACAGGAAACAATCGTATTCTGAGCAATGCAAGCGGAGCCATGAGTCCGCTGGTGTTAAAAGATGCATTGGGAACGCCTTCGACAACCAGCACATCTTTACTCAACAGTCCCCAAGGAATTGCAGTAGATGCCAGCGGTAATGTTTTTGTTGCAGACACCAATAATAATGTGGTGCGTAAAATTGATACCACAGGGAAAACCAGCATTATTGCAGGCAATGGCATGGAAGGTTCTGCCAGTGAAAACGTGTCCGCCGCTTCTGCCCCTTTAAGACATCCTGTCGGTGTGACAGTTGACGCGCAAGGCAATATCTATATTGCAGACACCGATAATAATCGCATTCGTAAAGTCGATACTTCAGGCAAAGTGAGCACCGTGGCAGGGACGGGAAGCGAAGGTGATGCAGGTGATGATGATAACGCCAGTGCAGCCACCTTGAAGAAACCCCGCAATATTGTGGTGGACAATAAAGGCAATTTATATGTAACTGATACGAATAATAATCGTATTCGTCGCATCGTTTTTGCTGAATATAGCCTCGCTGCAACCAAAGGCATTAATCAAACGATTCGCGTGGGTGAAACCTCTCAAGACATCGTATTTACCGTGAAAGATGCGATGGGCAATCCCAGCTCAGGGAAACTCATTAACTTTAGCGTGGGTGACGTTTATGGCAACAGCAGCACTGCGGGTACGCAAGCCAGCTTATCCCCAACCAGTGCGACCACCAATGCAGAAGGACAGGTCGTTACACGACTTTCTTCCACCGCATCTAGCGTTTATAAAGTCACCGCTAAACTGGCTGACAGCGAAGCCGTTGCTGCAACATTGATTTTGACGGGTTCATCTGCCACAGGCGGCGGCAGTGATTCTGGCGGCACGATTATTAATATCACCATTACCACAGGCTCGATTAGCAATAATGTCAGCATTGGGGGAACGGTAGTGAATAATGGCACGGTGGCGAATGCGACAGTACAACCCAATGCGACTTTGCAAGGTGGGATTGTGGCAGGGATCATTGTCAATTATGGCATTTTAATCAACTTTGAATTTACAGGAACGTCTTTAACAGGCGGTACTTTGTCAGGCTTAATTAACAATACCAGCGGCGGGACTTTACAAGATATTATTTTAACTGCGAATAGCCAAGTTAAAGGCGGCAAGGTTAAAGGTAAAGTTCAAGGCGATGCGGCAAAACCTGCGGTCTTAGAAAATGTGGAAATTGCCGAAAACACGGAATTGTCGAATGTGATTTTGGGCAATAACGTCACTTTACCGAAAACCAAGACTGTAACCTTGATTAACGTGACCTTTACCCAAAATATTTCCGTGGTCACCAATGTGAAATTGCAAGGCACGATTACGGGGAATGCTCAAGCACCAGCGGTATTGGATGAAGGCGTTGAAGTAGCTGAAGACTCTACGCTGATTAACGTAGTTATCACGCAAAAGGTCATCTTACCTAAGAAAGTGACTTATGGCAGAGGCGTGCGTTTCAGCAGTTTGAATCAGATTGCGAAGACTTTAGACCTAGCTGACCTCTTACCGCTCTTATCAATTCCTAGCGATTGCGGCAGCAAGTGCACTAACTTACCAAGCACCTCGAAACGCATTGATTTAAGTGCGAATGTGTTGCAAACAGGTTCAAGTATTCTTGCTGGATTGAACAGTTTAGTCTCGTTTAAGCAAAATGCGTGGACTTTGGTACAACATAAAGTGTTCAGTTATATTCAGGTGATGATTGGAACAATTCGTTTTGCAGTGCAACCCGTCACTGTGAATGTAGACACGGCTGCCGCGAATAGCGATGTACAAATGGTCGATCCGACTACTGTGACCTTGACCACGCCTGACGGTATTACGGTGACAGGACAACCTACCGCTCAAGACCCTGTTTCTTTACAAGTGGGTTTAACTAAAGTGGGTGTGCCCAATTTCTCTGTGCAAGTTAAAGGGAATTTGCGGATTTCAGTGAGCGTGAATAGTGAAGATTGGTTCAGTGCACAACCTGATATTGCAACCCAAGAAGTCACGACCACAGCGGTGAAAGATGAGTATGGCAATCCTAAAACCACTGGGGTTTATTTCATGCCTTCTACCCATGTCCAAGGAATTACCGTTGCTTATCACTTATTTACCGATGATGATGGCAAACTCCGCCGTCAATTCTACTATCCTGCGCCTGCACAACCTGAAATCGTGGTCAGTGTGGTCAAGGAATTAGGCATTGAAATGGATAATGCTTGGCAAATGAGATTCTTCGTTGACGGTAGAAAATACCGTGGGGCTTTGGATTATCACATTACCAAGGGAACGCCTTCGAGCAGTGGTAAGCTGGAAGTGAAATACCTGAAGAATCAGGGCAACCACATTACCTACATGTTGACTTATCCAGACGGCAGCCAACAACAGTTGTTGAGCCAACCTGATTAATTAAGTTAAGATTTGATGTATTTAGACCCAGCAGGTTTTGAAAACCCGCTGGGTCTTTTTTATGGGGTTTGATTTTTAGGAACGTTAGATTGATGACATTGGCAGGGCTTTTTCATTTACGATACACTTAAACAAATTATAGATATTCAATAGGGTCAGGTTTTCTAAAGCATGATTGCCAAAGGAGCATTGAATGAATTCTGATTTGAAAAAGTTCTATAGGACCGATTTGGAATCATTAAAGAGAAGCGAGTTGTTTAATGATAAGCCTGATAAAGCACAGTTTGGTATTAGCAGTTCTCAAGACTGCGCTCAAAGTTCTTAACTAACGACTTACATCTCTCTACCCAAGCATTGGAACGTTCGACTACCCACATTGCCTTTACGGGTACAAAACCTGTTTTACAGGGTTTAGCTGATAGCTCAAATTGGAGTTTATCCCTGATTTCAGGGTAAAACTTCTCTAATTCCTTCCGAATACGTTCTGGATGATAGCCCTTATCCAACAAGATTGTAGTCTTTCCGCTCTCTCGGGGTTTGTCCCTGAAGCTGCTTGAACATCTCAATCAAACCTACGTCATCACTAATATTGGCTTTTGTACAGTGCGTGAACAAGGGAAAGCCTAAACTATCCACCGCTAAGTGTCTTTTAATACCATGGGTGGCTTTGTAAAAACAAAAGCCCTTGCTTTGAAAAATAGACTGTTGAATACGGTGGGAAGTCTTTGGGGAGCTCTGCCCAGTTGCAGCCATTTTTGAGTTGATAAGGCATGGCATCGAACAGGATGCGATTTATCTCGCTTTGATTCTCTATCCCTCATCTTTTACATCTTACACAAGACTTCAAATCGGTTCTATATCAACAAGGTAAACTAGAAGAAGCGGTCAATGCTTTCAACAAGCAAATCGAAATCAAGCCTAATCATGAACAAACTTGGTATGGGTTGGGGTATGTTTATTGGAAACAGAGATATTTCACAAAAGCACAAGAATCTTTTGCTAAGGCTTTAGAAATTAATCATCAATATATTCCTGCTTTAACCAATGATACCAAATTAGCGTTAGTGCAAAATGACAAAACCCGTTGTTTACAGCGCATCGCCAGCACATCTACTCTGATAGACAATAAAAATTATCTTTATGTAATTCTTCCTTTTTTAGCATGGCTAGCAGAACCCGAAACCTCTCCTGCTGCTATTTATACAGCAATCTCAGAATTAGACAAAAGCGTTAAAATCGATTGGAATTTTAGCGACACAGAACCCGCTATTCTGCGTTTAAATCCAGAACAGCAACGCCTCGCCTGCCAATTCATTGCGTATTTTGAAGGGATTGGGGGAATTGCCGAGTGTCTGAACCGCAATTCACATAATTAACACAATTGCCATAATTTATCTCGTTCCCAAACAAAGTTTGGGAACGAGATAAAACTAGAAAACTTCCGCTTAACCTGTGCCGAACGCAAACGTTTTTTAGAAGAATTAGAACGCTGTAAACCTGATTAATCAACATTAATCGCACGCTTGCCCAACTATTCCCATTTGCACCAAGCGGGCACACAGCTATCAACTTAAGTCCATTTTCATTAAAATGCAGCCATCCTGTTTTCGTCGATGACACTGCCCGCTATGTCGATTTCCCCCAGAACAAGCCTCATTCTCACCAGCCTAGCCCTATTCGCCATCAGCTTCGCCATTTATTATCCCACCCTAAACCACGAATTTCTTACCTGGGACACCCGCCTCTACGTCATCGACTCACCCATGATTCGCTCGCTCGCATGGGAAAATCTTTGGCAAATGCTCACCAGCTTATATATGAGCAATTGGCATCCGCTCACTTGGCTATCGTATGCCGTTGATTACGCACTTTACGGCTTAAATCCTTGGGGTTTTCACCTCACCAACTTACTATGGCACAGCGCGAACAGCGTCTTATTTTTCTTATTTTCCCTACAGTTACTGAAATTACACCGCGCCGCCAAATCCCCACTCGCCCCCAGCCACGAAGAAAATAAACGCCAATTTTGGATTGCCGCCCTCGCCGCATTGTGGTTTGGCATTCACCCCCAACACGTAGAATCCGTGGTCTGGATTGCAGAACGCAAAGACGTATTATCCTTGTTTTTTAGTTTATTAACCTTAATCAGCTATTTACAGTACGCCCAAAGCCGCCGCCTCAAACATTATTTACTCAGTTTCTTATGGTTTTGCTTAGCTTTAATGGCAAAACCGATGGCAGTCACTTTACCTATCATTTTACTCTTACTAGATATTTATCCAGTCAACCGAACCCGTTTCACAGCAAGCCTTCAGCCAGAATATTTATTAAAAATTCTCATAGAAAAAATCCCATTTTTCTTAGGCAGTGCATTCGATGCAGGGCTAACCCTACTCGCACAACAGCAAGCCATTGTAGATATTGCACAAATTAGTTTCATAGCGCGTTTGATAAATGCTTTCAACAGTTTGATTACTTATCTATCCAAATTTATATTACCGCTGACTTTATCACCCTTATATCCTTTCGATGCGAATTTACTCAATAATCCCCTAGCCTTGTTTGCCTTTCCCGCAGTGCTCATGATTGCTGGTAGTGCCTTTTATGCGTGGCGTAAACATCACTTTGTTTGGGCGATTATGTTGCTATTTTATGTGATTAGCCTGCTACCCGTTTTAGGCATTATTCAAGTCGGTGCACAAGCTTCCGCAGACCGCTACGCCTATTTTCCAACACTGCCTTTTTACTTGGTGTTGGCGGCAGGATGTATTCAATGGTTATGGCATACCAACCGCCTGCAACGCACATT
Source organism: Thiotrichaceae bacterium (assembly GCA_028688145.1). Classification (GTDB taxonomy): domain Bacteria; phylum Pseudomonadota; class Gammaproteobacteria; order Beggiatoales; family Beggiatoaceae; genus JAQTYU01. The sequence goes on along the minus strand of JAQTYU010000003.1, from coordinate 28,129 downwards.
GGCTGCGCTGAGTATTCTATTAATTAGCGTGGGTTTTGGGACAATTACTGTGCAACAAAGTAAAATATGGGAAAACGATTTGATTTTATGGTCTTATGTTGCCAGCTACGCGCCCAACTTTTCTGTGACACAGACCAATCTTGCCTCTGCGTATTATGAACGTGGACACTACGCAGCTGCGGTTGAACATTACAAACAGGCTCTGCTTTATAGCAACGATGGCATGATTCACTATGATCTTGCGCTTGCTTACGCACAAATAGGAGATTTCGAGAATGCCATTGGTATTTTCAACGACCTGATTACCTACAAAATAGCTATCGGAGTGACTCCTGATAAACTTCATTATCTGTTAGGAGTCACGCATTTAAAGGCAGGGCATTACCCTGAAGCACGCCAAGCCTTGCAACAAGCCTTAAACCTGAATCCAAAACTAGAGGCAGCACGGATTGCACTGCAAAAAATACCTGCGGCTACGCTCTAATTTTGAATATTTTCACTTAAAAATAGCTAAACAACCACTTTTCATAAAGGTTACATCGTGCTCTTAGCTTTTTCAAACCGTACTCTGCTATTACTCAGTGGACTGTTATTTATTATCAGTTTTGGCGTGTATTATCCCAGCCTAAATTCTGAGTTTTTGACCTGGGACACTCACTTATATGTCATAGAAACCAAAATGATTCGTTCATTAGCATGGGAAAATCTTTGGCAAATGTTGACCAGTCTTCAAGTTGCAAACTGGCATCCGCTGACTTGGTTTTCTTACTCTATCGATTATGCGATTTATGGCTTAAATCCTTGGGGTTTTCATCTCACTAATTCATTGTGGCACAGTGCAAATACCGTGCTGTTTTTCTTATTAGCCCTAAAACTGCTGAAATTACATAATTCCACGATTTCTACAGAAAACAGAAATTTATGGATTGCAGCCCTTGCCGCGCTATGGTTTGGGATTCATCCCCAACATGTAGAATCTGTGGTGTGGATTGCAGAGCGCAAAGATGTCCTTTCTTTATTTTTCAGTTTGCTCACAATTAGTACTTACTTGAATTACGCACAAACACGGTTGCGTCGTGATTATTTTCTGAGTTTATTGTGCTTTTGCCTTGCTTTGATGTCAAAACCGATGGCAGTGACTTTACCTGTAGTTTTGTTGCTATTGGATATTTATCCTTTGCGGCGCACGTTTTGGACAGCCAGCCCGCGCCAAGAATCTCTACTAAAGCTAGGCATTGAGAAAATTCCATTTTTCTTGGGCAGTTTATTAGATGTGTGGCTCACGATGTTGGCGCAACATCAAGCAAGCGCGATTGTTTCACTCGAGAAGGTAAGCATTGCGGGGCGCGTACTCAATGCTTTTGACAGCATCATTTTATATTTATCCAAATTTTTGCTGCCGATTGGACTCTCGCCCTTATATCCTTTGGATAGACATATCGTTGAAAATCCTTTGGCATTTATGGCAGTCGCAGCGGTGATTTTATTAAGTGCTTTGGCAATCTACGCATGGTACAAACGCCAGTTCGCGTGGTTGATTTGTTGGTTATTTTACCTCGTCAGCTTGCTCCCTGTTTTGGGTTTAATTCAAGTGGGTTCACAAGCCGCTGCTGACCGTTATGCTTACATCAGTACCTTGCCGTTTTATTTGATTGTTGCCACGGGATTTAGCTATGGACTGTTTCATCCACGATGGATTCGGCGTGTTGCGACAGGAATAGGCGTGTTATTAATCACGCTGGGCTTGAGCTATGCCACAGTGCAACAAAGCAAAGTGTGGAAAAATGATTTAGGATTTTGGGGTTATGTGCTGACATTTGCAGCAGATATGCCCGCTATCTGGTTGAATGTGGGCAATGCTTATTTCAGAATGGGCGAATATCAAAAAGCGATAGAAGTGCTTCAAAAATCCCCAGGTTTACGACCTAATCAATACAGTGCTGTTCATTACAATTTAGCGCAGTGCTACGTTAAAATCGGGCAATTACAAACAGCACTAGAGTTATACCAAAACTTAATTGTTTATGATGTGCCACTGAGCGTGTCGAAAGAAGTGCTGTATTACAACGTGGGACTGATTTATCAACGACAAGGCAAGTTTGACGAAGCCCGTGACGCTTTGGAAAAAGCACTGAGCTTAGACCCCACCGCAGAACCCGTGCGTGAATTGCTCAAAAGTTTACCTGCCAAAACTCCAGAGAAGCAGCCTTAAAAAAAAGAGCTGACAGGTTTCTAAAATCTATCAGCTCTTTTCAATCTGAAATGAGAAGCTTAGTATTTTTAAATACTTATTCCCGCTGTTCAAACTTCGCAATTCTTTCCCGCAACACCTCAATCATCGCAGGTTCTAAAGGCTTACGGCGTTCATCGCATACTTGCCCTTCAAGCATTTCTGCCATGCGTTGCGTGGTGTTCAACATCAATTCAAACGCAACCCGCCCCCCAAACACCCCCGGCAATTGCATGAATATCGCCAAGCCTTCGGTGACAAAATTTTCTTTATTATCAGGGTCAAACACACCGGGTTCTAACATATCCGCAATGCTGAATACCGCTTGTTTTGCCTTAGGCTCGCCCACGCCAAAATGATGGAAAATCTGATGTTTGCCGTACTCACAGCCCAATTCTTCCAACACGGAAAAAATATCACTGCCTGTAAAACCCGTGGGCTGTTTTGCAGTGACAAATAACACCAGAATTAACGGCTGTTCTTCGCTGGGCTGACGCTTACGCGGTGGCGCAGGCGCGGCTTCGCGTTCAACACGGCGTGATTCTTTTTTAGGTTTACCCTGAAACGCATTTTCTTCGGGGGTTTCATCAAAATAACGATCCCCATATAAATCATCTTCTTGCACTGCCGCCTGTTTACGCCGCCGCAAGATTAAAATAATTAATAATAAAAATAAGAACGCGCCCGCCCCAACACTTAACCAAAACCCGTGCTGCTGCATCCAATTGAGCACTTCATTCACATCCATCATGCTGCCACCATATCCACTGCTTTTTCCAGATCAACCGCCACAGGACGCGAAACTCCCGCTTCTTGCATGGTGACCCCGATCAGTTGTTCCGCCACTTCCATGGTAATTTTATTGTGTGAAATAAAAATGAATTGTAAACGTTCCGACATCGCTTTCACCAAAGTGCAAAATCTGCCCACGTTGACATCATCTAAGGGCGCGTCCACTTCATCCAGCATACAAAACGGCGCGGGATTGAGTTGAAAAATCGCAAACACCAAGGCGATTGCGGTCAAGGTTTTTTCGCCACCCGATAATAAATGAATCGTGCTGTTACGCTTGCCGGGCGGACGCGCCATAATCGTCACCCCTGCTTTTAAAATATCTTCCTCGGTCAATTGCAAATATGCCTGACCGCCGCCAAATAAACGCGGGAACATCTCTTGTAAATTCTGATTAACCGTGTCCACAGTTTGCTGAAAACGCGTCCGAGTTTCGCGGTCAATGGTACGAATTGCATTTTCCAATAAATTCAAAGCATTATTTAAATCTTCGGCTTGGTCGTCTAAATATTGTTTACGCTGCATTTGCTCTTCACATTCTTGCAACGCCGCCATATTCACCGAACCCAGCCGCTCTAATTTACGTTCCACCGCTTCAATCTGTGAAAGCCAGCTCGCTTCATCCGCATATTCAGGCAGTTCTGCTAACAAAGCCAAGGGCGTGAGTTCTAATTCTGCCAACTGCTCTTCTAAAGTTTGCCGCCGCACTTTATCCGTTTGGCTATTCATGCGTGCCGCTTCTAAACTGTCGCGTAAAGTCTGGCTGCGTTGTTCCAATTCATGGCGTTGCGCTTCATATTGATTCAATGCGCTGTCCAAATGTTGCACCGTCAATTTCGCCTGCGAAACATCTTCTTCTAATTCACGCGCTTGTTGCTGATATTCCTGCAATTCGGTTTGCAAACGCTCCAGCGGATCGCACTGTTTTTCCAGATTTTGCTGCAATTCATAACGCTGTTCGGTCAATTGGTCAAGGCGCGTGGTGAAACGTTCTAAACCCTGTTGCAAGCGTGCATAATCAGTGCGCGAGGCTTCCAAACGCACTTCAATTCGATGCCGTGTTTCCTGCGCCGACTGTTGGGCATGACGCGCCTGTTCAACAGCGGTTTGCACATATTCACGTTGTCGCCCCAGCTCTTCGCGCTCGTCTGCCAACTGATTCATCAAGGCTAAAGCCGAATCGAAACTTTCCTGCGTACTTTCTAAATTTTCAGTGTCTTCGCCGACTTGCGCCTGCAATTCCGCTTGTTCTTCCGTCACCCGCGCCAATTGGTGGCGCACATGCTCTAAACGCGCTTGTTTAGCGGTTAATTGTGCCTGCGTTTGTGAACTTTGTTCTTTTAATTCATTAACGTTGCGCTGCGCTTGATCGCGTTGTTGCTCGTGTTCGTGCAAAGTTTCGCGTTGTTGCGCCAATTCTGCGGTCAAACTGAACACCGCTTTATCCAAAGCCGCGAGTTTTGCCGTGACTGCCTGCAATTCTTGCTCACGCGCCAACACGCCCGCCATTTCGTCATGTCCTTGCTGGCTGCACAACCAATTTTTCCCCAACCAAATGCCTTGCGGGGTGATAATTGATTCATGCGCTGCCAACTCAGCACGTAGGCTATAGGCTTGTTGCAAATTTTCTGCAATCAACACGCCCGCCAATAAACTGCTAATATCCCAAGAACATTGGATTTTGTCCAATAAACTCGCTTGTTTTAATAAACTTGCGGGCTGTACGGCGTGGGTTTCTAAAAAATATAATTTGCCATTGGGCAATTTTTCAAGGGCTGAGGCTAAATTGTCTAAATTTCCGACACATAAACTTTCTAAACGATTCCCCAGCACAATTTCAACTGCGCGTTCCCAGCCTTTTTCCACTTGCAAAGTTTCAGCTAAACGTGGCAAATCACGCAATTGATTGACGTGTAACCACGCGCTTAAATCGGCATTGCTTTTGCCGAGAGCCGCTTCTTGTAAAGCTTCTAGCGAAGCCAGTCGTCCCGTTAATTGATGGGATTGCGATTGACTTTCATGCAGGCGGGCGGCAAGCGTTTGGGTGACATCGCGCAATTGCAGCACGGCGGTTTGATGGGTGTTTAAAGTGTGCTCGGCTTCAGATAAATTGATTTCTAGCTCAGAAAATTCAGTTTTTAATCCAGTGACTAATTTTTCTAATTCATAAGGAATTAATTCTTGGGCTTCTTGTCCCAAACGTAATAAACGTTTTTGGGCTTCGTGCAGGCGTTGTTCTAAATTTTGCAGTCGCGTGCGCTCGACTTGCACCCGTTGCGTGGGTTCAGCAATGCGCTGATTGAAAGCTTCCCAGTCGCGTTGCCAGGTATGTAATTGATCTTCGGTTGAAAATAAAGTTTCTTTGGCTGCAAATTCGTGTTGTTGCGCCTCTTCTAAGGCTTCTTCGGCTTCATTGCTTTCTACAGTTAAGGCTTCTAATTGCGCTTCGTCGCTGTCAATTTGTCGCTGGGTTTCTTGCAAAGTGGTTTCGAGCTGCTCTAAATCCCATTGCAATTGCTCTTGACGTTCCTGCGTGTGTTCAATGCTTTGCTCAAGCCGCGTAATTTCGCCTTCTACGCCATACGTCCGCGCTTGTAACTCATTGAAATGATGTTGGGCAGCGGTGTGGGCTTCGCGTTGTTGTTTGTGGGTGTCGCTTAAATTATGCAGGCTTAATAAATCATTTTCTAATAAAGCGGCTTGTTCATCAATTTGAAATTGTTGTTCTTGTACGGCTAAATCTAAACTATTCCAGCGTAAGGCAGCTAATTGCGCTTTTAATAAAGCTTCTTCTTGTTTTAAGCGTTGTTGACGTTCTGCATCTTTAGCTTGTTTTTGTAATTTATCGAGTTGCCGCCCCAGTTCATTGCGCACTTCGTCAAGACGTGCCAAATTATCGCGGGTTTGTTTCATGCGTAATTCGGTTTCTTTACGTCTTTCTTTGTATTTAGAAATTCCCGCTGCTTCTTCTAAAAAAATGCGTAATTCATCAGGTTTGGCTTCAATCAGCCGTGAAATCATGCCTTGTTCAATAATCGCATAACTACGCGGCCCTAGCCCTGTGCCTAAAAATAAATCAGTAATATCTTTGCGCCGACAGCGCACCCCGTTTAAAAAATAGTCTGATTGTGCGTCGCGCCCGATTTGGCGTTTCACGGAAATTTCGGAATTCGGGGGATATTGTGGGAGATTGACTTGCTCAAACACTAACTCGATGGCAGCTTGTTCTACGGGTTTGCGGGTCGTTGAACCGTTGAAAATGACATCGGTCATTGCGCCGCCACGCAGATGTTTTGCGGAGCTTTCGCCCATGACCCAACGCACAGCATCAATCACGTTAGATTTGCCGCAGCCGTTTGGCCCGACAATGCCGACGCGATTGCTGGGAAAAGATATGCTCGTGGGATCAACGAAGGATTTGAAGCCTGCGAGTTTGATTTTGCTTAAGCGCATTCTCTCAATCGTTTGCTAGGGTGAATAATGTTTAATTGATAAACAATGGGTTGTGAATGAGGGTCTGTTGCAATGTAGCACAGAGAGTATTAAACAGTTTGATTATACAGGGAAAGGCGGGGATTGTATAACGTGCAGGGTGAAGGCGGATTGAGTATGGACTTATATCTTCTTATTAAGTCTACGAAGCTAATTTACTCATGTAAACCGAGTATTATTCGATATAGTAATTACCTTCACCGAACCATTGTTTGAGCGTATTTTGTGCAGGGTCTGATAATGGTGAAACACACAATACCGCAAGGTTCTTTTTTGCACGGGAACAAATAACATAAAAGAGATTTCTTGTTCTAATATAACACGCTTCTGTAGACTTCTCTCCAGAAAAATACTGATTAAAGTTATAGTTCTTCCAAGATCTATCATCAATGATAATTAAAACATTATCAAATTCATCGCCTTTGGTACCATGTTGTGTACTAAAAGTATTTTGATATATTTCATGATATTTCTCGAATTGAGAATACTTAATAGGCATTAATTTATCGTAAAATTTTTTCTTCTCAGGTTTTTCTAAATCAAAATTAGTCATTTTTTCTGAGGGGATAAGCAAGTTTTTTTCCGTGAAAAAATCGATAATATCTTTTATATTGCCATGAAGCTTTATTTCTAGAGCTTCATCCATTATAGACCGTAGGCGTTTTTTTGAGTCAATAGATGTTATTTCATAACTTATCTTACTTAGAAAGTCTTGAATTCTATTGTCCAGGTAAAGCTGAAATAGTTCTCGTATATCAAAAAGAAAGTCTGTGTAAGGTGACCAGCCTCTATTGTTTTTATTGTCTGTAAGGGAATCGTTACCATATTCATTATGCGCATCGTATATGTCACTACATTCATTTTCTCTGGCAATCATACGATGTGTTAAATAAAGTTTATTGATTTTGTCTTGTTGCACATTCCACTTTTCCAGAAGTGTATCTACTATAAGTTTTTGCACATTAAATGTTTCAGTTGGGTAGAAATGAAACGTGACACTACTATCCACGGCACTGGAATTCATTGCAACTTGTTTTATATCTGTTCTAATGTTGTTAAGCAGAGTAATTACTTGCGGGGATGATCTGTAGTTTTCCGTTTTTTCAATACGAATTAAATTATGCTCGATTGGTATTTCTCCAATACCTCCATCATAAATCTGTTGCCATTTATCACCAAAAAAACCAACTACAAAGCCACTTTCTGAGTTCAATTGGTTCAAAAGAATATCAATAGTTTCTTTTTGTGTATCTTGATATTCATCGACAAAGATAAAAGGGTATAACATCGTGCTTAGACGACATAATTTCTTATGAGACAAAAACATCTTGTTCGCAATGACAATCAAATCATCATGAGTGAATATCCCTTTGGAATAGTTTGGATGACTTTTATAGGTAATCTGTGGTTTATTAGATGATATTGATTCAATATCTGCTTGATATTTCTCTATATCTTCAACGTATTGTTTATACTTTTTGCTTGTCGTCTTCGGCTTTTTAGCTTTTTCTATCGTTGAGACCAATTTTTCATTGATCCATACTAACAGTATTTTTCTCAGTTCAGTTTGAAACTGTTTAATACTGTCCCACAAGAAATCGTGAATTGTACTCACAACAATTAAATTATTATGCTCCGTTCTTTTAATAATCTCGTCTTTAGCCACATTTGTATAAGTAATGCAAACAATTTTTTGATTATTTTTTAGCAGACACGAACCATGATGCTTTATCACATAATTAAGCGTCTTAATTAAAGTCAATGTTTTTCCACTGCCTGCACCAGCATCTAAAACAAAGTGCTTTTTTCCATCAATGCACTCAAATATTTTTTGTTCGACTTCACTTACTTCGCTAACCACAATAAACCTTCCTCGATATAGGTGGGAACTTTCCACTCATCTTGACTCACATTGAGCAAATCGAAAGCAAAATCCGTTTTTTTGATTTTGTGGGATACCTCATAAGCGTACTTTTTGATCAATTCTGGAGTGTTAAAATTTTTCTTTACTGCAGGTTTAATGCCATGAAGTTGCTTGTTATATTTAATGATATACTCAATATTATTAAGAATGAATTCCTCCTCGAAGCTTCTTCCGCCCTTAGTTTGATATGCCAGACAAGCTAGACTGACGTGTTCTATACTGTCGTTTTCTATTTTCTGCACATACTTAATTTCTATTATTTTCTGCTCAGGCTTAATATTCAGCAACGCTTGGATGATAGATTCTCCATGCATCAAATTTTCAATAGTCTGGTTGCATGATTTAGCATCGCTTTCACCTGTTTTACATGCTTTTCGACTCTTAGGATGGACTGAATCAATATCAGTAATGATTAAAGCTTTTAGCTCTAAAAATGCCAATAAGTTTTTGAATAAGTGAGCATGTGCTCCACCTACTTCAACTGTAGTAATATATTGTTTAGTTAAGTCTTGATCTATTTTTTTCATAAACACGGGCAATAATATTCTTTCAACGACACCCTCAATTAAAATGGCTTTGTCTGCAAAAAATAAATCGCATCGTCCCAATGTTAAGTACTGTTGTAAAAAAACTTTCTGCGAAGGCTCAGCACTAAGTTTAGATAAGTCTTTTACAGAAGAGACATAAGCATTTTTTATAAAATATCGAATACTTTCTAATTTAGTATTACTCAATATATGAGAGGAATGTGTAGTAAATACTATTTGGCAATTTATTCCCATAGTCTTTAAAAAATCATTTATTTTTTGAATAAACACCATCTGCATTTGCGGATGCATATGTGCTTCTGGTTCTTCAATAAATATTAAATTCAGGGCATTTTTATTTTCTATTTCACTATAAAAGGCTATAAGTTGTGCCAGAATATAGATCAGATTGCTATAACCAAGCCCACTATACTTTTCAGGAAGATGATTACCATCAATATTATGAAATAATCTTACATTATCTTTAAACAAATGATCTGACTTTAGCTCTGACTTAAGCATAACTCCTTCTTTACCAAGTCCCGGAAAACCAAATTCACCGAATTTTATAGTGAAAGTTTGGAAAAAAGTTTTTAATTTTTCTTCGATCTCGGTATTAGCCGTGTCCAAAGCGGTTATAAGCTCTTCGCTAGCAGCAGAACTAGCTTTTTCATGCTGATCATTGAATTGTTTGTGAAATACGTCTGATAGTTTTTTTGAGTTGGTGGGGGAATTACTGTCATCTACGGCTCTTTGTGCATAAATAAACTTGCTATTTATCAATGCGTTCAACTCAGAAATACTGAGATTGCTCGTTTCCTCGAATTCGGAGTAAGGTCTGATTTTGCACTCATAGTATTCATTTGTTTGTAACAGTTCTAAAGATTTTTTCTTCTCAGGGGAACACAATTCCACTAAAAACTTTTCAGTCGATTTCGGTGCATACTCACACAAAACAACAAACTCATTCTTGTCATCAAGATTGGTGAGAAATTTTGTAATATTTTCCCAATTGTCGGCATCATCATATTGCACTGTTAGAAATAACTGAATTTTGGGAATACTCATATTAAGTTCATTCCACAAAAATTCTTTCTTGTCGGGATCGTTGTTTGTTTTATATTTTTGAAAAAGTTTACAGAACTCAAAATTCGATTTTAACGAAAAATCTGAATACTCGAACTGCTTGTTTTTTGAGAGGAAAATTCTAAAGATTTCCGTTAGCGAAGTCTTCCCAGAATTATTTTTACCCACAATAGCTGTTATGTTGTCATCGAGTTTGATTTTTACATCATGTAATAATCTAAAGTTTTTAATTTCTATGCTGGTTAATTTCATGAGTTGTCTTTCATTTATTAATTGAGACTTATTGAGTAGGTTTATTATAAAGGGAATTCAAGGTTTTTACCTCACAATTTTATTTAGTAGGTTGGGTGGCTGTTAGCAACCCAACACAAACCCCGATTATTCCCATTATTCTCGATATTTTCGTTGGGTTAGCTTGTGCCAACCCAACCTACGAATGACTAAATAATCCGACTTTTCAACGGAAAACGATTAGGATTTTGTATCATTTCAATAGTCAAATCTACGTCTAAATTACGCCAATAAAAATGCCCTTGTCGGGGTTGTTCTACCGCAAATATATCCTTCACTCTCGCTTCTTGAAACCAAGGAAATTCTTCATAAGGCATAAAAAGCTCTTGATTCTCTATCAATAACCAGATGCCATGTGCTGAAATATGACTCACTTCAACATCCAAAGTGCTTTTTCCAACTGCTGACGAGTTCATCATAATGTTCCTCAATAAGACGCTCTAAATCTTTCAATTGTTTTCTGGAGAAATGATAATTTACTGCTAATTCTATCTCAGGTTCAAGCCAAAATTTTGCTTCTCCTTCAGCAGAAAGAAAAACCGATAACCTAACTTTTCAAATCGCAAGATGTATGGCGCGATGCTGATACACCCTACACTTGTCTGAACCCCAATTCTCACAATTGCCTTAATTGACACAATTAAAAGAATGTATTTGTGGTCATTGTGAGAATTGTGGTTCAGACAAACGCCCTTATTTCACTCGCATTCCGCTACGTTCCATACGCGCTACCTCAACATGGAACAATTATGCTAGTCTCTAAACTCTGACTGTCTTGTCAATGAGTTTAAACATGCACTCCCAATATCAAGTTCTTGCTCACATCACCCAATGCCTCGAACAGGCAAACATCGCCTACATGCTCAGCGGTTCAGTCGCATTATTATGCACAACCACGAATGACCCGCGATATTGATTTAGTCATCGAAATTCAAAATAATAATGTCATTAAACTTGCGCAACAACTAGATGATGCTTACTATTTTGATAAAGACATGGCACACGCTGCCATTGCTCATGAAAGTATGTTCAACATCTTGCATCAAGACAGTATGATTAAAATTGACTGTATCGTGCGAAAAAATCACAACTATCGCCAACAAGAATTTTTACGCAGACAACAGGTTACTTTTAATAATCTTTCTCTTTGGATAGTCAGTCCAGAAGATTTACTACTCTCTAAACTAGATTGGCTCAAAGATTCACGCTCCGAAATGCAATTCAAAGACATTGCCAACCTAATTGCATCTGTACCTAAACTAGACTGGGCTACATACACTATTGGGCACAACAGCATTCACCACCTGCTTAAAGAGATACCAGCATGAACGACACCTCACCCGAAATGGCAGCCAAAATTCAGGCACTTTACATGCAACGCTCAGGCGAAGAACGCATGATAATGTGTTTAGAAATGTTTGATTTTGCTAGACAATTAATGGTAAGCAACTTACAAGCTCAAGGCTACACAGGGGTAGAATTAAAAAAACAAATTTTTTTACGCACCTATCGAAATGATTTTTCTGATGAAATGCTCAATAAAATTTGTGAGAAAATAGAAAATACGCCCTAATTTAATCCACAGGAAACCCCATGCAAAAAGTCGCCTCCCTACGCTATGAAGTCATCTTCAAAAAAGCCTTTTGCGATGTTGAAGTGTTCAAAGCCTTTGCAAAAGATTTTCTCGGTATCGACCTGAAAATAGACAAAGTTCAAACCGAGAAAAAGTTTGATCCGCCGATTGGCAATGTCGATTCACGTTTTGATTTATATGCAGAAGATGTGGAAAACCGTGTCATTGTGGATATTCAACATCGTCGTTATGAAGATTATTACGAGCGTTTCTTGCACTATCACTGCGCTGCAATCTTAGAGCAAGTTGATACTTCTAAGAATTACAAACCCGCACTAACCGTATTTACCATTGTTGTTTCTACTTCTGGAACACGCGAAGATTGCGCGATGGCAGAAATCAACTTTGACCCAGTTGACCTGCTGACGCATGAAAAGCTGAATAAAATTCATCACCGTGTACTGTATCTTTCCCCGAAACATGTTACCGAAAGCACGCCTGAACCTTATCGCGAATGGTTAAAACTAATACAAGACAGTTTAGACGAGCAAGTTGATGAAACGAGTTATCACAAAACCGAGGTTTTAAAAGTGGTGGATTTAATCAAAACTGACGGTTTAACCCCGCAAGACCGCGCTCGCATGAAAGATGAATATTCCCAAGAAGATGCGTTTAGAAAAGCGGAGGCACGAGGTGTTGAAAAGGGTATCGAGCAAGGGAAATTAGACATTGCCAAAAACATGTTGGCACAAGGTTTAGCAATTGAATTAATTGAACAAGTGACGGGTATTCACAGAAGTTTGTTTAAATCCTAATTCAAGCACTACACAGGAAAGCCCATGCAAAAAGTCGCCTCCCTACGCTACGAAGTCATCTTTAAAAAAGCCTTTTGCGATGTTGAAGTATTCAAAGCCTTTGCAAAAGATTTTCTCGGTATCGACTTAAAAATAGACAAAGTTCAAACCGAGAAAAAGTTTGACCCACCGATTGGCAATGTCGATTCACGTTTTGATTTATATGCAGAAGATGTGGAAAATCGCGTAATTGTCGATATTCAGCACCGCCGCTATGAAGATTATTACGAGCGTTTCTTGCACTATCACTGTGCTGCAATTTTGGAACAAGTCGATACGTCCAAAAATTACAAACCTGCTTTAACCGTATTTACCATTGTCGTTTCCACTTCAGGGACACGCGAAGATTGTGCGATGGCAGAAATCAATTTTGACCCAATAAATCTGCTCACGCATGAAAAACTGAATAAAATTCACCACCGCGTGCTATATCTTTCCCCGAAACACGTCACTGAAAACACGCCCGAACCTTACCGTGAATGGCTAAAACTGATTCAAGACAGTTTAGACGAGCAAGTTGACGAAACGAGTTATCACAAAACTGAGGTTTTAAAAGTGGTAAATTTAATCAAAACCGACGGTTTAACCCCGCAAGACCGCGCCCGCATGAAAGATGAATATTCCCAAGAAGATGCTTTCAGAAAAGCAAAAGATGAGGGATTTTCTTCAGGTGTTGAAAAGGGTTTACAACTCGGTGAAGAACGCGGACGAGAAGCAGAGCGTTTAGAAATTGCCAAGAATCTATTCGCGCAGGGTTTGGCAATAGAATTAATTGAGCAAGCGACAGGCATTCACAGAAGCTTGTTTAACTCCTAATCCAAACCTCAAGTAAGCCTTAATTTTCAGTGCGGTAAGTTCCCAAATTCAAGCAAAGTTTAGGTTAAATTTACGTTATACTTAAGAAAATTAACAGTCTAAGGGGGAAAGATGAATACTTTCAAACAACCCGCACGCGGTTTCACCTTGGTAGAACTCGCCATGTCACTGCTGGTGATTGGCTTGTTGGTGGGGACATTAATTCTTCCCGTGACCGGTCAACTCAATGCTCGCGCCATCGATGAGACTGAAAAAACCATGGAAAATATTAAAGAAGCTTTAATTGGTTATGCAGTGATGAATGCTAAATTACCCTGTCCTGCGGCAGTGGTCAGCAATCCTGCGGTGAATGATTTGGGCACTTCACAGAGTACTTTGTGTGGACAAGAAGGATTTTTACCCTGGGCAGAATTAGGGATTGGCAAAGTTACGGACGCATGGGGCTTTCCGATTCGTTATCGGGTGGACAATGCGTATACAGCAGGCATCCCCTCAACACTAAAAGCAGCAGACAATATTAGTGTTTCTCGTGACACCGCTAGCGGTAATGTTAATCTAGTATCTGCGGAGCCTGACGGTACCTCAAAAATCATTGTATTATTGCTGTCGTATGGCAATGATCATGCTCCAAATGGCATAAATACAGACGGGGATACAAACTACATTTCTAATGAATATATAAATGGTAGTTTTGATGACATTGTAATGTGGTTGCCAAAAACCACTTTATTAGCACGTTTAGCCGCCGCAAACCGTTATAATTACAGCACTTCCCCTTAACTGCTAAAAGTTACGCACTCAATGCCCCGCATTCTTCATATTGGTAAATTTTACCCGCCCTTTGCAGGCGGCATGGAAAGCTTTCTCGCCGACCTGATTCCCGCGCAAGTGCAAGTCGGCGATGAGATTGCCGCCTTGGTGCACGACCACCACATTGCATGGAAACGCAGCTTTTCCAGCGTGCAAGCCGAATTCACTCAGCCTTATCAATTATATCGTGCGCCTTGTTATGGACGTTTGTTATACGCGCCCGTCAGCCCGCAGTTTGGGTTTTGGCTGAATAAAATTATTGCCCAATTCAAACCTGAAGTTTTACATTTTCATCTGCCCAATACTTCTGCCTTTTTCGCGTTTTTGTCACCCCAAGCACGACGCTTGCCGTGGGTGCTGCACTGGCATTCTGACGTGGTTTCCAACTTAGATAATCGGCTGTCCTTGGCGTATAAATTTTATCGTCCCGCAGAACAAGCCCTGCTCGCACGCGCCCAAGCGGTGATTGCCAGCTCCGAACCTTATTTAGCGTCGAGTGCGGCATTGCGCCCGTGGCAGCATAAAACGCAAGTGATTCCTTTGGGATTAAATGCCGTACGTTTACCCGAACCCAGTCCCACCGCGCAAACATGGGCAAGCGCACAATGGCAAACTTCGGGGGTGAAAATTCTGCACATTGGACGCTTGACCTATTACAAAGGGCAAGCGATTTTATTGCAGGCTTTGGCGCAACTTGATGATGCACAAACTTTAATTGTGGGCACGGGCGAATTACATGCGCAACTGGCTGAAATGATTCGCCGCTTAAAATTGGAAAATCGGGTGCGTTTATTGGGACATTGTTCAAACGAGCAATTGACGGGTTTGCTTGCGAGTTGTGATATTTTTTGCCTGCCTTCGCTGGAACGCACAGAGGCTTTTGGCATGGTGTTATTAGAAGCGATGCGTTATGCAAAACCGATTGTTGCAACGCAAGTGACAGGTTCGGGAATGACATGGGTGGTGCAAGCGGATAAAACGGGTTTATTAGTGCCGCCTTTGGAAGTTGCGCCTTTGGTTGCAGCCTTACAAAAATTGCGTGACCAGCCCGAATTGCGGGCAACATTTGGCGCAGCAGGGCAACAACGCTTTTATCAACATTTTGATATTTTACCGATTGCCCAGCAATTGCATGATTTGTATGAGAGTTTGTGATTTAATCTCCCATTTTTTCAAGCAAATAGAGTAATCGTGTAGTTCTAAGAAAGAGGTCATCTTAGCTTGCTCCAATATGCTGAACGTATTAAGAAATCTTGCTTCTAAGGCTTAACTTAATGGCAGTGATGCTGGATCGTGGGAACGAGATAGTTTAATCTTAGAAGCAAATAATTATGAAGTTGTGTAGATACCTATACCTTTGGAAAAAGGGGCGCACTTAATTTTTAGCTCTCTTTAGAGAGCTGGCGGCACAGTTAGTTTTATATTTAATACGGAGAGAAAAGTATGTCTAGTCTGAGCATCAAGAAATTAGTTGAAGGCACTGGCGCAACGCCCACCAAAGGCAATAAAGTCTGCGTGCATTACACGGGCTTTTTAACCGACGGTAAGAAGTTTGATAGTTCCGTGGATCGTAATGAACCTTTTGAATTTATTCTAGGCATCGGTCAAGTGATTGGGGGCTGGGATCAAGGCGTGGCACAAATGAAAGTTGGCGACAAAATTGAATTAACCATTCCCCCAGAATTGGGTTATGGGGCGCGCGGCGCGGGTGGTGTGATTCCTCCGAATGCCACGTTAGTTTTTGAGGTCGAATTATTGAGCTTCAAATAAGCCGTTTGGCGCGTTATCAAAAACTTGGTAGCGCGTTATTCAATATCTCCTCGCTGTATTTCTCATAATATATTCTGCTGTATTTCAATTCGCTGAGCAGTCTCTCAAATTAGATTTTTAAATCTAGCGGCTTAAAGTTAATCACAATTAAGATATTGATTATAAAATATATAGTGTCGAGTATTCGTATAAAATACACATTATAAATGAATAATTAAAATAGGTAGGAGAGGATGTTGGAAGGATGCTTTCAATTCGCGCAGGGAAAATTTAACCTGTCGATAGACTTTAAAATTAATGTGCGCGGCGTGACTGCGATTTTTGGACACTCGGGATCAGGTAAAACCACTTTATTGCGTTGTATTGCAGGTTTAGAACGTGCGCCACAAGGCTATTTCACACTGAATGGTGAATGCTGGCAAGATGAAAGCCGCCAGTTTTTTCTGCCCACGCACAAACGCCCCATCGGCTATGTGTTTCAAGAAGCGAGTTTATTTCCCCATCTTTCCGTTGAAGAAAATTTACGCTATGGACAACGGCGTATTCCTGACACACAACATAAAGTGGCGTTTGCGGATGCCGTTGAATTATTAGGATTGGGTTATTTATTAAAGCGTGGCTCACAAAATCTTTCTGGGGGAGAACGTCAACGGGTCGCGATTGCACGCGCCTTGTTGACCAGCCCTGAATTATTGTTGATGGATGAGCCTTTGTCTGCCTTGGATGATCACAGTAAGACTGAAATTCTACCGTATTTAGAAAAACTTCATGCAGAACTTGCGATTCCCATACTTTATATCACCCATTCATTGTCCGAGGTGATGCGGCTTGCGGATTATATGCTGGTGCTGGCGCAGGGAAAATTATTAAGCAGTGGTCGATTATCGGAGGTTTTAACCCAGATTGATTTGCCATTTGTACAATCCGATGAGGCGGGCGTGGTCTTAACTGCCACCGTGACCGAGCACGATACCCAATACCATTTAACTTATGTCTCATTTCATGGTGAGCAATTGGGCATGTCCTTAGCCCCTCATTTGTCCATTGGCTCGACAGTGCGGGTGCGAGTATTGGCAAGGGATGTCAGTATCGCACTGATTAATGAGACGCACTCCAGCATTTTAAATGTGCTGCATGGACAAATCACGGAACTGGTTAAAGACAATCGTGGACAAACTTTGGTGAAAATGCTGGTTTTTGACACTCCCGTTTTAGCAAAAATAACCTATAAGTCTTCAGTATTATTAAATTTGCAAGTCGGAAGTTGGGTTTACGCGCGGGTGAAAGGCGTGGTCGTGGTATGAAAAAACAGGTGTTCGAGTTTTTTAAATCGAACGCTCGTATAGTTTAGGGCTTACGAACAGGCACGCTATAACTATATTTTTCGATAATATTCTGGGCTTGTGGCGTTTTCAAAAAATCGATAAATGCCCGAGCAGCGGGTTTATTTTCAGCAAACTTCAATAAAACGGCTTGTTGTTCAATCGGTGAGTACAGTTTTTGTGGCACAATCCACACCGAACCTTCAATCTTCTTTTGCGGGTTCAATAAAGACAGGGCAGTGAAACCCAATTCTGCTTTCTCTGCTGCAATCATATCCCGTGCATCTGCCACATTCGGTGCAAAAATAGCCTTGGTTTCTAACCTAGCCCAAATGCCCATCTCTTCTAAAATTTTCTTAGCGGCAATCCCATAAGCTGTTTCATACACATTTGGAAAAATAATATGCTCGAATTTTTCTGTGCGCAAAATGTCGCCTTTTTTATCGATCAAATTGGAATTTTTGCTCCATAAGGCAAGTTTCCCAATCGAATAGGTAAAGCGTGAGTCTTTTGCGACAAAACCAGCAGCATCCAAATCTTGTGCAATTTTCAAATCACCCAGTAAAATCACTTCAAAATCTTGGGTTTCTCGCGCTGCCTTTGCCAGTTTTCCCGATGAACTGGAAACTAATTTAACGCTGTGTTGGGCAGTTTTTTCAAATAAGTGTGCAATTTCTTCTGCTGTTGCCATGAAATTGCTGACACAGCCAACGTGTATTTCATCGGCATAAGCAAGGTTTGATAATAAACCCATTAAAAATATTATTTTTTTAAACATAATAAGCTCCTTTGGTGAAAAATTGACTTCAAAATAAGGCTTCATTACGACCACGTTTTTAGGACTACTTAACGCGTAAGTCATTATAAGCTGATAATCATGTACTTTGGGTAATCATTCAGAATCAACGGACTTTACAAAGATGACGGCCTTATTTTCCGCTCGCTTTAACACCCTAAAATCTTTAGCTATTTAGTACCGCCAAAACTTTCAATTGGGATCAAGCAACACCCGCACTGCTTCCAATTTATTATTTTTTTGAATCACTTCATAAGAAACCGCTTGTCCTTTACGCACGACTTTAGAAACGCCTTCAATCATGCTGATATGAAAAAAGATTTGCTCGGCTTCATCAGGATCGGCAGGTTTGATAAAACCGAAGCCTGAATGTGGATTAAACCACTTAACCTTACCTTGATGTAATTTTGCGGCGGCAACACAGCTCAAACTGCATATCATCAGCGTCAATGTCAGGCAAACCATCCTCCAGAGGTCTTGCGATTTCATTTTGTCGCCGTCCTTGGAATTTGTAAGTTGTGTAATGCCCAACGCGGTGTTGCATTAAATCCCAAACTGGCCCGCTCGCCCGCCGCCAAACGACAACAGCCAGCATAGGCGATCATCGCCCCGTTATCCGTGCAAAATTCGGGACGAGGATAAAATACTTTCACTTTCAGGCTATTCGCAAGAGCAGACAACTGTTGACGTAAACGTTGATTTGCACCCACCCCGCCCGCAATCACCAAACGGGTTAAATGGGTTTGCTGCAACGCACGGCGGCATTTAATCACTAAAGTATCGACAACTGCATCTTCAAAGGCGCGGGCAACATCGGCACGAGTTTGTTCATCTTGCGAAGCTTGCGCTTTCCATGTGGTCATGACCTGCGTTTTCAAACCGCTGAAGCTAAAATCTAAACCTTGACGATTCACCATAGGGCGCGGGAACGTGAAACGTTTCGGATCGCCGTGGGTGGCTAAATTTGCCAACACTGCACCACCGGGATAACCCAAACCCAATAATTTAGCGGTTTTATCAAATGCCTCGCCCGCCGCATCATCCACCGACTCGCCAAGGATTTGATACTGCCCTAAACCTAACACTTTGATTAATTGGGTATGTCCACCTGAAACTAACAGCGAAAGAAAGGGAAATTTCGGCGCGGGGTCTTCGAGCATTGCCGCCAATAAATGCCCTTCCAAGTGGTGCACGCCGATGGCAGGCACATCATAGCTCCATGCCAAACTGCGCCCAACCGCTGCCCCGACCAATAATGCCCCGACCAAACCGGGGCCTGCGGTGTAAGCAATGCCATCTAACTGTTGTGGGGTGGTTGCGGTGGTGGTTAAAACTTCGCGTACCAAGGGTAAAATCTTACGAATATGATCCCGTGAAGCCAATTCAGGAACGACACCGCCATATTGTGCATGAAGCTCAACTTGACTGTATAAGCAGTGACCTAATAAGCCTTGTTCCAAATCATAAACAGCCACACCCGTTTCATCACAAGAGGTTTCAATTCCTAGTACGCGCATATCTTTTTCCATTTCAATTCAGACAGATCAGAAAAGTATAGCAACCTTAAGCGTTTACGTCATGTAAACCCTACAATAAAACTATGTTATCTGAGGCTTATCTAAGTTATCATTTTCTGTTTTGTTAGCCAGCAGGGAAAAACATAAAATATCCTATTATCTTATAGGTTAATTGTTCGCTAATCTGCTGTTTTATCATGATTAAGCTAAATACTCTGTTTTTCAAAAATAGATATACAAGAGTGGCTGTTTTGCTTATGCTTTAGATAAAGTTCTTCCCTTCCGAAATCTGCTTACTCAACGCTTAGGCACATAACTTTGCAAAACGATGGCGCACGCTGCAATGAATGATTTTTTCATGCAAAGCACAAGCTTACTCAGTGTTTTAGATTTTGAAACACAATGGGTGGCTCATAATCCTGCATGGCAAGCGGTTTTTGCTAATGATGTGCTTCCCGCCTCAGTCTTTTGCTATGTACATCCCACTGATCAAGTGGCACTCAGCGCGGCATTGCAAGCCCTGATGGATGGCGCAATTATGAGCCAACAGCTCAATTTGCGTTATCAAATCCTCAATAAGGGCTATCAATGGGTACAATGGGAAATCAATGTGCATCTTGCCAGTGCTCGCCTCTACCTCACCGCACATCTCATTGAAATACCCATAGAAATTACAGCATATCATCATTTACTCACCCATTTGCCGTTTGCCGCAGTGATTACGGATTTAACTGGCTATCCACTCAGCATTAATACCGCTTTTTCCCAGATGTTAGGCTATGAATTATCCGAACTGCAACAGTTAGGATTTAAAAAAATTACCCATCCTGAAGACACGACTTTTGAACAGGCACAATTTGACAGTTTGGTACAGCGCAAACATCATTTTTATCAGCTTGAAAAACGTTATTTGCATAAAGATCAACATTCGCTGTGGGGTCAAGTCACGATTTCCACGCTTGATGACGCACAGCAACAGGCGTGTTATTTCCTGATTCTGATCGAAAACATCAACACCCGTAAATTAGTAGAAGAGACCTTACGCCGCCGCGAAGAACGTTTTGATCTCGCGATGCGCGGAGTGAATCATGGGGTGTGGGATTGGAATCTTGAAAAGCAACAAATATTCTTTTCTGCGCATTGGAAGCGGATGCTGGGTTATAGCTCTTATGAAATTGGCAATCAGCTCATCGATTGGCAACGCCATATTCATCCCGACGATTTGCCGATTGTGATGAATGATTTAGAAACTCATCTAAAAAATCATACCTTGCGTTATGAAAGTGTCTATCGTGTGCAACATAAACGCGGGCATTATCTTTGGGTTTTAGATCGTGGAGCCGCGCTGCGCCAACCTGATGGCATACCGTATCGCATGTTAGGCACGTATGTGGATATTACTGCCTACAAACAAAATGAAAAAATTTTAGAAGAGGCGCGCAGTTCGCTCGAACAAATTATCAACGCTTTGCCGCTGGCAATTTTATTAAAAGATCGACAACATCGCTGGCATTTTTTCAATAATACCTTTT
Source organism: Thiotrichaceae bacterium (assembly GCA_028688145.1). GTDB lineage: Bacteria > Pseudomonadota > Gammaproteobacteria > Beggiatoales > Beggiatoaceae > JAQTYU01. The sequence continues at coordinate 6,797 of JAQTYU010000003.1, read as the reverse complement.
GTGAATTAACAGCCTATTCGCGCGAGTTTCTGCTTGGGAAAACCGATTATGACATGGTGCCCAATGAGGACGTGGCAACGCAGTGTTGGCAGCAAGATGAAGAAATTTTCACCACAGGTCAAGAAGTGACTTATGAACAACCGTTGATTGATGCGAATCAGCAATTGCACAGCATTCTGGTGAAAAAAACTTTATACCGCGACCAATTGCGTGGCGAAGATTTTATTTTCTGCTGCATTACCGACATTACCCAACGCAAACACAGCGAAGAACGTTATCGCCGCTTGTTTAATAGCAGTAATGATGCAATTTTTGTATTGCCATTGAATGAGTTAGGTTTGCCCGAAGTCTTTATTGAAGTCAATGATATTGCCTGCACCTATTTGTCGCGCAGCCGTGAAAGTTTAATGAAACTATCTTTATTAGACCTGTTACCCACCGCCAGTATCGGGGTGATTAGTCAGCATTTAAAAACGCTGCTGGTCGAACAACATACACTTTTTGAATGTGATTTACTGCGCGCCGACGGGCAAAATCTTGCGATTGAAATGAATTGGCAATTATTCGAGCTGGAAGGCAGGCAAACCGTGCTCGCAGTGGGGCGCGACATCAGCAAGCGCAAAGCCGCAGAGCGTAGTATTCAGGAACGGGATCGGATTTTAGAAGGCATTGCCAATATTACCCAGAAATTACTGACCACTTTGGATTATGAGCACGCGATTCGCCATGCTTTAGAAACTGTCAGCCTTTTAATCAATGTAGATCGTGCCTATATTTTTGAAAACCATGCCGATCCTGCATTGCAACAATGTACGATGAGCCAGCGTTTTGAATGGAATGCGCCCAAACAGCGGCTTTATGTGGATCACGCCCATTTACAAAACTTGGCATATCAATCGCATCTTGCTGAGTGGTATGCCCCGATGTTTCGTGGTGAAATTAAAAAAGGTAACACCGACAGCTTTCCCAGCCCTGAGCGCGAAATTTTAAAACAGAAAGGTATTATTTCGTTGTTATTAGTGCCCATTCATCTGGATGGCAAGTTTTGGGGATTTATTGGGGTTGATGATTGTCAGCGGGAACGCGAATGGTCAACCCATGAAAGTTTGTTACTGCGTGCGATTGGCGATAGTATTCGTAGCACTATGGTGCGTCAACAAGCGGAACAGGCGGCTTATAAAAGTGCAGTGGAATTGCGCGAGGCGCGTGATGCTGCCGAGGCTGCCAATTTGGCAAAAAGCGATTTTCTCGCCACCATGAGCCATGAAATTCGTACACCCATGAATGGCGTGATTGGAATGACGGACTTATTGTTAAAAACGACGTTAACGACTCAACAATTTTCTTATGCGGAAACTATTCGCAGTTCTGGGGAAAATTTACTAACCATTATCAATGATATTCTCGACTTCTCAAAAATTGAGGCGGGAAAACTGATTATTGAAGATATTGAATTTAATTTACCGAAATTATTAGAAGAAATTATCAGCTTATTTGTCGCCAACACGCATAGTAAGGGATTGGAATTATTATGTTTAATTCCTAAAATTCCGACTTTAGTTTCGGGTGATCCCGCACGTTTGCGCCAAGTGTTAAGCAATTTGTTAAGCAATGCGATTAAATTCACCCTGCAAGGCAGTGTCACTTTAAAAGTGAGTATGTTTCAGGAAAATGCCGACAGCAGTCAAGTGCAATTCAGCATTGCCGACACAGGTATCGGCATCAGTCAGGCGGCGAGCAAAAACTTGTTTAAACCTTTTTCACAAGCGGACAGTTCCACCACGCGCCGTTATGGCGGCACAGGCTTAGGCTTGGTGATTGTGGAGCGTTTAGTGAAAATGATGAACGGGAAAATATATTTCACCAGCACCGAAGGCGTGGGCACCAGTTTTACAATTATCTTGCCTTTCCGCAAAGTGTTAAAATCAGAAGCAATCGCGCCGTTGACATTTCCACCCTCGATTCAGTCAATGAAAATTTTGTTGGTGGATAATGATCTGCGCAGTCGTGAGATTATGCTTGAACAAATTCGAGTGTGGGGCTTATATTGTGAGGCGGTTGAAAATATTAGCCTTGCCTTAAAGCGGATGCGCCATGCGGCATTACGCAATCAAACTTATGATGTGGTCTTTATCAATTGCAGCTTTTTGAGTTTTAAATGTTTAGACATTGCCTATCAAATTAAACAAGATGATTTATTAAAAAACACCCCTTTAATTTTAATGACTTCTGTCTATGATAATTATGATAATGATCAGCATCTACTCGAGTTTTGTATTACTAAACCCTTGACGCAAACTAAGTTTTACGGCGCGTTATGTAATATCATGAGCAGTGTTGGGGAAAATAATTTCAGTGGTATGCGTCTCCCTGATCCCCTTGATGCAGATAAAAATTTTCCCAGTTATCAAGTTTTAGTGGTTGAAGATAATATAATTAATCAAATGGTCGTCAGAGATATGCTAACGCAAATGGGCTGTGTGGTTGCCGTTGCCGAAAATGGTAAACAAGCCTTAGAACTCATGATGCAACACGGTCAATATGACCTGATTTTAATGGATTGCTATATGCCTGAAATGGATGGATTTGCGACCAGCCGTGCCATACGTCAACGTGAGTTCTACAGCGATGAACAACCTCATATTCCTATTATTGCCCTCACTGCCAATGCGATGGCAGGTGATAGAGAACGTTGTCTTGCGGCGGGAATGGATGATTACCTTACAAAACCCATTAAATCAGAAGCGTTACGGAAAACGCTCAGCCATTGGGTGGTTGAAAAATCATTACATGCCATGACGCTTTCTTCTCAAAACTATAATTTTATGATCGATACCACGAATATAATGCCAACAAATGACTTCACAACTCCCAAGCTTGCGACTCCCAAACTATTAACTTTAGACATCACCGTATTAGAACGCCTTCGTAAAGAATTAAGCGGGCGTAGCATTGATTGGTTACTGGATATTTTCATTCAAGAATATCCACATTATCTGACCACGATTAATCAAGCCCTAAGTCAGCAAGACAGTCATGCCTTATTTCAAGCGGCGCACAAGCTGAAAGGTAGTGCTGCCAATTTGGGCGCGAAAAAAATGGCTGACATTTGTATGCAGTTAGAAGCATTCAGTCGCATTGGTGCATTTCCTGAAGCAACACGCTTGGTTTCAAGCTTAGAAAACGAAGGACAGCAGTTATTGCTTGCCTTGGAGAACTTTAAACATGTTTAACGACAGTGAAAAATCCCCCCTTGTGCTGGTCGTCGATGATGATGTTTTCATGCGGGAAATGCTGCAAAACTTGCTTGAAGAACAAGGCTATGAAGTTGTTCAAGCCCATAATGGACAGCAAGCCTTAGAATGTTTTGAAAGCTGCCTGCCTGATTTAGTCTTGCTGGATGCATCGATGCCCGTGATGGACGGTTTCACTGCCTGCGCCAAACTTAAGCAATTAGACGCAGCTCTTGATGTGCCCGTGGTGATGATTACCTCATTAGACGATGAAGGTTCGGTGGACAAAGCCTTTGAAGCCGGCGCGGTGGAATATATTACCAAGCCTGTGCATTGGACGGTGTTACGCCACCGTGTGCAAGTGATTCTCAAAGCGCGGCGTGCTGAGGCAGCCTTAAAGCGCAGTGAAGCCCGTTTCAGAGGTATTTTTGAACAGGCGGCTATGGGGATTGCCTTGGTGAGTTTAGACGGCTTACTGATCAGCAGTAATCCGATGTTGCAAAGTCTCTTAGGTCAGGCAGATGCTGAACTGTGCGGCAGTGGGTTTTACAAACATTTTTATCCCGCAGACACCGTGATTGAAAAAGAATTTCATCAGCAATTATTGCAAGGTGAACGCAATTTTTACCAAATGGAAAAATACTTTTTCTGTCCTAAAAGCAGCATGGCATGGGCGAGAATTACCACCTCTTTAGTGCGGAATAGTGAAAGTGAACCGCAATTTGTCATTCAAATGATTGAGGATATTACCGAACGCAAACGCGCACGGCTCAAACAACGGATTGCCACTAAAGTTTTTGAAACCACGTCTGATGGCATCATGATCACCAATGCCGAAGGGCGAATTATCGATGTCAATCAAGCTTTTCTGTTGGCGACAGGCTATAGCTATAACGAAGTGTTAGATAAAAATCCGCGATTTTTAAAATCAGATCAATATGAAACGGAATTTTATACACATATTTGGGAAACCACCCGTGAAACTGGGCGTTGGCGCGGTGAAATTTGTAATCAGCGCAAAAATGGTGAAAACTATAATGTGTGGTTATCGATGAGCGCGGTGCGCGGCGAACATCATGAGATTGTTTATTATGTGGCAGTGTATTCAGACATCAGTGCTTTGCATCCTGATGATGAGCGGATGCGCTTATTAACCCATTATGACACTTTGACAGAGTTACCCAACCGTTTGTTATTTCATGAATATATCAGTCGCAGTTGTCACCAAGAAGAAAAGTTTGCAGTGTTATATCTTGATTTAGAAGATTTTAAATCCGTGAACGAATTATTGGGTTTTGATGCAGGCGATGAATGTTTATGCGAAGTTGCAAAACGCCTGCGCAGTTGTTTATCTGAAGGCGATCACTTATCGCGACTCGAAGGCGATGAATTCATGATTTTGTTAGGGAACGTACAACAAGATTATGATGCACGACTGGTGGCTGAAAAAATCTTCATGAGCTTGGAAACCCCCATCATCAGCAATGGGCACGCGCTGCGATTGGATTGCAATATTGGGATCAGCCTGTATCCTAATGAAAATTGTGAAGACAAAACCGCCGATCAACGTGTCGGTATTTTGCTGCAACAGGCAGATGTCGCCTTGTTCCTAGCCAAAGAAACAGGTAAAAATGCTTATTACATTTTCTCTGATTTGACGCTGAGTGTATAAGCAACTGAATACCCTGATTTTGCATGATTATTATGAATCGGCAGATGGCGGTGGCAAACTGTGCAGTGTGCTGGCACAGCATTTAGCCGCAGATTTAGGTTATGGGTTTGCCCGCCTGCCCCATCCTTTCGTGCAAGGCAGTACACAAAACTCCCATGAATACGATTTAAAACAAGGCAGTGCCATTCCCCTGTGGCGACAATTTAAATTAGCCAGTGCCTTTCAACAACGCACAGAATTTATCAAGACTTACGATAAAGTCATTTATAGTGGGTTTTACACGCCCTTGGCAGTGCAGCAGCATCGCCAAGGCTATAATTTGTATTATTGCCACACGCCTCCGCGTTTCATTTACGACCAGCGCGACTTTTATCTACAACAATTGCCGCGTATCTTGCGTCCTGCTTTACAAGCGTTTATTGATTATTTGCAACCGCGCTATGAAACCGCGGTGGCGCAGATGGATAAAATCGTCACTAATTCCGAAAATGTGCAACGCAGAATTCAAAAGTATTTAGGGAAAACTGCCAGCGTAGTTTATCCGCCTTGCGACACCCAGAATTTTGTTTGGCAAGGGCAAGGGGATTATTATTTGTCCACAGCGCGGCTTGACCCTTTGAAACGAGTGGAGAGCATTGTGCAAGCGTTTCTCAACTTGCCCGACAAAAAGTTAATTGTGGCATCAGGCGGGGCGCAATTGGATTATTTAAAAAAGTTGGCAGCGAATGCGCCCAATATTCGGTTTACGGGCTGGTTGTCAGAACAGGCTCTGCATAATTTAGTGGGCAATGCGCTGGCGGTGCTCTATGTGGCAAAAGAGGAAGACTTTGGCATGTCGCCCGTGGAAGCGATGGCAGCGGGAAAACCTGTGATTGGCGTTGCGGAAGGCGGCTTGCTGGAAACGATTTTGCCCGAGCAGACGGGTTTATTATTACCGCCCGATTTCACCCCTCAACAACTTGCAGCCGCAGTGCAATCTTTAACACCTGCGCGAGCCTTGGCAATGCAAGAAGCTTGTGTGTCACAAGCTCAAACTTTCAATACTGCCCGTTTTATAGAACAAATGCGTGCTTTGCTGGTTTAGAAGCTCTGAGCTGTGATTTAAATTATCTGGCAGTTCTAAAGAAGGAGTGATATTAAAATAACTGGAGAAATAGAGAGAGATTAAGATGCTGACTTGCCCTGATTGTGTTGAGACTGCGAGTCAGTCGTTTAGTGCGAAAAATTTATCTCTCTCCAACCAAGAAGCTAGAAAATCACATCGGGGCTATCATCTATTTTATTAACCATTACAATAAATCCTTAGTTCTTTAGCACTACCAAAATTTTAAATGTATTTGTAATTCTTGTGTTTTTTAACATCTCGAAATAAAAAAGCGTCAACTCGCCCTTGAGCACTAATATAATTTTGTAAACCTCGATCAGGTGAACCGGTCATTATTTGACCCAATAACTCAAAAAAGCGAATGAAGTTAGTTTTACCTGAACCGTTCGTACCAATCAACACAATTTAAACCCAAAGATAATCGAAAAGCTTTTAACTGACGAAATGTGAGTGATGACGTAGGTTTGATTGAGATGCTCAAGCAGAATCTCGATTATTTCAGGGATAAACAGCTAGAGAGTGGGAAATCTTATTGAATAATAGCTGTCATCCTGAATACATTCGGAAAGAATTAGAAAAGAGTTGCGTGGTAGAACGTTCTAATGCTTGGGTAGAGCGATGTAAGTCATTGGTTAAAAACTTTGAACGTGCTCTTGAGAATGCTAGGGCGTGTCATCAAAAAGAACTAGAGGGTTATTAAGCCAAAAGAATGAGACTAGAAGCGAGGTAAATACCACTCAAGAAATGGGCTGAGCATTTATCATATCGAGTCGCTATGCCTCTGTAT
>JAQTYU010000021.1 GCA_028688145.1 Thiotrichaceae bacterium | reverse complement strand
GAAGTCATCGTTTAGTTCCAAGGAGACGTTCCTCTGCCACGAGTTTGCTCCTATATGCTAAACAGAGTAAGAAATCTTGCTTTTAGTCCTTAACTTAATGGCTGTGAAACAGAGTTTGGGAACGAGAGAAATCTTACTTTTTAAAAAAACAATGTAAACTCAATTCGATAGGGTAGATGATTCTTACATCTCTACCCTAAGAATCAAGCGTTTACCCACGCCGCCAAGTAGTCACACCCGCGCTATCTTCCAACACAATGCCGTGTTCTTTGAACAAATCCCGCAATCTATCCGCTTCTTTCCAATCTTTATTCTTGCGGGCCAGATTACGATCCGTAATCCATTGTTCAATCGTGGCATCTTCCAAACCTGTGACCGCGCCGCGCAAATAGGTTTCTGGCTCAGTTTGTAACACGCCTAAAATACCGCCCAAACTCTTCAACTCGCCAGCCAACAACGCGGCTTGTGCAGCATTGCTATTGCGCAAGGTATTAATTTCACGCACTAATTCAAATAATACTGCAAATGCCTCGGGCGTATTGAAATCATCTTGCATTGCGGCATGAAAACGCAGGCGGTAAGTATTATCTGCGGGCAAAGTTTGGCTGTAATCCAAACCGCGCAATGCGGTATAAAAACGCTCTAACGCCTGTTTAGAAGCCTCTAATTGCTGGTCTGAATAATTCAACGCGCTGCGATATTGGCTTGCCAAAATAAAATAACGAATCACTTCAGGATTATATTCTGCCAACACATCGCGCAAGGTGAAGAAATTGCCTAAAGATTTAGACATTTTTTCTTCATTGACGCGCACAAAACCATTGTGCATCCAATAATTTACAAAATGTTCACCCGTGGCGGCTTCAGATTGCGCGATTTCATTTTCATGGTGGGGAAATTGTAAATCCATACCACCGCCATGAATATCAAAATGATTACCTAAACAAGCCGTTGACATTGCCGAGCATTCAATATGCCAGCCGGGGCGACCGGGTCCCCAAGGTGATTCCCAACTGGGTTCATTGGGTTTGGCGGCTTTCCATAACACGAAATCCAGCGGGTCTTTTTTGGCTTCGTCGATTTCTACTCGCTCACCTGCGCGTAAATCTTCCAATTGTTTGCCTGATAATTTGCCATAACCCACGAAATTACTGACGGAATAATACACGTCACCATTGCTGGCGGCGTAGGCGATGCCTTTATCAATCAAGGTTTGCACCATGTTGATAATGCCATCAATGGATTCGGTGGCGCGCGGTTCAATATCAGGGCGCAACACGCCGAGCGCGTCCGCATCTTCATACATGGCTTGGATAAAACGGGCGGTTAATTCGTGCATAGTTTCGCCATTTTCAGCAGCCCGTTTGATAATTTTGTCATCAATATCCGTGATATTACGCACATAAGTGACTTTGTAACCCAGTTCGCGTAAATAGCGCGTCACCATGTCAAACACCACCATCACCCGCGCATGTCCGACATGACAGTAATCATAGACCGTCATCCCACAGACGTATAAACGCACATGGTTAGCTTCTATAGGTTTAAATTCTTGTTTTTGCTTGGTCAGGGTGTTGTAAATGCTGAGCATGGGAATTGTTACCAAAACTGAGTAAAAGTGAGGGGATACATGCAATTTAAAGCGTAATTTTAAGCGCAATTGACGGTGAAACACCAGAGGGCGGGCGATTTTTGCGGACATTGCGTGCTGAAATGGGCATACTACCGCTTATGGAAACAAGCAATTTCCATGAAAAAATTGTAGTTAATCTCGACCACTTGTCAGCAATTGCCCCGAAAATGTCATAAATATGCAAATTTTCTGAAATATTAATTGCTGTTGCCTAGAAATATTTGTAGAATGCTTTAAACTTTATTTAAAGTTGCTTGCATTTTTCATAAATTTTCCTAAAAAGTTTTCTCATCATGATCGATACAGACGGTTACAGACTTAATGTAGGTGTTATCCTGACAAATCGGGACGGGAAGGTATTTTGGGCGAAACGTGTGAACCAAAATGCTTGGCAATTTCCGCAAGGCGGCATCAAGGCTTACGAAAACTCGAAACAAGCGATGTTTCGTGAGCTGTATGAAGAAGTCGGGCTGACAGCGCGTAATGTCGAAGTACTTGGCAATACCCGTTCTTGGTTGCGTTATCGGCTTCCTAATCATTTGATTCGCTATCATCAACGCCCGCTGTGCATTGGTCAAAAGCAAATGTGGTTTGTGTTGCGTTTGACGGGCAAAGACAGCGATATTAATCTGGACTGTGGCAAAACGCCTGAATTTGATTCGTGGAAATGGGTTGATTATTTGTATCCGCTGCAAGAAGTGGTGTATTTCAAGCGCACTGTCTATGAAACCGCGCTGCAAGAATTGCAAACTTTAGCCTTGCCGCAAACGCATCAACGCGAAACAGTACGGATAAGCCGCTGAACATCCTTGTTCATCGGTGGGCGGACTTATAAAATATCTTTATAATCCATTTCAATGCGTTCTAATTTCAAATGATTTAAGAAATTGGAATAGCACATCCACGCACTGAGTGCGCCCAAATCTGCAAATTGCGGCGGCACAAAACGCGGCGGTTTGACCATGCCTTCATCAATCAAATCTGCCAACACCCGCACATCTTCCAGCGTCGTTTTTCCACAGAATAAAATCGGCACACGCTTCGGCACACCCTTCCGCACTGCCAGCATGATGTAATTATAAATCAGGATAAAACCCTTGTTATAACTCAAGTCTTTGGTAAACGCGCCACCCGTCGGCGTACTGCCCCGAAACACCCGCACGCTGCTGATATAACTTTCTTGTTCAGGCAAGCCTTGTTCACGAAAATAATTAAACACTTCGATAAAATTCGCGCCGTGTTCCACCATGTAAATTGCATGAATACGATTCGTTAACCGCCGCACCCGCGCAGGATGCGAAGTCAGGGTAAAAATTTCCATAATGATCGCCAAGCCTTCTTGAGTCACGGTCGAAGAGGGTGGGCCTTTGCTCAAAAATGTACAAATTGGCTGATCCAAGCCGTTCAGCGTCGTGCCCAAATGCACCCAACCTTCATGCACTTCCAAAACATTGATGTCGCGCTGACTGAACCACGCATCTTTGCGAATTTTAATATAATCTGCACCCGCCGAGGCATCGGCTAAAATCCCATCGCTCAAACGCACTTCCACGGTGCGACTTGCCCCCGCAAAATATTTTCCCAAACGTTCTTGCAGAATAATCACCGCCTGTTCACCCGGAATATTTTTCTCATCCAGCGCGGTGGTGATTTTACTGTTATCCAAATTTTGCAGGGTTTCCGAAATCATTTTAGCCAAATCATTTAAACACAAATCGCCCGCATGAAACACATCTTCTGCACTGCCAAAAAGTTCTTGTGAAATCTTGGAAAACTCAGGCAAGCCGCGATATTCCAACATGCTGACCACGTCGCGATATTCGCGGGAAATGCGCTGCATGATGTTTCCCACAGCGTTAAATTGCCCCAAGCGGCGACGAATATCGCGTTCAATGTCGTAGAATTCTTGCTTTTTTAAATCAGGATCGAAGGGCAAGGGATTGCGGGCATAATATTCAGGATCAATCTTGGGTAACTCTTTAAAATGACTGCTAAAAAATTCATCACGAATGGCATTATCCCATTTAATAGAATCTAACAGGCGAATCGGCTTTTGGGCTTCAACAATGCGATCCGATAAATCGCGAACGGTTTGTTGATAAGAATCAAGCTGTTCCATGAAAGTATTCCACCATTAATCACGCCGCAAGCGATCAGAAACCGCTATCGGCGTTGGGTAATTTTGCACAATAAAGTAGGAGGATGCGATAAAAGTCAAAATCGTTGCCGTTTGAATTAAGTAAGAGGCAGAATCGCTGATAACCTTAGATTCTAAGGCGACCACGGCAATTAATAAAGAAAATTCACTGATTTGCCCTAAACGACAGCCCATTTCAAAAGACAGCGCGTCTTCTTCACCAAGTCTCACTAAAACTCCTTTAAATACATAAGGTTTAACCCAGAGCATCACCGCTGCTAAAATGAAGGCAGGAATAAGAATGGTGTATAACACTAATAAATTGAGTTTAGCACCCAGTGAAAAAAAGAAAATGACGAGAAAAAAGTCGCGTAAGGGTTTTAAACTTTCGGCAATGAAACGCGCAATCACACCGCTGGCGAGCACGATGCCTGCGACAAATGCGCCGATTTCGTGTGACAAACCGAGTACGCCTGCCAATTCCGCCATGCTTAAACACCAGCCGATTGCCATTAAAAAAATATATTCTTGGATTTTGTCAAAGCGACGAATTAATTTTGATAAAACATAGCGTTGGAAAGTGACGGCAAAACCAATGAGCAGCGGTAAATTAAAGGCAAGAACGAAAGCATCCACCCAAGAACTGCCACCTTGTTTGCTAAAACCTTCGAGCATTAATAACACCACAATCGCGATTAAATCTTGCAACAGCAAAATACTGACGATCATTTCACCCGCATGTTTGTGATGCAGCACCGTGGTTGGCAGTAATTTCAAGGCAATGATGGTGCTTGAAAACATCACCGACGCGCCAATTAATAGATTTTCGGACACGGTGAAGCCGAAGAAATGCCCCACGCCAAATCCAAAAATTCCAAACACAATCGAGCTGATAAAAGTCACGAGCGTACTTTTACGCAACATGCGTAATAAATCTTGAGGCTGTAAGTTTAAACCGAGGAGGAATAATAAGAAGATGATACCAATGTCGGCGATGCTTGTGACTAGTTGGGTGTTAGAAACCACTGCCAAACCCGCAGGCCCTAGGGCAATACCGAGCACGATATACGCCACTAATAAGGCTTGTCGGGCATACAGTGCAAGGGTTGCCAGCACGGCAGAACCTGCAAAGATGATAAATATATAAAAAATGAGGGAGTCGGTTTCTTGCATAATATAAAGTGCTCATAGTCTAATTAAGGCAGTATTATGCATAAAAAAAAGGTCTTACCAAAGAGCTGTAAGACCTTTAATTATCACTTATGAGGAGAGATTCATGAAGTACAAAACATTTTCACAGCAATGGGATGAACACAACTAACGTGCAGGTGTTGTCGTTTCGGCTAAGGCTTGTTTTAAAACTTGGTGTGCAGACTTACCACAACGCCCACATTGACTGGTTACCCCTAAACATTGCCGCAGCTCACGCATATTACTGCAAGAACCACTACATACCGCATTATTAATTTGACTATCAGTCACAGCAAGACAAACACAAACGTACATAATCTTTCACCTGCAATTAGTTCCCATCTGTTTTCAGTATAGATGCAAATGAGAATGATTGTCAATCACAATTATGAATAAAATAACGGGTTTTTTAAACACCGCTAATTGTAGGTTTTTACACAGTAATTTTGTAAATTGCCGATTAAATGTTAGAGTTATTTTCTGTATAAATTAAGATTTAAACAAGCCCCTAAATCCCCTAAAGGGGACTTAAAAACAAAACGCTTTAATGTTTAGCCCCCTTTAGGGGGTTGGGGGCTGCTTTAAAGATTTTTAACGACCCATTTCCATTTTTATATCAAAGGTTTTTGCATGAATTCAACAGCTTCCTTGCAACTGATTTCTTCTCGGGCTGAACTGCACACCGCGCTTAATCAATGGCGGGTATTAGGGCATCGAATCGCATTTGTGCCCACGATGGGTAATTTACATGCAGGACATTTACAGCTTGTTGAACAAGCTTTACAGCACGCCGATAGGGTGGTGATCAGCATTTTTGTGAACCCTTTGCAATTTGGTGCGGGTGAAGATTTTGAATCGTATCCTCGCACTTTGGCAGCAGATCAGGACAAATTAAACAGCATATTACAAGGGCAGGAAGCGGTATTATTTCTGCCACAAGTTGCTGAAATGTATCCCAATGGCATGGAAAATAGCACTCGTGTTGAAGTGCCACAGTTGAGTGATATTTTATGCGGCGCGTCACGAAAAGGGCATTTTATTGGGGTTGCCACGGTGGTGATGAAATTATTCAATCTGGTGCGCCCCGACATTGCCTTGTTTGGCGCGAAAGATTTTCAGCAAGTGCAGGTGTTAAAACGCATGGTGCAGGATTTATTCTTGCCCTTGCAAATCATCAGCGTGCCCACGATGCGAGAAACGGATGGTTTGGCAATGAGTTCGCGCAATGGCTATTTAACTGCGGAAGAACGTGGCACTGCGCCGTATTTGTATCAGGTTTTGAAAGATATGAAACAGCAATTATTAGCGGGTGAGCGTAATTTCAGTGCCTTGGAAAACCACGCAGCACAAGGTTTGGCAGCGAATAGTTTTATTCCCGATTACATTTCTATCCGCAATGCAGAAACTTTGCAGCCCGCACAATTGGGCGATAACGAATTAGTGATTCTGGCGGCCGCAAAACTGGGTAAACCGCGCTTGATTGATAATTTACAAGTGAGTTTGAGCTAGAAAATTTAACTGCGCCCCTAAATTCCATATAATTTACTTATAAAACAAGTAGTTGTTAAAATTTAAGGGATGGGGGCGCAGTGGAATTAGAACACCTTCTACGACCTTTCCCGACACGCCAACAATGGTTCAAATATCTGCGTCGCCAATGCCTGAAATTCGAGCTTGTCCAAGGGATTAAACTCTTCAATCCGCCCGAAACAAATTTGATAAAACGGATTTTCCCCTTCTCCCGCAAAATGATCGCTGCCAAACCATGTAGCACGCGCCGCTTTTTCAGCTTTATCTAATTCATCAGGTTTTTTCTGTAAACTCTCGATAAAACTAAAGGCAGTTTTTGGGAAAAAATGCAAAGCTTGGCGTAATCCCTGCTCGTACAACGCAACTAAGTCGTTTAGTTTTTGCACACTATTATCCACAGGCAATAAAGTACAAGTTTCAACTTTTCCGTCTTTCGCACCAATCATTAAACTGTGGCGAGGCAATAAATTATTTTGCTCAGCCGCCGCATTTAATAACAAATGATGCAACCATGTCGCCAAATAATCGCCTGCCTTCAGATTTTTATAACGGTAAAAAATATAGCCTTTTTGCCAGAGTTTTGGGAAATTTCCGCTAATTTCTCGATTACCAAGATTGATAAGCAGTTTAGCGGGCGGTAAGGCAGGATTAGCAAGCTCTTGTTTGACATGTTCGACAAAGGGACGAGCTTTGTCCACCAACTTCTGGTAAACCAACTCACCCATATTGCCATGAGGCAGTTGTCCTGCGGCTTTAAGCGCGGGTTGTAAACCTGCTAAATCGCTTTCTGAGAGCGCGTAATTGACAATTTGCTGATTCAGAAAATATTCGTCTAAGCCTGCTTCCACATGAAATGGCTCATTTTCCTTTAAAATATCCTCTTGCTCAGGCAAACGCAGCCCCAAACGCTCTTTTAAGAAATATTCACTGGGATTTCTGAAGAAACGTACCAACCGCTGAATATCTAATGTGTTATGAGTTTCTTCGGCAGGTTCAGGCAAGGCAGTTGTAATAAATTTCCAAGTCCCATCACGCAGTTGCTGCATTTGCTGGCTGGCAGCACAATATTCTTCCGAATAGCTAAATAAACGCGGCTGTTGCTGGTCAAAATAGCGCGGGCTGAACGGTTGCAAAGGATGATGTGTGCTCAAATGTGCCACCGTATCTTCATTAATATCAGCAAATTGAAAACCTTTACGAATATAATCTTGTAATTCGCTAATCAGCACCGAAGGCGGGAAATTGGCTTCTTCATGAATGCTGTGCCCGACATAACTTAAGTAAAAATGTTGCCGCGCCGACAACAAAGCTTCTAAAAATAAGTAACAATCACTATTGCGCCGCGAACGGTCGCCACGTTTGGGATGCTCTGCAATTAAATCAAAGCCTGCATGTTTTTGAGGGCGTGGATAATCTTGATCATTCATGCCGAGTAAGCAGATGACTTTAAAAGGAATACTGCGCATGGGCAACATCGCGCAGAAAGTCACGCTACCCGTTAAAAAATGCGTGGGCAAAGGTTCGCCCGCGAGACGTTGTTGTAAATGTTGCACGACAACGTTGCTGCTCACGGTTTCGGTAAATCCAGCGGCTTGGCTATTATTCAGCAAGTCGTTTAATTCACTGAGAATAGCTTGCGCTTGAGATTCAGTCTCATCTTGATTTACAAAGAAGTGTTCCAGCAATTCTTGGGTGAAATCGTTCCATTCTGGCAAAGTGCGCGGGGTTTGAAAGGCTTCCACATAGTGAAATAATTCTTCCACAAAGCTAATAAAACGCCCTAAAACCAAGCTATTGCTGCCTTCGACTTCGTCAAAGGGCAAAATTCCCTGATACAAAGTCGTGCCTTGTTGCGGCAAAGCATAGCCGAGCAATAAACGCTGCAAACCTGCGCGCCAAGTATTTTCTTCAAACGCGGGCAAATTCAAAGTATTACGATGAGCCGCATCGATTCCCCAACGCACTTGCGTTTCTTTTAACCAGCGACGAATCAGCGATAAATCATTGGGCAATAAATCAAAATGTCTGTAGACCACTTCGCGTTCTAATAAATTCAACACTTCGTTGACGTTGAAACGGCTGTGCTGCAATTCAAGCAGGGCGATGAATGCGTCAATCAACGCGCTGGCACTGCGTAAATTGCGGTCAGCAATGCTAAACGGAATATGTTTGCGGGCATCGGTTTGCGTGTCGAACACCGCTTGAATAAACGGTGCGTAGCTTTCGACATCGGGCATCATCACTAAAATATCTTTGGGCGATAAACTCGGGTCGCGCTCAAACAAGGCAAGCAATTGGTCGTGTAATACGTCGACTTCACGCATGGGGCTGTGGCAGGCATGAATCTGAATGGAAGTATCGTCTGTCGATAATTTAACGCGCTGTTCTGCATTGCCTTGATATTCAGCCAAATGCAAAATATCCGCTTGTAAATGTTCAAGTAAATTTTTGGGCGGCTCGTCGATAATGACATCGTCCCCATCGTCAGCATCATAATTGAGCAGCATGTCCACAAAGTCGCGCCCCACCTGTCCCCACGAGGCTAATAAACGATTGCCTGTTTCAAAATATAAACTTTCGGGCGTATTAGGTTTTTTATAACGCCGTGCGATGCGGTGCGCGATTTCAGTATTAGAAAGAATATCGCCCCAATATTCTTGGCAGGGATTGAGGATAAAAAAATGGACTTCTGTAACGAGGGAGAGTTTTTCAAAAATATCGATATAAAAGGGCGGTAAAGCATGAATCCCGAAAATACTTAAGCGTTTAGGGAGAAAGGAATTATAGAGGTTAGTTTGCAAAACTTGGGTTTTAAATTTTTCATATAAATAGGCATAATGTTCGTTGCCATATTTTTCAACCAAGGCTTGCCAGAGCTTGGTTTGCCATGCTGTGCTTTTGCCACTGCTCAGCAATTCTTGTAAGATTTTATCCTGTTCCCAGGCTTGTATCCATTCGGGGCGATAAATCACATATTGGTCTAGCAAATCCGCAACCCGTTGCGAGAGCTGAAATAATTTAACCCCTTGATTATCATCTTGTAGATAATGCTTAATTTCGCTGAAGTCAGTGTCATCCAACAGCGTTGGCAAGATTTGCATCACCCCCCATTGCAACACCTCGGGGTCAAAATGATGCTGCGTCTGTTTATCAAAATAATTAACATCAGTTTCTTGACTGAGCACAGTGCGCAAAATCTGCCAAACGATGCTTTTCGGAAAGGGAAATTTAGCATTTGCCCAAATGCCCAAACGTTGTGCCAATTCCAAACTCAACCAGCGTTCCATACCTTTACTTTGCACCACAATCCTCTCTACGTGAAAGGGCGTGGGTAAAGGCTGCTTAGTCACTTCAGCAAGCATGTCAACAAGCTTTTCTAGGCGGTTACTGCTATGTAAATGCAACATGATGGGGACTCGTTGAGTGCGAGAAGATGAAAAATATTATACGACTGCGGGAATAGAGTTGATATTAAAAATAGGGAGTGTCTGAAAAAATTAGCACGAGGTGCTTTAAAAACAGCATTTATGGCAACGAATTTGCTGTAATTATACTTGCTGACAATCAAATCTTAAGAGCGATTGCATTGTAGCTAACATTCACCGTATTATTATTATATATTTAAAGAGTGTCGCCGCCAGATAGGAGAAGATTATGCGTTATTTTTTGGGAATATTGATGCTTGCACTCTGTTGCAGCACGGTGTCTGCGGCAGAAATTACTGCAAGTGATGTTTATGTACAGGCATTGCGCGTCAATGACGAAATAAAAATCCTCAAACGCCACTTTAATATCACTGATGAGGCAGCACCTCCAACTTTGACCTTATCCTTAAATCCGCGCCATGTCTGGCAAAAAACCTACGAAATTTTATATAAAATTAATATTTTGCGCGAAAAAATAGGGATGGCGAGTTTATCAATCCCTTCAAGACAGCCTTTGTTGAATGTGAGTCCTGCTTATCCGTATGAGCAAATATTACGCATTCTTACCGAAATTGATATTATCAAACGTCACTTAGAGATTACTGAAAAAACGGAACTCAGTACGGCTGTTGTCACAGGAAAAACTCCGACTGATAATTTTAACGTATTGAACAAAATTTCTGTAGAAATGGATTTTTTGAATGGTTCATCTTTTACCCCCAATAATGTTTTTTCCCAAGTAATGCGCGTGCTGGAAGATGTAAACATGCTTTTGGAGCGTTTAGAAATCAGAGACAGCACCATTCCTCCTGCAGTTCAAGCTGGAACAACCCCTCAAGATGTTTTCAATACGGGAATTACCTTGCTAGAGGAAATCCGTAAAGTACAACTCTTGGCTGGCATGGATACCATCGATGTTTTTGCCTTGAAATCCTTTTATAAAACAGCAACTCCCAGTGAGGTATTTGGCTTGATGGGGATCGCGTTAGCGGAACTGCAAACCTTAAAAGGTTATTTGGGTTTGAAATACATGCTCACCCCTCCTGCTCGCCATTACGAAAATATTGCACCGCCAAGTGTACAACAAGTGGCAGGGTGGGCAATTCGTAAATTGCGTCTAATCAAAATGTTAAATCGCACAACCATCAAGGAATGAGAGAGATGAAACGTTTACAAAATATACGGCTGGGTATTAAAGGGAAGCTCTCTCTCCTGCTCCTGCTGTGCACCTTAGTTCCATTTGTATTAATTGGGTATTATGGTTATGACATCAGCTCACGCGCCCTGACTGCCAATATTCTTGCTGGGGACAAGCAAAATGTTGCCACCTTGTCAGAGAATATTGAACGTTATTACAGCACCGTTCCGAATGATCTTAACTTTTTAACCAATGTTTACAGCCTCAATCGTTTTTTTCAATGGCAAAGTATTGGTGAACCTTTCAAAACTCAACAATGGTTACGGGATGCACGCAATTCCTTGTTTCCTGCAATTGCCTATAATCCGAAATATATGCAGTTACAAGTCATTGACACACAAGGCAATGAATTACTTAGAATTGATCCTGAACGTACTAAAACCTCTGCGACAACTGTACCTCAGGAACAGCTTAAAAATCGGCAAGCAGAACTCTATTTCAGTCAGTCGGTTGCTGCAAAAAGGGGTGAAATTTACTTCAGAGACGTGCATAAAAATCTTGAAGCGGAAGCACTGGGTGTTAATACTCCAGCGGTCACTTATTCAACCCCAATCATTGATGACAATGGAACCACGCTTGGGGTGATGGTTTTAAGTTTATATGCGGATAACTTCCAAGACATCTTGGGACGAGAAAGCAATGCGCATAAAAATGATCAACAAAATTACATATTAGTTAATCAAAATGGTTCTTATCTGTTCAGTAGCGACAGCGCGCAAAGACGTTTCTCACTCAATCAAGATGCGAGTAATTTATTTACGGCCATTCAGAATAATGAATATGGCGTTTTTACCGAAAACGGCATTATTTCTACCTATCAACGGTTGCACCCCATTGTGAGTAATGATAATTACTGGGTGTTGATCAAACAAACTGATCAAGCCGTTGCGCTCAGTGAAGTACAAAAATTTAAACTTATTTTTATCATCATCGTATTCAGTGCGACCCTGATAGTGCTGGTGCTCAGTCACATCGTGACCCGAGGCATTTTATCGCCACTGTTAGCTGCCAATACTCAATTAAAATCGCTGGCGCAAGGTAGTGTCCCCACTGAAACCCTCATTTATAATAGCCATGATGAAGTTGCAGAAATTATTCAATCGGTGCAACAAGTTAAAAGTGCTATCAGCAATACCATTCGGCAATCGAACACCATTGCCGAGGGCGATTACAGCAACGATATTGTATTACTGTCGGAACAAGATCAGCTTGGACGTGCTTTAACCAATATGACCCATCGCCTGCGGGCAGCCACAGAAAATAATAAGCTGCAAAATTGGCTGAAAGATGGACAAACCACACTCAATGAGCACATGAGTGGTGAACAAAATATCACCACCTTGGCAGAAAATGTCATTCGTTTCCTCGCGACTTACTTAAAAGCACAAGTCGGGGCGTTTTATCTGATGGAACAAGTGCGTTTGCAAAACACTTCACGCCTCAAATTAGTGGCGAGCTATGCGTTTCTGAAACGCAAAGGTTTTACAAATGAATTTGAAGTGGGTGAAGGGGTGATTGGGCAAGCCGCTTTAGAAAAACAAATGATTCTCATCACCGAAGTGCCTGCGGATTATATTAGCATTCAGTCAGGTTTGGGCGAGGCTGTGCCGCAAAACATCCTCATTGTGCCCTTCCTGTATGAAGGCGAAGTGCGTGGTGTGTTAGAGATCGGCTCATTTGCCGCTTTTGAAGAAATTTGTTTTGAATTTATGGAACAAATTTCCAATAGCATTGCCATTGCAGTCAATACCGCACAATCACGTACCCAAATGCAGGAATTGCTGCAACAAACCCAAACCCAAACCGAAGAATTACAAAGCCAAGCGGAAGAGTTGCAAAGTCAACAAGAAGAATTGCGTCAAACCAATGAAGAATTGGAAGAACGCACGCGCGATTTAGAGCAACAAAAAGAAGAAATTCGCGAGAAAAACGTGTTCTTGGAAAAAGCTCAACTGGCGATTGAAAAGAAAGCTCGTGAAGTTGAAATTGCCAGCAAGTATAAGTCAGAATTCTTGGCGAATATGTCGCATGAATTACGGACACCTTTGAATAGCTTGTTGATTTTGGCGCAGTTGCTGACCGATAACAAGGAAAACAATTTGACCAGCCGCCAAATTGAATACGCACGCACCATTCACAGTGCGGGCGCGGATTTGCTGGCATTAATCAATGACATTTTAGACCTTTCCAAAGTCGAAGCGGGTAAATTAGAAGTTCATCCCGAAGAATACAACATCAAAGAAATTGTGGAAGTGATTCAGCAAAAGTTCAACCACATCGCTGAACAAAAACACTTGAAATTCCCGATTACTTTGGGCGACAGATTGCCTGATTTCATCTACACCGACTCGCAACGCATGAAACAAATTCTGAATAATTTGCTCTCGAATGCGTTCAAATTCACCGCACAAGGTGAGGTCGCTTTAGAAATTCGCCGTCCTGCGCGTTCTGAAGTGGCGTGGCTTAAATTAGATGCCGATCAAAGTATTGCAATTGCGGTGCGTGATTCAGGAATTGGTGTTCCGAAAGATAAACAAGGCTTAATTTTTGAAGCCTTCCAACAAGTCGATGGCACCACCAGCCGTAAATATGGCGGCACAGGTTTGGGTTTATCAATTTCTCGCCAACTGTCCCGCTTGCTGGGTGGGGAAATTATGTTAATCAGCGAAGAGGGTAAAGGATGCACCTTTATTTTCTATCTGCCTGATACTTATAGTTCAGCCTTGTCACAAGAAGCTCTCAAACGCAGTGAAATGCCGAGTATGCGTAATGTGACCGCGACAGGTAGCGATTATGTGCCGCCCGTACAATTATTAACACCTTCAAGTTCGACAAGCCGCGTCGAATTGCCACAGGCTTTTGCCAGTGCGCATGAAGAAACTCATCCTCAAGAAATTGCGCCGACCACCACCGCAAATTCAGAAACGGATGCTGCGCCCGCAAATCCCAGCAGTATTCCCCAAGAAAATTCTGAAGTGCCCGATGATCGCGAAGACTTAGAACTTGATGATCGCTCGCTGCTGATTGTGGAAGATGACCGTAATTTTGCGCGGATTCTCATGGACTTAGCCCATGAGAAGCAATTCAAATGCTTGCTTGCAGAAGATGGGCGTATTGGCTTGCAATTGGCGGAATGTTATAAACCCACCGCGATTATTTTGGATGTGGGCTTGCCCAAAGTGGATGGCTGGACGGTGATGGAAAAACTGAAAAGTAATCCTGATACTCGTCATATTCCTGTGCATTTTGTTTCGGGTTCAGACCAAGGCATGGATGCGAAACGCATGGGTGCAATTGGATTTTTACTGAAGCCTGTGAGCATGGCAGAACTGGGCGATGCGTTTAAGAAAATCGAACAATTTGCCTCTAAGGCTTTGAAGAGATTATTAATTCTTTCCGACAGTGTGAGCCGTGAAAAGCAACTGCTAGAATTAGTGCGTGATATGAAAGTGGAATCGACCACCGTGGAAACGCGGGAGGCGGCCTTACAATATCTGCAACAGCAAAATGTGGATTGCTTGATTGTCGATGCGGACGTTGAACAACGTCAAGGCACGATGTTCCTTGAAAAATTGTATGCGGATGATTCGCTATCGCAAGTACCTGTGATTTTGTACACCGACCGCGAATTGAGCCGTGAAGAGGAAGCGATTGCCAGCCATTGTGCAGATAATGTCACGATTAAATCAGTGCGCTCGCCTGAACGCGTATTAGATGAAGCGACTTTGTTCTTGCATCAATTGGAGGCAAATTTGCCCAAAGAAAAACGCAGCATGTTGCGCATGGTGCACGATAAAGAAGCGATTCTGACGGGTAAAAAAGTGCTGGTGGTTGATGATGATATGCGCAACACCTTCGCGTTGGCGACCGTGCTCGAAGAAAAGAATATGGAAGTGCTGATTGCCAAAAATGGTAAAGAAGCCCTGACTTCTTTGGAAAATAATAAGGATGTTTCCATTGTTTTAATGGATATTATGATGCCTGAAATGGATGGTTATGAGGCAATGCACCATATTCGCGCCCAAGAGCGTTTCCGCAAATTGCCGATTATTGCGCTGACAGCGAAAGCGATGAAAGGCGATAAGGCGAAATGTATCGAAGCGGGGGCAAACGATTATCTAGCGAAACCTGTGGATATGGATAAGTTGGTTTCATTGATGCGGGTGTGGTTGTATCGGTAGTTTTTGGAAAGTCTGAACGGTAATTTACTTAATTGAAAATACCTTTTTGTTTAATTGGGGTAATTGTGTAAATTATGGTTCAGACGAAAAACTACAGCTTGAACTAGACATGCTCCCCCTTTGTCAAAGGGGGAGATTAAAATTAACTCTTTAACTCGCCCGCGTCACCCGCACAATTTCCTCAGGCGTAGTGATTCCCTGATATAGCTTTTCCAGCGCATCCTTACGTAAAGAGCGCATTCCCTCACTAATCGCCTGTTGACGAATCGCATTCGCATCGCCGCCACTGCTGATGACATGCCGCACTTGGTCAGACACCACCAGCAATTCATACAAACCCAAACGCCCGCGATAACCTGTATTCGCACAACGTTCACAGCCGCGCCCGCGCCGCACATGGGTACAATCTTGTGGGGTAATTCCTAATAAATCAAACTCTTCCGCTGTCAATGCCTGCTCTTCGGCACAATGCAGACAGACTTTTCTCACCAAACGCTGTGCCATCACCGCCATCAAACTGGAACTGATTAAATAGGTATCAATCCCCATATCCTGCAAACGCGTTACCGCGCCCGCCGCGTCATTGGTGTGCAAGGTGGAAAACACCAAGTGTCCCGTCAATGCGGATTCAATCGCAATTTCAGCGGTTTCATGGTCACGAATTTCCCCGACCATGATAATGTCAGGGTCTTGCCGCACAATCGAACGCAAACCCGCCGCAAACGTTAGCCCGATTTTCGCGTTCACATGAATCTGGGTAATGCCTTCTAGCATATATTCCACAGGGTCTTCAATGGTAATAATCTTTTGTGAACCGGTGTTAATTTTTTCCAGCGTGCCGTACAAACTGGTGGTTTTACCGCTCCCTGTCGGCCCTGTGACCAACACCATGCCGTGCGGTTGCTGAATAATATGTGCATAAGGTTTTAAAATATCCGCAGGCATCCCGAGCTTGTCTAAACTCACAGTCACGTCACTGCGATCCAAAATCCGCAATACGATAGATTCGCCATGCACCCCGGGCAAAGTCGAAACCCGCATGTCTAAACTGCGATCGCCCATTTGATATTGAATGCGCCCGTCTTGCGGCAGCCGCTTTTCCCCAATATCCAAACGCGCCATTAATTTCACCCGCGACGACACCGCAGGCTGCACATTGGCGGGCAGTTTTTCAATATTGACCATCACCCCATCCACCCGACAACGCACCATTAAATGGCGTTCTTCAGGCTCAAAGTGAATATCACTGGCGTTTAAATCCAGTGCGCGTTCCATCAAGTGATTCACCATGCGAATCACAGGCGCGTCTGAAGCCAAATCTTTCAAATAGTCATTGTCCATTTGATCGAATTGATTGCTATCCGTGCCGTCCAATTCAGGCGACAATTTCGCACGCCAATGCTTGATTAAACGCCCGATTTGCTCCTCCTGCGCCACCTGAAAACGCACATGCGAACCCAATAAAAAACGGATTTTGGCACGGTCTTCAATCTCAGGCGGATTGGCAAATAATAAACAGGGGTCTTCTGGAAACGCTTCCACGGGAACGATATTTTTCTTGGCTAACAACTGGGTAAAAATCGGAAGATTTAAAGCTTGGCTCATGATTTTTTCGGCCCTTCGTTGGCGGCTTCTGGCAAACGGCTGAACCCTGTGATTTTGACGGTGCCAGCCAACGCGCCGCGATTGCTACGCACATCCACGCTGACCACCACTAATAAGGCTATTTTCGAGTTTTCGACTTCTTTCAAAAACTGAATGGTTTTTTCAGAATTGCCTTCAAATTGCACGCCTTGGGTGACTAAAACCCATTGCTTAGTGCGTGAGAAATCGGGCAAATCCATGGATTTAATCGTAATCCCTGCTTTCTGGGAAATTTCCCGCAACACGCCCTGCATTTTCGCGCCGACTAATTCACGGCTATTGCCTTGCAATAAAGTGTTATTAATCGCATCGCGCTGCTGGGTGATTTGTTGGTGCTGGGTTTGCCAGAATTGGGAATCGGTGGCGAGTTTTTGATAGCGTCCGATGTCGCCTTGAAGTTTTTCAATCTGGAGGCGTTGATCGCGGATTAAATGATAACTGCGGGGGATAATTTCAAACGGCAGGGCGTACACGCCGAAAATAATCAGCATCATACGCAATAAGCGTTTTTCTCTCTGATTCAATGTGAATTCCTATGACCTGTCGCGACAGGGATGAATAATTAAGGGTGAGCAACATGCTTTAAATTTCGACCACAAACACTGAACCTTGTGGCTGATTGGCTTGGACAAAGATTTTACCACCATGTGCGTCAACTGCCATCTTACAAAAGGTTAAACCTAAGCCAATTTGTCGAATTCCTTGTTTTCTGAGTTCGACCACTTCAAATTTTTCAAAAATACGGTGTTGATATTCTTCGGGAATGCCTGTGCCTTCGTCAATGACGTGCAAACATAAATGTGGCTGCCCTGCCTTATCCGTTTGCGCTTTCAAACGTAAACACACACTAGAATTTGCGGGTGCGTATTGCAGCGCGTTGGCGAGTAAATTGGCAATCACCCGACGAAATAAATTATTGTCTAAGCGCATAATCAATGGGGTTTCGGGCAATTCCATGCGTAAATCAATGCCGCGTGATTGCGCAATAATATTAAAATGTTGTAAGGCATCTAAAGCCAATTGGTTGACATCGACCGCGCTTAAATTCAGCCGCAATTTACTGTCTTCCATTTTTGCCATCATTAATAAATCATTCACGAAAGAATCCAAGCGATCCGCGCCCATACGAATCATTTCTAAATGTTTCAAAGCTTCGGGGTCGTGAACTTGGTCTTCCATCAGCGTCGAGTGCAGCAAAATCGAAACGATGGGGCTGGACATGTCGTGCACCACCATGTTGGAAAGCTCTTCGCGTAATTTTAAAATAGCTTCTAATCTATCATATTGTTTTTTGATGCGTAACATCGAGCGCACCCGAGTCCGCAGTTCTAAAGCTTTAGCAGGTTTTTGTAAGAAATCATCTGCGCCTGCTTCTAAACCTTGCGTCATCACCTTTTGACCTTCTAAAGAGGTCACTAAAATAATAGGAATATGTTGAAATTTCGGGTCAGCTTTAATGCGCCGACACACTTCAAAACCATCTAATTCGGGCATAATCACATCTAATAAAATTAAGTCTGCATCTGCTTCGGGCAACACATTTAATAATTCTTGTCCACTGCTGAGCATCTGTAAATCGTAACTTTCATCTTGCAATAAGCCAGCGATTTTCATCCGAATACTGAGTTCATCATCCACAATTAAAATTTTATTGATCGTGCTTTTCATACCTATTTCCTTGCTTTTAATAAAATAAATAATGCTATTCTCACCCTTAAAATCCGAAAGATTATAAGGCGTAAATAGGGATACAAATAGCTTGCCAACTTGGGCGAAACAGGGGTCTTTGTCCTACCTAAAGCTTTTCAAAGCTGGATGATGCTTTTAAATGCAGTGTGTGCGATAGCTCTCTGTTTTACAAGCGCGTGAGGCTTCAAGCACTGCCATCGTTTACATAATTTACCGTGTTCATAAAAATGTTTTACAAGATTGATAAACTATTGAAAGCGATTAATAGGCATGTTACAACACTTTAGGGTTTACCCCAAAATCTCTATCGTTTGATAGTGTGATAAATTCCGATAACTGCACCCCTAAGTTCCTTTAAGGGGAGGAGAACATCAACGTATTTTTTTAATCCCTTGAAGAAGCCCCTATATCCCCTAAAGGGGGTTGGGGGCTTTCTTTAAAGCAATTTTGAGACTCTCTTTGAGGTTAGGGGCTGCTTTTAAGCTGATAACTAAAAACGACAACGATACTTAACCCGTCACTAAAATCCGTTACAATATTTGCTTTCCACCAAGATCATATTCTAAAAAAAGGACAATAACATAATGCCCAATAAACACTATGACATTATCGTAATCGGTAGTGGCCCAGGAGGAGAAGGGGCTGCGATTACCGCAGCAAAATCGGGTCAATCGGTTGCTATCATCGAAAAATATGCCCGCGTCGGCGGCGGCTGTAGTCATTGGGGAACGATTCCCAGTAAGTCCTTGCGCCATGTGGTGCAACGCTTGGTTGAGTTTAAAAATAACCCTTTATTTGAACAAGCGATTTCCAGCCTGAATATTAAATATCCCCAGATTTTGAAAGCCGCTGAAGGGGTGATTGATAAACAAGTCAAAATGCGCCAAGGTTTTTATGATCGCAATAATATTGATGTGATTCACGGTTATGCGCGTTTTGTGGATCAACACACCATTGAAGTGCAAGATGAAAACGGAGTGCGTAAACAATATGCTGCCTCCGCTTTTATCATTGCTTCAGGCTCACGTCCGTTCCGTCCTAAAGACATCGATTTTTCCCACCCGCGCGTTTTAGACAGCGACACCATTCTCAATATGAAAGAAACCCCCCATTCGATTACGGTTTATGGAGCAGGGGTTATCGGGTGTGAATATGCGTCAATTTTTCGCGGCTTAGATGTCAAAGTCAATTTAGTGAACACCCGTGAAAAACTGCTGGCGTTTTTGGATGATGAAATCATTGACGCGCTGGCATATCACTTGCGCGAACAAGGCATTTTAATTCGCCATAATGAAGAATATTCCTCGGTCGAAGCCCGCGACGATGGGGTGACGCTGCACCTGAAATCAGGCAAGCAAATCAAAAGCGATGTGTTGTTATTTGCCAACGGTCGTGCAGGGAATTCGCAAGACATGGGTCTCGAAGGTATTGGCGTACCCGTCAATCATCGCGGTCAATTAGATGTGAATGAAAATTATCAAACGGCGGTTTCGCATATTTATGCGGTGGGCGATGTGGTGGGTTATCCAAGTTTAGCAAGCGCGGCGTATGATCAAGGGCGTTTTGCGGCAACCCATTTGATTGAAGGCTGTTGTGAACACAGTTTGGTCGATCATATTCCCACGGGGATTTATACCAACCCTGAAATCAGCTCGATTGGGCGCACTGAAAAAGAGTTGACTGAACAGCGTGTTCCTTATGAAGTGGGACATTCTTTCTTCAGAAGTTTGGCGCGTGCACAAATCACGGGGCAAACTGTGGGCGTGTTGAAAATTCTGTTTCACCGTGAAACGCTGGAAGTGTTGGGAATTCATTGCTTTGGCTCACAAGCGTCTGAAATTATCCACATCGGACAAGCGGTCATGGCGCAAAAGGGTGGAGCGAATAATTTACAATATTTCTTTAACACCACCTTTAACTATCCCACGATGGCAGAAGCCTATCGGGTGGCGGCATTGAACGGCTATAACCGCGTTTCTTCGTAAGTAATTTTTGCACTGCGCCCTTTAAAAAAGCCCCCTTTAGGGGGTTGGGGGTGCAGTGAAAAAACTAAACCCTATCATATTAAAAGGAAATTATGCGCTGTTTATGGATTGATTATGCGAAGGCGATAGGTATTATTTTAGTGGTTTATGGACACGTCGCACGGGGATTATTCGGGGCAGGAATGCCGATTGATGAATTCAGCTATAAGATTACTGACAGTATTATTTATAGTTTTCACATGCCCTTATTTTTCTTTTTATCAGGACTGTTTTTTTATAATTCTTTGATAAAACGGGACTGGAAAAGATTTTTAGCCAATAAAATTGACACTATTGTTTATATCTATATTTTATGGGCTTTATTACAAGGCACGATTGAAGTGCTATTGAGTCATTGGACAAATGCAGGAGCGACCTTTCCTCAAGTATTCAGTTTATTATGGCATCCACGCTCACAGTTTTGGTTTTTGTATGCCCTGTTTTTTATTATTTTGGTAGCAATTCCTACTTACATAAAAACTCCACCGAAATATTTCTTATTAATTTTTATTATTTCATCAGTCGCTTATCTTTTGAAACCCAACTTAAACAATACCTTAATATCTTCTTATTTAGCAGAATTCTTTTGTTTTTTTGCAATGGGTATTTATTTTGAAACGATTCAAGCATGGGTTTATAAACACCTCAAAATTATTTTTCCACTCAGTTTGCTCACGTTTTTAATAGCGCAATATATTTTTCATGGAGTTTATGGGCTTAGTTATATGCTAGGCGGTATTACCACATGGGGCTTAGCCATAATCTCAATTCTGTTTATCACCACTTTTTGTATGACGCTTGCCCATTTTAAAATACCGTATTTATCGACCATCGGCGCGTGTTCCATGGGTATTTATCTCGCACACATGTTGACAGGCAGCGGGATGAGAATATTTCTTACGAAAATTTTGCATATCAGCAATATCCCAATAAATCTAGTGGTAGGCTGTGTTTTTGGCGTATTACTGCCAATATTGTTAATGAAATTAAGTCCCAAGTTAAAACTAGAGTTTCTGTTTGCGATTCCTGAAAAGTTTTCAGTTGAACGCTGGTATCAACACCGTTCGCAAACGGCAACTTAAATAATCAATATTAAGCACCGACTAATCACCACAGCAAAGGCATTAGCGATATGAAACAAGCTCAAATCACACTTTATGGCACTCCGCCCTCGGGTCATGCACATCGCGTAGAATTGTTATTGCGAATGTTGGAATTGCCTTATTCTTACGTCGAAGCCCCTGCCGCAGTTCGCAATACCGCCGAATTTCTACGCCTTAATCCGCTTGGTCAAATTCCTGTGCTGACCGATGGCGAGCTGATTTTGTGTGACAGTGCTGCAATCATGGTTTATTTAGTCAAAAAATACGCGCCTAACAGCACTTGGCTGCCTGAAGAAGCTGTTGCCGCCGCACAAGTGCAACGTTGGCTCGCGATTGCGGCGGGAGAAGTGAGATATGGTCCAGCCTTGGCACGCGCAATCACCCATTTTGGGTATCGGGGTGATTTAAGCATTGCCCGTGAGATTGCACATACCTTATTAAGTTTTATGAATGCGCATCTTACAGGTAGCCGCTTTTTAGCTCTCAATCAACCCACTCTCGCTGACCTTGCTTGCTACTCGTACATTGCTCATGCCTCAGAAGGCGGTATCTCTTTAGCTGAGTATCCACAAGTTCGCGCTTGGTTGGCAGAAGTAGAAGCTTTGCCGCATTTCAAGCCGATGCAAGCTTTACCATTAGCTTGAGTAAAATTGATAGTTGCGTAGGCTGTATTGGCATCATGTCATATAGCTTACGCAATTAAAAAATAACTCAAAATTCAAATTTAGAAAGCTGCCACACGAACAACTCCGCACCCGCACGAATAAAATCGCACAACAGCCTAGCATCTATACAAAATTATTTGTATAATTCCTGTCTTTGTCTAGGCAAGCGTATTGAAGCGAAATTAAGCAGTTAAAAAACGCTCACCACGTTTGACACCTCCAAACAAGCCATTAGGCCAGTCTAAAATAGAGAATTCACAAATGCGTCAGTCTCTGGTAGTAGCCAATTGGAAAATGAATGGCTCTCTTGCCAGCAATCAAGCATTGCTCGATGCAATTAAGCAAGGTTGCCAAGACGTAAGTCATGTACAAATTTCAATTTGTCCCCCTGCCGTCTATCTTGCACAAGTTAGCCAATTATTAACAGGCAGTGCGATCAGTTGGGGTGCACAAAACGTTTCCCACGAAGCAGGCGGCGCGTTTACGGGTGAAATCGCCGTGAGCATGTTGGCAGAACTGCAATGTCGCTATGTTATTATTGGACATTCAGAACGCCGCAGTCTATATGCAGAAAGTGATCAGGTCGTTGCAGAAAAATTTGCCCGCGTGCGCAATGCAGGATTAATTCCGATTCTCTGCGTTGGGGAAACACTCAGTGAGCGCGAGTCTAATCAAACCGAAGCGGTGGTGTTACGCCAACTCGATGCGGTGTTAGCCTCAGAAGGCATTGCAGGTTTTCATCAAGCGGTCATCGCCTATGAACCCGTCTGGGCCATTGGAACAGGCAAAACTGCAAGCCGTGAACAAGCCCAAGCCGTTCATGCCGTGATTCGGCAACATTTGGCAAAACAAGATGCTGCTGTTGCTGAAAAAATCCAAATTTTATACGGCGGTAGCGTGAAGGCAAATAATGCAACCGAATTATTCGCAATGCCCGACATCGACGGTGGATTAATCGGTGGGGCATCGTTACAAGCACAAGAATTTTTAGCGATCTGTAAAGCCGCTAGGTAATCAAGAATATGCATACAATTTTAGTTGTTTTTCACGTCTTTGTAGCCATTGGGTTAATTACACTGGTTTTAATCCAACACGGCAAGGGAGCTGATGCGGGCGCAGCCTTTGGCAGTGGCGCATCTTCAACCGTGTTCGGAAGCCAAGGCTCAGCCTCCTTCCTAACCCGCTTAACCGCAGGTTTTGCCACCGCATTTTTTATCACCAGCTTAAGCTTGGCGTATTTCTCAGTACAACATGCTAAGCCTACAAAAAGTATTGTAGAAAGTGCTGTCATTCAACATGAAGCCCCTAAAGTCAGTGATGTGCCTGCAACACCCAGCACCAACAAGAATAGCGAAATCCCTAGCTTACCTGCCCCAAAAACTGATCATAAGTAAGCATTGTTCTGATAAAGATAACATCTTGCCGTTTTGCAGATGTTATCTACAGAAAAACCGCCTGTCCTAGGCTATTTTTCTGGGGAATACGTGTTATAATAAGCTTTATTAGCCGATGTGGTGGAATTTGGTAGACACGCCATCTTGAGGTGGTGGTGGCTTACAGCTGTGCCGGTTCGAGTCCGGCCATCGGCACCATTTTTATTTCACCTTCAGTGAAATTTCTCTAGGCAGTTCTCACTGCAAAAAAATCATGATGAAATGGCTGAAATCAGCAAGCTTCATTGCCCTTGGTGTTGGAGCAAGCATCTGGTTAATGGTTTTTGGTCTGAATGTCGCAGGTTTCCTAGAACCCCTTGAACTTGCCAGTTATGACCGTTTATTGTGGACACGCCTACAACATACCCCGCAAAAGATTGACCCCCGCATTGTTATCGTTTGGTTCACAGACCAAGACCAACGTCGTTTTGGTTATCCCATCACGGATGCAGACCTTTCCCTAGTTTTTGAAAATATTTTAGAACAACAACCTCGTGTGGTTGGTCTTGATTTGTATCGAGATTTTCCCGTTCCCTTGCAAGGTGGGGCAGGCTATGAGCATTTAAAAAATCTCTATTCCCATCATAAAAATCTCATTGCCATTCGCAAAGTAGAAAATATTCAAGGGGAACGCGGTGTTAAAGCCCCTGCCTTTATCAATGATCAAAATCAAGTCGGTTTCAACGATTTACCCAGCGATAAAAATGGCACAGTGCGCCGTAGCTTATTCTACATACAAGATAGCCAAGAACAGATTTTAGATTATTTTGGTTTTAGATTAGCAGTGAATTATCTTGCAAGCCAAGGCATTCACGTCACTGCCGACCCCAAAAATCCAGAAGCAATTTATTTCGGAAAAGTGCATTTAGCTCCCCTAAGCCTTGGTTTTGGCGGCTACAGCACAGAAGAAGTCGCCGCAGGCATTCAACTAATGTTGAGTTATCCCGCAGCCCCCCAAGAATTTGCCCACTTGAGCATTAGTGATATTATTGACCATAAAATCCCCGCCAATTTTTTCACCGATAAAATAGTTATCATCGGCACCAATGCCGAAGCCACCCCCGATTTTCTCTACCCCGCCATTTCTCAATTTTTACCCCTCGAAAAACCCAGCTTTGCAGGCGCAAGCGTTCATGCGTATGTCACCAGCCAATTGTTACAGCTTGCGCAAGG
This sequence comes from Thiotrichaceae bacterium, assembly GCA_028688145.1. Classification (GTDB taxonomy): domain Bacteria; phylum Pseudomonadota; class Gammaproteobacteria; order Beggiatoales; family Beggiatoaceae; genus JAQTYU01. The sequence goes on along the minus strand of JAQTYU010000021.1, from coordinate 4,162 downwards.
CGAAGCTCAATTATTACGCAGTTTAAGCACTCATGAAGAAATCTTGTGGATTGGTTTCTGGGCAATGGCGGGCGCGTTGCTGTGTTTATGGATTCCCAATTTATGGTTTTTTGTGCCCGTGGTGCTAACGGGAATGTTTGCCATTTTTGGCATTGTGTACACCGCTTTTCTTCATGATTTATGGATCGTGGTCATCGCGCCTTTGTTAAGCTGGGGTTTGGCTTCAGTGGCGATGATTATCTACCTTTCCTATCAAGAAAGTCAGCAACGCTTTGAACTGATGCAGATTTTCTCAAAGCATGTTTCTAAAAATGTGGCAGAAGTGATGTGGCAAGAACGCGAGCAATATTTAAATGCAGGGCGTTTGCGTTCGCAGCGGCTGGTGGCGACTGTGCTGTTTACCGATTTACAAAACTTCACCACCTTGTCCGAAGATATGGAAGCCCAAGCTTTAATGGATTGGTTGAATCAATACATGGCAAGCATGGTGGATTTAGTCGAACAACATCATGGACATGTGAATAAATTTATTGGCGATGCGATTATGGCGGTGTTTGGCGTGCCGATTCCAAGCACCACCCCCGAAGCCATCGCACAAGATGCCGTGAATGCGGTGGATTGTGCTTTAGCGATGCGTGCGGCAATGGAACGTTTGCAAGCACAATGGAAGGCACAAGGCTTACCCTGCGTGCGGATGCGGGTCGGGATTTTTACAGGGGCATTGATTGCAGGCAGTTTGGGAGGCATTAAACGGCAGGAATACACCGTGATTGGGGACACCGTCAACACCGCATCACGTTTGGAAAGCTTTGATAAAAGTGTGGACACAGACAGCCCTTGTCGTGTGCTGATTGGAGACGCTACGCTACACTATTTAGGTAATCAATTCGTGACGGATTGTGTGGGCGAGGTTGCCTTAAAAGGTAAGCACTCACATATCGTGATTCATCGTGTGTTGTCACGCACAGCCGTCTAAAAATTAGAATCGTCAGAGGTTAATAATGCGTCATTTTTACTTATGTAGTTTGATATTAAGCAGCTTGGTGTTTCCGTCACTTTCAAGCCTTGCCGCAGACAACCCAGCTCCTCCTCCACCCAGCACCGCCGTTCCTGAATATAAACCCGTGGTCAGTGGCGCACCCACCCGACGCGTTGGCGGTGGCACACGCGGCAATACGCCTGCGCCGATAACAATTGCGGTGTTGACCCCAGAACATGCGGGCAAAACCGTCAATTCCAGCCCTAAACTGTATTGGGCGATTTACAGTAAAAAATCGCAAAAAATTACCTTCAGTTTAAGTGACCCCAGCAAAGCCGAACCCGTTTTAGAAAAAGTTTTACCTGATGTAAAAGATGGCATTCACAGCTTTGATTTAGCTGCTGCGGGCATTAAACTCAGCAAAGATGTGGAATACGAATGGAGCGTGACAGTGATGAATGAAAACGACAGTCTTTCTGACAGCTATTCTTCAGGTTCAATTGTTTACGTCAACAAGCCCACGACTTTAGAAAATGAGCTGAAAGGCAAGAGTACACCCGCATTTGTTTACGCAAAACAAGGCTTGTGGTATGACGCATTACAAAGTTTGTCCGAAAGCATTGATCATAATGTGGCAAATGCTGCAAACTTACGTCAACAACGTGCGGCATTATTAAGCCAAGTTGGTTTAAACATGGTCGCCGAACACGAGAGATAAGAATTATCTGAATCAGGATTTTCAGGATTAAAGGATTTTCAGAATTAAAAAGTTTAATATTTTCTCTGCATTAGGATTTAATCCTGCCTAATTTGGATAATCCTGTAAATTCTGATTCAGACAAGAAGCTGACTAAAATCCTTATTGCTTTAACACCGCTCAGAATTCACGTTAGAACAACAGACTCATACTTTCAAAGGAGGAAGCTATGCAGTTTTTGGCACGCCAAGATTTTCCCAAATTACTGGAGTCGCTGATCATAGCAGGCTATCAGTGCATCGCGCCCCAAATTCGTGAGGGCGCAATTGTTTATGACAAACTTCAATCGGTCACGCAACTGCCACAAGGCTATCGTGATAACCAGCGACCCGCGCATTATCAATTAGAAAAAAACGAGGATGTTTTATATTTTGGCTGGGCGGTTGGGGTGCAAGCCTTAAAACCCTTAACCTTCGCACCGCGTGAAAGTCTATGGACTGCGAAGCGCGATGCCAATGGCAAATTAACTTTTATTGAAACCCATCCCGAAATCCCGCCCACGGCGGTTATTGGGGTGCGTGCCTGTGATTTAGCCGCACTGCATTTGCAAGACCAGCATTTTGCTTATAACAGTTACTCGGACACTTATTACAACGCCCGCCGCCGCCAATTATTTCTAATTTCAGTCGATTGTGCCTTTCCTGCAAGCACTTGTTTTTGTGCGTCCACAGGCGATGGCCCGAGTGCACAAACGGGCTTTGATATTGCGCTGACGGAGTTTCCCGAAGGCTTTTTAGTGCGCAGTAAAAGCAGTCGCGCCGAGGCAATTTTAGCGACTTTACCGCTCACTGAAGTTTCTGAAACGCAACAGCAAGCTGCTCTCGCACAAAACCAACAAGCGATTGAAAAACAAACTCGCCAATTGCCTTCCCGTAATTTAAAAGCGGCATTTTTTGCCAATTTAGAACATGAACGTTGGCAAGATATAGCAACTCGTTGCTTAGCTTGTGGAAATTGTACTTCCGTCTGTCCGACTTGTTTTTGTCACAGCGAATCCGCTGAACCCACGTTAGACGGCAGCAGCAATACGCAATATCGGCAATGGGATTCGTGTTTCACTTTGGGACACAGTTACATGCACAGTTTTGTGTTGCGCGACAATATCTTATTGCGTTATCGGCAATGGCTGACCCATAAACTGGGCAGTTGGCACGATCAATATGGGCGTTCGGGCTGTGTGGGTTGCGGACGTTGTTTGACCTGGTGTCCTGTGGGCATTGATATTACCGTTGAAGCGCAAGCGATTTGTGGAGAAAGTCTATGACCCAGATGACCGTTGCCAGTGCCCGTGCGCGGCACAATGCTTATTTACCTGTGGAAGCGGAAATTGTTGAATTTGTGCAGGAATCGCAAACCATTTTCACCTTGGGTTTGCGGCTGACTGATCCCGCGCTTCATGCGGCATATCATTACGCGCCGGGGCAATTCAATATGTTGTATTTGCATGGCGTGGGTGAAGTCGCGATTTCGATTGTGTCTGACCCCGAGCATGAAGATTTATTAACCCATACCATTAACCGTGTTGGGCGGGTGACGCGCGGTTTTGCACAGTTGCAAGTCGGGCAACGCATTGGGGTGCGGGGTCCGTTTGGGCGTGGTTGGCCTTTACGGGAAGCAGAAGGGCAGGATGTGATTATTTTGTCGGGCGGCTTGGGCTGTGCGCCGGTGATTTCGGTGATTAATTATATTATGCGTCGCCGCGAGCGGTTTGGGCATTTGACCATTGTGCAAAAGGTGAAACATGTCGATGAATTTATCTGGCCTGAACGCTATGAGAAATTTAAGCAAGTCCCTGATACTACAGTGTTAGTTGCGTCTACGGAAGGCAGTGTGAATTGGCGTTGGGATGTCAGCCCTCGGATTAAAATCTTGGAAGAAGTGCAAGTGCGTTCTGAGCGCACGGTGGCGATGATGTGCGGCCCCGAGGGCATGATGCAATCGGCAACGCAGTATTTAACCAGTCTGGGAATGCAAGAATCGTCGGTGTATTTGAGTTTGGAGCGCAATATGCAGTGTGCCGTGGGACATTGTGGACATTGTCAGTTTGGTGGGCAGTTTATTTGTAAAGATGGTCCGGTGTTCGCCTATTCTGAAATTAAGCATTTGTTGGGGACGCGGGGGATTTAGGTTTGAATAAATGGGATAACATTTCTAAATGAAGTGTTATTCCTATTTTTTAGTGAATACCCGTTGGAGTATTGCGTAATAGTGATTTATTTGTACAATATGAGTTAGTTCATTCACGTTATCGAAAGAGATATATGATGTCCACTTTAGAATCCGACAAAAGTTTATACAGTCCTAGGGCGTGTCATCAAATAGAAAGATAGGTTATTCTAAAGAGCTTAGAATGAAGAATCCCAAGGAACAAAGCATGAGTCGCCGTTACGCATTAACAGATGAACAATGGGCTAGATTAGAACCCC
>JAQTYU010000020.1 GCA_028688145.1 Thiotrichaceae bacterium | reverse complement strand
AAAATATAAAATATTTCAATTTTAGTCATTCAGCAGTAACACTTCCTGAATTATCAACTAAAGTGCTTTTTGATTTTTTTGCTTGTTCACGATCATTAATAAATTTGTCACCTGAAGCTTTCAAACTATCAAAATAACTTGGGTTATTTTTTGCATTTTCAATAGCACTTAAAAGCATTCCAGTGATAATGCCTTTATCTTCAGATGGGAAGTCTACCATTTCAAAAAGAGCGCCAATTGTAATAAGCTTGTGTTCACGTTTTTTGCGATCTTTAGCTTGTGCAACTTGAGCTTCTTTTTTTAAACCTGCAAGAAGTTTTTTTTCATCCTCCTTGATTTTTTCCAGTTCTAAACGAGCTTTATATTTTTTAAACTCATTTTTCATAATCCGTTCAAAAGAACTAATTTGCTGTTTCGTTGGCGTACCTGATTCAATGTTAGAAACTAAAGTTAAGATAATTTCTTCAGTTTGACTTTTGTTCTCAAGTTTTTTTAAACGATCAATTTCTTCAGTGACGAATTTTTTTTGATCTTCAGTAAATTTAAAATCCTCAATATTCATTTTCGCAATCCAAAAGTTATAAGGTGATCAAATAATATCACAATGAAAAATTAAAAAATCCACAAAAAATACAAAGCAACAAAAAACTATAAGAGTTCGCAAAGGCAATAGCACTGTCAATATTTTTCAGACTGAACGGAAGCCATAGGCTCACGGCTCATCTGAAAACATATTGATCAGCAAAAATCAAAAAAAACACACTAATCCTAAAGGGGGTGTAAACGAAGTGTCTACCCCCGATGACCCACTGGCGAAGTGTAGGGATTCATAAGGGAATTATTCCCTTATGTGGGGCTTGGGGTGAAACCCCATATCTATATAAAAAAAATTACAAAAAAATCCAAAAATCAGCCAAAAAAACCGCTTTTAAAATCAATGCCTTGCATTGCTTTAAAAACGGACAAATGCAAGCATTTGTTTTGTCACTTGTAGCGAATATATAGAGAGGTTATCATGACTACAGCAGTAGGAATGCACGCTTACGCGTTTCTCTCCGAGAAACAGAAAAAGCAAAAGCAAAAAAGGCAATAAATGGCTATTTATCACTTATCAGTTAAGAACGGAAAGCAATACGGTTCTTCGGGAAGTCGAGGGGCAAGCCACTACGCCTATATAAACCGTGATGGTAAGTATAAAAGAGATGATTTAGAAAATATAAAGTCTGGTAATTTGCCTTCATGGGCTAATGATGCAAAACACTTTTGGAAGTCAGCAGATAAGAACGAACGTATTAATGGACGAATTTATAAAGAATTAGAAATTTCATTACCTAGAGAACTTAGTAAAGATCAAAGAGAAGAACTGGTACAGCAATTTGTTGAAAAGACTTTAGGCGAAAACTTCACATATTCTTATGCAATTCATAGTCCTTTAGCTAGTGATGGTGAACAGAATCCCCATGTTCATATAATGTTTTGTGAAAGAAAGCTAGACGGAATTGATAGAACAGAACAACAATTTTTTAAGAGATATAATGCTGTAAATCCTGAAAAGGGCGGTGCGGGTAAAGATCGTTATTTTTCTTCTAAAATGTTTGTAGTTGATACCCGCCTAGAATGGGCGAACCATGTAAATGACTTTTGCGAAAACTTGGGTATTGATGCACGTATTGACCATAGAAGTTTTAAAGAACAAGGTATTGAACTATCTAGCCAAAACTTTAGAGCTGATTACGTTAGCAGTCATAAGTACCATATAAATGAAAATATTAAGCAAGTACGTCATCAAAATGGTGAAATAATAATTGAGCGTCCAAGCGAAGCAATTAAAGCTTTAACTTCTAATCAATCTGTTTTTTCAGTACGTGAGTTAGAGCGTTTTTTAATGGCTCATACAGATGGTGAAGAACAATATTTAAAAGCTTATGAATCGGTTATAACTTGCCCTGATATGGCTACTTTATATGGTAAAGATAAAGTCGTCTTTTCTTCTAAAGAGCTTGTAGGTATTGAAGAATCAATCTCAACATTTATCTATAATGCTAATGAAGAAAGCCGTATTCAAAAGCCATTTAATCTAGTTGAGAAATTACCTTTAAATGCTGTACGTGTTGCTGAAACAAGAACATTTAATAGTGAGCAAGAAAAAGCATTCTATACCTTAACTTCTACCGATCGGATTACCTTGCTGAATGGTTCTGCGGGTACAGGTAAATCATACGTTCTAAGTGCTGTTTCTGAAGCCTATAAAGAATCTGATTATCAAGTATATGGAATCGCATTACAGGCAATTACAGCTAAGGCTATAGCGAATGATTGTGATATTCCAAGTAGTACAATTGCTTCTTTCTTGTCTAAGTATGATAGCGGTAATTTAGAAATTAATAATAAAACTGTATTGATCTTGGATGAAGCAGGCATGGTCGGTTCAAGAGATATGCAACGCTTGCTTATGCTTGTAGAAAAACACGATGCACAAATAAAATTAGTTGGTGATAGTTACCAGTTAAGTGCAGTAAGTGCGGGTCATGTATTTGCAAATATTCAAGAAAACTTAGATAAGAAAAATATTGCTTCGCTAGAAGATATACAACGACAAAAACATGCCAAAGAATCTGACAAGATGATTCAAGCATCTAAATATCTTTCTAAGCATGAAGTAGGTAAAGCAATAGATATTTATAAATCTATTAATATGGTTAATGAATACGAATCTCATGATCTAGCTTTAGCTAAAACTGTTAAGTCATGGAGTGAGGATTCTAGCGAAAGTAAATTAATGCTTGCTCATTCTAATAGTGATGTGAATGAACTAAATAGAATGGCTAGAGCATTGCTTATCAAACAAGGTAAGCTTAATCCTGAAAGTGTTTCTGTGAAAAACTATCAAGGTGATTTAGATATTTCCATCGGTGAGAAAATTGTATTCAAACAAAATAATTCACAGATGAAAGTTAGTAATGGTGAACTGGCTAAAGTAATAGGTTTTGAAAAGGATAAATTTAATAACCCTAAAGCTATGATGGTTCAAATGGAAAGTGATAGCAGAATTGTTAGAGTGGATTTGAAAGAATACGACCAGTTCAAACATGGCTATGCAAATACTATTCACTCATCACAAGGTATGACTGTAGATAGTGCTTATATTGTAGCTAGTGAAAATATGAATGCTAATTTAACTTATGTTGCCTTAACTCGACATAAGCAAAATATTCAAATCAATTATAGTGCTTTAACTTTTGCAACTAATGAAAAAGAAACTGTTAAGACCCCTGACGGTAAAGTTTCTTATGACCATAATTACAAACCAGTAGAAAGAGAAGTAACGGCTTTTGAAAACTTCAAAAAGGTACTTGGACGTTCAGAAACTAAAGAGTTCTCTACTGACTTCACACTTGTAGAATCTAAAGATAATTTAATGAAGTCTTATTTAAATGATCATAGATTGCATTTAGAAAATAAGCGTGAATTGTTTGGAATAAATAGCAAGTTGTATTCATTGACCAGTGAAAATAAAACATTCACTAAAGAAGAAATTGTTTCTGAAGTTAGAGCAAGTTTGAAATCTAAAGCCTTACTTGGTGACGAGATCGTTAGATTTAATGGCAATATGAATATAGCAAAAGGTGAGCTTGTAAAACTTACTAATGATCTTGAGATTAAAACAGGACTATTTAAAAAGGTAACTTTTGAAAAAGGTACTGAATTAAAAGTTATTGATGCTTATAAAGTTAAAGATAAGCCAGTAATGAAAGCACGAATTAAAAATGAAGAATACGAGATTCCTTTCAATAAATTGAATCTTGAATATTCAGATAAATACTTTAATGAGTTTAAAGACCAGTCAAAAGCTAGATTTGATTCACGGCATAAAACTGAAGTCTATACAGAGTTTAGAGAACAGCTTTTAAAGCAAAAAGCGAATGCACCAAAAGACAATTTGAATGCACCTAATCAGCGTATTAAAAACCCAAATACGCCTAATCGAAACACACCTAAATATTAAATGAGGGCGGTTTTATGAATAATTTTATACATAATGGAAAAATTGTTAGTCCTGATGATGAAGTATTAACACAGGCAATTTTGCAAGAGTGTTATCAAAAAGGGATTAGACCTATTTGCGCTTGTCTGCCACAAAAAAACATTGAAATGTATATCGCTAAAATTGGCGAAAACTTTGTTTTAAAGCGTATGCCTAACAGCGCAGATCAGCACGACTTTAGTTGCCTAAGCTATGAGCCACCTACTGAAATTTCAGGACTAGGCGAGGTTATGGGGGAAGCTATCAAGACAGATGAAACAGGGGCAAGTGTTTTAAAGTTTGAGTTCAGTTTGTCAAAAAGCAATGTATCCAAACAAGCGCCTACGCCAAGTGATACACCTAAAGACACTGTAAAAGCTGAAACTACAAAGTTGACCTTAAAAGGGACGTTAGATTACTTGCTTGAAGAAGCTTTGTTAAACCGTCACCAACCGAATATGAAGCATAATTGGTTTCAATTTCGCAAGGCACTAAAAGTAGCTTTGAATGATAAAAAGAATAAAAAAGATGATTTAAGTGGACTGGTTTATATCCCTGAATATTACGACCAAACCAAACATAATGAGATTGAAGCCCGAAGAAAAGCAGAGTTGGCAGACCTGAAAGTTAAAGGCAATAAACGCCCATTAAAAATATTTATTGGTGTGATTAAGTCTATTGATGATGCACGTTTTGATGGGGGCAGAATCATTCTAAAACATGCCCCAACCTTGCATTTATTTATGGATGCAAAAATGTATAGCCGAGTTAATAAACGCTTTGAAGCCGAGCTTGAGCAGGCGCATTATCAAGACGATGTAAACCTATTGGCAATTGGGACTTTTGGATTTGCGGATAGTGGCATCGCAAAGATTGAAGAAATCGCCCTAGTGCCTTTAAATCAAACTTGGCTACCATTTGAGAGCTTGGGTGAAAAAGAACTCTTAGACACGCTTACAATGCAGAATAGGTCATTCATTAAGTGCTTGCGATATAATCTAAGCCCTAAAAGTCCAATTGCAAACGTATTGCTTACTGATACCAACCCACCAACAGCATTTTATTTAATTAATGATCAGACTGAAGATTCTTATATTGCTGAAGCAAAGGAATTGATTGCATCAAGTGAGTTCACTTCAATTCTGGTCAATGTAGATCGGGACGTTGTGGACATACCACCACCTGAAAATAAGCCATTGCTAGGCTATAACAATCACACTGACACCGCAGTTAATAATTAAGGATTCATACATGGATTACCAAGAACAGGAACAATTTAAAATTTTTGCAGGCTTTGTCGCTTTTCTGATAGCTGTTTTTTGCTTTCTAGTGTGGAAAGGTTCAAGTGCAGTGGGCTTGGACTTTGCAACTGGCATGAGGTCTATTCTTGGCTTAATTGCTTTGGTAGTGGCGCTATACTTCGCTATCAAGTGGGATATATCTAAAGCTATACTTTTCCCTGCGGTAGCCGTTCTATTGGTTGTGTGTTTGTTCCCTGCATTAAATTACTACGCACTTGAAGCTTCGGAAAAGTCATTTAATCAAACGACTAATTTCTTAGGTCAGCCAGTACAAGAATTTTCAGCAACTACAATAACCGTTATATGGGGCATGTGGTATATGAAAGCTGTTTACATGCTCATAGCGGGCTTAATTGGTTTTGGTCTACAACGTGCCTTATATCCTGAAGAAAACTATTTTTAAGATTATTGAATAAAAAAGCCAGTTCTATACTGGCTTTTTTATTGCTTTAAATTATATCCCGATGCTTGGTCAAAACTGCAAGTATGCAGTCTTGACCAGGCATCTACTTTATTGAATGATTTAAGTGGGTTATGAGTGCGAGGAAATTGTCAAAAAGGTCAATCAGACTGTGCGTTAATTTGTTTTGCATACTTTTTTCTATATCGAGTTAAAGTCATATAGGTAACGCCATAATCTTTAGCTATTTGAGTGAAAGGGTATGAATCGTCTTTATTTTTAAGGGTCTGAATTAACTCTTTTAGTTTTTCTTCTGTAATGGCAGGCGATCTTCCCTTGTATTTGCCTTTCTTTTTTTTAGCTAATTCAATTCCCTCTGCTTGGTTCTCACTGATAATACCCCTTTCAAGTTCAGCTACAGCGCCTAATACATGGAGTTGAAACTTATCGAACTTGTCATCTGAATTGGGGGTAAAGTTCAGGTTATTTTTGACAATATGAACAGACACCCCTTTTTTATTTAGCTTTTGAACAATGGTTACAAGATCAATCAAGCTACGTGCCAATCTAAAAACATCATGAGCGTACACTATGTCCCCACTACGGACATAATCGAACATTTCCTGAAGTGCAGGGCGTTTGGCAGTCTTTCCGCTAAAATGATCAATGAAAGTTTTATCTAACTTAAATGGTAGATCATGGAGCTGTCTTTCAGGGTTTTGGTCTTTAGTTGATACACGGATATAACCCACTCTTTGAAAGGGTGTGTTTTTAATTTGATCTTCAATATCTAAATTTTCTTTTTCCATAATCAGCATAACAAAATTAGATGACCTCAATGTTATATCACATTAGATTAACAAAACAACCCTATTGTTATAGGGTTTTTAGGGTGTATTATTGTATAACAATAGGGTATACCCTATTGTTATATATCTTCAGATATAAGGAAAAATAACGATGATTAATTTTAATGATCTAAGCGAATCCGAATTATTAAGGATTGCACAGACAGGCATATCAAATCGTATTGGATTGCGTACTTCAGGACAGTTACCTGAAGATGATAGGCAAGCCCTTTCAATGGAGCTTCAGGGCTTGTATAAGCAAGATAGAGAACAGCTTATACAATCAATCAAGAAACATAGTGAAGCCTATAAAAGCGAGCAGAGTAATTAGAAATGAAAATGTTTTTGCTGAAGCTAATTATAAGTCTAGTCGTGATTTATGGTTGCTTGGGTGTAGTGCTTGTTTCAGAAAACCTATCCGATAACATTATGGGCGTTCTTTGGTTTTGTGGACTGATTTTTTTACCTACAGTTTATAAATGTGTTGGAACATTCTTTAAGACACAATGAAAGGGTGCTAAATGGACAATCAATACAAACTAAGTGATGAAGAACATAACCTTGTATTTGAGAAAATTAAAGCTGATTTTCTGAATAGTTCACTGTCTATAGTTAGCCCTAAAGTCGTCATTACTGGCGGTCAGCCTGCATCGGGTAAAGGCAAGTTGGCAAGAGATTCTATAGATCAGTTCAAAGATAAAGGCGGGAGTGTAATTATTGACCCCGATCAATTAAGAGCCTATCACCCCAAGTATAATGAACTGCAAAAATTGGATGATAAAACATCTTCAGGATTCACCCACTATGACGCTAAAAAGTGGAGTTTAGAATTAATTGAAGAAGCTATAAGCCATAAGAAAAATATTGTTCTTGACCAAACAAGTGCAGATTTTCAAACCTTAAAAAATACAGTTCAAAATTTCAGAGATAAAGGCTACAAAGACGTTGAATTAAAAATAATGGCTGTGCCTGAAATTACATCACGACAAGGTATATACCATCGTTATGAAATGGAAAAGGCGCTGTATGAAACTGGGCGTTTCGTCAATATTGATATTCATAGTGAGATTTATCACAAGCTAGAAAACACCATAGAACAGTTAAAAAATGAACCCATAGTAGACAAGCTAACCGTTTATGACCGTCACTATAACGCTATTGAACAAAAGGACTTTAAAGCTGAAAGGGAAAGACCCTTTTCAGATCAGGAGCGCCAACAGCATGAATATAAATGGTTCAAAGTAATAGAAGCAATGCAAACACGCTTTGCCCCATATACAGAGGTTGAGATTGTAAAGGGGCTTCAGGAAAGTGACAGACTTAAATTGAATAATCAAAAACTGGTTAGTGAAGTGACCCCAGTTGATGAAAATACAGGTGAGAAAATGGACGTAAAAATAGTCAGTAACTTAACTAGCAACTTACTTGTTGCCAAAGATGATTTTGAAAAACAAGAGGGTTATTTATCTAAAAATATCAAAGTTGATGGCGAGGACAATTTAGTTATGTTCCGTCAAAATCGAGATCATCTTGAGTTAATTAATGTCACTAAAAATGAAATGATGCTTGATAAGCAAATCAAAGACCATGACCCCAAACAGTCAGAATCAATTACTTTGCAAACCTATAATGAAATTAAAGAACAGTTATTAAAACTTGAAAATAAGCTTTCTTTAAGCAAGCCTGAAACGAAATTAGAGAATAGTCAGGGAGGATATGAAAAAGGTAACTTAGTCAGAGTTGACTATCAGGGAAAAGAAGTAACCGCCATGATCGAGAAGCCTACTTTTGTAAGCTATGAGGATGGTTACGAAGTTCGCCTGAAAAATGGTAAAACCACAGAATACGAAAATAGCGAAATTAAACGCTTCGCTAATCAGGCTGAAGTAGCCCAGTTCAATGCTAAAGACCCAGAGCTAGATAAACATCAAATAACTAAAGAAGTCCGAATACAGCTCAAAACAGAGGGTAAATTGGGTGCTGATTTTGCTAAGTCAGCTAATGGGCTATCAGTTGCTCATGGTGACTATATCAAGCTCAATGAAGCATACAGTCAAAAAGATGGTTTATTTAAAACCACTAATTTACCTAAAGACGCTGAAATTAAAATCACAGGTCACACAACTAAAAAAGGTGAAACCTATGCAACAGGCGTTTATAACAATTCAAATGTAGAGTTAAAAATCAGAAGTGTTGAAGCCCGCTATGGTGATCAATATGTGAAACGCTATGAAACCAATCCTGAAGTAAAACAGGCTGTAGATCAGAGAGTGACAGCACAGCAAACAACATTTAAATCTTTATCTGCTTCAAGGGTACAGGAGTTAAGCCAGTCAAGCCCAAAGCAGGATAAGCCCACTTCAGGCATGAAATTTTAATATTTCTTTCGCCAGTCGTAGGGGTTAATCGGGTTAGGACTTTTCCATAACCCGATTTTTTTTGAACGAGCATTATTCTCTAAATCTATGTATGTTCTATCAGGAAGATTGTAGCGATATGCCCAAGCGTAGCCACTGGCGACCATTGCTTTATTCACATTTAATTTATTCAAGTACAGCTCACCAAGAAACCTACCATTGTTATCAGTCCCATGCTCTTTAACGAGTACCGTTTTGTTTAAGACCATAGACATTAAATATTGTTTCGATTGTTGACCATAAGGCTGTGTAGGCGAATTTTTAGAATTATTGGCAACTTCAGGGGCATCTATGAATGACAGTCTAACCCGCCATTTAGTGTTGTTTGGTTTTGTGATACTCACAGTATCACCGTCTAAAACGTAAGTGACTTTGCCGTAATAATCAGCGTGACAGTATGCAGAAAACAAAAAAAGGGTAATGCAAAAAAGCTTATTCATTTTGGTTCACCATAAAACCGTTTTAGCACGTATGGACTTGCAATTTCATTGCTTGGTCCATACTTGGCCAAAACTCTTACTGTGAAAAATCATGTCCCAAAGCTGGGTCAAAACTGCAAGTATGCAGTCTTGTCCCGGCTTTTACTTTATTGAATGATTTAAGTGGGTTATGAGTGTGGGGGGATTGTCAAAAAGGTCAATCAGTAGTTTGGATTCTTTTGGCGTAAAATCTTCAATTCTTCTTTGCTAATCGCTTCGTTATTAACGATCTTGCTTTCAATTGAGTTGATTTTATCGTTTGAATTTACAGCCTTAATATAGTCAAGATCGGCTTGACTAAGCTCAGGCATAATTTCACTGGCTTGATAAATCACTACAGGTTCTTTGATTGGTTCAGATTGGATCTCTTTTACTACTTGTTTAGCTTCAGGCGCTTTTGAAGTTGTTTGTGTAGTTGTGACTGTATTAATTAAAGGGCTTTCAGGTGCTTTAGAAACAGATACAGTTTTTCCGTCTGTTTTAACCTCTATTTCGCCTTTTTTAGTGGTCAGTGATGTATGACTAGCCTCTATAGCAACTGGCGTTTCTGTGCCATTCTGTGCTGTTTCAGCGTATGTATTGAAAGCGATTAAGGCTAATACAGGGATTATGATTTTTTTCATAGATAATCCTAAAATTTAGACAAAAAAAAGCTAACAACCTGAATTGTTAGCTTGTGATGAAATTAGTTACCAAACCACGATTTAAAGCTTTGCGTACTGGTCACACCGCTTGAAGCATTGTTAGATGCAAGGTTAGTTTGAACAGCCGACAATTTAGCACCAATCGAGTTGATATAACCTTGTTCAATAGCAATGGCATTTGCTAAGTCTTGGGCTTCTTTAATATTGCGGGTCGAGTTAATTTTGTTCTTCAGTGTGGTTAAGTTTGCTACATGCTCATTTAAAGCATTATAGGAAGCATCACTGAAAGCAAAGCCAGTCTTAACCGTGTTGTAATTTCGCTTGTATTGATCATTGCCTAGCAATTGATTCATACCATCTGAACCAATGGTAGTAAGCACTTTGTCATAAGCCTTTTGAGCATTACCAAATGAGCCAGTCTTTTGATTGGCTACTACGTCTTGCCAAGAGCCTGAAACAACGTCTTGCACATTCTTAACGCCTGAAGTTCCGATACCAGTATTACCAGTCGTACTTTCATATTGTTTCTTCATGATCTCGTATTGCTGTTGCATTTGAACCAATTGCTTGACCATATTTGCAACGGCTGTCGGGTCGAATACAACGTCCCAAGCGTTTGCTGTGTTGGCAGTAAAGGCTAAAGCAAAAGCTACAGCCGAGATTTTTATTTTATTCATTTTCATGATTTCACCCTTTCGTTAAATTCGTGTACCCACTGGGAGTAGGTCAAGTTTTCATCTTTACTCAATATTTCCTCAAGAATATTGTGTCTTAACTCATTGCCTGAAAGTATTGGGATAATTTCAGACATATTGCTTAAATCTAATTTGCTAATAACTGAATCATGCGAGTTTTTAATCATAAATTGGCGTAAATAAGGCGGTGTATTCACAACCCAATCAAATTCTGCTTGAGTACAGCCTAAGCCGTTATTTTTCTCATTACCCATATATGTAGCGACATTCGCTTTATCATTTGGCAATAGAATTGATGTTTTAAACTGCCCGATCAGATCGTCATCTCTTGTAATGACTTCAGGCGTTGGCGTAACAAAGATCATCATACCGTTACGTCTACGGTACGTGGTTAGCATGATTTTAAGCCATGCTAAGTTAATCGGATTGCTGATATATCTTTGACCTTCTTCGACAACAACAATAAAGGGCTTGCCCTCAGACATGGATATATCAATTTGATGAAAGATATACATAGACATAGCGCCTAACACCACATCATTATCAATGACATTTTTCATTTCATAGCCGAAAATTCGAGCGCCATCAATTGAGAAATTGTCACTTTCATTGTCAAAAATATTGGCATAAACCCCATCATTAACCCATTTTGACATGCGTTCAGCCATGTTGTTATCTTCAGCCATACCAAACAAGCCAATAAAGTTTCTAAGCCGTCTAAGGTGCTTTTCATAGCTGTAAACAGCATCTACAACGTCTTTGATCTTGTTTTCTTCAGCAGTGCTTAAAGGCTTTGGATTACCATTATCGTTGTAGTCTTGAGCCATAAAAGAAAATAGATTTCTTAGAAATAAACGGTTTTGTTCTGTGTCATCTAACTGCAATGGATTCCAACCAGTTTTAACCATTTCACTTAAAACAGTATGTCGCCCGCCCATTCCTTTAATCCAAACCGAAGCCGAGTATTCAAAATCAAAATGAAAGATATATGGCTTAAATTTATCTGAAGCAGTTAAAAGCGCATTGATTACTGTTGTCTTACCGCCACCAGTACCAGTCGTGATACGAGTATGACCTACATCATGTTCATGAAAGTTGAAGTAGTAAGGCGTATTACTTGTCGTTTTAAGCTGAATAACATTTTCACCCCAATGGTTGCCGTCTTTTTTGCCAGTAGAACTATTGTGCATACTGGCAAAGCCTGCAAAATTAGTTGTGTTGATCGTTGCGGGTCTTTGGAGTAAATGATAGTTGCCAATCAACATAGAGTAAAAAGTAGGTTCAGAAATTAAATCTTCTTTTTTAGGTATCATGTGATTGCGCTGAAATGCCCCGCTAGTTTTCTGCATGGCTTCTTTAAATTCAGATGGGGTCTTAGAGGTAACTAAAACATTTAATGAATAAATGCCGTTTAAAATACGCCCTGAAGCTAAGTCATCAATGGCAACATTAATCGCTTCAATTTGAGATTCTGACTTGTCTTGAGCATTTTTTAATTGGTTCTGACGAGTTGTACTCATGCTGATAGATTTACGTCTGTCCATCATCATGAAAGTTTGAGAGATAATTAAAGGATGATCAACTTTTAGAAATTCATCTAACATGGTGTGATCGCTACCCTCTGGATAGCTAGGGGTAGGTAAACTATAGATTGCCCCTGCCGTTAATTCACCGCTTGGGTGATAGAATTTAATAGTTCCATCGGGTGCAAAAACTCTACGTGTATAGCCTAAGTAGTTTCTAATTTCAGTTGGATGAAGTGGGATTTCTGCTTTTTCTAAGTTCAATAAATAACCGAGAAAATTCACTGTTTCAGAATATAAAACGCTATCTTTTGAATAAGTGCCTAACTGTCTTGGGTTCGCATCTTGCAGATACTCTTTAAACATACTCACTGCATTATTTAATTCGGCAATCATTTGTTCTTCATTATCACTTCTGAAAAACAAATTTTTAAGACGAGTTAAAGGCGGGTCACTTGGGTTAGATTTTCGGACAAGCAACGACACATAAATATCATTTTGAAACATGCGTTCATTAGATAATTTTTCATAATATTTTTGGTTAAAACTATCTGAAAATTCATTACCGTTTGCAGGCGGTATTTCGGTTTTAACTTCGTGACGATCATAATAAACGCTAACAACAAAACGAGAGCCAAGTTGTTTAAACATATCTGCACGATATTTTTTTAAAGTCTTTAATTGAGCATAGCTTTTAGTTTCATACGGAAAGCCAGTAATTTTTAAAACCGTAAAAATATCACCATTAACTAGCTTAATATCATGTTCATTGATTGGGCTTAGATAAGGTAAATTA
Organism: Thiotrichaceae bacterium; assembly: GCA_028688145.1. Classification (GTDB taxonomy): domain Bacteria; phylum Pseudomonadota; class Gammaproteobacteria; order Beggiatoales; family Beggiatoaceae; genus JAQTYU01. The sequence continues at coordinate 17,068 of JAQTYU010000020.1, read as the reverse complement.
TTGATTTCCATTTGTTCAGCACCCGCTAATTTCTTTTGACTATATTCAATATTTTTATCGTCAGCTTTTGCGTGAGAATCAAAACTATAGCCACCAAAAACTTTAGTTCGCTGTAGTCTACGTTTGATCGAAAACCATAAATATTGAATCCCTCTATCTTCTTGGTAGGTCACTACAACCAACAATAAATAGATTATTCCCGATATTATTAATCCTAATTTTAGGTTGCCAATTAGTGCTAAAAAGCACGTAGCAAAACCACAAATTAGGAAAAAGTAAGTGAAAATATCTACAGGTATATTTGCCACCCTTGCAGTTCGGGCAAGACCCGCAAACAGCAAGTCTTTTTCTTCGTTTTTTTCAGTGGTTTTGCTCATGGCTCACCTATTTAGTTAAAGAAGAAATTACCAAGATCAGGGGCAACGAAAACAAGAATACCTGCAACGACTAAACCAATACCCCAACGCTTAACTTTCTCACTACCACCGCCAAGCATTGTAATTGCCAAACAGATGATACCTGTCACGAAAGCAACGGCAGCGATAATGACTAATTCATCATTAAACTGGTTAAGCTTTTGAGCAAATTTTTGACCAAACGCAGCATTTGCCAATTGAGCATAAAAAACAGCAAATAAGACAATTGCGTATTGCTTAGGATTGAGTTTATTTAAAAGATTCATGATCTATTCCTTAAAATACTTGGACGTATTGTCCTTTGTTAAGAGTTTGAACAAACGATGCTTGTTGCACGTTTGGTTGATTACTTGGTTGATTGTTTACACGCAGGCGCACAGGTTCAGATTGTGCTGAATAGCTATTGTTTTCTGTGCTTTGGTTTTGACTTGCGGAGTATTGCGGGTACTGATTTTGTTGCCATGAAGCGAGAACTAGAATGTCACTTTTTCGACTGGCTTCAGTAGGGTTATTATTTGCAGTGTAAGTTTTAAATGAGCCACCCCCATTTAGTGTTTGGTATTTGCTAGATACAAGGCGTACATAGTTTTGTGTTTCACGGTAGGGAGGAATGCCCCCAAACTTTTCAACTGCCCCATGCCCTGCATTGTATCCAGCAATCATTTTTGTAAGATCACCATTAAATCTTTTATTCAGGAAAGCGAGATAACGAGTACCCGCAATAATAGACTGTTCAGGTTCATATAATCGGCTAGGGTCTACACCCATTAAACGAGCTGTAGAGGGGATGACTTGCATTAACCCTCTAGCGTCTTTATGTGATCGAGCATTAGGCTTAAAGGCGCTTTCTCTTGCCATAATTGCCGTTACTAAATTAGGGTCTAAACCATTGGCTACAGAGTGTTTGTGAATAAGATCATCATAAGGTGACGCATATACAAACAGTGGTGTACTGCAAGCTAAACCGATTATAAGTTTTTTAAACATTGTCATTATTCCTTATAGAGTTATAACAGTATAACTCTACTAGCTTAATCAATAAATGGTCTATTTGAAAATTTATGTTTCTCTTTAAAGAACTGGTCTAAAGCGATAAGATAAATTAAGTTTTTGGTAAGTCTGCGGTTCTTAAATTCTTCAGGAACTTTTAATTCACCACGTTTATATCTCAAAAAGTGTTCGTCCATTTCTGCGAAAAATTCATCACTTACATAAAGTTGTTCACGTTTCATAAATTGTCCCTAAATATCTACACAGCTAAAAAAGAATCCGAAACTTTAGCATAGGTGCGGTACTTCATCGTTACTAAAGTGGGCGGGTAATGTCCTGAAAACTTCATATAAAAGTGCAGGGGTTTAAGACTGCTTATTTCTTCAGCTTTAACTACATTTTCTTTTTCTTTTACAAGTTCGGGTCTTGAATCTTTATTTGCAGATTTCATTTTCCTTAATACTTCAATTGCACCGAAAGCTTTTTCATATTCTTGGGGTGTATAAGTGTCTTGAGAGTTGACAGCACAGACACCAAAAGAAGAAAAACAACCACGTAGCGTAATAGAGAATTTTTCTCCATAGATCGTGATTAATTGAGCCAGACTTTGAATGCCTGCTAAAGCAATAAGTCTATGTTTACGTCCTTTAGTTAATACTGCTTCTAGGTACGATAAACGGTTCAATGAGCCGAGTTCATCTAGGCAGAATATAAAATCAGAATAGTTATCAAAGTCAGATAATAAAGAACTACAAATAACGTCAGTTGCACAGCTAACTAATGGTTGCAATGCAGTTAATTGATCTTCACGCCAAGTAATAAAAATATTGCCAGTACCATGCTTTAAATAATCCCTAAACGAAAAATCACCAATTTTAGAATGAGTGTGAGGGCTTAAATATGTAGTAACAATACTGCGTAAAGTACCGACTAATTCAGAGTTGCCAAGTAAGCTGTAAGCTTGAGTACCTACTAAAAACTCTTTGAGTTTATCGTCACTTGAAATTAATAAAATTTCTAAAAATTGTTGTGTCTGCTGTTCTCTAGTAAGTTCATCCATTTCTAAAACTTTGGTCATGGCAGACTTAACAATAGTACGAGCCATCGTATTAAAATTTTCGTGATTTGCGTCTGAAGATTTAGGAATGATTGTCATTGAATATGTTTCAATGTCATAAGAATTTTGTACTTCATTAATCACTGACCAATGGACTGATCGAGCATCGAAAGGGTTGAAAATAACATCACCTTTCTTAGCAAATAAACTTGCGTAAGTTCCGTTAGGGTCAACCACAATTAAGCGGGTTTTACTGCGAGAATCAGCAACACAAGAATCTAAAAAATCACTGATTGAAACTGACTTACCTTGACCAGTACCACCAGTTAAAAGGAAGTGTTTATATTTTAAATCTTTAGGAACAGGCATACCGCAAAAACGGATTTGGTAATCTTTTTCTTTGGTCATTCTTCTTAATTTGAATGGGCTTACTAATTGCAAGCCCCGAAGAACACGAACGTATCTTTCGCCCCCAAAAGGTGTTTTATTGTTTTGAAAATAAAACCAAGCCAAAGCACTACTAATAACCAAAGCCAACAGCAATATTAAAACGTATAAAGGCGTTTTAAACGTCAATGGAATTGCATAAAGAATAGCTTGGACTTTATGATCTTTTGGGATAATAAAAAACTTCGGTAAAAAAATAGCCCATGTTGTAATCACAGTGATTACAACAGCTAAAACAGCGTGACCGAAGATTTTTTGCGATTGATCATTCATTTTACTGTCCCCAAGAATTTTTGAACGGCTTGATGGGAAGCGACCTTATAAGAATCCATGCTTGACTGCATCATGAGCATGTTAGCTTTAAGCTTCGCTTGATTGGCTACCAACATACTGTTTTCAATAGCAAGGGCATTCGCCAAGTCTTTTGATTGCTTTAATGTATTGGTACTTACTTGAGCCAACGACTTTAGGTTTTGCATATTACAATTTACTTGTGTCCAAGCTACTTCAGCGTCTACATAAGCTGTGTTTACACGGCTTGCAGTTATGTTTTGAATCTGTGCCAATTCCTTGCTTGCATATACACCAGTATTGGTCGCAATTTGACGTTGCAATTCGTTGTAGGCGTTTTGCTCTTTAGGTGTATTGAAAATATTAGTCGGTTGAGCATCAAAGCCATTAGGCAATTCAAAGCCTGCAATTTGCATCACATTGGTAAGAAGTCCTAGCCCTGCAAGCCCTTTAGTCACACTGTCATATTGCCCTTTCAAGACTTGAATTTGCTTCATTAATTCTTGAACTTGTAGAACTGCATCGGCATTTTTTGTCGGGTCAAAAACTGTTTTACCTACGCCACCAGTTACAGGGGGAACAGGCGGTAGGTTGATAGGTGAATCAATATCAACTTGTTCTGCTTCAGGTAGCTTTACAGGCTTACATGCGCTTTGTGTTTCTAGCTTGGCTTGTATCTTCTTCTGATTACTGTTTTCTATGCCAGTCGTTGCAGGCTTGCCACCTGAAGTAGTCCCGCCTTTAATTACGTTGCCACCAAAATATGAACCAGTACCGCCATAATTTCTATAAAACTGGGCGATCTTAGGCACATAGTCTTGCGTTTCTTTAGGCATAACTTTTTTATTACCTTTCAGATACGAACGTAAATTACCCATACCCCAGTTATAGGCATAGAGTGCATGGGGCATGTTGCCGAATTGCTGATTTAATTGCTTCAGGTAACGAGTACCCGCATTAACATTTTGTGTGGGGTCATTGGGATTGGTAACGCCCAAAGAACGAGCCGTTGCGGGCATAAGTTGCATTAAACCTTGAGCGCCTACGCCTGATTTAGCCGTATTGTTATGCGAAGATTCTTTTTGAATTACTGCATGAATTAAAAGCGGGTCATATCCATATTTAGCTGAAGCTGAAGTCACAATATCGTTGTAAGGTAAATTTGAAGCAATAGTTGCCCCGCTTAAACCTATCAGTACCAGTAGCGATAGTTTTTTTAATTTCATTTTCATTATTCCTCTACCGCAACGAGGACAGTTTAACCAGGAACTACGTTACCTGTTTAAACTTGGCCCGTTGCTATTTCATCACTTAGCCACAGCCAAACGGTTAGCTAGATCAACTAAGGTTTTATAGTGTGAGCCTTGTTCACCCATTGATAACTCATAGCACCCGCCATTTGCTTGAACTCGCATGAAGTCATGAGCTTGGCTTGTATTGTCAGAAATGGTCGGAGATACAAACAATGCTTTTGCGTTAGGGATGCTTACTGGCAATTCACCAAACAACCCAACTTCTTGCGGTACACAAGCAGGGTCAATGCTGTAATAAACTTTAAGATCGGCACATGCTTCGTTTTGGCAACTGGCATCACTTGAAAATTTATAAGTGACATAGTTCCCTTGATTGGGAGCTTCAGGCACATAAGTTAATTTATTGCTTTGAGCAAATGACTGAAGAACTTGGGTAAATGTCTGCGGTAACTGTGCTTCAGCAGACAAACTAATTAAGGCGCAAAGAGCAATAGTTGTTTTTTTCATGGCTTAGTCCTTTTTAAATTTGTATGCTTGGCTTGGGTTATCAACATCGGTCAGAGTAATAACACCGCCTTTTTGTTCCATTAAGAAAGCATCTTGATTGTTATATTGAACAACCATTTTTTTATCTTTCTCTACAGCCGATAATGCAACATCACCCCATGAGTTTTTTAAGGTAATTTGAGTACCTTTATTGGCAACGATAAGCCCGCTACTCATGCCTTGTTCTTTCTCAAATGCTGTTTGATCAATACGATTGTATTGTCCGTCCAAGCCCTTAGATGAGCAGGCAACACTAGCTAAACTAAGCAACGCTAGAAAGATGTGTTTTTTCATTTTTGAAATCCTCATAAGCTTTAAAATAAATAGCTGAACAGCCATAACCGCCTGTTTCTGTTCGTCCAAGTTGAACAATAATGTCTACACTTTGTTTAACAAAAGATTTAACTTGGTCACTGGTTAAGGTAGTGCCTGCCATAAGAACCATAAGCGTTAAACGCTCAATAGCATTAAGTGGGTCATTGGCATGTAATGTCGCAATTGAACCGCCATGCCCTGAAGAAATTAGGTTTAAATAAGTGAATGCTTCAGCACCTCGAATCTCACCAAGTAAAATGCGTTTTGGATACAAACGCAGGCAAGCTTCCATTAATGACTGTGCATCGACTTTAGCTTTACCCTGTCCACCTCTTGAATAGTAAAGTTGCAACGTATTCTCATGCGGAGGTCGTAACTCTTTAGCATCTTCAATTGTGATTAGTCGTTCGCCCAGTGGAATGCAGTCATGAATGATCGAGTTAAAAAAAGTTGTTTTGCCTGAACCAGTACCCGCAGAAATAATGATATTTTTTTCATAACCCACAGCTTTACGAATGAACTCATGAAAGTTTCGTGCTTCGTATAAATCGAATAGCTCTTGATCTTTTGCAGTGATTTTTGCGAATGGTTCAACAGAATTTAAAACGTCCTCATAAGCTGAAAATGGCAGACTTAAAATACTTGGTTTACGAATAGATAAGCCGATCGTCCCGCCAGTTACGGCAGGGTCACGGACAAATTGAATACGGAAAAATAAACCCTCATGTAGTGGTGATGCAATTTGAGCAGAAAGCAAAGGCTGTGCTTCTGAAATTGTTTGATTGGTTTCAGTTGCAATGCCTTCCGCTAATCGCTTCAAAAGTGCATAGGTAAGGTTAGGATTCTCCTTTTTAATCATGTCCCTTGTACCTTTCATAGCAATGAAATATTCCAAAGGCTTATTAACTGAAATTTCAGTAATTTGATCATTATCAAGATCATCACCAAAAGCTTTTTTCAAATCTTCAAGTACAAGGATTGACATAATTAAGCGCCTTTCTTATTGGTTTAAAATAGTTGAAAAATCCAAGTCTTTAGCAACTAGAACTTTAATACGTGTGCCGTGAGCTACTGTAATAGTCGGAGGAATTGACAAATTACGTTGTAGAACACGGTCAGCTTGATTGCCGAATGAGTTTGCAACTTCAGTACGATAAGCTTGTGAAGCATTGTTTTGGTCGCTACTGCTAACGCCTGCATTACTTACACCCGCACCAATAATGCTAAGTAAAGTAGCTGTTCCGAATATGCGCCCATAATGGTTGTTCACTTTACCGCCTAAGCCTGCAATACCAAGACTGTTAGTGCTTGGGCTATCGAGCATAATTTCTACGCCATTAGGTGTGATTGCACGATTCCAAACCGCCCCGATTTCTGCTTGTCCGTCATTAACAATTGATGAGTATTGACCAAATAAACGAGTACCCGCAGGCAGTAAACGATTACGTCCTTGTTCGCTATAAACATCATTGGTTACACGAGCAATAATGTTGCTTGGTAAATCGCTTTTAACAGCAGTTTCTAAAACTGCATCTACGATCTTGCCTTGTTGTATAAGCATTCTACGATCAGCGTTATAACTTGCATGAGCAATAGGCGCTTTTTGATTAGAAGTGCTTGAATCAAAACGACCACCCATAGAACCCGCAGTGCTATTTGCAATGCGTGGATTTACATTGCTTGCACCCGCTTGGTTGCCGTTGGCATTAGATTGTTGTGAAGCTTGCATACCCATAAATAACGGTGCAAGTTCAGGCGGTATGCCTGCCATTGCACTAGCATCACCATTAGGGCTAACACCGCCACCTTTACCGCCATTCTCATTAACCATGATTCCAGACTTGTAGCGGGCATTTAAAAGGGCTTGTTCTTTAGCCATAGCATCTTGTCTAGCCTGCTCTTGTTGCATTGCTAGTTGTTGTTGCTGTTCAGCTAATTGACGCTCCATTTCGAGCTGTTCAGGGCTTTTTTCAGTAGGGTTTACAGGGTCAGGGGTAGTCGCAGTTGGGATTGGTTGCGGATTTCCGAATCCGAATCTGTCCATGCCATTAAAATTACTGCCGTCCATCCCTGTTACTGGTTTAGCAACAGCACTTTCTACACCGCTTTCTACACGGCTTTCTTTGTTCTTTTGCAATTTCAGATAAACGCCAAAAATTACCAAGCCAATAATGAGGGCTAGTAAGCCACCGAACTTAACCAACTTGCCTATGTCTATATTTTTAACAGACGTTTTAGGCTTATTGTCAAAAGCATCTTGACGTTCAAAATCATCTTTACCATGTTCTTTTTTTTCATCATGGAAAACATGATTTTCAGTGCTGAAGTTATCTTGGGTTTTAAAGTCATCGTTACCCAAATTTTTATTTTCATTTGTCATTTTATTTTCCTCCAATCACTTCAGGTTTACGGAGAATACAAACGTATTCTTTGCCAAGTCGCAGAGTGAAAGCATCGTTTACTTTCTCAATCACGATTACATCCCCCTCTTGTCTTGAGTTGGTAAGTTCTTCGTATCCCTCACCATTAACCGCATAAACTGCGGGACGAGGTGAATTTTTCGCAATACGAATAAATGTGAATTGGTCATCATCACTTACGCCAAGAACTTTAATAGATTTGCTTTTCGTGGCATCCATTCCCCATTTTTGGCTTGTCATAGGCAGTTCACCTAAAGCGGGACGAGGTGCATTTTGTTGAGCCAATAAACGATTAGTTCTATTGGCATCTGCATAGTTAAAGCGCAGTACATAAACTGGCTGTGAACTATTGAATAGATTGAAGTAATAATTTCGCTTATCCGTGATTACAGTTAAGTTTGTACGGTTCATGCCTGCTTGTGGTTTTTCCGCAGGCTTGATGAATAGACGATTACCTTGTGGGATTATTTGCCATCCAATCGTGTCACCTGAAGCAACAGTTTGGATAGTTTCATTTCCAAACTCGACAGTAGTTGAAATACCAAAAGTCGTTGATAGTTCAACAACGTGGCTTTCAGAATACGGAACAACTTTAATGCGGTTATCCGTTTTCAAACCAACAGGAATTTGACGAGCAAAAGTTGGCGCTGAAGCAATGCACGTTGCTGTAAGTAAAATGCTTATAAGGGTCTTTTTCATATCCGATTACCTTATTAATTATTAGAAGTCTGTGCCACAGGCTCAGAAGCAGTGCTTGCTTCAGGTTTAGGCAATGGTTGAGTAACTGGGTTTTGAGTAACTAACGCATCATTTGATGAGTTTTGCGTTAAGTTCCAGTTCTTAAACTTCACGCCAAATGGGTTAATCCAACGATCTTTTACGTTGAGATCGTCAAAGTTGTCAGTGATATAGTCAGCCGTCACTGTGTAGCTGTACTGGCGAATTTCAGCACCTTTAATAACGGTTGTTTTAAAGTTGGCTTGAACTTTATTGTTGCCAAGAAAGTTGACAGCAATAACTTTAGGAGTGATTGAGCCAGTTTCACCTAGTTGGTTGTAAGGTGAGTTTTGATTCATTCCGCTAACTTCATTTTCAAAGTCGGTACGATCTTGGCTATCTAAGAAAATAGAAGCTTTGCTGTACTGTGCAGAAAGTTGGTCTTTACCAACTTTGCCGTAATAGCCATAGCGATTGCTGATAGTGTCCCAAAAGTAGGAGGTCACTAATTTTTCAATAAGTTTAGGGTCAGTAGTTGAATCAAACTTTTCTACACTGGTCATAATTCCAGTTTCAGAATCAATTACAGCAATCATAGGAACTGGTTGTTTTAAAGGTGTTAATCCTTTAATTGCGATACCTTGAGCAACATTACCTAGACCTAAAACGGTTGCTAAACCAAGAACCCAAATAGTGATTTTACCGTTACGATTTTCAGACTTTTTAGTATTGTCTTGAATCTCTTTAATTTGAGCGTCTAACTGCGCTTTTTCTTGTGGTGTCATTAGCGTTTACCTCCACGACCAAAACTTTTAACCATATTGGTGCCTGAACTGGTGATACTTGAAGTCGCACTGGTTGAAGCTTCAAAGCCACTGCCGACCAAAGAAATTGCAATCTTTGGAACAAGCCAAAACAGCCCAATAACAACGATCAAAACAATTACCATGATGAAAGCCCCAGTAAACGTACTGCCGTTTTCATTAAGGTTTTGAATGCCTGCGACAACTGAAGTAAGCACTAAGTCACAGCTCACAATCAGCAAAAGAAGAACAACAAGAGGGGTTAAAATTGCTTGTAGCCAGTTTGTGGCATATCTGCGAGTTGCAGGGAACATTGCACATGCAAGAAAAATCGGTGCAACTGCGATTAGAATGCCAATAATGACTTTACAGATAATCCAAATTAAGAAGAATAAACCGCAGACAACGCAGGCTAAACCAAAAATCAAGCTATAGATCAGGACGAAGAAGAAGCCCGAAACGACATTGGTAATACCTGTATCAATGTTATTAAAAGCTAATGCGATAGATTCAAAGATAATAGATACAAAAGACTGCAATGTTGTTTTTGAATCTGTCCCTGTCATTTCAGTAATCAGGTTCGGTACATCATCGAGGAATACTTCAGCAACGTATGGAAAGAAAGCATCCCATGAAAATACGATTGACCAAATCAACAGCATAATAACGAAAGTGGCTATCACACCCTGAATTTCTACAGCCATGCCTAACATCATTTTGATAGCTTGGAACGAGATCCAAATAATGATAAAGCCTGCAAAAACTGGAATGATTGGAGCTGTGACTTTCTGATAGTAACCTTGCAAATTGTCTTTAATGTTTTTATCAACACCAGTAATCAGACTATCAACAACCTTGTCTAATTCAGACATACCATTTTTGGTAACTTCAGATACATTCTGCGATATTTGATTAGAGTTATACGCACCGTTAGAACCGCCAGTCGTCCCAGTAGGTGTACTGCCATTGCCTAAATCTTGTGGATTGGTAAAGTTATCGACCGCATAAGCCGAGCTAAAGCTAAGAAAACTAAACAGAAGCAAGAAAGCATAGATAATCTTTTTCATAGTGACCTCAGCGAATTACTGGAATTTCGGGCGGGTTTTTTGAAGTCTTTAAGAAAAAGTTTTGTGTATCTGATTTTCTTAATTTTCCGTCTGAATAGACAAAACAATCACTAGCCAAAGAGCCTTCATAGCAATATGTATCGTCTTTAACGAATGTTAAGACCCCGCTTGATTCACCAGTAAATTTAGGCAACTTTGCAGGGTTATATTGGTTCATGTTTTGGATTTGATAATTGACTTTCTTTACTGGGAAATTGCCCTGTTTATCAGCTTCAGAAATCACATAGTACGAATAAAAAAATTCAGATTTTGGAGTGTGTTCGGGAACCCATACGCCTGAAATGTCAGGCTTAGAAGTGAAACAGCCAGTTAGACCTAAAGCGACAACCGCAGAAGCTAGACCGAGTTTAATTTTATTGATTTCCATTTTGCTGTTCTCTCTCATAAGTTAGAACACCGCTTTCACTACCAAGCTTTAGCTTTCCATCTACAAGCTGAAAACAAGCATCGTTAGGCGCACAAAGCAAACCGTTATCAGGTTTAAACTTCATGTCTGTAAAAACGCCTTTAGCTAAAATAGTGACGGTGTAAACGTCTTTAGTTGTGCTTTTATCAATAATGATTCGATCATTGATAATTACGTCATTTGCTGATTGCGATTGTTGCCCTATTGGGTTCATCCAAACGCCTACATAGTCATCCCCTTTCACTTCAGGCGCTTTAGGCTCGTCAGAACAAGCCGTCAAAACTAAAGCCGTAGCGATCGGAAGTAATAGTTTTTTCATACGACATTACCCCCAGTTTTTACCGTTTTAGTTACTTGAGCGAATGGGTCAGAGATTTGATTTTCAGCGCTTGGGATTGGTTGATATACGCAAGCGCATGGTGATTTTTTTAATCCCTTTTGTGATGATGTATTTGTGGCACAGGCTGTAAGTGCTGTTAGGCTCACAATGCACATTGTGACGAGGATTTTTTTCATAGTTCTAGCCTTATTGGTTGTAGAGTTATAACAGTATAACTCTATAAGTTTAAAAATAGAACAAGTTTACTAAAATCCAACTATTTCAACTGTTTCAAATGGTAAACAAAAAATAACATTCATATTATTAATTATTCTTATTCAATCACTTAAATGTAATTTTTTACTATTGAGTATAAAGGCTCGAAAGTTTATGCACGTATTGGGAATGCTTCAGCATACCCAATGCTAAATAAAGCTTTGAGCAATCAACCGACTGTAGGCAAGGGCTACCGTTCCCGCAGGCACAGAGGGCGATAGTTAATTTATTTTGATCTTATGAATAATAATTAAGCGTGTGGCGATACCCTTTATTTAGGGTAATTTAGAGTTATAACTCTATGATATTTCAATAAATAGCAAAAAAAAGTTTTTGATTGTTATAGGGAAATTGTGAAATAGCGCACAAAGAAAAAGCCCCGATAGTCTTGCAACTATCGGGGCTATGTTCTATATTCTTCGGTACACAGTTATTTGATGCGGTAAACATCATCTAACGAAGATCATAAGGTTTGGCGACCGTTATGATTTCACCTGAAAGGCTTGTACCTGAACTCTATTATTGCATTTATATTAGATTTTGCAAGTCATACAATGAAAAAACTTCGTTAATTTAGTGTCTATTCGTGTATCAAATAAGCGCATTGTTTATTTGCCGAGCTTCGTCTACTCCTGTGTTTTATAAAGCTTTATGTTTGTAAGTGCATTGCCTTAAATGGGTCAACAATGGCATAGAGTTTTAAAGACGGTTGGTGTAGCAGGAGGATACAAGTGACGGCAGTATCACCAACGCAAGAGTTAAGCACCTAGCCAGTGTAAAACGCCCGCTTGCTGATGAACGCACAATAGGCGGGGACGCAGGGAATACGCTAGGAACTGGCATAAATAAGACGTTGGGGAAACCCTCCTTGAGATTGCCGACCTAGTGAGTGAGCTAATGCGTGTGCAGGGGAGCTGTAAGGCTCTAAATACTCACTTGCTGTTATGCCCTTACATTGGCATACAGTGTCGATTGAAAGCGACGTCGGCTCCGACAGCAACGCTACAACGGCAATATTCAAGATAGCCATTTTAAGCAATTTTTTTTGCTTAGGCTATCTAGGGTGAATATTGCCGAAATCTGCTCAATCTCACCAACCGCAAGGCGGTTGAAGCGAAGCGAAAACGACTAAGGTTGTGAGGTTGAGCAGATAAGAGCCTTATTGTAATAGCGCCTATTCCCAGTACATATATAAGTATTGCTTATATACAGTTTTACTTATAAAGACTTTAAATAACAAACTATTAGAACAATAGAGAACAATTACAAAAGTATCTAAAATACCCCTTGATTGTTTTGTGAGTACAAATTAATATATGTATAAATAGTTAGGGAATATACCTATGATTAAATCTACTAAAGGTAAGACAAGATCAACAATGATTGGTAATCAAAACAGTGTTAAAGAAGTTGTCAAAGAAGATAGATTTCAAACACGTATGAACCATGAAGATAAGTTGAAACTTATTAAATTCTGCAAAGATAACAATTTAAGCCAAACAGATTTTTTAATTAATTCAATGGTCGATAAAGGCATTCTTCCTGAAAGCAGACGATCAGTAAAAACAACAGACAATACTTAATTTAAAGGAAAAGAACATGAGCAATAACACTGAAAAATTATCTAAAGTAATCGCATTGGTTAACCAGAAAGGCGGAGTATCTAAAACAACGACTTCAATTAATTTAGCTATGGGCTTATCTCTACGTGGGTATGACGTACTGTTAGTTGATGGTGACCCGCAAGCTAGTTCACTTGACTGGGCTACTGTACGTGAAGAAGCAGATATTGATTTAGGCTTTACTGTTATTGGTGTACCAAAAACCAACTTAGCCAAAGAGATTGCTAAAATTAAATCAAAATATGACTTTGTAATCACTGACAGCGCAGGCAGACAGTCAGAATTAACACGCCTTGCTATTGTAGCTTGTGACGTTGCGATCGTTCCAAATACGACAAGTCCATTGGATGCTTGGGCTACTAAAGAAACCTTAAAATCAATCAATGAAATTAAGGGCTATCGTGATTTTTCAGCTTACTTTTTATTGAGTGGCGTAAACCCACAAACTAAGGTCTTTAATGAGGTTAAAGAGTGGTTAGCTGAAAGTTACCCTTTACCAATTTTGGACACTAAGATTGCGTTACGAACTGCTTTTTCACGTTCATTGGGCGAGGGCTTGTCTATCTATGAATATAAAGATGATCATGGGAAACAGGATAAGAAAGCAATTGCCGAAGTCGATGCTTTAATTGATGAAATTTTAGAACGTGAGGGAATGACTGAATGAAAGCACCTAAAGGCAATGCTACTGTGACCAGTAGCAATGCCCATATTGCAAATGAAAAAGCTCACATTGTTAATTCTTTGAACTTTGACAAGATTCAAAAAATTAAGATCAATCCCGATCTATACAAAAAGATCGAGAAAGTAGCGGATAAAAGAAAAGTCGTACTGGCAGATATTGCTAGATCGGCTTTAGACTTCTACTTAAATAATCCAAATGCACCATACAGCGAGGAATTAAGTAAAGGTAATTCTAAGCAATTAATCTACACCATTAATCACTTGTATGATGTGAAGATAAACAGCTTTAAGGCTGTTCATGGTATCAACCGAAGTGACCAAATTAGACAGGCATTATCGGCTTGGCTTATCAATGAAAACTTATTAAAGCTTGATGAAAGTTAAGGGCTTGATATGAACCTAAATGATCTAAAAAATAAGGTGATCATAAATAATGAAATTGATCAAAAAAACTTTGATTACCTAATTACACAGGTAGATCAGGTTGCAATTGAGTACGCTATAAATGAATTGGAGAGCCAAAATAAGCGACCCTATCTATCTAATATTTTTAAGTTGCTAGAAATACCGCCCCGCCAATAAGTGGGGCTTATTTGTCTTTGGAGGGACTGACATGCAGAAAATTATAATCAGGGTACTTATCATCACTGGCTTTTTAATGCCTGCAATTATTATGTTCTTTTTCCCTAGCTTAACTGGAACTAAATTTTTTTGGTTAAGTATGCTTGTATTCTGTTTTCTAATTTTGCGAATACGTGGGATTTTACTACTTCTAGGCATTACTTATGCCAGTCTATCTTCTATGTTTTCCCGCCATTAAAACCGCCCTACCCTATTAATTAAAACCGTTTTAGCACGTATGGACTTGCAACTTCATTGCTTGGTCCATACTTGGCCAAAACTCTTACTGTTAAAAATCATATTCCGATGCTTGGTCAAAACTGCAAGTATGCAGTCTTGACCAGGCATCTACTTTATTGAATGATTTAAGTGGGTTATGAGTGCGAGGAAATTGTCAAAAAGGTCAATCCATATTTTTTATAGTACCGCCAACTAAAGTTATAGGTATCCATTTAAAATCGTATCGTTCATAACTACCTTTTGCCCCATACCAATACAAGTGATAGTGCGCCCGCCTTAAATGTGGTCTGCGGTGTACTTTTGATGATTGTTTAGAATATTCAGTTAATTGATCATTTACAGCTTTAATCTGCTTAGACATTTCCTTGCCTGCAATAAAAGGCTTGTACTTTTGGGCTTCAAATAATCTAGGCACACGCTTTACGATCTGAACGCCTACCCTTTCCTTATGGTTGTCAGGAAGCAATGGGACATAATCAGGCTTAGATAAACTGAACCAAAGCAAAATATTGATAAGTTGCTTTTGTAGGGATTGGTATTGATCTATTTCATTTTCATCTAATATTGAACGGTCATCATGAAATTCATCTATGAAATCTGATAAACAATCTTCTATAGCTTTTTCTTCATTGACCAATAAGACGATCGTTCGAGTTAAACCAGTATCAAGAAAAATCGTAGATACTAAAACTTTCTGATAGCAAAGTTCAGTTAAGGTAAATATCACTCCATAAATTTTAGATTGCTGAAAGTGCAAATCAAAATTATCAGTTTGAACGTAAATGCACAGCTCAGGAACATTGATCAAAAAATTTGGCAAATTGCCCTCAAATTTACTTTTTGTTAGTTCCGTTGCTACCTCATTTTCAAATCTATAAATGTTCTTTGTCAGCATCCAAGAACCGAGCGTGACCAGTTCACCAGTAGGACAAGGCAAATTATTGATTAGATGATCGGGAATTGCATCACCAACATTTAAACCTTTCTGCCAGTCTGGAGCATAGCAGTCTAAGCCTGCATATATCCAATCATCCCAAGTGACCAAAGAACTGATTTTTTTATCATCGTTTTTATACTTGATAGCCTTTGATTCAATCTTATTAAAGATACCCTTAAAACTTGCTTTCAAATGTTGGCAACGTGCAGTAACGACCTTTAAAGGTATTGCAAATTCATTAGATAAGTTCGCCATGAAGCCCTGCCCTGCTTTTAATTAAGTAATTCTATAACACTATATCTAGTGCGGATCTCACACCTACTAGCCACTATATATAGTGTTTCTACTATCGCCCTCTATGCCTGCGGGAACGGTAGCCCTTGCCTACAGTCGGTTGATTGCTCAAAGCTTTACTTAGCATTGGGTATGCTGAAGCATTCCCAATACGTGCGTAAACTTTCGAGCTAATATTGTACCTAAGTTGTATTGTACTCACAAATCATATTATGCGTATTAATGTTAATTAGTATAGCAGTAATAATAATTTCAAAAGTTTACATATATTGTTTTGTACTAACAAATCAATATATGTATAATGTATTTATTAAGTCGATTGGCGACTTAAATAATAGGTGATTAATTATGAACAATATTTTCACAAAGTTGGATACTAAAAAAATAGTTATTGAACTACTAAATGCTTTTGAAAAAGCAAACTTCGATTACTACTCAAGAGCCTATCTTGAAAGTCCAAAAGGTACATTTTGCGTGTCCTTTGGAAACTGTCAAATGCAAGATGCAAACATTATTACTATCTACATAGATAAAGCACCACATGAGTTTTATTTCACCCATGAGCATTCCAATATTGCTGAAGCACATCACGAAGCAATTAATCTATTTAAACAAATTTTAGACTTTTACTTTACCTATCTAAAGCAAACATAAGTAAGCCCCGCAAGGGGCTTTTTTAATGCCTGCGGGCTTACTTTAGATCGGGAATGACCAAAACCACAGGACAGGGAAACAATCCACTACAGCGAAAAATAAGAGCAATCAGGGCGCATAACGCTATTACATTAATTTACCTATATTGTTTCGTACTCACAAATCAATATATGTATAATATATTTATCAGGTCGATTGGCGATCTAATAAAAAAGGCTTTGAGTTATGACCAGTAAAGAACAACTTTCGTTAGAGTTGCCTATAGTTGAAACAGCTCAATCATACAAAGATATGAAAGGGCTATATAGCGTTGATATTTCCCATATATACCGCTTTTATATTCTCCTTAATTGGTATGGAGTACTAGAAAAAAGCAAAGTGATTAAAGCGGGCAGTGATGCAATTTTTGAATGTGATAATGAAATGATTGCAGATGAAATTTTAAATTGCATTCCGAGCTGTAAAAAAAGAAAGGTTTATCGAGTTCCAAATTTTAACCCTATTTATTTTTCAGGAATAGATAAGCCATCGGTAAACCGTTGGAAGTTTTCAGTAGAAAGAAAACTAGGCTATGAAAAATCAATTTACTTTAGATCAGTTGTAAGCCGTTGGGATTATTAGCCCCCTGCCCTA
>JAQTYU010000008.1 GCA_028688145.1 Thiotrichaceae bacterium | reverse complement strand
CAGAGTTGGAGCGTCTATTTCTGACAAATCCGACGTGCAGTAGAAGTCATCGTTTAGTTCCAAGGAGACGTTCCTCTGCCACGAGTTTGCTCCTATATGCTAAACAGAGTAAGAAATCTTGCTTTTACTCCTTAACTTAATGGCTGTGACGCAGGCGCGTGGGAACGAGGAAAGACTAAATACTGACTTGTCGTCAAGGGGTTTGCTAAAATAGCAAAAGTTTAATCTAAGCAAGTCATTATCACGTTGATTTAAATCTTAAATTAAACAGCCGTTAAACGGATGTTAATACCACTAACAATAAAGAGAATGGGGAGCAATTTTGAGTACTGTAGAACAACAACGTTTTATTGCAGAAATAGCACCGTTTGACCGCCTGCGTGAAAATGAATTACGCACCGTGTCCGAAGCGATGGACATTGCCTATTTCAAAAAAGGGCATCACTTAATTACCCGTGACAGTGTCCCCACGCATTTATATATTATTATCAAAGGCATCGTCCAAGAAGTGGGTGAAGAAGGTACTTTGGGCGTGCATGTTTCTCAAGATATGTTTGATCCCATTTCCCTGCTAGAAGGTAAGAGTAAGAATGATTTTATCGTGCAAGAAGAGCTGATTTGCTACACCTTGCCCAAAGAAATTTTCCTGACCCTGATTAATAACAATCCGAGTTTTCAAGAGTTTTATTATCAAGATTTATCTGCCCGCCTCAATCGCATGATTGAACGCCGCAATAATAAAGACTTGTCCTCGTTCATGGTTGCCAAAATTGGCGAAGCTTATATTCATCCTGCGATTTTTGTCGAAGCCAACGCCACGATTTATGATGCCGTGGTCACGCTGAAAAAACACAAAGCCACTTCAGTATTGGTACAACGTGGCGAGCAAGTGGGGATTGTCACCGATACCGATATTCGTGAACATGTGGTGTTGCGCCGTTGCTCGGTGGACGCGCCGATTGCCGACATTGCGACCTACAATTTAATCAGTATGCGCACTGACGATTTCCTGTTTAACGCCATGTTATCCATGACCAAACACTCGATTAAACGCCTAATTATTTACAATTTGGAAGGCGGAATCGCAGGGGTTTTGGACCAAATGGACTTGCTGAGCTATTTCTCCAATCACTCACATTTAATCGTGGTGCAAATCGAACGCGCCGCCAATAAAGACCAACTGAAAAAAGCCAGTCAAAACCTCACCACCATGATTCAGACCCTGAATGCGAAAGGGGTCAAAATTCGCTATATCACTCAATTAGTGAATGAATTAAACCGCAAAGTGTTTGAAAAGCTTTACGAATTTGTCGCGCCGCCCGAACTGATTGCCAATTCCTGTCTGCTGGTAATGGGCAGCGAAGGGCGTGGTGAACAAATCATGAAAACTGACCAAGATAACGCGATTATTTTGCGCGACGGTTTAAATTTCCCCGACTTGCCCGCGATTACCCAAGAACTCAGCGAAACTTTGATGAGCTTTGGTTATCCGCCCTGCGCAGGCAATATCATGGTAAATAATCCTTATTGGAGTAAATCGCTCAAAGCATTTCAAGAAGAGATTTATCAATGGGTGAATTATCCCTCGCACGATTCGATGATGAACCTCGCGATTTTCTTCGATGCCGCCGCCGTTTCTGGCGACACCGAGTTATTGAACAGCGCGAAAGATTATTTATTTCACCTGTTGCAAGATAACAAGCCGTTTTACAGCGTATTTGCTCGCCCCACCGTGGCTTTTGAAACCCCGCTCGGCATGTTTGCAAACTTCATTGTGGAAAAATCGCATAATAATCAACTGAATATTAAGAAAGGCGGCATTTTCCCGATTGTGCACGGCATTCGCAGCCTTGCCTTGGAATATCGTTTGAGCAAAACCAACACCATCGAGCGCATTAAAGAATTGATGGAACTCGGCGTTTTCGACAAGAAAATTGGAGTCGAATTAATCGAAGCCTTCGCGTTTATGCTGTCTTTGCGCTTGCAAGCAGAATTAGATTACGCCGAGTCCAATTCAGAACAGGGTTATAATAACTTTATCAATCCTGCAAAACTCAATAAATTGGAACGCGATTTATTGAAAGACTCGCTGAAAATCGTCAATGAATTCAAGAAATTCATTACTTATCACTTCAAGCTGAATATGGTGAGCTGATGATTTCCAGACTTCGCAGAAATTACAACCGTAAACAGCTTAAAGATGAGCGTTATGCTTTTCTGTTCGATGAGCCGCCCGCTGGGGAATTGGTGTGTTTCGATTGTGAAACCACGGGCTTGAATCCCAAAAAAGCGGATATTCTTTCGATTGGCGCGGTGATTATTCAAGAAAACCGTATTCTGACCAGTCAGAAATTGGAATTGTTTTTAAAGCCACCGAATGCTATCGATGAAGCCAGTATTAAAGTGCATCACTTGCGGCATTGTGATTTAGAAAATGGCTTAGAACCGAATCAAGCAGTATTGCGTTTTTTACGTTTTATCGGGGCGCGTCCTTTGGTGGGCTATTATTTAGAATTCGACGTTGCCATGATTAATAAATACATCAAGCCGTTACTGGGTATTGTATTGCCAAATAAGCAGTTTGAAGTGTCGGCGATTTATCACGATAAAAAGCAACTCGCGATTCCGCAAGGCAATATCGACCTGCGTTTTGACACGATTATGAACGAATTAGAGTTGCCCAAATTGGGTAAACATGATGCGTTTAATGACGCGCTGATGACTGCAATGATGTATGTGAAATTGCAAAACACGCCGCGACTTTAGGTCGTTACTGCGCCCCCAACCCCCTAAAGGGGGTTAAACATTTGTCTTTAAAGTTCCCTTTAGGGGCTTGGGGGCGCAGTTAAGTTTTTCCCGCATTCCGCTACGCTGCATACGGGCTACAGTAAAAATTAACAAGGACAGATTATGATACGCAGTATGACCGCCTTTGCACGGCAAGAATGGCAAGAAAACTGGGGGCAACTCTGTTGGGAATTGCGTTCAGTGAATCATCGTTTTTTGGAAATCACGATTCGCTTGCCTGAAGAATTACGCAGCTTGGAAGGGATAATTCGTGAGGAATTACAACAGCATTTGAAACGCGGCAAAGTCGATTGTAATTTACATTGGCAAACCCGTCAGGCAGATGTGCCGCAATTTAATATTAATTATCCCTTGTTGCGTCAATTGTGGAATGCGGTGCAAGGCGTGCAAGAAGTTGCGAAAGAATCGCCTATGCCCAATGCTTTGGAATTATTGCGCTGGCAAGGTATGCTCGAAAGCAACCCCTTGAATTTAGACGAAGTGGCAGAAGGTGTGCTCAGCCATTTCAAACAAGCGGTGAGCGCATTAGTGGCGCAACGCGAGCGCGAAGGCGCACAGCTTGCGAATTTAATGGAGCAACGTTGTGTGGGCATTGCACGGGAATTGGCGCAAATTCGCCAAGAATTGCCGTGGATTTTACAAGCGCAACGTGAACGTTTATTGAATCGGCTCACGGAATTAAGTGCCTTGAATAATGAACGTTTAGAGCAAGAAATGGTGATGTTTGCCCAAAAACAAGATGTGGCTGAAGAATTGGATCGGCTAGATACGCATCTGGCTGAAATTCAAAACAATTTAAAACAAGCGCAATCGGTGGGCAGACGTTTGGATTTTTTAGTTCAAGAATTGCACCGCGAAGCCAATACCTTGGGTGCGAAATCGGCACATATTAATACCACCCGTAATGTTGTTGAGTTGAAAGTGTTGATTGAGCAAATGCGTGAACAAACCCAAAATATTGAATAATCGCGGTTTATTTCCGAGGGAACATCATGAATATTGGTACGTTATATGTGATTGCAGCCCCTTCGGGGGCAGGGAAAACCAGTTTAGTCAAAGCCTTGATTGAAAGCTTGGATCATATTCGGGTTTCTGTTTCGTACACCACCCGCGCTCCGCGTCCCGGCGAGCAAGACGGGGTGAATTATCATTTTATCAGTCATGAACAATTTGAACGGATGCTGGATGCGTCTGAATTTTTGGAACATGCGCAAGTGTTTGATAATTATTATGGCACGGGACAATTTTGGGTCGATAGCCAGTTAAAAAAAGGCGTGGATGTGGTTTTAGAAATTGATTGGCAAGGGGCGCAACAAATTCGTTTGCTGCATCCTGATTGTGCCAGTGTGTTTATTTTGCCGCCGTCGCGTGAAACTTTGGAGCAGCGTTTGCGCCAACGTAATCAAGACAGTGATGAAATCATCGCGCGTCGTATGCAAGGCGCGATTGAGGAAATGAGTCATTATGTCGAGTTTGATTATTTGGTGATTAATGATGATTTTCAAACTGCGTTGGCAGATTTGCAGTCCATTGTGAAAAGTCATCGTTTGCAGCAACGTTTGCAAAATGAAAAGCTGAAACATTTATTAGTTGATTTGTTGGCTTGAAAAACTGCGCTTTCGAGGAACTTAAAAAAGCCCCCTTTCTAAAATGAGCGGGGGCTTTTTTATGGGAGAGTTATTTGATTTTTATTTCTCTCGAGTAAATTTCGGGCTGTTTGTGGCTGAAAGAAAAATCAAGCGGGGCTGAAGTGGGGGCTGATGGTGCAGCAGCTGCTTCAAACGCGCCTATATCACAAACGCCCGCCCGAGCAGTGCCCCGTTGATCAGTTGAAATACAAGTAGCTGCATCTCCTGCATTAATCGCTGGGCTTCCTGTTAGTAAAGCAAAGGTTTGAGTCAATCCACCGTTATTCGCTAATGCGCCGAGTAAGGGATCAACACCAATTTTATTGCCATTTGTTCCAGTTAAGCCACAAGCATTGCTGCTATCTTTGATGACGTTATTAAGCCCAGAAGCAACCGTACCCGTATTTACACAATCCCCACCATTGGTACTATTAGCCAAGATACTGTTTTCAAGATTTAAAGTACCTAAATTAGAAATTGCGCCACCAACGGTTGAGGCTGAGTTACCTGAGAAAGTGCTATTATTAACGGTTAAGGTTTTAGCGGTATTATTGAAAATACCACCGCCTTGACCGCTTGCACCAGAAGCTGAGTTATTCGAAAAAGTACTGTTGCTAACGGTTGTACTCGCACCAAGACCCGCAATTCCTCCTCCTTTGACAGTGGCAGAGTTACCTAAGAAAGTACTGTTATTCACCACTAAGGCATTGGCAGACGCGATACCACCTCCTAAGCCAGAAGCAGAAGTAGCAGAATTATTTAAGAAGGTACTATTGCTCACGGTTAGTGCTACGATTGCCATAATACCTGCGCCATTACCAGCTAAGTTCCCTGAAAAAGTGCTATTACTCACGGTTGAGCCTGCACCAGCTGAGAGCTGAATTGCACCGCCATTAAGAGCACCTGCATTATTATTTGAGAAAGTGCTGTTGGTAATAGTAATGCTACCTTGGGCATTGATACCCGCACCTTGACTAGATGTATTATTTGAAAAGGTGCTGTTAGTAACGGTTAATGGGTTAAAGGAGAAAACACCACCACCTTGTCCAGTGGCAGCATTATTTGAAATAGTGCTACCGTTAATTGTTAACGTTCCTCCACTGTAAATAGTGGCCGTGGTAACAGAATGCCCCGAAACAGTGCTATTGCTAAGCGTTAAAATACCCGTCAGCTGGAGAATAGCAGCACCATATCCAGCAAGACTCGCGCCTACGGCTTTCCCATTAATAATATCCAAATGGTTAAGAGCCACAGTTCCCGATGCGATATAAAACACCCGATAAGTATTAGCACCACTGATTTTGACATGAGAAGCCAAAGCAGAACCATCAATGGCAATATTGCTTGCGATGTTTGGTAATGCAGCGGCTAAGGTAATGGTTTGTCCCGATAAAGCTGCGTCAAAATCAATGATGTCATCGCCACTTCCCGCCGTACAACCTCCTGTTGCAGCATCAGTATTGGCTGAGGTAATCGCATTTGGCAGGGTACATGTGGTGTTATCAACCGTAATCGTTGCTGCAAACGCGTGCCCGTTTGCTAATAAGATTAATGCACAGATACTTGATTTAAATATGAATTTAACAGGGGAAGTGATTTTTTGGGTGAGATTTGTCATTAGTATTCTCAAATGTTGGTCGCAGAGGACGCATTATAAGTAGTTTTTTGTAAAAATAGATTAATATTTTTGAATTTTACTGAGAAAAATAATTACTAAAGCTTTCTGATTTTTTAAATAGATCATCTTGAAGTTGTAAAGATTTTCTGAATCAGGATTAATAACGAGATTAAAGGATTTTCAGCATTAAAAATACAGTTTAACTATTTGGTATGTAATCCTGTTTAATACGGGTAATCCTACAAATCCTGACTCAGAAACTTTAGAATTTAGGAACAAAGTTTACAATTATCCTTCAAAGCCTTCCAACACCAACTTTCCAATGGTGGTATTACTTTCAATCATCGCATGGGCGCGTTTCAAATTCGCGGCATTAATCACCCCCAGCGTCTCATTCCATGTGGTTTTAAGCACGCCTTGATCAACCAGTTTTGCCACTTGGCTGAGCAATTGATGCTGTTTAATCATGTCTGGCGTGCCAAATAAAGAGCGCGTAAACATCGATTCCCAATGCAAGGACAAGCTCTTGCGCTTCATTTCACGAATATCAATCGGCTGTGTTGGATCATCAATCAGCGCGAACTTGCCTTGCGGTTTGAGGCTTTTCACGATTTCGGTGAAGCAGTCATCTTCTCTTAAGACTTTCCTACAAACGACCATATCTCATCGCATTCTAAACACAACTTCCCTTTTTTTAACAGGCGGCTCTAGGCGTTGTTTCTCGTACAAACCGTTTGCATAACATTCTAGCCATGTCCCTGAGATTCCTGTGATACGGGCTATCCCATAGATATCTTTCGTCGCCCACATTGACTACATTTGTAGTTTTGCGTGCCTGACGGTTTTTTCTGTTCTTGACAACATGCGTCGCTTGACAGTTAGGACAACTCAGCATCTTGAGGACTCTTAATATTATAGGAGTTACGCAGTTGAAACATGAGTTCTTTTATTTACAATGAGTTAGCATTGTGCACTGCACAATCGTGTTTCTAGTAAAATCAAATAGTTAGCGGTTCAACTGCGTAACTCCTATATTATTCAGGTTTCTTATTTTTAATGTCACTGCTTCTTTAGCACTGCCCTCATTTGTTGTAAAACGTGCGACATGAACAGAATTTAGGTTGGCTTATCAAAAGTAATTCAACCTACGAGTTTATAAATTTTACCCCCGGACATTGTGTTCTCGTAAATCACCCTTACCATATAAACACCTGTTTCGCGTGAAATGGTGTTTTATCAATATTTTATTGCAAGCGAATGCTTTAAAATACCTGCACTTCTTAACTACATAAGACAGTTCTAAATACTATGGCAAAACAAGATTATTATCAGACTCTTGGCTTACAAAAGAATGCATCTGAAGAAGAAATTAAAAAAGCGTATCGCCGTTTGGCAATGAAATTCCATCCCGACCGCAACCCTGATAGCAAGGATGCTGAGGAAAAATTCAAAGAAGCCAAAGAAGCTTATGAAGTGCTTTCCGACGCACAAAAACGCGCCGCCTACGACCAATTTGGACACGCAGGCGTTGATCCTTCAATCGGAGGACAAGGCGGTGCAGGATTCGGAGGGGGTGCTGCTGGTTTTGATGTCGGTGATATTTTTGAAAGTATATTCGGTGGGTCGCGCCAAGGGGGCGGTGGCGGACAAAGCAATGTCTATCGTGGCTCTGATTTATTGTACGAATTGACCTTGAACCTAGAAGAAGCGGTGAAAGGCACGGAAGTTAAAGTTCGCATTCCCACCAAGAGCACTTGTCACACCTGCAATGGCACAGGCGCGAAAGCAGGCACGAAACCCTCACGTTGTACGCGTTGCGGCGGCTCAGGTTATATGCGGGTGCGACGCGGCTTTTTTGAAATGCAGCAAACTTGCCCCAGTTGTAATGGGACGGGCACAGTGATTGCCGATCCGTGCAACACCTGCCACGGCGCAAAACGCATTGATGAACATCGCACTTTGTCGGTTAAAGTGCCAGCGGGGGTGGACGATGGCAACCGTATTCGTTTAACAGGCGAGGGCGAGGCAGGTTTAAATGGCGGGCCGCATGGCGATTTATACGTGCAAATTCACACCCGCCCACATCCGATTTTTACCCGCGATGGCAATGACTTACACTGTGAAGTACCGATTAGCATCACCACCGCAAGCTTGGGCGGCGAATTGGAAGCCCCAACTTTAGACGGGCGTGTCCTGTTAAAAATTCCTGCGGAAACCCAAACGGGCAAAGTGTTCCGTATTCGTGGGAAAGGCGTGAAAGCGGTGCATAGCAGTTTAGTGGGAGATTTGTATTGCCGCGTCATTGTGGAAACGCCTGTGAAATTGACCAGCAAACAAAAAGACTTGCTGCGTGAGTTTGAAAACAGCTTAAAAGGCAACAACACTGAACACGCGCCACATGAAAGTTCCTGGGGCGATAAAGTGAAGAAGTTTTTCGAGTCCCTCAAATCTTGACTAATGCAAAGCCTGCGCGCTATCACTCGAAAAGATAAATAATATCGCGACCTTATCAACTTTGCCTTGGAAAAAAAACGCATGACCAAAATCGCTATTACAGGAGCCGCAGGACGCATGGGGCGGCATTTAATTGAAGCTTGTCATCAAAACGCGCCCGCCACCCAATTAGTTGCCGCTTTGGAACATCCGAGCAGCAGCTTGTTGGGCAGTGATGCGGGCGAGTTGGCGGGAGTCGGACGCTGTGGCGTGATCGTGGGTGCGGATTTACGCGCCGCACTCGAGCCTTGCGAGGTGTTCATTGATTTTACCCGCCCGAACGTGACTCTTGAAAATCTCGCGCTGTGCCGCGCTTTGGGCAAAAAAATGGTGATCGGGACGACGGGCTTTTCAGGCACAGAACGTGCTTTAATTACCGAAGCCGCGCAAGACATCGCCATTGTGTTCGCGCCAAATATGAGCGTTGGGGTGAATTTGACTTTCAAACTCCTAGAAATTGCCGCCTCCGTTTTGGGTGATAGCGTGGATATTGAAATCATTGAAGCGCATCATCGCCACAAAATTGATGCGCCATCAGGCACGGCGTTACGCATGGGCGAGGTGGTTGCCAAGGCTTTGGGGCGTGATTTAAACGAGTGTGCAGTGTATGGACGTGAAGGCAATACGGGCGAGCGTCCGCGCAAAGTGATTGGTTTTGAAACCATTCGTGCAGGTGACATTGTGGGCGATCACACGGTGATGTTTGCCGATGTCGGCGAGCGTGTGGAAATTACCCATAAAGCTTCCAGTCGCATGACGTTTGCAAAGGGCGCAGTGCGTGCCGCTCAATGGTTAGCACAACATCCTAAGGGTTTATTTGATATGCAGGATGTTTTAGGTTTGCGCTAAATGCTATAGACAGTCTCTCGACTTATCACGGGTTGAGAGACTATCACTGATTTTAGGGGGATTTAATCATGAAAGCTTTAGATTTTGACCTGTCTAAAGAAATCAAATTTGATTTTGAACAAGGGATTACCAGTTTTCGTGACAGCCGTTTATTGATTTTGGATGCCAATGCGATTGGTTTGTTGCGCCAAAATATGATTGAAGAATTGGGCATGGAAAGAGCGCGTGCCTTCTTTTTCAAACTGGGCTATCAAAATGCCTATTCCGATTTCATGCAGGCAAATATCAATTATCAATTTGCAGACGAATTTGAATTGTTGAAAGTAGGCCCTGTGATTCACACTTGGGAAGGTAAAGTGAAATCCGCGCCTGTTGCATTTGAATTTGACCGCGCAAAAGGCGAATTCCGTTATCAAGGCTTGTGGAAAAACTCTTATGAAGCTGAGCAACATTTGAGTTATAACGACATTTCGCCTGAACCAACTTGCTGGCTTTCGATGGGATATGCTTCGGGCTGGGCAACGGGATTTTTTGGCAAACGTGTGATTTGTATTGAACAAGAATGTATGGGCATGGGGCATGATGCCTGCCGTACATTAATTCAATTGCCCGAATTATGGGGTGATGCTGGCGAGCCTTATCGTCAAGCATTGAAAGACCTGCCTTATTGATCTGAGTTTATTAAGACAAACTCGTTCCACTGCTTTTCATGAGCCACGCCGCTGTTTCGTAATTTTTGTCATTACACCTTGTTATATACACATTATTAATTTATGTTTATTCTGATCTAGAGAACTTCCTGCTGGGATTTAGGAGGTTTTAGCAAGTATTAGATTATCAAGGAGAGCACTCATGAAAGCGTTGGATTTTAACCTTCCCCAAGAATTAAGTTTTGATTTTGAACAAGGGATTAATCGTTTTCACGAAAATCGACTGCTGATCTTGGATGTCAACGCGCTGGGTTTATTACGGCAAAACATGATCGACATTTTGGGAATTCACCAAACCCGTGCCTTCTTTTTCAAACTGGGTTATCAAAATGGTTATGCTGATTTTATGCAGGTTAAAATGAGCTATGAGTTTGATGATGAAAGCGAATTATTAAAGGCAGGTCCAGTTATGAACACTTGGGAAGGCAAAGTAAAATCCCAATTGCTGAATTTGCATTATGATCGTGCAACGGGTGATTTTCATTACGAAGGCATCTGGCGCAATTCTTACGAAGCAGAACAACATCTATCTTATAATGAACCTGCGACTGACCCCACTTGTTGGTTAGCCATGGGTTATGCTTCAGGCTGGTCTACCCAATTTTTTGGCAAACAAGTGATTTGTATCGAGCAAAGCTGTATTGGGAAAGGCGATGCGCGTTGTCATACTTTAATTAAACCTGTCGAATATTGGGGCGCGGCGGCACGTCCATATTTAGAGGCATTGCAAGGTTTATAAATCAGTATCGTCGTTTTAAATCCAGAATTTTCTTCAGACCTGCTAGGTTTTAAAAATCTAGCAGGTTTAATTTTTAATTTAACCCAACTGAATCAAGTTGCTATAATGCCGCCTCCTCTTAAAAACTAGAGAAGTTCATGAAAGTTTTATTACCTTTGCTTGCACCGCGCTATTGGGGATGGTGGATAGTGGTGGGTTTGCTGTGGAGCTTGACCCGCCTGCCTCATCCCGCACAATTACGCCTTGGGCGTGGCTTCGGTGCAATTGCATATCGGCTGGCAAAGCGGCGGCGGCGTATTGCCGAGATTAATATTAAAGCCTGTTTTCCAGAACTTGACCCCAATGCCCAACAAACTTTGGTGCGTGATCATTTTTCCGCAATGGGCATGGGGATTATGGAAATGCTGTCTGCATGGTGGTGTAGCGATAAGTGGATTTTAGAACATGGCGAAATGGTGGGCTTAGAGCATTTACAAACTGCCTTGGCGCGGGGCAAAGGCGTGATGTTGTTGACGGCGCATTTCACCGCTTTGGAAATTGGCACGCGGTTTTTAACCATGCAAATTCCTGTGCACGCTTCTTATCGCTCGCATGAAAATCTGGTGTTTGAATACGTGCTGCAAAAAAGTCGGGCTGCCCATGCTGAAAAAGCGATTCATCGCGATGATGTGCGCGAAATGTTACGCAGTTTACGTAAAAATAAAGCCTTATGGTTTGCGCCTGACCAAAACTTTGGGCATAAATACAGCGTGTTTGCCACGTTTTTCGGAATTCCTGCGGCAACCAACACTGCCACTGCTCGCTTTGCAGAAATGACCGATGCGGTGATTGTGCCCTTTGTCACCCGTCGTCAGAATGAGCGTTATCATGTTGAATTTTTCCCTGCTTTTGAAAACTATCCCAGTGGCGATACTTTTCAAGATGCACAACGGGTCAATGATTGGATTGAAGCGCAAATTCGGGAAATCCCTGAACAGTATTTATGGACGCATCGCCGTTTTAAAGATCGTCCTGAGGGGGAAAAGCCGTGGTATTAAGTTTTTTTGGTTTTAGTAGCCCGTATGCAGTAAGTGTAGGGTGTATAAGGCGTAGCCGCCATACACCATTTTTTGAGAAGGTGTATGACGCGATGCTTATACACCCTACGCTTACTTTAAGGGATTTAGAGGCTTATTTATTGAAACTGATAACGCCGCGTGGTACTTTTCACGAGTGGTAAAATTTCATCAGTCTTTTAGAACTGGTATGGATTGAAATGAGGATGACCCTAATGCCCAGTTTAATGTCGAATTATAGCCGCCTGCCCGTCAGCTTTGTGCGTGGGGAAGGCGCATGCTTGTGGGATACTGAAGGTGCACGGTATTTAGACGCACTTTCAGGCATTGCCGTTTGTGGTTTAGGACACGCACATCCAGCGATTACCCGCGCCATTTGTGAACAAGCCTCGCAGTTATTACACACCTCAAACGTGTATGGCATCGCCAATCAACAAGCCCTTGCCGATAAATTAGTGCAATTGAGCGGCATGGAAAACGTATTTTTCTGCAATTCAGGCACAGAAGCCAACGAAGCCGCGATTAAATTAGCGCGTTTATATGGCAATCAGCGCGGCATCAGCGTGCCGACAATTGTGGTGATGGAAGGCGCATTTCATGGCAGAACTTTGGCAGCCTTAACTGCCACGGGTAATCGTAAAGCCCAAGCAGGTTTTGCGCCCTTGGTGGAAGGTTTTATCAGAATTCCTTATAACGATATCGACGCTTTACACACACTTGCCACACAACAAGGTAATAATATTGTTGCGGTGCTGGTTGAACCCGTACAAGGCGAAGGCGGCGTTGTAATTCCCGCTGCGGATTATTTAAACCAAATTCGCAGTATTTGTGACCAAAACGAATGGTTAATGATGCTCGATGAAATTCAAACGGGCATCGGGCGCACCGGTAAATGGTTTGCTTTTCAACACAATGGCATTTTGCCTGACGTGATGACTTTAGCCAAAGGATTGGGCAATGGGATTCCTGTCGGCGCGTGTTTGGCGCGTGGCAAAGCCGCAGGCTTATTTCAAGCAGGCAGCCACGGCTCGACTTTTGGTGGCAATCCTTTCGCCTGCAAAGTCGCGCTGACAGTATTGGAAACCATTGAAAATGAAAACTTATTACCCCGTGTTCAAGCCCTGAGTGCGCGCTTCATGCAAGGTTTACAAACCGCTTTAGCTGATGTCGCCGCCGTGAAA
Organism: Thiotrichaceae bacterium; assembly: GCA_028688145.1. Taxonomy (GTDB): domain Bacteria; phylum Pseudomonadota; class Gammaproteobacteria; order Beggiatoales; family Beggiatoaceae; genus JAQTYU01. The sequence continues at coordinate 140,392 of JAQTYU010000008.1, read as the reverse complement.
GTGATTCGTAATCATGGCTTGTTGATTGGGATTGAATTAGATCGCCCCTGTGGCGAATTGGTGAAATTGGCATTGGCAGAACACCTGCTGATTAATGTAACCGCTGAAAAAGTGATTCGGTTATTGCCGCCCTTTATCCTCAGTGATGCCCAAGTTGATGAAATTGTGGACACATTGAGCCGTTTAATTAAAAACTTTACTCACTGAAGGAGGGATATATGCCCCTTCGTCATTTTTTGACTCTGTTAGATTTCTCGAAAACTGAACTGGTCGCGTTGATGCGCCGCGCCAGTGAATTGAAAAAAATGCAGCATGAAAAAATCGATCATGCGATTTTTAAAAACCATGTGTTGGCGATGATTTTTGAAAAATCTTCGACCCGCACCCGCGTCGCTTTTGAATCCGCAATGACGCATTTAGGCGGACATGCTTTGTTTTTATCGCCCCGCGACACCCAACTTGGGCGTGGTGAACCGATTGAAGACACGGCGCGGGTGTTATCGAGCATGGCAGACATCATCATGATTCGTACCTTCTCGCATGACATGGTGGAACGTTTCGCCAAATGTTCGCGTGTGCCCGTGATTAACGCGCTGACCGACAGCACGCACCCCTGCCAATTATTAGCGGATGTGCAGACTTATCAAGAACATCGCGGTAGCATTCAAGGCAAACGCGTGGCATGGATTGGCGATGGCAATAATATGTGTCACGCCTATATTCATGCAGCCATGCAATTTGATTTTCACCTGAATATTGCCGCCCCCGAAGGCTATGAACCCGACGCGGATTTATTAGCCAAAGCAGGCAGTTATGTCAGTTTTACCCATGATCCTGCGGAAGCGATGCGCCAAGTGGATTTGGTCAGCACCGATGTTTGGGCGAGCATGGGGCAAGAAGAAGAGCAGGCAAAACGCGAACTCTCGTTTGCGCCCTATCAAGTGACGGGTGAATTAATGCGCTTGGCAAATCCTGATGCGGTTTTTATGCACTGTTTACCCGCGCATCGTGGTGAAGAAGTCAGTGGCGAGGTGATTGATGGTCCGCAAAGTGTGGTTTGGGATCAGGCAGAAAACCGTCTGCATTCACAAAAAGCTTTGCTGGAATTCTTACTGACCCAGCATAAAATCAAGGACTAAGCCAAATTAAACCGATGATGAATATTTTAGTCAGCAATGACGATGGTTATTTAGCCGATGGGATTATTTGCCTCGTCAATCGATTACAAAGCTTCGCAAAAGTCACTGTGGTCGCCCCCGACCGCAATCGCAGCGGCGCGAGTAATTCGCTCACCTTGGAATATCCCTTGCGCGCCAGAGAAGCGGATAATGGTTTTATTTTTGTCGATGGCACGCCCACCGATTGCGTGCATTTAGCGATTACGGGTTTATTAGATTCCTTGCCCGATATTGTTGTTTCTGGGATTAATCGCGGCGCAAATCTGGGCGATGATGTGATTTATTCGGGCACGGTGGCTGCTGCGATGGAAGGGCGTTTTTTGGGTTTACCCGCGCTAGCCGTGTCGTTGGCGAGTTTTGAACCGCAACATTATGAGACCGCCGCCCGCGTCACCGAAGTGCTGATTAAACGTTTACAAGTCGATGGTTTATCTTTGCCTGTGGACACGATTTTAAACGTCAATGTGCCCGATGTGCCTTGGGAACAAATTCGGGGCATTAAAGCCACGCGCCTTGGAAAACGTCACCGCGCTGCGGATATGATTAAAAGCATGGACCCACGCGGACAGCCGATTTTTTGGGTGGGTGCTGCGGGTGAAGCGCAAGATGCAGGCGAGGGCACAGATTTTCACGCCGTGCAAAATAATTACGTCTCTATCACGCCGCTACATGTGGATTTAACCCGCTATTCCGCACTCGACATCACCCGTGAATGGCTGGAACATGATTAAGCCCACGGTTTAAAAAATAGCAGTGGCGTTTCGGTTCACAACGCCACATCTCACTTCTTGATTTCTGTTTAACACTCCCCCGCCCATGCGTAAAAATCATATTAATTCCACTATCAGCATTATCGCAATTTCGATTCTTGCTTACTTAAGTTACACCATTTGGACAGGTTGGTCAGAAACCTTAAATGCCATCGTGCGTTTAGGTTTTGGCGGAATTGTGGTGGTGTTGCTGCTGTCTTTATTCAATTACGGCTTGCGTTTTGTGCGCTGGCATTGGTATTTGAGCAGCACCGAGGTGCAGGGTTTAAGCATCGCCCGCAGCCTGCGTTATTATGTGGCAGGATTTGCTTTCACCACCACGCCGGGCAAAGCAGGTGAAATGGTGCGCTCGGTGTTTTTGAAACGCTACAACGTGCCTTATGCCCAAAGTCTGTCGATTTTCTTTGTGGAACGCTTGTCAGATTTACTGTCGGTGCTGATTTTAGGCGCATTGATTTTGCTGCATTTTAAAGATTATCAACGCTGGTTAATTATTCCCGTCGTCGGTGCAATTGTGTTGCTCGCGGTGCTGAAACATGAGCCTTTAATCAAACGTTTAGAACAATTTTTTATGCGTGGCGACCATCCCCGCTTAAAACATCTGCGCCATTTATTTGATTTATTGCTACATTCTCATACTTTACTGAAATATCGTTTTCTCTACGGTGGTTTGCTGTTGGGGGTGATTGCGTGGGGCGCGGAAGGGCTAGGATTTTATTATGTGTTACAGGGGATTGGAGTGAATACGCCCTTAGCGTTAGCAGTTGGTATTTATTCAATGAGCTTGGTGATTGGCGCGTTGTCGTTTTTACCCGCAGGCTTGGGCGGCACGGAGGCTGCCATGTTAATTCTACTCTCTGCCTCAGGTGCAGCGCATGAAGATGCAGTCGCCGCGACTTTAATTTGTCGTTTGGCTACTTTGTGGTTTGCGGTGATTATCGGGGGTTTTGCGATGATTGGTTTAAAACTGCATGATGAAGAAACCCTGCCTACGGTTTAAAAGTCTATTTGTTCAGCATTGCGACTCTTTCATGATTAGTTTGTAGCTCGTATGGAGCGTAGCGGAATGTGGAAATCGTAGGCGATGATCGAAATCCCCCCGCTACGCTCCATACGAGCTACATTTTTCTAATTTACCCAATTAAAAAATAAAGATTTTATATTGTGGTAATTGTGTAAATTAAGTGAATTATGGTTCAGAAAAATCCCGCATTTTTATAACGCAGGAACACCCCTATGGACGACTCCCAACTACTCCGCTATAGCCGCCAGATTTTGCTGCCACAAATTGGCATCGAAGGACAAGAACGCCTGCGAGCGGCGCGAGTATTAATGATGGGATTGGGCGGTTTAGGCAGTCCTGCCGCGCTGTATTTAGCCGCCGCAGGCGTGGGGCATTTAGTGCTCTGCGATATTGACACGGTCGAATTATCCAATCTACAACGCCAAATTATTCACAGCACCGCCACGATTGGACACAGCAAAGTCGAATCGGCACGCGAGCGACTGCACGCCCTTAATCCTTTAATTAAAATTAGCCAATTGCCTAGCCCGTGGTCACTTGAAAGCCTACGCCAGTCATTAGCAAGCATTGATGTGGTACTGGATTGCACGGATAATTTACACACACGGCTGATAATTAACCAAGCTTGCCTAAACGCTAAAGTGCCTTTGATTTCAGGCGCGGCAATTCGCTTTGAAGGACAAATCAGTGTATTTCGTAATGATTTAGCGCACAGCCCTTGCTACTGTTGTTTATATCCACAAACCGAGTCAACTGTGGAAACCTGTAGTCAAAATGGCGTACTCGCCCCCATCGTAGGCATTATTGGTAGTTTACAAGCGGTCGAAGCCCTGAAATTAATCATGCAAATCGGTGAAAATCTGGTCGGACGTTTGCTATTATTAGACACGTTCACTATGGAATCTCAAATTATGACCTTTCCTAAAAATCCGCACTGTCCCGTGTGCGCGCCTTAAAAAATGCGAAACTTCTGGATTGGATGGATAATAATCCTATTGTTGGGATGTGATCGTTCGGAACCAACGTACACACCCTCATTCAGCGATGTGTCCCCCATTAAAATGGAAGAGCTGAGCTTTGGGGTGCATCCTTTACACAATCCTCAACGTCTGTTTGAAATTTATCATCCCCTGATTGCACATTTAAATGATACCCTGCATAAAGATCAACGCTTTACCCATGTTAGAATTAAACTAGAAGCCTCAACCAGTTACGCAGCTTATGAAAAAAAACTCTACCTGCGTAATTTTGCCTTTACCCTCCCGAATCCCTATCAAACCTTAAAAGCTTTAGAAAAAGGCTATCGTATTTTTGGCAAAATGGGTGATGATAATAAATTTCGGGGCTTGATTTTGGTGCGCAAAGATCGACATTTTGAGCAAATTTCACAATTAAAGGGTAAAACCATCAGCTATCCCGCCTGTTCTGCCTTAGCAGGCACGTTTATGCCGCAGTATTATTTGCACCAACAAGGCTTACAGGTGCATAGCGATATGAATAATATTTATGTAGGCTCGCAAGAATCATCGATTATGAGCGTGCTCTTAAATAAATCTGACGCAGGCGCGACTTGGATTGTACCTTGGGATCGTTTCAAAGAAAGAAAACCTGAGTTCGCAGAACAGTTAGAAGTCAAATGGCAAACTGACAGCTTGCCCAATAACAGTTTAATGGTACGCGATGATATTTCAGCAGAATTACTCAGCGTGGTGACAGCATTTTTCTTTAATTTACAAAGCTATCCTGAGGGAGTCGCTTTATTGCGACGAATTCCAATCAGCCATTTTGAACCCGCCAATACCGTAACCTATCAGCCTGTGGCAGATTTTATGCAACAGTTCATGCAGACAGTGGGCATTGATCATAAATGCAGTGTCCCCTAATGATTCCACAGCCCCCTTTGTAACCCACAATCACCATGCTCAATTTTGTACGACGTTTTTATCATCGGTCGCTTCGACGACAATTAATTTTAGGGATAGCACTGATTCACGCAGTGTTGATGAGTATCTTTGTGTTTGATGTGGTCAACGAGCAAAAAGAACTTTGGCAACAACAAGCCTTAGAAAGCGGACAAGCCCTTGCCTACACTTTGGCGATTAACAGCAGTTCATGGATATTGGCGAATGATGTCGAAGGTTTACACGAAATCTTGCAAGCACAAACCAATTATCCAGGTTTACGCTATGCAATGGTACTTTCTCCCGAGTTAAAAGTGCTTGCCCACAGCGATATTAACAACTGTCATTGTTTAGGACGTTACACCGATGATCCCTTAAGTTTGACGGTGTCAGAACTCCCTCATCGCTCAAAAGTTTTATTACACAATACCGATATTTTAGAATTAGCCTCCCCCATTTTCTTCAAAAATAGCCAACTCATTGGCTGGGTGAGAATTTCAGTTTCACAACAAGAACTACAACACAATATTACCCAAGCCATTTACAAAGGGCTGTTTTATACCCTACTCGCGATTTTAACAGGGACAATTTTTGCGATTTTAATCGCGCGCGGACTCACGCAAGGCTTACAAACCTTGGTCGATGTGGCGCAGCAAGTACGAGGGGGCAATTTACAAGTCCGTACTCACATGGATCGCCATGATGAACTTGGGATTTTGGGCAATGATTTCAATGAAATGCTCGAAGTCATTCAAAGTTCTGAACAGCAGCTTTACAAACGGGAAGAACGTTTAGAATTGGCATTGCGCGGCGCAAATGATGGAATTTGGGATTGGCAACTGCATAATGACAGCATGTATGTCTCCTCGCGCTGGAAACAAATGCTGGGGGTTGAAGAAACAATTTTTGATTGCCGTTTCAGCAGTTGGCAACAACATATTCACCCCAACGACCTTGAAAACATGTTGCAGGATTTGCAAAAACACCTGCGTGGCGAAACTGCCTTGTATGAAAATATGCACCGTGCACGGCATCAAAGTGGACGTTACCTGTGGTTTTTAATGCGCGGTATTGCCTTACGCGATAAAGACGGCAAGGCGTATCGTGTGGTCGGAACTTATAGCGACATTACCGAACGCAAGCGTATGGAAGATGCTTTTTTAGCCCTAGCCCAAAGCACTTTTCCCGAATTAACTGCCTTATTACAACGCTGTTTGACCAGCTTAACCGCAGCTTACAACGCGCCTTACGCATGGATTGCGGTGTTCAGCAATGCCCAACAAACTCATCTCAAAACTTTAGCCTTTTGGAAACAAAATCATTTTGCCGAAACGCTAAGTTACCCTGTGCAAAATACCCCCTGCGCCCAAGCTTTGAACTTAAAAAGCACCCAAGTGATTCATCACGTCAGTGAACGTTATCCCGAGTTAGAAATTTTCAAACGCTTACATATCGAAAGCTATATTGTCACCCCCTTGGTGTCACCCAACACGGGAAAAAATCTGGGCATTATCGCAGTGATGCACCAGCAACAACTTGAACCTTCGCAATGGACAAAATTACTGCTTGAAATTTACGCACAACGTATTGCTTTTGAACTAGAACGCGAGCAAGCAGGTCAATCGCTGCAACGTGCCAAAACCGATGCTGAAATTGCCAATCGGGCAAAAACCGAATTTCTTGCCAAAATGAGCCACGAAATTCGTACTCCCATGAATGGTATTTTCGGCATGACTGAATTATTAGAATCCACGACCTTAGATGAACAACAACATGCTTATGTCTCGATTATTCAGGAGTCTACCGAAAAACTATTAGATATCATCAATGATATTTTAGATTTTTCTTCTTTAGAATCGGGACACTTGCAATTTGTGCATGAAGAATTCGACCTGCGGCACACGCTCGATGAAACTTTAAAACTGTTTCATGCCGTCGCAGAGAAAAAACAGTTAGAATTGACCTATCATCTAAATGCAGACGTCCCCACTTATTTGCGTGGTGACGCTCACCGTTTGCAGCAGATGCTTTCTAATTTGATCAGCAATGCCATGAAATTCACCCAACAAGGTGAGGTTGCGTTGTTTATTAGCCGTGTGCGCGATATCAATAATAAAGTCGAATTGCGTTTTGAAGTTCAAGATTCGGGGATTGGCATCAGCCCTGAAGTGCAAGCCCGCCTATTTCGCTCGTTCAGTCAGGCTGATAATAGTTTGTCCCGTCAATATGGAGGCATGGGATTAGGATTAATGATTACCAAACATCTGGCGCAGAAAATGGGCGGTAGCATTGGGATGCGTAGTACACAGGGCAAAGGCAGTATTTTCTGGGTCAATGCACAGCTTGAAAAATCCAAAAACTCCCCGCTGATTCCTCCCGTGCAAGCCTTGTGTGAACAACAAGTGATTCTTTTAGACAGTAACAAGGTGCAAAGTGAATTATTGCAGCCGCAGCTCCAGCAATGGGGCATGAAAGTGTTATGGGCAGAAAATGATGGTGAACGCGCCTTACAACGTTTGCAACAGATGGATTTACCCTGTCAGCCTTTTGTGGCGATTGTGGATCAAGCGATTCCACCGCAAAGTAATGGACTGACTTTTGTGCAAGCCTGTCGAGCCGATGCTCAACTGCCTAAATTCCCCGTCATTTTGTTGACCGAGCAGCAAGAACATTTTTCGAGTCGGGAATTAGCCGCGTTGGGAATTGTCGCCCAGCTCAATAAACCGCTGTCGCTCACCCAATTGCGAGCCAGCTTGATTCATCTGATGCACAGCCACCAAAGTTATTTGGCAACGCAAGAGGAACATACCGCAGCGGCAGAACCTAATGCCAAATTAACACCAGAACTCCAGATAAAAATCCTGATTGTAGAAGACAGTCCCTTAAACTGTGATGTAATTTACGATATGCTACAACACCTCGGTTATCAGGCTGATGTGGTTCATAATGGACAACAAGCTTTAGAACGTTTGGAAGTTCAGGATTATGATTTAGTGTTCATGGATTGTGAAATGCCTGTATTAGATGGTTACAGCGCGACCCGAGCGATTCGTGAACGTGAACAACGTGAGGGTAAAAATCACACCCCCATTGTTGCACTGACCGCCCATGCTATGCTAGAACATCGTATTGCCAGTGAAGAAGCGGGTATGGATGATCATGTCACTAAACCCTTGCGTTTACATACCTTGCGTAAAGTTTTAGAACGCTGGGCGCATCCAGCACTGGGCACTGTCAGCACCACCAGCACGACTCCTAGTTTATTGGATGAAAGCATGGTGCAGGAACTGGCTACCGCCACGGGAGTGACGGTGGATAAATTAATACAGGGTTTTAATGCTTATATTCAACAGGAAATTCACCAGTTAGCCCCTTTATTGTTGGCTCAGGATTTTGAACAGTTACGGCGTTCTGCCCACCGTCTGAAAGGTGAGAGTTTACAAATTGGTGCAAATTTATTGGGGAATGCTTGTAAAGAATTGGAACATGCGGCACAACAACAACAATTTGCAGAAAGTCAGCAAGCCTTGCAACATTTAGACGAAATCCTTGCGCAATTTATGCAGCTTGTCGAACAAGGTCAATCCGTATGAATAAATTGAATTGCATTCTGCTGGTCAGCACCGATACGGCAACCTGTCACGCCTTGAAATCACAACTCAGTGATAAGCCTTATCAAATCTTAATTGCGACGGATCGCGAGAGAGTCGACAATATGTTTCAAACTGAAACTATTGATTTAGTCGTGATTTGTGGCAATGCTGCCTCTGAAGAAGGTGCGCTGTATTGCCAAAGTATTCGCAAATTACCGACCGCAAAAACTGTCCCGATTATTTTGGCAGGGGCGCATTTGACCCCTGAGGTAATTGAAAACAGTTATTACATGGGTGCCAGCGATATAGTTTCGATGTTACATCCTGAATTATTACATCAACATATCCAATTATTATTGAAAAACCAGCAATTTGAAGAGTTCACCAGTACGCACCCGCAAGCCCAAAATTTGGGCGTGATTGTCACAGATCAACATCAGAACTTACTCTATCTCAGTAAAATTGCGCAACAACTGACAGGCTGGCTTGCCCACGAAGCGCGTCAACAAAATTTATCACAGGTTTTCCAGTTATTAGATACGCAATCAACCCTCCCGATTAGCTTACCTTTCCCCACGATTAACCATGATAATTTAGAATTTGCCCAAACCAGCCACCGTGCCGCCTTAGTACATCGTAGCACCCAAACCCAAACAGTGATTGAATGTATAGTTGTGCCGTTTCCCTTATCGGGCAACAACAGTGTGGGCATTGGTACGATTGTGGTTTTTTGGGAGACTTTAGAACAGCACAAACTACCGAATAAAGCCTATCAAAGTGCGATTAATACCCTCTTGCCCAGTAAATTCAATGGCAATATTTTGGTTGCGGAAGATTCGGCCTGGATGCGCATGACCTTGAAATGGGCATTGGAAGAATGGGATTACAACGTGATGCTTGCCGAAGATGGTGAGCTTGCGGTGGAAAGCTTTAAAGAAAACCCTGTTGACTTGATTTTGATGGATGCCGACATGCCCGTGTTGAACGGCATTGAAGCCTGTAAGCAGATTCGTGCCTTAGCCAACGGGCGTAATGTACCCATTGTCATGGTAACGGGACTCGATAGCCCAAAATGGGTAGATTCTGCCTATCGCGCTGGCGTGACTGATTTTGTCTCCAAACCGATTGTGAACTGGGCAGTGTTGCGAAATCGTATTCATTATTTGATGACCGCGAAACGCAATGAAGATGCCTTATTTGATGAAAAGGAGCGCGCGCAAATCACCTTAGCCTCGATTGGTGAAGGGGTGATTACCACTGATACTCACGGGCGAGTTGAATATTTAAATCAAGTTGCCATCAGCCTCACAGGCTGGTCGGTGGAAGAAGCCAAGGGCAAATTATTGGAGCAAGTGTTTCAATTAGTTGAAGAAGAACCCAGTCAAAACTTGATGACTTTACCGATTGATGCGGTGATTTCGCGCCCGAATGAAGAATATTTAACCTTTTTTGCCCAGCGTTTCATTTGCAAAGTGGTGAACAATCCGATTTTAATGAATCGTGTCACTCACCAAAAATTTGCGATTGAAGAAACCAGCGCCCCCATTGAAGATCGCAATGGTCATGTGGTGGGACAGGTTTTAGTGTTTCGCGATATTACTGAAAACCGCAATCTTATCTTAGAGTTATGGCATAAAGCTACCCACGACGCATTAACCAGTTTATTCAACCGTTCTGCCTTTGAATTACAGGCGCACAGTTTATTAAGTCGATTAGAACATCCCAAGCTTGCCGCGCACCAGCATCACTTCTTAATGTATATGGATTTGGATCGTTTTAAAACGGTCAATGATACCTGCGGTTATGAAGCAGGCGATCAATTGCTGAAAAACGTCGCGTATTTGTTGCAACAACGCATTTCAGAATACTCTCAATTTAACGTGACTTTTGCGCGTTTGGGTGGGGATGAATTTGGGTTATTGATGGAAAATGCCAGCTGCGAACAAGCCAATGAATTGGCAAATCGTTTGCGTGAAGATGTGTGCAATTATCGTTTCTTGTGGACGAATAAAGAACGCAAAGAAGAATTATCCTCAGACATTGACCGCCGTGAAAGCTTTGTCTTTACTATCGGCGCGAGCATTGGGGTGGTTTTAGTTCCAGAAGAGTCCCTAAGTTACGAAAGCCTTGCCGCAATGGCGGGCGATGCTTGCCATCATGCGAAAAATGCAGGCGGCAACGGGATTTATATTTATCAAGTGGACAACCCCAACCCCAATATCGAATGGGTTAAACTCATTAAACACAACCTGCAACAAGAAGGTTTTGCTCTCTTTACCCAAGAAATTCGAGCACGGGGATCGCGTGCAACTCAAGGTATGTGCTGGGAATTTTTGTTACGGATGTATGGGGAAGATCGTGCTTTACTAAAACCGGGCGCGTTTTTCTCCAACGCCTCGCGTAATAATTTAATGCCTGCGATTGATCGTTGGGTCGTGAAACAAATTTTTGAATGGTTTCAACACTCAGAATCTGTGGTTAATGAACTGAATTTTGCCACGGTCAACATTTCTTATTATTCCTTAGAAGACCCTGAATTACTTAATTTTATTACACAACACGCGCCCCAAATGCAACTGCCCACCCATAAAATTTGCTTTGAAATTGGCGAAACCAGCCTGATCAATAATTTTACAGGGACAGCCACTTTTATTCGTACCTTGAAAGCTTTAGGTTTTCGTTTTGCCATTGATAATTTTGGAACAGGCATGTCCGCCTTTCATTACTTACACAATTTACCCATTGATTTTATTAAAATTGATGGAGCACTGATTGGCAATATTACCAACCCCAGCACCTTTATGATGGTCAAAGCCATTTATGAAATTGCGCGTTTGGAAGATATACGAATTATTGCAGAATGGGTGGAAGATGCTGCCTGTTTACAAAAACTCGATGAAATCGGCATTGATTACGTGCAAGGCTATTTTATCGCCCCTGAAATTCCTTTGGTGCTCGCTGAAAACTAATGCGTGAATATCAAGTTTTAATTCAACAAGATCGTGCAATTTTTGGACACTTAATCATCTGGTTTAGCCTGCTATTTTTTATCGTCGCAGGCATTTGGGCGAATTATGCCATGCTTGACGAAGTGACGCGCGGCGTGGGTAAAGTGATTCCTTCCACTCATGTCCAAGTGGTACAGAATTTAGAAGGCGGCATTGTCTCGGAATTATTAGTAAAAGCGGGCGATGTGGTTGATCAAGGACAGATTTTATTGCGCATTGACGACACTCGTTTTGCCTCATCTTTCCGAGAAAGCCAAGTTAAGGCGCAAGGCTTACAAGCAAAAATCGCTCGCCTCACCGCAGAATCGCAAGGGGTCGCCTTCCAAATTCCCAAAGACCTGCCTGCTGAACAACGCGATGTTTTTCAAAATGAATTTTCGCTCGCCCAATCGCGCCAGAAAGAAGTACAAGCCACGCTGAATATCTTGCAGCAACAAAAAAATCAAAAGCAGCACGAAATTGGAGAGTTACGCTCTAAAGTCGGGCAATTGCAACGCAGTTATGAATTAGTGCTGAAAGAATTGCGTTTAACCGAACCTTTGGTAAAAAAAGGGCTGGCTTCGGAAGTGGAGTTATTGCGCTTGCAACGCCAAGTTTCTGAGTTAAAAGGGGGTTTAGATGGCACCCGTTTAAGCATTCCGCGTGCTGAATCTTCAGTTTCGGAAACCGAACGTAAAATGGAAGAATTAGGCGTGAATTTTCGCACCAATGCGATTTCAGAACTGAATGATAATAAAGCGGAATTATCGCGAATCACCCAGTCTAATTTTGCCTTGGAAGATCGCGTAACCCGTACTGCGGTGCGTTCTCCTGTGCGTGGCACGATTAAACAGGTCAAAGTGACCACCGTCGGCGGCGTGGTGCAACCGGGTATGGATTTAATTGAAATCGTGCCTTTAGAAGATAAGCTCCTGATTGAAGCACAAATTCGACCCGCAGACATTGCTTTTTTACATCCCAATCAGCCCGCAATGGTGAAATTAACCGCTTATGATTTTTCGATTTTTGGCGGTTTGCCAGCACATTTGGAACATATCAGCGCGGACTCGATTACTAATGAACGCGGCGAGTCGTTTTTCTTGATTCGGGTGCGCACGGAACGCAAATATTTAGGTGCGGAAGATAAACCCCTGCCGATTATGTCGGGCATGACCGCCAGCGTGGACATTCTCACGGGGAAAAAGAGTTTATTAGATTATTTGTTGAAACCTATCAAAAAAGCGCATGATCAGGCGTTGCGAGAACGTTAATATTAACCTGAGTTCGGGATAAGGAAGAGTAGAAAATTTAGCAGTCGTAGGGTGGAATAGCGTAGCGTATTCCACCAAGAAACGTGATAACTCTAGGTATGACGCAGTTAAATCGATAAGACCCTGATTGTACGGTAGAAGCCTGTAAAATCCTCGCCGCTGGAGCGACGAGGTAGTCATTCCAACGCTGGAGCGTTGGAACGAGACAAGTATCACGCTTCATGGTGGAATACGCTACGCTATTCCACCCTACTACTTTTCCCGCTGTTTCATACAGGCTAGCATTTTCCAATTCACGCCCCAAAAACAAAACCCCTCAAGAAATTTATTTCTTGAGGGGTTTTGTTTAAAAATAAGCTAAGACGTTAGGGTTGTTCTGCGCCATTTTCGATGGTTTTGCCCGCAGATTTGACATCTTTACCGATGCCAGCCATGGTACCGCAGCCTGCTAAATAGGTAAGACTAAGGCCTAAACCTGCAATCAGGATTATTTTAACAAATTGTTTCATGTTGATAGACCTATTGTGCTGAGAATTTGTGTAGAGTGTTATTCTGGGTTTTTTACTCTAAATCAAGAAAATACTTAAAGAAATTTGCCGTTTAAGTATGCTATCTACCATAACACATATTTATAGTAATGTATTGGATAATTTCTTGATTTTCAGTAAATTTTTCACGAATTTTTTAATTATGAAAATAAAACATTAAACTGTGCTGTACGCGCCAAAAATTCCCAAAAATATAGCTAAACCTACCCAATGATTATTCAGAAACGCCTGAAAACATCGCGCAGGCTCACGATCTTTAATCAGCCATTGCTGGTAAATTGATAAAATAATCCCAATCAGTAAACCCAGATCGTAAATTATTGAAAAGTTTAGTGAGTAGCCGACCGCCCACAAAATAATGAAGGTGATGAGCTGTAACGCCGCCACACTGATTTTATCGGCTTTCCCAAAGAACACCGCCGTCGATTTCACCCCAATTTTCAAATCGTCTTCACGATCCACCATGGCGTATAAGGTATCGTAAGCGACTGTCCATGTCAGATTAGCGGCAAATAAAGCCCATGCGATAGGCGGCACGGTGTTCAATTGCGCGGCAAACGCCATCGGAATCCCCCAGCCAAATGCCGCGCCCAAATACACTTGGGGAAAATGCGTATAACGCTTCATAAACGGGTACAAACTCGCCAAGGCAAGTGCGATAAAAGATAGCAAAATTGTCAGCCCATTCAGTAATAACACCAAGCCGAAGGAAATTAGGCACAGCACCGCAAATAAAATTAAAGCTTCGCGGCTGCTGACTCGTCCTGCGGCTAAAGGGCGATCTTTGGTGCGGCGTACCTGCGGGTCAATTTTACGGTCGGCAAAATCATTAATCACACAGCCCGCCGAGCGCATTAACAATACGCCTAGGCTGAAAATCAGCACGATGTCCCAACGCGGTTTTCCCGCGCCCGCAATCCAAACCGCCCACAAAGTGGGGTGTAACAATAAATACGTCCCAATCGGACGATGGAGGCGCATTAACAGCGCGTATTCACGTAAGCGTTGCATATTCGAGTAGGGAAGGTAGAAAAACTTCGGTGACTAATAAAGGTTCGCCCGCCAAATGAAACAAAGAACGCCGCGCCCATAATTGCGTGGGCAGGTTTTCAGGGTTTAAATGGCGGCTTGCAAGACGGTACAGCGGATGCGCGGCAAATAATGCCGTGACTTGTAATTGTGCACGCGGGCGGCGCGGCTGTGCAAATAAAATTTCGCCCAAAGGTTGCGCCCCCAAATGTTGTAAAGCCTGCCCGCGTGAACCGCATAAACTGCGGCGCGGCATTACCGTGCGTGCAAACACCACAGGAATTTGTTCACAACATAAATGTACTTGTCGGATACGGGTTGGTGGCGCGGGAAAATTTAAAAATTGTTGTTCATCATAAAAAGCAGCCCGCCAAGTTTGTTGCAATACCCGCACGGAAAATTCAGGCGACAAAGCGCGTAGCCGTTGGGTTAAAGAACCCGTTTCTAGCAACCAATCGCGCCACAGAGGCGGTAATTGTGCCGACAAATGCGGAGAATGCCACACGATTTAATCGCTCTGCGCCGCACAAGTTTCAGGCAGCGCAAATAATTTTAATAAAGCCCGTAAACTTTCAGGCAGCACGCAGGATGTTTTTGCAAAGTCAGTAGGATTTTTTAACACTTGCCCATGCTGTTCCTGCCCCGTCGCTTGCACTTGCTCTAAATTATAAAAAGTTTTTGTGGTCGTTGCTAACAAGGCTTTATTTTCACTGTAGCTATTATAATCGTGCATGAATCGAGTATCTTGTGCGGTCGCCGTATGACGCAGTGCACAATAATTATTGTGCAGAAAAGCATTGTTTAAAATTTGGGTATCGCGGGCGACGGCTTTTAAGCTGCTATCATTCCAAATATCAACGCCAAATTGCGAATTTTCAAAGCGATTATTCACCAAAATTAACGCGCCATCGCGCCAAGTGTGTGCGGCTAAAATGCCCGCCCAACTGTTATCGTAAAAATGGTTTTGATAGGCGTGAATGCCCGTGGCAAAGTCTAAGTATAACCCAAAACCACCGAAACCTGCGTGTTCTGGCGTAGTCCAACGTCCGCGCTGGGCGGCGACACTGCTCCAGCCTTGTTGATGGTGAATGCGATTGCCGATTAATAACACCTCTTGGAAAACGTGTTTATCGGGCGGCGTGCCCCAAAATTTGACCCCGCCACAGTCGGTAGCCAATTCGCACGCATCGACTATCTCATTATCTTTTAACAGAATTTCGCCTGTGTGCGCCCCGTCGGCGCGTCGCACCGCCCAAGAAAATTGGATGCCATTGTGAGCGATGTGGGCAACACGATTGCCGATAAATTTCAACTTATCTGCAAAGCCAAAACTCAAACCGATCGCATTATCAAATTGTGAGTTAAAGGCTAAATCTTCAAAAGTATTGCCAGAAATTAAAGTTTCAGTGATGGGCGCGTGGGTAAATTCTGCAATTGCTGCATCCTTTCCCCACCAACTGCCTGCATAAAAGCCGTCCGTGTCCATGTGCGCAATTTGTGAATCAGTGAGTTTAAAACCCCGAGTTTCACTTTCTTTGGGTGCATTGGCTAGTAGTATATGTTCCAATAAAATTGCGCGGTTTGCATAACTTAAATGCAAATGCTGTAAATGATTGGCTAAACTTTTGTGCGGAGAAATCGTACTTTGCTTAATTAAAGTCTGATTATAGAAAGCTATGCTTAAATTTTCTAAATAAATATAAGAACTTCCACTTAAGTCTATCGCATTTTTTGCTCGACTGATTTCTAAATTGGACAATTGTTCAGGTGTTGCCCAGACATATAAACGCCCCGTGTTCACGTCAAACCAGTATTCTTGCGGCGAATCGAGCAAAGCGGGGTGATTTTCTACATAATAACGGCTGCCCCAGCCCAAACCACGAAAAGCTTCATTGTCGTGAAACGCTTTGCGCGCCACCGTGATTTTTCCCGCTGCAAGCTCGTGGGCGATAATGGGGCGATGAAAAATATAATGTCCTTGAAAGGTGTCCAAGGCGACCAAAGTCGCGCCTGTCAAATCGCCCAATTGGGTTAAATTTGCCGAATCACTGAGCTGATTTAAAGAGCGGGTTGCTTTGTCACAGGCGGTTTTCTGTTGCGGTGCACAATTTGCGGGCGCACTGCCGCCTTGCGCTGTCCACCAAAATTCGCTCACTTTCCACGGAGTTTCCACGCGCCAATCAGGTTCACGCGCTAATTTGAAACGGGAAATGACTTTGCCTTGAGTATCCGTTTGCAGCACAAAACGCGGCGCGGTTTGCAATTGCCATGCGGACAAATCTGCCCAAAATATCTGTTTTTTTGCCGTAGCGGGGAAGTTGGGAGTTGGCGTGTCGTCAAGCGCGTGCCAGTGGGCAATACGTTCTGAACCTAAAATTTGAACTTTGCCTTCACCACGCAGAATAATCGGGGCTTCGGGTCTGCCATTTTGTGGAAATTTTAATTCAGATTCGCGATAAGTTCCTGCTTGCACATGGATTAACGTGCCTGCGGTGGCGCGTTGTAAGGCGGCTTGAATACTGAGTAATGGCTGTTGTGCACTTAAACCTGTGGCTTGATTATTGCCTTGAAGGCTGTCTACCCACAGTTCTTGGGCGGCGCAATTTGACCCTAAATTGAATAACAGCCAGACGTAAAAAAACCGCATCAAGAGATACGGTTTTCTTAGAATCGGGGTTAAATTCACCCGCGCATACCTTCTGAAAATGCGTCTAAAACTCGCTTATTTCTTAGGCGTGATAGCAGCAGTCGTGGTAGCTTTAGCAGTTTCCATGCCTTTTTCTACCCAAGCAGCTAATTTGCCTTTCACATCGGCCAATACTTCGGTGGTTTGACGGGCGTTGTCCATCAATTTTTCATTCAATTCGGTGAATAAACGTGATTGCGCAGCAACCACATCTTGAGGATTCTGGGCAGTGCTTGCCACTTCTAATTGCTTAGAACCACCTTCCATGTAGAGATTCATCATTTCAATTTGACGTTCTGCTAAACTATTCATTGCTTGGCTGTTAATGTCGCCTAATTCCTTGATAGCGGCAATAGCGGTTTTGTTCAGTTCAGTCCATTGTTGAATTAAATCATTTTGCATGGTAGTGCTCCAATCAGAAGGGTTAAAGTTTACTTCAAGTAATTAGTTTGATAATTATTGTGCAGTGCACAATATGACTGCACAATAACCAAACATCCTGCTATTGTCAAGTGTTTTTTGACAAGCGGAGTACCGCTTAAAAATAGCAAGCAATTATGGGGAAATTACCCCATGTGTAAACCGCCATTGATGGACAGGTTCGTACCCGTGACGAAGCCAGAGCGTTCATCAGCTAAGAAGGTGACAGCCCATGCAATTTCAGAAGGTTCGCCTAAACGCGCCACTGGAATTTGTGCCACGATGCCTTTTAATACGTCTTCAGGAATTGCTTGCATCATGCTGGTGTTGATGTAGCCTGGAGAAACCGTGTTCACGGTAATTTTCTTACGGGCAACTTCTTGGGCTAAAGCCATGGTGAAACCGTGCATCCCTGCTTTAGCAGCAGAGTAGTTGGTTTGACCGAGTTGACCTTTTTGACCATTCACAGAAGAGATGTTGATGATACGACCGTAGCTACGATCAATCATGCCATCAATCACGTTCTTAGTGACGTTGAACACGCTGTCTAAGTTGGTGTTGATCACAGCAGACCATTGTTCAGGTTTCATCTTACGTAAAGTGCTGTCTCTGGTGATACCCGCGCAGTTTACTAAAATATCGATAGGACCTACTGTGCTTTCTACTTCTTTAACCATTTTAGCAGCAGACTCGAAATCACCGACGTTGCCTTCAACGATGCCGAAATCATAGCCTTCTGCCTTACGTGCTGCTAACCAAGCATCGCTATTGTCAACGCCTTTTAACCAAGTGGTCACAACGCGATGACCTGCGTCTGCTAAAGCTTTGCAAATTTCAGTGCCGATACCGCCCATACCACCCGTAACTAATGCGATTTTACCTGTTGCCATGCTTTCCTCCGAGGATTACTTTAAAGTATTAATCGATGGCGAATATACCATCTCTGTGTGACAAAAGACTCCTAAGTTCGCAGTGTGAACACCGAAACTTT
Source organism: Thiotrichaceae bacterium (assembly GCA_028688145.1). Lineage (GTDB taxonomy): Bacteria > Pseudomonadota > Gammaproteobacteria > Beggiatoales > Beggiatoaceae > JAQTYU01. The sequence continues at coordinate 121,994 of JAQTYU010000008.1, read as the reverse complement.
GAAGTTGTTAGAACAGCTCTATTCTATAGGAACAATGCGCGAATGCAAAAGCTTGATAATATCAAACTGCTAATTATTTAATCTGGGATACACGTTAAAAATGAATGCGAGCAGCTTTTCCTACCATTAAACCTTAAATCTCCCTAAGGAGATTCACATCGAAGTAAGGTTTAATACTGAAAGCTTGGGGATTTAAAGTTTATTTATCGTCCGCATTTTTATGAGACTCTTTAGAAAGGGCGCTGCGGAAAAAATTATCCTGCATATCCTTCCAAAGATTTAAATTCTGTTCAGCAATATCCGTCATAAAGCTCAAGGGATTGTACATTTTTTCTTTGGCATCATCTTGTTGCTTGGCGAAAAAACCTAAACTACGTTCAAAATAGTTAGTTAAAATGCCTTGCAAGGTATTGCCATAAAAACGAATGAGTTGTGCGAGAACTTCGCTGCTGAAGATAGGCTCGCCTTCTTCTTCTTGTTCGAGAATGATTTGTAACAAAATACTGCGGGTAATATCATCGCCGGTTTTCGCATCTTGAATGCGGAAAATCACATGATCCATCACTAAAGTACGCACATCATCTAAGGTGATATAGGTGCTAATCGCAGTATCATACAAGCGACGATTGGGATATTTTTTAATAACGCGGGGTTCTTCATTCATACTACAACTCAATACGGGCTTATCAGGGTTCATTGATTGACCAACGGGTAAGTTTTCGCCCCATAAAAATTTTACGGGGCGAAAGAAAGATTGCTTAGCGTTCGATAGCTAATGCAACGCCTTGACCACCCCCGATACATAAAGTGGCTAAACCTTTATGTACATCGCGGCGAATCATTTCATGAATCAAGGAAACCAGCACGCGTGCGCCTGATGCCCCAATTGGGTGACCGATAGCAATTGCGCCACCGTTCACATTCACTTTAGATAAATCCCAACCTAAGCCACGGTTCACAGAAATTGCTTGTGCGGCAAACGCTTCGTTGGCTTCGATTAAATCTAAATCAGCCACCGTCCAGCCTGCTTTTTCCAAGCATTTTTGGGTGGCAGGAATTGGACCTGTGCCCATAATCGCGGGGTCAACCCCAGCACTGGCATAAGCCACAATGCGGGCAAGAATGGGTAAACCTAAAGCTTTGGCTTTGCTTTCACTCATCACGATCACAGCGGCCGCGCCGTCATTAATACCTGAAGCATTGCCTGCGGTGACGGTGCCATCTTTTTTGAAAGCGGGACGTAATTTGCCTAAAGATTCGGCAGTGGTGCCATGACGGGGGAATTCGTCAGCTTTGAACACCAGGGGATCGCCCTTGCGTTGCGGAATTTCGACGGGAATAATTTCTTTGTCAAAGTAGCCTGCTTTTTGAGCGGCTTCAGCTTTTTGTTGCGAGCTGGCGGAGAAAGCGTCTTGTTCTGCGCGATCAATTCCGAATTGTTCTGCGATGTTTTCAGCGGTAATCCCCATTGGGTATTTTTTGAAAGCGTCGCTTAAACCATCACACATCATGGTGTCTACTAAGCCCCATTCACCCAATTTCACCCCTTGGCGTGATTTAGGTAATACATGAGGAGAAGCACTCATATTTTCTTGACCGCCTGCAATGATGACATCGGCATCACCGCAACGGATAGCTTGTGCGGCTAAGTGCACCGCTTTTAAACCGCTACCACAGACTTTATTAATCGTCATGGCAGGAACGCTGATGGGTAAACCAGCTTCAATCACGGTTTGGCGGGCTGGATTTTGTCCAGAACCTGCGGTTAATACTTGTCCTAAAATGACTTCGTCAACTTGATCAGGGTTTAAGCCTGCGCGTTGCAACAAACCTGCAATGACTTTTGCCCCTAAGGTGTTAGCAGGAAGATCAGCAAGCGTACCATTGAAATTTCCGACAGGGGTACGACCTGCCGCTACAATCACAACGTTTTCCACGGGTTATCCTCTAAATCGGGTTAATAATGTGGTGAATAAGCGGCTCATCATTGACAAGCATCGACACATAGTATAACGACTAATGTTTAAAAGTATAAGGGCAGAATCGTGATTCTAAGCCATTTTATCAGGGGTTCAGCTCAATTTTTTGCAGTGCATGAAGCCATAAGCTATAAGCTAAGCATTCAATACGGCATTCATTTATTTTTTAAATAGTTAGTATGTTATTGCAGCGCAATATAGGAATTCAAGCCTTGTTTGCCAGTTCTTTTAAAATTTGAGGTAAGCGTCGTTCAAGATGTTTGGTTAATTCTTGCGTGGATTGCTGCATCGCGCTAGCGATGGTGGTTTGAATAATTTGTTCTAAATGGGCTAGTTGTGCAGCATTTAACACCGCGCCATCGGGCGGCTCTTGTCCAAAACTGACCACATCTTCTAACACGGGAATATTTTCAGGCGATGGCGTTTTGTTCATGGGCTGGCTCGCTTAACGGTGAATATCATGCGGGGGAAGAGGTTCGATACCGTGTTCCCGATAAAAACGGAAACGTTGTCTACCTGCTTGTTTGGCGGGTTCAGTATCATCAATAATTTCAACAATACGTTGAAAGCTGTGAAAATTGTGCGGCACAGTTTCGCAAAGATTAATTAAAACGCTACAACCCAATTCTGGTAAGGGATTATTGCCAATAATCACGGGCACTTGCGAATGCTCGGGATCGGGATAAATCACATGCGGAATAAAGCTGTCTTGGCGAAACGTCCACAATAAATCATCTAAAAACTTAGCATGAGCAGGGAGTTCGGTACAAATAAATATCCGCAATCCCTGCTGCACTGCTTTATCGACTAGCTGACAGGCAAGACGGTCGCGCTCTTGGCGAGCAAGGGTGTGCAACAGATAAAAATTGACCTGTGGCAGCGTTCCATGACCTTCTTGACTGGGGCTGTTCACTATTATTCGCCGTCTTCTTCGTCAACACTGCCATCATCAGCGGCAAGCGTGGCAATCGGCATTCCGTCTTTCACGCAGCGGTCAATTAAATACTGCGTTAATAAAGGCACGGGGCGACCCGTCGAACCTTTTTCTTTTTTCGGGACAGAAATCCAAGCCGTGCCTGCGATGTCCAAATGCGCCCATTGCATTTTCTTGGTGAAACGTGACAGGAAACAGGAGGCGGTAATCGTGCCTGCTTCTTTACCCCCGATGTTGCTCATGTCGGCAAAGGGACTGTCGAGTTGATCTTGATAATCATCCCACAACGGCAATTCCCAAGCGCGGTCACAACTATAACGCCCTGCATTTAACAAGTCATTGGTTAAAGGATTGTGATTACTTAATAAGCCGTGTGCATGGCTACCCAGCGCAACCACGACTGCCCCTGTTAAGGTCGCAATATCGATGACCACATCAGGCTTGTAACGTTCTGCATAGGTCAGCGCGTCGCACAGAATTAAACGCCCTTCTGCATCAGTGTTAAGAATTTCAACGGTTTGCCCAGACATGGTGGTGACGATGTCGCCGGGGCGCGTGGCTTTGCCATCAGGCATATTTTCCACAGCGGGCACAATCCCCACCACGTTTAAAGGCAGTTGTAATTCAGCCGCAGCCGCAATCGTGCCTAACACACTGGCAGCCCCGCTCATGTCATATTTCATGTGATCCATGTCGAGCGCGGGTTTGATAGAAATGCCGCCCGTGTCAAAAGTCACGCCTTTGCCCACTAACACAATCGGGTCTTCGTTTTTCTTGCCGCCCTTGTATTCAAGCAGAATTAAACGTGGAGGCTGTTCGCTGCCTTTGGCAACTGCCAAAATCGCGTTCATGCCCAATTTTTCCATTTGGGTTTCATTCAACACTTTGCAGGTCAATTTTTCGTACAGGCTGCATAAGCTTTTAGCGCGTTCTGCCAGATAAGAAGGCGTACAAATATTAGAGGGTAAATTGCCCAAATCTTTGACCAGCTTGACCCCAGAAGCAATCGCTTGGGCTTCACGGCTGGCTTGTTCTGCAATCCCTAATTCGCGGCGTGAAGACACGCTAAACACGATTTTACGCAAGGGACGGCGGGTGACATTTTTCTTGCTCTTAAGCTGATCAAAGTTGTAAATTGCAGCATGAGCGGCTTCAACGGCATGACGAATCCGCCACGCGGTGTCGCGCCCGCGAACATTGAGTTCAGTTAAATAACAGACTGCTTCCATCGAGCCTGTTTCATGCAAGGTGCGAATCGCTTCGGTGATGACTTTGCGATATTGGGTATCGCCCAGTTCACGTTCACGACCACAGCCGACTAATAAAATACGATCAGAAAGTGTATTAGGGACATTGTGCAATAATAAAGTTTGCCCAATTTTCCCTTCTAAATCGCCACGCCGTAAAATGGAGGAGAGATAGCCGCCACTTACGTCATCGATGCGCTTTGCAACATCGGAAAGACGACGAGGTTCATAGACTCCGACAACAACACAAGCGGTGCGTTGTTTTTCGGGATGCCCACTTTTTATGTTAAATTCCATGTTAATTCCCAAGGTTGAAAGTTATTACGCAGCAAATGCTAAAGAATGCGACGTTTTCTAGTTATGCGTGAGTTACGCAGAAAAATTGTAGAAAGTCTGGAAGCAGGGTTTTATAAAGAAATTTTGCCAGCAGCGCGTAATGCACAAGATAAAGCGAGAATTGTGCTTAAAGGGTGCATTTTTTGAAGAGTGATAACGCTACAATTTTATCCTATTAATTAATATTACACATTACTGAGAAATATGTAAATTACCTAAGGTGTAACATTATTTTCTGTGCTAGATTATTTTGCTATGTAAAAAAGCAGCTTGTATTCAATAAATCGAATAATATCTGATTTTTTTGGGATAGCTATCTCTAAAAAAATCATGGCTTGTATCTTAGCACTGCTTGACCCAGATTTGAAGCAAGGCTTACCGCTAGACACATTTATTTATGCACGCTACTATCCATTATTTGTTGTGTATTGGCTAATTCAGAAAAAAGCCAACAAGGGCGATAAAACTGTGGATTATGCATTATTCTATGCTTAAATTCCCCAATTTGTGGGTATTTCGCTCCAATCTAGGCTATCTAGGTTTATCGTGCGCTGTAAACCACGTTCATAGGGGCGATTACGCCATCCTCAAGAAGGAAGCTATTTTTGATTATTAATCGCTATGTTATCAGAGAAATTGTTTATACCTTTCTAGGACTGAGTGCCTTACTCATCCTGATCTATATCAGTAATCGCTTTATGTTGTATTTAGTACAAGCTGCCTCGGGAAAAATACCTGCGGATTTTGTGTTGCGGTTACTGGTATTAAAACTATTGAGCGATTTAATGCTGATTTTACCGCTAGCCTTCTTCTTGTCGATTTTACTGGCCCTCGGACGCTTGTACAAAGACAATGAAATTACGGTGATGGCAGCCTGCGGAATTCCTGTGCCACTGAAAAGTATTGTGTATTTAGGCATCGTGATGGCGTTGGGAATTGGCGCATTATCGCTGTTTATTGCACCGTGGGCGCAATCACAGCGCAGCCAATTACAAGCGCAACTCAACACCCGCGCTGATATATTTGGGATTGCGGCAGGGCGTTTTAAAGAGTTCAATCAAGGGCAAGGGATTTTTTATGTGGAAGATATCGAACCCGCGTCAGGGAAAATGCAGACCTTGTTTGCACAAACTTGGCTGCCTGAAAAGCAGGTGGTATTTTCCGCAAAACGCGCCTACCGCAAAATTGAGCAAGGGGAATTAGTCATGGTATTAGAAGAGGGCTATCGCTATGAAAATAAACCTTCACAACTCAATTATACCCGTACCAAATTTTCAGAACACACCATCACCATTCCTCAACCCGCCGACTTTGTGCGAGCCGACAGCCGCGATGCTTTGCCGACAGCCGCGCTGTTAAATTCCAATGATTTAGTGCATCAAGCCGAACTACAATGGCGTTTATCCTTGCCTTTATCCGTTATTCTGCTGGCAGCTTTAGCAGTGCCTTTGTCACGTACTACGCCGCGCCAAGGACAATATTCAAAAATTTTCATCGGGATTTTAATCAGCCTGATTTATAACAATTTGCTAAATATCGCGCAGAAATGGCTATCGCGTGGAGATGTGCCGCCGTGGATTGGGGTGTGGTGGGTGCATATAGCCATGCTGATTTTTATTTTGGTGTTATGGTTCATGCCACAATTTAATCGGTATATCTTTGGACAACGGGCGGTCAGCCATGCGTAAACTGGACAAATATATCGGACATGAAGTGTTAATCGGGATTGCCTTAGTGTTGGCGGTGCTGGTGGGCTTGTTTACCTTTTTTTCCTTTATTCATGAAGTCAATGAAATTGGTAAACAACGCTATGGAATTTGGGAAGCGGTCAAATTTGTGCTGTTAGAAGTGCCGCATAATATTTATGACGTGTTCCCAATTTCAGTGCTGCTGGGCAGTTTAATCGGGCTGGGCAGTTTGGCAACCAACAGTGAATTAACCGTGATGCGGGCTGCGGGCGTTTCAGTGTTGCGGATTACTTTGTCCACGCTGCGGGTGGGCTTGGGTTTGACTTTGGTGGTGATGGCGATTGGGGAATTTGTCGCACCTTATACCGAGCAGGCTGCCACTGAATTGCGCTCATTGGCACAGTCAGAATCGGAACAAATGGTGTTCAATAGTTGGTATGGATTCTGGGCGCGGGATGGGGAAAACTTCATCAATATTCGGCGCATGTTACCCAATGGCACATTTGGAGATGTGAGTTTATATCGTTTTGATACACATCAGAAATTAAACAGTTTAGTGCTGGCTAAAACTGCTGAATATCAACAAGGACATTGGCAACTGAAAGAAGTGCAGAAAACTGTCTTTGAAGACAGTAAGGTGCGTCAAGAGCAGTTAGCCTCGCTCACATGGAATGCACAACTCAGCCCCGAATTGGTCAAAATCGTGATATTGAATCCGTATAATCTTTCAAGCCTTGATTTAATTAAATATATTGATTATTTAAGTGGCAGTGAACAGCGCACTTTGCCTTATGAATTGGCATTTTGGACACGTTTAACTTATCCGCTGATCAGCATTGCGATGATGTGCATTGCGATTCCCTTCATTTTTGGCTCGTTGCGCACGGTGAGTATTGGGCAACGGATTTTAGTCGGGGCATTAATTGGGATTGGGTTTTATATGTTTAACCAAACCATGAGCAGCGTCGGCTTGGTTTATGAATTAAACCCAATTCTAAGCGCGTTATTTGCACCTGTGTTATTTTCGGGTGTTGCGCTGTGGATGATGCGGCGGGTGATTTAAGATTTAATCTGGGAGTGCTCAATTAAATAATGATTCGTCAAAAAATTACAATACCTTGTTATTATTATGATTTATATCAGCTATTGCGAGCAATCATGACTGATTTAGCACTGCCTATTTTTTGGATTGAACGGAAGCTGCAAAGCCACTGTAGTGCCTTGCTTGAGTTCACTGGTCACTTGAATTGTGCCGTGCATACTGGTTAATAATTTTTTAACTACGCTCAATCCAATGCCCGTACCATCAAAATGACGGGTATCGCCTTCGCTGCCTTGTGTAAATTCTTCAAAAATCAAAGGTAAAAACTCGGGATCAATGCCGATACCTTGGTCTTTCACACTAAGGTCAATAGAGTCATGATTTAAATGTAAATTCACCATGATTTGTCCAGAACAACTGAATTTCACCGCATTGTCTAACAAGTTTTTTAGAATGCACTCCATCACCTCTGAGGGCAGCAACACCTCAATAGTTTCAGGGCGATGTGTGCAACTCAACTGCAGTTTTTTCCCTTCGATACGGGCGCGTAGTTGATATAAATTAATTAAACGTTGAGTCATCGCCAACAGATCAAACGGTTTATTGGTGCTGTAAATGGTGGATTGAGCGTTGCCAAGGCGAGTAAGTTCTAAAATATTATCCAAAGTTTGCATTAAACGTTCACTGCTGCTTTGAATAATTTCAATATATTTTTTCAAATCAGAATTATCGGGCACTTCCGAATTGATTAAATCAGCACAGCCCAAAATGCCATTCATTGGGGTGCGAAACTCATGGCTCATGCGTTTCAAAAACTGATCTTTAATCTGTTCTAATTCTTCTCGCTGAGTAATATCAATATTGCTGGAACGCACGCCCTGAAAATGTCCTTCATAATCAAAGACACTGCTACAGACATGATTAATCCAACGAACTGTTCCCGATTTGCTGACAATCCGAATCACCAAGGATTCAGATTCCCCAGTGCTGCGAAACATATGTTCAACATGCTGATGCCACAGTGGTAAATCTTCATTGTGAATCAACATCTCCATCTGTTGCGAATTTTGATAAAACTCTTCAGGGGAATACCCCGTTAATTCTTGGCAATAAGGCGAGACATATTGATACTCTCCTTTCTTATTCCGCAAATATAAAAACTCTTGCCCAAAATCGGTGAGTGCTCTCAATAACGCATGTTGTTCTAATAAGTTGCGTTTTAAAATTGCAATCTTGGCTATCGCAAATCCTATCACAATGGCAAGTAAACTCGGCACAATGATAAATTCAAGTTTGAAATCTTTGAGAATAAAAGCGGCTTGTAGAATAAAAAATAACCAAACCACGGCAAAAGCTGAAAACATCGCTTTGAAATAAATACGGAAATATGACTTGGTGGTCATTGGGCATTTGCCAGTGTAATAAGGGAGATATAATAAGGGGATTTTAAAGGAATTGAAAAAATAAAACCACAGCCCATCTAGTCCTAGATGTGGCTGTGGTTCGACAACAAAGGGTAGCCGTAAAACTGCCCTTTAACCTCGCACCTTTGATAAAAGGTCTTGCAAAAAACGTTATAACACAAAACTGTTAGCAATTGCCATGAGGGTGACAATTAATAGAATTGTCCACCAACTCACTCTATCAGTCAGGGCAAATTGCACAGGGTCATCAGCCATTTGACCACGCCGCGCTAAAAACCACACACGGGTAATCCAATACAGCAAAGCGGGACAAATCAGCCACAACAGAGAAGGACTCTTGTACAGCACGCGGGTCGCATCGCTTTGAATATATAAGGAGAAAACTAAAACGGCGAGATAGCCACTGGTAGGACCCACACTGGCAACCATATCGATATCATCAATGACATAGTTACGATTTTTAATTTCTTTTTGTTCGGTGAGCTGCAACAATTCGACGTAACGCTTTAAAAACGCCAAGCTCATAAAGATAAACATCGAAAATGCGAGCAACCACGAGGAAATTTCTACATGTGCCGCAATGCCGCCTGCAATAATGCGGTGGGTATATAAACCGGCAAGCACAATAACGTCGAGTACTACTTTACGCTTCAAGTAGAAAGAATACACCAGCGTGAATACTAAGTACAGTAACAATACCCAACCAAAACGGCTGTGTAGTCCTAAAAACGCAATGCTCATGCTTAATACAACCAAACCCACAAATAACAATAGTCCAAATTCTAAAGGCAGTAAACCTGCGGCGAAGGGGCGATTTTTTTTAGTCTTGTGAGCGCGGTCAGCACTTAAATCTAACAAATCATTCAGCACATAACCTGCTGAAGCTGCCAAGCTGAACGCAATAAAGGCTAAACCTGCCGCCCAGAGTTTATCGCCGATCAACAATTGATGCGCTAAAAACAAGGGCACGAAAATCAAGCTATTTTTAACCCATTGGTGCGGGCGTAAAGCTTTCAGCCAAGTTTTTACCGTGGGGCGTGGTGCGATAAACACCCGTTCTGATGGCGTTGGAATTAACGCACTCAATTTTGCACTGGGCGCGACTAAATACGCATGGCGGGCGGCTTTAAAAATCGGCACATCTGCCATGGCATCGCCCATATAATCAAATTGATGCTCTCCAAAACGAGCAATCAAGGCATCACGTTTATTGCTGCCTTTCAAATTCAGTTGTGCGCTGCTGGCAAGCACTTCACTAAAAATTTTGAGGTGTTGCGCTACGGCATCAGCAATTTTTTCATTGGCGGCGGTGGCAAGAATTAATACCCGCCCTCTGCTGTATTCCTGTTGCAGAAAACTCAGCACCCCTTCCCGAAATGGCAGGCTACTAATATCTAAACTGACTCGGTCGGTAATTTGTTGTTTAAAATAGGATTTCCCTTGCAATAACCAGAAGGGCACGAAAAAAATGCACCACGGACTTTGGCGCAATAAAATTAAAAAACTTTCCCAAAGGGTATCGCTGGCAATCAGTGTGCCGTCCAAATCGACACATAAAGGGACTTGCGTGTGTTCTTGATTTACATTCATTTTTATTAATCTGTGAGCTAACGTTTAAGGGGGCGTGCAGGGATGCCAACTGCCACGGTATGGGCTGGAATATCATGAGTAACCACGGCATTTGCGCCAATCACTGCATAATCGCCAATGTTGACCCCAGCTAAAATGGTGACTCCACGCCCAATCCATACTTGTTTCCCAATGTGAATAGGCGTGCTGTCATGTCCTGCATCACGTAAGGCTTGAGTTGAGTCTTTTCGATGATTGGCATCACGAATGCTGCTGTATTCACCAATCATCGTGCCCTCGCCAATGCTGATTTCTGAAAATGCCACAAGGTGCACACCCCGCGACATCACTACATCATCAGCAATCAGAATTTTTCCTTGTGCTTGGGTTTCCCAGTGCAATTCGCGGTACAAGTATAACCTTTTTCCGAGGGAGATTTGGCGCGTGCCCTGAATTTCAGGACAACCTAAAACGACAAGACTGCTATCGACGGGTGTATTAAGTAGCGCTCGCAATTGGGTATACGCCCAGACTCGCCCCAATTTTTCCAAACGAAACTGTAGTGCGGCAAAGGGACTTAATAATTGACTCATCAGTGTTTTAAAACGTTCTGCCATCAAAAAATCTCTGCTAAAAGTTTTAATAAAACGCCACTGTATCTTTAAATTATCTAAATAGCCGTTTAAAAATTAAAGATAATAATATTTTAGTTATCAATGGGTTTAGGGATTCTGTGTAAATGCGGGCTTGTTTTGATTGCGCCCCCACCCCCTAAAAAGGGGGCTAAACAACAAACAAGCGTTTAAAGCATTGTAGGGTGGGCATTGCCCACCAAAATTGATAGCTCAGCTCGTCGCGGTGGGCAATGCCTACCCTACTAAACTACAAGCTGTTAAGCCCTCTTAAGGGTTTGGAACAGGACTTGGCGCAAGATCGACGGCAATTTTCCAAATCGACTGCTCTGGTTTTGCAAAATTTTCCCAGAGTTCCCGATAGGTTTTTTCAGTCACGGGATGTATTAATTCAGGCGCAAGCTCTGCCAAGGGCGCAAGTACAAAGGCATATTTTAAGATTTCATCGCGGGGCAAATTCAGCTTCGCGCTGTTTAAAATCATGTCATCGTACAAAATTAAATCTAAATCGATGGTTCGACTATCAAAGCGTTGCGAGCCGCGTACACGCCCATGTTGTTCTTCAATGCGCCGCAAGTTATCTGCAATCGTCAAAGGTTTTTCATCACTGTAAAAACTGAGCACCAAGTTGTAGAAATTATCTCCGTCGAAACCTACTGCAGGACTTTCATAAACCGCAGATAACTGCAATTCACCGTAATGTTGTTGTAAGGTTTGTAAACCTGCTTTGATGTGACGTGCAGGCTCAACGTTGCTACCCACGCTGAGATAAATAATTGCCATTTTAAGATGCTTGTCCTCTTTCGATAATGATGCCTACATCCCGTGCACCGCGCACCGCACCGCGTTTGTTTAAACGTAATCGAACCCAAGTCACGGGAAATTCCTTTAAGATAATTTCAGTGATTTTTTCAGCCAAGGTTTCCACCAGTTGAAATTCACTGTGTCCTACAAAATCAATCAAGCGTTTTGCAACCGCTTTGTAATTAAGTGTATCTTCAATCCCATCGGAGGCTGCGGCTTTACGAATATCGGTTGCCATTTCCAAATCGAGCACAATGCCTTGTCGAATTTGTCGTTCCCAGCCATAAATCCCAATCACAGCGTCGATGCGTAAATCACGCACGTAAATAATATCCATTTTTATACCTTTCAAACACAGCGGGTTTACTAAATCGAGAGAGCTTTTTTTGTTACGGCATAACTTCTAGCTAAATCATCTGATTGTCAAGTGATTAAACTGACTGTGTTGCTAAATTTTATTTAGTATCAGAAATTACGCAGTGTAGTTTAAAGCCTAACGGAAACTCTCAGCCCCTAAAAGGGCAAATAGTCCCAAAGTGGAAAAAGTTATAAACAAGGAAAGAGCCTAAGGAAAGTATCAATATTTTTAAATCCCTTGCCCCCTTTTGCAAGGGGGGGAAGGTCAACAGCGCGGAAACTCAAAACTCTTAAAAATTTAACTATGCCACAGGGGGGATTTCCCCAGCTTCTAAGAAACTTTGCACCATGCGATATTCGGCGGAACGCGCATGGGCGGTTAAACCTTCACCATGTGCCAATGTCGAAGCGATTTTACCTAAAGTGCTAGCCCCTTGTTCGGAACAGAAAATCAGTGAAGAACGCTTTTGGAAATCATAAACGCCCAAAGGTGAAGAAAAACGTGCGGTGCGTGAAGTAGGTAAAACATGATTTGGGCCTGCACAATAATCGCCCAAAGCTTCTGCGGTATAACGCCCCATAAAAATCGCGCCTGCATGGCGAATTTTTCCGAGTAAAGCTTGGGGGTCAGCAACCGATAATTCCAAATGTTCAGGCGCGATAAAGTTCGCCACGTCCACCGCTTCGGCTAAATCGTTGACTTGAATAAACGCACCGCGTGTTTGCAACGAAGTGCGGATAATTTCAGCACGGGGCATTTGTTCAATCAAGCGTTCCATGCTTTGTTGTACCGCGTCTAAAAAATTGGCATCGGGGCTGAGTAAAATCGATTGGGCTTGTTCGTCGTGTTCTGCCTGAGAAAATAAATCCATCGCAATCCAATCAGGATCAGTTTGACCATCGCAGACCACCAAAATTTCCGAAGGACCTGCAATCATGTCTATTCCCACCGTGCCAAAGACCATGCTTTTTGCGGTGGCAACGTAAATATTGCCAGGACCTACGATTTTATCGACTTTGGGAATGCTTTGTGTGCCATACGCCAACGCGGCAATCGCCTGTGCGCCACCGACAGTGAAGACTTTCGTGACTCCTGCCACCGCTGCTGCCGCTAAGACTAAATCGTTGAGCACATTATCAGGCGTGGGCACGACCATCACAATTTCTTCAACTCCCGCGACTTTCGCAGGCAAAGCATTCATTAATACGGAAGAAGGATAAGCTGCTTTGCCGCCTGGCACGTATAAACCCACACGATCCAATGGGGTGATTTTTTGCCCCAAGACTGTGCCATCGGCTTCCATATATTGCCAAGAATCTTGTTTTTGGCGTTGGTGATAATCACGTATCCGCTCAGCCGCTTTTTCTAAAGCAGTGCGTTGATTTTTATCAATGCTCATCAAGGCTTGTTGTAAGCGATGTTCGGGAATCATTAATTCTTCAATATTTTGCACCTGACGGCGGTCAAAACGACAAGTGTATTCCAAAACGGCAGCATCGCCTTGGGTGCGTACATTGTTCAGGATTTCACGCACGGTTTGCATGACTTGCTCATCAGCAACCGAATGCCACGCCAACAATTGTTCTAATCTTTGCCAGAAATCAGTTTGCGTGGTGGTGAGACGTTGAATCATTAAGCTCATAGTAGGTTCGCTCGCAGTTGTGAAAATATTGTTATTTTGGATAGCCTTTTTGTTGCGGTGAATAAACGCTCAAGGCTTCTCCTTTGGATAGTCTCCATACGTTGGTTTTTCGCCAACGTACAGGCTTATTCGATTGATCAGAGGGCAGCGGGGTTTTATCTAATTTATATCAGGATAGATAACAGTTTTTTAAAGACTGTTACCCATATTAAAAGTTAATTAACCGTTGTTACTATACAGTAGGGAGGTTGGGCTGGGAGGGGCGGGAGAGTTACTGGGTGAACGTTCCCCACGTTCGGGCATTCCCACCAAGCGAATATTGGTGGCGACAGGGTCTTTATTATTGGTTTTGGATTCTTCTAATCTAAACTCGAAAATAAAGTCGCGGCTGGGTAAATTACCAGTGTTGACTTCTTCGGGCAGGTTGGAGCTGTGGAAAAATGCGGAACTGTAAGGAGAATCATCATTGCGGGAGTCGGTAATCCATAAACCGGGCGCGATTTTATCCATGTAACGCATAAAACCAAAGCCGCGATCTTCATAATAATGCGAGCAATAACCACGCACAATTGAGCCGACTTCACCCCAAACGCCTGCATATTCACGTTTGACAGGCAATAAACTGGGAATTAAATAACCCGATAAGAACATATCGGCTTCGCGCTTGAGTTCAGAAGAAATATTTTCAAAGGCAATAATTTCGACACGACAACCAAAATTTTGTAAAGCGCGTACCACTTGCACAAAGTCGCCATCGCCTGTGACTAATAACACCCGTTCTAAATTTTGAGATTGCAATAAAGCATCGACTGCCATATCTAAATCAGCATTCGCTTTGCCATAGCGATTACCCTTGTCGTCTTCATACCATTTCACATTCTTTTGAATGACTTTAAAGCCGTATTCTCGCAATACTGAAAAATAGCCGTTGATGCCTTTGCGATAGGCTAAATCTTCACGGGCGCGTTCGATGTCAAAGCTGACATAGGCATTGAGCCTAATTGCTTCTGCGCCGTCACGGCAGGCAAATTCGCGTAATACATCATAGTGCATTCCATAGCCGCCGTTCCGATTAATATTGGCGACATCAACGTACACTCCGATTTTGGCATTCGACTTTTGAATAGACAAAATTATTTCCTTTTCTCTCTGTTTTACTGTGCCACACCGCGCATTGATTATAATTATTGATGTGAACAGTCTTTAATAAATGAATTATTTTAAACGGTCGGCATTGCGCTTAAGCATTTAAATAGGGGCGTTTTATACAACACTCGCCTGAATAGTCGCAGAATTGTTGCTTTCGTGAACAGGATTTGGTGGTGGTACTTCACGATAACAGGAACTGCCTTATTATGCACAGTGTTAGTACAGTTTGGTATAGCTTTTTAAAGCTTAAATTAGGTAGACACAGTTTTCTACTTATGGAAAAAGCGATTGCCTGTTCAATTTCTAAAATTCAAGAAAATGGCACTATTCCGTTAATTGTAGTAGGTTAATTCTACGAATGCTTGCGGGTCAGCCTTTTAAATTTTAATTTCAATCTTAGGAACTTACGATGCTACTCAATTTCTCGCTTTACCGTTGGTGGGCGGTGGTGGTGAAAGAATTTATTCAAATGCGCCGCGACCGTTTAACTTTCGGGATGATTATCGGTATTCCTTTGTTACAACTGACTTTATTTGGTTTCGCCATTAATTCTGACCCCAAAGCCTTGCCGACTGCCTTATTAATTGCTGACCACAGCGTGTATTCGCGCACGATTACTCATGCCTTAGAAAACAGTGCTTATTTTAAATTTACCCATCTGGTTGATAACGAAGCAGAAATAAAGCAACTGCTTGCCACGGGAGAAATTCAATTCGCTTTGAGCATTCCTGCTAACTTTGCCCGTGATTTGGTGCGCGGCGAACATCCTGCTGTGTTACTCGAAGCCGATGCCACTGACCCCGCCGCCACCAGTAACGCGCTCGGGGCAATCACCCAAATCATGCAAAACGTATTAGACCGTGAACTGCGCGGCAATTTAAGCTATTTAATTAGCCAAGCTCCCGCTGTCGAACTGCGTGTACACCGCGCTTATAACCCCGAGGGCATCACCCAATACAATATTGTGCCGGGTTTAATGGGCGTGGTTTTAACCATGACTATGGTGATGATTACCGCCTTGGCAATTACCCGAGAACGCGAACGCGGCACGATGGAAAGTTTGCTAGCAACACCTGCACGTCCTTTAGAAGTGATGCTCGGGAAAATCGTGCCTTATATTTTCGTGGGTTATATTCAAGTCGCGCTGATTTTGTTGGCGGCTGCACAAATCTTTCATGTGCCGATTTTGGGAAGTATTCCTTTGTTATTAGCCGTGAGCTTTGTGTTTATTGCCGCCAATCTTTCGGTGGGCATTATGTTTTCTACGGTGGCAAAAAACCAATTACAAGCCATGCAGATGGCATTTTTCTTTTTTCTACCGTCGATTTTGCTTTCAGGTTTCATGTTTCCATTTCGCGGAATGCCGACATGGGCGCAACATATTGGCAATGTGTTACCGCTGACGCATTTTTTACGTTTAATTCGGGGAATTTTACTAAAGGGAAATGCTTGGGCTGAAAGTGCGCAACATTTATTGCCGATTGCCGTGTTTATGCTGGCGGTAATTCTGCTTGGGATGTTACGTTATCGGGAAACTTTGGATTGAGACAGACACCTCCCTTGAATAAGGAGGCTGGGGATTCAAAAGCCGCACCTAGTAATTCTAATACAAACCCTCACTAATGGTTTTTTGACGGTGAGAAGCTTAGGAAAGAAGGCGGCTAAAGTATGGATGAGTTTGGATAGAGCGCGTTTAGAGTATACAGACTTAGCTCTGCCATACTATAAATTTGAAATAAGACTAGATTTTATTATTTTTTCACTAAAATACATTTAAATATAATTTAATATGCCCCAAAACAAACAACATAATAAGCATTATTAAAATAAAACAAAATAACTTATTAAAAAATCATATTTAATCAGTTATTCGATAAAGTGTAACAATTAACACGAAAAAGCCGTTAAAGTCCTTAAATAACAAAGGCAAGTGAGCAATTCCTTTAACGGATAAAGGGTTGTTAAATCTTAACTCTCAAAACACTTTTTATACTAGCAATCATACAATGGCTTGTATAATAACTTAAGACTTTGCAGAACCAGTATGCTTTGCATCAGCATGTTTCGCATCAGTGTGCTTTGCATCTATATGTTTTACATCAGTATGCTTTGCAGGTTCGGTGTGTTTAACTTCGGTGTGCTTCACAGTATCGGTGTGTTTAACTTCAGTATGCTTTGCAGCGTCAGAATGTTTAGCAGCATCTACAGGTTTTTTATTTTGGTCGTGATTCATACGTTTCTCCAGATATTGTTGTTAAAATCGAAACTACAGCTTCATCATGAACCTTATAATTTAGAAAGGCAAGGCATTTAATGCGGAAATTTTTATTTAACTTAAAGAAAAATAAATAATTTTTCCAACAAGCTCATAAACACTGGCTAGAGCTAGGTTTTAGAGTTGTGATTTATAAAAAATAAAAAATTATTAATACAAGCACAAAAGTAGACAGCGGCATTCTCAATAGCCATCATTGCGAGCAAGCATGAGCCGATTATAAAAAACAGCTTTAAAATAATTGTGTTAGAATCCGAACAGTTTTAAAAAACTAGGAAAATAATTTCCTGGTTAAAAATTTTATCGTAGTACGAATTATCCGCAGTCAAGATTTGATAGCTTGCGCCATACATAGATATTTTTTATATTTATAAAATGTGTATAAAGATATTATTTATCTAAAAAAATAATTAGTTATATGGCATATCTTGCTAAGAATAATAATTTAATTCCCACTAAAGGATATAAAATAAATGACAACTGAAAAAAATTTAGATTTCCTGCTGCCTGTTTATGCGCGTGTAGAGGCGACACAACTCACGCCAAAATCAGAAATCCCTCATAATCCCATGCCCTCGGATTCCGTTTATGAATTAATCACCAATGAATTATTGTTGGATGCCAATGCGGGATTAAATTTAGCCAGTTTTTGCAATGAAGCCTACACCGACCCGTGGGGCGAAAAGTTAGTGATGGAAAACATCAAGAAAAACTTTATTGATCACACGGAATATCCCGCTTCCAATATTGCGGAAAAACGCTGTACGTGGATGCTGGCTAAAGAATTTGGAACGACGTTTGCGCCTGGCGATGAAAATCCAGACACTGCTACGGGTTTTTATGGAACGGCAACCATTGGTTCATCTGAGGCGATTATGTTGGGCTTGATTGCGCACAAATATCGTTGGACTCGGAATAATCAAAACAATCTGTTTGAGGGTAAAGCAGACCCGCAGGATAGACCTGTGGTATTGATGAGTGCACATGTGCATGGGTGTTGGGATAAATTTTGTAATTATTATGGGGCGACCGCTTTATATATAGAACTGAATGAAGCTCCCTACGCTATCAATGGGGAAGATGTTCAGAAAATTCTAAACACGCGCATTGATGACGAAAATTCAGTTTACGCAAAAACTATCCGCGAATCGCTGCGCTATTTGCACCCGCAAGGAGATAGAACCCTTGGTGAATTGGTGATGTGTGTCGGCACAGTGATAGGAACGACTTTTGCGGGTGTCTGCGATGACACTTTGAGTATTGATGAAGCACTGGAAAGCTACTGTTGTAAACCTGCAAGTCAGGCACTTAAGCTTGATATTCCGATTCACGTCGATGCAGCATCGGGCGGATTTGTCACCTTGTTTTCACTCAATGGCGAAAAAATACGTTATCGATTTAATGAAACCAAGCGCGTGCGCTCAATCAATACCTCAAACCACAAGTTTGGTATGACCTTCCCCGGCATGGGTTCAGTGATTTTTCGGGATAAGGATGTGGTTGACCCCGCTTTGATATACAACATTACTTATCTGGGCGGCAGCTTTATTGACTACACCGTCAATTTCTCGAGAGGATCAAACATGATTCTCATGCAATATTATAATTTTTTGAGTTTTGGGCGCGTGGGTTATCAACAGATTATTAATAATTGCCTCAGCAATACCGCGTATTTTGTGGACGCGCTCAGCCAAAGTGCTTTACTTTCAACGCATTTGAAAAATATCAGTGAATTTGAATATCTCCCCATCATCGTGCTGACTTGGGCAGATGAATCGATAAAGCCTAATAATTGGGATTTGACCAACTTGTCAGACCAATTACGGCAACATGGTTGGGTTGTGCCTGCTTATGTCTTGCCTAAACTCTCGCCAGAACAAGTGATTGCGCCAGATGCGGGGGTACAGGTTTTGCGGATTGTGGTGCAACAAGTGGTGACGCGGGATAAATTAAGCAAATTGATTGCCGATATGGAATTAGCGATTCACGAACTCGAAGAACATGAAGCTTCAAAACCACGGCTAAGCAAGCAAGTACTTTCCAACGGCTATCTTTGCTAAAGCCTTTAGTTTCAATTAGATAAGTTCTAAACGCTCACGCCATTGTACAAGGCATTATCCAACAAATCGCTCAGAAAAAAGCTACACTATCACTTTAACCTGAGTTCGGGATAAGAAAGAGTAGAAAATTTAGTCGTAGGGTGGAATAGCGTAGCGTATTCCACCAAGAAAGGTGATAACTCTAGGCATGACGCAGTTGAATCGATGTACGGTAGAGGCTTGTAAAATCCTCGCCGCTGGAGCGACGAGGTAGTCATTCCAACGCTGGAGCGAGACAAACTTCTTTAACAAGCGATATTTATTAAACTTTCAGCTCTTTCTTATCCCGAACTGACGTTATCACTTTAGACTACCAAAGAGATAGGTATCATGGAAATTGAACTGATTAGTTTTGATCTATGCCCTTTTGTGCAACGGGCGGTGATTATGTTGCGTGAAAAACAGATTCCTTTTGCCATTCAATATATTGACTTGCAACAACCACCCGCTTGGTTTTTGGAAATTTCGCCGACGGGAAAAGTGCCTTTATTGCGTTGGAATGGCGAAGTTTTATTTGAGTCCGCAGTGATTTGTGAGTTTCTGAATGAATCTTATCCCCCCAGTTTACACCCCGACTCTGCCTTAGCCCGCGCCAAACACCGTGCTTATGTGGAGTTTTCTTCTTTTCTGCTGGGCGTGCAATATGCCGCCAGTTTGGCAAAAACAGCGGAAGAATACACCAAACAACGCGCAGTTTTGCAGCAAGAATTAGCCAAGTTAGAAGTGCATTTAAATGAAGTCGCCCATTTTGATGGCTATGAATTTTGCTTGGTGGATGTGGCTTTCGCGCCTTTATTCATGCGCTTAGCACTTTTGGATCAAGCTGCTCCAGAAAACTCTTTAAGCAGTTTGCCAAAAATGGCGGCATGGTCAGCACGTTTATTAGCGATGCCCAGCGTGCAAGCTTCAGTAATTCCTGAATTTAAGGCGCGTTATTTTTCCCATTTTAAAGCGGGGGGCAGTTATTTCGCGGGAGCGTAGGTTTTTTAAAGAAGCCTAAGTGAAACGTAGGGTGTATAAGCATCGCGTCATACACCTTGCGATTTAAAACGTCGCCATCATCAAAGTGTATGGCGGCTACGCCTTATACACCCTACACTTGCTTTCAAAGATTGAAAGATTAAGTGTTTGTCTTTAGCCCGCTTTAGGGGGTTGGGGGCACAGTGGAATGTTGGCATTTTCCTCACCTGATTATGCTATACTAGCCCTCCTTTAGTGCTAACCCCCTCATCACCTTATCCCCACTATGTCCTTAAATACCATAGAAGAAATCATCGCAGACATGCGTCAGGGTAAAATGGTTATCCTGATGGATGATGAAGATCGCGAAAACGAAGGCGATATTATTATGGCAGCCGCGCAAGTGCGTGCGGAAGATGTCAATTTCATGGCGCGTTATGCACGCGGCTTGATTTGCCTCACCTTAACCCCAGAACGTTGCCAACAATTACGCCTGCCCTTAATGGTGCGTGATAATTACGCCGCCTATGGCACCAATTTCACCGTTTCAATTGAAGCCGCGAAAGGTGTCACCACGGGTATTTCTGCCGCAGACCGCGCTTTGACTATCCGCACGGCGGTTTCAAGCACCGCTAAACCTTCAGATTTAGTGCAACCGGGGCATATTTTCCCCTTAATGGCGCAACCTGGCGGTGTATTGCGACGCGCAGGACATACCGAAGCGGGCTGTGATTTAGCACGTTTAGCAGGCTTTGAACCTGCAGCCTCAGTTTTGGTCGAAATTTTAAATGAAGATGGCACGATGGCGCGCCGTCCTGATTTGGAACAATTTGCAAAACAACATAATTTAAAAATTGGCACAATTGCCGATTTAATTCGTTTCCGCATTGAACACGAAAAAACTGTACAACGGGTGGCACAATGCGAGTTATCCACCGAATTTGGCATGTTCCAATTGGTTGCTTATCAAGATGGTATTGATAACGCGCTGCATTTTGCTTTGGTCAAAGGGCAAGTCGATCCGCATCAAGCCAGTTTAGTGCGGGTGCATATTCGCAATAAACTGTGTGATTTGCCTGCCTTGTTAAATGATGAATGCGGTTATCCTTTGCGTGAAGCGATGCGTCGTATTGCCCAAGAAGAATCTGGTGTCGTCGTGGTGCTGTATCCCAACGAAGACCCATTCGCCTTGATTGAACGCATTAAATACCGCGAACGCCAATCCAAAGGCGAAGAATTACCCGCGCATCCTGTCAGTGCCGATTTACGGACTTATGGTTTAGGGGCGCAGATTTTGGCAGATTTAGGCATTCGTAAAATGCGCGTGCTCAGTGCGCCGAAAAAAATGCACGCAATTTCAGGATTTGGTTTAGAAGTGGTTGATTACGTCAATCCATAAGGGCAGAAAATATGAATTATATTACGCTGGAAGGTGATTTTACCGCGTGTGATGCGCGTTATGTCATCGCCGTGACTCGTTTTAACAGCTTTATTGTCGAAAGCTTATTGTCTGGGGCTTTGGACACTTTGCGCCGTCATGGCGTGAGTGAAAGCAATATCAGCATTGTGCGTGTGCCCGGTGCTTTTGAATTACCGCTGACCGTGCAACAATTAGCCAGCAGCCGTAAATACGACGCAATTATTGCGCTGGGTGCAGTGATTCGAGGCGGCACACCGCATTTTGAATATGTTGCCAGTGAATGCACTAAAGGCATTGCCAGCGTTTCTTTGGCGCAACAAATTCCGATTGCTTTTGGGGTGTTGACCACGGACAGCATTGATCAAGCGATTGAACGTGCGGGCACGAAAGCGGGTAACAAAGGCGCGGAAGCTGCTGCAACCGCAATTGAAATGGTGAGTTTGCTGCGCAAATTATTATGATGAATAATCCAAATCCAACCCCGAAAATTTCTACCCAAGGTCGCAGTTTAGCGCGACAACGTTTAGTTCAAGCTTTGTATCAATGGCAACTCACGGGGCATTCCGTCCAAACTATCGAAGCACAATTTCTCGCAGAAGTTGAAGAAGATATGGACATGGGCAACGTGGACAGAAATTATTTTCATGCCTTGTTGTATGCCATTCCGAAATGTATTGATCAACTCGATACCGCATTAACGCCGTGGTTAGATCGACAACCCAAGCTGCTTGACCCCACTGAACGCGCCATTTTATGGGTGGGTTGCTATGAATTATTGCATTGTTCGCGCGAAGTGCCGTGGCGAGTGGTGATTAATGAAGGTGTGGAGCTTGCCAAATTATTTGGGGCTGAAAAAAGCCATAAATATGTGAACGGCATTTTAGACAAGCTCGCGCACAGCCTGCAAAAAAGTTCGCCGAAAGCACCTTAATCATGTTTAGTCGGCTGTTGTGGCTTGTGTTTATTGTCGTGGTTGGGGGGATGTTGTGGTTTCGGATTAAGCGTTTTATGCGGAAACACAAATCTTCTCAAGCCCCGATGACGACTTTTCAAACGGTACGCTGCGCTCATTGCGGCATACATCTCCCCGAGCAAGAAGCTTTGCGTGAAGATGGCAATAGCTTCTGTTGTGTCGCTCATCAAAAAGCGTTTAAAGCGCGTTAGTTTCTGTTCAGAATTAAAGAAAACAACGATCCTGATTAGTATCAATGATCAATTCTGATTCAGATAATAAAATTTCCCGCAAACTGCAACACAAATTCATTATTAAAGATGGGCAAGGCGCAAGCTTTATAATAACTTTGCCCAGCATTAACCGCTTAAGTTGAAAGTTATCTGAGCCTTAACTTACACAATTATTAACTATCGCATTCTAAACATAACTTTTTTACAGGTTACAGCCCTAGGTGTTGTTTCTCGTACAAACGCTTTACATAAACATTGTAGCCATGTCCCTAATATTCCTGTGATGCACACAATCCCTCCTTAAATAAATATTT
Source organism: Thiotrichaceae bacterium (assembly GCA_028688145.1). Classification (GTDB taxonomy): domain Bacteria; phylum Pseudomonadota; class Gammaproteobacteria; order Beggiatoales; family Beggiatoaceae; genus JAQTYU01. The sequence continues at coordinate 98,937 of JAQTYU010000008.1, read as the reverse complement.
ACCTTATCTTAAACTCATTACTTCTTTAGCATTATCAAAACGATTGTCAGCCATGCTAAAAATTTGGTAGTGTAGTCGCGTTTCTTCATAAGCATTTTGTACCGACCAAAGGAAATGAACGATGCAATTTTTTTATGAGCAAGATTTATATGATATTTTGAATGGGGCGATGTTGCTTGCAAGTGGGGGCGGTGGTGCTCGTAAAAATGGGGAAGATATGATCAAAGCCATTTTACAAATGACAGATCGTGTTGCTTGTTTGGATATTTCAGAAGTACGCGCTGATCAATATGGCGTTGTACTTGCGGGGATGGGAGCACCTGAAAAATTTATTGCAAGCCAAAATCATTTTACGGTCGCACCGATTTTATCTTTTCTACGCTTGACAGAAGCGAAGCGTAAAAACTACCCCAGCACCAATCCTGAAAATGCGACTGATCCAAATTTTCGCTATTCCTATATCATTCCTGTGGAAACAGGCGCAGTTGCCCATTTCATGTCCCTGCTGGTTGTGGCACATCAACAAGTCGCTCATCAAGAAACTTTTTTATTGGATGCCGATGGAGGTGGTCGTGCATTTCCAAGCTTGGCAATGTCCACCTTTGCCGCACAAGGAATGCCTGTTTCACCTTGTTCTTTAGTTACAGACCAATTGGTGAAAGAGGGTGGGACGGAGGTGTTATTTAGCATTAATGATCCTGCTAAGGTAGATGACTTGTCTCGCGCTTTACTAGAAACTCCAGAGTTTGAAGACGTGGCAGCCCTTGCCTGTTTCAGCATGACAGGGGAAGAAATCACCGCGTCAGCAAGCGTCATTCCTTATACCTTAAGTAAAGCCAAGGAGATTGGTTTATTACTCAGAACGACCAGTGATCCTGTAAGAGCCTTGTTTGAATATTTTTTAAAAACCGATGGTTATGCCACCCAACTGATCAGCGGCGTGGTAAAAGAAATTCAGCAAAATACCACGGGTGGCTTTGACTTTGGCACGATTATCATCAGCAATGGCGAAGAGGAAGTCTCGATTTTAAATCAGAATGAAAACATCATTGCGTGGTCGAATCTGAAAGCGCATCCCTTAGCAATGGCTCCCGATTTGATTTGTTATTTTGACCCTGTCAGTGCATTGCCCATGAGTAATGCGGATATTGTTCAAGGGCAGCCGATTATCGTTATTGGCTTGCGTGCACCGTGGTTGAGAACCGCGTATTTTGAAGATATTTTCGGTGCAGTTTGGAAAAAATTTGGCTACTTCGGAGTATACGAACCGATTGAGAAATTAAGCCCCTCGGTGTAAGAATTTATCGTGTGATGGTTTTGGTACAAATACCCCCAACTTGTTGAAGAGGATCACATGCCCACTATTTTAATTATTGTTCCTGTAAACAATACTCAATTTAACGAAACGATTTACAATGCAGTCAAGCCGTTTATGGCTCCTGACTTCGATTTAATTATCCAGAACATAGAGCAAGGTTGTCCCTGTATTGAAAGCCGTTACAACATGGCAATGAATACGCCGTATGTTATTGATTTAGCAATGCGTGCTATTGATTCAGGCGAGATAGCAGGCATTTTCGTTACAGATATGGATATGACCGGCGTTGATCAACTGAGAGAACTCACGACAATTCCTGTTTTAGGCGGGTTTCAAGCCAGTGCCTTCACTGCAATGATGCTGGCGCAAAAATTTTCCATCGTGACCGTTTCACGCAGTGTGATGGCACTGCAAGAAGAGCATATTCGCGCCTTTGGGATTACGGATAATTTTGCCTCGATTCGTAGTGTCGACATGTCTGTGACGGATTTATCAAATACGGATGAAGCCCGCCGCCGTGTTTACGAACAAAGTTTACGGGCAATTAATGAAGATGGAGCTGAAGCCATCATTTTAGGGTGTACGGGTTTTGTGAATGTCGCCGCCTACGTACAAAATGAATTGCTGGCGAAGCATGGTATTGATATTCCAATCGTCGATCCAAATATTGCAGCAGTCAGCTATTTAGAATTGTTGATACGTAATAATTTGCATCAAAGCAAATTAACGTATTGCGTCCCGCCTAGTGTTTGTAATCCCTACTAATGCCATATTACTCGGTAGTGTTTTGCATGATGTTTAAACACTACCGACTTTTAAAAAATGTTAATTTTCTAGGTGTTTTATGATAAGTCTTACAAATTACCAACTCTCTGAAATTATCTACCAAAATGACCGCGTTTTAGTGAGTCGAGGGAAACGCCTTGCTGACCAAAAGCCTGTGGTTGTTAAGCTGTTAAAAGCAGAATATCCAAGTATTGAAGATTTAACCCGCTTCAAACAAGAATATGAAATCAATAACTACTTGAATATAGAAGGTATTATTCGCGTTTATAGTTTGGAAAAATATAACCACAGCTTAATATTGGTGATGGAAGATTATCAAGGTCAGCCTTTATTCAACTTGATTGGAAAAATATCTGTCCGTACCGCCTTAGAAATTGCGATTACGATTAATGATATTTTAGGAAAAATCCACCAAAAAAATGTAATTCATAAAGATATTACCCCCTTCAATATTTTATTTAACCATGATTATCAGATAAAAATTATAGATTTTGGGATTTCTACCCGACTTTCTCAAGAAAAAACAGATATTGCACACAATTCAAAATTAGAAGGCACACTTGCGTATTTATCACCCGAGCAAACAGGGCGCATGAATCGCAGCGTAGATTACCGTTCTGACTTCTATTCACTGGGTATTATGCTCTATCAATTGCTCACAGGAAAATTGCCTTTTCAAGCTGAAGACAGTTTAGAACTTATCCACCAACACATTGCAAAACAGCCTGTTTTGCCACATCAACTGAATACTGCAATTCCCCCGATGCTTTCAGCTATTATCTTAAAATTAATGGCAAAAACTGCTGAAGGGCGTTATCAAAGCAGTTATGGATTGCATCAAGATTTACAATATTGTCTGACGCAATTACAAAACACACAAATAATTCCTGAGTTTATCTTAGCTCAGTATGATATTTCCGATAAATTACATATTTCTCAAAAACTATACGGTAGAGAAACAGAAGTTTCAGCATTGATGCAAGCCTTTCAACGCGTGGCACAAGGCGCGACAGAACTGATGTTGGTGGTAGGGCAGGCAGGTATCGGCAAATCGGTGTTAATTAATGAAATTCATAAACCCATCGTTGCTACCTCAGGTTATTTCATTTCAGGTAAATTTGACCAACTACAAAATGGCACACCTTATGCGACTATTACCCAAGCATTACAAGGTTTAATCCAGCAATTATTATCCGAAGATGAGCACGCCATTAACCAATGGAAAGATAAGATTTTAGGCGTATTAGGCGTAAATGCGCAATTAATGGTTGATGTGATACCTTACTTATCTTTACTGATTGGGGAACAAGCAGCAGTCGAAGTTTTACCCGCCTTAGAAGCAAAAAATCGTTTTAATTTGGTATTGCAAAATTTTATTCAAGTTTTTGCACAACAAACACATCCTCTAGTGATATTTTTTGATGATTTACAATGGATTGACTCCGAAACCTTGTATTTAATGCACGCTTTAGTGAGTAATCCCGAAACTCACCATTTATTATTAATCAGTGCTTATCGAGACAATGAAGTTGACAACAATCACCCACTGAGTTTAATGCTTAATGAACTACGAAAAGAAGCGGTGACACTGAATCAAATCACCCTAAATCCATTAAATCTTGCCGACATCAGCGCGTTATTACGTGACAGTTTGCATTGTGACATCGCCACTGCGCAACCCTTAGCGCAATTGTTGCTCGAAAAAACGGCGGGTAATCCATTTTTTGTCAATGAAAGCCTAGAAGCCCTGTATAAAAAATCTTATTTGTCTTTCAATCCCACGCAAGGGTGTTGGCAATGGGACAATCAGACATTGGCAAACATGGCATTAAGCAGCAATGTCGTGGAATTAATGGTGAGTACAATCCGAGAGTTAGCTGTTGAAACTCAAGAATTACTCATGATTGCCGCCTGTTTAGGCAATACCTTCAATTTAAAAATGTTAGCTGCAATTCATGCTGCCCCAGCCCGCAACACAGCCAAAGCATTGTGGCAAAGTTTGGAACAAGGTTTAGTGTTGCCAATAACTGATGCTTATAAATCAACTAATCAGGCTGTTTTAGAGGATAAACAATGTGAAAAAATTGTTTATCGCTTTTTACACGATAGAATTCAACAAGCGGCTTATTCATTAATTCCACTTGAGCAAAAACCGCAGATTCATTTAAAAATTGCACGGGTCTTATTGAACAATACTCCTCCACAAGACCTAGATGCCGTTATTTTCGACATTGTCAACGCATTGAATTTAGGCGCGGAATTGCTGAGTACGGAAGCAGAAATTCAAGAATTAATTCAGCTTAATTTCCGTGCGGCTAAAACTGCCAAAACTGCAAATGCCTATGAATTTGCACTGAAATATTTCATCAGCATTGCCAAAAATTTGCATAAAAATGCTTGGGAAAATGATTATTGCTTTATGGCTGTGCTTTATCAAGAATGGTCAGAATGCGAATTTTTATCGAGTCATGTCGAACAAGCTGAAACTTTGCTTGCCGCTTATTTATTTCATGCCCGCACCGAGCGCGAAAAAGTAGAAATTTACATTCGTTGGATTGAGTTATACACCACGCAAGGACGCTTTGCTGAAGCCGTGACGCTGGGGCGTGACGCGCTTGCCCTGCAACATTTACCGATTCCTTTGGAAGATGCAGCCCTGCAACAGGCGGTTCAAATCCAATCACAAGCCGTGCAGCAGTATTTACAGGGACGCAGTATTGAACATTTACTTGACGCAAACCTGCTCACCGATGCGGAACAACAATTAACCCTGCGTTTATTAATCAGTTTATTCTCGCCCGCACTCAATACCAATCCAAGCTTGGTGCAGTGGGTGACGCTAAATATGGTGCAAATTTCCTTACACCACGGACACGATAAAAACTCGGCTTATGCTTATGCGATTTATGGCATGTTGTTCGGACAGATTTTGAATAATTACCAATTAGGCTATGAATTTGGGCAATTAGGGATAAAACTCAGCGAACAGTTTAAAAGTAGCGAGATTCAAGCCAAGGTTTACCACATTTATAGTGGTTTTATTCATTTCTGGAAACAGTCCTTATTAAGTAATTTACCTTATTTGAAAAAAGCGTATACCATCGGCTTAGCTTCAGGAGATATGGTTTACACAGGCTTTGCTGCTTATCAATGTATTGCACAAAGTTTCTTTCGTGGTGAGCCATTAGCAAAGCTTTTAGAAGATAACAGACCTTATCTTAATTTTTTACAGCGCACTAAAAATCAAGGAATGCTGGAGGTTATCAAACCCATTCATCACCTGATTTTGAATTTACACAGTGCAGAATACGAGCCCAACAGTCTCAATAATAATGGGTTCAATGCGCAAATTGCCTTAGAAAGTTTAAAACAACAAGGCTATTTCTTTGGTTTAGTGCATTTTTACACGGTGCAAATCCAATTTTCTTACCTGTATGAACGCCATGAAGTCGGTTTAAGTTTTATGCATGCCGCTCAAGAAATTCAGTTCATGTTCGATGCGCTGAGCTTGGCGATTATTACCGAATATTATTTTTACGCAGCTTTAACGGTTGCCGCGCTGTATGAAAGTGCTGAGGATAGCAACAAACTGGAATATCAAGTATTTTTAGAAAATTCCTTACGAAAAATGCAAGTTTGGGCGCAAAACTCGCCCGAGAATTATCAGCATAAGGCTTTGTTATTAGCAGCGGAACTTGCACGCATTCAGCAACAGTATTGGGAGGCTAGTAACTTGTATGAACAAGCGATTGACTGTTTACCCAGTGATGAATTCATTCAAAATTTAGCGGTTATCAGTGAAGTGGCGGCACGGTTTTATAGCAAACAGGGCAGAATACGTACTGCGAAAAAATATTTTACCGAAGCTTCTTATCTGTATTTGAAATGGGGTGCACATAATAAAGTGCGTGATTTAGATGAAAAATATGGCGGTGCGTTTGCGATGCAAACCGAAAACCGTCATTTTTACACCACAACCACCTCATCTAACACCACAACGACTCATCTACCCTCCACTAAAAGCCGTATCGGCACAAGCAAGGCTTTAGACCTGCTCAGTATTGTTAAAGCTTCACAAGCCTTATCGGGCGAAATTGAACTGAGTTATTTATTAGAAAAAATGATGCGTTTCGTGTTGGAAAATGCGGGGGCAGAAAAAGGCTTTTTCTTATTGCCGCAGCAAGGACAATGGTTCATCAAAGCCGCAGGACAGCTTAATAATACTCAGGTTGAAATCGTGCAGACCCATCGTGCAATTGAGCCTGAACAATTGGCGAATACTTTGATTCATTATGTGGCACGTACGCAAGAAAGTGTGGTGTTGAATAATGCCAGTCTCGAAGGCAATTTCACCCGTGACCCGTATGTATTGGCGCAGCATCCCAAATCGATACTGTGTACTCCGATTCGTCACCAAGCGCGTTTGGTGGGTTTGTTATATTTGGAAAATAATTTAGCAGAAAATAGTTTTACCCCTGCACGTTTAGAAGTGTTAAATATTCTCTCTTCACAAATTGCCATTTCTATTCAAAATGCCCAGTTATATGCAGAAGTGAAAGAAAGCGAGCGTACTTTAACCCAATTTTTAGATGCTTTACCCGTTGGCATAGGAATTTTAGACAAGCAAGGTTTACCTTATTTCACCAATCGACGTGCCACGGAATTATTGGGGCAAGGTGTCGTCAAAGGCACGCCCACAAACCAATTATGTGCGACTTATCGCTTATGTTTGGCGGGCACAGAACAAACCTATCCCAGTGAACGTTTACCGATTTTACGTGCTTTGCAAGGTGAGCAAAGCAGTGTCGATGACATCGAAGTTAATAAAGTAGGCGGTATTATCCCTATAGAATCATGGGGTTGTCCCATTTATGATGAAAAAGGACAGATTATTTACGCCATGACCGCCTTTCAAGATATTAGCGAGCGTAAACAAGCAGAAGAAAATCGGATATGTTTGGTGCAAGAACAAGAGGCGAAAAATGTCGCGCTGCGCTACAGTGCTGAAATTCAAGCCCAAAATACTGTGCTCGAAAATACCTTGCAGCAATTACGCAACACGCAGCAACAATTGATTGAGGCTGAAAAAATGTCTGCTTTGGGTAATCTAGTCGCAGGGGTGGCGCATGAAATTAATACCCCTGTGGGGATTGGTGTGACCGCTGCCACCCAATTAGACAGCTTAACGATTGAATTTGCCAATTTGTATAAAAGCGGCAAAATGGGGCGTGCAGATTTGGAACAATATTTAAATGCAACCCATCAAACCAGTGGCTTGATTTTAAAAAATCTCACCCGTGCGGCACAATTGACTCAAAGTTTTAAACAAGTGGCGGTTGACCAAGCCAGCGAGCAACAACGCAGTATTGTGTTGTATGATTATCTCAATGAAATTTTAATCAGCCTCAAACCAAAATTAAAAAATACGGGCTATCAAGTACAAATTGAGTGTGATAAACAAATCAGCTTGATGACGTATCCGGGGGCATTTTCGCAAATTATCACCAATTTAGTGATAAATTCGATGATTCATGGTTTTCAAGGGCGTTCACAAGGACATATTATTATCCAAGTGACTGAAGAAACAACACAGTTACGGCTTGATTATCAAGATGACGGGGTAGGAATTGCCGCAAATATTATCGATAAAATCTTTGAGCCTTTTTTCACGACCAATCGACAAGAAGGCGGCACAGGCTTAGGATTGCACATTGTGTATAATTTGGTGACACATCACTTAAATGGTACAATTCGCTGTGAAAGTGAGTACGGAAAAGGTGTTAAATTTATCCTGCATATTCCCAAAAATATGCCAATAAATTGAGTGTATACAATGCTGTTATCCTCTAAAAAATGCCCTCAAAATTTCTGCCCAATGCTGGAGCAGCTCTTGTTATTTCGCAAAATATTCGAGCTTTAATATGAGCATATTCTCTCAAAACGACGATTTATTTGCCGATTTCAAACCCTCTGAAACAAGTGCTCAAGAGGATTCACTATTTTTTAATTCAAGCACGTTGAAAGATACTGATTTGTTTTCCAATGAGGTTTCTGAGTCTAACGTTAAATCTCGTGGGGAAACTTGGAAAACACTGATTGTTGATGATGAAGAAGATATTCACACCATTACTGCGCTGGTTTTAGGGAATTATCAATATAAAAATAAACCGCTTGAATTGCTGAATGCCTATTCTGCTGAACAAGCAAAAGCAATTTTGCAACAGCACGACAATATTGCCTTGGTGTTTTTAGATGTGGTGATGGAAACCCATGATGCGGGTTTAGAATTAGTGCGTTATGTGCGCGAGCAATTGAAAAATTCGCAAGTGCGGATCGTGCTGCGTACGGGACAACCTGGTTACGCGCCTGAAGAAAAAGTAATTATTGAATATGAAATTAACGATTATGCGAATAAAACAGAATTAAGTCGTCAAAAGCTGATTACGGTGACCACCGCAAGTTTACGCGCCTATGCTGATATTATGAGTCTTGAAGCTTTGCGCCAAGGTTTAGAGCAAAAAGTTCAAGAAAGAACGGCTGCATTACGTCTTAAAAATCAAGAATTAAATTTATTAAATGAACACTTAGTTTTATTAAATCAGGAAAAGAATGAGTTTTTAGGAATTACCGTGCATGATTTGAAAAATCCTTTGGTCGGAATTTTAGGTTTATCCGATGAAATTGCCTGTTCTTTTGAAGATTACAGTCAAGAGGAATTAATTGAATTTGCAAAAATGATTCAAAGTAGTGCAGAGCAAATGCTGGGGTTAATCACGAATTTATTGGATGTGAATCAGATTGAATCGGGAAATCTCAAAACCCAATTAAGTGCGGTTAATTTGCTGGATATATTACAGGATTTATTAAAATATTATACAGAGCCTGCCTTGGCGAAAAACATTGTCTTAGTCTTGCAAACTGAGCCTGTGGATTATAGTGCGTACACTGATAGAAATATGATTCGACAAATTTTCGATAATTTAATCTCAAATGCGATTAAATATTCCCCATTTGACAAAAAAGTCTATGTGAACATCTTCAAAAATTCGACACAAATTCACTGTGAAATTCGAGATGAAGGGCGGGGTATTTTGCCTGAAGAACAAGCCAAATTATTTGGTAAATTTACCCGTCTCAGTAATCGTCCCACGGCGGGTGAACATTCCACAGGTTTGGGTTTATTCATTGTGAAAAAGTTATTACAAGCTTTGCAAGGTAATGTGTTTTACCGTCATGAAGAAGGACAAGGTGCGATTTTTGTCGTGACTTTGCCCGCCATCAATAGCTTAAGTTGAAATCTGTCTGAACCTTAATGTAACCTGAGTTCGGGATAAGAAATCTTTGTAGTAGGGTGGAATAGCGTAGCGTATTCCACCCTGAAGCGTGATACTTGTCTCGTTCCAACGCTCCAGCGTTGGAATGACTACCTCGTCGCTCCAGCGGCGAGGATTTTACAGGCTTCTACCGTACAATGAGGGTCTTATCGATTTAACAGCGTCATACCTAGAGTTATCACCTTTCTTGGTGGAATACGCTACGCTATTCCACCCTACGACTGCTAAATTTTCTACTCTTCCTTATCCCGAACTCAGGTTAATTTACAAAATAGCTGAAAGTTTAGTCAATCCAGTTTGTCAGAATCTGGATTCACAGGATTAAAGAATTTTCAGAATTAAAAAACCTTTCTCATAATCCTGCAAATCCTGATTCTGACAATCTCGTTACTTTCCACCCGTAAACGGATTTCCACCCGAAGCAGGCGTACCGCCAGAGCTGCCAAAGGGACTCGTTCCAGTGCTACTGCTACTGCCACTCGAACTGGAGGATGGAGATGCTCCAAAACCACTTGTTGAACTACTTGATCCTGAAGTTGAAGGCAAGGAACTGCCCGAAGAACTCCGAATCGTATTCTTAGTTTCAATAATCGGCATGGTTTCATGGCGCATGTCGGGCAAAGTCCCATAAGGATTAGTCATTAAGACTTTCGGAGCTTGATTTGAACCCGCGATTTGCACCGTCACCATATAAGCTTGTCGATTTTTGAGCTGTATTTTTTCTTCTTTAGGTTTGCCATCTTTATCTAATTCAGGCTCAGGCTTTTTTTCCACCGTGGAAGTTTTATCGCCTGAATTCTTTTTCTCTTCAAGGGCTTTCAGCTCCTCTTCGTCTTTAGGATAAAGCGCGATGGTGAAAAAATTACTCGCGGCAAAATGCACCCACGGCGCAAATTCTGCCAACTGCTCAGGCTGCATAAAATCATTAAAATCCTGCACCGTGCGAAATTCCTTTTCGCGGCGTTGGGTCAGAATAGTATTGGCAATTTCATCGGTCATGCCGGGCAGCATCAACAACACTTCACGGGTGGCAAGATTGGGATTTACCCCCGCCGTCGAGCCGTAAATAGTAAAAACGGTGTCCAATTCCACCCCTTTAAACGCTTCTTTAAAACCTTTAATCATCAGCAACTCGCCGATAGTTTGGATTTTTTCGTTGCGTGGTTCATAGGGCGGATCAAGTTTTTCGTAATACTCTTTCTCCGCGCCATTGAGCCGCTTGGTATCGTCGGTATCAATCCAATCTTGCCAGGCATCATCCAAAGCTTCTAAACGCTCTTTGTCTTTCCCCATGCGCTTTTCCAGCAATTGCTGCATTTGAATCTTGGTTAAATACAACAAGTTAATTTTTCCCGCTTCATCATAAATACGGGTGGAAATGGTGCTATCGGGCGCGGCATAAGCCAGCGTTAATTCTTGCCCATTGAAACGATAGGCGGGATTTTTGCGCTTTTCGAGCGGCACGGGATTGTTGACAGGTTCGGGCATTTTAGACAGCAATAATTCCATTTCTGCCCGATTCAACGCGCTCAAGGTTTCGCCCCAATGCTGCAAATCATTGCGGTTATGAAACACCGCTTTGGCAGAGAGGCGAACTTCACTGGCGAGGGTGGCAGCAATTACCGTGAGTATGGTGATGAACCATAGCACGATGATTAAAATCACCCCCCGTTGCGCGGCTTTAGGCTTCATTGGAGTGCAGGCACAAGTTAAGAGCCTGTTCCCAAGCAGGCAATTGAATCCCAAAGGTTTCACGCAATTTTTGATTGTCTAAAACCGAATATTGTGGACGTTTGGCGGGGGTGGGATATTCTTCGGAACGAATTGCATGAACTACGGGTTGCTTCGGTGAGGCGGCAATAATTGCGCGGGCGAACTCGCACCAATTGGTTTGTCCTGCACAAGTCAGGTGATAAATGCCAGATAAGGCGCGAGCATCGATTGGATTTGTGGGCGACAGCACTTGTGCCACGATTTGCGCAGTGGCTTCCGCAATCGAACGGCTCCACGTCGGTGCGCCCCACTGGTCAGCAACCACACGCAATTCATCGCGTTCTCTGGCTAAGCGTTGCATGGTTAATAAGAAATTTTTGCCGCGCATTCCATAAACCCACGCGGTGCGGAAAATGAAATAATCGCAGCCTACGCTGGCAATGGCTTGTTCGCCTGCTAATTTGCTCGCGCCATAAACCCCAAGCGGCGCAACCGCATCTTGTTCACGATACGGCGTGGGCTGTGAGCCATCAAAAACGTAATCGGTTGAATAATGGACTAATAAAGCTTGTTGTTGTTTGGCGACTTCTGCCAAGACTTCAACCGCTTTAGCATTGATTTGATGGGCAAGTTCAGGTTCTTGCTCGGCTTTATCCACGGCGGTATAAGCTGCGCCGTTTAAAATCACACGCGGTTGTAATTCGGAAACCACGCGCCGAATTTGCTCAGGATTGCTTAAATCGAGTTGCTCACGCCCAAGGGTAATTACGTTGCCCAGTGTTTGTGCGCAACGAGTTAATTCCCAGCCGACTTGCCCTTGTGGGGCGAGTACGATGATATTTGCCATGTTAATTCGTCCTTAAGCGATGTTCAAATCACGCAACAGCGGCGCAATCGCATCTTTGCCAGACAGTGTGGGATTTTCTAAACCCCATTCGATGCCTAAATCGGGATCATCCCAACGCAGACTGCCTTCATCTTCAGGATGATAATATTCGGTGCACTTGTAATGAAAATCCGCATATTCCGAAAGTACACAGAAACCATGTGCAAAGCCTGCGGGCACGTAAAATTGTCGATGATTTTCGGTGTTTAAAATAATGCTGACGTGTTTGCCAAAAGTAGGGGAATTCAGGCGAATATCGACGGCAACGTCTAAAACTTCGCCGTGGGTGACATACACTAATTTTCCTTGGGGAAATTGCTTTTGAAAATGCAAGCCACGCAATACGCCTTTGGCAGAACGTGAATGATTGTCTTGTACAAAAGTGTGCGGAATGCCCATTTCAGCGTAACGTTTCACGTTAAAGGTTTCAAAGAAAAAGCCGCGCGCGTCGCCAAAAACTTTGGGTTCAATAATTAAAACATCAGGAATTGTGGTGGGAATAACTTTCATTGTGTATATCTTCGGAATTTAAGTGGTTAGTGGATTCGAGGTCAAAGTCTAACGGAAGCCCCCAACCCCCTGAAGGGGGCTAAACATAAACAATTATTTGATGTTTAAAAGCCCCCTTTAGGGGGTTGGGGGCGCAGTTTAAGTTAAACTTATAACACCTGAAATAATTTTAATTTCAATAGATTATATCGAAAATCAGCGCGGCTTTTGACAGCCGTGACAAATGCCATAAATGTAAAGACAGTGATCGGTCATGTCAAAACCTTTAAGTTTTGCAATATTGCGTTGGCGTTCTTCAATAATATCGTCGGTAAATTCTTCAATTTTACCGCATTTCACGCACACCACATGGTCATGATGCCGCCCTTCATTCAATTCAAAAACCGATAAGCCACCTTCAAAGTGGTGACGCGAAACCAAACCTGCGGCTTCAAATTGGGTTAATACACGATATACCGTTGCCAGTCCAACATCTTCGCCAGAATCGAGCAAAAATTTATAAACATCTTCAGCACTCATGTGCCGTTGCTCGCTATTTTCCAACAATTGCAACACGCGCACTCTCGGCAACGTGGCTTTGAGTCCTGCTTTTTTCAAGTCTTGAGATTCCATGCGCGGTGACTCCATACATCAGTAAGCATTAGGGGTGTGTTTTTCACAACAGTGGGTTATTATGAAAGTTTATTCAAAATTAAAGTAGAGTGAGTTAGTGATGCAAAAGCTTCTCATTATTATAATGTGCAGTGCAAGTTTTTTGCTGACAAGTTGCGCAATTTATAAAATTGATGTCCAACAGGGCAATGTAGTAACGCAAGAAATGTTAGACCAATTGGCGGTGGGGATGCCCATGTCAAAGGTTCGTTTTATTATGGGCACACCGATTATAGTGGATGTGTTTCATCAACAGCGTTGGGATTATGTCTATAATTTTCAAGCGGGCGGTGGCGAACGTGAACAACGTCGCATTTCCTTATTTTTTAACAAGGGTAATTTAGCGCGTATTGGTGGCGACATTGCGCCCAAAATCGCCCCAACCACGACACCCAGCGCGAAACCTGTGCTTCCAGAAGAGCCGATTTTATAAATGCGCTTATACCACCCACCTTTCAAACTTATTTCTCATTATAAAGCTTTACTGGTCTGTAGCTTAATTCTGTTTTTAACCGCCTGTTTTGGGGGCGGTGGTGGCGATGGGACAGCCAGTAATAGCAGCACCACCGATTTAACCAATCGTAACACCACCGCCAGCGCATTGAGCCGCTTGAGTTTGACCGCAAGCATTCAACGTTCCTCATTGTCAGCTCCCACTACCATATTAACCGTAACTGCCCGCGATACTGCGGGTTTGCCTTTGGTGAATGTACCTGTGGGCTTGGTCAGCAATTCGGACAATGTGCAATTTACCAACACATTGGGGAATACGGATAACAATGGGGTGTTTAGCACCACCGTGCGTGATCCTGTGCCCGAATCGGTGACCGTGACCGCAATTTCTAATAATATCAGTAGTAATGTGTTGGCATTGACTTTCGATTCCGTGGCGGGCGGCTTAAATGTCACCACAGCACAAACGATTATTGCACTGAACAAAGCGGTTAAAGTCGATGTGGCGGTGCTGAGCGACAAAGGCAGCGATGTCGCTTTAGCAGGACGTGCACCCTTACAAGTGAGTGTCACGGGCAGTGCGCAATTAGCCAACGCGCCCAGCACCACCGATGACAGCGGCAAAGCCAGTTTTAACGTGAGCAATGCCAAAGCGGAAAATGTCACGCTCACAGTGAACAGCGGTTCAAGCAGCCAAACGGTCACTTTGTATTTTGGCGCAAGTTTACAATTATTACCGACTAATAATTTAGCGATTGGCAGCAGCACGCTGACGGCTTTGTTAAAAGATGCGAATAATACACCTTTGGCGGGGCAAGAGATTCAATTCGGTTTTGCTAATGCCAATGCCTTCGCTTTATCGCCTACTGTTGCAAAAACGGGCGCGGATGGCAGCGTCAACGTGTTAATCAATGACATTGCCAAAGCGGGTGGACAAGGCTTGATTAAAGCCAGTATCGGTGATTTAAGCGCGCAGGCGACGGTGAATTTTTATGCCCAATTTGGGGAAAATCGTTTCCTGAATGTGGACAGCAGCGGTAATGTGTTTGGATTAAATCAAACGGCGACTTTGACCGCGACAGTGACCGATAAAAATGGTTTACCTGTATCAGGGCAAAAAATCACTTTTACCCCGAGCGCAATTTCAGGACGCACCAGCACCGTGGTTGTTACTCCCAATTCTGGCACAACCGATGCGCAAGGGCGAATCAGCGTTACCGCCAGCAGTAACGTGGGCGAAAATGCGACCATCATTGTGCAAGCCGACACGGCTACGCAAAAAATTCCCTTGTATTTTGGGGCGCAGTTAGCCTTATTTCCCAGTACGCTCAATGCGGTTGCTGATGGCATTACCCCTGTTTCCTTGACCGCCAGTTTAACCGATGTGACGGGCGCGGGAATCAGTGGGGTTGCGGTGGATGCACGGGTAAAAAATGGCACGGCTTTATTAGATAATTTCCGTGTCGTCACCGACGATCATGGGTATGCAGTTTTCAAAGCTAAAAATAGCACCGCTGAAAAAACCAACTTTGAAGTGAAAGCGGGAGGATTGGCAGGGGTTACGGTTAGCGTCGATTATTTATTCACAGGCGTGCCCGAAACTATGACTTTATCAAGCAGTATTGCCGCAGATGCCAGTTTGTCAATTAATGGTACAGCCACAATTACGGCGACTGTGTTGGATAAGAAAAATCAGCCTGTGCGTGATGGTACGCAGGTTAGTTTTGCCAGCAATATTGGCAGTATTGTCCCTTATGGTTTTACCAAAAATGGCAAAGCTGAAGTGACTTTTAATGCGGGGGCAGTCACGGGCTTGGTGACAATTACCGCAACTGTCAATGTGAGTGAAGTGGTTCAGAACACGGCAACCACTCCAACGAGTAACAATCGTTTCACTTTAACAGCAACCACGTCCCTGAATATTCAACGCAGCGACAGCGTGGGCACGATTGAAGTGAAAAGCATTGATCCCAAAGTGATTGGGATTATTGGCAGCGGCGTGACTCAAAATGCAACTTTGCAATTTTTGGTGAAAGACAGCGTCGGCAATCCTGTCGCGGATGGCAAAGAAGTCACTTTCAGTTTAGGCAGCCGTTTGAATGGCGGTGAAAGCATCAGCACGGGAAATGTCGATTCCTCACTCAAAACCAAAACCAGCAACGGCATTGCCAGCGTGACCTTGCGTAGCGGCACCGTGGCGGGCAGTGTGGACGTAATCGCCAGTTTAGACAAAATCAGCACCGTGGCGCGGGTCACGATTGCTGGCGGCTTGCCCGATGCTGATCATCTTTCTTTGGCGGTGGAATATCGCAATATTGCAGGCGGCGTGCGTTTAGGCTTGCAAGATAATTTGACCGCGTTTGTGGCGGATCGTTATGGCAACGTTGTTCCTGATGCAACGACGGTGAGCTTCATTACTGAAGGCGGGATTATTGGGAAAAGCTTGGGCGGCGGGACGTTTACCGCGACCACCAATTTAGGGCAGGCGACGGCAGTTTTACAGAGTGCCAACCCTACAACGCCTAATTTAGGCGGTTTGGGCAGTTTACGCACTTCAGGTTTTGCCTGTAATTCGCCCTACACTGCGATAAGTTCTACAACTGCCACGACTTTGTGCGGGAATGCGGGTTTGAGCACCATCATTGCCTTTACCACAGGCAGCGAAAGCTACCAAGATATTAATGGCAATGGGAAATTTGACGCAGGCGCGGATCGTTTCACCGATAAAGGTTATATCGATGCCAATGCGAATGGGCAATGGGACATGGGCGAGCTGATTACCAATAAGGGCGATCTCAGTGAACCTTATATCGATGCCAATGACAATGGCACGTATGACTCGGGCGAGTTTTATGTAGACGTGAATCAGAACCATCGCTTTGATGGCCCTGATGGCGTTTTCCAAGAAAATACCGCCGTGTGGACGAGTGCCCGCGTTTTATTCTCGGCAGATACTGCACCAATCAGCGTATCTCCTAGCAGTTTTTCATTGTCAAATACAGGAACGCAGGTGTTTACGATTGAAAATGTGGGCGATAAATTTGGCAATCCCTTGGTAGCAGGCTCATCTTATAAAGTGACCACTACTAATGGCGTGCTTGGCGGCGTGGTTGATTTCGTGTTCCCAGATAGCAGTTCGAGCAACACGAAAGTACAATTTACCTTATCAAGCAACCCTCCCACAATGAATACGGCGGGAAATCCGACTTATCCCAATGCCGCGCCTGCTGCAATTACGGTGAAATTAGTGTCACCATTTAAAGAGCAGTCGCCCGGTGGGAATGGGGATGTGAGCTTTGTGATTACAGGTTCAATTAATAATCCCTAAGCGGTGTTAAATGTTCAAGACTGAGTTTTTCAAATAATTCAGTCTTGGACAATATTTTTGATTTGTTTAGTATATTTAGGTTTAATTCGTTTAACAGAGGACAGATAATGCCCAATTCAACAACACAACGTTATACTTTGGTTGCAATTGCCTTACATTGGCTCATTGCACTGTTTATTATTGGACTGCTCGCAACGGGTTGGTATTCAGGCAGTTTACCCAAAGGTGATGCACGCACTGCCATTATTTTATTGCATAAATCTGTGGGCTTACTGGTCTTCGGTTTAATTCTTATTCGTATTTTCTGGCGTTTAACGCACACGCCGCCCGCCTTGCCCGAAAGCTTGCCTGCATGGACAAAAACTGTGGCAGGAATTTTACACTTCGGCTTATATGCCTTAATGATTATTCAGCCTGTCAGTGGTTATTTGGCTTCGATTTATGGCGGTTACAAAGTGTCATTTTTTGGCATATTATTGCCCGCATGGGGCGCGAAAGATGATAATTTGCGTGCCTTTTTTAATGAGACCCATGATGTTGCCGGGATTATTTTTGCGGTGTTAATTGCAATTCACCTTGCTGCTGCAATTAAACACATGATTGCAAAAAATGGCATTATGCAACGTATGCTACCTTAACTCCTTAAATCTGTACGTAAAAAACCTTCCAGTTTTTATAAGTTTGGAAGGTTTTTTTAATTTTTTCCCAATCCCTTGATAAAATTAATTTTTATAAGTATGGAGTTCCCCTATTTTAAAACGTATTAATTTATTGGTTGCTCCCCTAACCAGTTTAGCCACGCTTTCGTATCAGCACCAAAACGCTCTCCTGTGGCTTTTTCTAATGCTGAAATTAACTTGTTTATCTGCTGTTTGTTAGAGGTATCAATAGCTATTCTAGTGATGGCTGATTTAATCGCTTTATCTTTATCAAGACGTAACAATGCCCTAAACGCATGTAAAATATAGTCAAATTTTACATCAAGCATTTTCTGCTCTAAAATGGGAACAGCCTCAATATAACTCAACTCTTCCAGTGCCTTGCAAGCCTGACTGTGCCTCACATAATCTTCAGGTATAACATCAAGAATCTTAAATAAATAAGACAGTACTTTTCTATTTTTTGTTTTTGACAGCCCAATTATTCCCAACACACTATATCTATCTTTTCTTAATTGATAACTTTCATAATCTTTTTTAATAAATTTTAATTCGCCCATCGCAGCTTGAACAATGAGAGATTGTTCATTTATTTCTCCTACATCATATCCATTAGCGATTAATCCAATTGAACCAACTAATTTTGCATAAATATTCTCATTTCTATTAAATAATTCAATGGCTAATCTAAACTTTTCAGGGCTTGGAGAAGAAACTAATACTTCAGCAAGCCGTACGGAATTAATACGGTTTAATTTATTAAAATCATTTGAGTTTGCTCTTAATGGTTCTAAGATTATATTCCCATAAAATTCTGCTGGACTAACCGCTACACCTCCATCCTTCATATCATTAACTAATACGTATGCAACTTGATTTGGGGTAATGGGAATAGACACTAATATTAATAGAAAAAATAATATTAGGAGTTACGCAGTTGAAACATGAATTCTTTTATTTACAATGAGTTAGCATTGTGCGCTGCACAATCATGTTTTTAGTAAAATCAAATAGTTAGCGATTCAACTGCGTAACTCCTAAATATAAACAAAAACAAGAATAATCCAATAGTCATTAAAAAACCGATAAAAAGATATTTTAATACCGACAGAATTAGATTCATAATTTGGTTCTTTTATGCAGAGAGTAGCCCGCATCACACGAGCTACCCACCAGAAAAACTTTAAACTGCAGCCGCTAAAGCTTGCGTGACATCCGCTAAAATATCATCCACATGCTCTAAGCCAATCGACAAACGCACCATATCTTCTGGAACGCCCGCTTTTTCCAATTCGCTGGGCGACAATTGACGATGTGTCGTCGTTGCGGGATGACAAGCTAAAGACTTCGCATCGCCAATATTGACCAAGCGCGTGATTAATTGCAGTGCGTCAATGAATTTACCGCCCGCAACTGCCCCGCCCTTAATCCCAAAACTCAGAATACTCGAAGCCCGCCCGCCCATATATTTATCGACTAAAGCCTTGCTTGGATTGTCTGCCAAACCTGCATATTGCACCCACGAAACTTGCGGATGTTGCTGTAAATATTTCGCCACCGCGACCGCGTTATCACACAATCTATCCATACGTACCGCTAAAGTTTCAATCCCTTGCAGCAATAAAAATGAATTAAACGGTGAAATTGCCGCACCCATATTCCGTAAAGGCACAACCCGCGCCCGCGCAATATACGCCGCCGCGCCAAAACTTTCGGTATACACCACACCGTGATAAGACACATCGGGTTCATTCAAACGGCGGAAACGATCTTTATGTTCTGCCCAAGGAAATTTCCCCGAATCGACAATAATCCCGCCGATGCTGTTGCCATGCCCGCCCATGTATTTGGTCAAGGAATGCACCACAATATCTGCGCCGTGTTCAATCGGGCGACACAAATACGGCGTAGGCACAGTATTATCCACAATCAAGGGAATTCCATGCGCATGAGCCACCGCCGCCAATGCGCCAAAATCCACCACATTTCCTAAAGGATTGCCGATTGATTCACAGAAAATCGCCTTGGTTTTGCCGTCAATTAATTTGGCGAAACTGTCGGGGTCACGGTAATCGGCAAATCGCGCATCAATTCCATATTGCGGCAAAGTGTGTGCGAATAAATTATATGTGCCACCATAAAGGGTACTGGTGGTAATAATATTGTCGCCTGTTTCCGCAATCGTCATAATGGCATAAGTCGTTGCTGCCATACCCGAAGCCAAGGCTAAACCTGCGATTCCGCCTTCCATCTCCGCCACCCGTTTTTCTAAAACATCAGTGGTGGGATTCATAATCCGCGTGTAAATATTACCCGCCACTTTCAGATCGAATAAATCCGCGCCGTGCTGGGTGTTGTCAAAAGCATAGGAAGTGGTTTGATAAATCGGCACTGCGACTGCTTTAGTCGTGGGGTCGGGAGAATATCCACCGTGAATTGCTAAAGTTTCTAATTTCATTATCTATCCTTTGGAGTGTTGTGAAATGACGTGCTTTAATAATGCGTTTAGTTTTTAGTAGGACTTATTTAACATTGGGCATAGATAACCTGAGTTCGGGATAAGAAATCTTTGCAGTAGGGTGGAATAGCGTAGCGTATTCCACCATGAAGCGTGATACTTGTCTCGTTCCAACGCTCCAGCGTTGGAATGACTACCTCGTCGCTCTAGCGGCGAGGATTTTACAGGCTTCTACCGTACAATCAGGGTCTTATCGATTTAACTGCGTCATACCTAGAGTTATCACGTTTCTTGGTGGAATACGCTACGCTATTCCACCCTACGGCTGCAAAATTCTACACCAAATTTCCTGATAAATGCTTAATGATAAAAATAACGCGTTCTCTAGTTGTCATGATCACAAACTAAACTGTACATTCTGTTGTTAAATGTGTAAAAGAACATTTTCTAGGCAGCTAAAACTTGTATAATTATTAGTAACCATCAACTTAATGGACAGAATCAAAGCAACTTTTGCGGGAATTTAGCAAAGTTTGTTTGAGTTTTACCACCGTAAGAGGCTTAGATTAAGTGGTAACCTTACAAAAAAAGATTTGTATGATTGGTGATTTCGCCGTGGGTAAAACCAGTTTGGTGGGGCGTTTTGTGCGTCAGAGCTTTTCAGAAAAATATCTCACCACCGTTGGCGTTAAAATTGATACTAAACTCATCAAGTTATCTGAAGAGCAAGAAGTCAAACTGATTTTATGGGACATTGCAGGGAATGATGCCTTAACCACCACCACCACTTCCTATTTACGAGGAGCGGCAGGTTATATTCTCGTGGTTGATGGCACACGGAAACCCACTTGGCAATCGGCAATTCAATTACAAGCAGCCGTCACCGCACAAACAGGTAATAAACCCTTTGCCTGCTTATTAAATAAAGCGGATTTGCGTGAACAATGGGAAGTTAGCCCCGATTTAGTCGCGCCCCAAGTAGAACAGGGGTGGAAATTGATTGAAAGTAGTGCACAAACAGGCATGGGTGTTGAAGAAGCATTCACTTGGTTAGCGTGGCAATTGCTCTAACATTTTGAAGATTTTGCACGGAAAAACCGTATCATGATTTTAATTCCCATCAGCATTGCAAAATATGTGCGTTCCTTATGGATGGCAGAAATGGTGCTTACCTATCTGCATGTCGATAGAAACGGCATTCTGGTTTCATGGGGTGGCTATCCTAACCATTATGGTTTAGGCGCGCTTGCCACAGGAAAACCCGCATCAGAGCAAGTCAGTTTTTTAGAAGGCTTATTGCCGATTGATCACACTGAAATTTTAGAATTTGTCAGCACGGGCGCAGGACGCAGTGCGCATGTGCATTTACTTCCCTTTCGTGGCGGCACTTGGGTTTTATTCTTTGATGCCTCTACCGAACATGATCGTCAGCAAAAAATTCAGCAACAAGCCAACGAATTAAGTTTACTCACGTATCGACAAAGCCAACTGATTCAAGAGCTTGAACATGCACGTCAGATGTTGATTGCAGAAAAGCAACAGCTCGAAGACAGCAGCCAATTGAAAACCCGCTTCATTGCAGATTTGTCGCACGAGTTGCGCACACCACTGGCATCTATCGCAGGCTATACCCGTTTGCTGGATGATTCCGAGCATAAAAATGATGAACATACCAGTGATTATCTGAACACTATTCAAAGCAGCACTCAGCATTTGCTCAGCCTGATTGATAATATTTTAGACCAATCCAAAATTGAAATGGGGCAAGTGGTTTTAGCCCCGCGTGCCTGTGATTTAAAGAAATTACTCAAAGATTTAAAAGCCTTATTTCTGCCACACGCCAATGAAAAAGGCTTAACTTTAGAAGTTAAGGCGGAAAATCTTCCTGTACAAGTCATGATTGATGAATTGCGCTTGCGGCAAATCCTCATCAATTTAGTGACTAATGCCTTGAAATTCACGGAAAAAGGTACGGTCACGCTCGCGCTGCATTGGCACGCAGACCAGCTTAATTTGTCCGTCACCGATACGGGATTGGGGATTTCTGAAGAAGGTCAGCAGAAAATTTTCCAAGCCTTTCATCGCGAAACCAAAAATCAAGGGACACCAGGGGCAGGTTTAGGCTTGGCAATCAGTTATCACCTCATCAAAATGATGGGGGGGATGTTGCGGGTGCTGTCTAAATTGGGGAAAGGTTCACAATTTTTCGCAAGCATTCAAGCCCCGTCGATTTATGCAACCCGCCCCGAAATTGTGCCCGATCGTAACAGCGATCAT
Source organism: Thiotrichaceae bacterium (assembly GCA_028688145.1). Classification (GTDB taxonomy): domain Bacteria; phylum Pseudomonadota; class Gammaproteobacteria; order Beggiatoales; family Beggiatoaceae; genus JAQTYU01. The sequence continues at coordinate 76,564 of JAQTYU010000008.1, read as the reverse complement.
GACAAGCAAACTCTTGAGAGTAGTAAAGGTAGTAAAGTCTTATTAGTTGAAGATGCGCTGTTTTTACACAAGCTTTTTGAGATTTGTCTGTCAGAATCAGGCTATGAAGTCATCAGTGCCTATAATGGTGAAGAAGCTCTACAACTTATCGACGAAAAACAGCCTGATATTGTAGTCACAGATATGTTAATGCCTGTGTTAAATGGTTATGATTTAGTTAAACAATTACGTGCTAAAAATTATAATAAGCCGATTATTGCTTTGTCTGCTTCAAACTTGGAAGAAGACAAACAATTTGCACGGCAAATCGGTTGTAATGCTTATTTGTCCAAACCTGTCGAACCGCGTTTATTGTTACAAACTATTCATAAGTTATTGATAGATAAAACTATCTAACTTCACCGCATTATACGGATTGAATCGCGCATGAAACCTGCTAGGTTTTAAAAACCTAGCAGGTCTTGAATCCTTATCCCCCGCCGTAAAATTCTCCTAAATCGTGCTTGCAATCCGCACTTAAGATTATGCTAGAATAATAACGCTTACGTAAACGTCAAATAATTTTAGGCTTTGCTCCCCCTTTTTCAAAGGGGGAGGCTAAAATAGTATTTCCAATTCTAAAAAAAATATTACCCACCAAAGGAACTTAAATAATCATGCATATTCCTATGCTTAATTTCGACTTGGGCGAAACCGCCGACATGTTACGCGCCAGCGTTACCGATTTTGCTGCGAAAGAAATCGGGCCTCGGGCGGCTGAAGTGGACAAACTCAATGAATTTCCAATGGATTTATGGCGCAAATTTGGCGACATGGGTTTATTGGGGATTACCGTGACGGAAGAATACGGCGGCTCAGCAATGGGCTATTTAGAGCACGTCATCGCGGTTGAAGAAATCAGTCGCGCTTCCGCCTCCGTCGCCTTGAGTTATGGCGCGCATTCCAATTTATGCGTCAATCAAATTCACCGCAACGGCACCACCGCCCAAAAACAAAAATATTTACCAAAACTGGTCAGTGGCGAACACGTCGGCGCGTTGGCAATGAGCGAACCCAATGCAGGTTCGGACGTGGTCAGCATGAAATTACGCGCGGACAAAAAAGGCGACCGTTATATTTTAAACGGTAATAAAATGTGGATTACCAATGGGCCTGATGCCGATACTTTGGTGGTTTACGCGAAAACCGACGTGCAAGCAGGTTCAAAAGGCATCACCGCCTTTATTATCGAAAAGGGCTTTAAAGGTTTTTCCACCGCCCAAAAATTAGATAAATTGGGAATGCGCGGTTCAAATACTTGTGAACTGGTGTTTCAAGATTGCGAAGTGCCCGAAGAAAACGTGTTGAATGAAGTCGGCAAGGGTGTGCGCGTGTTGATGAGTGGCTTGGATTATGAGCGCGTGGTGTTGGCGGGCGGTCCTTTGGGGATTATGCAGGCGTGCATGGATGTGGTTGTGCCCTATTTACACGAGCGCACCCAATTTGGGCAATCGATTGGCGAATTCCAATTAATGCAGGGCAAACTAGCTGACATGTATACCACGTTAAACTGTTGCCGCGCCTATGTTTACACCGTGGCGAAAGCCTGTGACCGTGGCGAAACCACCCGTAAAGATGCCGCCGGGGCGATTTTATACGCCGCTGAAAAGGCAACGTGGATGAGCTTGGAAGCGATTCAATGCTTGGGCGGCAATGGCTACATTAACGAATATCCGACGGGGCGTTTGTTGCGCGATGCTAAACTGTATGAAATCGGGGCGGGCACTTCCGAAATTCGTCGCATGTTAATTGGGCGCGAATTGTTTAACGAAACCAAGTAGTTAATTTTAACTGCGCCCCTAAATTTTCTTTAAAGAAGCCCCCAACCCCCTAAAGGGGGCTAAACATGAAAAATTTTGTCTTTAAGTCCCCTTTAGGGGATTTAGGGGCTTGTTTTAGAGTTCCGCAGTTTACAGGAGTCATTCCGATGAAACTCAGCAATGCAGTTCCTTTATATCTCGAAGATTTTCACATCGGCGATTATTTTGAAACCGCCAGCGTGGTGATGACTAAAGAAGACATTATTAGTTTTGCCACGCATTTTGACCCACAGCATTTTCACCTTGACCAAGAAACCGCAAAAGACAGTTTGTTTAATGGCTTGGCGGCAAGCGGCTGGCACACCAACGGCGTGAGTATGCGGCTGATTGTGCAATCAGGTTTGAATATTATCAATGGGGTTGTTGGCTTAGGTGTTGATGAAGTGCGCTGGCCCAAACCTGTGCGCCCCGATGATAGTATTTATGTGCGCGGGGAAATTTTGGACGTGATTCCATCGAACTCCAAACCACAATGGGGCGTGGTGAAAATTCGCTGGCAGACTTTCAATCAAAATCATGAAGTGGTGGCAAGTATGCTGCCGTCTTTATGGGTGAAACGGCGTGACGTTGTCTGAATCAGGATTAACAGGATTATCCGAATTAGGCAGGATTAAAAAATTCGTAGTTTCATAGATTTATATTCCTTTAATTCTGAAAATCCTTTAATCCTGTAAATCCTGATTCAGACAAATATTTTCCAAAACCGCAGGCAAAAAATAAGGGACTATTGTCCCTTAAATACCTCAGTAAAATTCATTGTACCCATTACTGAAATAATGCGTCTCCTGAAAAACCTTCGCGTTCCAAAATTTCCCGCAAGCGGCGTAATGCCTCGATTTGAATCTGGCGCACTCGTTCCCGCGTAATGCCAATTTCTGCGCCCACTTCTTCCAAAGTCGCAATTTCCCCACCATCCAAACCAAACCGTCGCTCCACCACAACCCGTTGTTTATCATTGAGTTGGGAAAGCCAGAGTTCAATATGGCGTAATACATCCGCATCTTGTAATAACACGGAAGGATCAGGATTTTGCTCATCGGGAATGGTGTCGAGCAAGGATTTTTCGGAGTCATTGGCGCGAGGCGTATCCACTGAAGTGACGCGCTCGTTTAAACCGAGCATTTTTTTCACTTCTTCAATCGGACGATCCAACATTGTGGCAACGTCTTCAGGCGTGGGTTCACGATCCAGCGTTTGCGATAAATGTCGCGCTGCCCGCAGATAAATATTGATTTCCTTCACTACATGAATCGGCAAACGAATCGTGCGGGTTTGGTTCATCAAAGCGCGGTCGATGGTTTGTTTAATCCACCAAGTTGCATAGGTGGAAAAGCGAAAACCGCGTTCAGGATCAAATTTTTCCACGGCACGAATTAAACCTAAATTACCCTCTTCAATCAGGTCTAACAAAGCTAAACCTCGGTTCATATAACGGCGTGCAATTTTCACCACCAGCCGTAAATTCGCCTCAATCATGTGTTTGCGCGCTGCCATATCCCCTTTGAGGGAAAGACGCGCCAAGGTGACTTCTTCCGCCGCCGTCAATAAAGCAGAAAAGCCAATTTCATTCAGATAAAGACGTGTGGCATCTTTATCACCCTCACTGAAGCTTGGCGCGGGCGCAACTTCAGCAGCTTCTTCCACGAAACTGGTTACAAAGTTTTCGGGGTCATCTTCTTCCAGAAGGACGACTTCGGTATCTTCTTCTGCGGCAATTGGGTCATCATCCATACCAACCTCTGCTTCAATCTGTAGTTTTACTGTATTAATGGGGGAAGAAAAGCATAGGATCAACTCTTTTACCACGACAATTTAATTCAAAGCGTAACATTCCCTGACGTTTGGCATTCATCCCCATGTCGGCAAGATGTTGCCCTGCTTGCACCCAAGTTCCTTGATGCACTTGTAGATTTGTATTGTGTGCGTAAATACTCATAAACTGATCATTATGTTTGATAATCACGAGATTAGGATAACCTTTTACCCCCTTACCGCTATAAGCAACTTGTCCTGCGGCAATGGCATAGATGGCTTGCCCAGCCTGTCCAAAAATATTCACGCCCCCAGTCCCACGGGTACTGCTTCCGCCCTGCGTTGGATAATGCAAAGGCACGGGTGGTGCACAAGCATTCTTTTCGAGTTTTGACAAAGGACTGCTGACAGCCACCCGAGGTGTAGTCTTTTTACTCGTCCGTTTGCGCGTGTCGCTTAAAGGTTTAATTTCAATATCTGGGGGCGGAAACGGCACACGCAATACTTGTCCTGTATGAATGCTATAAGGAGAAGTTAGCTTATTGAGTTTGACTAGTTCAGCAAAAGTTGTACCAAAGCGTTGAGCGATTAAAGACAGCGTGTCACCGCGTTGCACGGTATAAACACTGATCGCACTGGGGGAGGTATTAGCAAACCCCGCACAGCCTGTCAGGCTGGAAACAGTTAATGCACTAAAAAGTAGCGCGAAGATACGGGGAAAGGCTAACACAGAGCACGGCTCAACCTGAGGAGATTTGAAAGAGAGGGGTTTGAAAGAGCAATGATTCAAACCCCAAAGTTAATCGCAGTTTAAGGCGGAACAATCAGTAATTTCTTACCAGGCAGCACAGTATAAGGTTTACCTATGCCATTCCAGATTGCCAAATCATGGGTAGTAATATGATAAGAGGCGGCAATACTGTCCAAGGTTTCCCCTGTTTGCACGGTGTGAAAACTCGCCACCGCACGACCCGAACCTGAGGGGGTAATCATGCCCCGACTGGCGGTTTTAGTCGCAGGCGTTACCGTTTTTGCAGGCGTGGGTTCAGTCACAGGTTCAGGCACAACTTGGCTCACATGTTTGCTAGATTTAGTCTGCACTCGTGATTTTTTAGCGGCTTTAGGTGTAACTTTTTTCGTGGTCTTGGTGTTTGCTGCATAAGGCTGAGCAATTAACAACACTTGTCCAACGCCAATCGTATAAGGGGCTGGCAAACGATTCCATGCTGCCACCTCATTAGGGGTGTAACCATAACGGTGTGAGATACTGTACAAGGTTTCGCCTGCACGAACCACATGCTGTTTGCCATTCATCGCTGATTGTGGCTTGACACTATTTGTGCTTGCCACAGGGGCGAGCGTGTACGTATTATTCGCTGCCATCGGCACATTACTGCCCAAACGTATCACCTGACCTATTGATAAATGGTAAGGCGGAGCCAAGGCATTAATTGCAATTAAGTTCTGGGGGGATAATTGATAGCGGCGTGCAATGTTATACACCGTGTCGCCCGCTTGTGCGGTGTGATAACCGCCTGCTTGAGTATTATTATTCACGCTGGAATAATTAGTACCCGTGGGTGTGACTGGGGTTCGCGTATTGGCATAACTATCAGTATTGGGCGAGGCAATCAGTAAACGTTGTCCTTGCTTCAAAGTGTAAGGGGCTTTGAGCCGATTCCAACTTGCGATGTCTTTATAATTACGCCCATAACGCGTTGCAACTGCGTAAATCGTATCACCGCGTTGCACCACATAATAATTGCCAGGGGTCTCTGTGGTGGTTGGGCTGGTGCTTTCTAAACTGCCATCATAACTGCTGGGGACAGGATAGGTGGCACTTGTTGAGTCAGTACTCAATTCATTATCAGGAATAATCTCAGGCTGGTCTGATTGTAAGGTGCTACAGGCACTGAGTAACAGTCCTGCGCCAATCACTGCACAAAGCTTGAGGGGAGAAATCTGCCAGTTCTTCATTGGTGAAACCATACCATACACTATCATTATTGATGTTATACAAAATACCTGTATTTTTTGCTTTAGCCGCAAACAAATTCAGATAACAGTTAAAAAACTGCTAAAACTATAATCGATAACATAAAACTTGTCCACTAAAAGCCATTCTTGGGGAAACGTCAATTGTTTACAATAGGTTAATTTTTAACTGCTTGTATAATAAGAAACCTTGCGTAAATCCTGCTTAGGGTAAATACTACTGAAAACCATAAAATCCCCCGAAAAATTATCAAGGAGTCGCCTATCATGTCTAACCCTGATTTAATCAGTTTACAACAAGCCAATAATCTCAGCGGCTTATTTCATGAGCGTGTGCAACGTAGTCCCGAAGTCATTGCCTATCATAGTTTCAACAAAACTACGCAACTGTGGCAAACTATGACATGGTCAGAAATAGCAAAACAAGTTGCCCATTGGCAGGCGGCATTACAGGGTGAAAACTTAGCAGAGTCCACAAAAATTGCGATTATTCTGCGTAACTGCCCACAATGGGTAATGTTTGACCAAGCAGCCCTCGGTTTGGGTTTAATCACCGTTCCGTTGTATACCGATGATCGCCCTGCAAATGTCGCGTATATTATCGAAGAATCGGAAGCAAAAATCCTATTTTTAGAAAACCTATTGCAGTGGAAACGTTTGCATTCTGTGTGTCAAGAATTGCCCCAATTGCAACGCATTTTAACGCTGGAAAGCCTGCACGATTTACCTCCCGAATTACAAGACCCGCGTTTAATCAGTATTGCCGACTGGTTGCCTGCTGAAGGTGAATATCCTTTGCTCACCAGTAGCGTGGATATTGAAAGTTTGGCGAGCATTGTTTATACCTCGGGCACGACGGGTCGCCCCAAAGGGGTGATGTTGAGCCACCGTAATTTCTTGACGAATGCCCACGCCGCCGCCAGCTCTGCCGATTTTTCACACCAAGATATTTTCTTGTCTTTCTTGCCCTTGTCGCACACATTGGAGCGCACCGATGGTTATTATTTACCAATGACAGTGGGGGCGAGCGTTGCCTATGCGCGCTCGGTGCAACAATTAGGCTCAGATTTAACCACGGTGCGCCCCACGATGATGATTTCCGTGCCGCGTATTTATGAACAAGTTTACGGCAAGATTCAGCACCAATTACAAAAGAAATCGCCCTTTGCACAAAAGGTATTTAAATATACGGTTGAGTTGGGCTACCGCTATTTTCTCTATCAACAAGGGCGCGGCTCTTGGGAAATGGGTTTTCTGTGGTTGCCTTTATTGCGCCGTAAAATTTCCGAACCGATTTTAGAAAAATTGGGAGGACGTTTGCGCATGGCGATTTGTGGTGGGGCAGCCTTGTCGCCCAGCGTGGCGAAACTGTTCATTGGCTTGGGTTTAAATTTATTGCAAGGCTATGGCTTGACCGAAACCAGCCCTGTGATTTGTGTAAATCGCCCTGAAGACAATGTTCCTGATGGCGTGGGTTTACCGCTGCCTTCTGTGCAAGTCAAACTTTCGTCCGATGGGGAATTACTCACGAAAAGCCCCTGTGTCACAATGGGCTATTGGAAAAATCCTGAAGCCACAGCACAATTAATTGATGCGGACGGCTGGTTACATACGGGTGATCTTGTCAAAATTAATCCGCAAGGGCATATCAAAATTACGGGACGGATTAAAGACATTATCGTCATGGGAAATGGCGAAAAAGTTCCACCAACGGACATGGAAGCTGCTGTAAGTGAAGATGATTTATTCACACAAGTGCTGATTGTGGGTGAAGGCAAAGCTTATTTGAGTGCTTTGGTGGTGTTAAACCCCGAAGTTTGGCAAAGTCTTGCCACGGAATTGCAAGTGAGTCCCGAAGATGCGGAAGCTTTGAAAAGCAAAGCTGTGAATAAAGCCGTGTTAGCGCGTATCAGTGCACGGATGAAAATTTTCCCAGGTTATGCGCAAATTCGGCGGGTGCTGATTCTGCAAGAAGCGTGGACGGTGGAAAATGGTCTGCTCACGCCTACTCTGAAAATTCGGCGCAATTTAATCGTGCAGAAATATGCCGCAGAAATTGAACATCTGTATGAGGGGTTTGATTTGGTGTGATTTAAGATTTTCTGTGCGGGGCTTGTCTCTTTTAAAAGACAGCATAATTGCTATTAAAATTATAGAGTTGAATTTTTACGGCAAGAAGCTTGTCTCTTATTAGAGACAAAAAACAGAAAAATCGCAATGCAATAACGGATTAAATTAAATTAACTACATGATTATATTGGTTAATTTTTATATGGCACAAGCATTGCTTATAGATATAGCAATAAAGCAATTCTCTAACAACATCCTTCTGGAGATTTTTACATGAAATCCTTAACCACGTTAGCAGTCGCACTCGTTTTAGGTAGCAGCATCGGTGTTGTTGCAGCTGAAGATGTTAAACCAGTCGCCGCTCCTGAACCCGCTGTAGCACCTGCTCCTGTTAAGACTGACGCTGCTCCTACTGAACACAAAGAGCATAAGGATCACAAAATGGGCGACCACAAAGACGGCAAAATGGGCGACCATAAAGACCACAAGATGGGTGACCATAAAGATGGCAAGATGGGCGACCATAAAGACCACAAGATGGGTGACCATAAAGATGGCAAGAAAGGCGACCACAAAATGGGCGACCACAAGAAAGATGAACATGGCATGAAAGACGAGCCAAAGAAAGACGAAAAGAAATAATCTCTAACGTCTGAAAACTATAGCAAGGACGCTGTAGTTCACAATAATCAGGATTGATAAGTGTTAGCCACTATTTTGTAGTTATCTCAGGAGGTTTCAAATGAAATTATTAAGTACTTTAGTTATGGCAGCTTTCTTAGCTGGCAATGTTGCACCTGCATTTGCTGCTGAAGCCGCTCCTAAAACTGAAAAACCCGCAAAAGCAAAGAAAGCACATAAAGCCAAAGCTGATGCGAAAGTAGAAAAGCCCGCTGCGAAGCCCGCAACAAAGTAAGCAGTTTTTGCCCTATGAGTCATACGGACTTGACTCATTAAACCTCGTACCGTTACCTTGTTGATAATGAAGTCTAACCCCTTCATTATCTTCCTTTATTCGGCAAAGGATTGCCGAATTTCTATTTCGCCCCCGTTTTAAAATTCCCCTTTCTCAATTTGGTTGCGCTCGCAACCCCTATGTTAAATTAATTAATAGGGGCGCGATTGTTGGCTATTTCGCAAAACTAACGTTCTACAAAAGCCCGTTCAATTACATAATCACCCGGTTCGCCAATACCAGGAGAAATAGTGAAACCGCGTGCATCTAACATTTTGCTGGTGTCTGCCAACATGTGAGGGCTGCCGCAAATCATGGCGCGGTCATGAGTTGGGTTCAGTGCGGGCAAACCAATATCGGTAAATAATTTTCCAGAATTGACTAAATCCGTTAAACGTCCTTGGTTGCGGAAAGGCTCGCGGGTGACACTGGGATAATAAATCAATTGATTGCGCACGTATTCGCCTAAAAACTCATCTTCGGGTAATTCACGACTGATGAAATCGCTGTAAGCTAATTCGCTGAGATAGCGCACGCCGTGAAACAGCACCACTTTTTCAAAACGTTCATACACTTCAGGATCGCGAATCAGACTCATAAACGGTGCGAGTCCTGTGCCTGTGCCGAATAAGTACAAATTCCGCGCGGCTGACAAATCATCTAAGACTAAAGTGCCTGTGGGTTTACGGCTCACTAATAAATCATCGCCCACTTGTAAATGTTGTAGGCGTGAGGTGAGTGGGCCGTTGGGCACTTTGATGCTGAAAAATTCAAGATGTTCTTCGTAATTTGCGCTGGCTATGCTGTAGGCTCGCACCAAAGGACGACCATCTACTTCAAGCCCTATCATTAAAAATTGACCGTTGCGAAAACGTAAACCTTGATCGCGGGTTGTCCGAAAGCTAAATAAGGTGTCATTCCAGTGATGCACGCTAAGCACGCGCTCAGTTATAAATTTACTCATGTAAAGCCACGACTCCATATTGTAGGCATAATTTCAATCTATACCCATTTGAAACAGGGATAGATGTTCACGAAAGGCTCTTCCATTCTCATTTTTCAGTTCATGAACAAACTGCGCGGTTTTTATTACTTTTAAGTATATTATTATAATAAAAAAGAATAAGTGACACCAGTTTTTTTAACTGTGCCCTCAGTTTTTAACTGAAGCCCCCAACCCCCTAAAGGGGGCTAAAGATAAAGATTACAGCGGTTTTAAGTCCTCTTTAGGGGATTTAGGGGTTTGTTTTAATCGTTAGCCCTATAGGGATTGAGGGATTTAGTTAAAATTAAGTGAGATTGATTAAAACCCACGGTAACGTAAACGCACAAATGATAGTTTCTAAGGTAATGATGTTTGCCATCAGCACATAATCTCCACCCATTTGCCGCGCCAAAATATAGGAAGTGCTTGCGGTTGGCAATGCGCTGTACAGTATCACTACTTGTTGCATTTCTGGGGAAACCCCGAGATAACGACAAATTACCCAAGTCAAAATCGGCATGAGACCCAACTTTAAAAAGCTGGTGAGTAATAAACTGCCTGCGGTGTTCCGAACCGTGCTGAGCTGTAAACCTGCTCCCATTGCTAATAAACCTAAGGGTAAAGCCGCGCCCCCCAATATTTTAAACGTTTCATGAATTTCAACAGGGAACGAAACATGTGCTTTGCTTAAGGCAAACCCAAGGGCACAACTGATAACTAAGGGATTTTTTAGCAAAGCTTTAACAATATTTTGCCAACGGGTTGGCGTGTGCGCGGCATAATGTTCAAGCACAATGACTGAGATCACATTCACGATAGGAATGATTACTGCCATGATTAATGCTGCAAGTGCTACGCCATTTTTAGGATTTAAGGCGTGTGCCACTGCCATGCAGATGTAGCTGTTAAAGCGAATACTACCTTGAAAGATTGAGGAAAACTCTGCACCTGAAACGGTTTTTAACAGTGGTTTTAAGGCAACCAGTAATAAGCTGATGATAAAAACTCCGCCCAAAGTTGCCATCGCAAGCGATGAGACTTGGAAGTTTTCGAGAGGAGTTTTGACAAGTCCATCGACCATGAGAATGGGGAGTAGGACAAAATAAGTGATATTTTCGAGGGCTTTCCAAAAGTTATTATCGGAAAAACAATAGTTTTTGAGACTATAACCTAGAATAATAATCAGGAAAATAGGAGTTAATGTACTATAGATGTTATACATAGTTGGATAGTAAGTCTGTGGGGGATAAGCAATAAGAGTTGGTTACTCCCGCTATTATCGCCCGTATCCACAGGAAAATGATAGGCTGACTAAATTTATCTAATCAGCGTAATTCCCACTTAAACCCACACGAAATTCTCCGCTTGCTTAGTCAGCTAAAAAACCTTTACGATCTTCTATGAATTTGGTTTTTTCTAGGAGAGGCTTATGCAAAAATTTAGGTTTTTATCATTATTTGTAGGTGTGTTCTTACTGTTGCCGACGGCATGGGCGGAAACGCTTTTGGTCTCGGGGACAACGCAAGACAATTACACGATTTATGACAGTTTCGGGCGCGACTATAAAGGCTCGGGTACTGTGAATAAAGAAGTGCTGCTTGCGCCTGCTACTTATCAGCTCAAATATAACGGCTCTGTACAAAATATAACCATCCAAACGGGTCAAAAAACGGTGGTGAATACGGGATTAATTACGGTTTCAGGAACGGGGCAAGATAGATTTTACGTCTATGATGAATTTGCCAGAACCTCTTTAAGTTCTAATTATACAAATAGGAGCATTGAAGTTTTTCCAGGAACTTATGTGGTTCGTTTGAATTACTTCGATTCCACACCGATTACTGTTGTTGCAGGACAAACGACTACTTTGACGGCGGGATTACTGACTGTAACAGGGGCGGGATGGGACGCATATACTGTTTATGATACTTTCGGTAAAAATTCGCAGGGATATCCTGTTGCAAATCAATCAACAGGTCGAGATGTAGAATTATTTGCAGGTACTTATTCTGTCTATTTAAATAGCTCTAAGCAGGATACCAGCGTACAAGCAGGTAAAAAAACTATTCTGATTTCAGGTTCATATACCGTTTTTGGGGCTGGATTAGACGCTGTTTACATTTATGATTCTAATAATCAAGTAAATTTATCCAAAAATTATTTAACAAATCGAGAAGTAGAAATTTTTCCAGGTACTTACACATTGCGTGTGAACGGAACATCCCAAAAAGTTACTGTCAGTGCGGCACAAGAAAGTTTCTTGTACACGGGCGCAATGAAAATACCTAACTTAGGAGATGCTTCACGCTCACACACCATTACCGATATGTTGGGAAATTTCCTGTTTTATAAAGTACCTAATGCTTTTGCAGAAGTATTCCCAGGTTCTTATAAAGTGACTTTAGGAACGCTCAGTAATACCGTAACCGTTCAAGCAGGCGACAATATTCCCGCAGACCTTGCAAAAACTTTCCCCAGCGCAGGCACAACGACTGCACCCCAAGTAACCACGCCGCCCACCAATACAACGGCGACCACAACCCCGACAACGACAACACCCAGCACGACAGCAACACTTACTTATAACGACGGCATCAGTGCAGGCATTGCCAAATGTAAAACTGATCCCAGTGTGTGTGGCATTGTCGTCGCTCAAAATACCGACGGCGCAACGCAAACAGGCATTGATAAATGCAAATCAGACCCTGCCAGTTGTGGAATTGTGATGACGCAAAACACCGACGGTTCAACCCAAGCAGGGATTGATCAATGTAAAGCCAGCCCTTCGAGCTGCGGGATTGTCACCAATAATAATATCGATGGCTCAACCCAAATCGGCATAGACCAATGCAAAGCCAATCCTGCAAGTTGTGGCATTGTCGTCAGTGTAAACACAGACGGCTCAACGCAGGCAGGCATTGCACAATGTAAAGCTGATCCCAAAAGCTGTGGCATTGTCGTGAATCAAAATACCGATGGTTCAACCCAAGCGGGTATTGATAAATGCAAAGCAGACCCTGCCAGTTGCGGTATTTTATATTCACAAAACACCGACGGTTCGACTCAAGCAGGTATTGACCAATGTAAAGCCGATCCTGCGGGCTGTGGCATCGTGATTGAAAATTTACACGCCAGCTACAACCCCACTTCGGGAGAACTACATTTGCCAGTAGTTGATGTAGGCACAGAAAAATACGAAGTTTATTTACAACAAAAACCCCAAGGCTTTTTGTTTGATTTAGACCTCGCGCGGATCATTCGGCGTAGCAAATAAACGCGTAACTACACCTGTGTAAACATAATAAAAAAAGTCCCGCCAGCATTACTGACGGGACTTTTTTATAAACAATCGTGATGTGTTAAAAAAACCACTTTTATTTTTAATCAGTTACGCTTTGGGCAACATTAACACAGGTTTCTTTGCAGCACGATATAACACACTGATGCGCCCAATGATTTGCACCACTTCAGCCCCGCTGTGCTCACACAATTCAGCCGTCAAAGCGCGACGATCTTCACGTTCTGCCCCTGCAATGCTCACTTTGATCAATTCGTGATCTTCTAAAACCCGATCCAATTCAGCCAACAGGTTTTCACTCATGCCCTTGTCACCCACCATCAGCACAGGTTTCAAGTGATGGGCAAGCCCGCGTAAATGCCGAATTTGTTGATTATTCAATCCCATAAATTTTTTTCCTAATCGACCCGCACCACTCTAAAACCTAAAACATCCATGCGAGTTTTTGGGTTATAACTATTACGTTTAGTCACGCGCAATGCGTTTTCATACGTTCTATAAGAACTACTCCGCACCATGCGCCGCGAGCAGTCGCCGCCTTCCCAATTTTGCCCAGAACTCGGCGCACCTTGATAGTTAGGACGGAAACAGCTATTCGTCCATTCTAAAACGTTGCCGATCATATCATGTAAGCCAAAACTATTCGGGGCAAAACTTGCCACAGGCGCGGTGCTTTGTGCATCAAACTGACTGCCACACAAAGCGCAATTGGCATTATTCTGCCCAATCGCATTGCCCCAATAATAAGACGAGTCAAAATTGCCCGCGACGGCAGCATATTCCCATTCCCGTTCACTGGGGAGGCGGTATTGATGTCCCGTTTGTTCGGTCAGCCATTTGGTGTAATCATTGGCATCATCCCAAGAAATATTAATCACAGGGCGCATCCCCCGTCCCCAGCCCTTATCTTCAGGCAAAGGACGACCCGTATCCCCTGCAAAAATATCATATTCATCAAAGGTGATTTCGGTTTTCCCAATCGAAAAACCTTCCAAATGAACCTGATATTGCGGACGCTCTTCTTGATACGGCATAGAACCGCGAACCCCCATCAAGAAATCCCCCGCAGGTAATTTCACCATCGTGGGAGCTGCCCCGCCGCGTGTTAATTTATCGCGATAAACCCCTAAGGCTTTCATTGCGCTGGGTTGTAAGGTGGGTTTTTCTTCAACGACAGGGCGTGCTGCGGGTTCAGGATTAGCCTGTGTATGATTTTCAGGCACATGATTTACCGCGACTTGAGGCGAACCTTGGGTTACCTTTTTAATACCAACAATATTATCCAACCACGGGGTGAATAGTAAAACTCCCCCCAAAGCGGCAGCAATAACAACACCAACCCCCACCCCAATAAACAGCCCCTTGTGTCCACCCGTTTGATGTTTATAGGCAGACAACAAGCGTTCGCGACTTGCCTTTTCTTGCTGCTCCATCATGGCGCGCGCACTGTCACGCTGCACTTTCAATAATTCGGCTTCTTGTTGGGTTTGTTGTAGCAAGCCTTCCATTTCTTGCTTCAAACGGCGTTGTTCATGTTCTTTGCGCTCGATAAGCTTGGCTAATTCTTGCTGTAATTTCTCATCACTGGCACGCTTGTCCTGATCTGCCTCAGCTTTCAAGCGTTCTAATTCTTGTTTAGCACGCGACAGTTGCGTGATTTGCTCACGGGTTTTCTTCTGAGCATTTTCAATGCGTGCAATCCGCGACTCCAACGCAACTTTTTCCACTTCCATGCGCTTGGCTTCAAGCTCGCTGGGCGTTTGTTTGCTGTGAAGTTCTGCCGCCGCATCTTTCGTATCTTTGGATTGGAGTTTATTGACCGCAGATTGTAGCAGGCTAATTTGTGCGACTAATTTTTCGGCTTCGGCTGCTTTATGAGCAGCATCTTCCACACTCGCCGTTTTGGCTTCTGCTTGCAGCTTGTTGTACTGCTGGATTAATTTTTGCGCTTCCGCTTTGGCTTGAGTAATTGAGGACACAGTATTCTTCTCGCAACGTAACTGACTGAAACTCTCTCGATCGGGCGGCGGTTCGTAAGACTTTACCAAAGACTGGAAAATGAATACGCGGGCAGCAACGACGTGATCATAGGGCGTAACAGGGCGTTCCCCGTCTAGTGAATAGCCAGAAAATTCGTGATGCCCCTACCGTTACCGCTCGATGAAACCTTGCTAAACCTTAAGATATTCATGGAATAATCCACTATAAAATGCTTTATGCTCGTGATCAAATATAGCGCATTTTACCAAGGATTTATTCTGCGAGTAGTTTATCACAACCGCACTCACTCAAGGCTTAAGATGTTTTATAGAATTTAACAGGGGGTTTGAAGCTTAGATCACTGAATTGTTGTGAGTAGCCCGTATAGAACACTGTGGAATTGTGGAATACAACTTAAATCCCCTGCATTCCGCCGCGCTGCATACGGGCTACAAACTGCTATTTATCCAAAAGCTGCTAGCTTTTCAAAACCTAGCAGCTCTCAAAGTGCTTCCCGTAAATCAAGCTTCAAACATGTAGAGGGATAGTAATTTCTCACAGGCTCTAATAACATTAGTCTCCAATTGTTAAGCGATTATCGTGAAAAGCTCACCTAATACTTTAAATTAATAATATACTTTATTTAATCAATGAGATATTTAAGAAATCACCAGGAGATTCTCCCATGCACCGAATCGTCCGCAGTACGATAACAAGTTTATTGTTATTTTGCTGCCTTTCCCCAAGTTTTGCCGCGACCACTTTGCCGCTGGTCGATACCCAAATTGAAGGCAATAATGTCACGGGTATGTCTGGCGCGAATTCTGTCGCCGTCAATCATGCTGATGGGCAATATGTTTATGTCAGCGCGTATGCTAGCAATGCGATTGTGACCTTCAAAAAAGACCCCAGTTCTGAAAAGTTAGTTTTTGTGGAAAGCATTACCAATACTCAAATTGGGGGCGTAGGTTTACAAAAGCCCAGCTCGGTGGTGGTCAGCCCCGATGACCGTCATGTTTATGTCGCGGGCACAGGTGACAATGCGATCAGCGTGTTCACCCGCAACAGCAGCAACGGCAAACTTAGCCTTGTGCAAGTGCAACGCAATAATGTGAATGGGATTACTGGCTTGAATGGCGTGAATAGCCTGTCCATTAGCAGCGATAATACCCGTTTATATGCCACGGGTAGCGTAGACAGCACGATTGCGGTGTTCTCGCGTAATGCCACCACGGGCGAATTAAGCTTGTTGACCACCCAAAGTAATGGCGTGGGTGGCGTGTTAAACATGCTCAATCCTGTAGGCGTGTTGGTCAGTAAAGATAATTTTATTTATGTGGCAAGCTTCACAGGCAATGCTATCAGCGTGTTTTCCCGCAATGCCAGCAATGCGAATCCTGAATGGACTTTTCTGGCGGAATATGTAGACAGCGCGGGCACAGTTAAGAACTTGCAAGGCGCGTATTCATTAGCCTTAAGTCCTGATGAAAAACAGCTTTATGTTGCCAGCAATTTAAGTTCTGCGATTACCGTGTTTAATAAATCCAGCAACGGCTTATTAAGTTATGCGGCAAGTTATGTGAATGGCACGACGATTAAAGGTTTAGCAGGCGTGCGCGGCGTGGCGGTTAATCCCAGTGGCAATGAAGTCTATGCCGCCAGCATTGATGATAACAGCGTGGTGGTTTTTAAACGCAGCACCGACGGCACTTTAACTTTTAGTCAGCAAGTTTCCGCTGCCAGCGTGCCCAGTGTGACGGGCGCAAATGCTTTAAATGTCAGTGATGACGGGGTGAATTTATATGTCACCGCATTAAGTGGCAGTGCATTAAGCAAGTTTAATTTAGTCAGTTCCGATTTAAGCGTGGCAGTCACCGACAATGCGCCCGTCGCAGTCAGTGGCAATTTAACTTATACCGTGAAAGTCACCAATTTAGGCAGTAATCAAGCTTCCAATATTGTACTCACCGACACGCTTCCCCCCGAAGCCACTTTCGTTTCTGCGACTTCAACTTTAGGAACTTGTGCCGCGCCCGTCTCAGGCGTGTTGACCTGCAGTTTGGGCAATCTCGCCACCAATGGCATTATCAGTGTGACGGTAATCGTGAAAGCCCCAGCCACCGTGGGCGCGGGCACTTTAGTCAATAAAGCGGTGGTCAGTTCTACGCAATACGACCCCGACAACAGCAATAATGCCAAGCAAACCAGCAGTGTATTGCAGCAAAGCGTACCGACGGCTGATTTAACCCTCACGGCTCAAGCTTCTGCCACGACTTTGAACGTGGGCACAGCTTTCAGTTACACCGTCGGCGTGAGCAATGCCGGACCCGATGCCGCAAGCCAAGTCATCATTACCAGTATTTTGCCCGCCGAAGTCACGGTTGACTCCGCTAAATTCCCCAGCACTTGTACTTATACCGCGAGCACCCGCAGTCTGGCTTGTACTTTGCCAAGCATTGCGCTGGGACAAAGTGGCTCAGTGACGATTCCTGTGACTGCGCCCGCCACCGCAGGCACGATTGTGTTTAACACCAGTGTTGCCAACGCCGCCGAGCGCAATTCTACTGCGGTGACCACGGCAAGCGTCAGCACGCAAATTTTAGATATTGGCGCGAGTTTAACCCTGCTCGATGCCACGGCAAGCCCGACTTCAATTTCATTAAATACCAATGCAGCTATCAGCATTAATGTGAAAAATGCAGGCACAAGTACCGCCAGTGGCGTAACTTTACTGGTCACTTTACCCAGCAGTTTAAGCTTTGATTCTGGCACGGGATGCACCGCTTCGGGCAGCAATGTCAGTTGTACTTTGGCAGACATTGCCGCCAATGCCACATTGCAAACCACGTTCACGGTGAAAGGAACTGTCTCAGGAAGCAATCAACCGCTTGCCAGCAGTTTGAGCATTGCAGGCAAGGAAGTGGTGAGCAGTAGTTTACCGCTGACTTTGAATGTCACAGGCGATTATGCGGATATTGCCTTGTTAGTGCAGCCCGACACTGCCTCAATTTTGCTGGGCAGTAAAGCCAGTTATACCTTGACCGTGACCAATAACGGATTTAATCAAGCGGCAGTGGCGGTGAGCGGTTCGATTAGCGGCAGTAGCGCGTTTGCAGTGGGCAGTTTTACCGTGAGCAAGGGAACTTGTGTGGCTGGCAGCAGCTTTACTTGTCAGCTTGATATTATGCCTTCAGGTACAAGTAACACC
This sequence comes from Thiotrichaceae bacterium, assembly GCA_028688145.1. Taxonomy (GTDB): domain Bacteria; phylum Pseudomonadota; class Gammaproteobacteria; order Beggiatoales; family Beggiatoaceae; genus JAQTYU01. Next base: position 58,462 of record JAQTYU010000008.1, on the reverse strand, counting down.
ATTAAAATTGAAGTCAGCCCCACCAGTTTGGGCGCATTGAGTTTAACTGCCACTGCCACAGGTGAGATGTATGACCCCGTTTCTGTGAATAACAGCGGCACCGCATCAATCAGCGTCGCCAACACCACCGCAGATTTAGTGGTGACCACCACCACCTTGCCAAAAGACACGGTGTTAATGGGCAGTAATTTGGTTTACACCAACGTAGTGAATAACGCAGGGCCGAATAATGCCACGGCGGTGAAATTTGCCCAAACCTTGCCGAGTAATGTGAGTTTCGTTTCTGCCAACAGCGGACAAGGCACACCTTGTAGTTTTGCTTCAAACACTGTGAGTTGTGATTTGGGCAATATTACTTCGGGCTTATCTTCGAGCGTAGTCACCACAGTGACCCCGTTGGGCGCGGGCAGTTTAGTCACGGGAATTGCGGTGACGGGCGCGGTTTTCGACCCCAAACCTGAAAATAGCAACATCAGCGTCACTACCACGGTGACCAAGGCAAATGCCGATGTGAAATTAACTTTGAGCGCGTCGCCTGAACCCGTGTTGGTGTCTAATCTATTGACCTATTTATTAACCATCACCAATGCAGGCCCCGACACCGCTTCAAATATTTCTGTGAGCGATATATTGCCCGCAAACACGGTTTACATGTCCAACACGGTCACGCCCGCAGGGCAAGCCAGTTGCGCCAATGACGCGACTAATACCTTCAAATGCACCGTGCCCAGTCTCACCAAAGATGCTTCGGTCGCCATTCAATTGGTGGTGCAACCCACACTGGCAGGCACGATTAGCAACACTGCGAGTATCAGTGCGGCGGCAATTCCCACTACCAGCACCACCCAAGCCAGTGTGAGCAGTCGCGTCAACAAACCAGCCGCCTTGGTGTTTGTGGAAGCGCAAAAAAGCGGCGTGAATGGAGTTTCAGGCTTGCAACAAGTCAATGCTTTGGCGGCGACCAGCGATGGGAAATTTTTATACGCTGCCAGTTTGGGCGATAATTCTGTCGAAGTTTTTGCGCGCAATGCCAGCGATGGCAAGCTCAGTTTGGTGCAGGTGCTCAGCAATAATATTGACGGGATTACGGGTTTAGCAGGCGCGAGCGGCTTAGGTTTAAGTCCTGATAATAAGTTTTTATATGTGACTGCTTACAGCGATAAAACCGTGAATGTGTTCCAACGCGACACCGCCACAGGCAAATTAAGTTTTGTGGAAACCCAACGCACCAGCGCAAATTTAGCAGGCGCATTTGCGGTCGTTGCCGCCAGCAATTCGGTTTACGTTGCCAGCACCGACGACAACAGCATTTCCGTGTTTAGCCGAGATCAAAATACAGGCAAATTAACGTTTGTCGAAACCCAAAAAGACAATGTGGGCGCGGTGAAAGGTTTGACAGGAACCAGCGGTTTAGCCTTGAGCAGCGATGAAAAATTTTTAGTTGCCGCAGGCACGAAAGCCAGCAGTTTGGTGACGTTTACTCGCGACACCAGTTCTGGAAAACTCACCTTTGTGCAAACGCTGGTCAATGGCGCAGGCGCAGTGCAAGGTTTGGACAGTGTCATCAATCTTGCCATCAGCAGCGACAATAAGTTTGTCTATGCCATCGGCGGTGGCGCAGATAATGCGGTTGCGGTGTTCGCCAAAGGCAGCGATGGTTTATTGAGTTTTGTCGAAGTGCAACGCAATGGCAGCAATGGGGTGACAGGATTAGTCGGTGCGTATGGCATCGCTTTAACCCCAGATAATGCTTATGTTTACGTCACTGCGATGAGCGATAACGCCCTGAGCATTTTCAGCCGTAACGCCAGCAGTGGCAAATTAAGTTATGTGGGCAGCGTGTTGAATGGCAGTGGCGGCGTTTCGGGGATGACGGGGGCGCGTCCTGTGGTCAGCAGTAGCAGCGGCGCACAAGTCTATGTCGGCGGTTTCAGTGATGCCGCAATTGCGGTGTTACGCATGACAGGCGCGGATTTAGCGGTCAGTGCCACAGGGGGAATTTTGCCCGTGCGCGTCGGTGACCAAGTCAGTTATGTGCAAACCGTGACCAATTTAGGTTTGGACCAAGCCACCAACGTGACTTTAACTTACACCTTGCCCGCTGAATTGACTTTAGTTTCGGCAACGCCCGCCAAGGGAAATTGCAACACGGTGAATAATACGGTGACCTGTGGCTTGCAAGTGTTGAATCTCAATGAAAGTGCCAGCGTTACGTTTGTGGTCACTGCCAGCCGTTTGGGCAGTTTTAGCCAAACGGTGAAAGCCAGTGCGGATCAGCCCGACCAAAATACTGCCAACAACAGCCTCAATTTAATTTTGTCGAGTGCGGCGACGGCGGATTTAGGCGCGACAGTGAGTATGACTTCTGCCAGTCCTGCGGTGATTAAAAATCCTTTAACTTATACCGTGAACTTAAGCAATACAGGCCCTGACACTGCCGCCACTGTAAAAGTAGTGGCAACTTTCCCCGCCTTGCTCAGTTTCAGCACCGCAAGCGTGGATAATAACAGCAGTGCTTGTGCGCTGGTTGATAAGGTGGTGACCTGTACCGTGGGCAGTTTGACCAAGGGGCAAACTTCAAATGTCATTTTCACAGGCTTGCCTAGCAACATCGGCACGGTGAACACCACTTTTGACATCACCACGGAATCAGTCGATCCCACGCCGACGGCACGTTTAAGCATGAGGACTACGGTGCAATTGAACACGCTGGATAGCAGTTATGACAATACCAATAAAACTTTGTACAACTACAATATCACCAGCACGGGCAGCGTCACCGGCGGCACTTTGTCGGGCGACAACACCAGTCAAGGCACAGTCAGTAATGTAGTGATTGCGGCAAACAGTTCCTTAACGGGCGGCAAAGTCTCGGGCGCAATTGTGAACAATGGCACGCTGCAAGATGTGCAATTGCTCAATGCCACCGTGACAGGATCGGGCAGTTTAAAAGGACGAATTGCAGGCATTGCGGGTTCACCTGCCACGGTCAGCGGTAAATTTGAAGCAGGCGCACGCTTGAGCGATATTATCATTGGCGCAGGCAGCACGCTTGATCCCAGTGTGCAATTACTCAGTAATGTGCGTTTTGCCAGCAATGACTTGATTCCCGCAGGCATTGATTTGAACACGGTGTTGCCGTATTTGAGCGATGTGGTCACGGGTTTAAGCGTCGCAAACTTAAGTTTTGATGTGGTCGTGGGCGGCGATAATTTAATCCAAAGCATTAACGCCATTCCTGAACTGAAAACCAACAGCTTAACTTATACTCAAGTGGCGACGGGGCAAATGCTGCTCAGTCAAACCACGCAGCACCAAGTCTTATTCCCCAGCGATATTCGCCAAGCCACTGCCACGCAAACCGTGGGGATTACCTATAATCCTGATGGTAGCGTGTTATTTATCACCCCGAATCGCCGCGCAATTACTGCCCAACCTGCGTTGGAAAATACCAGCGCCTTGCAGACGGAATTAACTGCATTCGGGATTAAGAGTTTCAAAGTGTTGGGCAGCGGTATGATTAATATTCCTCTCAGTTCCGTGAGTTATCTTGCCTTACGTCCTGACGCATTGAGCAGCAGCATTGATAATGCGACCGCCTCAGGCGTGGTGCCGATGGCAGTGCCAACGCTGGCAGGAGCAACACAATTTGCACTGCGTTATCTCGACAGCAGCAATAACATGCGCCAACAATTGGTTTATGCCTCCCCCGCTTATCCTGATGAACTGCGTTTGGTGCTGAAAGGCATTCCTGATGCCAGCAATATCCTGTTTTACAACAACGGCAGTATCAGCATGAAGATTGGGACGAAAACCTATAATGCGTTCTGCGATTACACCGTCAAAATTGGCGGTGTGGGCAGCCAATTCCCGCAACTCGGCATTGTCGCTGACCAAAATGGCGATGGTGGGCAAGATGTGCGGATTACTTATGCTAACGGCGATCAGCAAGTGATTTATTTAGTGCCCGAACCGAGTTGGATTGAAGAAGTGCGCAATTTGCCCGAAATTCAACAATTGGGGGCGCAAGTCAGTCAAGACAGCCTCGGGAATTTGGTGTTGTTGATTGGCAGTAATCGCTACAGTTTTGGCAGCGCACAAATCACCCAATTGTCCACCGTCAGCAAAGCGCAAGCCGTATTAAATGCCGATGGCAGTGCCAGTTTTACCACTGCTAGCAATCGCTTGATTGTGGCGCAACCTGTGGCACAGTCTTTGTCTTTGTTGAACTCTGAAGTGGTGAAATTGGGTTTAGCCGCGCCCACTTGGCAAGCCAATGTGGGGAATTTCTTGTTGGCTGTCGCGCCCCAAAAGAATATGGTGGTGCGGGCAGATGCGGTGGCGTTGGCAATGCCAAACGCAGGCAATACGGGCTTGAGCACAGGAAACGCTTTGGTGAACGGGGTCAATACGGTGCTGCTGACTTTCTTTGATGAAAACCAAGTCAAGCGTCAACAAGCCTTTTATCCTGCGCCGCGTGACCCTGTTGCCTTGGCGAAATTCTTCAGCAACGCGCCCAATGTGAATACGGTGACTTTCAGCAATGACGGCTCGATAACGATTAATACCAGTCAATATCAATTGAAGGGCGTTATCGATTATTGGGTGGAAACGGGCGGCATTGCCACAGGCAGTTTACAAGTCACGCCTACCGCTGATATGAATGGCGATGGTACGCCAGATTTGATGGTGGTGTATGGGAACGGCGATAAACAAATGATTTATCAACGTCCTTAGTTCTTAAGTGAACTGCGCCCCCAACCCCCTAAAGGGGGCTTAAAAAACAAAGAAAATAACGTTTTTTAGTCTTTAGCCCCCTTTAGGGGGTTGGGGGCTTTTTTTAAAGGGGCGCAGTTCGGTGGGCGATGTCCACCCTACAGGCTACAATCATTCAAAAGCTTACATCTCGTTCCCACCCAAACAACGCCAAACTAATGAGACTCTAACCATGTTGGGTAAACACGTTTTCTTAAAATACTTAATCGGTTTGGGAGGTTTGCTGCTGGTCAGTAATTCCCAAGCGGTCACTAAAGTTTCCGCGATTTACACCGTGGCAGGCAGTGGCACACAAGGTTTTGCAGGTGAAAATCTTGCCGCCGCCTCGTCAGGGGTCAAACTGAATACACCGGGGGCTGTGGTCAGCGACAGCACGGGCACAATCTTGTATATCGCAGACACGCTAAACCATGCCGTGCGTAAAGTGGATGACAAAGGCAATATTGTCACTTTGGCAGGTAATGGCACAGCGGGCTTTCTGGGGGAAAATGTCACCGCCAGCCCCACATCGGTACAATTCAATACCCCGCGCGGCATTGCCTTAGACAGCAAAGGCAATCTGTATATTTCCGACACCAAAAATAACCGCATTCGCAAAATCGACACGGCAAACAACATTACCACTTTTGCAGGCAATGGCACGGCGGGCTTTTTTGGGGAAAATATCAGCGTTGTGAACAGCAGCGTCGTGCAGTTATATCAGCCATCGGGTTTAGCCATTGACGCTTCAGATAATATGTACGTGACAGATAGTTTAAATCACTGCGTGCGTAAAATTGACAGCAGCGGAATTATTACCACCTTTGCGGGTAATTGTGGCATTTCAGGTTCTGGTGTGGAAAATATTTCTGCCAATTCAACATTGACTTTGTTGAATGCGCCGCAAGCCGTTGCCGTTGATACCGCAGGCATCGTCTATATTGCGGACACTTTAAATCATCGGATTCGCAAAGTTAAACAAGGAACAATCACCACATTGGCTGGAAACGGTACTTTAGGTTTTGGTGGTGAAAATGTGCCCGCAGATTCCACAACGGTGCAATTTAATAATCCTTTAGGGATTGCCGTCACCCCTTCCACAGGCAACGTGTTTATTGCAGATACGGGCAATCATCGCATTCGGAAAGTCGATGTCACAGCCAACACCATTGTCACCATTGCAGGAAATGGCACCGCAGGCTTTGCAGGAGACAATGGCGATGCCAGTCTCAGCACCTTGAACTATCCCACCCAGATGAGTTTACACAATCAGATTTTGGTGTTTGCAGACACGCTCAATCATCGAATTCGTAAGATTGACGGCAATTTTGTGCTTACCGTGACTAAAACAGGTACGGGTTCAGGTTTGGTTAGCGCAATTGTAGGGGCAACAGTCCCTCTAAATTGTGGCAGCGTTTGCAGTACCAGTTTTACCCCTGACAGCAACACAATTTTAACCTTAACCGCCACCGTTGATGCAGGTTCTACTTTTACAGGTTGGAGCGGAGATTGTTCGGGCACAGCAAGCACCTTTACTTTAACAATGAATGCGGACAAAACTTGTACTGCAAATTTTAATAGTTCCAGTGCTGGTGGTTCTACAGGCGGAACAACAGGAGGAAGTACGGGTGGAACTACTGGCGGCACCACGGGCGGTTCTACAAGCACCGCACCACCCACAGGCAGTATTTTAACCGTCTCCAACAAAGGCACGGGCACAGGGATTATCAGTGCGGCACAGGGTTTATTAAACACAGGTATTTTTTGCGGCGGGGTCTGCTTAGAAATTTATACCCCAAGCACTGCTTTAACTTTGACCGCCACCGCCGCCACAGGCTCGATTTTCACAGGCTGGAGCGGCGACTGTAATGCCACAGGCAAAGTTTTATTAGATACGGACAAGAGTTGTAGCGCAACTTTCGATTTATTGCCCTCTGCGAACTATCCGAGCAGCGTGCAATTTGCAACCCCCAGCTATTCTGCAACTGACGCACAAGGCAAAGTCACTTTACTCGTCACCCGTGCCGCAAGCAGCAGTGGCGCATTAAGCGTGCAATACAGTACTGCCGACGGCAGCGCAGTGGCGGGCAAAGATTACACCACCAGCACCAATACTTTAACTTGGGCAGATGGGGAAAACGCGCCGAAAACCATCGAAATTCCCTTATTGGTCAATAGCGACCCCAATTTAGCCGCCACCGCTGACTTTAGCGTGAGTTTGGCAAATGTCAGCGCGGGTGCAAGTTTGGGCGCAAATCCCAAAGCCACGGTGAGCATTACCCGCAGCCCCAGTTCAGGCGCGGGCAGCGTGCAATTCAGCGGCACCGACTTTTCAGCCAATGCCAACAGCGGCAATGCCAGCATTCAAGTGCAACGCCTTGGCGGAAGTTCGGGCGCGGTCAGTGTTGCTTATGCCACCACGGCAGGTAGCGCAGTCAGTGGGGTCAATTACAGCAATGTGAACGGTACTTTGAACTGGGCGAGCGGCGACACTCAAGCCAAAAGTTTTAATGTGCCTTTAATTGCAGCCGTACCCCAAGGCGGTGATAAAACCGTGACTTTGAATTTAAGCAGTCCCACAGGTGGCGCAAATTTGGGCGCGGTGAGTGCGGCAACTTTGAAAATTATTGATACTTTGGGCGCAGTTTCCACAGCAACCAACACCAGCGCAGGGCGTTTGGAATTTGCCAGCAATACTTACAGCGTGTCAAAAAGCCTAAGCTATGTAAGCATTAGCATTAATCGAGTTGGCGGTAGTCAAGGCGTGGTCAGCGTGACTTATAGCTCCGCCAATGGAACAGCGGTCTCGGGAACAAATTACACTGGCACGCAAAACACCATTTCTTGGGCTAATGGCGACACTCAAGCCAAAACTTTCAATATCGCGATTTTGCAAGATGCACAGCAAACTGCGGATAAAAGTTTCACCGTGAGTTTGTCGAATCCCACTGCTGGGGCGCAATTGGGCACAGTAAACAGTACCACCGTGCAAATTCTTAACGGCACGACAACTACGCCGACCCCCACGCCCGCCACTGCCAGCGTGCTGCAATTAAATTCACCGAGCTACAGCATTGGAAAAGATAAGGGTTTAGTTACTTTGACCGTGACCCGAACCGTGGGCACGGTGGGCGATTTAACCGTGAATTACAGCACCGTAGACGGCACAGGCTTGGCGGGCAAAGATTATTTAGCTGCCCAAGGCAATTTACGCTGGGTCAGTGGCGATAGCGGTGAACGGAAAATTTACGTCGGGATTTATAACAATGGCTTATCTGAAGGCGATAAAACTTTCAGTGTCAAACTCGGCACGTTCACAGGCAACACCACGCTGGGATCGAATACGCAGGCAACGGTATTAATTAAAGAAACCAACGTCACGCCCATCGTGCAGTTTTCAGCCAGCAATTACAGCATCGACAGCAGCAAACGCGAAGCGATTTTGACAGTGTCGCGCTCGGGAAGCAGTGTGGGCGCGGTGGCGGTGAGCTATGTCAGCGTGGATGGAACCGCGATTGCGGGCACAGATTACGGCGCAATTTCTGGGGTGTTAAATTGGGAAAATGGCGACCTGTTGGATAAGAGTTTTAGCGTGCCCTTGATTAATAATTTGAACGCCACGGAAAATAAAACCCTGAGTTTGCGCTTGAGTGCGGTCAGCAATAATCTGGTGTTGGGCGACAATAAAGAACTGCTTTTAACCCTAATTAATACTAAAACCAGTGCGGCAGATTGCGTTCCCTCGGGCAACAGTGTGAATTGCTTTTATACCAATCCTGACAGCAGTATTTTGACGGATTTCCATGTGTTGTCGCTGGGCACTTTGCAAGGCGGCACTTTGGCGGGCAAAACCACCAATGAAGGCATTGTGCAAAATATTAACCTTAGCGCGGGTTCAACATTGACAGGCGGCACACTGAAAGGGGAAATTTTAGGGCAACGCATTGACCCGATCAGTTCAAACGCGCTGCTCAGTCAAGTGACGGTTAGCGAAGGCACGCATTTAAGCAATGTGACTATTGGGCATGGTTCTGTGGTCAGTCCCAATGCGCTATTTTTAGAACGGGTGCGTTTTGAAGATAATGCAAACATCCCTTCTATCAGTGATTTGTCAGTCGCGCTGGGTCAATATGAAACTTCGGTGTTGGGCGCGAATGCGGTGCGCTTGACGGGCGATATATTGGTGAACAGTGCTCGCGAGGGCATTTTAGGCGCAATCAACAGTTTATACGACTTAAACCACAATGGTTTTGTCTTGGCACAACGGGCAGACACGGGCTTTTTAGAGCTGAGTTTGAACGGCGATACTTTGCGTTATGCGGTGTTGCCGATGCAAGTACAGCATATTTTGGGCAAACAAGCGGCATTGTCATTGGCGGCGGGGCTAACGATTCGGGAAGATGGCTATATTCGCTTTATCACCAACACGGGGCGACAAATCAATACTCATCCTGTGGTGCAAGCCCCTGCGGCATTTTTGGAAATTTTGAAAGGCTGGGGTTTGCCTGAAGTGACCATGCAAAGCACAGGTAATCTGAAAATTACCTCGCCCAATGACACGAGCAATTATCATGTGGCGCGGGCGGATTTAATCGCCACGGCAAGCAGTGAAAGTGTGGGTTTATTCACGCAAGCTTCGCCGCTGAGTGCTGCTACCTCAATTTTGCGCTTTGTATTCACCTCACCCAATGGTGGCGGGAAATGGCAACAATTGATTTATCCTGCAGCGGCTGACCCTGCGGCTTTGTATAATTTATCCACGGATAAACAAAGTATTTTATACAACACGGGGGAGGCGCGTTTATTCCAAAGTGGCAGCAATCAACAAAATACCTATCATGGGATTTTCAATTATTTAGTGTCGAAAGGCACGCCGCCGACTTCGGGCAAAACTGAAATTCTGGAGTTGCCTGATTTGAATCAGGATAATTTAGCGGATTATTTGATTATTTATCCGAATGGGGATCAGCAAGTGTTATATCAATTGCCTTAATGATTTAGGAGTGGCACTCCTTGCAGGACTGCCACTCCTAGTTTTCAAACTAATTCAAAACGCAGTTGTTCCCATTCGGGCAATAAACCTTCCTGCCCCAATTCCAAAATCGAATGATGTGCCGCGTTTAACGTAGGCTGCACCTCTGGAAAACGATTTTGGTAATAGGCTAAACGCGCTTTTAACAAAGCTAAGGGCGCGGCTGCGAAACCATAGGATTGCTCTGCACTGATTTTTTCCGCGAGCTGATACGCTTCCAGCGCGTCTTGCACACTGTGATCTTGTTGACTGAAATTTAGAGACGCGGGCAAACTGGCCTTTTTCAAACCGGGCTTGCGGTATTTCTTATCCAGCAATACATTCGCTTTCAAAATACAGGCTTCAATCCGATACAGCGGCATGAAGCAGCGTTCCGTAATTTCTAACACTTCTTCTAACTGCTGCAAACTGTGTTCAAAATTAGCTTGTTGCCGATGAAAATTCGCATAAGCCAATAAAAACTCTGGCAAATCAATGGTTGTGTTTAATTTACGCACAGTTTCTATCGCCTGTTCAAAGGCAGGATGCGCATCTTCATAACGTTTCAAACTGAACAGTAATTTCGCCAATGCCAAGCGTTGAAACGCCTGATCCAATAAATTACTAAACACCCGTTGCTGTTCTGATTGCAAACGCGTCAATAAAGCTTCACGCGCTTCAACTTCATTACCGCACGCCAATTGCAAATTCACCTGTTTTGCCACGTAAATCCCTGACAAAGGCGGTAATTTTTTGAAAATAGCCAAAGCATCAGCAATCCGCCCGAATTGATGTAGCATCATTGCCATGCAGGCTTGATTTAAATTCTGCTGCGCGGGATCACAGTTTTCCATCTTGGCGGCATGTTGTGCCAGCCCCAATGCTTCAGAAGTATCGCCTTCTGCCAAATATAAACGCGCCATTTTTCGGGTATAAATCGCGGCATCATTCCAACGTTTTTGCGTTTCATAACATTGAATTGCCAGTTGCAAAGTGTCGAAAGCTTCGGGCAAGCGTTCCAAGGCGATTAAGTAAAAACTCACGGTGCTGCATAACCACAATTTTTCATCCACGCTTAGCGAGGCGGCGGGCGTTTGCCAATGTTCGATAAAGAAATGTGACAAGGTCGCCAAATCTTGCGCCAATACACCCAATTCTCGCGCGGTGTAGGCGACATCTTCACGCCAAATCCGATGTCTAAATAATTGCAAGGCTAAACTGTATTCGCCCGCCATGCAGCCATGTTGCACCGCTTCGTATAAGGGCATCAGGGCTTGTAAATTATCGGGATATTCTTGCGTGGGCACGCCTTGAAAATATTGAAATAAAATCCGATGTGCTTGTTGCCAACTTTCGGGGTGACGTAGCCGCAGTTGTTGGGAAAAATATTGGCGAATTAAGGGATGGGTGTCATAACGTTCTTGTTCTTGATGGGTAATTTCCTGACACAATAAACCCAGACTGCGTAAATATTGGGCAACTCGGAAATTGTCTTCATCAGGCAAATGTCGCAACACTTGCACTGCATTCAGTTTCACTTCGAGTTCTAATTTTTCGCCATTGCGCATCCGCCGATCTAATAAACCCAGCAATTGCAATAATAAACGTTCAGGCGCGTCTTCTGACCATGCCGCTTCATAAAAGTGCAGCATGGTTAAGGTGGGATTGATCAGTGGATCAATCTTTTCCAACAACTTTTCACCCGCCGTACAATCGCTTTCGTGGAAAGTTTTCAACAAGTTGGCAAGTAATAACAATGCCAAAGGATAACCCCGACATTGTCGCGATAAGCTGGTTAGATGGCGCGGTAAACCTTTGCCGCCCAAAGATTCCAAGAAAATTGCGCCATCGCCCACACTGAGCGGGGAAAGACTAAAATAATGGCAATAACGCAGAGTGGCTTCGGCATCGGTCAAGGGCAGGCGCGAGGTCAACAGCACAATGCTGTTTTTCCCCAAGGGCTGTTGCTGCAATTTGTGCAGTAGAATTTTCAGCCCCGTGTCTGCTAATTGTCCCACTTGACTGTACAAACTGTCTTTCATGTGCTGTAAAGGTTCAATCCCATCGAGCACTAAAATACAGGCAGTTTGACGCAGATAAGTGACCAATTGCTGCGCCTTGGCTTCAATGCTCAGGGGCGCAGCTTCTTGATAGCCAAAGAAAGCCAGCACGCGGTCGAAAAAACGATCCGAAGATTCGGCATAAGCATTGCGATTACATTGATTTTGAAATGACCAAGTAAACACGCATTTGGCATCGCCATAACGCGGCTTGAGACGATCTAACCATTCATAAACCAGCGCGGACTTGCCAACGCCGCTGTCCCCAATAATGCTGATGATGTTGGTTTGTTTGTCGTTAAAGCCCCGGTCTATGACTTGTAATTCATCAATCCGCCCAATCACGCGGGTGCTGGGTTGGGGCAGATTTTCCAAGGCTAATAAACGACTTAAAATAGTTTTCTGCGGACTGGACTGTTCTCGAATCTGGTTGTGAATGTAGTGCGCAATCACTTTCCATTCTTCACTGGGGTACAGTGATTTTTCAATCGGCACTAAACCTTTAGGCAGAATAGATAATTTACTGAAAGGTAAACTGTTTAAATCGCTTGCCTGCAATAAAATGGGAAGAAACTTTACCCCGCGCTCCTCGTGCTGCTTGAATAAAGTCACCAGCTCGTGACGCGTGATAAAAGGGGATTCCATAAAAGCAGGACTGATTAGCAGCACCATTAAACGACAATGAGAAAGTTGTGTATCTAACTCTCTAACACAATCGGGGGTGGCTTGCAGTCGTGACTCCTCCCAAACTTCGACGACTTTATCCACAGTGGCGAGATGTTTCATTAATGAGGTGTGATGTTCTAAGTCAGCATGGGCATAGCTAATCAGGATTTTCATGGTGGTTTTTAATCTTGCAGGCTGTATGTAACAGACAGAATGATGACTGGAATTTTAAGCTCTTATGGGTGATCATCACTCATAAGCCCGTCATCTTTATTGTGTCTTCTGATTATGCACAATCACTGTAGAAATTCAACTAGGGATTGATGGGCGCGCGGGTGTCCACTGGGGAACGGTTGTTTTGTAATTCCCCCTCTTTAAACTTTCAAACTCACCCCATATACTGGAAGCTTACTGTGTCTTATTATGTCATAAACCGCTTTTAGTCGCACAAGGAACATCATGAAACGTATCTTTCTATTTATTATCACCAACTTGGCAGTGGTATTATTGTTAAGCTTTGTGGTTAAAGTCTTTGGTTTTGATAAATTATTTTATCGGGGCGGCGGCATTAATTTTGGCGCGTTACTCGGATTTTCGTTTGTGTTTGGGATGGGTGGCGCGTTCATTTCCTTGGCAATGTCGAAATGGATGGCAAAATTTTCCACAGGCGCGCAAGTCATCACCAACCCCAGCAATCAAGATGAACGCTGGTTAGTGGAAACCGTGAGCCGTCAAGCCCGCGATGCGGGTATTGGTATGCCTGAAGTGGCAGTTTACGACTCGCCTGATATGAATGCCTTTGCCACAGGCATGTCGCGTAACAGTTCTTTAGTCGCGGTGAGCACGGGTTTATTAGAACAAATGAGCCGTGATGAAGTCGAGGCCGTGTTAGCGCATGAAATCAGTCACGTTGCCAATGGTGACATGGTTACCATGACTTTATTGCAAGGGATTTTAAATACCTTTGTGATTTTCATTTCTAAGATTGTGGGCTACATGGTAGATAAAGCCTTATCTTCTAATAATAATGAAGAAAATCAAAATGGGAACGTGGGATTTGCCTACTACATCACCAGCTTTATTGCAGAAATTTTATTCGGAATTCTCGCGAGCATCATTGTGATGTGGTTCTCGCGGAAACGTGAATACCGTGCCGATGCGGGGTCTGCGCGTTTGGTGGGGGCGAATAAAATGATTCGTGCCTTGCAACGTTTGCAAATGTCACAGCCCAGTCAATTGCCTGCGCAAATGACAGCGTTAGGCATTGCAGGTGAAAAGAAAGGGGGGCTGATGGAATTGTTTATGAGCCATCCACATTTAGAAGACCGTATTGCGGCTTTGCAACAACTCTAATCTCTCAGCAAAGTAGGGTGGGCATTGCCCACCCTACTTGAGTTTAATTTTTAGCCCCCTTCATTAAAAGTTGAGGGCGCAATTAAATTTTAATGCAGCGTGCCCGTCAATGGCAGATAAATAAAACTATCCATCACTTCTTGATCGGTTGTTGAAGTATCTTGATTTAATAATACAATCAAAATCACCCATTTCAGTTCGGAAAGATTCATTTCATCGCTGCCCAAATCCATGACTTTATCGATGATCATTTCACGCTGTGCGGGGTCTAAAATACCGACTTGTTCCAAAAACAGCAGCAAACCTCGACATTCCATATCTAACTTTTGGATTTCTTCGGTGTTGTAAATCCGAAACGCGCTGCTTTCGACCGAAGGAAACGCAGAGTTTTCACGGCGTTCGCCTAAACTTTCCAGCCATTGAAAGGCGCGTTCGATTTTTTGGGTTTCAAAACCTGCTTCCATTAACTCCACTTCTAAATGGTCTTGATTGGTCAGCACATCTTCCTCATCAAGATAATTTTCAAATAAATACATTAACACGTCTAAAATGGATTCTTTCACCGAATGGTTTCCTCAACCAATGCGTACATAAAGTCCTCCCGATTGGGATGCGACCAAGCCGCGTAATTCTAAAATGAGCAACATAGACGAGACTGCCGCCGCCGTCAATCCGCTTAATTCCACCAGCGTATCTACTGAAATCGGTTGGCTTTGGACATAGGTTAATATGTTTTTATAGTCTTCGTCGAGTTCCACAGCTTCTTGCGCGGGCAAATAACTGCGCATCGCTGGCATTTCTTGCCCTTCTTCAGGCAAATATAAACGCAATTCTTCCAAAATATCTTCAGCAGTTTCGACCAGTTTCGCGCCCTGTTTGAGCAAAGTATGGCAGCCGCGTGCTAAAGGATTGTGAATTGAACCGGGAATTGCAAATACTTCGCGCCCTTGTTCAACGGCATGTTGGGCGGTGAGCAATGCACCACTTTTCACCGCTGCCTCCACCACCAAAATTCCCAAACTCAAACCGCTAATAATCCGATTGCGCCGTGGAAAATTTTCCGCTTTGGCGGGGGTGTCGGGTGAAAACTCAGAAATCAATGCGCCCCGCTGGGCAATTTGATGGGCTAATTCGCGGTTGCTGGCGGGATAAACTCGTCCCAAACCTGTGCCACACACCGCAATAGTTTTGCCGCTGCCTGACAATGCGCCTTGGTGGCTTGCGGTGTCAATCCCTGAAGCCAGTCCACTGGTAATCGTCAGCCCTGATAAAGATAAATGTTCCGCAAAGGCTCTGGCATTACTTTCACCATCGCGGGTGGGATGGCGCGAGCCGACAAGGGCGAGTTGTGGCGTGGCTAATAATTCGCAATCGCCATGCACAAATAATACGGGTGGCGGGTCGTGAATTTCGCGCAGGCTTTGCGGATATTCAGCATCATGTAGCGTGACTAAATGGTTATCGGGTTTTGCCAACCAAGCTTGGTCGCGATCGACGGCATCCCAATCAGGACGCTGCAAGTATTGAATCGTATCGGGTCGAAGTTTGAGCGCTTTCCATTCGCCGATACTGGCTTGAAACACCGCGCTGGGGCTGTTGAAATGTTGCAATAGCCGTGCATAAGTCACTGCGCCCACTTGGGGCGCGTGTAACAGTGCTAACCAATCGCGTAGCTCTTCCTGCGTGGGCGCTTCTATCACGGCAGGGTCACTTCATCCAGAACGTTGATGGCTCGATTGGCTTTGAGAATCACCGCATAGCTAATTTTGTCAAACACTTTGAAAATCAGCAGCGTGCCTGCATTGACATTGGGCAGGGTGACGACTTCGTTGCCTTGTTCTCTGTCTTTTACAGTCCCACCGTGGCGTTTGACTGCCAAGATGTGCCCAACTTCCATATTTTCATCCAAGCCTTTATTAATCACCACCACTTGATATTGTCCAATCTGGGTTAAGCCACCGATAACCGCAATAATACGTGCGCCTTCCAAAGAACGGGGGGAATGCAGTTGTATATCTTGGTTGAACGTGCGTTCTCCAAGGGGAATTAAGCGGTCTCCCACTCGAATTTCCTGTTTCGCATTGCTGATGAGCAGCGTGGCGGGGTCGCCTTCGACTTTGAGTTCTGCATCACCAAGATAGATGGCTTCTCGGGCAAGGGCTTCATTGCTGACAGGATCGCGGTAGATTTGTCCGGGGCGAATAATCACATAGTTATGTTCATCGCTGTCTTCTAAGCCGCGTGCATAAACCTGCATTCCGCTGGTGAGCAATAAGTTTTTATCGGCACTTCCGATGAGGTAGGCAGATTTACGCAGTTCTTCTTCGGTGACCACCCCTGGGCGTATTAAAAATTGTTGAATTTTTTCCAGCGGTAACAGATTATTAGCCCGTTCTGCGGGCAGAGTACGCATGTTTGGCGAAAGTTTTACGGTGCGTCCGTGTTTAAATTGTAGGGCTTGTTGTTGGTTGTCGTGAAGCAGGCTGACTGCGTCGCCAACGCTGTATTGTGGAATATTGCCGCCCCACAAGGTGAGCAGTTTTTCGTTGTCGAGCACGAAGCGCGATAAAATATCGTTTAAATTATCTTTTGCCGTAATAACATAGATTTCTGGGGCGCGAGGCGCGAGGCGCACGCTGGGCGGAATGGGAAATACGGAGCTTTGTCCGTTGGATTTTGGCGTTTCGGCTGCGGAGCAGTTCCATATCACGCTGAAAAACAGGAGGAAAATACCGACTTTTTTCATAAATTTCTCGTTGGGCGACGGTGATTTGACTGCGTTATAGTACATCAGCGTGGGGAAAACTGGCAATTTGTGGCGGGGTTTGAGGCGACTTAAACAAACATTTGTTGTAACAGGCTTTGTTTGTATTGTTTGCTTAAACTGAGTTGCTGCTGGCTGGTGTTTATTTGCTCGTCGAGTGCGCTGAGGAAATTGGCGATTTTGGTTTGTTCTTTTTCGATAGGAACGTAGATAAATTCCTTAGACACAATATCTGTATTTAAATTAACTTGTGAGCCAGGTTGTCCGTATTGATGCCAGTTTTTTTCGATAAGCAGCAGATAATAATATAGAAACTCTGGATTTATTTGCAATTCTTCAAAGACTATAAAGCCGTCATGAATACAAACTTCAAAATTTGTGTAAATAGGCTTTCCTATCGTTGCACAAATACTCATGATTATGCTGCCTTTTTTAACAAAACGGCTTTTGCTAATTCCTTCTTCAGACAAATATTGTTCCGTATGATTCAAATACTTATGAGAACGTGACACGTCAGAAATACGAACCCAACCAATTATTGAGCTGTCGCTAAACCATTTTTGATCTGCAATAGGGCGAGGTGATGCTCCACGTTTAAGGTTCGCAATTTCCCCCAGGGTTTTCTCTTCCCATTCAGGAAAATCCTGCCCATCATCATCTTTAAAACGCAGTTGCTGGCTGAAAATCTGTTGCATTGCGCCTTTTTTATAACGCTGTAATAAGGCTACTTTTTTCGTGAGTTCTGCAATTTTGTCGTCAATTGCGGTGAGGAAATTGGCGATTTTGGTTTGTTCGGGGAAGGAGGCAACATATATTTTTAGTTTTTCAATTTGCTTCTTACTGATTTCTAAAAATGTTGAGCCGCTCGCTTTTTCAATAAAAGCCTGTTTATTATTTAAAATCCAATAGTACAGAAATTGATTTACATGTTCTTTGTGGACAATAAACGATTGAAATCCTTGATTAGTAGCACATTCATTTAATGCAATGCTAGCATCTCCAACCGTTGCACGAGATGAAAATAAGACTGTGCCCACAGGTAACATTTTGGCGGAAGAGTTTTTCAAACCCATTTCAGTAATAGTTCTAACGCTTTTGCTGACATATTTTGTTTTTAACTCTGTTGGGGTAAACCATTGAATAGCTCCATTCCAATATTCCGTTATAGTTGTATCAGGAGTTCCACCGCCTCTTATTTCTGCAATATCACCTAAAACCTTCTCGTCCCATTCAGGAAAATCCAGCCCGCTATCATCTTTAAAACGCAATTTCGGCATATTCATAAAATAATCCTATTTTCTATAAAAATAAAAAAGTAACCCGTCTGGAGCGTAGCGGAATGCGGGGGGATTTAAAAGAAGCCCCCAACCCCCTAAAGGGGGCTAAAGACACTAATTTAATCTTTTAAAGTCCCCTTTAGAGGATTTAGGGGCTTGTCTTGCCGTTGTAGTTTACGGCAGCACACACTTTTCTAAGCCCAAATCGGGCAAAGTCGCCAAAGTTTGTTGGGCGCAAAACACCACCGTATTCGCATTTTCAGGCTGTAAATAAGTCAATGCCACGCGCTGTAAATCTTCAATTTTCACCCGCAAAATCCGCTGGCGAAAATTCCGTAAATATTCAGGCGTGCGCCCATTCAAACCATTAAAGAAACTGCCTAAAGCTTCACCTGCGGGCGAACTCGGGCGATCCATGCGACAAATCACCCCTAAAATTGCCTCTTCCAAAGCACGCGGCTCATGTTGCGTGGTTTGCAGCCAGTGCAAGGCATCATCAAAGGCGGTTAAAGTTTCTGTCACATGCGGGTCACGATTTGAAGAAATCCCAAAACTGCCCACATCGCCATTATATTGCGCCGTCGAACCATACGCGCCGCCCTTCTCACGCACCACATGGTGTAAATAACCATTGCGCAAAAAGTCGCCCAACACCACCAACACCACCGCATCAGGATGTTCACTGGTAATTGTCGGATAGGTGCGAGCACAACTGTTCACTTCAGAAGGAATACTCCAAATTTGGCGAGTGCGCGCGCGTACAGGAATGGGTTTTAATTTCTTCGCAGGCACAGCAGGCAATTGCCACGCTTTCCACGTTTCCTGCAAACTTTCAGCAATATTTACATGTTGCTGTGCTTCGCTGACCACGACTAATTGCGGCACGACTTTCAGCAAAGTGTCGCGAATTTGTTCCAACTGTTGGGCAAATTTAATCAATGCCTGTTCGTCATCTAAAGTGTCATCGAGTTCTTTCAATACCCGAATCCCATAAATCCCATTCCAACGCTCCAACAACGCGCCCGCAGGACTCACGCCTTGATTACACGCCAAACCTGCCAAACTCAAACTGCGCTCGTTGATGCTGTTGTCGTTATCGCTGCGATATTGTTCGATTAATTCACGAATGCGCGACAATTCATCAAAACGCGCCAGCACTAAAGTATCGTGCAATAATTGAGTTAAAGCCGCCTGATTTCGCGCCAATGCCTTGCCTGATAAAATCACAAAGCTGTTTAATTGTTGGGGATCATTGATGCTGGCACGCGCATTCACCCGCGCACTGATGCCGCCCGTCACCAAGGATTGCAACGCCGCCGTTTCCAAATAATCGCGCTCGCCACAACCCAACTCGGTGACGCAATCGCAGAAAATCGGCACTAAATCCAATAATTCGGGGGGAAACTCAGGCAATTCAATCGCCATCGATTGATACACCATGCCATTCGTGCCCTCGGCAAACCAAGTGACAGGCAAACCGTTCGCCAACGGACGATTTTCCCCTTCCGCAATGTGCAAAGTGTCAGGCACATCTTCCAAACCGACTTTAGGCAATAATTCAGGATTATCTTGTTGTTGCTGGCGTGCTTTTAAAGCTTCACTTTGTTCAACAATTTGATTGATTTCGCTGAGTGATAACTTGGCTTTAATCGCCGCCAATTCTGCCAATTCTTCAGCGCGGCGTTGTTCGCCTAACTTGGGATCGGGCGCGAAAATTAAAGTCACGCGGTGCGGATTGTCTAAGAATAATTCACGGGTGAGACGTTTCAAGAATTCTGGGTCACGACTGCGTTCACGCAAAGTATTTAAGGCGGCATCGATGTCGATACATTCGAGCGCGTCGCCTCCGTGCAACATCGGCGGTAAGGCATTCAATAATAAGCGTAAACCGTAGGGGAAATGGCTGCCTGAAATTTCGCGTTGGTGCAATTCGATTTGATGCAGCACCGCGTCAACTTGTTCTTGCGGCACGCCATTGGTTGCCACGTCTTCAAGCACGCTTAAAATCAAGGCTTCAATCGCGTCGGCATGTTCAGGGTCAGAACCTTCCACCCCACAAATAAAATCAGTTTCGCGGCTGTTGTCGTCATAACCACACAAGCCTGAAGTCGACAAAGCTAAATCGGTGCTTTCCAAAGCGCGGCGCAACGGCGAGGCACTGTTATCCAATAACACGCCCGCCAATAAATGGGCGCTCAGCACCGCATCAATATCGGTTAATTTGCCCCACAACCAGCCCACCACGATATGCGTTTTTTGGCTTAAATCGGTGCTGTCATTGTCCACGGGATAATATTCAGTGATGCGCTGCGGCGTGGTGTAACGTTCGACATCAGGCACGGACAAATCCACGCTTAAGGCTTGAAAATGCTGTAATACATCGTTCTGGAAAATGGCTTGGTGAATTTCCGCAGGACGGTCGCCATAAGTCATAAAAATTGCGTTGGAAGGATGATAATGCAGCGCGTGAAATTCTTTCAGTTGGGCATGGGTTAAATTCGGAATCTCGCGCGGATGTCCGCCACTGATATGGTGATAAGTCGTGGTCGGAAATAATGCCGCGCTGATGGTTTGCCACAGCATTTGCGTAGTCGAACTTAACGCGCCTTTCATTTCGTTGAACACCACGCCCTTGCGTACTAAAAGCTGGCTGGGGTCGTTGGGCGTGGCAAATTCTAAGCGGTGTCCTTCTTGGGCAAAATCCAAGGGGTCTAAAATCGGGAAAAATACTGCGTCTAAATAGACATGCAGTAAGTTTTCAAAATCTTTCACGTTTTGGCTGGCAAAAGGATACGCCGTCCAGTCACTGCTGGTGAACGCATTCATAAACGTGTTTAACGAGCGGCGCGTCATCATGAAAAATGGGTCACGCACAGGATAATGTGCACTGCCGCATAAAGTGGTGTGTTCCAGAATATGCGCCACCCCCGTGGAATCTTGGGGCACGGTGGGCACGGAGACTGCAAACACATTATTCGTATCGTCTGCCGCAAGGTGCAAATGTCGCGCCCCAGTCACAAGGTGGCGATATTCCTGTAATTCGACATTTAAGGTGGGAATGTGGACACGGCGCAGGCAGGTAAACGCAGGATGAGACATTAAGCTTCCTAATCAATCAGATGAATGGTAAATAATTTGTTGACGTATTTTTTACTTCGCCCCAACCCCCTATAAAAGGGGGCTAAAGATTAAAACAGGAAAACAAGCCCTAGAGGGGACGTTACAGACAAAGAAAATGTTTGTGTTTCATGTTTAGCCCCCTTTAGGGGGTTGGGGGCGCAGTTGAGGTTTTTAAATCCCTCGCATTCCATTACGCTATATCTGGGCTACAATTTTGGCGAGATCGATGATAACGGCGCGTTTTCCTGCTAAAAATCCCATGATTTTTCTCCTTTATTTTTTAAGATTGTAGGATTGAATAATGAGTGAGGGAGAGTATTTCATTTTGAAGGGTAAAAATTGCTAGCAGTGTACAGCAAATAGGGGGGCTTTGCTTAGGTGCTGTGGTTTGAAATTGGGGGTGAGTATTCTACACGGGTTGCGAGGGGATGGATGGGAATTTAAGACTGTGCTGAACTAGGAGGTTTTTAAATCACCCCAGCCCTTTTTCAAAGGGGGTGAAAAATTAAAACTCAGCTTCAGGAAAAAACTCATCATCGAGTAATTGCTGAATGGTGTAGGGGCAAGTTTCAGGAAATGTCGTCTTGGCTAAACGGGTTTCTTTCACCGCAAATAACACCGCTTTGGGATAGGAGTGTTCCACCGTGCTTTCTAATTCTCGTTTAAGACTGGGCACGTCTTCCAACAAATCCACAATTTGAGAACGCTGCTCAATAATCGTCAGTCGCCAGCTTTTGCCCTCATAACTTTCCCATTTATCGCTCAACGCCGCTAGGGTGTGTCATCAAATGAGTATTAAGGTTATTAGGAATAGAGTCTCACAAGGGAACAAAGAATGAGTCGCCGTTATGCTTTAACAACAATGGGCTAGATTAGAACCCCTCTTACCAGGGCGTAAAGGACAAGTTGGGAGAACTGCTAAAGATAATAGTTTGTTCATTGAAGCCGTTTTGTATCGTTATCGTAGCGGTATTCCTTGGAGAGACTTACCTAGATGCAGATAAGCCTGTCAGAGAGGTTTTGAGACTCAGAGGGATTGGTTGTGTGATTCCCTTCAAGAAAAACCGTTTAAATCCTTGTGAGTATGATAAAGAGCTTTACAAGGAACGTCATTTGATAGAGAACTTCTTTTGTAAGTTAAAGCAGAGCGATAGCGACTAGATATGACAAATGCTCAGCCCATTTCTTGAATGGTATTTACCTCGCTTCTATTCTCATTCTTTTGGCTTAATATCCCTCTATCTCTATTTGATGACACGCCCTAGGGATTTATTCCAATACTTGGGGATGTACAGGAGATTTTAATATTAACGGGGGCGAGTAACTCGAGTGATGCGCTTCGTTCCTCAGCACATCCTATAATCTATGATCCTGCCAGTCCTTTTTCTCACCTGAATGCCACTTACCTCAACAAAACAGCCGCGTAGTATCTTTGTTGGGTTGGCTGGTCGCCAACCCAACCTACGTATTTTTTGTCTGAACCACAATTTACATAATTGCTTTTATTTTAATTATTAGGAGTTACGCAGTTGAAATCATAATTTCTTTATTTACAGATTCAACTGCGTAACTCCCAAATTATGTAAATTGGGGCAATTGTGAAAATTGTGGTTCAGACATCTTTCCCCTCTTTTTAGGGGCGTATTTACTTAAATCTCTGAATCATCGCCTGCATGAGTCATTGCAATACGTTGGCGTTCACAAAAATCATCAGCGGCATTATAACCTTGCATTTTTAAACTGTGATTTCTCACCGCACATTCCAACAACACCGCAAGATTTCGTCCCGGCGCCACGGGCAAACCCACTTCGGGAATATCGACATCGAGCACGCGACGGGTGCGATAATCACCTTGCAAACGGTCAATTTTTTGCAGCCGCTCAGGAGTCATGTGTTCTAACTGCACGATAAGTCTTAAATATTTATCTTTTTTGACGGCACTGTCACCGAATAAAGCCTGCACGTTTAAAATTCCTAAACCACGCACTTCTAAAAAGGGCGTCATCCCCAAAGGGCAAGCCCCACTGATAATATGCGGTGCAATTTTAGAAAACTCGGGCGCGTCATCAGCAACCAAGCGGTGTCCACGGCTCACCAATTCTAAGGCTAATTCACTTTTACCTGTGCCACTGTCGCCCATGATTAATACTCCCATCCCCAGCACGTCCATAAACACGCCGTGTAAGGTGATACGTTTCGCCATACGCCGCGCAAAACTGGTGTGTAGATAATTAATCACATTTTCCCCCATCAATTGCGAGGTAAAGAGCGGGATTTGATAACGTTCTGCGTAATAATTTAAGTCCGCGGGAATATTATTGCTGTCCACAATGATGATGCAGGCAAGATTTCGATTGGTAAATAATTGATTCAGGGCTTCATGATAGGCGTTGCGATCCAGCGTTTCTAAATAGCTGAATTCATACAAACCAATGATTTGAATTTGATGCGGATGAATTAAATTCATGTAGCCGACATTGGCAAGACGTTGTTCGGTTTCGAGCACGATGCCGCGCACCCCGCCTTGTTCTCCCGCCCGCCAACTTAACAGTAAATCGTCACCATAACTGCGGTATAACTCATTGATACTGAGCCGCATTCGCTTTCATCCTAAACGTAATCGTGTAGAAAATTATCAGAAATTTGGGGGGAACGGTGCACACAAAAAAGGTCACAAAGCGATACTGGACTTTGTGACCTATGGATGAGAGCTTATTCGACAGGTTGACTCTTCACGCCACCATCGGCTTGATGATGGTCGGTGATTTTTTCCTTGTGCTTCTTGATTTGACGGTCAAGCTTATCTACCAAGGCATCAATTGCCGCATACATGTCTTCATTTTCGGCATTGGCAAACAAATTCGCGCCACTGACATGCATCGTCGCTTCAGCTTTCTGACGGGTCTTCTCAACGCTCAGCACCACGTGCATATTGGTTACATGGTCGAAATGACGTTCTAAACGTTCCATTTTAGTAGTGACGTAACTACGCAACGCTGGGGTTATTTCAATGTGGTGTCCGCTAAGATTGAGTTGCATTTTGTCATGCTCCTTTTTTTGTATTGTTATGCTAAACGTTTACGTTCGTTAGAGGGAGGAATCACCATCGCCTCACGGTATTTTGCCACCGTGCGACGTGCAACATTAATTCCCCGATTGGATAAAATGTCAGCGATTTTACTATCACTGAGCGGTTTCGCGCTACTTTCAGACGCAATTAACTTCTTGATAAGGGCTCGAATGGCAGTAGAAGAGCATTCGCCGCCATTATTCGTGCTCACATGGCTTGAAAAAAAGTATTTCAGCTCAAAAATCCCGCGCGGTGTATGCAAATATTTTTGCGTCGTCACCCGCGAAATCGTGGATTCGTGCATTTCTAATTCACTGGCAATGTCGTGTAACACCAAGGGTTTCATCGCCTCGTCGCCGTATTCTAAGAATTCACTTTGCTTATCGACAATGCACTTTGCCACTTTGAGTAAGGTTTCATGCCGACTTTGTAAGCTTTTAATAAACCAGCGGGCTTCTTGCAAATGATTTTTTAAGCTACTGGTTTCTTCGCGGGTTTTGCAGCGCGACACTAAACTCGCGTAATAACTGTTAATCCGCAATTTAGGGGCAATTTCTGCATTGAGTTCGACCCGCCACACGCCTTTCACTTTGCGCACAAACACATCAGGCACGACATAGCTTGCTTGATGATTGCCCAATTGTCCGCCTGGGCGTGGGTTCAACGACTGAATCAAGCTGACAATCGGTTGTAATTCTTCACGGCTTAGCTTCATGCGTTTGGCAAGTTGCACATAATCGTGTGCGCCCAAAATTTCTAAATAATCTTTGGCTAAATGTTTTGCCTCAGCCAACCACGGGGTGTCTTGGGGCAGCGCTGAGAGTTGTAAGACTAAACATTCACCGAGCGAACGGGCGGCAATCCCAATCGGGTCAAAATGTTGCAGCCGATGTAGTACAACTTCCACTTCATCAATTTCTACGCCTTCGTCTACGCTTTGAATGATGTCTTCTAGGGGAATATGTAAATAACCATCATCATCTAAAGCGTGAATAATCGCATGGGCAACCGCACGATCAGTATCGCTGAACGGGGTTAATTCCAATTGCCACAGCAAATGCTCGCGTAGGGTTTCTTCCGTGTTATTTTGATTAAAAATATCTTTGCCCGAACTGTCGCCGTTGGGATAATCGCTGTGATTGGGCAAGCCTTCATAAATATCATCCCAAGAACTGTCCACCGACAAATCTTCGGGAATATCGGTCATGCTTTCTAGCCGAATTTCTTCTGCGGTTTCAGGCAGTTCTACTTCATAATCTTCGTGTGAATCTTGATGCGTGGGAGAAATATTTTCTTCATAACTCGCGGTATTTTCCGCTCCATCAAATTCTTTGAGCACTTCCATCTCGGCATCAAAATCGTCATCAACCACTTCTTCTAACATGATGTTAGAGTCGAGCACTTGCTGAATTTCGAGCTGTAAGTCTAATGTCGATAACTGCAACAGCTTAATCGCTTGTTGCAATTGGGGGGTCATGGTGATTTGCTGACCGAGACGTAGTTGGAGCGATTGTTTCATAGCATCATTATTCTAGTGGTTTCGTGAGCGTCAAGTGTTGGAGTGAATATGAGCATTATAATCTGAAATCCTCTCCAAGATATGCTTCGCGTACACGGCTATTTTGTAAGATATGTTCGGGTGTGCCCTCAGCAATCAGTGCCCCTTCATTTACAATATAGGCACGTTCGCAAATATCTAGGGTCTCACGCACGTTATGATCGGTAATTAATACCCCGATTTTTAAATTGGCTAAATGCGAGATAATACGCTGAATATCGCGCACCGCAATCGGGTCCACCCCTGCAAAGGGTTCATCTAACAGGATAAAACGTGGATTTGCCGCCAGTGCGCGGGCAATTTCAACCCGACGTTTCTCACCGCCTGACAAACTCATGCCCAAAGATTTACGCAAATGTGTAATATGAAATTCTTCAAGCAATTCATCGAGACGTTGCAAGCGTTGGGCTTTATTCAAGCCTTTCTGAACTTCGAGGATGGCAAGAATGTTGTCTTCGACACTGAGTTTGCGAAACACGGAGGTTTCTTGAGGCAGATAGCCCAAGCCCATTTGGGCGCGGCGGTGCATAGGTAAATAAGTGATGTCATCATCGTCTAAAGCAACCCGTCCTTGTTCACAGGGAATTAAACCCACAATCATATAAAAACTGGTGGTTTTCCCCGCGCCATTCGCCCCCAGCAAGCCGACGATTTCACCACTGTTGACTTGTAGGCTCACATCCCTAACCACTTGGCGGGTTTTATAGGATTTTCCTAAATGCTGTGCGATGAGTGTGCTCATAATTATGGCTTAGGGGTGGCAGGTTGAGGTTTATTATTACGCGGTTGCAAAGTGACCGTAATCCGTTGTCCTTCCTTCTTTTCTCCCTTGTCCGCTTTAATCACACTTTGTTTGGTATCGTAGCTGATACGCGGTCCTGTGAAAATATCTTTCCCCTGCCATAATTCGGCATCTTGTAATAAGTTTAGCATATCTTTCAGCGCGAAATATTCCATCTGCTGCGCCTTGGCGTGCAGGTCTTCAGTGCTGTTGTCGGGGCGTTGTTTAAAACGTGCAGGATTTCCATTGGCAAATACTTTTTCTAATTGCTGTTTTTGGTTGTAGTGAAAGGTCACTTTATCCGCATTAATCAGAATCGTGCCCTGAGTAATCACAACATTCCCTTGATACACCCCAAAGCCTTTGCCATCATCAATGGTGGCGGTATCGGCTTCAATTTTGATCGGTTGTTCACGGTCGGTAGACAGCGCAAAAGTGGCATTCTGCCACAGCAGGACTAACAGAACGATCATAAGATTAAGGTTGCGGTGCATAGTGTCCTCGCACATGAGAGCGTAATTCAATAAGGTGGGTTTGTAGCCCGACTTTCATCCCCACGCCAGAGCTGGTATTTTTACCATTAAAAATGTGGGTAGGGGCCGCGGTTTCGGCAATCTGTTCAGGCACAAGAATATGAACTTCAGTGGTGTGTACTTCAATCGGCAACTGCTCGGGCGAGACGGCACTGCGCCATAAGTAAGTTTTCCCGTTCAGCCAAATTTGAGACTGATCGGGCGAAATCTGTCCCGATTCTGCCAACACATACCACAGCGGCTGCGCATTTTGATAAAAAACTAAATAGGGGCGGGTTAATTTGGTATTGATTTCAGGATAATGCTGCATGGTGCTCGCCTGTAACAGCGCGACTAATTGCCCTTGTTCGTTCATGCGCACACTGACAAAATCTTTCAAGGTGTAGTCAGGAAAGGCCACTTCCGATTTTTTACGTCGGTCACTTTTGCCGCCAATATCCCACACTAACCACGTCGTGAGCAGGGCAACACCTAACAGTGGTAAGCCCCAAAGTAGCAGCCAACGTTGCGCGAACATATTATAAATCAATACCGTAACGTTGCATTTGGGCTTCCAAATTGCCTTGGGCATACATAATTAATTCACACAGTTCTCGTGCCGCACCACGTCCACCTTTATGCGCTAATTGCCAATGGGTGTAGGGCAAAATCATTGGGTGTGCATCTGCCACCGCCACCGCCAAACCGACTTTTTTCAACACAGGTACATCAATCACATCATCGCCCAAATACGCCACCGCCTCAGGGGCTATTTTTAACTGGTGACAAAGTTTTGTAAACGCAATTTGCTTCTCTAATTGTCCTTGAAACACATGTTTGATATTTAATACCCTCATGCGGTGCTCCACCACTTGCGAGGTTTTGCCCGTGATAATCGCAAGCGTCACCCCAGAGGCTTGTAACATTTTCATGCCTAAACCGTCGCGGGCATTAAACGCTTTATATTCGAGACCATCATCACCCATGAACAAACTGCCATCGGTGAGTACGCCATCGACATCAAAAATTGCCAGTTTGATTTGTTTGGCGCGTGCTAGAATTTTTTTAGGAATTTTTTTCATTGTGTTAAACCACTCCAGCCCTTAATAAATCGTGCATGTGTACTGCGCCAACTAAAATATTTTCAGAATTAATCACTAATAAACCATTGATTTTATGCTGTTGCATCACACTTAAGGCATCAACCGCTAAACTTTCGGGAACAATAGTTTTGCAATTTCGGTTCATCACTTCGGTGATGCAAGTATTGTGTAAATCCAGTTGCTTATCTAAAGTGCGCCGCAAATCGCCGTCGGTATAAATCCCCAGCACTTGCCCGTGTTCACCCACAATCGCAGTCATGCCCAAACCTTTACGGGTCATTTCCATCAAGGCATCGCGCAAACTTGCAGTTATCGCCACTTTAGGAATGCTATCGCCGCTGTGCATGATGTCGCTGGTGAGCAGTAATAAACGCCGCCCTAAACGCCCTTTCGGGTGGGAACGCGCAAAATCTGCGGCACTAAAGCCCTTGGCTTCCAACAAGGCAACCGCCAAAGCGTCGCCCATTGCAAGGGCTGCGGTGGTGCTGGAGGTGGGGGCAAGTCCCAAAGGACAGGCTTCTTTTTCGACACTGACATCAATATTACAATTGGCGGCGCGGGCAATGCTAGCGTTTGGATTACCCGTCAATCCAATCAAAGGTACGCCCAAGCGTTTAATCATTGGCAAAATCGTGAGAATTTCTTCAGTCTCGCCAGAATTCGACAAAGCAAGCACCACGTCTTTGGCGGTAATCATGCCTAAATCGCCATGACTGGCTTCACCGGGATGCACGAAAAATGCGGGGCTACCCGTGCTTGCCAGCGTCGCGGCTATTTTATTGGCAATATGTCCTGATTTGCCCATGCCGATGACGACAATGCGCCCCTGACATGCCAGCATTAATTCACAAGCCTGCACAAATGTTGCATCGACTTTATGAACCAGCTGCGCGACCGCCTGAGCTTCGGCTTGAATGACCGCAAGCCCTAACGCCTTAAGTTTTTCAGCATGTTGAGCTGACATTTGATAGACTTAACCTTAAATTATGATTCATTATTTAGCACCGAATTCCTTAAGAAATAAGAACATTTACAGCGCGCTTTTAGAATTAACTGTCTCAATAGTAACGTAAGTGGGCTATAAACAGCTAGTTGTTTATCCCGCTATTCGCTGTCGTGTGTCTTCACTCACTGGATCGATTTGATGGGACATCATGAGAACAATAACACCACAATATTCTCCCACCTTGTACCGTAAACTGGTTTTGCTGTGCTGTTGTTTACATCTCAGCTTTGCTGCCGAAGCGGCTGATTTAAATGTCAAACAATTGCGTAATCTCTCACTTTCCGAATTGCTGGATGTTCCAATTACCACGGCTTCGCGTCAATCTGAAAAAGCGACCGACACGCCCGCCTCGGTGATGGTGATTACCAAGGAACAGATCGAACAACGTCGTTATATCAATCTCAGTGATTTATTACAAGATTTGCCGGGCGTTGATTTACAGCGCAATACCAAGTCTTCAACTTACAACAATATTACTTTGCATGGGCAATTGAGTAATAACAAGTTTTTAATCTTGCAAGATGGGGTGCGTATCGATTCCCCCACCCGCGAGAAAATTCCCGTCGGCGACAATTTCCCATTATACCACGCCAAGCAAGTTGAAATTTTATACGGCCCTGCATCAACACTGTATGGGGCTGATGCGTTTTCAGGGGTGATTAATATCATCACTGAAGATGCGGAAGATGTGAATGGCGTGCGCTTAAGCACCAGTTTTGGCAGCAATAATTCGATCTATAACAGCATTCATGCGGGGAAAAAACTCAGCGATGATTTGGAATTCGTCATGGGTTCACATCAGCAACGTTCCGACACGGCGGATTTGTCTAAATACTATCCTAATGAATTTGCTAAAGTAAATGCAGTGACTTCTGCTGGAAAAGTGGTGGTTGCTGCCAAAGACCGCGAAAATTATGTAGGCAATATCAACAGTTCCACAGAATTTGTGAAGTTAAAAATTGCCCAAGATTGGACGCTGGGTTTTAATCGTTCATTTTTCCGTAGTTTGACCAGCACAGGCGACAAACCTGCCAATGTGTTTTATACGCAGGAAGGGCAATGGAACACGGAAATCAATACCTTATATGCGACTTATCAGCATCAGGTGAATGAAGATTTAAGCATAAAAACCCATATTAATTATGACACTTACGAAGTCGCGCCCGAATCACAATATCGCAATGTGTTTACTGATTTTGGCGCGGGTTATAATTACAGCAAAGGCAGCAAACGCGCTTTAGAACAACAAGTTAATTACAAATTAAATGCGAATAATTCGCTGATTGGCGGTTTCAGTTATGAAGAATATACTTCTTTTGTCACGCCGAATTTAGCGCAGCCGTTCAATCGCGATAAACCAATTAACGCGCAAAATCAGTATTTTATGAATACCACTTTGCCCGTGCCTTTAACGGAACTGAGTTATCGCAATTCTGCTTTTTATCTGCAATGGCAAGCAGCTTGGTCGCCCCAGTTTTCGACCATCGTCGGGCTGCGTTATGACCGCAATTCAGATTATGAAAATACCGTGAATCCGCGCTTAGGTTTAGTGTATCGTCCGTTGCAAGACACGGTAGTTAAACTATTGTATGGGGAAGCTTTTCGCGCCCCCGCGCCCGATGATATTTTAGGCAGTTATGGCACATTTACGGGTAAGAAAAATGCGCAAGGGGAATATATTAGCTCGCAATTCCGCGCCCCGAATCCTTCGTTAAAACCTGAAAAATCGAAAAATCTTGAATTTAGCGTCAGTCAACAATGGACTAAAGATTTCAATAGCTTATTGAATCTATACTATATTCAAAACCGTGATTTAATTAGCACGCGCACGGAAGCTGTGCCCCGCCAATTTATTGAAGGCGCGCAGATTTTAAAAACCACAATTCGGGATAATTTGGGGCGTGGTTCTCAATATGGCGCAGACCTCGGGCTGAATTATCAACGCGCTTGGGGCGAATGGAAATGGAGCACTTGGGGCAGTTACAGCTTTATTCAGGGTACGGTTCAAGACAATGGTAAAACTTTGGATATTCCGTATGTGGCGCGTAATAAAATCAAGCTGGGCACGACTTTCACCTACCGCGATAAATATTTTATTACGCCGCAGCTCTATTTAATTGACCGCACCAATACCGAATTACCCGATCCACAAAATCCCAGTAAACGCCAACAATCGCCAGCCTATGCTTTGGTGAATTTGCACTTAGGGGCAAATAACGTATTGTTTAAAAATGTGTCTTTGAATTTTGATATTTTGAATTTGTTGGATAGGCGTTATTACAACGCGGGCGGCTCGGCAACCAGCACCTTTGCTGCCATGCCGCAACAGCCGCGTAGTTTAATGTTTACACTGCGTTACCAATTTTAACGCGCACTGTGCAACTATTAACCGAGCTGCTAGACACGCTAATGCGCTTCATCTTTGGATGGAGCGAACTGTTAATAGTCAAAATACATGAGGCGACTTTAGCGGGCACTTTGGGCACATTGTTGGTAACCTTATTGCTGACGGTGTTGACGCTGTATCTTTCCCAAGGCGCGTTATATTTATTCAAAAAAGTGTTGGAAGTGTCGCGTTTGCTGTTGAAAGTGGTGGTGTTATTGGTGATAGTGGTCACGGCATTGACCGGCATTCGTTATATGTGGGATGGCTTAAAATCTTATCACCGTACTTGTACAGGGGCATTTTTTGAAAAGATAATGCCGTGTAAACCTTTGGATTTAACCCCAAAAGCGGAGACAAGTGCGGAAACGAAAAATGCACTCGCGGTGAAAAAAGCTCGTAATGCGGTGAAGTCTTTGGCAAAAGAAAAAACCAAAACTCGAAGGCAACACAAAGAACCCTAGGGCGTGTCATCAAATAGTGACTAGAGGGATATTAAGCCAAAAGAATGAGAATAGAAGCCAAGTAAATGCCACTCAAGAAATGAACGGAACGTTTGTCATATCGAGTCGCTATCGCTCTGCTTCAACTTGCAAAAGAAGTTCTCTATCAAATGACGGGCTTTGTAAAGCTCTTTATCATACTCACAAGGATTCAAACGGTTTTTCACACAACCAATCCCCCTGAGTCTTAAAACCTCTCTGACAGGCTTATCTACATCAAAGGGTTATCATTAAGCAGAGCATCCCACCTCCACTTGAGGGAGAAGTTCATCAGCTCCCTCAAGGTCACTTGCCTGTCCTGCCGTTAAAAAAAAGGAGCGGATTGCCCAAAGCATCAACCAACGAGTGAAACGGGTGTGCACCACACGAAAATCCCCAAAACGTTCAGCTCAGTCTCTCCAAGGAATACCGCTACGATAACGATATAGGACGGCTTCAATGAACAAACGGTTATCTTTAGCGGTTCTCCCTACCTGTCCTTTACGCCCTGGTAAGAGGGGTTCTAATCTAGCCCATTGTTGTTAATGCGTAACGGCGACTCATGCTTTATTCCTTGGGATTCTTCATTCTAAGCTCTTTAGAATAACCTATCTTTCTATTTGATGACACGCCCTAACTTAGAACACTCGCGGCATCGTTCTTTAAGCAATTATTATGATTAATATTGTTGCAGGCTTGGTCACTTATCCTTATCAGGATAAACTGCCTTCTTTGAATATTGCTAGAAAGGGTTTGATTCCTTTGTTCCAATAGCTTAAACCGAACTCAGGTTACAATAATATCGCGTAAATATTTCAAATAATTATTATCCATCGTTCCCCCGTTCACATTTAGACATGCTGTCAGAACTGAGCTGCATCTAATTTTTTGTAGCATACTTAAAATTACATTCTCGTGCCAAACCTGTGTAAACAAGAAAAATATAAGTCATAAAAAAAGCCCCATCTCCGAAAAGACAGGACTTTTTTGCAAGCTCAATTAAGCTTCAGGCAAAATTTAACCTTCCATAATCACCGAATAGGCTCGCCGCAATAATTCTAATTCCACAGGCGGCAAACCACGGGCTTCCGTCAGTGCGATAAATTTGGCTGCTTTTTCTGCCACCAATTCACGCGGCGGGTCCATCAGTTTACAACGTGCCAAAAACACCGCCACCAAACCATGTGGCACATCTAATTGCGCGTGAAATTCCTTGTCCCATTCCAAAGCACCGCTGTTCATGCCAAAAAACTGCTCGGCGGCAGTCAGCAAAGGCGCGGGATGAATTAACACAGGCGAGTCCACAGGAACTTCTAAAAGTTGCGAAAGTTCAGGCAAAGGCTCAAATAAGCAAACACTGTTATTTAAACGCAAAAATACGGTGCGGGCACTGGTGGGGTGCTTGTGGTAAATAAGGACACGGGCATCACTGAGTTGCGTATTCATGGCTAGTTTTTATTTTTAAAGTTAAGAGGATTGCAACGCGGGTCGTCCATGACGAGCATCCCACAAGCGTTTATAACGGCTGTCTAATTCGGATAATTCTTTATCAACGCCATCCAATTCAGTCAAATAAGGACAACGCCCTTTTGGGCTTTGTGACCAAGTTTCGATTTTATCTTTCAGATATTGTCGGCGTTGAGCAACTTCTGCAATGCTTTGTTTTAAAGTAATTAATTCGCCTTGCTTCAAATCAAAAATGTGATAACGCGCCCCATTTTCAAAAATTCGCACCCCGCCGCCTTCCGCAACCGTTTGGCGCAATTTATCGGGAGTAGCAATGTCCACCGCTGCGAGAAATTCAATGCCAAAATCCGCTAATTCTGTGAGCCACGGCGCAGTCGGACCAAGCAACACGATGTGGGCATTTTGGGAAAGTTCGACCAAACGCGGGAAAGTTTTATTCGGAATACTGCTCGCAGTGAGAAAAACCCATTCAGCTTCAGGAAGCAGATATTCACAGGCAGGATCGGGCAAATCATCGCCCATGGGATGGCGTTCTAATACATGGAAATCAAATTTTTCGGCGTATTTTTCTAAATTGGGATAACGTCCCACAATCACGACTTTTTTACCTAATAAATGCGGCAAAAAATGTTCAAATACGGCAAGGTTTGCAAATTTTGGGGCATCGAGCACAATACTTTGAGCCAGCAGCTCGGCGTTATTTTGGTTGATTTTAGCGTTAATCGCTGCCATTGCGACCACGGCTTCATGGCTATTCCAGCTCCGAATCCATGGGGTAAATTCAGCTAAAGTTTTTCCAATCAGTGTGCCAGACCAAGGCAAAGTGCGGGTTTGGCTATGCGGACTCATCGCCAAGCCAAAACTGTCGCCAACGCGCGCCAGTGTCCAGGTCAAACCGATAAGAATTTCTTGAATAATTTCAGGGCTACGGGTTTTATCCAGTAGTAAATCATAGATTTCGCGAGGGTGTGCCATCGCGCTAATTTAACGCGGGTAATAAACGGGCTTCTGCTTTCACATGTGCCCCTCTGCCCCATGCGGTGACGGCCTCCACAAACCAGCGGCGACTGGTGGGATGAGGTCGAACCACATCGTGCTCGGCGTAAAATGTGCCGTCTGCGTAAAAAATCACCATGCCGACACTGCGCCCTTGTGCGGTGCGCCACGCACCTTTTAAGGCTTCTTCACCATTGGAAGGATCACGACTGATTTGAAATTCAACGCTGTCAAAGCGTCCGATTAAAGTTTCAGGGTGAATAAATCCAATTTTATGTAATTCATTTTCCATCGCGACACAAATCGCTTGCCCGAGCATACTCACTTGCCCAATGCGTTTTTCCAAAGATTCTGTACTAGGGTTCATGTTCAAGCTCCTGCATCGCAGCGGCGACTTCTCGAATAACCGAGCCACCCACTTGGTCGAGGGGGTCTAACTCTTGTAATTTATCTAATACCTGTTGGCTGTCTGCAAACTTCATGCGCCGCAGACAAATAAACGCCAAGGCTTTCAATGTGTATAAATATACACGTTCTGCGCCATTGGGTCGATCCCAAACCGCAGATTCTGGGCTGAGTTGCATCCAATCCGCAGAAAAACCGCCCACCTGTGCAGACATTTCCAGCCCCAAACGGGCGACACGTTCTGCATCAGCTAGGCGACCTTTGTAAAAATAAAACTTGTACAGCGCGATATACACTTCAAGCTGTTCAGGCTTAAGACGTTGTGCAGACCACAACAGTTCTTCGGCTTTGGGGAGATCAGCTTCCCCTGTGGCGTGTACGGCTTGTTGCAAATAGACATTCACTTCTGGGTCAATATCTCGCCCAAATAACACGCCTTCGTCGGAGAACAGTTGTTGTAAGCTCATTAGCCCCAAACCTCAGCGGGCACTAATAAACGTTCGACGACTTTATCACCCAGCAAATGTTCATCAAAGATTGCTTTGACATCTTCGCGGGTGACTTTGCCATACATGACCCCATCGGGGTAAACCAGAACGTTTGCACCAAACTGACAAGGCCCTAAACAACCCGTATTCGTGACTGCAATCCGATCCAACAAATTACGTTTTTGTAATTCTTGGATGAATTCGTCCATCACACCCATGCAGCCATGTTGACTACATGCACCGCGTGGATGTCCGGGTGGACGACCTTGCGTACAAACGAAAACATGCTTTTGTGGTTTGGGCATGGAAATCTCCTTACAGTCTCAGCCTTAAGCCGCAACAGGTTGGGGCGAATGGGTGTGACAATTCTTAGGACAGACTTTAGCGCAGGCTTGGCAACCGATGCAGTCGAGTGCATTGGAAATTGCCATCACCATCATATTGTCATCATCTTCGTCATAACTGTCGTCATCATCACCCATCACTTCAGAGCGATCGACCAATTCAAACACACTACGGGGGCAAACTTTATAACAACGTCCGCAACCGATACAGGTCGCTTGATTTAATTCGGTCACGAAAGCGGGAACCCATTCAGAGCCGCCGCGTGTTATCCCAGTAATATTAGACATGTTGAACCCTCACTGAATCTTTAAAAATTACTTCTGTGCAGCCTTTAATTTCTTGTTGACCTCAGACCAACTTTGACAGGCTTCATAGGTGGACTGGGCCAATGGCAATATTTCTTCAAAAGCCGCAGGTAAGCGGTCTTCAATTAAATCATGCAGTTGTGATGACCATTCCGTTGCAATTCGCTTACGCTTGGCTAGTTCTTTTTCTAAAGCTTTGATGTCTTCTTCGCTCATCTAACTCTTCCTCACACTTACAGCTCTGCGACTTCTGGATATTTCTTAGCGCGATCGGTGGCAGCATCAATCATTTTTTGTGCTTCTTCGATCATGCCTTCCAAAGTTTTGAAACCAAAACGATGCACGTCACGTAAGGTCTTGTCTAACACGACTAATTTGCCGACAGTGATCACTGCACGCCCGAAACCTTCGTGGGTCAAGTTGATCATGGGGATTGCCATCAAACTACATTGTGCTTCAATCAAGGTAGCTAAGGCGTTGTAATAGGCTTTGACGCGGGACATGGTGACTTCGTCAGGATCGCCAATCACAGGAATTTCTTGCTTGCGTTCTTTAGTCAACACTAAAGGGGCAAGAATACGAGCACTTGACCAAGATTCATACATGCCATAGCTGTCTAAGGCACGCATTTGTTTGATCATTTCTTTGGCAAATGGCGTATCTAACAGAGGTTCGCCTTCAGCAATACTTAAGCCTAAATCACTCATGGAACTTCCTCTTTATGGGGTCACGGGACAAATACAGGGTTTTCAACCGCTAAAGCAAGGGGTATGCCAATGAATAATTAATTGATTTATAAAGATATTATTTTTATAAAATTGTCGCAAACCTCACAATTGTCAGGCTGTGGGGAAAGTCGCGTGGGGTTGTGTGTGCTTGGGTTTGAGCTGTTTATACTTATAAAATCAGTAAGGGCTTTAAAAAGTGGGGTTGAGTGCTATAGTTGAGTGATGAAGCGTGATAGGAATTTTAAATGAAAAGAACGTACTTTCATGACTACCCAAGCTGTACAAGAACTTATGCAACGTTGTGTATTTACCATGACGAGCTTGAAGCTAATGCAATTACTGAGTTACTTGGAATAGAACCTACATATTCCCAAAAAAAGGGAGATTTTCTTAGAAAGGGTCATTTTACTAAAACTGGGGGATGGTTTTTAAAGACGTTAGATGTCATATACTCTCGTGATGTAAGGTATCATATTGATATTCTAATCAAAATGATAAATAACAAAAAACACAATCTTAAACTGCTGCGTGAGCAAGGATATGATATTAGCATTTTTTGTTTTTGGGAATCAGCAACAGGAAATGGTGGACCATTGCTTGATTATCAACTTATGTCAACATTAGGAGAGTTGTGTATTGATATTCATTTTGATGTTTGGTTTGACCTCAACTATTTAGAAGAGCGAACGTAGCTCGCATGAAGCACCGCGTAATGCGGGGGGATTTGCAAATTCACGTATCCTAAACCCGCATTCCATAAAAAATCTTATTGAACTATGGATAATGTGGCAAAAAAAGCATAGAAATTACTCAATGACCATCGTTTCCAAAAATAATCTTTACGCTGCTTCACTTCTTTTCCGTTCACTAAGAAATCGTAAGTTTTGTGAAAATAATCTATGGGAAGAGTCAATAGTTTTGATTGATGCAATATCTGGTGAAGAAGCACTCGCGCTCGCTACAGCTTTAGGAAAACAGAAAACGATAACGTATTCTACAGCGGATGGAGATTAGCTAATGTGGGAGTTTTTTAAGGTGGAACGAATATTTGCAATAGATGCAGAAATACTTGTTCATGGAGTTGAGATATTTGCCAGACATCTCCGAAATTC
Source organism: Thiotrichaceae bacterium (assembly GCA_028688145.1). Classification (GTDB taxonomy): domain Bacteria; phylum Pseudomonadota; class Gammaproteobacteria; order Beggiatoales; family Beggiatoaceae; genus JAQTYU01. The sequence goes on along the minus strand of JAQTYU010000008.1, from coordinate 20,714 downwards.
CGAAGTACATAGTTTGCTCACACAGTTTGACGATTAATCCAACAAAGCAAATCCTAAACCTGCATTCCACTGTGTACTTCTGGGCTTTATTCCAAAAGTACGGTAATAAATAATGGAGGTACTTTCTTGAATATTGGTGAATTAACTAGATTAGAACGCGATGCGCTTTCATGTATTTTTAGTAGTGTCTTTGGTCAGGATAAATCAGAAATTTTGCTTGAACGATTAGTGGTAACAGGACGAACTTTTAGTTGTGGTAGACATGTTACCGATCCGCATTCTCAAGAATTTTGTGTGGGTGGATACACAGATTTTAGCAAAATCCATCTAGGAGACTTGTACACAGGAAAATTGAAACATGATTATTTTGCTTATGCTAGACATGCACAATTAGAGAGCGTGATTGGATTTGTATTGTTTACCACAGATGACAAAACCTCATTTAAGTTTTTAGAGCTTTACTTCTGTGGTGAGCAATTACCGATTAATTTATTAACTGCTGAGTCACATGGTTTTTACGATTTTGTGGGTGGGGAAGACTAGTCAGCACAGGGTGTATAAGGCATAGCCGCCATATACCTTACTTTCTTGTTCTATTTGTTATGACCACACAACTACTCAAATCGCAAGGTGTATTTGGAGAGACTTACCTGAACGTTTTGGGGATTTTCGTGTGGTGCACACCCGTTTCACTCGTTGGTCTAAAAGAGGGATTTGGGAGAACATATTCAAGGTGTTAGGGTCTGACTCGGAGAATGAATATGATAAAGAGCTTTACAAGGAACGTCATTTGATAGAGAACTTCTTTTGTAAGTTAAAACAATACAGAGGCATAGCGACTCGATATGATAAATGCTCAGCCCATTTCTTGAGTGGTATTTACTTGGCTTCTATTCTCATTCTTTTGGCTTAATACCCCTCTATCTCCATTTGATGACACGTCCTAGGGCTTCTGCTTAAAATTCCGCATGAATTTCAAATATTCCACAATATCTTCAATCAGTTGTGGACGATTTTCGAGATTCGCTCGCAAGGGTGGCATTTTCACATTCCAACGCAATTTGGCAGGATCATCAATCCACTGCTTTAACCATTCTTCGCGAAAATATTCGGTGATATTGACAGGATAATTGAATTCGGGCGCTTTACCGCCACCTTCCCCATTCAAACTATGACAGGGTAAACAATGCTGACGCACTGCTTCAAAACCACGCAGCACGGTTTCTGAACTGGATTTGGGCGGGTGAGTGCGAGAATTTTCGGTGTGACGCACCAATTCAATACTGTTGACCTGATAAGGCCAGAAATTAATGTCAAGCTTACGTGCTTCCAGATTTTTTTCGGTGTCCCACACCAAATAAAACGGCGCAAGCTCGATTTCTTTCTTATAAGCAACCTCGCTGTTTAATTTAAACAGTGCGCGGTCAGGCATCGCATACGCCAACACCGTATTATATTTACGAAAATGACTGACAGGAATCATGGCTTGAAACCCATCAAGGCAGTGAAAAATCAATTCTTCACTGTCGCGCCAATGTTCGCCATAAATTTCATCCAGTAATTTATTAAAACTAAAGCCACGATACTGCTGCAAACGATTCGCAGTATGTGGCTCGGCTGTGGTTAATTCTATGCTGGGAATACGCTGTTGTAGCTGAGAAAGGCTCAGTTCTTGGGGAACTGCGGATTCTTGTTTAAAAATAATCACTGACTCCGCCGCAAATACAAATTGCGAACAGAGGCACAGCACGCCCCAAATCCATCCCCTTCCCATGATATTTCCTTTGGCTATAACCGCGCGCGCCTTTTAGCAACGTAAGTAATTTTCACGACTACCTACATTATAGACGGCTTTAAACCCCAGTGTATTTAACACGTTTTTAGCTTGTTCGCTACGCATCCCGCTGGCACAGTACACTAATACAGGGCGTTGCTTATCCAATATATCTAAGCACTTTTCTATAATTTGTAAAGGGACATTCACAGCCCCTGGGATTGCGCCTTGCTGATATTCCAGCGGAGAACGCACATCCACCACTTGAGCGGCTTGTTCTGAAACCAATTTTTGAGCTTCTTGACCTGAAATAATTTTCATTCTTAATTCCTTAAAATAAGCACTGTGTTTGAATATTAGCATAATCTAATATAACAAAGGGTATTATACTTTGTAAAATAAAGACCTAGACTTCTTAATCCGCGAAATTCTGCAAAACCTGCGCCACCCGCGCATCCAAGTCAAGCACCGCACGCGGCATCACTAGCACACGACTTTTCAAAGTTTCTTCATGTGCTAAACCTAACATCACACAATGCAAATGTTCGATATACGCGGGATTTAACGCCGCTTTTCCCGCTTCATGCACCAAAGGAATCGCAGGCGGCAAAATCACAATGTGCGGAAAAAACTGATTGCTGAGTGCAAAACAACGCGCACTATACGCCTGTAACGCTGCATGATCGACCTCAGTCGTGCCCTGAATATCTGCCAAAGTATAAGCAAGCATGTCTAAAGGCGTGCGATCTGCAATGAAAGTTTGGCTTTGATTTTCCCATAAATTCTGCGCATCCGCTAAGATATGTCCTTGAATCCATAAGCGTGTTTTAAAATCCATCTCTTGCGCGGGGTCTAAACCATGCGCTGCAAACACGGCACTGGTTTGGGTTTTTAACACGGCTTTTCCACTGCGCTCCGCCAATGCCATTGCTAAAGTCGTTTTTCCTGTGCGATGACTGCCACATAAACCTATATTTTTCATGGTGTAATAAACTCTGAAATGCTAAATCGAAATATTATAACGTGCTGGGGAGATTGGGGCGGGAGTTTTAAAATGGGGCATCAGGCAGATTTAAGAGCTGACAGCTTTTAAAAACCTGTCAGCTCTAATTTAAAAACTAACGATGTTTAAATTCAGGCGTACGTTTTTCGATAAATGCGCCCATGCCTTCTTTCTGGTCTTCGGTGGCAAACACGGAATGAAAAGTACGGCGTTCAAATAACAAGCCTTCCGCCAAACTGCTTTCATAACTACGATTTACGCATTCTTTTGCCATCATCACTACGGGTTGCGAATAATTCGCAATCTCTGCGGCGATTTTCAAAGCTTCGTTTAATAAATCTGCCACGGGCACAATCCGACTCACCAAGCCCGCCCGTTCCGCTTCGTGCACATCCATCATGCGCCCTGTTAAACACATATCCATGGCTTTGGATTTGCCAATCAAACGGGTTAAACGTTGCGTGCCGCCCGCGCCGGGAATGATGCCGAGCTTAATTTCAGGCTGCCCAAAACGCGCATTATCCGCTGCAATAATAAAATCACACATCATCGCAACTTCGCAACCGCCGCCCAAGGCAACCCCCGACACCGCTGCAATCACAGGTTTACGACAGCGGGTAATGCGTTCCCAATTGCTGGTGATGAAATTAGCTTTGTACGCATCCATGTAGGAATAGGCTTGCATTGCCTTAATATCTGCGCCTGCTGCAAAGGCTTTTTCACTGCCTGTGATTACAATGGCGTGAATATTACTGTCCGCTTCAAAACCATCAAGCACCAGCGTCAATTCATCCATCAGTTCGGGTGAAAGTGCGTTCAGAGCTTGAGGGCGGTTAAAACGAATTAAACCGACGTGATTGTGAGTTTCGACTAACAGCGTGTTATAAGTCATGGGGGTTCTCCTTCGGATGATTATTTTTAATATATGAACAACAAACGCTTGCAATTGATACAACTGCTTTATCTTAACATGTCCCTGAATCTTGCTTAAAGTGGATTTATCTGTCTTGAAAAAACTAAAACTGTTTCACTGCGCCCCCAACCCCCTAAAGGGGGCTAAAGATAAAGATTAAAGCAGTTTTAAGTCGTAGTAGGGTGGAATAGCGTAGCGTATTCCACCCTGCAAGGTGATAACTCTAGGCATGACGCAGTTGAATCGATAAGGCTCTCCTTGTATGGCAGAAGCTTGTAAAATCCTCGCCGCTGGAGCGACGAGGTAGTCATTCCAACGCTGGAGCGTTGGAACGAGACAAAAAAATTTAAATTTCCCCACATTTCTAGGCTTCATACGGGCTACTTACCGCTTCTAATGCGCTCACATGTTGTTTATACTTTTTTGTGTGTTTAAACAATACAGAATCACATCATAAGACTATGCTTTGAATAGCGTGCTCTGCCGCTAACTTCATCTCAAAAGGAGGTTATTATGGATTTAGGCATTAAAAATAAAGTTGCATTATTAACGGGCGCATCTTCAGGTTTAGGCTTTGCCAGTGCGGAAGTTTTATTGCAAGAAGGCGCGAAAGTCGCGATTTGCTCACGCAATGCGGCAAAAGTTGAAGCCGCCGTACAACGTTTAAAAGAACGCGCCAGCAATCCCGAACAGGTGTTTGGCATGGTTGCCGACTATAACGATGCAGCACAAGCCACCGCTTTCGTCAAAGCCACCCAAGAAAAATTCGGATCAATTGATATTTTAGTCTGTAGTTCAGGCGGCCCAGCACCGGGCACAGCAACCCAATTTGAAGCCGCTCAATATCAACAAGCCATGCAAAATAATTGCTTATCTTTTATCGACCTGACCTTGAGTTTAGTGCCCGCCATGCGTGGCAAAAAATGGGGACGCATTGTTTATATTACCTCTTCCGCCGCCGTGCAGCCTGTGCCGAGTTTGGTGCTTTCTAATGTTGCCCGCACCAGCTTACATGCCTTCGCTAAAAGTTTATCCGTGGAAATTGCCCACGATAGCGTAACCGTGAATTGCGTGATGCCCGGTAAACTCAACACCGACCGCATTATGGATTTAGTGCGCATCAGCGCAGGCAAGCGCGGCGCGACTTTGCAAGAAGAAATGAGCCAAGATTTTTCCAAAATTCCTGCGGGGCGTTATGGTCAACCCAGAGAATTGGGAACGCTGGTGGGTTTCCTGTGTTCCGATTGTGCTTCCTACATCACAGGCAGTGCGATTGCGGTTGATGGGGGCGCAATTGCAGGTTTGCGTTAATTTTTTATTTTAAATTCTCAGGTCTTATTTCAATCCCCGCAAGGGGATTTTTCTTTTTCAGAGCAAAAATAATCCTTTCATCGCAAAAATACCCTGTTCCTTTGCTATACATACTAACTCTATGGTAAAAATCCCCCATTTTTTCGCATTTTTATCATTCAATTGCCGTGTCTGTATCGAACTAATCCATATAAGTGGATAGGATATTAGTCATTGTTTTTATTGTGGATTAATGAAGAATAGTCAATGATAACGGCGAAAAAATGACAGTCTGACATTTTTATTATTGGGAATATTTTCCCTCAAAATTGAGCGACTTTATCATAAAACAACGATTAATCATGCTATTAAGCAATATATTGGAAGTTGGTACGGTTTTTGTTATCTCCCCTATAACTCAATTATGAAATAACACTTGTATAGCCTGATACACAGTGACAAACGGAGAACCAACATGAACAAAATCGTATTCGGAATGACCTTAACCAGTATCTTATTATGTAGTATGCCTTTTGCAGCTCAGGCAGGGGGCGATAATCAAAACGTTTCCATGAGCGAACACAAAGGTTTAAGCAAGGGTATTGTCAAGTGGTTCGACAAGCAAAGCGGTTTCGGCTTTATCACCGCACAAAATGGCGATGAAGTGTTTGTACATTTCAGCACCATTCAAGTCAGCAACAAAAACACTCCCAAAGCCTTAACCCAAGGGCAAGAAGTGGAATTTAGCGCAAAGCCTGGTAAAAACGGTTTGCAAGCCACCAATGTTATCCCTCACTAAATCCAGCGGAGCTTATGAACATGAACAGCTCTGCTAATTTCTAAAACTTACAGGCGATAGGTGGGAGTCGTCTGTAAGTTGTGAGACTCCCCCAAGCACTTCCCAAAATTTCGATAAATACAGCACGCACGGATTAAATTCGTTAAAATAGAAGCTGATTTTTCAGGAATTTTTTAATACTGCGATGCCTGCCTTTGAATATGTTGCCCTCGACAAAACGGGACGCACCCGTAAAGGCGTTTTAGAAGGCGATACTGCACGCCAGATTCGCCAGCAATTACGCGAACAAGGTTTAACCCCGTTAAGCCTCGAAGAAGTTATTCGCGCCACCAGCCAACGCCGTCGCCGCCGTGTCCCCATCAGTGCCACCGATTTAGCCCTGCTCACTCGCCAACTGGCAACTTTAGTGCGTGCAGGTCTTGCCCTTGAAGAAGCCTTACTGGCAGTTTCTCAACAAACCGAAAAACCTCGTTTAAAAAGCATGTTGCTTGCCGTGCGCTCGCGTGTCTTGGAAGGGCACAGTTTGGCAGATGGTTTGCGTGAATTTCCCAGCGTGTTTGCCGATTTATTCTGCGCCACCGTGGCAGCGGGCGAACAATCGGGGCATTTAGACATCGTGCTCGAACGCCTTGCCGATTACACCGAAAATCGTCAATACATCCGTCAAAAAACGCTACTCGCTTTATTCTATCCCGCGCTACTCACAGGGGTTGCGGTGCTGGTGGTGGTGGGATTACTCGCTTACGTGGTGCCGCAAGTGGTGCAAGTCTTCGCCAATATCAAACAAGAATTACCTTTATTAACCCGCAGCTTAATCGCGGTGAGCGACTTTTTGCGTGAATGGGGGCTTGCCTTGCTTGCGGTGTTGGTGATGATGATTTTTGGGGCGCGTTATTTATTGCGTTATCCAAACGTAGAATCTTGGGCGCATCGATTTTTATTAACCTTGCCCTTGATTGGACGCTTGGAACGTGGCAGCAATGTCGCGCGTTTCACCCGCACGTTAAGCATTTTAGTGGCGAGCGGCGTGCCTGCGTTGGAAGCTTTATCAATTACCAGCCAAGTGATTGGCAACCGTTACATGCGCTCCGCCGTGGTGGCGGCGACAGAAAAAGTTCGTGAAGGTACGAGTTTACACACTGCCTTGGCGCAAAGTGGCTTATTCCCGCCGATGGTGGTGCATTTGGTCGCCAGTGGCGAGGCGAGCGGCAATTTAGAACAAATGTTAGAACGTGCTGCAATTACTCAAGAACGCGAATTAGAAGCTTTAATCGGCGTATTATTGGGCTTGTTTGAACCTTTGCTGATTTTAACCATGGGCGGCGTGGTTTTGAGTATTGTGCTCGCCATCCTGATGCCTATTTTCGATTTAAACCAATTGGTTAAATAAATGAAAACAATCCTTGCCTGTGTTTTAAGCAGTTTGATGGGCTGTGCCTTTGCCGCCGAGCCGTTTAATTTGGGGGATAAGCACGCAGTGGGCGACAGTTTTATGCAACTACGCCTACGGGGCGCGTTGCAAATCAATCATCCTGTGGTGAATGGGATAGAAACCGCGTCCTTGTCGGGTTTGGCGTGGGATGAAGATGAACAGATTTTGTATGCGATTTCGGACACGGGAAATTTATTTCACCTGCGTCCGATTATTCAAGACCATGTTTTGAAAGATGTGGAAGTGCTCAATGCTTACGCGCTCACTGACAGCCAAGGTAAAAAATTGCCCAAAAACGGCAATGATTCCGAAGGCTTGAGTTTGCTGAATGGCGACAACGGCATCAAGGGCGACAGTGAATTGATTATTTCATTTGAACGCAAGCCTAAAATTACGCGGGTGCGTCCTGATGGCGTGCAACTGGATGAATATACTTTGCCCGAACCCCTGCAAAACTCTAAGTTGTATGTCAATAATAACAAGATGTTAGAGTCTGTCACTTTACATCCAGAATTCGGCATTTTAACCGCGCCTGAATATCCGCTGAAAAATTTGCCTCAAGATAAAATTACCGTGTTTTCTCTGGACGGACAGCAATGGCAATTTCCACGGCACACCGCCCCAAACAGTGCAGTGGTGGCGATGGAAGCCTTGGCAGATGGTTCGCTGTTGGTGATGGAACGCGCTTATGTTTCGCCGATATTGCCGCTGATTATCAGCCTGCGCCAAGTATGGTTAAAACATTGTGTTGACTGTGACGAAGGGGAAAATCCTGTACAAGACATCGCGATTTTTAACAGTGCACAAGGCTGGCATATCGATAATTTTGAAGGCTTAAGTCATCATCAAGGACAGTTTTTATTTATGGTCAGCGATGATAATAATAATCGGATATTGCAGAAAACATTGTTGAATTACTTTGAAATTATTGCGCCCTCAACAATCAAAGAGTGATATTAGAGAGTTCTCAACAAGCTTTCTCACCATAAGTCTAATATGAATTTTTTGTGAAGTAGATGATTGTTGTAACACATTTATTTCACGGCAGAACTTCAAAAACATCCTAGATATTAGAAGCCTAGAATATTTATTTGGCTTTTAGTAGGGTATATAATATTGCGTTTATACATTCTACATTTGCTACCAACTTTTACATTTTATTTATTACTGGAGACATTATGGGAATAGTTGATCTTTTCTCTAAAAGCCAACGTCGTGAACGAGGAGAAATACCAGATGTGTATGTCTATGACATAATTCCAAGAGAATTGCGTGTCCAGATCGTACATATCGTTCAAGATACGCTCAGTCCATAATATAACCTCGATATTAAAGCAATTTACAATTTCATTGAAAAAACTTTATGTAAAGAATATGGTCTCTTCAAACTAGTTGAATATCCCGAATCCTCAAGATAGATCGATTTTTAATTTTTTCTATCAGTATAGGAGTTACGCAGTTGAAATTAGGATGAATAACACCGCCCGTATCACTGATAGCCAACTGCGCTATAGGCACATTCCCTGTGTTATTATGATAAAGAGCTTTACAAGGAACGTCATTTAATAGAGAACTTCTTTTGTAAGTTAAAGCAGAGCGATAGCCACTCGATATGATAAATGCTCAGCCCATTTCTTGAGTGGTATTTACGTGGCTTCTATTCTCATTCTTTTGGCTTAATACCCCTCTATCTCTATTTGATGACACACTCTAGATTAGATTGCATGTTTTATCCTTCAATAGCTTTTGTGGATTTGCTTTTATTCACCTTATATATTACAAGACACTTAAACTGGATTCTATAGAACCGATTTGAAGTCTTGTGTAAGATGTAAAAGATGAGGGATAGAGAATCAAAGCGAGATAAAATGAGTCCTTATTCCAGTAGTCTGACCGATGCAGAGTGGGCAATCGTTGAAATATTGTTAAATGAATTATTACCCAAGAAAAAACAAACTTGTCCTCAGACATGGGGCTATTAGCGGTGGATAAGTTTAGGCTTTCCCTTGTTCACGCACTGTACAAAAGCCAATATTAGTGATGACGTAGGTTTGATTGAGATGTTCAAGCAGCCCCTCGATTATTTCAGGGACAAACCGCTAAAGAATTAGAGAAGTTTTACCCTGAAATCAGGGATAAACTCCAATTTGAGTTATCAGCTAAACCCTCAAAAGAAGGCAGCCTTAGTCAAAGCGGCTCATGCACGGGGCTTTAACCGTTTCCAACACAGTTTTGGACATGTTTTTGCGGGCGGTTATGCCGCTGGGTATTACAGCTATAAATGGGCGGAAGTATTGTCGGCGGATGCGTTTTCCAAATTTGAAGAACACGGCATTTTCGACCGAGCCACGGGGTTGCAATTCCTGCATTCGGTTTTAGAAAAAGGCGGCTCGGCACATCCCATGCAGTTATTTGTGGCATTTCGTGGCAGAGAACCCAATATTGATGCTTTGTTGCGACATTCGGGTATGGCGGCTTAGTTACATTCGACTGCGCCCCCAACCCCTAAAGGGGGCTAAAGATTAAAACCAGCCCCTAAATTCTTTAAAAGAGACTTAAAATAATCAATTTTGTATCTTTAGCCCCCTTTAGGGGGTTGGGGGCGCAGTTAAAATTTAAATAGCCCATATTCCTCTTTGCTACATACGGGCTACGTTGGCTATTATTTTTTAATATGGTGGTTCAGACAGGAGTTTAATTTATGTGGAAAATCAGTTTATTGCTGAGTACGTTTGCGCTGAGTGGTGGCGTTGCTGCCGCAAGTTTTGATTGTCAAAAGGCGAAAACCGAATTAGAACATTTTTTGTGTGACCACACAGAATTAAGCCAGTTGGACAGCCGACTCGGGGAATATTATAGAAAATTAACAAGTACGCTCAGCCCTGCGGAGCTTAAGCAATTACGTGCGACACAAACCGCTTGGCTGGATAAACGTACGATGGATTGTGCGGCAACGAATGCCACTTGTTTGAAAGAGTTATACCAAAAACGAATTGTTACATTAGCCTTCCGAGCCTCGCCAGAATTCAAAACTTCGGCGGCGGGCAAAGTCGCGGGTAACTATAGCTATGGAAAGAACATGGAATTATTGGTTGAAGCCTTGGATGCGAATACTATCGCGGTTGCGATGTCGGGTGCAGGAGAGGGCGGGCGATGGACTTGTGATTTCAGTGCCGAGGGTGAGTTGAAAAATGGCAGTGCTAAATTGCATGTATTAGATGATGCCGTGGTGAGTTTTCGCTTTGAGAAAAATAAGGTCGTTGTCTCTGAAAGCGGTGGTCACAGCAGTTATTGCGGAATGGGTGGGGAATTGCAGGGAACTTATACGCGGGTTAGCAATTAACTTCACATTTGAATCATCGATGCCTAGAGTGGGCAATGCCCACCCTACCATTTTTAAACTTATCCCTTCACACGGGTTGAACCGTCCAAAGTCAACAAACTGCCGTATAAATCAGGACGACGATCACGGAACAAACCCCATGAAGCGCGTTGGGCGCGTAATTTAGCCAAATCAAATTCAGCGGTTAAAATCGCTTCTTCATCGCGCCCCGCTTCACGAATGATTTTACCCGTGGCATCTGCAATAAAAGAACTGCCATAGAAAGTAATCCCGCAACAATCACCCTCTTCACGCCCAATGCGATTCGATGCAATCACAGGCATTAAATTTGCGCCCGCATGACCTTGCATTACCCGTTGCCAATGTCCGCTGGAATCAATGCTGGAATCTTGTGGCTCTGAACCAATCGCCGTGGGATAAAATAACAATTCAGCTCCTTGCAAAGCCATTGCCCGCGCGGTTTCAGGAAACCATTGATCCCAACAAATCCCAATCCCAATATTCGCATAACGGGTTTTCCACACTTTAAAACCCGTATCGCCGCCATTAAAATAATATTTCTCTTGATAACCAGGACCATCAGGAATATGACTTTTACGATACACCCCAAGCGTTGCACCATCGGCATCAAACACGATAATTGAATTGTAATGGGCGCATTGTTCACGCTCGAAAAAGCTAATCGGCAACACCACCGCCAATTCTTTGGCTAAAGCACTAAAGCGTTGTAGCATGGGATTATTTTCCACAGGCTTCGCTAACGCAAACAAAGATTGTTTTTGGTCGGTGCAGAAATAAGGCGTTTCAAATAATTCTTGTAACAAAATAATCTGCGCACCTTGTTGTGCGGCTTGGCGCACAAAAGATTCCGCTCTGTCCAAATTGGCAGGAATATCCCAACTACAGGCAAATTGTGTGGCGGCAACGCGAACTAAGCTCATGATGATGCTCTCGGAGTAGTGATAATGATTAAGTTTAACTGCGCCCCAACCCCCTAAAGGGGGCTAAAGACTAAAACAAGCCCCTAAATTCCCTAAAGGGGACTTAAAATTTATCTCGTTCCCACGCTCCCGCGTGGGAATGCCTATTGCGTCGCTCCAGCGGCGCGTTTATCGCAGGCTGCTAAAAATTTAAACTGATGTAACTATTTAAATCTAAATGTTTTTTATCTAAAATAAGCCTGTAAAATCCTTGCCGCTGGAGCGTTGGAACGAGATAAAAGGTGTATGGCGGCTACGCCTTATACACCCTACGCTACTAAAGAGGTTTGTTAATTGCAGTAAGGCTTAGACTGATATTTTTGATCTATAATAACGGATTAATATTGCGAAACCTTTGCAGTTGCTTGTGCAAATCCCAACACACACCCCCTTCGCCCCACAATTTTAGCGGCAGAATTTCGCATTTTCCAAATTCGCGTATATTATAACGAGAAAGTTATCCCAACTGGGCTGCAAGCTTTGAGCACACTATGAAATTTCTTTACGATTTTTTCCCGATTTTACTGTTTTTTATCGCCTACAAAACCTTTGATATTTACGTCGCCACCGTCGTCGCCATGATTTCATCCGTGGTACAAGTCGGCGCGTTCTGGCTAAAACATCGCCGTGTGGAAACCATGCACTTGGTCACGCTGGTGTCGATTATGGTTTTGGGCAGCATTACCTTATTACTGCACGATGAAACTTTCATCAAATGGAAGCCCACCGTGGTTGAATGGGCGTTTGCAATCGCCTTTCTCATCAGCCAGTTTGTCGGGGAAAAAACCTTGGTACAACGTATGATGGAAGCCAATATTCAACTCACCGATAACAAGATTTGGGGACATTTGAATCTGGCATGGATTGGCTTTTTTATTGCGATGGGTGCTTTAAACTTATACATTGCCTTCAATTATCCCACAGATGTTTGGGTTAATTTTAAACTGTTTGGCATGATGGGTTTTACTTTTATCTTCGTGTTAGCCCAAGGCTTTTACATGATGAAATACATCGTCGCTGAAGAAGCCGAATTACCTACAAAACCTGAAAATCCTCACAATCAAGCCTGAGATGCGGAAAGAAACCGTGATAAACCATGACATGGGCTTGTTTTTAAAAGCCCTGCGTTTTGCGGCAGACAAACACCGCGATCAACGCCGCAAAGACAAAGAAGCCTCGCCTTACATCAATCACCCGATTCAAGTCGCTGATTTATTAAAACAAGTCGGCGGTGTTGATGACATTATCACCTTAATCGGCGCACTGCTGCACGACACCTTGGAAGACACCGCCACCACCCCCGATGAACTTCGCGAACTGTTTGGTGAGGAAATTTTGGGTGTCGTGCAAGAAGTCACTGATGACAAAAAATTGTCAAAAGTGCAACGCAAGCGTTTACAAATCGAACACGCGCCCCACAAATCCACCCGCGCCCGCTTAATCAAATTGGCAGATAAAATTTGTAATGTGCGCGATGTGCAACATTCCCCACCGCATAATTGGTCTTTTCAACGTCGCTTAGAATATTTAACCTGGACAGAGAAAGTGGTTGCAGGTTTACGGGGGGTTAATCCTGCCTTAGAAGCGATGTATGATCAAATCGTTGCCAGTGCTTATTATGATCTTGCCCACGAACAAGCCCTGATTCCACAGTTTCACGAAGGCGATCGCGTGCGCCATCCTAAACGTCCTGAATGGGGCATTGGGAAAATTGTGGAATGCACATTTGACCAACGCCTACGAGTATTTTTCGTCAGTGTGGGGATTAAACGACTTAAGCTTGAAAATTCGTCCTTGTTGAAACTCACTCCCGAGGCTGGCGCACATCCGTTGTTAGACCATTTGCGCCCGATTGCCATTGGGGAAAAAGTGCGTTATCGCGGTGTGTCAGAACTCACAGAAATCTTGCTCAGTCATTTTGAAGAAGGTTTTTATGCAGATGATTACATCGCACAACACCGCTTTCCCGAGTTACAGGCGCATCATTATTTGCAAGGCGTGCTAAACCATGTGGTGTTCACCCAATTGCTGCAAGGCGAAGCCTATGCAGAAATTAGCATTCGCGCTTTGGAAGTGTTAAGCCGCACCCGTTTATTAAAATCTGAGGTTTATCAACATCTCGCGCAAGCTTTGGCAAACCCCAAGAATCAAGCTTTATTCGCCAAAAGTTTGTATGAATTGCTGTTTGGGCGCGACACCGAAGAACATTTGTTTGAACAATTTGCCGCCTGTCTTGCCCAATTCAATGCCCTGAATTGGCAATTGGCAACGTATTTCCTTTTTGTGAGTGCGCCCCACAGCGCGATGTTGTGCAATCCGCGTGTGGTCAGCACTGCCGCCGATTGGTGTTTATTTGAACTGCATTATGATAAAAAACCCAACTGGCACACTTATCAACAGTTGTTAGCGTTTTCGCAGTATCTCAAACAAGAATTAGTCGATATGCAGCCGCGTGATATGCTAGATATTTACATTTTTTTAGCTTTGGTCACAAATCATTTGTCTAACGCGCCTGCTGCTTAACGTAGGTTTTTCATCAGATTTGCTTGCGGGTTTGAAACCTCCCTCTTTCTTTAGGGGAACTTTTTTGACAATGATACGCCAGTATCGTTATTCTTTACGCTAAGCTCCTCGTTCACGAGGAGAAACAATCCATCGACCTCTATCCGTCGGCGGGTTTCACCCAACGGATGAGGTCGGGTGTGGATTGAAACATTAAACTTTGCAAGGAAATGTGAACTCATGCTATACGCAATTTTTGGGGAAGACACCCCGAACAGTTTAGAAACCCGTCTTGAAATTCGTCCCGCCCATGTGGCACGTCTCAATGTTTTGAAAGATGAAGGACGCTTGATTTTAGCAGGCCCTCACCCTGCGGTAGACTCACCCGATCCCGGCAATGCTGGTTTCACAGGCAGCTTAATCGTTGCTGAATTCAGTACCTTAGAAGCTGCAAAGGCGTGGGCTGAAGCCGACCCGTATGCAGAAGCTGGGGTTTATGCTCGAGTCACAGTGAAACCTTTCCGCAAGACTTTACCGTAATGAGTATCGACCGCCTCGCGTTGATTAAGGCGCAATTAGCCGTTCTTGAACCCAGCCATCTTGAATTACGTGATGACAGTGCACAACATAGAGGACATGCGGGCGCAGCCGCCGGGGGAGGACATTTCGCCCTTGTGATTGTCAGTGCCCACTTTATCGGCAAAACGCTGCTACAACGTCAGCGTTTGGTGTATAACACTTTAAACAGTTTGATGAATACGGAAATTCACGCGCTGAGTATTAAAGCCTGTACACCTGATGAATTTGCGAAAAAGCCCCCAGTTCTCTAATTAAGGGGGCTAAACATTAACACAAGCCCCTAAATCCCCTAAAGGGGACTTAAAATATAAATAATTATTTGTATTTAGCCCCCTTTAGGGGGTTGGGGGCGCAGTTTTTCGATTAAACCTATTTTCTACAACCAAGGAACACCGTATATGTTAAAGCCTTTGATGCGTAGTTGTTTATTATCTTGTGCCGTGATCAGTGCCGCTTATGCCGCAGACAGCAAGCCTGTTGCCATCATTAACGGTAAAGTTATCAGCGAACAAGATTATGATAATTACCTGAAAACTTTGTCAGAACAAAATCGTAATCCTGCCGAAATCGATACCAAAACCTTGATCGATAATTTGGTGGAGCGTGAATTAGCCTTGCAAGATGCGATGTCACAAAAGCTGGATAAAGAACCTTCTTTTGCCCGCAAATTAGAAGAAGTGCGTAGCAACTTGTTGGCTGCCACCGCGCTGAATCTGTATCTTGAAAAGCACGCGCCCACCGAAGCGACTTTGAAACAGGAATATGACCGCCTCACTGCAAGCAAGCCTAAAGAATTCAAAGCAAAACACATTTTGCTGAAGACTGAAGACGAAGCCAAAGCCGTGATTGAAGAATTAGGCAAGGGCAAGGCTTTTGACGAATTGGCTAAAACCAAATCCACGGATGCCGCCTCTGCCAAAAATGGTGGGGATTTAGGCTGGGTGCGCAAAAACCAAGTGGTTGCAGATTTTGCCGATGCTTTATTACATTTGGAAAAAGGCAAAATCACCCAGAAGCCTGTGAAAACTGAATTCGGTTTCCACGTTATTCTGTTAGAAGATTTACGTGATGTCGCCGCGCCCACTTTTGAAAGCGTGAAAGAGCAAATCAAGACTATGATGCAAGCCGGTCAAATGCAAACTTATCTGGAAGGCTTGAAGAAAACGGCAAAAATTGAAATTTTGAAAAAGTTTGATGACAAAGCCGAAGTCACTGCACCTGATGCCAAGAAAGATGCCGCACAAGCTGCTACGGATGCAGCTAAACCTGACGTGAAAGCCGAAGCTAAACCTGCTGAAGCCAAAACTGAAGACAAACCCGCCGCCAAATAAGCGCGTGGTTTAAACACGCCCCCATGCTCTTCATTTAATAAGAGTTTGGGGGCGTTTTCATTTCCTATTCTTAAAATGCACGACTCCAAAATAATCATGTCCCCAACGCTTGCCCTGACCCTTGATTTATTACAACGCGCTTCTCTCACCCCTGACGATGCGGGCTGTCAACCGCTGCTTGCGGAACGTTTGCGCCCTTTAGGTTTTAAGATTGAGCCTTTACGCTTTGCCGATGTGGATAATTTGTGGGCGCGTTTTGGCGATGCTGCGCCCTTATTTGTGTTTGCAGGACATACCGATGTTGTGCCCACGGGCGATGTCAGCGCGTGGAAATATCCGCCCTTCACCCCGACGATTGATGAGCACGGCATGTTATACGGGCGCGGTGCTGCGGATATGAAAGGCGGGATTGCAGCCTTTGTCACTGCCTGTGAACGTTTTCTTGCCAAGCATCCGCAGCCTAAAGGTTCAATCGCCTTATTAATCACCAGCGATGAAGAAGGGCCATCGATTAATGGCACGGTGAAAGTGGTGGAACATTTAGAAGCGCGTCATGAAAAAATGAACTGGTGTTTAGTCGGCGAACCCACCAGCGGTAAACTATTAGGCGACACGGTGAAAAATGGGCGGCGCGGCTCGTTGACGGGCTATTTAACTATCGAGGGCGTGCAAGGACATGTCGCCTATCCGCATTTGGCAGACAATCCGATTCACCGTTTTGCCCCCGCGTTGCAAGCTTTGTGCGATGAAGTTTGGGACAATGGTAATGAATTTTTCCCGCCCACCACTTTTCAAATTTCCAATATTCACGCGGGCATGGGCGCAACTAACGTGATTCCACAAACGCTGGATGTGGTATTTAACTTCCGCCATAGCACCGCCGTGACCAAGCCAGAATTGCAGGAACGGGTGGCGAAAATTTTAGAAACCGCAGGCTTAAAATATCAGTTGAAATGGGTCAATTCTGGCGAAGCTTTTTTGACTGCTAACGGCGAATTATTAAGCGCAACCCAACAAGCTATTCAAGAAATCTGTGGCGTTGAAACCGAATTATCCACCAGCGGCGGCACTTCTGACGGGCGTTTTATTGCACCCACGGGCGCACAGGTTTTGGAATTGGGCGTGTTAAATGCCACGATTCACAAAGTCAATGAAGCGGTTGCGGTGCAAGATTTAGATAATTTATCGTTAATCTATGAACGTATTTTAGAAAAGTTGTTGGGGTAGTTTTTAACTGCGTCCTTAAGACCCTGAATAGAGCTAGGCATAACCCATTATTCAATCTTTAAAAAGCCTTTTTAGAGGCTTGGGCACGCAGTTAAGTTTGACGCTACTATTGTTACAATATAACATATCATTTTGTAGCCTTGAGTCTTTACAAAATCTTAGGAACATCCTGAAATGTTAAGAAAAACCCTCACTTTTGGCATAACTGCCTTATTAGCCTTGCCCGCTTTTGCCGCTGATGATGTCGTCAACCTAAAAAAACAATTACAAGAATTACGGCGCGGTATGCTTGAAAAACAACAACAATTAGACCGTCTCGAACAACGTTTACAAGCTTTAGAAAAAATACCGCCTAAAGAAACTGTTGCCGCAAAACCTGCACTCCCACCAAAAACCACCACGCCACAAGTTTCCCGTGCTTCTAGTTCTGCTTTAGATCAAGCGGTTGCAGAATCTGTGAATGCGCCTCGTATCAATGCAACGTCAAGTGCGAGCGCGTCAAAAAGCAGTTTATGGTCACAGCCGCTCGGCAACACAGGGCAAATTCGCCTGATTGATGTTTCACTCGACACCATGCTTAGCGCGGGTTGTGCCAATGTCAACGACAGCACTTTAAGCACTTTGCAAGGCGGCGGACATGATCCCAATAAATGCGGCTTTACTTTGCAACAGGCAGAACTCAGCTTAACAGGCGCAATCGACCCGTATTTACAAGGCGAAGCACACTTATTAATGCGTGAGGACGGCGTAGAATTAGAAGAAGCCTTCGCGAGCACGACGCGCTTGCCCTACGGCTTACAAGTCAAAGGCGGCTATTTTTTAACCGAATTTGGACGCATGAATCCCACCCATCCGCACGCTTGGCAATGGGTTGATCAATCGATTGTGAACACCCGTTTATTAGGCGGCGAAGGCTTACGCAGCAGCGGGGCGCGGCTCAGTTGGGTTGCGCCCACGCCTTGGTATTCCGCGTTTTATTTCAGTGCCCAAAATCCCAATAGCAGCACTGCCAGCAGTTTCTTAGGGAATTCTTCCGAACATGGCGAAAATAATAGCAGCATCGGACAACGCCCCACGGTGGATAATCGGGAAGTGCGCGGCTCGGGTTTATTGTATTTAGCGCGCTTGGAAAATGGCTGGGATTTCAGCCCGCAAACCTCGGCAAAATTTGGCGTGTCGGCGTTATGGGGTGCAAATCGCGGCGGCATGAATACCAGCACGCAACTTTATGGCGCGGATTTAGTAGTGAAATGGCGACCTGAAAATAATTTCCGTGGCTATCCTTTCGTAAGTTGGGAAACCGAAGTGATGCGTCGCAATTATGGCGTGGATGCGGTGCGTGATGGCGATGCTGTCGTGGCAGACGCAAGCACTTTAAAAGATTGGGGATTTTATACACAGGCTTTAGTCGGCTTCAAACCGCAATGGGCGGCAGGTTTGCGCTATGAAAAAGTCGGCGGCAGTGGCGAAAGTTTAGGCGATGGCGGCAGAGCTAACGATCCATTGCGCAATAATCGGCAACGCATTTCGCCTTTATTGGCGTATTATCCCTCAGAATTTTCTCGGATACGTTTACAATACAATTATGACGATGCGGATCACTTGGACAAAAAAGCGCAAGCGGTTTGGCTGAATGTCGAGTTCTTGTTTGGTAAGCATCCTGCGCATCGTTACTAAAAAAATCCCATAAAGAAAGCCCCCAACCCCCTAAAGGGGGCTAAAGATTAAACATAAATATTTTCTTATCGTTAAAGTCCCCTTTAGGGGATTTAGGGGCGCAGTTAAACATCACAAGGAGTTTTCAGCAATGAATTTAAAAAGCCTATTATGGCTCAGTTTATTAATCAGCAGTTTACTGAATGTGGCACAAGCCGCCCCGCTGCAAGTGGTCGCCAGCAATCCCGATTTAGGCAGTTTAGTGCAAGCCGTGGGCGGTGATAAAATTAGCCTCACGGTGTTGGCAAAAGGCACAGAAGACCCGCATTATATTGAAGCAAAACCCAGTTTTATCAAAGCGTTAAATCAAGCTGATTTATATGTGCAAATAGGTTTAGAAATGGAAGTCGGTTACGCGCCTTTGCTGCTGAACAACGCGCAAAATCCCAAAATTTTGCCCAATGAAGCAGGATATTTGGATATTTCGGGCTACATCACCCCGCGTGAAGTGCCGACCGAAGTGGTAGATCGTTCAATGGGTGATGTCCATCCCTTTGGAAATCCTCATTATTTACTAGACCCTTTAAATGGTTTGAGTACAGCGGCGGCAATTCGGGATCGCTTAAGCAGTTTGCGCCCCAGTGAAGCAGAATATTTTAATCAGCATTATCAGCAATTTGCCAAACACATGGCGAGCAGTTTATTGGGCGAAAAATTGGCTGCTCTGTATAAACCTGAAGATTTACCCAAATTAGCTTTATTATTTGAACGCGGCACTTTAGCCGAGTTTCTAAAAAGCCAAGGACAAGAAAATTTATTGGCGGGTTGGTTTGGCATCATGCTGCCATTTTACGGCACTTTAGCAGTCGATGACCATGATTTATGGGTTTATTTTACCGCACGTTTTGGAATTAAAGTGATTGAACATTTAGAACCCAAACCGGGCATTGCGCCCACCACCAAACATCTGGGCGAAGTGGTAGAAAAAATGCGGGCAGAGAAAGTTAAGTTAATTTTAACCACACCGTATTATGATCCCAGTCATGCGCGTTTTGTCGCCGAACAAACGGGGGCAAAAATTGCAAAAATGGCGCATCAAGTTGAATCTTTACCGCCAGTCACAGATTATTTCAAATTGGTTGATCACAATGTTCAAAGAGTGGTGGCAGTCCTTAGTGTCCGCTAAAAATATTTTCCCTGTGGAACAGGGTGGGAAACCTGCAATTCATCAGGAAAATCAAATACCTTTATTGCAGGTTGAAAACTTAAGTCTTGCGTATGGCAAGCGCGTGATTTTAGAAAATGTCAGTTTTGAAGTGCACGCGGGCGAGTTTTGGTTTTTGCTGGGCAGTAACGGCATGGGAAAAACCAGTTTTTTGAATTGCCTGCTGGGTTTAATTCCTGCCCAACACGGCGCGTATCATTTGCATCCCGTGTTACGTTCACGGGCGCGGATTGGGTTTGTGCCGCAACAATGCAGTTTCAATCCCTCCTTGGCAACTTCGGTGCGCGAATTTGTGAGCCTTGGTTTGGTGGGCATTGAAACCCATAAAACGGAACGCGAAGCCGCATTAAATTTTGCGCTGCAACAATTGAATTTAACTGCTTTTGCACAACGCAACTATTGGTCACTTTCGGGCGGACAGCAGCAACGGGTTCGGGTGGCGCGTGCTTTGGTACGTCGCCCGTATTTTTTGTTAATGGATGAGCCAACCAATGGTTTAGATTTGGCGGTACAATCTGCATTATTGGAAGATTTCTCGTTCCCAAACTCTGTTTCACAGCCATTAAGTTAAGGACTAAAAGCAAGATTTCTTACTCTGTTTAGCATATAGGAGCAAACTCGTGGCAGAGGAACGTCTCCTTGGAACTAAACGATGACTTC
>JAQTYU010000007.1 GCA_028688145.1 Thiotrichaceae bacterium | reverse complement strand
GACTTGCCTCAAGGCAGCTATAGCTTTTCTGAGCTGCAACCAAAAAGTTTATATAATCGTATTCGTCACATCGTTTCGGATTCATTCCCTTTTCGATGCTACTTTTGCGCCAACTGCGTAACTCCTAGGATGAAAAAGACATCTTCCCGTTAGATGAGTTTGGGGATATTTCATTCTCTTTTTCGGGGAACTTTCTTGTGTAGATGCCGATGCTTTTGAAAAAGGGGATGAGCTAAATTGAAAATCCTTGCGTGAAATAGCGTGTTTTACCCAAGTTAGCCAAGAAATCCATGCAAACCCGCCGTAGTCCGATATACTTACTTGTCTTAAATATGCTATATGCTAATGATACTTCCAAAACACGCACTATTTAGAGACAACTAATGAATATTGCAGAATACATGCTCCAAATTGGCAAAAATGCCCGTGATGCTGCCACGATTTTAGGGCGCAGCAACACCCAAGTTAAAAACGCAGCTCTGGCAGCCATTGCCGATGAATTAGAAGCACATCAACCCGAATTACTCGCCGCCAACGCCCAAGATTTAGCCCAAGGCAAAGCCAACGGCTTAGAATCCGCGATGTTAGATCGCCTCACTTTGAATGAAAAAGGCATCGCTGGCATGATTGAAGGCTTGCGCCAAGTGATTGCCTTGCCTGACCCAATTGGCTGCATCAGTGATTTACATTACCGCCCCGCAGGTTTTCAAGTCGGCAAAATGCGCGTGCCTTTGGGCGTGGTCGGGATTATTTACGAAGCCCGCCCCAATGTCACCATCGATGCCGCAAGTCTGTGTTTGAAATCAGGCAATGCCACGATTTTACGCGGCGGCTCAGAAGCGATTCAATCCAACCAAGCGATTGCGAAATGTATCGCCGCAGGTTTAGAAAAAGCAGGTTTACCCGCCACCGCCGTACAAGTGATTGAAACTACAGACCGCGCTGCCGTGGGCGAGTTGATTCGCATGAGCAAATACGTCGATGTGATTATTCCACGCGGCGGCAAAAGTTTGATTGAGCGCATCAGCCAAGAAGCGCGCGTGCCTGTGATTAAACATTTAGATGGAATTTGCCATGTGTATATCGACGACAAAGCCGATTTAAACAAAGCCTTACAAGTGGCTTACAATGCCAAAACTCAGCGTTATGGCACTTGCAATACGATGGAAACTTTATTGGTTGCCAAAGGCATTGCCGCCCAAATTTTGCCAATTTTGGCAGAAAAATATCATGCCACAGGGGTGGAATTACGCGGCTGTGCGGAAACTTTGAAAATTCTGCCCAATATCACCGCCGCCAATGCTGCCGATTGGGACACGGAATATTTAGCCCCGATTTTGTCAATTAAGATTGTGGAAAATATTGACGAAGCGATTGCGCATATTCGCACCCACAGTTCGCAACACACCGAAAGTATTATTACGGAAGATTGGGATCGTGGAATGCGTTTCTTGCAAGAAGTCGATTCCAGCTCGGTGATGGTCAATGCTTCAACCCGCTTGGCAGATGGTTTTGAATATGGTTTAGGCGCGGAAATCGGCATCAGCACCGATAAATTCCATGCACGCGGCCCTGTGGGTTTGGAAGGACTCACCTCACAAAAATTCATCGTACTCGGCAATGGACACATTCGCCAATAAGGAGCTTTGCATGTCAGAACCAGTGTTAGCATTTCATGCGGTGGCGGGCATTCGTATCGGGACGACCTGTGCGCAAATTAAACAAGCGGTGCGTGATGATTTGACTTTATTTGAAATCGCGCCCAACAGCAGCACCGCCGCCGTGTTTACGCAAAATGCGTTTTGTGCCGCGCCTGTGACTTTGAGCAAGCAACATTTACACAATACTGCACCGCGTTTTTTGCTGATTAATTCAGGCAATGCCAATGCAGGCACGGGCGCACAAGGTTTACAAGACGCACTCAGCAGTTGCGCTTCGGTTGCCGCCCAAGCGTCTTGCACTTCAGAAGCGGTGCTGCCATTTTCAACGGGTGTGATTGGGGTTTCTTTGCCTGTGGAAAAAATCTGCAAAGCGATTCCTATCGCCTTTCAAAATCTTTCCGCTGACAATTGGGACAAGGCAGCGCGGGCGATTATGACCACCGACACCGTGCCCAAACTGGTTTCTCGTCAAGCGGAAATTGGCGGGCATCTGGTCACGGTGACAGGGATTTCTAAAGGCGCGGGCATGATTCGCCCCGACATGGCAACCATGCTGGGCTTTATCGCGACTGATGCGTCAGTCCCGCAAAGTTTATTGCAAGAATGCCTGCATTATGCAGCAAATCGCAGTTTTAACCGCGTCACTATCGACGGCGACACCTCAACCAATGATTCTTGCGTGCTGGTCGCGACGGGTAAAGGCATGTTGACCGTGAGCAGGGCGGATGAACGTTATTTGCAACTGCGCGATTTAATCACCGAGGTTTGCATTGCTTTGGCACAAGCGATTGTGCGTGATGGCGAAGGCGCAACCAAATTTATCACCGTGCGCGTTGAACAAGGTGCAAATGCTCAAGAATGTTTAGACGTGGCGTACACTATCGCCCATTCTCCTTTGGTCAAAACCGCGTTTTTTGCCAGCGATGCCAATTGGGGACGGATTTTAGCGGCGGTGGGACGGGCGGGCTTAAACAATCTGGATTTGGATAAAATTAAGATTTATTTGGGCGAGGTTTGCATTGTGGAAAATGGTGGACGTGCGCCAAGTTACACTGAAGCCCAAGGACAAGCGGTGATGTCGGAAAAAGAAATCACGATTCGCGTGTTGTTGGCGCGCGGCGATGTCATAGAAGATGTGTGGACTTGTGATTTTTCATACGATTACGTCAAGATTAATGCGGAATATCGGACTTAGGGCTTTAAGATTACGCTTTTTCTTCCCCTTTTTATCTCGTTCCAACTCTCCAGCGTTGGAACGAGATAAAAGACTTCCCACCCTATTCAAGCGTGTACTGGCATTACAAACAATGGAGAGCTTTAGGCATCATCGATAAACTGATGTCTCGCTTACATGAGACCCTCAGAGAATATTCAAAAAAACCTAAATGGACAAGCCTGATTATGCTAGATTCCCAAGCGGTGAAGAATACCTGTCTCGCCAATCGTCAGAGTAAAGGGTTTTGCTTTTACAAAGCCACCAATCATTTGTTATAAATGGAATCAAATAGTTAAGGGTAATAGTTCACTAACTATCTATTGTATATAATCTTTATTCTCTTTGACGCAGCCATCCCCTCATTCCCCCTTTTTCAAAGGGGGAGGCTAAAACCTAAACCTTATGATAAACCTGTGCACCTTGTTGCTTAAATTCAACTGCCTTTTCTTGCATCCCTGACTCCACCGCAATTTCAAGCTGTTCAATGCCTTTTTGCTTGGCATAATCCCGCACATCTTGGGTGATTTTCATTGAGCAGAAATGCGGGCCGCACATCGAACAAAAATGTGCCACTTTGGCTGATTCTTTGGGCAGGGTCGCATCATGAAATTCACGCGCCCGTAAGGGGTCTAGACCTAAATTAAATTGGTCTTCCCAACGGAATTCAAAACGCGCTTTTGACAAAGCATTGTCGCGAATTTGTGCTGCAGGATGTCCTTTTGCCAAATCAGCGGCGTGGGCTGCAATTTTATAAGTCACAATACCTTCACGCACATCGTGCTTATTGGGCAAACCTAAGTGCTCTTTTGGGGTGACATAACACAGCATCGCGCAGCCAAACCAGCCAATCATCGCCGCGCCAATGCCTGAAGTGATGTGATCATAACCGGGCGCAATATCCGTGGTTAAAGGTCCCAAAGTGTAAAACGGAGCTTCATCGCAACAGGCTAATTGCTTGGTCATGTTTTCTTGAATCATTTGCATCGGCACATGTCCCGGCCCTTCAATCATCACCTGCACATCATGTTTCCACGCGATTTTGGTCAATTCGCCCAAGGTTTCCAATTCTGCAAATTGTGCCGCATCATTGGCATCGGCAATTGAACCAGGACGCAAACCATCGCCCAAAGAGAACGACACATCATAAGCTTTCATGATTTCGCAAATGTCTTCAAAATGGGTGTACAAGAAATTTTCTTGATGATGCGCTAAACACCATTTCGCCATGATTGAACCGCCGCGCGACACAATGCCTGTGGTGCGATTGGCAGTTAAAGGCACATGCGCCAAACGCACGCCCGAGTGAATGGTAAAATAATCAACGCCTTGCTCGGCTTGCTCAATTAGCGTGTCGCGGAATAATTCCCAAGTCAGGTCTTCCGCCTTGCCATCGACCTTTTCCAAGGCTTGGTAAATCGGCACGGTGCCAATCGGCACGGGCGAGTTACGAATAATCCATTCACGGGTTTCATGAATATGTTTGCCCGTGGACAAATCCATCACCGTGTCGCCGCCCCAGCGAATCGACCACACCATTTTTTCCACTTCTTCTGCAATTGATGAGGTTGTCGCAGAATTGCCAATATTCGCATTAATTTTCACTAAAAAATTGCGTCCGATAATCATCGGTTCAACTTCGGGGTGATTGATATTTGCGGGAATAATCGCACGACCGCGAGCAATTTCTTCGCGCACAAATTCGGGGGTGATTAATTTAGGAATATTCGCCCCGAAAGATTCGCCTTTGTGCTGCACTAACAAATGCGCTTCGGTGACTTCTTGTAAACGTTGGTTTTCCCGAATGGCGATATATTCCATTTCAGGGGTAATAATACCTTGACGCGCATAATGCAGTTGCGTGACATTTTTACCTGCTTTTGCGCGACGCGGTTGGCGCACATGGGGAAAACGTACTCCCGCTAATTTTGGATCACTAAGGCGGTCACGCCCGTATTCTGAGGAAAAACTGCTTAAGACTTCAGTGTCGCCCCGTTCTTCAACCCAAGCAGAACGTACCAGCGGTAAACCTTGCTGAATATCAATTTCGACATTTTGATCGTTATACATGCCTGTGGTGTCGTACACCGTCACAGGCGCGTTGACTTCTACGCCGCCGCTGATGTGGGTTTCGCTCAGGCTAATTTCACGCATTGGAACGCGAATATCGGGGCGGCTTCCCGTCACATAAATTTTTCGAGAGTTGGGGAAAGCTTCTAATAAACTAGCATCCAATTTAGCAGTTTGGCTGAGTACGTCTGTTGCGCTCATTGTTATTACCTATCGTCGTCAATATACGCCGTGAAATGTATGCGCTGAAAGCGGAAATACAAGCAGTAGGGGCGGTTTAAGCGGGGAATTTTGAAAAAAACACAGTTTGTGTAATTTGCGGGATCACACTATAGAAGAATTGAGGAATTTGCAAGGTTGAGAATTCCAAGAAAATTGGGGGTTATTTGTTTGTTTTCTGATTTTTCTCACGTTTTCTAGCTGTTAATCTTAACTGCGCCCCCAACCCTCTAAAAGATTAAAGCAAGCTCTTAAATCCCCTAAAAGGCGACTTTAAAAATGAAACGCAATTATTTAGTGTTTAACCCTTTTTAGGGGAGGGCTGCGTCAAAGATTTAAATAACTAGGGCGTGTCATCAAATTCCGAAAGCTCTTTAATCCATTCTGGAATAAGTAAATTATGAGGCATAAACGCTTTCACTCGGAAAAATCTTTGAAGGGTATCACGAGAAACAATAGCCTCAATGCTGAGTGTATTATCTCGTCATTTGTTGAATGAGGTTTCAGGTTTGCTGAATCGTTAAGCGGAGCTTGACTGGCTGGTGTTCCCAAACAGAGTTTGGGAACGAGGAATCAAAAAAACATTATTTCCACAATTCAGGTCTACGGAACTTATGTTCTTTGAGATAATATTCATAGTCTTCTATTAAGGGCTCAATCTCTTCACGAATGTCATCAAATTCACTACCTGATAATGCATCACGTATCTCTTTGCTTGTAACAGATTTACTCACAAACTCATCAAGCGGTAAATTGAGTAGTTCTATGGATTTGCTCTTCTCAAAACCAAGCTTTTCTCCTATACGACCTAGATGATCCCAAGCAGTGGAACTTAAATATTCTTTAAAAACTTTCTGAATGTCAGTATCTGACGATAATTTCAAAGTGTTTGCTAATTTTTCTAAATCATCCCTCAATTCTTGCTTTTTGACTGCATCCGTCATACCAGCGAATCGCCCTGCATAATTAAGTTGAATTAGTGACGAAATAATAAGAGGCTTTGCCATTTCTTTGAGATTATTAATTGTGATATTAGCATCATCAACCGTTTGTTGTACTTCGTGTTTTAATTCTCTCATTTCTGCTTCAAAACCAGCTCCTTTAAATCGCTGAATCTTTGAAATATTCGCAAATGCCAAACTAATTGCCCCAGCAACAATAAACAATCCCATTTCGGCTGCTTGTTGTTTATAACCAAAAATGAATGTACCACTTAATATTATGAATAATAAAATATTATTTGTATTAAATGCTTTTTTAACGAGTTCAGAATTCATCAGTTATTTCTCAGTATTGTTTTATTAGGAAAAGACCTGCTAGGTTTCAAAAAACTAGCAGGTCTAAATCAACTTAAAGGCAAAAACTAACCCAAAGCCTTCTGCAATCTTTCCATCGCTTTTTGCAAGTTTTCCATGCTAGTAGCAAAAGAAATCCGCATGTGACCTTCAGAACCGAAAGCAGAACCGGGCACTAACGCAACCCCTGCTTTTTCGATTAAATGTTCACCCAGTTCCAAATCATTCTTCATGCCCAAGTTCTTAATCGCTTCTTGCATGTTGGGGAAAATGTAGAACGTGCCTTGTGCAGGCAACACGCGCACACCCTTGATTTGCTTCAAAGCATCATGCACGAAATCATGACGAGATTTGAAAATCCCCACCATTTCGCTGATGAAAGTTTGATCGCCTTTCAATGCAGCTTCTGCGGCATATTGTGCGATAGAAGTGGGGTTTGAAGTGCTTTGTGATTGGATATTATCCATCGCCTGAATTAACTTTTCAGGACCCGCCGCATAACCAATCCGCCAGCCCGTCATCGCATAAGCTTTAGACACACCATTTAACACGATGGTACGTTCATACAAAGCGGGGCACAGATTCAAAATATTCTTGAAAGGACGACCTTCCCACAAAATGTGCTCGTACATGTCATCCGTTGCCACCAACACCTGCGGATGCTTTAACAACACATTTGCCAACGCGATTAATTCATCGTTGGTGTAATTCACGCCCGTGGGATTAGAAGGGCTGTTGATGACAAACAGCTTGGTTTTAGGCGTAATCGCCTTGTCTAATTGTTCAGGGGTGATTTTGAAACCTTGTTCAAAAGTCCCTTCCAAAATCACAGGCGTGGCATCTGCCAACAACACCATATCAGGATAAGAAACCCAATAAGGCGCAGGAATAATCACTTCATCGCCCTTGTTCAACAAAGCTTGAGCCAAGTTGAAAAAGCTATGCTTACCGCCACAAGAAACCAGAATTTGCTTAGGCGTGTATTGTAATTGATTTTCGCCTGCAAACTTGTCGATAATAGCTTGCTTGAAAGAAGCCGTCCCGCCAACAGGGGTATACTTGGTAAAACCCTTGTTCATTGCCGCAATTGCAGCATCTTTAATATATTGCGGGGTATCAAAGTCAGGTTCGCCAGCACCCAAGCCAATAATGTCATGTCCTGCGGCTTTCAGCGCGGCTGCACGAGCAGTCACAGCTAAGGTGGGAGAAGGCTTAATTGATTGTACACGTTGAGAAAGTTCGATATTCACACGGGTTTCCTTATAACTGCTAGTATGTAGGTAAGAATCTTACTGCTCTATTGTAAACGCACAGCCTAGAAAATTCATGTCTGATACATTCAAACTTCACTCCGATTATCAGCCCGACGGCGACCAACCTGATGCAATTCTTAATCTATGCAAAGGCTTAGCACGCGGCGACCGCTATCAAACTTTATTAGGGGTCACAGGTTCGGGAAAAACTTTCACCATTGCTAACGTGATTCAACAAGTGCAACGCACAACCTTGGTGCTTGCCCCGAATAAAACCCTTGCCGCACAATTATATGGCGAGATGAAAAGTTTCTTTCCGCACAATGCGGTTGAATATTTCGTGTCGTATTACGATTATTACCAGCCCGAAGCCTACGTGCCCGCCTCAGATACGTATATCGCTAAAGATGCCTCGGTGAATGAACACATCGAACAAATGCGACTGTCTGCCACCAAAGCCATGCTCGAACGCCCTGACGCGATTGTCGTTGCCACCGTGTCCGCAATTTATGGTTTAGGCGATCCCGAATGGTATTTACAAATGCTGCTGCATTTAGTACGTGGCGAAAAAGTTGATCAGCGTTTTATTCTGCGGCGTTTGGCAGAACTGCAATACACCCGCAACGATTTGGTGATTGAGCGCGGCACATATCGGGTGCGTGGGGAAATTATTGAAATTTATCCCGCAGAATCCGAGCGCGACGCGGTGCGGGTCGAATTATTTGATGATGAAATCGAAGCCCTGCGCTATTTCGACCCGCTGACCGGGCAAATTTTGCGCACCGTGCCGCGTATCACTTTGTATCCTAAGACACACTATGTCACGCCGCGCGCGGTATTATTGCAAGCCATTGACCGCATTAAAGAAGAATTACGCAGCCGTTTAGACAGCTTACGTGCCGAAAACAAATTAGTCGAAGCGCAACGTTTAGAACAGCGTACTTTATACGACATTGAAATGATTAATGAAATTGGCTATTGCGGCGGCATCGAAAATTATTCGCGCTATTTGTCACAACGCAATCCCGGCGAGCCACCGCCGACTTTATTCGATTATTTGCCCGAAAATGCTTTGTTAATTGTGGATGAAAGTCACGTCACTATTCCGCAATTGGGCGGGATGTATCGCGGAGACCGTTCGCGTAAAGAAACGCTGGTGAATTATGGGTTTAGATTGCCCTCCGCTTTGGACAATCGTCCGTTGCGCTTTGAAGAATTTGAACGCCTTGCCCCGCAAATAATTTTCGTGTCTGCCACGCCCGCCGATTATGAACAGCAACACGCCCAGCAAGTGGTGGAACAAGTGGTGCGTCCCACGGGTTTAATCGATCCTGAAATCATGATTCGTCCCGTCAGCATCCAAGTCGATGATGTGCTTTCAGAAATTCATCTGCGGGTGAAGTTGCAACAGCGCGTATTAATCACCACTTTGACCAAGCGCATGGCAGAAGATTTAACCGATTACCTTAGCGAACATCAGGTGAAAGTGCGTTATTTGCACTCGGATATCGACACCGTGGAACGCATGGAAATTATTCGGGATTTGCGGCTGGGGATTTTTGATGTGCTGGTCGGAATTAACTTACTACGCGAAGGCTTGGATATTCCTGAAGTTTCTCTGGTCGCGATTTTTGATGCGGACAAAGAAGGCTTTTTACGTTCCGAGCGTGCTTTGATTCAAACTATTGGACGCGCTGCACGCCATTTGCACGGCAAAGCGATTTTATACGCCGACAGAATTACCAATTCGATGCAACGTGCGATTGCAGAAACTGACCGCCGCCGTGTCAAACAAGTCGCTTATAATCAAGAGCATGGAATTACACCGCGCGGCGTGCATAAAGCAATTACGGATGTTTTAGAAAGCATGATGAGTGAGGCGCAGACAACGGCGCAAACTTTGCAGGTTTCTGAGCAAGCCGCACAGTATAAAGTGCTTTCTCCGCAACAATTGGCGAAAAAAATTCAGCAGTTGCAGCAACAAATGTATCAACATGCCAAGAATTTAGAATTTGAACAAGCGGCACAAGTGCGCGATCAGATTAAAGTTTTGCAACAACAGCAGTTACAGTATTGAAATTTAATGCGCCCCCAATCCCCTGAAGGGGGCTAAACATTAACACAAGCCCCTAAATCCCCTAAAGGGGACTTTAAAGACAAAATCTTTAATACTTAGCCCCTTTAGGGGGTTGGGGGCTTCAGTAAGTATTTATGAAAATAATAATTTCACCAAAGACAGAGGACAGTGTAGATGATCATTTCGGGCGGTTGGGTGGTGGCAGGTTTATTACTGTGCTATGTCATAATCCTGCTGCAACGTGCTGCAAAAACACGGAATTTACAACAACAATTGTTGTTGCTCCAAGCCCGTGAACAAGCCCTACAGGACTTCGCAAACAATGCCCCTGTGATGTTGTGGATGACAGATTTTAAAGGCGAATGCGTGCTGCTGAATCAAACATGGCTCGATTTTGTCGGCAACATCGCCGCCGAAAACTTCAGCCAGCAATGGACGAACAGCATTCACCCCGACGATTTTGATCACTGCTTAGAAATTTATACCGAAGCTTTTTTTGTCAATCAGAACGATTTTCAAATGAGTTATCGCGCACGACGCAAAGATGGCGAATATCGCTGGCTTGCTGAAACAGCCCGCGCCCAATTTGACGAACTCGGTGAGTTTCGAGGATTTATCGGCGCGTGCACCGACATCAGCGACCGCAAACAAGCCGAACAACAGATTTATCGGCAAGAACTCGAATTTAATAATTTTGTGAATCGCGCCCCCGTCATGCTGTGGATGAGTGACACCACGGGCAACAATACTTTATTTAATGAAACTTGGTTAAATTTCACCGGGCACTCTTTGGCGCAAGAGCTGGAACATGATCGCTTAAAAAGCATTCATCCTGAAGATGCCGCCATTTACAGTGCACGTTACCGCACTGCTCTTGAAAATCATCACGATTTTACCCTGCAATACCGTTTCAAACGGGCTGATGGCGAATATCGTTGGCTCACCGAAACCAGCATAGCGCGGCTGGATGTCAGCGGCGAATTTGTCGGTTTTATCGGGGCGTGTTTAGATATTACTGAACAAAAACAAGCACAAAAAGCCATTTATGAAAATCAGCGCATGTTGGCAACTTTGATGAGTAATTTACCCGGCATGGTGTATCGCAGCACGGTCGACGAAAAGCGTCAGATGTTATTTGTCAGCGAAGGTTGCATTGATTTAACAGGTTATTTACCCGTTGAATTTACTGATAATCATAAACTTACGCAGTTTATCGATATTATTCACCCGCAAGACCGTCAACCCTTCTTTGAAGTCTTAGAGCACGCGCTGCAACACAAACAGCCCTATAAATACAGTTATCGTATTTTAAGCCGCTCTCACCAAGAAAAATGGGTCTTTGAACAAGGACAAGGAGTTTTCAATGAACTGCACGAATTGCAATTTATTGAAGGTTTTATTATCGATATTACCGAGCAAAAACGCGCCGAGCTGACCTTAAATCGTGCCAAACAAATGGCAGAAGATGCCAATGTTGCCAAAAGCCAATTTCTCGCCAACATGAGCCACGAATTACGCACGCCTTTAAATGCGATTTTAGGCTACAGCGAAATGCTGGAAGAGCAGGCGCAAGATTTGGGACATATTGATTATATTCCTGATTTTCACAAAATCATTGCCGCAGGGCGACATTTGCTCGGTTTAATCAATGATATTTTGGATATTTCTAAAATTGAAGCGGGCAAAATGGAAGTTTATTGTGAAACCTTCCCGCTAAAAATGCTGTTGGACGAAGTGTTTGACACCGCAACGCCTTTGCTCAGTAAGAAAAACAATACCTTTAAAAGCATTCTTCCACAAAGCTTGGGAGACATTAATTCTGATTTCACCAAGTTACGCCAGATTTTATTAAATTTGCTCAGTAATGCGATTAAATTTACATCAAATGGACATATTTTGTTTGAAGTTAATCGTGAATACACCGAATTTGGTGAAATTCTTGAGTTCAAAATCACTGACAATGGCATCGGCATTACTCCAGAACAAAAAGAAAAGCTGTTTCAGATTTTTATGCAGGCCGATGCTTCGACCACGCGCAAATATGGCGGCACGGGTTTAGGGCTGGCGATTACTTATCAATTTGTGCAAATGTTACACGGCACGATTGTCGTTGATAGTATCTATGGCGAGGGCACGACCTTTACCGTGCGCGTGCCTGCATATTTGGATCATGGCGCGTTTGGCAATCATGACCTGAGCTGTATGTCGCCCGCGCCTGCGGTGAAAAATGGGCTGGTCTTGGTGATTGATGATGATGCAGATGCCTGCTTTTTATTAAAAACGTATTTGGAACGCATTGGGTATGAAGTGCAGACGGCGAACACAGGCGAAAAAGGCTTGGCTTTGGCGCGAGAATTAAAACCCGATGCGATTACCCTTGATGTGATGATGCCCGAAATGGATGGTTGGACGGTGTTGTCTCGGCTTAAATCCGATCCTCAATTGTCAGAAATTCCCGTGTTGGTGCTCTCAATGGTTGATGAAAAAACCGTGGGCTATTCTTTGGGCGCGACCGATTATTTAAACAAACCGATCAGCCGTGAACAATTGGCGGCGGTGTTGCAAAAACATCATATTGGCAAGAAAATCAGCAATATTTTGGTGGTGGAAGATGACAACGCGACCCGTGAAGTGTTGATTCGGATGTTAAGCCACATGAATTATCAAGTCGAGCAAGCCAATAATGGCATCACTGCATTGCATTTAATGCAAACTCGTCGCCCTGATTTGGTGGTTTTAGATTTGATGATGCCTGAAATGGATGGGTTTGAATTTGTGCGCCAAATGCGCAAACAGCCTGAATGGCTTGATATTCCTGTCTTGGTGCTCACTGCAAAAGATATTACACTCGCGGATCGCTTGTCTTTGGCGGGTAATGTGAAAAAGATTTTCCAAAAAGGTTCGTATCAACGTAATCAGTTTTTGGCAGAAATTCGTAGTTTGTTGAATGCGTCGATTAATGGTTCGTAAAGCAAGCCTGCAATATTCATTAACTACGCCCCCAACCCCCTAACGGGGGCTAAAAACTAAAAACGCTATTTTCTTTATCTTTAGGAGTTACGCAGTTGAAACTAGGTTGTATCTTGGAGAGACAAGATAGTGTCTAATGGCATCACATATAATCTGCATTTTAGCTTCAAACCAACTGTCACCTGTGTGGTGTAACTATAGTTTTTTAAGCACAGGAAAGCCCGCAGAGCCATTGCAATGTGATTACGTTAGATTTGACTAAGGCTGCAAAGTGGTCATTCTTGCTTAAGTTATCATGGGCTTTATCGTAGATACGATGCTCGCATGGAACATGTTTATCTCCATCCGTCCATAACAGCGTTAGGAGATTAATGCCTTTGACAATGTCGTGATGTTTTCCAGACCATGTCGATAGACCAAGGGGATTTTCTGGGCATAGGGTTTATCTAGTGTTGTACTCGACTTGCCTCAAGGCAGCTATAGCTTTTCTGAGCTGCAACCAGAAAGTTTATAGAACCGATTTGGAATCA
Source organism: Thiotrichaceae bacterium (assembly GCA_028688145.1). GTDB lineage: Bacteria > Pseudomonadota > Gammaproteobacteria > Beggiatoales > Beggiatoaceae > JAQTYU01. The sequence continues at coordinate 147,535 of JAQTYU010000007.1, read as the reverse complement.
TTAAAGAGAAGCGAGTTGTTTAATGATAAGCCTGATAAAGCACAGTTTGGTATTAGCGTTCTCAAGACTGCGCTCAAAGTTCTTAACTAACGACTTACATCTCTCTACCCAAGCATTGGAACGTTCGACTACCCACCTTGCCTTAACTGGCACAAAACCTGTTTTACAGGGTTTAGCTGATAGCTCAAATTGGAGTTTATCCCTGATTTCAGGGTAAAACTTCTCTAATTCTTTAGCGGTTTGTCCCTGAAATAATCGAGATTCTGCTTGAACATCTCAATCAAACCTACGTCATCGCTGATATTGGTTTTTGTACAGTGCGTGAACAAGGGAAAGCCTAAACTATCCATCGCTAAGTGTCTTTTAATACCATGGGTGGCTTTGTAAAAACAAAAGCCCTTGCTTTGAAGACTGGCGAGATTGGTTCTATAAGTTTCGTAATGAAATAATAAGCTTGTCGTTAGGGTATATTATCAAATGCAGAAGGATATTTTAAAGAATGGCGAATAACGTCTCACAATGAATAGAGAATTATTCATAGTTATGCTTTCCAAGACACAAAGGGAAACTGCTGAAGATAATCGCTTGCTCATTGAAGCGCTTTCATATCATTTTGATAACAAGCACTAGCAGGTGTTCAAAACCTGCTAGATGCTGACTTAAGTCAGCGACTCATCCTTGCAAGTAATGCTGAGACTGGTACGGTTATAACCTTGAATTTGTGCATTATGCAAAGCACTATCGGCCTCGGTGAGCATCGTTTCCAGATTGGAGCGATTGTCACCCGCCGTTAGCCCAACGCTGATGGTAATATCCACGCCATCGGGTTTAAGCTGCATAATTTGTTGACGGAATTCTTCAGCAATGCTCTTGCCCTTGTCTAAGGGACATTCGCCTAATAATACGGCAAAACGTTTGCCCACAAAACGCGACGCAATTGCATTTTTATCAGCAAAGAACTGGTTCATCAAGTTGCCAACATGGAACAAGATGTGATCCCCGACTACATAACCTTGCATTGCATTAATAATTTCAAAATGGTCAATATCAATCATCAACAAGCACACATGCGGGCTGCGGGTGATAAAGGTTTCACTTTCTTCCAGTAAGAATTGCTTGTTGCGCACGCCTGTCAGTCCATCTGTGGTAGCAAGGCGGTGCATTTCTCGAGAAAAACGTTTCAACACATTGTATTGATGCTTAACCAGCAATAAAGATTTAATCCGTGCAATTAATACTTCCTCAATCACAGGCTTGGTGACAAAATCATTCGCCCCTGCGTGAAAAATTTCTGCCTGACAATTTTTATTATCTTCGACCGTGATGACCAAGACGGGCATTTCTTGCCGCGAATAATGCAACTGGGTGCGAATGGCATACAGTAAATCACCGCCTGTCATCTGCCCTTCAAGGAAAAAGTCGGTGATGATGATGTCGAAACCTTCATTTTCCGCACAATTATTCACATCATTGCTGGTATTTTTCAGGCAATTAAACGCCTCTTCTGCACTGGAAACATGAGTGACATGCAAGCCGTGGCGTTCCATCACCGTTTGGGTGGACTGTGCGGTCACGGGACTGTCTTCGACATATAAAATCCGACCCACTAGCCCTGCATGACGCTGTGAAACATCTTTGATAAATTCGACTAAACGTTTATAACCTAAAGATTTATTAAAATAATCGGTGACACCCGCCGAAAAACCTTCACGCAGCAAACGGCTGTCAGCATCGCTGGAAACCACAATCACGGGGGTTAAATGTTGTTTTTCACTGGCACGGATTTTATGGCACAAATCCAGCCCATCTAATTCGTTGGGATTTTTGGAGAGAAATAAGGAGGTGGTAATTAAGTCAAATTTTTCGCGTTGCAAATGTTCCAACGCATCTTCCGCGCTCTCGCAGGTGACGATATAAGCATCTTGCATTTCTTTTTGTAGAATATGCGAAATAATCGAACGCGCCACTTCTGAGCGATCGACTATCATGATGCGATTGACTTTTTCAGTAGGTCTAATAGGTGTCATTGCAATGTCACGTTTTATGGATGTCCTTGAAGAATGACATGATTATTTGCTTAAGAATCTGCTCCCCTGCTCACTAATTCTGCGTTAGCCTTACCAATAGCTGTTCACCAGCTTTCAAATTTGTCACTGACGTATTTTGAAGTGTGCAGGCTTAACTATTGTGATGGAAGTCTGTCCAGTGTGTACGGTAGGATTTTACAGCCTAAAGTGAATGAATTTTGGCGTATCAATGCAAGATGAATTATCCCGATAAAAAGCAAGCTGTCAAAGGTTTTTACATATTTTGTTGCTAAAGTGATTATACTTTATCCAAGGATTACAGCACAGGTGAATCGATAACAGAGCTTGTAACCTACCAAAGGAGGATTTAATGATTAAAGCGATACAAAAACCCAGCGTTGCCGTGCATAAATTCAGTTCTTGCGATGGCTGCCAGCTTGCCTTTTTAAATTTGGGCGAGGGTTTATTAGATGTTATGGAACTGATTGACGTACAACATTTTGTCGAAGCGGGCGCGATTAATGAACATGCCCAAGTCGATATTGCTTTTGTTGAAGGCAGTATTTCCACTCCTGATGAACAAGAACGCATTCAAAACGTGCGCCGTAACAGCCGTTATTTAATCACCATTGGCGCATGTGCCACCGCAGGCGGGGTACAAGCCTTACGCAATTTAAATAATGTTCATGAATGGGCTGCCAGCATTTATGCCAAACCTGAATATCTTAGTCATTTGCCGACGGTGACACCGATTTCTCAACATGTGCGCGTCGATTTGGAATTGTGGGGCTGCCCAGTTACCAGCCATCAAGTTTTAGCTGCGATTCGCGCTTTATTATTTGGGGTTGCCCCCGTGCAAGACCACGATAAAGTGTGCCTTGAATGTAAACGTCAACAAACCATTTGCACGTTAATCACCAAAGGATCACTGTGCATGGGCGCGGTGACACGCACAGGATGCGGCGCGTTGTGCCCAAGTTTTGGACGCGATTGTTATGCCTGTTATGGACCTGCGGAAGCCTCAAATACGGCAGCATTAGCGCATCGTTTGGAAGGTTTAGGCTTGCCCAGAGATGCCGTTGCGCGTCGTTTCTTATTTATCAATAATGCCGCCCCCGCTTTTGCTGAGGTTGGAAAACAGCTTTTAGGAGGAAAGTAAATAATGTCTCAACAAACTGTTTCCATTAATGTTCCCGTATTGGCACGGGTTGAAGGCGAAGGCGCGTTAGATTTGACCATTCACAATGGCGAAATTGAAACGCTACACTTGCGGATTTTTGAACCGCCACGTTTTTTTGAAAAGTTTGTCGAAGGGCGTGATTACTCCGAAGTCCCTGATTTAGTTGCGCGAATTTGCGGAATTTGTCCCGTTGCCTATCAAATGAGTGCAGTGCACGCGTTTGAAGAAATTTTCGAGCTAAAACTCACCCCGTGGATTCGTGACCTGCGCCGCCTGTTGTATTGTGGCGAATGGCTAGAAAGTCATAATTTACATATCCATCTGCTCGCTGCCCCTGATTTTTTGGGTTATAACAGCGCACCTGAAATGGCAAAAGATTATCCTGAAATTGTGCGCCGTGGAATGTATCTGCAAGAAATCGGTAACAGTATTGTGAAAGTATTGGGCGGACGCTCTGTACATCCTGTTGGGGTGAAAGTTGGTGGATTTCACCGTGCACCCAGCTTGCAACAAGTGGCGGAATTATTAGGGAAATTGGAAGCTGCGTTACCGATTGCTGAAAAGTTGGTGACGTGGACCACGACGTTAAAACTGCCGATTCATCCGCAGAATTTCACCAGCGTTGCCCTGCATCATCCTGATGAATATCCGATGAATGAGGGACGTTTGATTTCTAGTGCGGGCTTAGATATTCCGATTCAGGAATATGATGATTATTTTCAAGAGTTCCATGTGCCGCATTCCACCGCCCTGCACAGCCATTTGCAGGGAAAACCCTATTTGCTCGGTCCTTTGGCACGGCTGAATTTAAACTTTGCCCAATTGCCCGAGACGGTAAAAGCACGGGTCAATGCCAACGGCGGCGGGGTGACTTTCCCCAGCAACAATATGTATGACAGCATGGTGGCGCGGGCGGTTGAGGTGCATTACGCGCTTCATGAAGCGATTCGGATTTTAAAAAATTATCACCTGCCAGACCATCCCTCCGTGCCCGTGAAAGTGAAAGCAGGCATCGGTTTTGGTTGCTCGGAAGCTCCGCGTGGCATGTTATGGCATCGTTGGGAAGTCAATGCGACAGGACAAGTGACCGCCTCGCGCATTGTGCCGCCCACCAGTCAAAATCAATCAAGGATTGAAGAAGATTTGCGCATTGCCTTGCAGCAATTGGGTTTAGATAATCCACCAGAAACCTTGAGAGTGCGGGCTGAAACGGTGATTCGCAATTATGATCCCTGTATTTCTTGCGCCACCCATTTCTTGAAACTTAATGTGACTCAGGTTTAAACATGCACACAGTGCGGGTGATTGGCATCGGTTCTGCTTATGGTGATGATCAGTTAGGTTGGGTAACAGTCGGGCGTTTAGCGGCTTGCTTACCCGCTGATTATCCCGTTTCCTGTCTGCGTTGCGAATCACCCAATCAATTATTTTGGTTAATTTCAGAAGCAAAGCTGGTAATTCTAATTGATGCCGTTTATACTGGACTGTCTTTAGGGATGATTCACCGCTGGCAAGATGCAGCTCTTGCAGAATTGCCAAAAGCGAAATTATCCAGTCATGGGGTGGTAATCTCGCAAATCTGGGCACTTGCAAATAATTTACAATGTGCACCTGATAAAAATCGAGTTTACGGCATTGAAATCAATCCTGAGTTCGTGACTTTTCAAAGTCCATTGAGTCCAGAAGTTGAGAACGCTGTCGATAAGTTACTGCTAGAACTCACAGTTATCATCAAGGCTTATTTTGAAGATAATAATCTGTGCTAAACCCTTGACAAAAAAAAATAGCGCACTATAATGTACAGCTTAAGTTTGGAGGGATTCCCGAGCGGTCAAAGGGATCAGACTGTAAATCTGACGGCTCAGCCTTCGAAGGTTCGAATCCTTCTCCCTCCACCACGATTTCAAGTTTGCAGAACACCTAAAGTAAGGCGGGTGTAGTTCAATGGTAGAACTTCAGCCTTCCAAGCTGATAGCGTGGGTTCGATTCCCACCACCCGCTCCATTCTGTAACACAAGTTTAAATGCCCATATAGCTCAGTCGGTAGAGCACTTCCTTGGTAAGGAAGAGGTCACCAGTTCAAATCTGGTTATGGGCTCCACAGTATCTCAAAGCACCTAGTAGTGAATTAACGGAACTTTCAGTGTAGTCAGTTAGAGGGATAGTTGCAATGTCTAAGTCCAAATTTCAACGTAACAAGCCTCATTTAAACGTAGGCACTATTGGTCACGTTGACCATGGCAAAACGACTTTAACCGCCGCACTGACCAAGTGCATGGCTGAAAAATTCGGTGGCGAAGTCAAAGCATACGATCAAATCGATAACGCACCTGAAGAAAGAGCGCGTGGCATTACCATCAATACCGCTCACGTTGAATACGAATCTGAAACCCGTCACTATGCGCACGTAGATTGCCCCGGACATGCTGACTACGTCAAGAACATGATTACCGGTGCGGCTCAAATGGACGGCGCAATTCTCGTGGTTTCCGCAGCTGATGGTCCTATGCCTCAAACTCGTGAACACATCCTGTTAGCTCGCCAAGTGGGCGTGCCTTACATCGTTGTTTTCATGAATAAAGCAGACATGGTTGACGACGCTGAGTTATTAGAACTGGTGGAAATGGAAGTTCGTGAACTGTTAAGTTCTTATAAATTCCCTGGTGATGATACGCCTGTCGTTGTTGGTTCTGCACTGAAAGCTTTAGAAGGTGACACCAGCGATATCGGTGTGCCTGCAATTTACAAATTAATTGCAGAAATGGATAGCTATATTCCTGAACCCGAACGTGACATTGAACGTCCTTTCTTGATGCCGATTGAAGACGTATTCTCCATCTCTGGTCGTGGTACCGTGGTGACGGGTCGTATTGAACGTGGCAGAGTGAAAGTCGGCGAAGAAGTTGAAATCGTCGGGATTCGTGACACCGTAAAAACCACTTGCACGGGCGTTGAAATGTTCCGCAAGTTGTTAGACGAAGGTGTAGCAGGTGACAACGTTGGTGTGTTATTGCGCGGTACTAAGCGTGATGACGTAGAACGCGGTCAAGTGTTAGCAAAGCCTGCTTCTATCAAGCCTCATACTCACTTTGAAGCAGAAGTGTATGTGTTAAGCAAAGAAGAAGGCGGTCGTCACACACCATTCTTTGATGGTTACCGTCCCCAATTTTATTTCCGCACCACCGACGTAACGGGTGCTGTCAGCTTACCTGAAGGCATTGAAATGGTCGTGCCTGGGGATAATGTGAAAGTCACCGTGAAACTGATCAACCCAATCGCAATGGATGAAGGCTTACGCTTTGCAATTCGTGAAGGGGGTCGTACCGTTGGTGCAGGGGTTGTTGCTAAAGTTATTGAATAGAATTCTCTGCACGCTACTGGTGTAGCGTGTAGGTTTAGTAGTTGTGTTGTTTCGTCAACGCACGTAGTTACAGCGTTTTTTGTAGTTTTAGGCCAGTAGTTTCAATGGCAAAACAACGGTCTCCAAAACCGTGGTTGGGGGTTCGAGTCCCTCCTGGCCTGCCAATTTCACATCAGTTCAAGGTCACTATGAGCACAAATGCTCCCATCTCTGATAAACCAGAAAGTGTAAAATCCGATTCTACCAAATGGCTGATCGCCTTAGCTTTATTAGCTGTCGGCTTGATTGCCTTTTATTCCTTTGCAGGACATTCCCTCTTAGTTCGAGTGGTGTTTTTATTAGGTATGGTCGGTGCGTCTGTTTTCTTCGCCCTGCAAACTGAAAAGGGTCGTGACACCGTGAACTTCTTGCGCGAGGCGCAGATTGAAGTTCGTAAAGTGGTTTGGCCCAGCCGTCAAGAAACCTTGCAGACTACCGCCATTGTTGCTTTGATGGTGGTTTTAGTTGCCTTATTCATCTGGATGTTAGACAGCTTATTATTCTGGCTGGTTCGTTTACTGACAGGTCAAGGGAGCTAGAAATGGCAATGCGCTGGTATGTTGTGCATGCCTATTCTGGTTATGAAAAGTCGGTCATGCGTTCTCTGCTTGAAGCCGTCGAACGCAGTGGTTTACAAGAATTTTTTGGTGAAATTCTTGTGCCGACAGAAGAAGTGGTCGAAATGCGTGATGGTCAAAAACGCAAAAGTGATCGCAAACTTTATCCTGGTTATGTGTTAGTACAGATGGAAATGAACGGCGATTCTTGGCACTTGGTGCGTAATGTGCCGCGTGTGATGGGTTTCATTGGGGGCACTTTAGAACGTCCCGCACCGATTACCGAAAAAGAAGCCGATGCAATCTTATTGCGGGTTCAAGAAGGGGCTGATAAGCCACGTCCTAAAATTCTATTTGAAATTGGGGAAGTGGTTCGCGTCAATGAAGGACCTTTCAAAGATTTTAATGGCGTAGTCGATGAAGTCAATTATGAAAAGAATCGTCTGCGTGTCGCCGTCTCAATCTTCGGGCGTTCTACCCCCGTTGAATTAGAGTTTGGGCAGGTCGAAAAAGAATAAGTGGTTCACGCTAAAAGCACCATTAGGGATTTCCTAAGGGTGGTTTTTTCATTTTATTTAGTTGGGGAGCCGTAAGGCGTTATTACCCATAGGAGCATCATTGTGGCAAAGAAAGTTGTTGCATACATCAAATTACAAGTAAAGGCAGCTCAAGCTACCCCAAGTCCCCCCGTAGGCCCTGCGTTAGGTCAACGTGGTTTGAACATTATGGAGTTTGTGAAGCAATTCAACGCACAAACCCAACACCTCAAACCCGGTACTCCTACGCCAGTCGTGATTACCGCCTACAGCGACCGTAGCTTTACCTTTATTATCAAGACCGCACCTGCTTCTATCCTGTTAAAAGAAGCCGCTGGGATCAAAAGTGGTAGTAAAACCCCTCACACTCATAAAGTTGGCAAGGTTACCCGTGAGCAATTAGAACAAATTGCCACCACCAAAATGCCAGACTTAACTGCATCAAGCTTAGATGCTGCCGTCCGTACTATTGCGGGCAGCGCACGTAGCATGGGTATTGAAACGGAGGGTGTATAATGGCTAAGTTATCGAAGCGTGCAAAATTAATTCAATCTAAGTTGCAACCTGGCAAAGTCTATGTATTTGACGAAGCCGTTGAGCTTTTAAAATCTTTACCCCCCGCTAAATTTATCGAAGCTATCGATGTCAGCGTCAACTTAGGGGTTGATCCTCGTAAGTCTGACCAAGTGGTACGCGGTTCTACCGTATTACCTAACGGCACGGGCAAACATGTTCGCGTTGCGGTCTTTACCCAAGGCGCACAAGCCGAAGCGGCTAAAGCTGCGGGTGCTGAAATCGTGGGTTTTGAAGATTTAGCCGCCCAAGTGAAATCAGGTTTCATGGATTTCGACGTGGTGATTGCTTCTCCCGATGCGATGCGCATTGTCGGTCAATTAGGTCAAATCTTGGGGCCTCGTGGTTTAATGCCTAACCCTAAAGTGGGCACTGTGACTCCTGATGTTGCAACCGCTGTGAGAAATGCTAAAGCCGGTCAAGTACGTTACCGTACTGATAAAGCAGGGATTATTCATTGCACCTTGGGCAAAATCGCTTTTGATGCAGAAGCCTTACGTGGCAACTTGCAAGCTTTATTAGCCGATTTAAACAAAGCTAAACCCAGTACCTCTAAAGGTATTTACATGCAGAAAGTCACCATTTCTAGCACCATGGGTCCTGGTTTAGTGGTCGATCATTCAGCTTTAACCAAGTAATTTGTGTTGAAGCTAAAACGGTACTTTGAGCTATTGACTCAAGAGATTGCACTCCAATCTTTTGGAGCGGTGGCTATCAAAGACCGTAGGTGTTCTTAGGAACTTAATTTGGAGTGATCCAGCCTACGCAGATGGCAAGACCCCCTCAGGTTTTGCTAGGTTTAATCAATCTAGGAGATAACAATGCCACTGAAGTTAGATGATAAGCGTGCGATTGTTGCAGAAGTGGCTGAAATTGCTGCCACCTCGCATTCTGCAATTGCAGCTGAATATCGTGGCATGACCGTCGAAGATTTGACAAAACTTCGGGTTGCTGCGCGTAAAGATGGAGTTCACATCCGTATTGTGCGTAACACCTTAGCCCGTCGTGCTGTCGCTAATACTCCCTTCGAGTGTATGCAAGACTCACTCACAGGTCCTCTGTTACTGGCGTTTTCTCGTAAAGACCCCGGTTCAGTTGCCCGCGTGATTGGTGATTTTGCTAAGACAAATAACAAGTTAATTGTTAAGAGTGTCGCACTGGGTGGTAAATTATTAGCAGTCAAAGACCTCGACGCTCTCGCGAAGATGCCGACTTACGAACAAGCTCTGGCTTCTTTAATGTCCGTCATGAAAGCTCCGATCACCAAGTTGGTCCGTACTTTGGCAGAACCTCATGCCAAGTTGGTCCGCACGGTCGCAGCAGTACGTGATAGCAAAGACGCTGCTTAATTAGTTCAGGCATCGCCTCAACCGAGCAGTTTATTCATTTGGGTGTTTTACCCGCTCATTAAGTTATAGGGAGTTTTACATTATGGCAATCTCTAAAGACGAAATCTTAGAAACTATTGCTAACATGACCGTGTTAGAAGTTGTTGAATTAATCAGCGCAATGGAAGAAAAGTTTGGTGTTTCTGCCGCTTCTGCTGTTGCAGTTGCCGCTCCTGCTGCTGGCGCTGCACCTGCTGCCGCTGCTGAAGAACAAACTGAATTCAACGTAACCTTAACCGGTTTCGGCGAAAAGAAAGTAAACGTGATTAAAGTTGTGCGTGAAATCACCGGTTTAGGCTTGAAAGAAGCTAAAGACTTAGTTGAAGCTGCTCCTTCTTTATTGAAAGAAGGCGTGTCTAAAGACGACGCTGCTAAATTCAAGAAGTCTGTTGAAGAAGCTGGCGGAACTGTTGAAGTTAAGTAAGCATTCTTTCACAGTTGCTAACGTACGATTCTCGTAACGTTTTCAAACTGGCTGGTGAGGCAGCTCACCAGCCTTTTTGCGCTGTATTTTACCTAAGCGCGAATAAATGACAAACAAATCCGTGAGCGATGCGCATTTCCCCTTGGGGACGCTTCACTCTCGCACACTTCCCAATAAACTCCGCTGAATACAAACTAAGGAAGCAGTGCCCATGACTTACTCTTTCACTGAGAAAAAACGCATACGCAAGGACTTTGGCAAACGTCCAAGTATCTTGGATGTTCCTTATTTGCTTGCGATCCAATTGGATTCCTATCACGATTTTTTGCAATTAGAAACTACGCCTGAGCAACGGCAAGACCTTGGCCTACACGCCGCGTTTAAATCGGTGTTTCCGATTGTAAGCTATTCGGGCAATGCAGCGTTAGAGTATGTAAGCTATCGTTTGGGCAAGCCGATGTTTGACGTTAAGGAATGTCAGCAACGCGGCATGACCTATGCGGCTTCTTTGCGGGTAAAAGTGCGCCTCGTATTATACGATAAAGAATCTAAGAACAAAGCCATCAAGGAAATTACCGAGCAAGAAGTCTACATGGGTGAAATTCCTTTGATGACTCGCAACGGCACTTTCGTGATCAATGGCACTGAGCGCGTTATCGTCTCGCAATTACACCGTTCACCCGGCGTATTCTTTGAACATGACAAAGGCAAAACCCACTCTTCTGGGAAATTGCTGTTCTCCGCACGCATCATTCCTTACCGTGGCTCCTGGTTAGATTTTGAATTCGATCACCGTGATTGCCTGTTTGTGCGGATCGACCGTCGCCGTAAATTACCTGTCACCATTTTATTGCGTGCTTTAGGTTTCAATAATGAACAAATGTTAGAAATGTTCTTTGAAACTAACAGCTTCGTGCGTGATGGTCATGAATATAAAATGGAATTGGTTGCCAAACGTCTGCAAGGCGAAATGGCAAGCTTTGACATTAAAGCGGATGATGGCAAAGTCATCGTCGAAACAGGACGACGTGTCACCGTTCGCCATATTAAAGAATTAGAAAAAATGGAGGTTTCACATCTCCTCGTCCCCCAAGACTATATTTTGGGCAAAATTTTAGCGCATGACGTGTATGGCTTTGAAGCCAAACTGATTGCGAAAGCCAATGATGAAATCACCCCTGATTTATTAGCGATTTTTGCGGAAAATAATATTTCCAGCTTCAAATCCTTATACACCAATGATTTGGATCAAGGGCCTTATATTTCTGACACTTTACGGATTGATCCCACTACCAATCCTTTAGAAGCGCATTACGAAATTTACCGCATGATGCGTCCTGGTGAGCCTCCGACTCCTGAAGCTGCCGAACAACTGTTTCAAAATTTATTCTTCACCAACGAGCGTTATGATTTATCAGCCGTGGGGCGGATGAAGTTTAACCGTCGGGTTGGGCGTGAAGAAATCGTCGGCGAAGGCGTATTGTCTACCGAAGATATTTTGGCAGTGTTACGCACCCTGATTGAATTACGCAATGGGCGTGGCGAAGTCGATGATATTGACCATTTGGGCAATCGTCGGATTCGTAGCGTCGGGGAAATGACGGAAAATCAATTCCGTATCGGTTTAGTGCGGGTAGAACGTGCAGTGAAAGAACGTTTAACCTTGGCAGAATCCGAACGTTTAACCCCGCAAGAATTAATCAATGCGAAACCCGTGTCTGCGGCAATCCGTGAATTCTTCGGTTCTAGCCAATTGTCCCAGTTCATGGACCAAAACAATCCCTTGTCAGAAGTCACGCATAAACGCCGTGTTTCTGCCTTAGGACCAGGCGGTTTGACCCGTGAACGCGCAGGCTTCGAAGTCCGCGACGTGCATCCTACCCACTACGGTCGGGTCTGCCCTATTGAAACCCCTGAAGGCCCCAACATTGGTTTGATTAACTCTTTATCAGTGTACGCCCGCACCAATTCGTATGGCTTCTTAGAAACGCCGTATCGCAAAGTGGAAGACGGACGGGTCACGGGGCAAATTGATTATTTGTCCGCGATTGAAGAAGGGCAATATGTCATCGCGCAGGCAAATGCCACGCTTGATGAAAATGGTTATTTGCAAGATGAAGAATTAGTGACCGCCCGTCATTTGAACGAATTTACCTTGATTCCTAAGGAAAAAGTTCAATACATGGACGTGTCTACCAAGCAAGTGGTTTCGGTGGCAGCTTCTTTAATTCCATTCTTGGAACACGATGACGCGAACCGTGCACTCATGGGTTCAAACATGCAACGTCAAGCGGTACCGACTTTACGGGCGGATAAGCCTTTAGTCGGAACGGGGATGGAACGTGTGGTTGCTAAAGATTCTGGCGTGACCGTGATTGCAGAACGCGGTGGCGTGGTGGATTCCGTGGACGCGGCGCGTATTGTGGTGCGTGTCAACGATGAGGAAGCTGACGCAGGCGAAGCGGGTGTGGATATTTACAACCTCACCAAGTACGTGCGTTCTAACCAAAATACCTGTATTAATCAACGTCCCTTGGTCAGACCCGGCGACTTGATTAGCAAGGGCGATGTATTGGCAGACGGTCCTTCCACCGACTTGGGCGAATTAGCCTTAGGGCAAAACATGCTGGTCGCGTTTATGCCTTGGAACGGTTACAACTTCGAAGACTCGATTTTGATTTCTGAGCGCGTAGTTGAACAAGACCGTTTCACCTCAATTCACATCATGGAAATGGTGTGTATGGCACGCGACACCAAGCTCGGGCCTGAAGAAATCACCGCCGATATTCCCAACGTGGGCGAGGCGGCACTGAACAAACTTGATGCTTCAGGGATTGTGTACATTGGTGCAGAAGTGCGTCCCAATGACATTTTAGTGGGTAAAGTCACGCCAAAAGGCGAAACCCAGCTCACCCCTGAAGAAAAATTATTACGCGCGATTTTCGGTGAAAAAGCGTCTGACGTGAAGGATACTTCTTTACGGGTGTCTTCAGGGATGTACGGCACGGTGATTGACGTGCAAGTATTTACCCGTGACGGGGTCGAAAAAGACGGACGTGCCACGCAAATCGAACAAATCGAATCCGATAAGTTCCGTAAAGATTTACGTGATAAATACCGTATTTTAGAAGATGACACCTATCAACGTTTAGAACGCCAATTAATCAATCGCGTTGCCTTGAGTGGTCCGAATGGGCTGTCTTCAGGCGCAAAGATTACCAAAGCCTATTTAAGCAGCTTGCCACGGGATCGCTGGTTTGAAATCAGCCTGCAAAATCCTGAAGTCAACGAACAATTAGAACGTTCTGCTGAACAATTGAAACAAGCACGGCAACGTTCTGATGAACAGTTTGAAGAAAAACGCCGTAAATTAGCGATTGGCGATGACTTGGCACCCGGCGTGTTGAAAATGGTCAAAGTCTATCTCGCGGTGAAACGTCGCGTACAACCCGGTGACAAGATGGCAGGTCGTCACGGGAACAAGGGTGTGGTTTCGATGATTGTGCCTGTGGAAGATATGCCTTACACCGCTGACGGTCGTCCTGTGGACATCGTCTTGAATCCGCTCGGCGTGCCTTCTCGGATGAACATCGGACAGATTCTTGAAACCCACTTGGGTTGGGCTGCGAAGGGTTTGGGTTTCCGCATTAATGAAATGTTGGAACAACAACGTGCAATTGCAGACATCCGCGAATACTTGCACAAGATTTATAACACCAGCGGCAAGGTTGAAGATTTAGCCTCGTTCACCGATGAAGAAATTTTAGACCTCGCGCGCAATCTGTGTAAGGGTGTGCCGATGGCAACGCCCGTATTCGATGGCGCAAGTGAAGAAGAAATCAAGGCAATGTTGGAGTTGGCAGGTTTACCCACCACAGGGCAAACTACCTTATTTGACGGGCGCACGGGCGAGGCCTTTGACCGTGAAGTGACCATCGGCTACATGTACATGCTCAAATTAAACCACTTGGTGGATGACAAGATGCACGCCCGTTCGACAGGGCCTTACAGCTTAGTCACCCAACAACCCCTTGGTGGTAAAGCCCAATTCGGGGGGCAACGTTTCGGGGAAATGGAAGTATGGGCACTCGAAGCCTATGGCGCGGCGTATACCTTGCAAGAAATGCTCACCGTCAAGTCTGACGATGTCAACGGACGCACCAAGATTTACAAGAATATTGTCGATGGCGATCATCACATGGAAGCGGGTATGCCCGAATCCTTTAACGTGTTGGTGAAAGAAATTCGTTCACTCAGCATCGACATCGAATTAGAACAAACCTAAACCTCATTCAGGTATTAATTCAGGCATGTTCACACTAAGACAGGGGAATATTCCCCTGTGCTTAGTTTCAGAGTTCCCTGATAAGGAGTATGAATTTGAAAGATTTAAACTCTATCTTCAACAGCCAAGGGCAGGTCGAAGAATTCGATAGAATTTGTATTGGCTTAGCTTCTCCCGAGAAAATTCGTTCTTGGTCATTTGGGGAAGTTAAAAAACCTGAAACCATTAACTATCGTACTTTCAAACCTGAACGTGATGGTTTGTTCTGCGCTAAGATTTTCGGACCTGTTAAAGATTACGAATGTTTATGCGGTAAGTACAAACGCCTCAAGCATCGCGGTATCGTTTGCGAAAAATGTGGCGTAGAAGTCACCCAAGCAAAAGTACGCCGTGAACGCATGGGACACATTGAATTAGCCAGTCCCGTGGCGCACATTTGGTATTTAAAATCCTTACCTTCCCGCATGGGCTTATTGCTCGATGTTACTTTGCGGGACATTGAACGCATTCTGTATTTTGAAGCTTATGTGGTTATCGATCCCGGTTTGACCGCTTTGGAACGCGGGCAATTGCTCAGCGAAGATCAATATTTAGACGCATTGGAAGAGCATGGCGATGAATTCGTTGCCTTAATGGGCGCAGAAGCAATTCACAGCTTGCTGAAAACCATGCCGCTGAAAGATGTTGCGGTGCAATTGCGTGAAGAAATCACCAGCACCAATTCCGAAACCAAGATTAAAAAGCTCAGCAAACGCTTGAAATTGGTGGAATCTTTCCAACTGTCAGGCAATCGCCCTGAATGGATGGTGTTGGAAGTTTTACCCGTGTTGCCCCCTGATTTACGTCCTTTAGTGCCTTTGGATGGCGGGCGTTTTGCGACTTCAGACCTGAACGATTTATACCGTCGCGTACTGAATCGTAACAACCGTTTAAAGCGTCTGTTAGAACTGAACGCGCCTGATATTATCGTGCGTAATGAAAAACGCATGTTGCAAGAAGCGGTAGACGCATTGCTCGACAATGGTCGTCGTGGACGCGCCATTACGGGGACGAATAAGTTACCGCTGAAATCCTTGGCCGACATGATCAAGGGCAAACAAGGGCGTTTCCGTCAAAACTTACTCGGTAAGCGCGTTGACTATTCTGGACGTTCGGTGATCGTGGTGGGTCCTACTTTGCGCCTGCAACAATGCGGGCTGCCTAAGAAAATGGCATTGGAATTATTCAAGCCGTTTATCTTTGGGAAGTTGGAACACAAAGGTTTAGCGACCACGATTAAAGCGGCGAAGAAATTAGTCGAACGTGAAAGCCCCGAGGTTTGGGACGTTTTAGAAGAAGTAATTCGCGAACATCCCGTGATGTTAAACCGCGCCCCGACTTTGCACCGTTTAGGGATTCAAGCTTTTGAACCCGTGCTGATTGAAGGCAAGGCAATTCAATTACATCCGCTGGTGTGTACTGCATTTAACGCCGACTTCGACGGTGACCAAATGGCAGTGCATGTGCCTTTGTCCTTAGAAGCGCAGTTAGAAGCGCGTTGCTTGATGATGTCTACCAACAATATTCTCTCGCCCGCCAACGGTGAGCCGATTATTGTGCCCTCGCAAGACGTGGTGCTCGGCTTGTATTACATGACCCGCGAGCGCATCAATTCACAAGGCGAAGGCATGAAATTCGCGGACGTGGATGAAGTGCATCGTGCTTATGAAAACCGCGTTTTATCCTTGCAAGCCCGCATTCAAGTACGTCTCTATTTGACCGTGCTCGACGATGAAGGCATTGCTGTGGTCGATGAACACGGCAAGATGCGTGCAGAACGCATGTTTGTCAGCACCACCGCAGGACGTGCTTTGTTGTCTGAAATCCTGCCTTTAGGGATGCCGTTCTCCTTGATCGATTGTAATCTGACCAAGAAGAATATTTCGCGTCTGATTAACAACTGCTACCGTCGTTGCGGTCTCAAAGACACGGTGATGTTTGCCGATAATTTGATGTACACGGGTTTCCGTTATGCAACCCGCGCAGGGATTTCGATTGGGATTAACGACATGCGTACCCCCAGCGAAAAAGGCGAGATTCTCGGCGCGGCCAATAAAGAAGTCACCGATATTCAACGTCAATATCAAGACGGCTTGATTACCAACGGTGAACGTTATAACAAGGTGGTTGACATCTGGACGCACGCGAACGATAAGTTGGCGAAGGCGATGATGGACAAGTTGAAAGTCGAAACCGTCAAAGATAAAGAAGGCAACGACGTTCAACAAACCTCGTTTAACTCGATTTACATGATGGCAGACTCTGGGGCGCGGGGTTCTGCGGCACAGATTCGGCAGCTCGCAGGGATGCGGGGCTTGATGGCAAAACCTGACGGCTCAATCATTGAAACCCCGATTAAAGCAAACTTCCGTGAAGGTTTAACGGTGTGGGAATACTTTATTTCTACCCACGGTGCACGGAAAGGCTTGGCAGATACCGCATTAAAAACCGCAAACTCGGGTTACTTAACCCGCCGTTTGGTCGACGTGGCGCAAGACTTGGTGGTTTTAGAACAAGACTGCGGCACGGGTCACGGTTTAGACATCACCGCGCTGATTGAAGGCGGCGATGTGGTTGAACCCTTGCGCGAACGCGTGTTAGGTCGGGTGTTGGCAGAAGATGTGTTAATTCACGTCCCTGACAAACCCAATGAACCCCGCGTTGCTGTGCCTAAAGGCACCTTGTTAGACGAATACCAAGTTGAACAGTTGGAAAAACTCGGGATTGACCGTGTTAAAGTGCGCTCTGCGATTACTTGTGAATCGCGTTATGGGATTTGTGCACAATGCTACGGGCGTGATTTAGGGCGCGGGCATTTAGTCAATATTGGTGAAGCGGTGGGGGTTATTGCAGCACAATCCATCGGTGAACCTGGTACGCAGTTGACGATGCGGACCTTCCACATCGGGGGCGCGGCATCGCGTGCGGCTGAAATCAGCAATATTTCAGTGAAATCGAAAGGTTTCGTGCGCTTTAAGAATATTCGCCGCATCGAACGTACTGTTGATGGTGAAAGCACTAAGAAATTCGTGATTGTGTCGCGCTCCAGTGAATTGAGCGTGGTTGACGAATTTGGGCGCACCCGTGAACACTATAAGATTCCTTATGGTGCGGAATTAAGCTTAGACGAAAATGACCACGTTGAAGCCGGTCAAATCATTGCGCGTTGGGACCCACATACTCGCCCCGTCGTCACCGAAGTGGCAGGTAAGATTGCCTTCGTAGACGTGTTGGAAGGGATTACGGTTAAACGTGAAGTCGATGAAGTCACGGGCTTACAAAGCATGATCGTGACCGACCCGAAACAACGTCCTCAAAATGCGAAGGATTTACGTCCTACGATTAAACTGATTGATGCTTTTGGACGGGACTTAAACATTGCAGGTACAGAATTACCTGCGGTGTATTCTTTGCCACCCCGCGCAATTATTAACGTGGAAGATGGTCAAGGCGTGGAAGTCGGCGGCGTGATTGCGCGTTTACCGATGGAATCTTTAAAGACCCGCGATATTACCGGGGGCTTGCCCCGCGTTGCGGACTTGTTTGAAGCACGTACTCCGAAAGAACCTGCAATTTTGGCAGAATGTAACGGCACGATTAGTTTCGGGAAAGACACCAAAACTAAGCAACGCCTGATTATTACTGACAAGGCAGGGAATCAAGATGAAATCGCGATTCCAAAATGGCGGCATGTGGAAGTGTTTGAAGGGGATCACGTTGAACGCGGCGAAGTTATCGTTGATGGCGCACCCAATCCCCACGACATTTTGCGCTTGTTGGGCGTGAGTGCCTTGGCTAACTATATCGTCAATGAAGTGCAAGAAGTTTACCGTCTGCAAGGCGTGAAGATTAACGACAAGCACATTGAAGTGATCGTGCGTCAAATGTTGCGTAAAGTGAACGTGTTAGATTCTGGCGATACGCGCTTATTGCGTGGTGAACAGGTCGAACGTTCTCGCGCTTTGGAAGAAAATGAAAATATCTTCCAAAATAATCTGAGAAATGCGGATGAAGGCAAGCCTTCGCAAATGGTGGCGGTGTGGGAACCTGTGTTATTGGGGATTACCAAGGCTTCTTTAGCGACTGACTCTTTTATCTCGGCGGCTTCTTTCCAAGAAACCACGCGCGTTTTAACCGAAGCTTCGGTGAATGGGCGTTGGGACGATTTACGCGGTCTGAAAGAAAACGTGATTGTGGGGCGTTTAATTCCCGCAGGCACGGGCTTGGCGTATCATTTGGAACGTCGGCGTTTGCGTCGTGAAAGCGGCAAGATTGTGGTTGGGGAAGAATATTTGCAAAACAGATATGTCCCCCCCCAACAGCCGATTGTCGCAGAGCCTGATTTATCGGGTTTTGATGATGCGGATGATGATGGCGAATAAGTTATAAGTTGTAAAAAATCCCCCCGTGTGCAAATGCGGGGGGATTTTTGCATTTCAGGGGGCACGCATTATTGAAAATACGCCATTTTCAAACTTTTTATAGTATTTAAATGCTAAAGGTAGACTAATATAAAAAGCAATTTTATTATTTAAATCATACTGTTGAACATATTGTCTCAGTCTATTTTTAAAATCAAAATACTATAACATATCCTTACTTGTCATTTGATGACATGTCCTAAGATGGCGTTAATCTTATTGCCGTATTCTATTTTCAAGTGCATACGGTATTATCAACAAATACGGTTCATCTCAAAAACCAGTACAATATCCGAATTAAAAATGCGACCGCTGCGTATGGATAACACAGCCCATCGCCACCATGATGCGCTAAATATCGTACTCACCAAACGCTTTCCATTCTTTCACTGTTTAAGGATTTTTCCATGAGCCAAAGTTTACACAGTCGTTTGTTAATTCTCGGTTCAGGCCCTGCAGGCTACACTGCTGCGGTTTATTCCGCCCGTGCCAATTTAAACCCCGTATTAATCACAGGATTAGCCCAAGGCGGTCAATTAATGACCACCACTGAGGTTGATAACTGGATTGGGGATCATGCAGGGGTGCAAGGGCCTGATTTAATGGAAAGAATGCGCTTACATGCGGAGCGTTTTCATACCAACATATTGTTTGATCATATTCATACCGCAGACTTGCAAAATCGCCCATTTCGCTTAACGGGAGATTCAGGAACATACACTTGTGACGCGTTAATTATTGCCACGGGCGCATCAGCGCAATATTTGGGGCTAGATTCTGAAGAAGCATTTAAAGGCAGAGGCGTTTCTGCTTGCGCAACTTGTGATGGATTTTTTTATCGTAATCAAAAAGTTGCAGTGATTGGCGGCGGCAATACGGCGGTTGAAGAAGCTTTATATCTGTCGAATATTGCGGCACATGTCACCGTGGTGCATCGTCGCGATAAATTCCGCGCTGAAAAAATTCTGATTGATCATTTAAATGAGAAAGTAGCAGCGGGCAAAATCACGGTGCTGTGGAATCATGAATTAGATGAAGTGCTGGGCGATGCCACGGGCGTGACAGGAATGCGGGTTAAACACCGCGAATCTGCCGTGACTCAAGATGTTGCGTTGCAAGGAGTATTTGTCGCCATTGGACACAAGCCAAATACCGATTTATTCACGGGTCAATTGGCGATGAATAATGGCTATTTAAGCGTGAAGGGCGGTTCTGAGGGCAATGCCACCGCAACCAGTATGACGGGCGTTTTTGCGGCAGGCGATGTCTGTGATCATATTTATCGCCAAGCGATTACGTCAGCGGGCACGGGCTGCATGGCTGCGTTGGATGCGGAAAGATATTTGGACAGTTTGTAAAACTTAAGCTGCATATTGAGAAGGACTCAGCTCAAACACACCGCCTTGATTACGTTAAATAAAAGGCTGTATGTTTGAGCTGATGTTCAAAATGCTCTGCATCTTATTGAAGTGCTCTAAGCAATGCAAAACTTGAATATGCGCTTCTATCCCACCAATAACGACAACAACACCGTTCCAATCAAGGGCGACGACCCCAAATAGGGCGCAATACTGATTTTAATATCAGGATGTTGTGCAGTGACCAGCGCGATTTGTGCAGGGATGTCTTCTGCCACATGTCTGCCCTGAGAAAGAAAATACGGCAACACGATAATTTCGCGGCTGCCGTTTGCAATGCAATTGAATAAAGCTTCAGGAATGGACGGGCTGGCAATTTCTAAAAAGCCACAATGCACCGCCGCAAACATCGGCCCTGCTAAGGCAGCCAGTTGCTGGGCAAGTCTATAAACTTCCTCATTGGAAGCCTCCCGCCGACTGCCATGCGCCACTAAAACCACACTGCGCTTTAACATATTTTTCCTTAGTTTTCCAATTGTTCCCAGCGTAAATAGCCTTCGTGCAATTCTTGCTGAATCACGTCAATGCGCCCTAAAGCTTGGTCACGCAAAATCGTATCCTTGTAAAATGCAGGCTTTGCCATGTCCAACTGCAATTCTTTCAACTCAGCTTCCAAATGCTCAATTTTCTTGGGTAATTCATCAAGTTCGCGCTGTTCTTTGTAACTCAGTTTGCGGGCTTTGCTGGCAACCACAAAAGTTTCTGCGGGCGGTGGCGTGGGCATTTCTACTTTTTTCGCGCCCATTTTACCCGTTTCTTGGCTGGCAGGACGCTGACGCAAATAATCTTGATAACCACCCACATATTCGCTGAGTTCACCGCTGCCATCAAACACAATGGTTGACGTGACTACGTTATCCAAGAAGGTTCTATCATGGCTGACTAACAGCACTGTGCCCGTGTATTCCATTAATAATTCTTCGAGCAATTCTAAAGATTCTACGTCTAAATCGTTGGTCGGTTCATCTAAGACCAAAACATTGGCAGGTTTTGTAAATAAATAAGCCAATAACAAACGGTTGCGTTCACCCCCTGATAAAGATTTCACAGGCGAGCGCGCGCGGGCGGGTGCAAATAAGAAATCGGCTAAATAAGACATCACATGTTTATTTTGCCCATTAATCATTAAGAAATCACTGCCTTGCGAAACCACGTCGAACACGCTTTGTTCAGGATTGAGCTGGGCGCGTAATTGGTCAAAATAGGCAATTTGTAAATGCGTGCCGTGTTTAATTTCGCCCGTGTCGGGGGCTAATTCACCGAGTAACATTTTTAATAAGGTGGTTTTACCCGCGCCGTTGACCCCAATCAACCCGACTTTGTCGCCGCGCATAATCACGGTGGAGAAGGGTTTTATAATAGTGCGTTCGCCGTAAACTTTGCTGATGTCATTGGCTTCAATCACAATTTTGCCGCTGGTTTCGCTGGCGTTGACTTGCACGCGCATACTGCCCACTTGTTCGCGGCGGGTGGAGCGTTCTTTGCGTAAACGTTCCAAGGCGCGAACTCTGCCTTCATTACGGGTGCGACGTGCTTTCACGCCTTGTCGAATCCACACTTCTTCCTGCGCTAAAACCTTGTCGAATTTGGCGGCGTGGGCGGCTTCCACCACAAGCATTTCTTGCTTGGTGATTAAATAACGCGCGTAATCACTGGGATAGCTGGTCATTTGTCCGCGATCCAATTCAATAATCCGCGTGGCGACATGTTGCATGAAATTGCGATCATGGCTGATGAACACTAAGCCGCCGTTGAATTCGACCAAGATTTCTTCAAGCCAAGTGATGGCTTCAATGTCTAAATGGTTAGTCGGTTCGTCGAGCAACAACACGTCGGGTTCGGTGACTAAAATCTGCGCGAGGGCGACACGGCGTTTCCAACCGCCTGATAAACTGCTCATTTTTTGTTCAGCGGGCAATTCTAAACGCGATAATACGGTTTCAACGCGCTGTTCTAATCGCCAGCCATCTTGAGCTTCTAAACGTTGTTGCACGCTTTCTAATTGCGACAATAATTGGTCGTTGCATTCGTGGGCGAGTTGGTGCACGAGGTCGTGATAGGCTTCGACCAATTGCCCGACATCACCCAAGCTGTTGGCGACGGCGTGAAACACGGTGTCGTCAGGATTAAATAAGGGTTCTTGGGCGAGTCGTGCAATGCGACAGCTTGGAATGCGTTCAACTTTGCCGCTGTCTGCGGGTAAATCGCCGCTGAGAATTTGTAAAAAAGTGGATTTGCCTTCGCCATTGCGTCCGATTAAGCAGACGCGCTCGCCTTTTTCAAGACGGAAGCTGACTTTATCGAGCAAGGCGACGTGTCCAAAAGCAATCGAGGTATTATCAAGGCTAATCAATGACATAGAAATAACATCTTATTTGAAATTTGGGGAAGAAACTTAGTTTATTGCGCTAAGTTTTTGTATGAGGAAGGTATTATGACACAGGCAGTTGGGATCGTGGGAATTGTGAATATTTTAACAAGTCTCACAATCGATTCAGGGGGACTTTTAAAGCTAATAAACCATTTTTTTAAATCTTTCACCTCTTTTGGGGAGGGCTACATCTCGGAAATAATTAGAAAAGTACTCCCCTGAAAGCATGGATAATATGCAGTTTGAGCTATTACCTAAGCCCTTCAAGCAAGTTAACCCAAGGGAAAAAAGGTTTAAGCAATGAGGGTTATTGAACGTTTTAATGCTTGGGTAGAGATTAGCCAGAACTCAGATTAGTATGGGATTTATCGCATTCACAGCAACAGATGATTGCAAGCTATTGCTCAAGCCTCTGCCTGAGAGGGAATAGCGAGAAGAAGCCTGTAAGCTATAGGGCTGGAATACTCTCGTTAAACGACAGCATTCCAAAAATTGTCAAACCAGTTTAGAAATCAGGGGCAGGTTTTCCCGTCAGTTCAGTCACCAACTTTTTAAATAGCGCGATGTGTTCGGGAGAGTCCACAAGAATTGCAGCTTTCACTGAGGGAATTTTAGTTTTTTGCGCCAACATCATTTTCCCTGTTAAGCCCTTTTCATCATAAATATAGCTGTAATAATGCATTAACCTTTCTGCCATGGTGAATACTCCTTAAAAGCGTTCGTATGCTTTCAAATAAGGGATTGCCTGCTCGCCCCATGCTGTAGCAGGTTGAATCAGAAAACGGCACTCTGCATCCCCCTTCCCCACACAAGCAGTTTCTATCGCAATCAGCTTTGTCCCGAAGAATCCACTCGACCAACCCGACGCATATCCCATCAGCGACCAACAAACAGACTCTGCGGATGTGTCATTATAAGACAGATGCTGTTCTGCTTCATAAGAATTGAGCCAAGTACCCGTAAAATGAAAGTGCCCCGTGCTGCGATCATAAGCAATTTCATCAGGAATTGCTTTTACAATGCCTTCCCATGTATGAATCACAGGACCTGCGCTGAGTAATTCTAATTCATTCTCGAATGGATAGCGCAGTTTCATTTGCAAAAAATCTGCATATCCATTTTGATAACCGAGGCGTAGAAAAAACGAGCGCGCGGCCTCCATCCCTAAACTTTCAAGCAAGTTTTGACGTAGTAAACCCAAGGCATTCGCATCAAGTACCACAAGCCGACTTTCTCGAAAACTGGTGATACCTTGTTCAAAATCAAAGGTAATTTCTTTGGATAGATCAAAATCTAAGGCTTTCATCACAGCTTCTCCAAAATCGGCGGTAAATACATCATTCCTTGACTACTCTAGAATCAGTGTGTTAGAAATCGGGAGCAGGCTTTCCTGTTAAATATTCGACAGTTTGTTTAAACAACGCGATATTTTCAGCCGTGTCTGACTCGAATGCTGCTTTAATTGAAGGAATCTTAGTTTTCTGAGCTAACAACGTCTTACCAGAAAGCCCTTGTGTTTCATAAATATATTTGTAATAGCGAACCAATTTCTCCGCCATAAGTATTCCTCCTTCATATTCTTACGTAATAAATCTCGCGGAATTCAGAATTAAATTTAAACATATTCCTAATCTTCTCAAGCTCGGAGAAAGCCTGTAGATATTGGAAATATCGTCTATTTAATGGGTGGGTGAAAATCTTTAAACGCTTCACGATAAGGCAGGGCAACAGCATCGCTCCAACACGACAAGGGCTGTATCACAATACAGCAATCCGCATTACCACAGCCAACACACTGTTCTTCAATCGCTAACATCGGCACGCCAAAAAAGCCCGTTGACCATCCCGAAGCATATCCCATCAAAGACCAACAGACGGGATCCGTTGAATAAGCATTATAAGAGAGATGTTGTTCTGCTTCATAGGAATTTTTCCATATCCCCTTGATATATCCACTGCCTTGTTGACGGTCATAGTTTATTTCTAGGATACTGGCTTTCACAATGCCCTCCCAAGTATGCAGCACAGGACCTGCGGCAAATAACTCGGTTTCATTCTCGAATTGATAGGACAATTGGCACTGCATAAAATCAGAAAAACCTTGTTGATAACCAAAACGCAGGAAAAAATGACGGGCTTGTTCCATGCCTAAAACTTCAATCAAATTTTGGCGCAACAAGCCCAGTGCGTTGGCATCTATCAAAACCAGACGGCTATCTCGAAAACTGGTAAGCCCCTGTTCAAAATCAAACTGAAGCTCGTCTTTTAAATTAAGATCGCAGGCTTTCACAATTCATGCTCTTCAGGTTGAGTGTTGGGATGTCTGAAATAAATATGCGGCGGATTTGCATTCGCAGGCAATAAAATGGTGAAACAACTGCCCTTCCCCACTTCACTTTGTAATTGAATTGTGCCGCCCATCATATTAACCAATTGCTTGGTGATGGAAAGCCCCAAGCCCGTTCCGCCATATTTACGAGTGGCTGAAGTATCCGCTTGAGTGAAGGGTTGAAACAGTCTGCGCTGTTGTTCTTGAGTGATACCAATCCCCGTGTCGGTGATGGTAAAGCGGATATAGGGAATATTTTCTTGTTCAATACGTTGGGCAGTGAACACAATACTGCCACTTTGGGTAAATTTAATCGCATTCCCTAATAAATTCAGTAAAATTTGTTGTAGACGCACGGAATCACTGTACATAGAACCTAAGGACTCATCAAAAATCACGTCAAAATTATCTTTTGCCTTTTCCATTTGTGGACGTACAGAAATTAACACCATTTCCAGCGCGGGCAAAATTTCAAACTCATGCAGGGATAATTGCATCTTGCCTGCTTCAATTTTAGAAAAGTCTAAAATGTCATTGATGAGATTTAATAAATGCTTACCTGCCACTTGAATATTGCTCAGGTCATGCACTAAATCAGGCTCTTCCAAATCTTCTGCTTGCTCTATTAGCATCTCGCTATAGCCGATAATGGCATTTAATGGCGTGCGTAATTCATGGCTCATGTTGGCAAGAAAACGACTTTTTGCAAGATTGGCGGCTTCAGCCGTTTCTTTGGCAATGGTTAAAAACTGCTCAGTTTCCTTTTGTTCGGTGATGTCGCGGAAAGTGACCACCGCGCCAATCACTTCGCCCTCTTCTAAAATCGGGGTGGTGATATATTCCACGGGAAAACAAGTGCCGCTTTTGCGCCAAAATACCTCGTTATCAATGCGCCGCACGCTACCATCGTGCAGAGCCGCATAAATCGGGCATTCTTCAAAAGGATAAATTGAACCATCTTCGCGCTTGTCGTGCATGACATAATGCTGAATTTTCCCAACCATTTCTTCAGGTTGATAACCCAACATCGCCACTGCAGCGGGATTTATAAAGGTGGTTTTCCCTTCAATATCTAAGCCGCAAATGCCCTCTCCCGCAGATTCTAAAATCAAGTGGGTTTGCCGACTGAGTTTTTTAAGCGCGATCTCGGCTTGTTTGCGCTCATTAATTTCTTCTTGCAAGTGCCGATTGGTTTCAGAGAGTTCTTTAGTGCGTTCTTGAATACGGTGTTCTAACTGATTCCGAATGTCTTGCAATTGCGCTTCAATTTGTTTGCGCTCAATAATTTCTTGCTGAAGTTGAGAATTTGCAGTGAGTAACTCAGCGGTGCGCGACTGCACGCGTTCTTCCAACTCTTGATTATGCTGCCGTTCTTGCTCGATAAAACGCAAATACGATTTAATACGGTTAATTAATTGTGGTGCATCAATCGGTTTGGTGAGGTAATCCGCTGCACCAATACTAAAACCTTTTTGGCGAAACTCTTCCGATTTATAGGCGGCAGTTAGAAAGACGATAGGAATATGCTGGGTTTTTTTGCGCGAGCGAACCATCTGAGCGGTTTCAAAACCATCCATCTCGGGCATTTGTACGTCTAATAAAATCAGATCGATTTTATCTTGTAATAAAATCTCCAAAGCGTGCATTCCTGAATCTGCTTCAACAATGCCCACATCATCCAAATGCTCTTCAATCAGCGTATGGAGGGTGAATAGATTATTTTTATTATCATCGACGATTAAAATATTAAAAGAGTCTGATCTGCTCATGCTTATTGCCTAAATGCACTCTCCACAAAAAAGTTGCCACTCGAATGTAAGGGCATTAGTTTACCCTATAATGACAGTACTATAAAATTTCTATCATTTTACAAAAGAATAATAACATTCTAAAATTTATGGAAAATGCCAGAGTTGATTGCTACGATTTATCAATTGCAATAAATACGCGCCGATTTGTTCTAATGGAAGTACTTTATCCACGGGTGTCGCTGCCAGCGTGGCGCGTGGCATAGAATCTGCCTCGGCTGTTGTCGGGTCTTGTACGATGATATAGCCTCCTGCGCGGTGAATTTTAGCCGCTCCTTGACTGCCATCATGATTTGCCCCTGTTAACACGATACAGACAATTTTATCGTAGTACGCATCAATCGCGGTTTCAAATAAAACATCGATTGCAGGTCGTGAATAATTGACAGGGGCTGCAACTGATAAAGAAAAACTGCGATCTGTTTCCAACATCAAATGATAATTGGGTGGCGCAATGTACACAGTGCCGCCTAAAACAGACTCTTTTTCATCAGCTTGTTTGACAATTAATGCACATTTCGCGCCTAAAATATGGGAAATATAGCCCCCAGAATGCGGATGCACATGTTGTACAATAATGATTGGTAAAGCAAAATCTTCAGGCAAGGCACTTAAGACCATCGTCAAAGCACGAATTCCGCCCGCAGATGCGCCAATCACGACCACTTCAAAACGCTTTTCGTGAAGTACACTGCTCATATTTTATCAAGCGATAAACTTTTTCGATAAATTTTTTCTTCCTTGCTTATATCATCAAATATAGTAGAAATATTCGATAATCTCACACTTTCCTTAGAGCCTAAGCACATAATTCCACCAAGAGTAAGGCTTTCTGCAAATAATCTGAAAACCCGATCTTGCAATTCTCGATTAAAATAAATTAGCACATTACGGCAGATAATCAAGTGCATTTCCCCAAAAACCCCATCGGTTGCCAGATTATGATCAGAAAATAAAATATTTTCTTTCAATGACTTATCCATAACAACATGGTCGTAGTGTGCGTTATAATAATCGGAAAAAGACTCTTGTCCGCCTGCACGCTGATAATTCATAGTATAGCTTTTTAGGCGATTTATTGAAAATATCCCATCTCTTGCCTTTTTTAGGATAACTTGGTTCATATCTGTGGCGTAAATTTGCGCCCGATCATACAAACCTTCTTCTTTTAACAAGATTGCCATCGAATAGACTTCTTCACCCGAAGAACAACCCGCGTGCCAAATTTTGAGAAAAGGATAATTCCGTAACAAGGGAATCACTTCTTTACGCAATGCCAGATAAAACGTCGGGTCACGAAACATTTCGGTGACATTGATCGATAAATCTAAAAGCAAGGTTTCAAAAAAACTCACATCCTCAAGCAGACGATGCTGCATTGCGGAGATATTGGGGAACTGATCGGTAGTCATGCGGTGTAAAATACGCCGTTTTACGGAGGCTTTCGCATAACTCCGAAAATCGTAGCCATATTTTAAGTAAATCGCTTGAAGTAGCAGTTGCAATTCAATCTGCTGATTTTCAACTTCTTCGGAGGTACTCATAATAAATAACCTTATGTTAGTTATTAGTATTTATCGTAAGTCGTACTGGTGAATACATTGCACTTACTTACTTATATAATTTACCTGTTTCGACAGCGTTGTACATCATTATTTATAATAATTTTTAACTTAAGCGAGCGTCAGTTATGCCTATTCGTAATTTTGAACAACATATTCCCACGATTGCGGCAACGGCTTACGTTGATCCGATGGCGTTGGTCATTGGAGCAGTCACGATTGAAGAGGATGCCTCTTTATGGCCTATGGTAGTCGCCCGTGGCGATATTCAACAGATTTTTATTGGTGCACGTAGCAATATTCAAGATGGTACGGTGTTACACGTCACCCACGACAGCAAATTCTGTGTAGGCGGACGCGCATTACATATTGGGGAAGATGTCACCGTGGGGCATCAGGCAACCTTACATGCTTGTACGATTGAACACCATTGTTTAATCGGCATGGGTTCGGTGATTTTAGATGGGGCAGTGCTAGAACCCTACACTTTGCTGGCGGCGGGCAGCGTTGTGCCTCCGGGAAAAAGATTAACAGGCGGCTTCATTTGGCGTGGCAATCCTGTACAACAAGGGCGTGCATTAACCGAGCAAGAAATCGAGTTTTTCAGCTATTCCGCACAGAATTATGTGAAATTAGCCAAGCGTCATGCGCAGGAATTGGTGCGTTAAATTTTTACTGCGCCCCCTAAACTGTGCCCCTAAATCTCCTGAAGGGGACTCAAAACCTATCATCTTTATATGTTTAGCCCCCTTTAGGGGGTTGGGGGCGCAGTAAAATTTAAAATACTAGGAGTTATGCAGTTGAATTAATAACATATTAATTTAAAACAATTTATTAATATTAAGCGTAGGGTGTATAAGGCGTAGCCGCCATACACCTTTAACCGCATAAAGTCTCAAAGCGCAAGGTGTATGGCGGCTACGCCTTATACACCCTACGAACTGCTTACAATTTCAACTGCGTAACCCCTAAATACTTCAAGCTTTTTAACCCAGAGCCACAACGTCATGAATGCCATTCAAACCCAAGCCAGTTGTGCAGACTCCAGCGAGTCCGATAGTTTAAGTGTTGAAGAGGCTTTACAGCACATTCAAATGCAATTACCCGTGATAGATACCTGTGAATATATTCCCTTGCATGAGGCTTTGGGGCGAGTTTTAGCCGCGCCGATTATTTCACCCCGCAATGTGCCTGCCCATGTGAATTCTGCAATGGATGGTTATGCAATTATGGCGGCGGATTTACCCGCAACAGGTGTGCAAACGTTGGAAGTGATTGGCAGCGCGTGGGCGGGTAAAAGTTTTACAGATATAGTCAGACGCGGACAATGTGTACGCATCATGACAGGCGCAGTCATGCCCGTAGGCACGGACACAGTGGTTATTCAAGAACATGTCGAAGTCCAAGGTGCGCAAATTCGATTCATGGCGGGTGAAAAAGCAGGGCAAAATGTGCGGCAAGCGGGGGAGGATTTGGCAATTGGGCAAGTGGTGTTGGAAGCAGGCAAATATTTAAACCCTGCGGAATTGGGTTTGCTGGCATCTTTGGGGTTTGCTGAAGTGCAAGTGAAACGCCGTTTGCGGGTGGCGTTTTTTTCCACAGGTGATGAATTATGTTCTGTCGGTCAAACTTTGGGCGCGGGACAAGTATATGACAGCAATCGTTATACTTTATACGGCATGTTACAACGGCTTGCCGTGGATATTTTGGATATGGGCGTGGTGCGTGACCAGCACGAAGCCTTGCAACAAGTTTTAAACACCGCCGCCGCACAAGCCGATGTGATTATTAGTTCTGGCGGAGTGTCAGTTGGGGAAACTGATTTCACCAAACAAGTGCTCAGCGAACTTGGGCAAATTCATTTCTGGAAAATTGCGATGAAACCGGGCAGACCCTTGGCATTTGGTTCAGTGCAAGGTCGGGCTTTTTTTGGTTTACCGGGCAATCCCGTCGCAGTCATGGTGGCGTTTTATCAATTTGTGCAGCCTGCTTTGCGTAAAATGCAGGGCGGCACGTATGAAAATTTATTGTTTAAAGCGCGTAGTTTATCTGCCTTTAAGAAAAAACTGGGGCGCACGGAATTTATTCGCGCTCGTTTTGAAAAAGCGGAAAGTGGTGAATGGCAAGTGCAACGCATTGGCGAACAAGGGTCTGGTATTTTGCGTTCGATGAGTGAGGCGAATTGTTTTATTGTGTTGCCTAGCCCACAAG
Organism: Thiotrichaceae bacterium; assembly: GCA_028688145.1. Classification (GTDB taxonomy): domain Bacteria; phylum Pseudomonadota; class Gammaproteobacteria; order Beggiatoales; family Beggiatoaceae; genus JAQTYU01. The sequence goes on along the minus strand of JAQTYU010000007.1, from coordinate 117,006 downwards.
GCGATGTCGCGCAAGGGGATTGGGTTGAAGTGCAAGCGTTTGTCGGTTTAGTGTGAATTTAAATTTAGCCTGTTTAGCGTATCAAACGGGTGTTTTGGGACAGAGGTTTTATTCACAGAGAAAAATCCCCAGAAATCACGTAAAATCCCAGCTTGGTTATTTTCAGAGTATCCGATTTGAACACGCGCCACCTTGGGATTTTAGGCTGTTTCTATTTGACTGCCTGCACGCATCAACTGCCTTTAACCACCGCCAACAGCCTCGAACTTGAACCCACGAGAACGGCACAGCTTGACTATGCCTACACTGTGCCGCGTTTAATTCAATTCGGAGATTTAACCGCATTAAACCATTATGTTGCGTTGTATCAACACGAGGCAAGATTACAACCATACGTACAGCAAGTGAAAACTGCGCGTGAACAACGTTGCGCCCGCGAAATTAAGCATTTTCCACAAGCCAGTTTTGCCGAGCAAGCGCAATATCGCGAAGCCTGCCCTGCGTGGCTATTGCAAACGCCGCCTGTGAATTATGCCACGAAGCCGCTAAAAACCGCGCCGTCACTTAAGCCTCAAAAAGTGGCTACTCAAGCTGTGGTCTATTTACCACCCGCCCAAGTCCGCCCGCCTGCTCAAATTATTATTGCAAATGTGCCCGCACCTCAGCCTGCTAACGCGCCGAAAACAGCGGCTTCTTCTCAAATCAACATCATGCCTGTGGCAGAAGAAAAATTACCGCCCCTGCTGGATTTACTTTCCAATTTAAATCATCCCCGTAAAACCTCACGGCGGCGACGTTCACGATAAATTAGGATAATTCAGAAGCGGTTTAAATAAGCTGTAAAATAATAGCCCCGCCCAAAAAATTGCCCTACAATGGCTGATTACCTTCCTCTTGAGATTGTATTGTTATCACTTATGGCAACTTACGAATCGTGGGGACGTTTCCCCAAAGTTTCCCAACAAATTTATCCGCTGGGATGGCGCACTGACGCTTTACCCAGTCATGAAAATACCAGTCTATTGCCTTACGGCATGGGGCGCAGTTATGGCGACGTGTGCCTGAATGCCGACGGCACTTTACTGGCGACGCGCCAATTAAATCGTTTTATCAGTTTTGACCCCGAACAAGGGATTTTATGCTGTGAAGCAGGCGTAAGCTTTGACGAAATTTTAAGCTTTGCCGTGCCCCGAGGCTGGTTTTTACCCACCACGCCCGGCACGCGCTTTATCACCGTCGGCGGCGCAATTGGCAACGATGTGCACGGCAAAAATCACCACCGTGCGGGCACTTTTGGCAAACATGTGCGGCGTTTTGAATTAGTGCGTTCCAACGGTGAACGCCTGATTTGCAGTCCCACTGAAAACATCGAATTGTATAAAGCCACCATCGGCGGTTTAGGTTTGACAGGTCTGATTACATGGGCAGAATTTGGACTGAAGCCGATTTTGCACCGCGCGATGAGCAGTGAAACCATTCGTTTTGGCGATTTAGAAGAGTTTTTTGAACTCTCCCGCCAGTCTGATAAAGAATACGAATACACCATGTCATGGGTGGATTGCAGTTCTCAGGGTAAACATTTGGGACGAGGTATTTTTTTCCGTGGCAATCATGTTACCAAAGATGAAGTGCCTAGCCATTGGAAAGCCCCCAGCAAACGTTTAACCATGCCGATGGATTTGCCGAGTTTTGCCCTGAATAAATTATCAGTGCGGGCTTTTAATATTTTATATTATAATCAACAACAACGTAAAATTATTAAAGGCTTAACCGATTACGAACCCTTCTTTTATCCTTTGGATGCGGTTTTAGAATGGAATCGACTTTATGGTAAAAAAGGCTTTTTACAATACCAATGTGTTGTGCCTTACCAAGACCATGTTGCGATTCGGGAAATTTTGCAAGAAATCGCGGCAATGGGTTCAAGTTCGTTCTTGGCAGTGTTAAAAACCTTTGGCGACGTTGAATCGCCCGGAATGCTGTCTTTTCCTCGCAAGGGCGTGACTTTGGCTTTAGATTTTCCCATTAAAGGCGCGGGCACTTTTGAATTGTTGGATCGTTTGGATGCGCGGGTGCGCGATGCAGGCGGCGCGGTTTATCCCTGCAAAGATGCACGGCTTTCGCCGCAAAATTTCCAAGCCTATTATCCGCAATGGCAGGCATTTGCCGCGCACATTGACCCCGCGTTTTCTTCCAGTTTTTGGCGACGAGTAACCAGAGAAATTTATGCGTAAAGTTTTAATTATTGGGGCAACGTCTGCGATTGCCCAAGCCACTGCAAAATTGTTTGCAGCCCAAGGGGATAGCCTGTGTTTAGTCGGGCGCAATGCGGACAAATTAAGCCAGATTGCTGCGGATTTGAAAGTGCGCGGCGCACCGCAAGTCAGTGAAATTGCGTTAGATTTAAATGATTTTGCGCAGCACGAAGCTTTGATTAAACAAGCGGTTAGTAATTTACAAGGTTTAGATTTGGTACTGATTGCACACGGCACTTTAGATGACCAAAAAGCTTGTGAAAAGGATTACAGCACAGCGGAAACTTGTTTGAAAACCAATTTCCTGAGCGTGGTGTCTTTGCTCACGCCCTTGGCGAATTTCTTTGAACAACAACGTTATGGCTGCATTGCGGTGATTTCTTCGGTGGCGGGCGACCGTGGGCGACAAAGTAATTATGTTTACGGCACGGCAAAGGGTGCGGTGAATTTATTCTTGCAAGGCTTGCGTAATCGTTTGCACAAGGCAAATGTGCAGGTTTTGACGATTGAACCGGGTTTTGTGGACACCCCAATGACCGCACAAATCGCGAAAAAAGGTGCATTGTGGGCGCAACCTGAACAAATTGCGGAAGGAATTAATCAGGCGATTATTAAACGCAGAGACATCGTTTATTTGCCGTGGTTTTGGAAAATCATTATGGGGATTATTGTTCGTGTGCCCGAGACGATTTTTAAACGTTTGAAGTTGTAATGAGGGTAACAGGGCGCGGTGAATAGTACCGCGCCCTGTTGTAAAGGCGGTTTATGCTAAATTAACCTGAGTTCGGTATAGAACCGATTTGGAATTTTTAAAGAGAAGCGAGTTGTTTAATGATAAGCCTGATAAAGCACAGTTTGGTATTAGCGTTCTCAAGACTGCGCTCAAAGTTCTTAACTAACGACTTACATCTCTCTACCCAAGCATTGGAACGTTCGACTGCCCACTCTGCATCGTTCAGACTACTGGAATAAGGACTCATTTTATCTCGCTTTGATTCTCTATCCCTCATCTTTTACATCTTACACAAGACTTCAAATCGGTTCTATAATGCTTTTCTCCTTCACCGTAAATTTAACCTTCCATAATCTGCCCCCACCACAAACTCACATTCGTGCGGTGTTCGACAAAAATATCAGGATTCACCAGCGCGGGCTGATTTTGCAACGCCAAACGATGCGTTTCCGTGCGATACGTGCGATAAGCTTCACTCAATTGTTCACACGCCACAGGGTCAAGCAAATGATGTTTTGCAAACAAGCGCAATAAGGGCAACATGCCCGTGGTGTCCAATAAATCAGGATACGTCGCCGCCCAGCGCAACACCCCATATTGCACGATAAACTCAATATCGGTAATGCCACCCTTGCCCTGTTTCAAATCAAAACGGAAAGTATTGGTTTTATCCAAATTATCCCGCATTTTGTGGCGCATGGTGACCACTTCTTTTTTCAACTCGACAGGGTCACGCACTTGGCTTAACACCGCCCGCCGAATGCTTTCAAATTCTTGAATACAGGCTTCATCGCCCGCCACCACCCGCGCCCGCACCAACGCCTGATGTTCCCAAGTCCACGCGGTTTGCTGTTGGTAATCGGAAAAGGCATCAAAACTACTGACCAATAAACCCGAAGTGCCGCCGGGGCGCAAACGCTGATCCACTTCGTACAAACTGCCCGCTGAAGTATTTGCGGTCAAAATATGAATAATGCGTTGCGCCAAACGTGCAAAAAACACATGATTATCTACAGTTTTCTCGCCATCAGTTTGCTGCTCATTGCCTCGACTGTTGTGCAAAAACACAATGTCTAAATCTGAGCTATAACTCAACTCAATCCCGCCCGCCTTGCCATACGCCACAATGCAAAAGCCCGCCGTGCGCCGATTTTCCCCGTCTTGGCAATACGGAATGCCGTGACGTGGACTTAAATAATCCCACGCCATGCTCAAAGCGCGTCGCATTAAAGTATCCGCCAACGCCGCCAAATAATCGCTGGTGACTTCGACAATCAAATTGCCCGACACCTCCGAAGCCGCCACATGCAGCACATAAGCGCGTTTGAACTGGCGCAAACAATCCATTTGCAGTTCGACATCATCATTGGGCACATGGGCAATTTGCGCCTGCAAAGCATTGTCTAATTGCTCGGGTTTGAGCGGATCATATAAACGCCGTGGGTCTAATAATTCATCTAATAACAAGGGGTAACGGGTAAGTTGCTCCGCAATCCACGCACTTTCACCGCACAAATGCACCAATTGTTTCAATACCTGTGGGCGTTCCAACAATAAGGCTAAATACACGCTGCGCTGTGCGACGGCTTCAATAAATTTCAGCGCACGTTCTAAAAGTAGTTCTTTTGCACTGGATTCTTCACAAATCGCGGCTAATAGCAAAGGAATGATTTTATCAATCCGTTCCCGACCGCGTCCTGTGAGTTTTTGCACGCTGTGTGATTGTGCCAATTTTTGTAATTGGCTTAATACCAGATTAGTATCGCTAAATTCTGCCTCTTGTAACACTTGCAGCGCAATTTCAGGCTCATGCAAATGATTTAACCACAAACTTTCCCAAATTTTTGGCACATCATTTTGCAGACTAGGGGTTTCATCAATCGGGCTAATCACTTGTTTAAATTGTGCAATGACCGCATTTTGATGAAATTCCAAAGCCGCTAAAAAAGTTTCCCAGCTTTCAAAATCCATACTAAACGCCAAACGGGTGCGATTTAATTCATCATCGGGCAAAGTTTGGGTTTGACGGTCTTCAATCGCTTGCAAACGGTTTTCCGTCATCCGCAAGAAACAATAAGCCTTTTCCAGACTTTCCACTGCGTCGGCTGGCAATAAATCATAGCTTTGCAGCAGTTTCAAAACTTTCAATAAATGGCGTTCTTGTAACGCTGGTTGTCGCCCACCGCGAATTAATTGAAAAGCTTGACAAGTGAATTCCACTTCACGAATCCCACCCGCGCCTAATTTAATATTATTCGCCAAACCTTTGCGGCGGGTTTCTTGGTCAATTAGGGCTTTCATGGTGCGTAAAGCTTCAAAGGCGTTAAAATCTAAATAACGCCGATAAATGAAGGGGCGTAAATCATTCAGTAATTTTTCCCCTGCCGCCTTGTCTCCTGCGACAATCCGCGCTTTGACCAAGGCGTAACGTTCCCAATCGCGGGCGTGCAATTGATAGTATTCTTCCATCGCGTCAAAACTGATAGCTAAAGGTCCACTGTCGCCAAACGGACGCAAGCGCATATCAACCCGATACACAAAACCATCGGCAGTGATGGAATTCAGGCTGTTAATGATTTGTTGCCCCAAACGCAGGAAAAATTCTTGGTTGCTGCGTGAGCGCGATTTACCTTGGGTTTCGCCCGCTTCGGGATAGGCAAAAATTAAATCGATGTCAGAGGAAAAATTGAGTTCTTGCCCGCCCAATTTGCCCATGCCGAGCACCACTAAAGCCTGTGGATTGCCTTTGTCATCGCAAGGCGTGCCCCATTGTTGCGCCAAGTTCGCGTAAAGCCAGTGCAGTGCGCCGTCAATCAGCACATCGGCGAGCATGGATAAGTTGGCGAGACTTTCTTCTAAATTGGCCCAGCCTGCCAAGTCGCGCCACGCAATGCGTAACATGTGATGCAAGCGATAATTGCGTAATACTCGCGATAATTCGGCTTCGTCTTTCACCTCGGCTAATAGGTTTTGTAAGCTGGCGGCATAATCGCAATGCGGATTTAATAAATCGGCACACAATGCGCTAAGTCGGGCAGGACGTTGGGCGCAGTTTTTTGCGACGAAAATGCTACACGCCCAAACTTTGGGCAGGCTCGCGAAAATTTCGGGTGAATTTTGTAGCGTTTGTTGTTCTTCGGGCGTGGCGTTTTCAAGAAACGTGTGCCAAAAACGCTGAACTTCAATTTGTAAACTGGGGGGGAGTGTGGTGATGTCTTCCATAATTTTTATTTATTCAGTGTGTGGTGAAGACAGAAAATCGTGTCGCTCACTATCTTACACCGCTGAGTTTGAAAAATCATGGGGGAGAAAAGTGTGTGAGCCTTGCTCTGATTCAAGGACTGGCAGTCCTTCGATGACTGCCAGTCCTAAATTATGATCTTACTTGAAATCTATCCGCTCTAAACTTTAACTTCCAAACTCGCCGCCCAACTTTCAAGCTTTTTCTGCAACGCCGCCGCCACGTCTAAAAAGGCATTTAAGCGCACTTCTTCAGAACCTTCAACTGCCGCAGGGTCAGGAAAACTCCAGTGCAGTCGTTTAGTTTTGCCTAGAAATACGGGACAATTATCGTTGGCGTTGTCGCACACGGTGATGACAAAATCAAAATCTTGCCCTAAAAACTGGTCTAAATGCTTGCTGGTTTGCTTGGAAATATCTAAATGATAAATCTGCATTGCCGCCACTGCCAAAGGATGTAAACCTTTTGGCGCAGTGCCCGCACTGAAGACTTCAAAACCGCCCAAGGCTCGCAATAAAGCTTCTGCCATTTGTGAACGCGCAGAATTGCCTGTACATAAAATTAATACTCGTTGCGTCATTTTAGTTTCCTACCACGGGTTGACGATTAATCCACCGCACAATTAATAACATCACAGGCACTTCGACCAGCACCCCGACCACCGTCGCCAATGCCGCGCCCGATTCCAATCCAAATAAACTGATAGCCACTGCCACCGCCAATTCAAAGAAATTTGACGAGCCAATTAAGGCAGCAGGCGCGGCAATACTCGCGGCAACTTTCCAACGCACTGCCCAGAAATATGCCAATGCTGCCACGCCAATACTTTGAATAATCAGCGGAATTGCGATTAACACAATCACAAGAGGCTGTTGCAAAATGGTTTTGCCTTGGAAGCCAAATAATAAAACCACGGTCAGCAACAAGCCGATAATCGTCCACGGTTTAAGTGTGTCGGTGAAATGGGTTAATTGTTGGGTTTCGCCCTTGCTTAACAAAACTTTACGGGTTAGATAGCCCAACACTAAGGGAATCACCACATATAACAACACCGACAACAATAAAGTTTCCCACGGCACATGAATATCGCTAATGCCCAGCAACAATGCCACCAGCGGCGCGTAGGCAAAAATCATAATTAAATCATTGACGGCAACTTGCACCAATGTGTATGTCGGATCGCCTTTAGTGAGCTGACTCCACACAAACACCATCGCGGTGCAGGGCGCAGAACCCAATAAAATCAAGCCTGCGGTGTATTGTTTAGCATTTTCGGGCGTAATCCATGCGGAGAAGAATAGTTTAAAAAATACAAAGCCCAACAATGCCATCGTGAAGGGTTTCACTAACCAATTTACGGTTAAAGTGATGATTAAACCTTTGGGGCGTTCGCCAATGTGTTTCAGTGAACTGAAATCGACATTCACCATCATCGGGTAAATCATGATCCAAATCAGCACCGCCACCACTAAATTCACATGGCTGATTTCTAAACGGCTGAGCAAGGCGAATAAACTGGGGAACAGATTTCCCAAGCCAATCCCCGCGCCAATGCACAATAAAACCCACAGGCTTAAATATCGCCCAAACAATCCCAGCGGGTCATTGCCGTTTAAATGTTGTTGAGTTATTTCACATTGCGCACTCATTACGCTTTTCCTAGCCAGGTTTTAATTTCATCGACCGTGGGCACTTTGGCTTTTTTACTCATCACTTGCCCATTCAATTTCACTGTGGGCGTGGACATAATGCCTGCTTCTGCCATTGCCTGATAATCCGTGACTTTTTCCAAAGTGAACGGCACATCTAATTCCGTCAACACTTGGCGAATTAACTTTTCCGTGTTGGTACAATTTGCACATCCAGGTCCATAAACGATAACGTTGTACATCATAGCCTCACATAATTGCGTTAAATAAATAGCCGACCATCAAAATGCCCAGCGCGACAATACCGATAAACGTCGCGATTAGCCGCACTTTGAGCACTTTACGTAAAATAATCATTTCGGGCAGCGACAAAGCAGTGACCGCCATCATAAACGCCAGCACCGTGCCTAAAGCTGCCCCTTTGGCGAGTAAAGCTTGCACAATGGGAATAATGCCCGCTGCGTTGGAATACATTGGAATCCCGACAATCACCGCCAAGGGCACAGACCACCAAGTCGCCCCGAGTAGCGAAGCCAAAAAGTTTTCAGGCACATAACCATGAATGCCCGCACCGACTGCAATCCCGAGCAATACATAAATCCAAACTTTACCCACGATTTCGACCACGGCTTGCACGCCCAAATCTACGCGCTCAACAGCCGTTAAACCTGCTTCGGGGTTGTCATCCATCGGCGGGATTTTATAAACCCATTCTTCTACATATTTTTCCATGCCTAACTTGCCCAAGATATAGCCTGAAATAATTGCGGTGAGCAGCCCCATTGCTAAATACAAGCCCGCGATTTTCCAACCAAATAAACTGAATAATAAGCCCAGCGCGATTTCATTGACCATTGGCGCGGAAATCAAAAACGCAAAAGTCACCCCCAAAGGCACGCCTGCGGTTAAAAATCCAATAAACAAAGGCACGGCAGAGCAAGAACAAAACGGCGTGACTACGCCAAGCAAGGCGGCAAGAATATGGCTGGGTAAATTCGCTTTGCCTGCCAACACGGCGCGGGTGGATTCTGGGGTGAAAAACGAGCGAATCACGCCCATTAAGAAAATAATCAGCGTAAGTAACAGTAAAACTTTAGGCGTTTCAAAAATGAAAAACGCAAATGCCGCGCTGAAATGTTCGGTTTTGGACAAGCCGAGTAAGTCATAAACCAGCCAGTCGGTGGCAGTTTGCAGATTGAAATATACTGCAATCCACAACAGCAACGCGCCGCCTAGTTTTAACAACAATTTCATAGACATGATTTTTACTCAGTAATAGAACAGAGCGAACTATTGTCAGGCACATTTTTTAAATGCAGGCTGTCGCTGAGGAACGGTTCTTGGGCTTGAATGCCGCACAGGGTTTGCTGTAATACGGTCAATGCCCATGCGGGAAGTTGTGCGTGTAAACGATAATGCACCCACACACCTTCGCGACGGTCTTGTAACACGCGGGCGGCTTTGAGCGTGGCAAGGTGGCGGGAAATTTTTGGCTGTGATAAGTTCAAAGCCTCGGTGAGTTTGCACACGCATAATTCACCGTGTTGCAACACCAGCATCACGCAGCGTAAGCGGGTTTCATCGGACAGGGCGCGGAATAAAATTTCTGGGGACATAATTGGTCTGAATATCTTTATATACGGATAAGCATATATTAGTAGATTTTTGGATAGAATACTAGTGTGGAATGGTGAGTAAGCCGTACAGAATATGGGTAAAATGGCGGCTTATCATGGAGACTAACATAGGATTGTTAAGATGAGTTTACAAACAACAAGTTTAGAATGGTTGGCGAAAAATGCTTATGATTCCAATAATTGGAGTCAGCTTGATGCAAAAGGCAATCACGCGCTGGCTGCTGCAATTATGCAAGATGAAATGGCGGTGGCGAATGAATTGCTGGCTTTAAAGGTGTTCGATGTCAATCAGCAAAATTCGGATGGCAATAATTGCTTATGGTTTGCTTGCTTTCGGGACAATATTCCGATGATTGAGGCGTTGATTAAAGCGGGCGTTGACATCAATCATCAGAATACGACGGGCGTGACTTGCTTGATGTATGCAGCTTCTGCCAGCAAAACGGCGGTGGTCAAGGCGTTATTAGCGCATGGTGCGGATTATCATTTTAAAAATCAAGATGATTTCACTGCATTGGATTTTGCAGGAAATATTGAAATTTTGCGAATTTTAAAACCGTTGTTTGTTAAGAAATAATTTAAGATAAGGTATTTCAGTCGCCCGTATGAAACGTAGTGTAATGCGGGAAATTCAGCGGGAAAGTTTGAATCGCATTCCGCTTTGCTCCATCGGGCTACTCACTACGAACTCATTAGGATGTGCTGAGGTACAAAGCGCATCATTCATGTGAGAATTGTTAATCTCGATTGATGCGCTATTCTTTCTCGTACATTTTCAGAAAACGTTCTATGTACCTCAATATTGTCATCGCAGGTTTTTCTTTCAAAGGAAAGATCAACAAGAAAAGTGAGCCCTAGGGGGTGTCATCAAATGAGTATTAAGGTTATTAGGAATAGAGTCTCACAAGGGAACAAAGAATGAGTCGCCGTTACGCATTAATAGATGAGCAATGGGCTAAATTAGAACCTCTCCTACCAGGACGTAAAGGACTCGTAGGCAGACCCGCTAAAGATAATCGCTTGTTCATTGAAGCCGTTTTGTATCGTTATCGTAGCGGTATTCCTTGGAGAGACTTACCTGAACGTTTTGGGGATTTTCGTGTAGTGCACACCCGTTTCACTCGTTGGTCTAAAAGAGGGATTTGGGAGAACGTATTCAAGGTATTAGAGTCTGACTCGGACAATGAATATGCGATGATAGATAGCACTATTGTGAGAGCACATCAACAACAGTGATTTAAGTTTCAAAAAGTCTCTTTTCGAGGCTTGGGAGTGCAGTTAACATGCTTAAATATCCCCGTAAATTTTAACTTAATTTATTCAAAGCCTTAGCTTGCACATCCCCCAAAACCAAGGCAAACATGATAAAATGAAAATTATCAAAAATTCATCTGGATTTGAACATGAGCAATGCAACGTACGATTCAACGAACATTAAAGTTCTCAAAGGCTTAGATGCCGTCAGAAAACGCCCCGGCATGTACATTGGCGACACCGACGACGGCACAGGTCTGCACCACATGGTGTTCGAAGTCGTTGACAATGCCATTGACGAAGCCCTCGCCGGTCATTGCAGCGAAATCCACGTTTACATGCACGCGGATAACTCGGTGACTGTCACCGACAATGGACGCGGGATTCCCGTCGATACTCATGCCGAAGAAGGACGCTCCGCCGCCGAAGTCATCATGACCATTCTGCACGCAGGTGGCAAATTCGATGACAATTCTTACAAAGTTTCAGGCGGTTTACACGGGGTCGGGGTTTCCGTGGTCAACGCGCTTTCCGAAGTGTTGTATTTGACCATTCACCGCGAAGGCAAAACCTGGCAGCAAACCTACCGTTTAGGCGAGCCACAAGCGAATATTGCCATCACGGGCGACACCGAAAAACGCGGCACGGAAATTCGTTTCAAGCCCAGCTCAGAAATTTTCACCCATATCGAATTCGATTATGAAATTCTTGCCAAACGTTTACGCGAACTCGCCTATTTAAATTCAGGGGTGAAAATCGTCTTTTCTGAAGAATTGACGGGTAAAAGCGAAGTTTTTGAAAATCAGGGCGGTTTACGCTCTTTTGTCGAATATCTGAGCCGCAATAAAACCGTGTTGCATCAAAGCATTGTTTACGTCAACACCAAGAAAGACAATATTGGGGTGGAAATTGCGCTGCAATGGAACGATGCCTATCAAGATAATGTTTATTGCTTTACCAATAATATTCCGCAACGCGACGGGGGCAGTCATTTGGCGGGTTTCCGTGCGGCTTTGACGCGTACCGTGAATAGTTATTTGGAAAAAGAAGGCTATTTAAAGAAACACAAGGTCGAAACCACAGGCGATGATATTCGCGAAGGGATAACCGCTGTGGTTTCGGTGAAAGTGCCTGATCCGAAATTTTCCTCGCAAACCAAAGAAAAATTAGTTTCCAGCGAAGTGAAACCCGTGGTTGAATCCGTGGTCAGCGAAAAGATGGAAGATTTTCTGCTGGAAAATCCTGCGGAAGCGCGGATTATTTTGGCGAAAATTATCGATGCAGCACGCGGGCGTGAAGCAGCGCGTAAAGCCCGCGAAATGACACGGCGCAAAGGTGCGTTAGACATTGCAGGCTTGCCGGGTAAATTAGCGGATTGCCAAGAAAAAGACCCCGCGCTTTCCGAATTGTTTATCGTGGAAGGGGATTCCGCAGGCGGCTCGGCAAAACAAGGGCGCGACCGCCGTTATCAAGCCATTCTCCCGCTCAAGGGCAAGATTTTAAACGTGGAAAAAGCACGTTTCGACAAAATTATTTCTTCTGCGGAAGTCGGCACGCTGATTACTGCCTTGGGCTGTGGCATTGGGAAAGATGAATACAATCCCGACAATTTGCGCTATCACCGCGTGATTATCATGAGTGACGCGGACGTTGACGGGGCGCATATTCGCACGCTGTTGCTGACCTTTTTTTATCGGCACATGCCTGAATTAATTACTCGGGGACATATTTACATCGGACAACCGCCCTTGTACAAAGTCACCAAGGGTAAACAAGAACAATATGTGAAAGATAACAATGCTTTAAATGATTATTTATTGATGCTGGCGTTATCCGATGCACGTTTATTTGTGAATCCTGAAGCCCCTGCTTTGATTGGGCCCGAATTGGAAAAACTGTGTCGGCATTATTTGAAAGTGAACGACAGAATGCAGCGTTTAGCGCGGCGCATTCCTTTGGAAGTGCAGCACGCGATGTTAGCCTTGCCGATGTTGGCGGGTGCGGATTTATTCGACGAAGTTCGCAGTCAACAATGGTTTGCGCAATTGGGGCAATTGTTGGCAAGTTCGGCGCATCATTATGAAATTACGGTGAATCCTGTCGAAACTGATCACAGTTTCTCAGGGCATATTTGCTTAATGGAACATGGCGTAGAAAGTCATTGTGTGCTCGGAAAATCGTTTTTTGAATCAGCAGATTATCATGCGATTGCGGAATTGAGTCAGCAATTGAACGGTTTGTTAGAAGCGGGCGCATTTGTGCAACGGGGCGAAAAGCAGCAATTAGTCAGCAGTTTCAAGCAGGTGGTGGAATGGCTGTTAGACGAAGCGCGTCGGGGCTTGCACATTCAGCGTTATAAAGGCTTGGGCGAAATGAACCCCGCGCAATTGTGGGATACCACCATGAATGCGGAGACTCGGAATTTATTGCAAGTGCGGATTGAAGACGCAATTGCCACCGACCAAATGTTCACGACTTTGATGGGCGACCAAGTTGAACCGCGCCGTGAATTTATTGAGAAAAATGCTTTGTCGGTCATGAATTTGGATGCTTAGGGATTGACTGCGCCCCCAACCCCTGAAGGGGGCTAAACATTAAAATAAGCCCCTAAATCCCCTAAAGGGGACTTAAAAGATAAAAAATAATGTTTTTAGTCTTTAGCCCCCTTTAGGGGGTTGGGGGCTTCAGTTTATTACTCAAACCCGCTCCAACCGCCCCGCCCGCAACCTCCAAGGCTGCACCTGTAACTGCTGTAAAAACTCCTTATCATGCGACACAATCAGCATTGCCTGCGGCAACTGTTGCAAAATATGGGTAATTCTCGCGCAAACCTGCTCATCTAAACCCGTCGTCGGCTCGTCCAACAGCAACACCTCAGGCTGCATTGCCAAAATCGTCGCCAACGCCACCAGCCGCTTTTCCCCAAAAGATAATTTATGCGTCACTCGCTCGGCATAAGCACTCAAGCCTAATAATGCCAGCGTTTCTTCAACAATGCGCAACACTTCCGCACGCGGTTTTCCCTGATTAAATACCCCAAACGCCACATCTTCCGCCACCGTCGGGCAGAATAATTGATCATCGGGGTCTTGGAACAAAAAACCTGTTTTCAGGCGCACTTCCCAAAAATCAGCTTCTTTAATTCTAGGTTTTCCAAAAGCAATAATTTCGCCTTGCTGCGGCGTTAATAAACCGACAAAAATTTGCAATAAGGTGGTTTTACCGCTGCCATTATTTCCCACCAAACCGACACGCTCGCCCGCCCGTAATTCAAAATTAATATTTTGTAAAACAGTGGATTGTGCGGCATAAGCATAGTGCAAGGCACGTAATTCAAACAGCGGTGAACTCATGCAATTCCCATTAAGAGCAATAAACTAGTGTAAAAAATCGCAATAAAAACTTTATCACGAAAAGTCAGGGTAAAATGATGTAATAAGTAAAAATGTCCTCGATAACCTCGACAACGCATAGCTGCCTCGATTTGTTGGGCGCGACAAAAGCTTCTCACCAGCAACATACCTAATAAATTCCCGATACTGTGGTAACTGTGGCGGTCACTGCGTAAGCGAAATCCTCGGGCTTGCATAGCGCGTGATAATTGTTGATAGCTGGCATGTAACACATTGATATAACGCAAAGTTAATAATAATAAGCGGGTTAATTTCACAGGAACGTGTAAATGTTCTAAAGCATGTCCTAAAACGATAATATCGGTGGTTGCTAAAAACGCGCTTAAACCTAACAGCACGCTATTCGCTTTCAAGCTGAATTCTGCCCATAAATACAAGCCTTTTAAGCTGATATTTAAACCTGCAAACTGTAGATAGTGTTCGCTGGGGGTGGTAAAGGGTAAAAATAGCCCCAATAGTCCTAAAAACAAATTTAAACTCAGCAAACGGGTCAATAATAAACGCGGGGGTAAACGCGCGAGCAACGTTAATAAAATCGCAATCCCCAGTCCTATTCCCAGCAAAAATAAGCGATGTTGCACCACCACCCACACCGAGAAAAATAACGCGCTCACTAATTTGACCCGAGGGTCGAGTTGTTGAAGAAGCGCAGGGGCGGTTATAGGAGATTCTGGCAACAAAATTTTTGATTAACTCATTGATTAAATTAAAAACTAATAAAAACTTCATGATATACTGCAAACATAGAATTCGCCCTGCAACGGCGAGTCGTTAATTTATTCAATTCAGTCTTTGATTTGGTGGGACATTATGCACACAAGCTTAGCTAATGTACTGTTTAAAGAACAAAAAGTAGCCTATTTACTGGTCGATGAGCATTTGACGCTGTTTGAGCAAGGCGGCGACCTCACGATTTTACAAAGTGCGACCCCATTTTCCCTACACTGTAGTTTATTGGATGTTATTCCCGAACTGATTGGCAGTGAAGATTTATTACAAGAAGTCTTAAATGGCGATTTGCCGCGCTTTGAACTGGAAAATTTAAATCGCGTTCTCAGCAATGACGAAGTGCATTATCTCAATGTGATTTTATTACCGCATCGTCCCCACCCGCACGACCCCGCAAAACTGCTGGTGATTTTAGCGGATATTTCTGTAGGCACACAAATTCAACAAACTTTAACCCAACAACGCAATGAATTGGGCTTATTAAAACAGCGGCTCGACGAAACCAACAAACGGCTCGAATACATTTTACAACATTATGTGCCGCGAGAAGTCGGTAAAGCTTTAATGGAAAATCGGATTGTGCCACGTTTGGGCGGCGAAGCTTTAGAAGTCACTGCCTTATTTGCCGATTTACGCAATTATACCAGCATTAGCGAACGCCTCACGCCTGCGGAAACCATTGAAATTTTACATGTTTGTTTAGACATTGCCTGCACCGCGATTACCGAATCGGGCGGGGTAATTGTCAATTATATGGGCGATGCAGTGATGGCGATTTTTAACGCGCCCGATCCCCAAGTTGACCATGCTAAACGCGCTGTGACGGCGGGTTTACGGATGCAAGCGATGGCACAAGAAGCCTTTCAAGAACGCAATCGCGCCGATAATCCCGCCGCCTCTTTGTATTTTGGGGTGGGAATTAACACAGGACAAGCCGTGGTCGGCAATGTCGGGGCGCAAGGACAATATCAATATACCGCAATTGGCGATGCGATTAATGTCGCTTCACGGATTTGCAGCCACGCTCGCCCCAGTGAAGTGTTAATCGGTGAAAATACCTATCACTATGTCTCACAGGAAATTCGCGCCAATCCTTTGCCACCGATGAAATTTAAAGGCAAGAGCCAAGAAATGACGGTGTATCAAGTCACAGGCTTGATTGAGACCCCGAGCTATTATGCGGCACAGCTTTCGAGTAAATAACCAGTCATCTACTTATAATAGATTGAAAATATTAATATTATCACTAAAAAATCTCGTGTGAAATTTGCGCTAGGAAGTTAAACAGCTTATATTGATACGCTATTTTTAAACTATTTAGGAAGTCATAATGAAACAATTAGTGCTCACACTCGCCTTGTGTTGCGGGTTATTTGTGAATCAGGCTTGGGCTGATGCCACACCCGAAGACGCACAAACCTTGGTAAAAGAAACGACCGATGCCATGCTCAGCGCGTTGACCGCTGAAAAAGACACTATCAAATCCAATCCCGCGCGGGTTTATGCCTTGGTTGATAAAATTGTGCTGCCACATTTTGATTTTGAGCGCATGTCACGTTTCGTGTTGGGGCAAAATTGGGCGCAAGCCACGCCTGCACAACAAGGTAAATTCGTTCAAGAATTCCGCCGTTTATTAGTACGTACTTATGCAACGGCTTTGGCAGAAACCGCAGGGCAAGCGGTAGATATTAACTATTTGCCCGTGCGTGAAGAAGCGGGCGCGGAGCGAGTCACTTTGCAAACCCAAGTGAAAGCCGCAGGAAAACAGCCAATTTCTTTGGATTACAGTATGTATTTATTGGATGGCGCGTGGAAGGTGTATAACATTTCCGCAGGTGGCGTGAGTTTAGTCACCACCTATCGCACTGAATTCAACAACGACATCAGCAACGGCGGCATGGATAAATTAATCGCAAAAATTGCCGCACGTAACAAGCAAAAATAATAGGATTGATTTTGAGTCATTCACCTTTGCCTTCTGATCTTTGGCAACTGACGGGGGAGCTTACTTTTTCCACCGTCAGTGATTTATTAACCGCTTTTCTGAAAAATCCCCAACGTCCGCAACAATTAGATTTACAAGCGGTGAGCCGCGTAGACAGCGCGGGTCTGGCATTTTTAATCGAAATTCGCCGCCAACAACCCAATATAATCTTACTAAATTTGCCACCACAATTATTGAAGTTGGCAGAAATCAATAATGTCGTGCGCTTATTAACCGAAGTGGGTCAAGTATGAGTCACGCAATTAATATTGCAAAAGTTCATAAAAACTATGGCAATTTACACGCACTTGCAGGCATTGATTTTCAGATTCCCCAAGGCAGCTTTTTCGGATTACTCGGCCCCAATGGCGCGGGAAAATCCACTTTAATCAATACCATTGCAGGCTTAACCTACGCGAGCACAGGCACAGTCGAAGTCATGGGCTATGATGTGCGTAGCCAATGGCGACAAGCGCGTAAATCCTTGGGTGTGGTGCCGCAAGAATTAGTGTATGACTCGTTTTTCAGCGTGATTGAAGTGTTGCGTTTGCAATCGGGTTATTTTGGCTATGGGCGCGAGAATTACCCGTGGCTGGATGAATTATTAGACATTTTGAGCCTGACCGACAAAGCCAATGCCAGTATGCAAAATTTATCGGGCGGGATGAAACGACGCGCCTTGATTGCTCAAGCTTTAGTGCACCGCCCGCCTGTAATTGTGCTCGATGAGCCAACAGCAGGCGTGGATGTGGAATTGCGGAAAATGTTGTGGGAATTCACCAAACGCTTGCATAATGAAGGGCATACCATCGTTTTAACCACGCATTATCTTGAAGAAGCGGAAGCCCTGTGTGAACAAATTGCGATTTTAAATCATGGGCAATTGATCGCGCTCGATAAAACCCAAACCTTGTTGGGGCGTTATCCGTATCGCTTATTGCGGCTCAGTCTGTCTTTAGATTTTACCTTGCCGACTTTGCCCGAGGCTTTACAATCCAAAGTGCAAAGCTTTGAACTGGGTGAGTTAGTGCTGCGTTTGCACCGTGAACAAGACCCAATTTGTGGGGTTTTGGAATGTTTACGGGCGGCAAATATTCCCTTTTTGGATTTGCGTACTGAAGAACCCGGCTTGGAAGAAGTATTTATGCAATTAACCAGTGATCGAGAAATTTTGTCATGAATTGGCGCGGCTTTTATACCTTATTTGCTAAAGAAGTGTGGCGATTTTTAAAAGTCACCACGCAAACCATTTTCGCGCCTGTGCTCACGGTGTTATTGTATTTGTTAGTCTTTGCTTCCGTGTTAAGTGAACATGTGCAAGTGTATCCCGGCGTGACTTATGCGAGCTTTTTGATTCCGGGCTTAATCATGATGTCTATTATTCAAAATGCCTTCGCCAACAGCTCTTCGAGTTTGTTCCAGTCCAAAATGACGGGTAATTTAGTGTTTACCCTGCTCGCGCCGTTGTCAGACTTGGAATTTTTCCTCGCCTTTGTCGCTGCCTCGGTAATTCGGGGGATTGTGGTCGGTTTGGGGGTCTTGGTCGCTGCGATGTGGTTTGCGCCGCTCACCATGCACAGCTTTTGGATTTTATTAGGATTTACCGTGTTGAGCAGTGCGACTTTGGGCGCGTTGGGGGTGATTGCAGGCTTATGGGCGGAAAAATGGGATCATGTTGCTGCCTTTCAAAACTTCGTGATTTTGCCCTTATCTTTCCTGAGTGGCGTATTTTATTCGGTGAATAATTTGCCGCCGTTCTGGCAACAGCTTTCACATTTCAACCCATTTTTTTATATGATTGACGGCTTCCGCTATGGCTTTTTCGGGCTTGCTGACAGCAGCATTGGTTTAAGCTTTTTCGTGGTGAGCTTGTCTTTAATCGCGATGAGTGTGTTATGTTTATGGTTATTACGTATTGGTTATCATTTGCGTAATTGATTGATTTTTAAAGCTTTTGATTGATTATCACGTCTCATAAAACAACACCGCAACTCGTTTAATTAGGTATTATTATCAACGACTCACATTCTGCCCCAAACGCGCCGCTGGGGCGACGCAATACGCATTCCCACGCGCGAGCATCACAGCCATTAAGTTAAGCGTAAAACAAGGCTAGATACAGTGTTTAGCCTCCCTCTTTGAAAAAGGGGGATTGAGGGGGATTTAAGATCGTGGCAACTGTTAAGATTTTTAAATCCCCCTACCCCCTTTTTCAAAGGGAGTGAAAAGCGAGAAACTTGAGAATACAACAAGTTAAAGCTTAACTTAATGGCAGTGATGCGAGAGCATGGGAACGAGGGTAAAACCCTAAAAATTCAGTTATTAAAGAGAGAACGTCTCATGTCAAGCCTGCCAAGTTTGTTTACTTTAATCCATGAACTGATTGCACTCCCTTCAATCAGTTGCGTCAATCCGCAATGGGATCAGAGCAATTTAGCGGTGATTGAACGCCTCGCCCAATGGTGTGAAACCCTCGGATTTCGTTGTGAAATCATGCCCGTGCCCGACACGGTGGGAAAATATAATTTAATTGCAACCTTGGGCACAGGTTCAGGCGGCTTAGTGTTCGCAGGTCACACCGACACCGTGCCCTATGACGCAGGACGTTGGCAACACGACCCTTTCACATTAACTGAAGCCGACCATCGTTTATACGGTTTGGGCACGTCCGACATGAAAGCTTTCTTTGCCTTCGCTCTGACTGCCGCCGCCCAATTTCGTGCAGAACAATTTCAAGAACCTTTGATTTTACTCGCCACCGCCGATGAAGAATGCAGTATGAGCGGCGCGCGTGCCTTAGCAGCCGCAGGCAAACCTAAAGCACGTTATGCCATCATTGGCGAACCCACAGGTTTACGCCCCGTGAATATGCACAAAGGCATTATTATGGAAGCGGTGCGAATTCGCGGTTTATCAGGACATTCTAGCGATCCGTCTTTAGGCAATAGCGCGTTGGAAGGAATGCACAAAGTTGTCGGCGCGCTGTTAGAATGGCGGGCAGAATTACAAGCGAAAAATCATAATCCCGTATTTGCCGTGCCGTTTCCAACCTTGAATTTAGGGCATATTCACGGCGGCGACAATCCGAATCGAATTTGTGGCGAATGTGAATTACATTTGGATATTCGTCCTTTGCCCAGCATGAAAATTGGCGATTTACATGCAGAATTAAAGCAACGGGTGCAAAAAACGCTGACAGACACAGGCTTAAATGTGGAAGTGTTTTCTCTGTTTAATGGCGTGCCGCCTGTGGAAACGCCCGCCACTTCTGAAATTGTGCGGGTTGCTGAAAAGTTGACCCAACACAGCGCGGAAGCGGTGGCATTTTGCACCGAAGCTCCGTTTTTAAATGCGTTGGGAATGCAAACGATTGTGCTAGGTCCTGGCGACATTGCCCAGGCGCATCAACCTGATGAATATATCGCCCTTGACCGCATTAATCCTACTTTAGAACTGCTGACCACGATGATTCAGCATTTCTGTTGTGGGCAGAAAATCAGCTTGTAATTTCAGATAGTCAGTTCCTGTTTAGGAGAGTGCAATGAGCTTCAATTTTGGAACACAAAATCAGGTCGGCAAACAGGGTGAACTGGTCATTCTTGATTGGCTGAAAACTCGTTATGATATTCGAGACGTAAGCTGTGAACCTACTTATCAAAAAGCAGGCGTTGATTTTTTGGTGATGCCCAGTGGAGTCAAGCTTGAAGTTAAGACCGATGCGGTGGCTAAGAGAACCCATAACCTTTTTTTTGAAACAGTGTCAGTACGCACCGCAAATCAAAAAGATATTTTAGGATGGGGACTTACTTCTACAGCAGATTACTTGTTGTATCTGTTACCTGAACAGGAATTGTTGATTATTCCATTGGAAGCACTACGCGGACTGTTTGAACGTATTAAGCCTAATTTACATGAGAAAACAGTGCCTAATAAAGGCTATCAAACCCTTGGTTATCCAATTAAATTAGAACACCTCAGAAAAATTGCTGAGGTGAGAAACTGCCCTCTTGTTAATATTTGTGATTGGGAAATTAAACCACTTCGGACATTATGCGATGATCAGCATGGGTAGCGTACTGATTAAAAATAAACTTAACCACACTTTTCAGTAATCATCTTCGCCCCTAAATCCCCTAAAAGG
Organism: Thiotrichaceae bacterium; assembly: GCA_028688145.1. Taxonomy (GTDB): domain Bacteria; phylum Pseudomonadota; class Gammaproteobacteria; order Beggiatoales; family Beggiatoaceae; genus JAQTYU01. The sequence continues at coordinate 95,970 of JAQTYU010000007.1, read as the reverse complement.
GGACTTAATTTTGATGTTTAGCCCCCTTTAGGGGGTTAGGGGCGCAGTTTTAAATCAAAAACCTAAGAACCTAATAACACACTAAATAATGAATAATAAATTTCTATTTCGACGAATTTCGTTAGCCCTGCTGGTTTTTGCACTGGGCATTGCCATTTTACAAATCGGGGATTTTAAAATTCTCCCCAATATTCTCACGGTGGAACTCCAAGCCCCGCAGCCTGACAATTACCAAATTTATTATGACTTTGGCAAAGGCATCGACGAAACCCAATCGAAAACCCGCCGTTTGGAAACCACGCAAAGTTTCACCAAGCTTGTGTTTAAATTACCCACTATCGGAATTCCCAAAAAATTACGCATTGATTTGGGAATGCAGCCCGCCAAAATTCTATTAAAATCCATTCGGATTGAATCGCAAGGGCGTTTGTATCGCCACACCTTGCATGAATGGGATGCCGCCGCCATTCTGCGCGATTTCAAGCCTGAACACGACATTGCCAGTATGACCCCAGAAGGTTCTCATTTATTGGTGCAAGCGACGGGTAATGACGCATTTTTAAGCAGTCAAATCGATTTAAGCAAGATTTTTGAAAATCTGCCAAAACATAATAACTTCGCCAAAAATCTTTTATATTTTGTCACTGCGCTGTGTGCAATGTTAGTGTTTTTTATCGAATCGCCCACAGGCTTAACCGTCAACAATCTGGCGCGGTTTGGCGAATTAATTCTGTATAAAACCTATGCGGATTTACGCGCTGAAACTGAAAGAACTTATTTAGGATTTTTGTGGTGGATTTTTGAGCCAATCATGTATATGTCCGTGTTTTATGTGATGTTTGGCTTGATGTTGGGACATAAAACTGATGATTTTGTGCCGTTTTTATTAGTTGGTTTAACCATTTGGCAATGGTTTAAATCTTGTCTTTCACACGGTTCAGAATCGATTCTGGGAGCGCACGGTTTAATCACCCAAATTTATTTACCTAAAGTGATTTTCCCCATTATTTTAATTTTGACCGATACCGTAAAATTTATTTTTATTTTCAGCTTATTAGTCATATTTTTATGGCTGTATGGTTATTCGGTGACGATTCATTATTTAGCCTTGCCGATTCTATTTTTTGTACAACTGCTATTCACCACCAGTTTGACTTTTATTCTTGCCGCCGTCGTGCCGTTTTTACCCGATTTGCGTTTTGTGGTGGAAAATGTGCTGCAAGCGGTGTTTTTTGTCTCGGGCATTTTCGTTGCCGCCACCATCGTACCTGAAGAATATCTCGGTTATTACTATTTGAATCCCATGACCAACCTGATTGAAGATTATCGTAACGTGTTGATGTACGCGAAAATGCCCGACTGGTCTTCACTGCTGGTGATTATGGCAATTTCCGTGCTGGGGATTATCTTCGGCGCGTATTTAATTAAGCGTTTTGAACATATTTATCCCAAGGTGATGCCATGATTGATAACCAACCTTTATTAGAATTAGAAAATGTCGGGGTGTGTTATCGCCGCAAACGGGGCGTGTTTGGGGAAGCGTTTTGGGCATTGAAAGATGTGTCGTTTAAACTTTACCACGGCGAAACTTTAGGCGTAATTGGGCGTAACGGCGTGGGCAAAAGTACGCTGTTACGTTTAATGGCGGGCATCATCAAACCCAATCGCGGACAATTTACCAATCACGGCTACCATGTTTCGCTGCTGTCGATGCAATTGGGATTCACGGGCTATTTAACGGGGCGGGAAAACATCCTGTTAAGCGGCATGTTGATGGGGCTACGTCGTCATGAAATTTATGAAAAGATGGATGCGATTATTGAATTTTCCGAACTTGGCGAATTTATTGAACGCCCGATAGCAACTTATTCCTCGGGCATGGTGGCGCGGCTGGGTTTTTCTATCGCCTTGCAAGCTGAACCTGATATTTTATTAATCGATGAAATTTTAGGCGTGGGCGACGAAGAATTCAGCCAGAAATCGATGAAAGCGATGCGAGAACGCATTAAATCCAATAAAACCATCGTGTTCGTGTCGCACAACGCGGTATTAGTGCAGCAATTATGCGACCGCGTGGTCTGGATTGAAGAGGGCGTGACCCGCGCCGAGGGCGACACCACTGCCGTGCTCAACGATTATCACCATTTCCTGCATGTCGGCTAACTGAGAACTTCCCGTGTCTGAACGAGAATTACAAGCGGAAAACGAAAAGTTGCGCCATCAATTGCGTAGCCAACAGCAAGAAATCAATCAATTGCTGCAATGGACGCAAAGTTTACAGCGTGATATTAACGACGTTTATCAGTCGGTGACGTGGAATATTGGGGATTTTGTCGCCAAGATTATTTTAAAATTGCTACGTCGCCCGCCCAGTCCCACGGCACGGGATCATATTGAACGCCTCAATTTGAATGTGGCGCGTTGGAAAGACTATTACTTCAAAAATCTGTCTGAAACTGTGTATTTTCCGTCCCACGATATGCAGGAATATCAAGCTTGGTTGCAACAGTATTTTATAATTTCTGATGCCGCCGTGGCACGAATGCAGCAAGCCATCGCAGGCTGGAAACAGCATCCAAAAATCTCCGTTTTATTGCCATTACCCTTAGAAATCAATGAGATTTATTTACAGCAAGCGATTGATAGCGTCAGCCGTCAAATTTATCCCGAATGGGAAATTTTATTAATTGGCAATACTGCGCTAAAAATTGGGGAAACGCCACAGATTCGTAAAATTGCAACGGACAGCGTCAACCGTGCGGAACAACTCAATTTAGGTTTGCAACAAACCACAGGCGATTGGATTATCTGTTTTGAAGCGGCGGATCAATTTGCGCCACAAGCGTTTTACGCGCTGGCAAAAGCGATTCAAGCTAATGAAAATATTCAGCTTATTTACAGTGACCACGATTATTTAGACGCAACAGGCACACGCTACGATCCTTATTTTAAATCGGATTGGAATCCCGATTTATTTCACGCCCAAAATTATTTACGATTTTTCACTGCGTACTCGCGAGAATTGATAGATAAATTGGGTGGTTTTCAGGATTATCCCGAAAATGAGGAATATGACTTAAGTTTGCGCTGTGTAGAAAATTTAAAAGCGACAGTACCCCTGCATTTAAGCGAAGTTTTATATCATCATCGCAAAGCTGACCAAACCCAAACCCTGATTTTAAATCCTCAAACCGCGTGTGCTGCATTGACCGCTCATTTTCAGCGACAACAGCAAACTGTGCAAATTAGCACGATAGTGGGCGGACATACGCGCATTCATTATGCTTTGCCTGAAGAATTACCACTGGTGAGTTTAATTATTCCAACCCGTGATAAATTAAGTTTACTTGAACAAACGGTAGAAGGGCTGCTACATAAAACAGATTATCCGAATATCGAATTGATTATTATGGATAATGGCAGTATTGAAACGGCAACTTTAGCTTATTTTGCAAACTTAGTGCAGCAAGATGCGCGGGTGCGGGTGATTCGGCACGATGCACCGTTTAATTATTCTGAACTGAATAATTTAGGAGTTGCCCAAAGTCGCGGCAAAATCATTGGTTTAATCAATAATGATTTGGCGGTGATTCATGAAGCATGGTTATCGGAAATGGTCAGCCACGCGCTGCGCCCTGAAATCGGGGCAGTGGGAGCTAAGTTATTATATCCCAATGAAACTTTGCAACATGCGGGGGTGATTGTTGGCTTGGGGGGCATGGCAGGACATGGGTTTAAACATTTGCCCAAAGCTTTTGCGGGCGATCATTGGCGAGCGCACTTAACTCAAAATTATACAGCAGTGACAGGCGCGTGTTTGTTAATGCGACGTACAGTTTTTGATGAAGTGGGCGGCTTAAATGCCAAAGATTTGAAAGTCGCGTTTAATGATGTCGATTTATGTTTGAAAATTCGCCAACACGGCTATCGGATTGTGTGGACTCCGCACGCGCAACTCTATCATTTTGAATCGATTAGCCGAGGTTCAGATAATACGCCGCGTAAATATTTGCGCCTGCGCCATGAATTGAATTATATGGCTGATACTTGGGGCAAGGAATTGGCGCGTGATCCGTATTACAATCCCAATTTAACTTTACAGTACGAAGATTTTTCGCTGGCATATCCGCCGCGTGGGCTTGAATAACACCCGTTTTATGTGTAACTATTTGTTGTGAGCTCCCCTTTTCACAGGGAGTGCATATCCCGTAAGTTTCACCATATATGAGGACTCATCGTCCTATCCTTCTGATAAGGAGCTTATTATGCAGCCTATTTACCGCTTGACTGATCATGTTTGGCGTAAGCTAGTGTTTTTTACGGGTGATGTGCGTAAATTGTCCGCATTTCCATGGGTCACTTGGGCAAATCATGAGCATTTGGTGGATTTTGCCGAGTTGATTGAAGCCCTACCGATGATTCGTTATGGTGATGTGGGCTTGCATCGTGACCAAGGCTATTTATCGAATCTTGCTATCCCAGGTTTTATGAAACACGCATGGGTGCATACGGTGGATTGGCGAAATAATCCCGTTGATCCCAATCCCCTGATTGTCGAAGCAGTCAGCGAAGGCGTATTAAAGCGCAGTGCTTTTTATCCGATGTTGTCGGATTACGTGATTATTCTTGCCCCCAAAAATGTCACTGAAGAGGATCGTAAAGGGGCTTGTGTCAAAGCCAATCAAATTGTGGGCGAACAATACGATATTTATTTCGAGTTCGATATTGAGAAAGAATTGCAATATTATCAAGGCGAACAACAACAGGATGCCAGTAAAGATTTACAACAAGGGCAGCAGTGGTTACAGCATTATGATCGCGGCTTTAGTTGTACTGAAGTGGCTTCGTTCTCTTGGTGGCATCAGCGAGAAGCTTTGCGTTTGTATCGCAATTTGCACCGGGGCAAAAATGTAATTCTTGCCGACACTTTCCTCAATGGCGGCTGGGAAATTCGCTGGATGAGCCAATCTGTCACTGTGGATGTGGCGCGGAAAATGGGTCTGCATGAAGAAGGTTTAGCCATGATTGAAAAATATCGGCGGTAACTGCTTTTGGAAATATAACTGACTCAGGATATTCTAAGACTAATCAGGCTTAAATGAATATCCTGATAATTCCAAATTGTTATTGTCAATAAAGTCATGGTATTATTCAGGGAATATTGTTTTTGAGTATTCCTTCCATGAACCTACAACAAAATGATTTTAAAGCAAAGATTATACTTTATTCTAAACTTAGTCTGTTTTTTTTCACAATCCTGCTTTTTGTTTTATTTGATACACTATTTCCCTCGCTACAAACGGCACATACGGCTCACAATTATTTCTATTTAGAAGAATTAGGGCTGAAATTGCTGAGTGCTTTTATCCTCGCCCTGCTGGGATTAAATGCCATTTCCCCTTTAAAATCACTGCATTATTCTTTCCTGCTCGGTTTAAGTTTGGGGCTGGTTTATTTCACCTACACCCTCGGCTACAAAATTCTCGACCCCACCCAAATTCAATGGGCACTGCACGGCGATTGGGAATTCAGCTTTATGGGCTGGCAGTTTTTCCGCCAAGAAGCTTGGCAATTTCCGCCTGGAAAAATCAATGGTTTTTTCTATCCCGTGGGAAGTTCCATCGGCTACACCGACTCCATTCCACTGCTCGGGTTTTTCTTCAAATTGCTGCGGAGTTGGTTGCCCGTAGATTTCCAATATTTAGGCTTGTGGCTGTGTTTATGCTTTGTATTACAAGGTATTTTTGCCGCAAAACTATTGCGCTTAGTCACCCCCAATTTATTAATCCAAGCCTTAGGGATTAGCTTTTTTGTGCTCAGCCCAATTTTATTAAATCGAATTTGGCACGCCGCCCTGTGTGCGCATTGGCTGATTTTGGCGGGTTTATGGCTATATTTCACCCCGTGGCAACGCGAAAAGATGCGGCTTGCAGGTGGCGCGTGGTTATTACTGCTGGTGCTGGCGGGTCTGATTCACCCGTATTTAGTGATTATGCTGTTGGGTTTATTGGCAGCATTTTATCTGCGAATGTTTTGGATTGAAGCTTTGTTGAGCTGGCAACAAACCGCGCTGCATTTATTCGGCTTAGGCAGTGCTTTATTGCTGACGTGGTGGATGGCGGGTTATTTCATCATCAAACAAGCCAATATGAACGGCTTCCCTTTGGGCTATTACTCGTTGAATTTGCTCGCGCCCTTTAATTCTGCGGATTGGTCAATTTTTATTCGTCGTCTGCCTGCGGTGACCGATGGGCAAATTTTTGAAGGCTTCGCCTATTTTGGCTTGGGCGTACTGATTTTGCTGTTGTGGGCAAGTTATGAGCTGTCACAACACACTCCACAACGGCGCACTTATCGTCAATTATTGCCTTTAGGGCTGGGATGTTTGGCTCTGACTTTGTTGGCGGTGAGCAATAAAGTCACGCTGGGCGATGTCACCTTGTTTGAGCTGGATAATTTCTTAATAAAAATACTGACTCCATTTCAATCTTCAGGACGGTTTTTTTGGGTTGCTTATTATGCCGCGCTGTTATTGGCATTATTCACACTCATCAAGCGGCAACGGGAAAGCATGGTGATTGGCTGTTTAGCTTTTGCCTTAAGTTTGCAAAGTTTGGATTTATCGCAGGTGGTGAATTCGTTTCGAGAACGTCATTGGCATGAAGCCTTGCAGCAAGATATGCTAAAGTCGCCGGTGTGGGAACAAGCAGCGGTGCATTATCAACATATTACGCTATTAATGCCGCCAGCTTGCGGTTATGAAGCCGCGCCCTATTTGCCGTTTGCAGAATTGGCGCGTAAGCATAAATTGAGTTTGAACACAGGTCGCGCTGCCCGTTTTAACTCCGAAGAAACAGCGGTTTACTGTCATCAATTAGGGCGAATTTTGGAAAATGGCACGCTCAGCGATGAGGATATTTATATCGTACATTCCAATTATTTGTCGCAATTTCAAAAGAATGCACAACAAGCGGTTTTATGCGGGGTGCTCGATGGTTTTAATGCTTGTGTGACTGCTCAAAGTTATCGGCGATGGGCTGCGCCTTAGAAACTGCATACGGGCTTTAAAGAAGCCCCCAATCCCCTAAAGGGGGCTAAACACTTTATTTTATGTTTGAAAGTCCCCTTTAGGGGGAGCGCTGCGTCAAAGAAGCTAAAGATTAGGTACAATATGCAGTTAAACACACATAATCCTTAACTAATTGATTATCCTGATAAGAGATGAACAGTTTAATCCCATACCTAAATACACTGAGTGACTCTCGTAAAGCCAAAGGTATTCGTCATCAGCAGACACCTACCCTCGTTATCATGATAATGAGCATGATGTGTGGTTATACAAGTTTCCATGCGATGGCGCGTTTTGCAAAGCACCACAACACACTCTTAGCAAACCAGATTCCTTTACCCCGTGGTAAAGCACCCTGTGCATCAACCTTCCTAAGGCTCAGTAATCGTCTTGATGTTCAGGAGTTATGTGAGGCATTTAATCAATGGATGTTAAGTCATTATAAGCCAGAGCTTATCGCCATTGATGGGAAAAGCATTAATAGCACTGTCAGTCATTGTCATGACTCGGAGCAGAACTTTGCAAGTTTAGTAAGTTTCTTTGGGCATCAAAGTCATCTGGTGTTACGGGTTGGGACTTTGGAAAACAGCAAGCAGAGTGAGATTCATCAAGTTCAAGCTTTGTTGAGTTTGTTTGAAGTAGAGAAGGCTATATTTACTTTAGACGCACTTCACAAAAACAGTAGAGTTGATAGTGAAGAATAAGCAGGGTTACGTGATTCCTGTAAAAGGCAATCAAAAGAAACTCCGTGAACACTTATTGGAGTCTGTTAGAGCAAGAAAGCCGCAATCCAGTCATAGCTATCAACAAAAAGCTACAGAGTGAAAGTGTGGACTGTCTCAGCTTTGGAAGGATGGGCAGGTTTACGTAGCAGGTTAAGAGTGATAGCTATGACCTTCGCAGGGAGAAGGCGAGTGCTTATATGTTTGGAAAGTGGATACAAGGGGCATAGAGAACAACTTACACTGGGTAAAGGATGTTAGATAGCTGCGCAATCTCTAAACCGAATTCAGCCTTGGTGATGGGTATTTTACGGAGTATTGGGTTAAACTTATTGAGGTTTGCGGGGGTGAGTTCGGTGACTGAGGGAATAATGAAGATGCGGGCAGGGGTTGAAAGCCTGATGGGTCTGATTAGCCAGTCCTCCCTCTTAAGCAAAGTGTTTGCATAAGAGGGAGTTACAATAACATCTACTTTAACATCTTATTTAAAAACGTGATTTAAATCTTTGACGCAGCCCTCCCTAAAGGGGGCTAAAGATTAAACATAAATATTTTCTTATCTTTTAAGTCCCCTTTAGGGGATTTAGGGGCGCAGTATCTATCTTATCCCAATAAGAATAAAAATCATTACGTCGAGTATCTCCGCTGAAACCGCTATACTTTAGCGCAACATTCTTACGTATATATTTTAAATCATGGCTGCAAATCCTTCGGAACGTTTGCTGATTGCCTGCATGGCGGGTATTCAGTTTATTAATATTGTCGAATTTATGATGGTGATGCCGCTTGGCGCAGAACTTTCAGAAGCTTTACACATTCCTACTTCGCACATCGGCTATATCAGCGGCAGTTACACCGCAGCCGAGGCAGTTGCTTCCATTATTATGGCATTTTTTCTCGACCGCTTTGACCGTCGCACCGCATTAATGATCAGTATTAGCGGTTTTATCATGGGCACACTGAGCTGCACTTTTGCCACTGATTTAAATTCAATGATTTTCGCACGGGTGATTTCTGGATTTTTTGCAGGCCCCTTAGCAGCCTTATCCGTGGCAATTATTATCGACCGCATTCCCTTTGAACGGCGTGGCAAAGCCTTAGGGGTGGTGATGAGTGCATTTTCAATTTCTTCAATTTTTGGCGTGCCGATTGGTTTGGAATTAGCAAAAATCGGCGGCTGGCAATTTCCCTTTTTCGTGATTGCCAGCGTTTCATTAACGATGTTAATCATTATGTTATGGGTTTTACCCCCGATGCGAGCGCATCTTACTCATGTGCGCCCAAGTTTTCGTAAACTAGCGCATTTATGGGTACAGCCCAAAGCCTTGACTGCCTACGTTTTAACTGTGTGCGCCTTGATTACTGCCTTTTTATTAGTGCCCAATCTTTCCGCCTACGTGCAGTATAATTTGCACTATCCGCGTGAAGATTTAGGTTTTTTATATTTGGCGGGTGGAATTACCAGCTTTTTCGTGATGCGACTGGCTGGGCGCAGTGTGGATCGTTTTGGCAATTTACCTGTGGCAACGCTGAGCACCGCGTTGATGTTTATCGCGATTTATGTAAATTTTGTGAATTATCCCGTGGGAATGCCCGTGGTGATGATCAGTATTTTACTGATGGGCAGCAATGCCGTGCGTGCCGTAGCGATGACCAATAGCGTTTCTCAAGTGCCCTCGCCTGCGGAACGTGCGGGTTTCATGTCGATGCACGGCGCAATGCAATGTATTGGTTCGACTTTAGGAAGCATTTCTTCCACATTTTTATTGCAAACCCAGCCCAATGGCGCGTTAATAGGCATGGAGCGGGTGGGCATGATTGCGATGGGATTTAGTTTAGTGTTTCCTTTGGCGGTGTGGTGGCTACACCGTTTGTTGCATCATGAACGCATTGCCGCTGCCGCAATGGCAGCCTTAACACCCGTGCCTGCGGTGGTGGAAGAGAATTAGAAAAACTCCCCATTTTTTCAAAGGGAAATTTTTTAGTTAGAATGTAGCCCGTATGCAACGCAGTGGAATACGGGGGGACTTTTAAGGTATCGAGCATGGTAATTCCCCGTATTTCACTACGTTACACATGGGCTACAAAAAACTTAGCAATCAAAGACATAACCCAAAGAATTAAAACAGGAAAACCATGTCCAGAAGACGCATTGCGATTGTAGAAGATGAACCTGCAATCCGTGAAAATTATGCCGCCGTATTACGTCGCCAAGGCTATGAAGTCTGTGCGTATGCCAATCGTCAAGAAGCAAATGATGCTTTTCATCAACGTTTACCCGAATTAGTGTTATTAGACATCGGCTTAGAAGAAGAAGTCGAAGGCGGTTTTGATTTGTGCCGCGAATTACGCACGCTTTCACATTATTTGCCGATTATTTTTCTCACCGCCCGCGACAGTGAATTTGATATGGTGTCAGGGCTACGTTTGGGCGCGGACGATTATTTAACCAAAGATATTAGTATGCCGCATTTATTGGCGCGGATTGGCGCATTATTCCGACGCATCGACGCATTGCGTTCGCCGCCTTCCGAAGAAAATGTGATTCGGCGCGGCGCGTTATTAATCGACAGTGATCGCTTAACCACCACGTGGCGCAGCGCGGCGGTGGAACTGACTTTAACCGAATTTTGGATTGTGCACTCGCTGGCACGTTTTCCGGGACACGTCAAAAATCGTGAGCAATTAATGCACGAATCCAATATTCAAGTCGATGACAGCACTATTACTTCGCATATCAAACGCATACGCAAAAAATTTGCAGTGATTGATCCCCGATTCAGCAGCATTGAAACCGTGCACGGCATGGGCTATCGCTGGAGCAGTGAAACTTAATGTTCAGTTTGAGCATTCGCAGTAAAGTGTTGCTGCTTTCGTTGACTTTATTCAGCGTGCCTTATGTGGGCTATGAATACGTGCTTGAAATTGAAGATTATTTACGCGACAGTTTAGAAAATTCATTGACGGGCGCGGCGCGTGCTTTAGCAAGTGTGCTCAATGATCGCCCCGATTTATTCAGCCGCACCTTGGCAGAAACCGTGCGTGAAGATACGGTTTTAGTGGTGCATTCGTTGAAAAATGGGGTGCAACTCGACGGCACAACTGAGGACTGGCACGAATATCTCGACCAAGCCCAAACTTATTCAGACAAACATATTTTAAAAAATCAGGGCACATATACGCCTGATTCGCTTTCATTTCGCCATTTATTGGGCAAACATCGCGGCTATTTATACGCGCTGTTTATCGTGCATGACGACCGCTTAATTTATCGTTCTGCCTCCAGCTTGCGCCTTGATCACAGTGACCATTTACAAATTGTGATGCAAGACCCCGCCCAACAATTTCATCGCTACATGATTACCCCCACCAGTCAGGGTTGGGTGACGGCGTATGCGGTTTCACAACGTGGGCAGCCGCTGACTTCACAGCCTGAAGTGCGGATTCAAGGCACTTGGAAAGAAACTATTAAAGGCTATGTATTAGAACTGCGGATTCCTTTAAACATGATCGGTAACCGCTTGGGCTTTGCCGTGGCGGATGTAGACGACACTAAAACCCGTGAAATCAAAACCTTAATCGGCACATCAGCAATTCACAACATTGACACTGTGGGCAATGTGTTTATTCCCTCCCCCGAAATTGAACAGATTTTACGTTCCCTTGGTGACACCGTCGGGCGGCGAGTGTGGGTATTGGATCGACAACGCCGTGTGCTCGCACAAAATGGCGATTTGCGCCGCGAATTACCGACGCATCCGTTAAACAGTTTATATAGCTTTTTATTGCCGCCCGCCTCGGAAAACTTCAAAGACGATCAGGCGCGCGCTTCACGTTTGGAAGGCGAAGAAATTATTCAGGCTTTAGCTGGCACGGCGCGCACGCGCTGGCGTTCCACCTCCGATCAGCAGGCAGTGATTGTTTCAGCCGCCTATCCGATTTGGGTGAATTCTCAAGTGCTGGGGGCGGTGGTGGTTGAAGAAACCAGTAACACCATTCAAACCATGCAGCGGCAAGCCCTGGCAAATTTATTCAATAAAACCCTGCTGGTGTTTTCGGTGGTGACCGCGTTGTTATTATTATTTGCCACGCGGCTTTCGGTGCGGCTGCGACGTTTGCGTAATCAGGCGGAAACCGCGATTGATTTAAACGGGCGCGTCACCACCACCAAAATCGGTTCAACTTCGCGGGATGAAATCGGGGATTTGTCGCGCAGTTTTTCCACAATTTTGGAAAAGCTCAAACAATATAATAATTATTTGGAAGGCATGGCGAGCCGACTTTCCCATGAATTACGCACTCCGATTGCGGTGGTGCGTTCTTCGCTGGAAAATTTGGAGCAGGAACAGGCTTCATTTCCAGCGGACACGCATATTTATATTGAACGCGCCAAACAAGGTATTGACCGCTTGAATACGATTATTACCCGTTTGAGCGAGGCGACACGTTTAGAACAAATGCTGCAAAATGCCGAGCGCGAAGTCTTCAATTTAACCGAGCTGGTGGGGAATTGTATTGCGGGTTATCGCTTGGCGTATCCGAATCAACGTTTTCAAGCGGATTTGTTGGCCGTGCCAATGATTTTGGAAGGTGCGCCCGATTTAATTGCGCAAATGTTGGATAAATTAATTTCTAATGCGGTCGATTTTGCCGAAAAGGACAGCATCATTAAAGTGCATGTCGGTTATGAAAAGCATTTTGCACGCATTGATGTGATTAATCGCGGCAATAATTTGCCTGATGTGATGCAAGAACGTTTGTTTGAATCGATGGTGTCGTTGCGCCCACAAACGGGTAATCAAAAAGAGCCGCATTTGGGATTAGGTTTATATTTGGTACGGCTGATTGCGGGTTATCACGGCGGGCAGGTCGGCGCAAGTAATAATCCCGAAGGCAATGGCGCGATGTTTAGCGTGTTGTTGCCGCTGACTTGGGAGTTGTAGGCACTTTAGCCCCTTTTTAGAAGATTAGGGGCACGGTTTTAAAGGTTTCATTAAGATTCTGACAACACCGCGACTTTTGCTTTTATCCGATAAACGCAGGCTTCATTTTCGATGCCGTCAAATAATGTTTCGCTGTTTTGGGCAACGCCTTTGGAAACGGTTTCTATGGTTTGCTGTAGTTCTGTGCCGCTTAATTTGCTGTGGGTCATGACCCAAATCTTCGCATTTTCTATTAATTTCCCTTGTGCAGAAATACGGGCGATTTCGTGGCATTCCGTGCGGGTTTTGGCATCTTTTAAGTAAATTTTTCCTTCTGCTTTGATAATGCCTTTGTCTTCAAGTTGTGCAAGCGGTGTGATTTGTGGCGTGGGGGCGGTTTTTTGGGCGACGGCGACGGTGTTGATGTTTATATTAACGTCGCCGTTGATTAAGCTGCTGAACAGGGGCACGCTGATAATGTTGAATTTGATGATGCCGAGTAGGGTGAGGATGAGGGTGATGAGGGCGAGTTTTGATTTGCTCATGGGGAGTGTCCTGTGGGTTGTGTCTGAACCACAATTTACTTAATTACCCCAATTTACACAATTAAAAATAGTTTGAAGTTTAATTATGTTAATTGTGTGAATTGTGGTTCAGACAAAAAAAACGTTTGCTGGTGCAGGTTTGTAACCTGTACCTTAACGTTTCAGCTTATTCTGACATTCTCAAATGTTCCAGTCGCGGTTACAAACCCCGACCAGCTAGGTTAATTATTACAACTAGCATAGGATAATATCCCGCCAATAATAATTTCCATATCTATCTCAGACACGGCTGAATTTGGAGGCATAGGAATTTGCCCCCACATACCCACTCCACCTGACTTTACTTTTTTGGCTAAAATATCAGGAGCCGCTGTATCGCATTTATATTTATCAGCAACCGTTTTGAAGCCTGGTCCCACAAGTTTTCCTTCTATTTCGTGACAAGACATACATAAATAACCCTTAGTTCTGATCACGCCTAACGCTTGTTTTGGAGTAAATACAGTAGATGAGGAATAATTTGATTTTGATACTGCTGGTGAAGCAATCGGCGTAACAGGAGCAATCTTTCCCCCCACCAAAACAGCCCCCGCTTGCGGACGCAAACTTTCAGGCACTTGCCCCTTCACCCACATCGACCACTTACCGTAATATTCCCCATTTTTCACCGACTCTTCAGGCTCAAGCTGCTTTCTCCGCATCACCAAGGCAATTAATTCCTCTTTCACCTTATTTTCCGTGACTTGTAAACGCGCTAAATCTGCCTCAGTCACACTTTTCAGCAAAGAAACTGCCCCGATTTTTTGCGCCTTTTCATCAGCCGCATTGCGCCCCATTTCACGACATTGCTTAGTGGTCACTTCCTCGCCACAGGAAAAACGCAGTTCAACAATCACCTCAGTTTCTTTCTCAAACTTTTCACGCATCACTTCAAAACGCGCCACCGCCACATCATTGCCCACGCGATTCACCGCACTGCTCAAACCCTGCACATCTGCCTGCAACTTTTGCACATAAGCAATTGCCTCAGATTCCGCCCGTTGCCGCCGTTGCAAATTGTCAGCCGCCAACTCTTTCTTATTCACCGCCGCCTTGTATTCCGCCTCAGCCTTGGCATCAATCGCCATTTTCTTACGCAGCGCGTAAGACTGCGCCAATTTAAACGCCTCTTCTTCCTCAACTAATTGCGTTTGCGCGGTTTGTAAATCAGCCGTTGCATCGCGCACCCGCTGCTGCACCAGCGATAAATCCCGTTGCGCCTGCGTCAAAGTGCTCTCTTTTTCAGCATAATCTTGTTTAAGTTCCGCTAATTGCGAATCCAAACTGTCCAGAGAACCCGCCGCCAAAACGTTTGCCCACAAACCCCACAATATAAAAATCAAACATGCTCGCATCAAAACATCCTTCCAGCCCCAGAAAAAATCAGTTAATCTTAACCATAAATCACCGCCCTTTCCAAACCTTATGCGATTAAAATTACTAATATTCAGCAGTCTTTACTTATTTGCCACGCCCAGCCTTGCTATCACCCTGATTGGCGAAGCTAAGATTTATTGTGCCGACGTTCCCAACCCCGCCCATTGCGAACGCCTTGCAGAATTCCAAGCCAAACGCGACTTAATCAACCGCGTGCAAACTTGGATTACAAGTCAAAGTAAAGTTATGAATAATCAATTAGAAGAACGCCGTATTCATAGCCTAAGCGAAGGCATTCTCAGCAACAGCAAAGAGCTTTATAAAGCGTATGAAGGCGGGTATTTTATTTATAAATTGCAGGCAGAGGTGGAAGGTTTGTAAAGTTGTCAAAATCATGGCTCACAGAATTAAAGGATTTTCAGATTCCTGACTCAAAACCTCATTTAAAACTCAGCATTTTCTTACGTTTTCCAAATTCAGATTTAAATCTATCTTCTTGACAAAGCTTTTCTATTCTCGCGAAATAGCTAAATTTATTTTTTAAGTGCGATGACAAGATTTCTAGCCTGCCGCTTTTTAGTAGCATAACGTCTTAAAATTGATTACTATCTGCTCATCTCAAATACCTCCACTATTTAATAGCAACGATTCGCAACTAATATGACCATTCAAACTGTAGCTGAAATTCGACAAGCATTCTTAGATTATTTTGCCTCCAAAGCGCATAGCATCGTGGCGAGCAGCCCCTTAGTTCCCGGCAATGACCCCACCTTATTATTTACCAATGCAGGCATGGTGCAATTTAAAGAAACATTCTTAGGGCTAGAACCACGACCCTATTCCCGAGCGACCACCTGCCAACGTTGTGTGCGGGCTGGCGGCAAACATAATGACCTCGAAAATGTGGGTTACACCGCCCGTCATCACACTTTCTTTGAAATGCTTGGAAATTTCAGCTTTGGCGATTATTTTAAACGCGAAGCCATTCAATTTGCTTGGGAATTTTTAACCGACGTTTTAAAACTGCCCAAGGAAAAATTATGGATCACGGTTTATCAAGAAGATGATGAAGCCGCAGATATTTGGTTAAAAGAACTCAAAGTGGATGCGACGCGCTTTTCACGCTGTGGCGCAAAAGATAATTTCTGGATGATGGGCGACACTGGGCCTTGTGGGCCCTGCTCTGAAATTTTCTATGATCACGGTGAACACGTCGCAGGTGGCCCTCCCGGTAGTCCTGATGCCGATGGCGACCGTTATATTGAAATTTGGAATTTAGTGTTCATGCAGTTCAACCGCGACGCACAAGGCACGTTGACTCCACTGCCTAAACCTTCGGTCGATACGGGCATGGGCTTAGAACGGCTTGCGGCGGTATTGCAACATGTGCACAGCAATTACGAAATTGACTTGTTCCAAACCATCATTAAACAAGTTGCCGCGCTGACGCATTGCGAAGATATTCACAACACTTCTTTGCGAGTAATTGCTGACCATATTCGCGCCTGCTCATTTTTAATCGCTGATGGCGTGGTGCCTTCCAATGAAGGACGCGGTTATGTATTGCGTCGCATTATTCGCCGTGCCTTACGTCATGGGCATAAATTGGGTACGACCGAGCCTTTCTTCTACCGTTTGGTCAGTGTGTTAGTTCAAGAAATGGGCAAAGCTTATCCTGAATTACCGCCCGCCCAAGCCACGGTAGAACGGATTTTAAAGCAAGAAGAAGAACGTTTTGCAGAAACCTTAGACCACGGAATGCGCTTGTTAGAACAAAGCATTGGCGAGTTGAAAGGCAGCACCACCATTGTGGGCGAAACCGTGTTTAAGTTGTACGACACTTACGGCTTCCCCGTGGATTTAACCGCAGACATCGCCCGCGAGCGCAATTTGAGCGTGGACATTGACGGCTTTGAAGTCGCGATGGAAGCACAACGCGCCCGCGCCCGTGCTAGCAGTCAATTTAAAGGCACTTGGGTCAAAGGCGGCAACAACGAACACGTCAGCGAATTCACAGGTTACGAATTACAGCAACAACAAAGCACGGTGATTGCCTTGTTTGCCGATGGTCAAGCGGTGCAAAGTTTGAGCGCAGGACAAGCGGGACAAGTGGTTTTAGACAACACCCCATTCTATGCAGAATCAGGCGGACAGGTTGGGGATTTGGGCGTATTAACGGCGGCAAATGCAAGTTTCAGCGTAACCGACACCCAAAAACAAACTAAAGCGATTGTGCATATTGGAACACTGAGCAGTGGCAGTTTGAAAGTGGGCGATAGCGTATTAGCAGAAGTCAATATTACAGCGCGTCAAGCCACGTCACGCAACCACTCAGCAACGCACTTATTACATGCCGCTCTGCGCCAAATTTTGGGCGAACATGTCAAACAAAAAGGCTCGTTAGTTGATCCTGAACGTTTACGTTTCGACTTTGCTCATTTTGAACCAATCACTGCCGCGCAACTAATTGAAATTGAAAAGTTAGTGAATGCGCAAGTGCTGTTAAATTCGCCCGTGCAAACCAATATTATGGATTTGGAAGAAGCTACTAAGTCAGGGGCGATGGCGTTGTTCGGTGAAAAATATGATGCCAAAGTGCGCGTCTTATCCATTGGCGAGTTTTCAACCGAATTGTGCGGCGGGATTCACGTTCACCACGCGGGCGACATTGGCTTGTTCAAAATCATGTCAGAAACGGGCATTGCAGCGGGCGTGCGCCGCGTCGAAGCGATTACGGGCTTGAATGCTTTGTCATGGGTGCATCACACTGATAATACTTTAGCCAAACTTGCGAGCTTGTTGAAAACAGGGCGTGACAGCCTTGAAGAGCGTTTGCAATTATTACTTGAACAAAACAAGGCGGCTGAAAAAGAACTCGGTCGTTTGCAGGCACAAATCGCCAGCGCGCAGGGCAATAATTTAATTTCACAAGCCCAAGATATTCAAGGTGTTAAAGTTTTAGCCGCTTGCTTAGATAATATTGAAGCCAAACAATTGCGTGAAACTTTAGTCGAACTCAACCAGAAAATGGGCAGTTCCGTCATCGTGTTAGCCACGGTGAAAGAGGGCAAAATTTCTCTGGTGGCGGGATCGAGTGCGGATATTATGGGTAAAGTGAAGGCGGGCGAATTGGTGAATCATGTTGCCCTGCAAGTCGGCGGGAAAGGCGGCGGTCGGGCAGATATTGCTCAAGCAGGCGGCACTAATCCTGATAATTTGCCCCAAGCTTTGCAAAGTGTGGCGGCGTGGATTGCTCAGAAGTTGGGATGATTTATTAAGTTACTGCGCCCCTAAATCCCCTAAATGGGACTTAAAAACAAGTGTTTAGCCCCCTTTAGGGGGTTGGGGGCGTAGTTAAGGTTTAAATTTTCCTCGTTCCCAAACTCTGTTTGGGAATGCCTGTCGGTCAAGCTCCGCTTGACAATACCGTACCGTTATATTGCCCTTACATTAGAAACGAGAAATCATGAATGTTGAGTGTATTATCTCGTCATTTATTGAACGATGTTTCAGGTTTTCCGAATCGTCAAGCAGAGCTTGACTTGCGCCTTAAGCAGCCAGGCATTCCCAAACAGAGTTTGGGAACGAGATAATCATGTAAACAGTAGCGTGTTAAAATTCGTGTTTTAGTTAAACCCCAGTATTTTTGAAATACGCGCCGCTGGAGCGACGCAGTAGGCATTCCCACGCAGGAGCATGGGAACGAGATAAATATTTCTGACCAGTCCTAATAGCGATAAATTCCATGAGTTCCAACCCAGAAAACGATATACTCCAAAAACTTGCTGAGATTTTAGAACAGCGTAAACTAGCCGATCCTGAAACTTCTTACGTGTCAAAATTATATGCTAAAGGTTTAGACACAATTTTAAAGAAAGTCGGTGAAGAAGCCACCGAAACCGTGATTGCTGCCAAAAATGGTGATCCCGAGCAAGTGATTTATGAAATGGCGGATTTATGGTTTCACTGCTTAGTGCTTTTAGCACAACAAGATTTAAAACCCGATGCAGTGCTCGCTGAATTAGATCGCCGTTTTGGACTGTCTGGCATCACTGAAAAAGCACAACGTCACTCTTCCTAATTCCAAAAGGTGTTCTATGCACGCAGATTGTATCTTTTGTAAAATTATCGCAGGCACGATTCCTTGCGATCAGGTCTACAGCGATGAATTAGTGATAGTCTTCAAAGATATTCAGCCCCGTTCACCCGTGCACTTGTTAGTAGTGCCCCGCGAACATATTATCAGCCTTAGCGAACTTGAACCGCGTCACGATGCATTAATGGCGCACATCATGCGTTTATTGCCCACTTTGGCAAAGCAACAAGGTTTAGAAGACGGCTTCAGAACGGTGATTAATACAGGACCTGCGGGCGGACAAGTGGTATTTCACCTACACGTACATTTAATGGGCGGCAATATTCGCGGCATTTAACCCGCACACCGTCAGCATTCAGAGGATATTATGGGTATTGGCATTTCAGAATTATTATTAATTTTAGCGATTGTAGTCATCTTATTCGGCACGAAGAAATTACGCGATGTCGGCGGCGATTTAGGCTCGGCAATTCGGAGTTTCCGCAAATCCATGCACGAAGGCGAACAAGAAGGTATCCCTTCCAAAACGGCCGAGCCAAAGCCTGTTAATTCAGACGCTGCGAAATCTCAAGATAAAATTTCCTAAAGCGTTTTTGTAAGGACACACCATGTTTGATGTCGGTTTTTGGGAATTATGTTTGGTGGGCGTGGTTGCCTTGCTGGTGTTTGGCCCTGAACGCCTGCCCGGCATGGCGCGAAATGTGGGTTTGTGGATTGGGCGACTTCGCCATTTAATGAATACCGCCCGCGAAGATTTCGACCGTGAATTGCGCTTGCAGGAATTACGTGAGTTGCAACAAAGTTTACAACGCCCTGAAAATAATCCGCTGCAACAAGTGGTGCAAGAAGCGAAGGCAGGTTTAAGCATTGCTCCCGAAACTGCGAAACCCACTGAAAATAGCATTGCACCTCCGCCTTCAGTTCCCACGCCCACGGCATCAACCCCGTCGGAAAAAGTATGAATAGCACGCCTCCTCCTTCCGAAGGAGAAATGTCCCTGATTGAACATTTATTAGAATTACGCAGCCGCTTACTGAAAATCGTGTTGGCAGTGTGTGCAATTTTATTGATTTTGCTGCCATTTTCTAATGAATTATTCGCGGTGCTGTCCAAGCCTTTAATGGCATTAATGCCCGCAGGGGCGCAGATGGTGGCGATTGATGTTGCTTCACCCTTCTTTATTCCTTTGCGCTTAACTTTGGTGGCAGCGGTGTTCGTTGCGATGCCTGTAGTGCTGTATCATCTTTGGGCATTCGTCGCGCCGGGTTTATACAACCACGAGAAAGAATTAATTTTCCCCTTGTTAATTGCCAGCACCACCCTATTTTATATCGGGGTGTTGTTTGCGTATTACGTAGTGTTTCCTTTGGTGTTTGGTTTTATGATTAGCACCACGCCGCAAGGGGTGGCGATGATGACCGACATCGGACGCTATTTAGACTTTGTGCTCACGGTGGCGTTTGCGTTTGGGGTGGCATTTCAAGTGCCGATTCTGACGATTGTGTTGGTGTGGATGGAAGTCGTCACACCCGAATCTTTAGCCGACAAGCGTCCCTACATTGTTGTATTGGCGTTTATTGTGGGTATGATTTTGACCCCGCCTGATGTGATTTCACAAACGTTGCTCGCAGTACCGATGTGGTTATTATTTGAAGCGGGCTTAGTATTTTCGCGTCTCGTGTTGAAGAAAAAACAGCGTCGTGCTGCCGTTGCAGATGATAATCACGCCTTGCCTAGCGATTATCGCCCACTGACTCCTGAAGAAATGGACGCACAATTAAACTTTGAAAGTGACGATAAACCGAAATCTTAACAACTAATAGGGAAATATGATGCACTTAGAGAAAGACATTGAGAAAACTATCTTTGCCAGCCGTTGGTTACTCGCTCCTTTATATTTGGGTCTAGTGTTTACCCTGTTTGCCTTGATGTTGAAGTTTTTCCAAAAATTCACCATCATGATTTTCAAATTTTGGGATGCTGAAACTACCGATTTTATTTTATTAATTCTCGGTTTAGTAGATGTGGTGCTGATTGCCAATTTACTGCTGATGATTGTGTTCAGTGGTTATGAAAATTTCGTGTCCAAAATTGACACCGTTGAAGGACATGTTGACCGTCCTGAGTGGATGGGAAAAATCGATTATTCTGCCTTAAAAATTAAAGTGTTAGGCTCTATCGTAGCGATTTCTTCAATTGACTTATTGAAAGCTTTCTTCAGTATTCACACCATGGATAAGAATGATGTGGCGTGGATGGTGGGGATTCATTTAACGTTCGTGGTGTCTGGGGTATTGTTTGCGGTAATGGAAAAAGTTTCTCATTCCAGTCATACCGCAAATGTTCCCAAAATCATTCCCCATCCTGATCATTAATTATCGTGTGCTGGGTTGGTAAAAATTTACTGACTCAGCATTAAAGAGCACCATGCAAGACCACGAACTGCTGCGTTACAGCCGCCAAATTTTACTCCCCCAAATTGATATTATTGGACAGAACAAACTTGCCGCCGCCACCGTGATGATTATCGGGCTGGGCGGTTTGGGTGCGCCCGTGGCAATGTATTTAGCAGCAGCAGGCGTGGGACATTTAATCTTAGTCGATGCGGATCAGGTTGAACTTTCCAATTTACAACGCCAAATTGTGCACAGCACCGCCGACATTGGCAAAGATAAAGTCGAGTCTGCAAGTGCGTGTTTAAGCGCATTAAATCCCTTGGTGAAAATCACCGCTGTACCCCAACGCTTTGAAAATCCTGCGCTGTTTGAAGATTATTTAAAACAATGCACGGTGTTGGTGGATGCAAGTGACAATTTTGAAACCCGCTTTACTTTGAATCGAGTTTCGCAACACTACAAAATTCCTTTAGTGTCAGGCGCGGCAGTGCGTTTTGTGGGACAAGTTTCAGTATTCAATCCGAAAATCCCCGACAGTCCTTGTTATCATTGCCTGTATCCTGACGAAGACGAAGCGGCTGAAACCTGTAGTCAAACAGGCGTGCTTTCGCCGTTATTGGGCGTGATTGGCAGCATTCAAGCCACTGAAGTTTTAAAAATTATTACGGAAATCGGGGAAACTTTGTGCGGACGTTTATTAATGTTCGATGCCGAAGCCTTGCGCTGGCGCACGGTGAATGTGCTGAAAGACCCCGCTTGTCCCGTTTGTGCAACGGCTAATTTATGACGAATCAAATTAAAATTCCCGCTGTGTACATGCGCGGCGGCACCACTGCACGCCGTTTGAGTGTGTATTCCAAGTAGTGTGTGGGAAGCTTAAACAAGCCCCCAACCCCCTAAAGGGGGCTAAAGACAAACAATATTTAATATTTGAAGTCCCCTTTAGGGGATTTAGGGGCTTCTGTAAATAACAGATTTTTTCACAACATACAGAATTGTGGTAAATTTTCCCATTATTCGGTATGATATTTTTGATTTTTAACAACAACCTGAGGATGTTAAATGAAATTTGCTTCATTGACCACGTTATTAACCGTAAGCTTATTAAGCACTTCCAGTTTTGCTGCTGATGCGCCTGCAACCGCATTATCTACGCCTAAAGACAAGCTGAGCTACAGCTTTGGGAACAAAATCGGTAACAGCATCAAGCAACAAGATACCGAAGTGAATCTTGATGTATTGTACAAAGGGATTAAAGACGCGCTGGCTGGCGAAAAATCTGCTTTAACCGACGAAGAAATTGCCCAAACCTTAACCACTTTCCAAAAAGAAAGAATGGCTAAGCAACAAGAAACCCAGAAAGTCCAAGGCGAGAAAAATCTGAAAGAAGGCGAAGCTTTCTTAGAAGAAAACAAGAAAAAAGAAGGGGTTGTAACCCTGCCTAGCGGTTTGCAATACAAAATTATTACCGAAGGCAAGGGCAAAAAGCCTAAAGCTACCGACACCGTCACCACGCATTACCGTGGTACTTTATTAAACGGCACGGAATTCGACAGCTCCTACAAGCGCAAAGAACCTGCAACCTTCCCTTTAAATGGGGTTATTCCTGGTTGGACGGAAGCTTTACAATTGATGTCTGAAGGTTCTAAGTACGAATTATTCATCCCCGCTAAATTAGCCTACGGTGAACGTGGTGCGGGTCGTGACATTCCTGCAAACGCTACTTTGAAGTTTGAAGTTGAACTGATCAGCGTGAAGGAAGAAGCTGCTAAAGCTGATGCCAAGCCTGAAATCAAGCTCGAACAAGTGAAGCCTGCTGAAGCTGCAAAACCTGCTGAAACGGCTAAGCCCGCAGAAGCTGCTAAGCCTGCTGATCACAAGTAAGCTTTAAAGTTTCCTGATGTAGGAAATAAAGGGGAGATATTTTTTATATCTCCCTTTTTCTTGTCAAATTTTGGCGTTTTTAGATGTTATCTGGTTTAAAATTAGAAAATGCTGCGTCCCCAACCTTCTAAAGGGGGCGAAACAGACAGCCCCTAAAGGGGACTTAAAAACAAGCTGTTTATCTTTAGCCCCCTTTAGGGGGTTGGGGGCGCAGTTAGAAAAGAAGTTCACCAACAATAATTAGGAGAAGACTATGCGGCGTGTCGTGTTTAATCAAAAAGGGGGCGTGGGAAAATCCACCATCACTTGTAATTTAGCAGCCATCAGTGCGGCGCGTGGCAAAAAAACGCTCGTCATTGATTTAGACGCACAATGCAATTCTTCACATTACTTATTGGGCAATGCCGCTGAAGAGATTAAATTGAATGTTGGGGCATTTTTTGACCAAATGCTGAATTTTAAGTTGTATCCTGAAAAAATAGAAAACTTTGTCCATGCCACGCCGTTTGTAAATCTCAGTATTATGCCGTCTTCAGAAGAGTTAAGCAGTTTGCAAGGCAAATTAGAATCCCGTTACAAAATCTATAAATTACGCGATGCACTCAAGGAATTGAGCCAGCAATTTGATGAGATTTATATTGATACGCCGCCCGCTTTGAATTTTTACACCCAATCGGCATTAATTGCCTCAAATCGTTGTTTAATTCCTTTTGATTGCGATGATTTTTCACGCAAAGCTTTGTATAGCTTGCAAGCCAATGTGCGTGAAATTCAACAAGATCATAATTCAGAATTGCAAATTGAAGGCATTGTGGTTAATCAGTTTCAGCCCCGCGCCAAATTACCCACGCAATTGGTTGATGAGCTAATTGCTGAAGGTTTACCTGTGTTAAAAAGTTATATTTCCAGTTCCGTTAAAATCCGAGAATCTCATCAACTGTCCACGCCTTTGGTATTTTTTGCCAAAGATCATAAAATCACGGCGGAATTTGAGCAGCTTTATATGGAACTTTCCGAGGCAGGTGCTTAAGTTATCACGCTGATTCTTAACAGGAGTCTTGCATGTTCACAAGGTTTTTACGCAGTCTCTGTTTATTATTTATCGTTACTTTTCCAGCAGTTAGCCACGCCGCGTTGTATAGCCAGCTTTATGTGTTTGGCGACAGTTTAAGCGACACAGGACGTTTATTTGCCTTGGCGGGACAACCCAAAGCGCCGTATTATCAAGGGCGTTTATCGAATGGCAAATTATGGATTGAATATTTATCCGAAAGTTTGGCGATTCCATACAACGCCAACAATAATTATGCTTGGGCGGGCGCAATGAGCAGCGGTAACGAAGTCGCGTTTTTACCGGGATTTAATTCAGAATTAGACAGTTATTTGAAAGCCAATCCCAAAGCTGACACGCAGGCTTTATATATTATTTGGGTGGGTTCAAATGATTTTACCAATGGTGTGAGCGATGCAAATACCGCTGTTGCGTTTGCAGTTGATAACGTGATGACAGGCATTGATCGGCTGGCAAAATCGGGCGCGACCAATTTTTTAATTTTGGGGCTGCCTAATTTAGGGCAAACCCCGAAAGCCATTAGTTTGCAAGCCGTCGCCAGTGCTAGCCAACTCAGCAGCGCGTTTAATCAAACTTTAATCGCCCGCCTTAAGCAGCTCAGTTTGAACGTGGGCTATGTGGATATTGAAAGCCTGTTGCAAAGCGTGGTCGCCCAACCCAGCCAATATGGTTTTAGCGATGTCACTAATGTTTGTTTGGTGGATAACACCGCGTGCAGTAATCCCGATCAATATTTATTTTGGGACTCCTTGCACCCCACTACCGCAGGGCATAAATACATAGCGGAATATGTGTATAACTTGCTCACGGGCGCAAGCTACAGTTCAAGCAAGGGCGAATTACAACTGCCTGCGGTGGATGTATTGCTCAGCGACGGCACAAGCCGCACGTTCAATGCTAAAATGCGCGTTATTCCGAATAGCTCACCGCTGAAATTTACCTTGTTGGAAAGTCATGGGATTGCTGCAAACAGCGGCTTAATTGCCCATGCGGCTTTTAATTTCCAAACGGGAAAAGTAACTTTGCCGAGCGTCATGGTTGATAACATCAATTACAAAGTCAGCCTGCAACAAAGCAGCACGGCAACGGGTGAGTCTCAATTCGTGTTGACTGAAGCAGTGCCGCAATAAAACTGCTATGAACTTCCGTTAGACGGTGATTTTCCGCCATAATTTTTAACGCGGGTCGCCGTCTAATTTCATTCACTCTAAGCTACCTATCGTGAAAAATTATGAGTTGGTTTGAAAAATTATTGCCCTCTCGGATTCGCACCGAAGGCAAAAAAAGTAATCATACTGTGCCCGAAGGACTGTGGATTAAATGTCCCGTGTGTCAGTCCGTATTATATCGTGCTGAATTAGAACGCAATGTCAACGTTTGCCCCAAGTGCAGCCATCATTTACGCACTGGCGCACGACAACGTTTAGAACATTTTCTTGACCCCGAAGGGCGTGAAGAAATCGGAGCGGATTTAGTGCCCTCTGACCGTTTGAAATTCCGCGACAGCAAAAAATATAAAGACCGTTTAACCCAAGCGCAAAAAGCCACTTCTGAAAAAGATGCGTTAATTGCAATGCAAGGCAAAGTCTTGGGTTTACCGTTGGTGGCGTGCGCTTTTGAATTTGAATTCATGGGCGGATCGATGGGCGGCGTGGTCGGCGAGCGTTTCGTGCGTGGGGCGAAATTAGCCTTAGAACAACGCATTCCTTTCGTGTGCTTCACTTCCAGCGGCGGCGCACGGATGCAGGAAGCTTTATTTTCATTAATGCAAATGGCAAAAACTAGCGCGATTTTACGCCGTCTCAGTCAACAACAAGTACCGTATATTGCGGTTTTGACCGATCCCACGATGGGCGGAGTTTCTGCAAGTTTGGCGATGTTGGGCGACATTAATATTGCAGAACCCAATGCTTTGATTGGTTTTGCAGGGCCGCGTGTGATTGAGCAAACGGTGCGTGAAACTTTGCCAGAAGGCTTTCAACGCAGCGAGTTTTTATTAAAACACGGCGTGATTGATATGATTGTGGATCGCCGTGATATGCGGGAAAAAATTGCAATTTTATTGAGCATGTTGACCCATCAACCCGCGCCCATTCTGAATAATATTATTCCTGATAAGCCGAAAGCGGCTTAATTCCGCGTTAAATTTAGGACGGGCATCCCTTAAAGGACTGCCTGTCCTGAAACTGCGAACGCAATAATCCCTCTCCTTGCCTTGTAAAATATGTCAAAATGCACGGTATTCGATGATTTTAATCATTATGTAGTGAAGCTTCCCCCTTTGAAAAAGGGGGATTGAGGGGGATTTAAGATCGTTGCAACTGTTGAGATTTTTAAATCCCCCCAGCCCCCTTTTTCAAAGGGGGAGAAGTATGCAGTTGAATTTAAAAGTGCTACTTTCATTTTTTAAATAATAACGACTTTTTCAAAAAGCACAGGTCTCTATAAAAATCCTACAAGCTACGCAATGAGCAGCGGCTTATTGCATCAACTTTACTTTTCACCATATTGCAGAGAGTTATACAAATGGGTAAAAACGTTGTAGTCATTGGCACACAGTGGGGCGATGAAGGCAAGGGTAAAATTGTTGACTTGCTAACCGACCGCGCAGCAGCGGTGACTCGCTTTCAAGGTGGACATAACGCAGGACATACTTTAGTTATCAACGGCGAAAAAACCGTTTTACATTTGATTCCGTCAGGCATTTTGCGCGAAGGCGTGTGGTGTTTTATCGGCAATGGCGTGGTGCTGTCACCCACCGCCTTACTCGAAGAAATTAAAACTTTAGAAGATAAAGGCGTGCCTGTGCGTGAACGTTTGCGCATCAGCGATGCTTGCCCCTTATTACTGCCTTATCACGTCGCACTGGATCAAGCCCGCGAACAAGCCCGTGGCGAAGCCAAAATCGGCACCACAGGGCGCGGCATCGGACCAGCCTACGAAGATAAAGTGGCGCGGCGGGCGTTGCGCGTCAGTGACTTATTTCACCGTGAACGTTTCGCGGCTAAATTAGGCGAAGTCTTGGATTATCACAACTTTGTATTGCGTCATTATCACAAAGTTGAACCCGTTGACTTCCAAAAATTGTTAGACGAAACCGTGAAAATGGCAGAAGTGATTATGCCGATGGTGGTTGACGTTGCCGATGAAATTCAAAAACTCAGTGCAGCAGGCAAAAATATTCTGTTTGAAGGCGCACAAGGCACGATGTTAGACATCGACCAAGGCACTTATCCTTTTGTGACTTCTTCCAACACCACCGCAGGCGGCGCGGCAACAGGCAGCGGTGTCGGGCCTTGTGACTTAGATTATATTTTAGGCATCACCAAAGCCTATAGCACCCGCGTCGGTTCTGGTCCTTTCCCCACAGAATTATTTGATTCCGTTGGCGATTTCCTCACCGAAAAAGGCAATGAATTCGGCGCAACCACGGGCAGACGGCGGCGTTGTGGTTGGTTCGATGCAGTGGCCTTGCGCCGCGCCCGCATCATGAACAGTTTAACGGGGATTTGCATCACCAAACTCGACGTATTAGATGGTTTAGACAGCGTGCGGATTTGTGTGGGTTATAATTGCGATGGCAAAGAATTATCCGTTCCCCCCACAGGCGCGGAAGCTTTTGGCAAATGCGAGCCGATTTATATCGACATGCCCGGCTGGAAAGAATCGACCTTGGGCGTGACCCGCTACGAAGATTTACCGCTGAATGCACGTAATTATTTGGAAAAATTGGAACAATTGATTGCAGTGCCGATTGATATTATTTCCACAGGACCGGATCGGGTTGAAACTTTAATCAAGCGTCACCCCTTTGAATAAGCCTGATTTTCGTTAAAGTCTGCAAAACCGAGCCTGATCCGCTCGGTTTTTTGCATCTATACTGAAAGCTTATTGCGCTGTGCCTTTCTTAAATCAGTGACATCAATGAGATGCGATTTTAAATCGCAGTTATCCGCTTTAAGACATTTAGGAACACAGGACAAGCAAATCTTATTTATAATAAGCTTTTATTCCCACCCATTCTGGAGAGTTTAATATCATGAAATCTTGGCTTATTTTCTTATGTGCGCTTTGTGTCAGCCCTTTGAGTTTTGCTGACGTGGGCGAACGCTATTCACCGCAAAAAGTGGTGTATCAAATCAACAATGGCGATGTGAAACAACAAGATGCCGCCCTGCGTAATATTCAAAACCACATGAATGCAGTCGGTGTGGACAAAATTGAAGTGATCGTGGTGTTGTTTGGCGATGGGGTCGATTTGTTAAAACGCGCCCAGAAAGATATGGACTTGCAAGCCCGTATTTTAGGTTTGAAAGAACATAAGGTTAAATTCGATATTTGCAAAAATACCCTGACCGCCCGCAAAATTGATTATCAATCCGACCTGTTTGATGCCAAAGCAGAAGACATCGTGCCCAGTGGCTCTGCCGAAATTGCTCACTTGCAACAACATGGTTATATTTACATGCGTCCCTAATCGGACATAATTTGGCACGCCTCGCTAAAATTACCAAGGCGGGGCGTGTTCAGATTTAAACAGTCGCTTATGTTTGAATGCCGCTTATAATCAGCTCGACTCGTTTTTGTAATTTCATGCGACCAACTCATTGAAAAATTAGGGTGTTAATGCGATTACTGAAACAATAAACATTGGTAGGACGAAATCTTCATTTGGATCGCCTATCTTTAATTTCAACCAGTTATTGATTAGAGACTCAATTATGCGCCTATTTTATCTTGCGTTATTATTGTTAAGCACCCCTGCGTGGGCGGTCGATTTGATGAATGAAACCGATGAAACTTATGATGTTAAAATCACCAGTAAAGCTTCCAAAGTGGCGCAACGTTTTTCGATAAAACCGCACGCTTTTTTAAAAGATGTCTGTGATAAAGCGTGCACTATCAATGTGATGGGCATTGACGAAATTACCGCCCAAACTAAAGAGCGCGTGGTGATTAATGAAGGAGCACTGAGTAAACGATGAGTTCAGAAACCCTGATTGCGGTCAAAAACCTCTCGCGGTATTACGGCAAATTTTGCGCCTTGCGCGAGGTCAGTTTTGAAGTCAAACGTGGTCAAGTCTTGGGGTTTTTAGGCCCCAACGGCGCGGGTAAAACCACCACCATGCAATTAATCACCGGTACGCTTGCCCCCAGCTCTGGGGAAATCACGGTGGCAGGCTATGATTTACTCGAACAGCCACTGCAAGCCAAAGCCGCTTTAGGTTATTTGCCCGAGCAACCGCCTTTATATCGCGACATGCTGGTTTCCGAATATTTACGTTTTTGTGCAGAATTGCACCAAGTGCCGCGTGCTGAAATTCACAAAGCAGTGAATTATGCGGCAGGACGTTGCGGCTTGGGAGAAGTTTTTTCCCGTTTAATTGGTAATTTATCCAAAGGTTATCAGCAACGGGTGGGCATTGCCCAAGCAATTATTCATAATCCTGCGGTGGTGATTTTAGACGAACCCACCGTGGGGCTAGACCCGATTCAAATTCGTGAAATTCGCAATTTAATCCGTGAGTTGGGCGAAGATCACAGCGTGATTTTATCAACGCATATTTTGCCCGAAGTGCAAGCATTGTGTAATCACGTCCAAATTATTAAAAATGGCGCGTTGGTGCTAAATGACACCATCGACGGCTTGCTTGCGCAAATGCAAAGCAACAGTTTACAAATTGGGCTGCGCCGTCTGCCCACCGATTTACAAGGTTTCGCACAATTGCTGGGGGTGGAAAGCGTGGAAATGATTGACGCGCAACATTTACGCATTGGGCACAGTGCAGCCATTAATCCCGCCGAAGCGATTGCCGAATACGCAGTGACGCAGGGTTTAGGTTTATTTGAATTGCGCCCCGAACAACGCAGTTTAGAGCAAATATTTGTGGATTTGACCTGCACCGAACCTGAAGAAGTGGAGGAAATTGCCTGATGTGGAGCATTGCCAAACGAGAATTACAGGCGTTATTTTTGTCGCCCTTGGCATGGAGTATTTTGGCGGTGGTGCAAGTTATTCTGGGCTTAGTATTTGCGGTGCGGGTGAGTATGTTTTTAGAACCTGATTTTCAGGCACAACTTTCCCAAGTGGCAAATCCGCCCGGCATCACCAGCCTGATTGCGGGACATGTGTATGTGTGGGCAAGCATTGTGTTTATGTTAGTCACGCCCTTGCTCACAATGCGCGTGGTTAGCGAAGAACGCCGCAATAAAACCTTGGCTTTGTTAATTTCCGCGCCTGTTTCGATGACACAAATTATTTTAGGCAAGTATTTAGCCTTGCTGATTTTTTTTGGAATAATGGCGAGTTTAATTAGTTTGATGCCCTTGTCGCTGTTGGTGGGCGGCGCGTTGGACATGGGGCAATTGTTTTCAGGCTTTTTAGGCTTGTTGTTGCTCACGGCGGCATTTGTGGCGATTGGTTTGTATATTTCGACTTTGACCGCGCATCCAACGGTAGCGGCAATCAGCACCTTTGGGAGTTTGTTG
Organism: Thiotrichaceae bacterium; assembly: GCA_028688145.1. Classification (GTDB taxonomy): domain Bacteria; phylum Pseudomonadota; class Gammaproteobacteria; order Beggiatoales; family Beggiatoaceae; genus JAQTYU01. Next base: position 65,359 of record JAQTYU010000007.1, on the reverse strand, counting down.
CTGTTGTGGATGATTGACTGGGCGGGCGGCAGTGAGGAACAATCGGGGCTGTTGGGCTATTTATCTTTAACCAATCATTATCAGATGTTTTTGAAAGGCTTATTGAGCAGTTCAGATGCGTTTTATTACTTATTGCTCATCAGCTTATTTTTGATTTTGAGTATTCAGCGTTTGGATGCGGATAGGATTTAGAATGAGCTGTAGCCCGTATGCAGCGTAGCGGAATGCGGGGGATTTAAAACTTAACTGCGCCCCCAACCCCCTGAAGGGGGCTAAACATAAACAATTATTTGTTTTAAAGTCCCTTTTAGGGGCTTGTTTAAATTTTTAGTCCCCTTCAGGGGGTTGGGGGCGCAGTCAATTTTTAATAATTACGACTTCACTTTTGCCGCCGCAGGTTCAGGCGGAATAATCGTAATCCGATAATCGCATTCTTTTTGCGGACAAACTTTTTCCGTGCCCCAACGCTTGGTGACTTTCAAAGTCAGAATTTTCCAGCCACATTGCGGACAAGGTTCTGCCAGCGGTTCATTGGGAATCGCATATTTACATTTCGGATAGCTGGAACAGGAATAGAAAAACGTGCCGTAGCGCGATTTCTTTTTCACCATCGAACCTTCGCCACAACTCGGACAAGGTACGCCCGTGTCATTGTTTTCCAAAGACTCAATGTGCTTGCATTTTGGGTACTTGCTACAGCCAATAAACTTGGTGCCGTAGCGACTTGTTTTAATATGCAGTGCAGAATCACACAGCGGACAAGTACGCCCTTCCACCACTTCGGGCGGCGCAGCAGGTGGCTGATTGGGATTTTCGCTGTTTTCCAAATTACGCGCATAATCGCATTCAGGATAACCCGAGCAACTGATAAAACGCCCAAATTTGCCCAAACGAATTGACAAAGGCTTGCTACATTTAGGACAGGCTTCATCTAAAGCTTCGTGAGTCACATCGCTTTTTTGCACGCTGACGGTTTTTTCATCCACCAAGCTTTTAAATTCTTTCCAAAACTCTGCCAGCAGCGGATTAGACTTTTTCTCGCCACGGGAAACCGCATCGAGTTCATCTTCCAATTTCGCGGTGAAATCATAATCCACATAACGGGTAAAATGTTCAGTGAGGAATTTATTAACAATCCGCCCCACATCCGTCGGGATAAAGCGTTTTTTATCTAATAAAGCATAGCCGCGTTGTTGCAGCGTAGAAATAATCGTCGCGTAGGTTGACGGGCGACCAATACCAAACTCTTCCAAAGCTTTCACTAAACTTGCTTCAGAATAACGGGGAGGCGGCTCGGTGAAATGTTGCTCGGCGCGTAATTGCTTTAATTTAACCCATTCGCCTTCTTCAAAATTGGGCAGAATTTTGCCTTCGCTGTCGTCGAGTTTTTTATCATCGACATCTTCTTGATACACCGCCATAAAGCCCGCGTGCACCAGCGTTGAACCCGTGGTGCGGAAAATATTGCCGTCACCGCCACAGGTGAAATCAATCGCCACCGTGTCTAGCGTTGCGTGAATCATCTGACACGCCACGGTACGTTTCCAAATCAAGGAATACAGCTTGAGCTGGTCAGCACTCAGGGCGCGATTTAAAGCCTCGGGGAAACGCTGTGCAGAAGTCGGACGGATTGCTTCATGCGCTTCCTGTGCGTTTTTCGACTTGGTTTTATAGGTCTGGACATGCTTCGGTAAATTATCCTGTCCGTAGCGGGTTTTAATCACTTCACGGATTTCTTCCAAAGCTTCATTGGCAAGATTCACCGAATCCGTACGCATATAGCTGATTAAACCCACCGTGCCATCACCGCCGCCGATATCAATCCCTTCATAAAGCTGTTGGGCGATTTGCATGGTGCGCTTGGCGGTGAAGCCCAATTTACGTGCCGCTTCTTGTTGCAGGGTTGAGGTGGTGAACGGTGCGGAAGGCAGGCGTTTACGCTGTTTGCGTTCAATGCTTTTCACTTGCAATTTGCCATCGGAGGCTTTTAGCAAGGTTTCGCGAATGTGCTGCGCTTGTTCAGTATTGTGCACGCTGAACTGGGTTAATTTCTTGGTTTCAAACACCGTGAGTTTTGCGGTGAATGGCAATTTTTCTTTTTCACTGTCGGCTTCAATCGACCAATATTCACGCGGTTTGAAATTCTCGATTTCAATTTCACGCTCGACAATCAGGCGCAAGGCGGGACTTTGCACCCGACCTGCGGATAAACCGTAACGAATTTTTTTCCACAGCAGGGGCGATAAATTAAAGCCCACTAAATAATCCAAGGCGCGGCGTGCTTGTTGTGCTGCCACTAAATCCATTGCTAAATCGCGGGGGTGCTGAATCGCGTGTTGAATCGCCTGTTCCGTGATTTCGTGAAACTCAATGCGATGCACGGCTTTATGAGCAAGGGCATTATTTTCATTCAAAATTTCATACAGATGCCATGAAATCGCCTCGCCTTCGCGGTCAGGGTCAGTTGCCAAATATAAACTATCGGCAGACTGCATCGCATGGCTAATTGCTTCTACATGCTTATGATTTTTTTCAATAATTTGGTAACGCATAGCAAAATCATTTTCGGTATCCACTGCGCCTTCTTTTGGCAGCAAATCGCGGACGTGACCGTAAGAAGCCAAGACTTCAAAATCTTTGCCCAAATATTTTTTTATGGTTTTGGCTTTCGCAGGAGATTCAACGATGACTAGATGTTTACGCACAATAGGATGACTTCATTTTAGGATTTTAGGGAGTGAGCACGCTCAAGAATTCACCGTTCTCGGTTAAATTCTGAGGATTTTTAACAGTGTGGGAGACAGCAGTTCTGCTTCCTTATTTTATGATTAACCAATTTGAGCGAGTTTGTCTACTGTTTATGATCATTTTTTCATTGGGGAGCGAGATTGTTTTCAATGCTTTTAGCATCGCGCTATTTTTAAATCACGTTCTTTATACCTTTAAAAGGACTTTTCAGGGTAATTAAATTTGTGCGAGCTTGGTATATTTTAGGATTTACGGTGCTTGTTCACGAAAGCAACTGGCAGGCAAGTATTTTTCGGGAACAGTCGTGTTTATGAAACTTTATGCGGTCAAAGGTGGTGTATGGCGGCTACGCCTTATACACCCTACGAACTGCTTATAAATTCAATTGAATAATTTTTGCTTTATTAACCAGCAGTTTTGTTCCCAAAGCTGTCCAATGTGCACATAAATTTGAGAAAGTTTGTCCATGAATAAGTCTCGAGCAGGATTAGGAAAATAATCTGGAAATCGGGGCATTTAACGGCAAGCCCCGATTTTCGTGAGATTATACCTAAATCTTATCTAACTCAATTTCTGACTCGACGTGATAGCCGTTTGCATCTTCTCGAGCAAACAATGGATATAACAGCGGCAACAACAATAACGTGAATAAAGTGGCAGAAATCACCCCACCCACAATCACCATCGCAAACGGACGCTGAGTTTCTGAACCCATCCCATGCGACAATGCCGCAGGCAATAAGCCCAAACCCGCCATTAATGCGGTCATCAAAATTGGGCGTAAACGTTGCACCGCACCTTCCATCACGCTTTCTTGCAAACTTGCACCATTACGCAATAATTCCATAATTTGCTCAATCATGATTACCGCGTTTTGCACCGAAATCCCTGCCACCGCGATAAATCCCACCGCCGCAGAAATCGACAAGGGCAATTGCGCCAAAGCTAACGCCGCAATCCCACCGATAAAAGTAAACGGAATCATCAACAAGGCGAGCAAGGCTTTTTTCATCGAATTGAACGCGCCAAACAGCAATAAATAAATAAACAATAAACTCAGCGGCACGATGATTTGTAAACGTTTCAAAGCGCGTTGTTTATTCTCAAATTGCCCGCCCCACGTCACATAATAACCCGGCGGCAAACTGAGCTGCTCATTGACTTTGTTCATCGCTTCTTCGACGAAACTGCCTTGATCGCGTCCCAACAAGTTCGACTTAATTGCCACATAACGCTCGCCGCCCTCACGACTAATGCGCGACGCGCCTTGTTTCAATTCAATCGTGGCAATTTCTCCCAAAGGAATCGAGCCGCCCGCAGGCAAAGTAATTGGCAATTCACTAATATCTTCCACTGATTCACGGAAACGCTGATCAAGGCGCAAAGTCACACTAAATCGCCGACTGCCTTCAAAGAAAGTTTCGACTTCTGCCCCTTCTAAAGCGGTTTGCACGATGGTGTTCAAAGTATCCACTTTAATACCATAACGCACCAAACGATCGCGATCAATGGTGATATTTAACTCGGTTTGCCCGCGAATTTTCACCACCGCCACGTCAGCCGAGCCGCGAATATTATTTAAAATCGAGGCAACTTGATCCGCCTTGCCTTCTAAAATATCCAAATCCGAGCCGTAAATTTTAATCGCCAACTCGCCTTTCACCCCACTCAGGGCTTCTTCCATGCTGTCTTGCATTACCTGAGAAAAGTTAGTCGGCACGCCCGGCATGACTTTGATTTTCTGGGTCATGTCTTCAATCATTTCCTCTTTGGACGCAAACCGCCAAGTTTCTTTAGGAGCTAAGTTCGCCAAAATTTCCATGCTGTAAGGACCTTTGGCATCGGTGCCGTCGTCAGGGCGACCCAAATGCGAAGTGACGCTCGTCACTTCGGGATAAGAACGCAAAATTTCACGTACTTTGCGCTCGACTTCCTTACTTTTGGTCATTGCCGTAGATGGATGTAATTGAATCGTCAGCCAAATATTGCCTTCATCCAGTTTTGGCAAGAATTCACTGCCCAATTGCGGCACATAAGACAGCGTGCCGCCCAACAGCACCAGCGATAACACAATCACGATGACTCGCAAACGTGTCGCAAAACGTAACACCGCTAAATAACTGTTTTGTAAAAATAACATCCAGCGCGGCGTGTGTTTTTCCACCATGTTTTGACCACGCATGGTATAGCTCAGCAGCGTCGGCACCCACGTCAGCACTAAAATAATTGTGCCCAGTAAAGCAAAGCTCAAAGTAAATGCCATTGGCGAGAAAATTTTATTTTCTACGCGCTGGAAAGTGAAAATCGGTAAAAATGCTAAAATAATAATAATTTTTGCGAACAAAATCGGGTGCGCCATCTCGGTGGCAGTTTGCCGCAAAATGCGTAATCGCCAACCCACATGATTGTGTTCGGGACGGGTATTTTCTGTGGCAAGCTTGACCATTAGGGCTTCAACCAAGACCACGGCACTGTCGATAATAATCCCGAAATCCACTGAACCCAGTGAAATTAAATTCGCAGAAACGCCGTTCAAACTCATGAGCAAAAATGCAAATAATAAAGACAAGGGAATCATTGAAGCCACGATTAAAGCTGCTCGCCAATTTCTTAAAAATACCATCAGAATCGTGACGACTAAAATCGTGCCTAAAATCATATTTTCGACCACGGTATGAATAGTGTGCTTGATTAAATCAGCACGGTCATACACAGGGATAAGGCGCACGCCTTTGGGCAATTTCACTTCAAGTTTTTTAATCTGTTCTTTCAAGGCGACTAAAACTTTAGCGGCATCTTCGCCCTTGGTGATTTGTGCCACGCCAAGCACCACGTCATCGCGCTCGTTATAACCCACAATCCCTGAGCGTGTACGTTCACCCACTTCTACTTTTGCCACGTCTTTGACAAAAATCGGTTGTCCACCCACGGAGGCAATCGCCACTTGTTCAATGTCTTCAATTTTTTTGAATAAGCCAATACTACGAATCACAAGGCTTTCATCGCCACGGGTTAAACGCCCACCGCCGCTATTACTGCTGTTGCCTGCTAATACATCGGCAACCTGATCCACGGTTAAGCTGTATTTTTTCAGCAAATAGGGATCAAATTTCACTTGATATTGTTTTAAAGTTCCACCGAAGCTCATCACGTCGGCAAGCCCAATTGTTTGGCGCAGGAAGGGACGCACGATCCAGTCTTCAATCGCACGCACTTCGTAAATCGGCATTTCGGGAGGCGCGTCGAGGTAGAAGCGGTAAATTTCGCCAATCGCAGGGGTTAAGGGTGCGATACTGGCTTGTACGCCTTGCGGCAAAGTCACGTTTTGTAAACGCTCTAAAACCTGTTGACGGGCGAAATAATCATTTGTGAAATCAGAAAAAGTAATCGTCACCACCGCCAAACCTGTGATTGAAACCGAGCGCAAGCGAGTCATGCGTGGAATGCCGTTCATTTCCATTTCAATCGGCAAAGTGATGCTGCGTTCTACTTCTTCGGGGGCTTGTCCGGGATATTGGGTGACGATGATGACTTGCACATCTTGCACATCAGGAAAGGCTTCAATCGGGAGATTCTGCACTGCATACCAACCGCTGATTGCCATCGCGATGGTGCAGATTAGAACTAACATCCGTTGTTGCAGGGCGAAAGTAATGATTTTTGAAAGCATAAGTAGATTTGGTCGAGGTTAGAACGCAGTGATAGCAAGTAAGGTAAATTGCGACAAATCCCCTACTTACATAAAGTTATGAGAGCAATGACGAAAATGCGCTGGGTAGTGTACTCTATGTAAACGACACTGGCATGACAAACGTTTAGAGCATCATGAATACACATTATCCCTTATTTATCACAGGTACTGACACCGAAATAGGCAAAACTTGGTGTACCTTGGCATTGATTAAAGCCTTACAGCAACAAGGTTTGAGTGTGGCAGGCATGAAACCGATTGCGACAGGCTGCCATGTTCATGCGGGCGCATTGCACAATGAAGATGCGGAAAAAATTCTCGCCGCCGCCAGCGTGCATGTGCCCTATGAATGGGTTAATCCTTATAGTTTTGTGCCCCCGATTTCACCGCATTTGGCGGCCGAACAAACCCGCACCTGCATCAGCATTGAGCCGATTGTGAAAGCCTATCAGAATTTAGCAGAACTCACAGATATTGTGGTGGTAGAAGGGGTTGGCGGCTGGCGCGTGCCGATTAATGCGCAACAGGGTTTACGTGAAATTGTGCAAAGCTTGCAAGCGCGGGTGATTTTGGTGGTGGGTTTGCGTTTGGGCTGCATTAATCATGCGTTGCTGAGTGCGGAAACCATTTTGCGCGATGGCTGCCAATTGGTGGGTTGGATTGCGAACGAAATCGACCCGTATTTTGAAGTGACGGATTCCGTCGCCAGCATTCGAGAACGTTTAGCCGCGCCTTTGTTAGCGCATGTGCCGTACATGTCGAGTGAAATGGAATTGCAAGCTGATTTAATCGAGCGTGTTAAACGCTAAGTTTTGCCGTTAGGTAGGCTATCAGCGAAAAAATAACGGGCAGTTCTTTGAGGACTGCCCGTCCTAAATCACGACCAACTCAATTTAGATTTTACAAAACCTCATCCCCATCATCCGCCGCACTCGCCTGATCCTGAACCATCAACGGACGCATTGCGTGCAGTAAACTTTTAAACACATGTTTATGGGTTTGTTCTTCTTGCGCCAACAAAGTTTTCACATGATGGCGTTTGGTCGGTTTGGTAAAACAGGCGGGACAATTATCGGGCACGACAGGTAATTGCGCCACTTGGGCAAAATCTCGAGTTTGACGCTCGCGCACATAAACGAAAGGGCGAATAATCCGCACATCGCCCGCATCATTCAGATAATTGGCTTTCATGGTCTGCAAACTTCCCGTATACAAGGCCGACATCAGAAAACTTTCTGCCAAATCATCCAAATGTTGCGCCAAGGCAAGCACGTTATAGCCTTCACGGCGCGCGGTGTTATACATAATCCCGCGTTTCATGCGTGAACAATACGCACAAAACGAGTCACCCTTCATTGACTGCTGCGCCTGCGCCATAATCGCCTGTTCTTGATAAAAATAGGGAATACCCAATTCTGCCATATAAGCTTTCAGCACTGACGGATCAAAACCTTCAATTTCAGGATCAACCGTAATCGCCGCCACATCAAAATGAATAGGGGCATAACGTTGTAAATGTGCCAAAATATGAAGTAACGATAAGGAGTCTTTTCCCCCCGACACGCCGACTAAAATACGGTCTTGATGTTTGATCATTTCATAATCGGCAATCGCTTTACCAACACAGCGTAACAAGGATTTTGGGGGCTTGACTAAACAGGACATTGTAATTACTCACCACAGGCAACAGGCTAGAAAACCGCAGATCATACCTGATTCTTGACAAACTACCAGCATCGCCAAAATCCCATGTTTCGACCGAATTTTGAGAACTATCATGAATCATCTTAAGCAATTATATGGACATTCGCTTTCTCTGCTCACCGATTTATATCAGTTGACAATGGCGTATGGTTATTGGAAATCGCAACAATTGGAGCAAGAAGCGGTTTTTCACCTGTTTTTCCGCACTGCGCCGTTTCACGGAAACTTCTGTGTTGCCGCAGGCTTAAGCACCGTTATTGAATATTTAGAGGATTTACGCTTCACCTCCAGTGATTTAGCCTATTTATCTTTGCTCACAGGCAATGATGGCAAGCCCTTATTTCCCCATGCTTTTTTAGAATATTTGGGTGAATTGCGTTTTGATTGCGATATTGATGCCGTCCCCGAGGGCACAATTGTATTTCCGCACGAACCCTTATTACGCATTCAAGGTTCATTATTGCAATGCCAATTGTTGGAAACCGCGCTGCTGAATATTCTGAATTTTCAGACTTTAATCACCACCAAAACCGTGCGCATTTGCCAAGCCGCAGGCGCAGACCCCGTGCTCGAATTTGGTTTGCGTCGCGCCCAAGGTATTGACGGCGGTTTAACGGCGAGTCGTGCTGCCTATATTGGCGGCTGCGCAGGCACATCCAACGTGTTGGCGGGTAAACTCTACGGCATTCCTGTCAAAGGCACTCATGCCCACAGTTGGGTGATGTCTTTCCCCAGCGAAGCCGAAGCCTTTCAAGCTTATGCGGAATCGCTACCGAATAATTGCACCTTGTTGGTGGACACCTACAACACTTTAAGCGGCATACAGCTCGCGATTAAAACGGGGCATTGGTTACGCGAGCACGGGCATAAATTGGCAGGCATTCGCTTGGATTCAGGCGACTTAGCGGTACTCAGCCAAAAAGCCCGTAAAATGCTCAATGCCGCAGGATTTGAGCATACCCAAGTCGTGGCGAGTAATGATTTAGATGAATATGCGATTGCTGAATTGAAACAAGCAGGTGCGATGATTGATGTCTGGGGCATCGGCACGAAATTGGTCACCGCTTATGACCATGCGGCTTTAGGAGGCGTTTATAAACTCAGTGCCTTGCGTCAAGGCAAGGGCGCGTGGGAATATCGTTTAAAACTTTCCGACGATGTGGCAAAAACTTCCACGCCTGGGATTTTACAAGTGCGGCGTTTTCACGATGCACGCGGGCGTTTCTTGGGAGATATGCTTTATGATCAGAAAAATCTGCCCAGCGGTGCACCCAATATTGTGCTGTTAAAAAATCCCAATCAACGCACTTTGTTGGCAGAAAATACCGCGTATCAGGACTTATTGATTCCTATCATGCGCAATGGGCAATTGGTTACAGAATTACCGCACTTGGATAAAATTCGTACCCGTGTGAAAGAACAGCAGGCAAGCTGTCCTGATGGTTTGAAATATTCAGACATGTTGCAAACTTATCCGCTGGGCTTGGATGTCAAATTACACACTTTAAAACAATTTATGATTAATCAAATGCGTAAGGCAGGGAGCGCGTTGTTATGAGATATATCAAACTGGGCGCGGGCGCATTAAACCAAACACCTTTGGATTGGTCAGGCAATCAGCAACGCATTGAAGCTGCGATTCACGCCGCCCGCGCCGCACGGGTCAGCATTTTATGTTTACCTGAACTGTGTATTAGCGGTTATGGCTGTGAAGATATGTTTCTTGCGGCGGGCACTTTGCAAGAATCGCAACGTACTTTACTCGCGCTGGTGCCGCAAACCAAGGGAATGATTGTCGCGCTGGGCTTGCCGTTAAGCTATCAAAATCGCGTGTATAACGTGGTGTGTTTGGTGGTGGATGGCAAGATTGCGGGCTTTGTGGCAAAGCGTTTTTTAGCAGGCGATGGCATTCATTATGAACCGCGCTGGTTTAAACCTTGGGCGCGCGGTGCACGCACGGAAATCGAAATTGAAGGGCAGCATTATCCGTTTGGCGATGTGTATTTCAGTTGCGGCGGGGTGCGCATTGGCTTTGAAATCTGTGAAGAAGCCTGGGTCGCGCAACGTCCGGGGATTGAATTGGCACAAACGGGGGTGGATATTATTCTCAATCCCAGCGCGAGTCATTTTGCTTTTGACAAACACAGCGTGCGCGAGCGTTTTGTGTTGGAAGGTTCACGCGCCTTCAGTGCCAGTTATGTGTACAGCAATTTGTTGGGCAATGAAGCGGGACGTGCGATTTATGATGGCGACTGCATGATTGCGAGCGGTGGCGAAATATTAGGCATGGGAAAACGCTTCAGTTTTGCCGATTACCAATTAGTCACCGCCTCAGTCGATGTCGATATCACCCGCATGGTGCAGGCGCGCACGGGCGACACTGTGCCGAATTTAGACGCACGCATCGTGACTGCTTTCGACTATCCGAATTATTTCCCCAGTAATCAAGAAAAAAATCACGCGCTGCATCCTTGGGAATACAGCCCCAATTTGAAAGAAGAAGAATTTGCACGCGCTGTCAGCTTAGGTCTGTTTGATTATTTACGGAAAAGTCGGGCGCGCGGTTTCATGCTCTCGCTGAGTGGCGGCGCGGATTCTTCAACGATTGCCTGTTTAATACGCTTGATGGTGGCATTTGGGGTGAAAGAGTTGGGGGCGATGGGCTTTAGGGAAAAGCTTGCGCATTGCCATTTACCCAAAACCAATAATGAATTGGAAATAATGCACCATTTATTAACCTGCGTGTATCAAGCCACTGAAAATTCGTCTGCGATTACGCAGCAGGCGGCGACAACCTTGGCGAGCAGTTTGGGTGCAAATTATTTAGAATTGAATATTGATACCTTGGTGAAAGGCTATGTGGACATCGTTTCTGATGCCTTGCAGCGTAAATTGACTTGGGAAACCGACGATATTGCTTTGCAAAATATTCAGGCGCGCACCCGTTCGCCAGGGGTGTGGCTGCTGGCAAATCTTCAAAATGCTTTGTTGCTGGCGACCAGTAATCGTTCTGAAGCGGCGTTGGGTTATGCGACGATGGATGGTGATACCAGTGGCAGCTTAAGCCCTTTGGCGGGGATTGATAAAGAATTTATTCGGCATTGGTTGCAGTGGTTAGAGCAGCAAGGCCCGATTCAACTGGCTCCGTTTTCGGCGTTATCTTTAGTCAATCAGCAACAGCCCACTGCGGAATTGCGCCCTAGCCACATGTCACAAACTGATGAACAGGATTTAATGCCGTATCCGCTGTTAAATACGGTGGAAAAAGCGGCGATTCGGGATCGACAAACCCCGTATGAAATCTTGCTGTTATTGCAAAACCGTTATCCTGAATACACGTCAGAACAGTTGCTGATTTGGATTGAACGCTTTTTCAATCTGTGGACGCGTAATCAGTGGAAACGGGAACGTTACGCGCCGGGCTTTCACTTGGATGATGAAAGTCTTGACCCGAAAACTTGGTGTCGTTTCCCAATTTTGTCGGGAGGATTTGCCAGTGAATTGGCGGAGATGCGTTTGCGGTTTAAGCAGGAATAGGGTTTAGGATATGGCGGATATTCCCATGCTAAGATATGGGAATAAGAAAATAAGGTCATAATAATTTGAAATATAAAGGTTTATTAATTGGTCTTATTGGAGTTAATGTGGGTTTTTATTCTTTTTTTATTGACTATTACTATAAAATAGAACCTATTCGTCATTTAGGTTTTATTTTAGCAATGATACTTGTGATGATTGGTAGGAGGATGCATTTAAAAGATATGTCTAAAAAAGATGATTAGTTCTATACACCGTTAGCTCAAGGCTTAACCTACGCTCACACGCGCTTCTTGAGTGGAATGAGAAAATAGTTTTCTAGGGAGCATTCTGTTGGAGCAAGCTAAGATGACCTCTTCCTTGGAACTATACGACTACCTCGAGGGCAGCTCGGATTTGTCAGAACCAGAAATAGACGCACCAACTCTGCTATACCTTCATCGTTATCCTATTCTCTGCCAAGCACGCACTCAAAGGGAAGTTATGAACCATAATTTACACAATTACCACAAAGACACATAATAATTATGTAATTTGTGTAAATTACGGTTCAGACATTTTTAACGTTTGAGCCGTCGCAATAAGTTTTTAAGCCATTCCAAAAGTCCAGGTTCAGCAACCACTTGTTCCTGCACAGGGTTTTCAATAATCACATTGTTATTTTCAATAAATTGCAACAGCAACTGATTAAACTTTGCGGGGCTTTCTAATTGCGGTGAATGTCCTATACCCGCCCAAATCACCCATTTGGCTTGCGGCAAACCCGCCACCGTGCGCCCCAAGGCTTCGCGCTCCACAATGCCATCCAATTCGCCCCACAACACCAGCACAGGCTGTTGAATTTCCCCAAGTCGGGCTTGCACGTCCCATGTAGTCAGTGCGCGTAAAAATCCAACAATCGCTTGGGGAGGCAGACGAGCAGCATCGTCTAACAGAGCTATAAAACTGTGGTCTTCGGTGGTAATACTCGGCAACATGCGCCGCAACGCCCGCCGCAACATCGAGCGATTCATATCGAAATTACGCAGAAACGAATGAAATTCCTGTGCGTCGACCAAACGGTTTAAACTGAATAAAGTGCTACGCTCAGGATGTAAATGTGGCAAACCTTCCGCAGGTGAGGGCGCAATTAAACTTAAGCTTTCAACCAGCGCGGGGTGGTCTAAAATAAATTGTAAGGCAACCGCACCGCCCAAAGAATGCCCCACAAGGTGAAAGCGCGGCAATTTTAAGGCTTGGGCAAATTGAAATAAGTCACTGCTTAATTGCTCGATGTTATAGCCCGCTTCCGTTTGTTCGGTGTCGCCACAGCCGCGTAAATCAGGGGCGTAAACCCGATAAGTGTCGGGTAAATTTTGCAGGGTAGGAATCCACCACCGCCATGAGGCAAAATTGCCATGAAGCAGCACAACAACGGTTTCTCCTGCACCCGCAGTTTCATAATGAATTCTGAGTTCAGGCGTGGCAATAAAAGGCATGGTGTTTAGGCTCGGTGGTTCATATACTGGCATTGTTACAGGGAACGCGCTCGGTTTCAAACGGATTTATTAACCGCGTTCCCCTGTCCTAAAAAAGTGTTAATGACAATTGAAGCTGCTAAATATCCTCAGGGGACTTTTAAATATTAAACAAACTGTTAGTATTTAATCCTTATTGGGGGCTTACGGGCTTATTTAACAGAGAGAACAGCAACATGCGCTATAAAAAAATAATGATGATAGCTTGTCTATTGAGCAGTAGTGTATCAGCCCAACCTGTGGTGAATACTGACACCGAATATTATATTGTCGATGGCGTTGATGCAGCGAGCATTCGTGAAGACATGAATGCCAAGCGTCCTGGTAAGTATGATGCTTACACTTCATGGAAAGTGAAATGGCGGTTTTTTTGGGATAATAAAAAAACCTCTTGCACGATAACTGACGTTAAAACCGATGTTGCCGTGAAGTTTACCTTGCCTAAATTGGCGAAAGATAACCAAGCGGATCGAGATGCCAAACAACGCTGGAATCATTATTACCGCGCCCTGATTGCGCATGAAAATGGGCATCGTGATTTTGGAATTGAAGCCGCCACTGAAATTGAAACCGCTTTGTTGTCGATGGGGCAACGCAGCAATTGTAAAACCTTAGATGTCGATGCGAACGAATTAGCGCGTAGTGTGTTGAATAAATACATCGCAGATGAAAAACGATACGATGTTGACACGCGGCACGGCATGAATGACGGGGCTGTTTTTCCTTAAGGTATAAACAAATTTACCCTGTGATTAATCTACGTTAAGATGCAGCCTCCTTTGCATTCAGACGGTTTTGTTCTCGTTCTTAAACCCGATTTGAGAACGAGAACACCAATAAACACAAATAACACCGAGGTTATTTTGAAAAACGCGCATTTGCACTGCTACGTGCTATTGCTGAGTTTCAGCCTTTGCATAACGGGATGTGGGCAAAAAGGGGATTTAGTGCGCCCAAGTCAAAAAGAAGCCCCACAACAACCTACTTATTAAAAAAAAGCATACGCCATGACGGATTATTTTACTTATCAGCAGCAACAGCTTCACGTTGAAGACATCGCCCTCAGCGAGATTGCCAAAGAATTTGGCACGCCGTGCTATGTCTATTCTCGCGCCAGCATCGAAGAAAACTGGCAAGCTTTTGATAGCGCACTGGGCAACACCCCGCATTTGGTGTGTTTCGCGGTGAAAGCGAACTCAAATTTAGCGGTGTTAAACATTTTGGCGCGTCTCGGCTCAGGTTTTGACATCGTTTCAGGCGGCGAATTAAGCCGTGTATTACAAGCAGGCGGCGCACCTGACAAAATCGTGTTTTCAGGCGTGGGCAAAACGGTCGCCGAAATTCGCCAAGCTTTAGACGTGGGCATTCATTGCTTTAACGTAGAATCCCAAGCGGAATTATTGCGCATCAACCAAGTCGCAGCAGACATGGGTAAATGCGCTCCAGTCTCGTTGCGGGTTAATCCTGATGTGGACGCAAAAACTCATCCTTATATTTCGACAGGTTTGCGTGAAAATAAGTTTGGAATTGATATTAAACAAGCAGTTGAAGTTTATCAACAGGCTGCTAGTTTAAGCAATCTTAAAGTTGTGGGGATTGATTGTCATATTGGTTCACAATTGACCGAAACACGCCCTTTTATTGATGCCTTAACTAGAGTTATGGCGTTGGTGGAAGAGCTGGCGAAACTTGGGATTGTGTTGCAACACATCGATGTGGGTGGGGGTTTGGGAGTTTGTTATCAGCAAGAAACCCCACCCAGTCCGCAAGAATATGTTGCCGCGCTGCAAACTGTGCTCGGGGCAAATCATCCGTATAAAATTTTACTCGAACCGGGGCGCGCCATTGTCGGCAATGCAGGCGTATTGCTCACGCAAGTCGAGTATTTAAAAGAAAATACCGCAAATAAGCATTTTGCAATTGTGGATGCGGGTATGAATGATTTAATTCGCCCCGCGCTTTATCAGGCATGGCAGGCGATTGTCCCGATTACTCAACAGGCAGATAGAGTGACCGCTGAATATGATGTGGTGGGGCCTGTGTGCGAAACGGGGGATTTCTTAGGAAAATCGCGCAGTTTGGCAATTGCGGCGGGGGATATTTTGGCAGTGCGTTCTAGTGGGGCGTATGGTTTTGTGATGAGTTCTAATTACAACACCCGTCCGCGTGCCGCTGAAATCATGGTTGACGGGAAAAACGTGCATGTCATTCGTCGCCGTGAAACCTTGGAAGATTTGTTAAGTTTGGAAAGTGTGTTGCCTTAGATTTTTGCTGTGGGATGTGGCGGGGTGCTGCATCCTATCAGACTTATAAAATCAGCGGCTCCCACCATAAACTTGCGAAAGCAATACCAACACTACAGGCATTTGCGAATAATAACCAATAAAATGTTTTTCTATTAAAGGCTTGTTTAAAAACACGTTTTAAGATATAGCCTTCTAATGCCACATTGACTAGACACGCCAGCACAAAACTAGCCCCCCATCCCACGGGGTTAAACGTACCCCAATTAAAAATATAATAAATGATCAGCCCCGGAAATATCTCCCACACTAGACCCGATAAGGGAATTAAAATAATACCCAGTATGCTTGAAGCAGCATTTGCGACAATATCAGCCAATAAAGCCCGTGGCAGAGAAAATTTAAACACGCCCCAAATTACAATAAATTCAACAAGTAAGCCTAAGCCGATAAACTCCAGCGACATTAACCGTTCTTCAAGATAAAGTGAGGGCCACACTACATCCGCAGAGGCTGAAATAGGTATCAAATACAGCAGCAGTAGGGCGAAGTAGATGGATTTATTAGAAAAGGTTTTCATTTTTGCCGCTGCTAAGTTTGAAAAAAGCGATCCTAATAAGATGCGATGTGTATAGAATCAATTTGAAATCTTTAAAAGGAAACTAGTCGTTTAATCATAAGCCTGATAAAACACAGTTTAAGTTTTGCATTAGCATTCTCAAGATTACGCTCACAGTTCTTAACCCACGACTTACATCGCTCCAAGTATTAGAACGTTCAACTACCCATCTTACTTTAACGGGCACAAAGCCTGATTTCCCTGACTCAACAGCGTTGCGGGTCTGCACCAATCGACGGATTCCAAGACACAAAACCTTTGCAAAATATGCCCAACGCGCTAAAAGCTCTGTGGACTGGTATTATAGGTTTAAACTCCACTGAGTCATTGATTATAAGAGTTAATCTCATTTTTCATCAGTGCCACTAACTTCAACGACCGCAAAGCTTTAGCTCAGATGGCTAAATTTATTCAAGGCAAATTATATTCGGATAAAAGCTATATTTCTAAAGCTTTAAAGCAAAATCTTAAATCGCAAGGAGTTGAATTAATGACCTCTACTCGTAAAAATATAATGCGCCCCTCATGAGAAAAAACTTAACTTCCCCATAATCCTCTTCCAATGAGTTGGATTTAAGTTCGCTTTGCGGAATATGACTGGGGTTTTCTGACAAAGCGTTCTCCCTTCATAAAGCTTGAGACGCAATTAGATGTTACGCACTCACATGCTTATCACTAAAATAAATTTCACCATCGACTTCAATCACTTTCACCGCTTTCAACTGCTCACCATTACACATCGTGCTTTGTGAAATGCCTGTTTCGGGTGTGTAAATAATGCCGTGCATTGAACAACGCAAATATTGACCCGTGGTATCAAATAATAAATCATGCTCACAATTCAAACGTTTAGGCATGTGCACACAACGGTTGACGTAAGCATAGCACTGCCCTTTAAAACGACACACAATAATGGATTCAGGCGCGTGATTATAATGCACCTCACAAATAATATGCCGACCTTCCTGTAAATGGGCACTGTCGCAAGCTTTCAGATAACTATCAGGATGTTTCATGTTTCAATCCATACGCGACCTATCGACTAATAAAGTCATCGAATGGTTCACGTTATATAAAAAATGGGATAAGTTCTCATTCGGTGACGGGCAACAAATCACAATAATAGAATCCATTGCGCTCGCCTGCAACTGCATTGGGCGCGGGATATTCACGATAAACCGTTTCCCCTAGCGTGAATGGAATCGGTGCACTAAATATCGGTGCATCAAAAACAAAAGTATGAAATTCGCCATTTTCTCCGCAAACATCGACATTTTTCGGCAAGTCCGCCAAAAAATTCGCATCAATTTCGCGTCCCACAAATTCTGCACCTAAATATTTCGCATGAACACAAACCACCATTGCGCGAAATCCCAAGGCTAAAATTTCCTCAATCAACTGCTGGCTCGGAATTTTCCACAACGGAAACACGCCCTGCATCTTAATTTTTGCCAATTGCGCTTCGCGGTATTGGCGCAAATCTTCGAGAAAAATATCCCCAAATGCTGCTAAGTCAATGCCTTGCTGCTGAATAAAATTCATTTGTGCAGTCATCAGCGCATTGTATTCTTCCATGCTTGGCGATTCTGGCAACTCCAATTTTAATAAAGGAATCCCCAGCCGTTGCGCCTGCTGTTCCAACAACAGCGTGCGCACGCCATGCATACTGACACGCTCATAATGCTGATTGACCGAAGTCAGCAAATACGGGACTTCATAGGCGGGATTTTGCAATAATTTATAGAGCGCGTAGGCAGAATCTTTGCCACTGCTCCAATTCATCAGAATTTTAGACATGACGGTGTTTACAGAGAGGAAGGGGGAGAAATGCGTCGTAATTGCCGTTGTTTCCAAGCCCGCCGCACATGAATTCGCCACAACATTTGTACCCCAATATAGCCGATAATGCCACTCAAAATACTCAGCACAAAAGAGCCAATCACAAAAGGCAACCATGCTTGACTGAGGGTATTCAGAACCCATTCGGAGGACAGACTAAATTCCATTGCCTGCGCGTTTTCACCCAATACCCACGCACCCAACTGATAAGCCACGTAGATGATGGGCGGCATGGTGAAGGGATTAGAAATCCACACCAAACTCACAGCAAGCGGCAAATTAACACGGAAAAAAATCGAGAGGGCTGCAGCGGGAAACATTTGTAAGGGCATGGGTAAAAAGGCAGCAAACAAACCAATTCCCATACCACCAGCTAAACTGTGGCGGTTAAAATGCCAAAGTCTTGGATCATGTAAGAGCCGACCGAAAAATTGTAATTTTGGATGGTCTTTGAAAGCGGCGAACTGCGGCATGTACCGCTTAAACAAATCTTTTGCCATAAGACCTTAATGAATATCAGACTTACAAAAATTTACAGATTATCTAGGTCGATAATCAAACCTTCGCGGGCAATGTGACATTCCATTTCTGACTTGCGGTCGTGCACGATTTTTACCGAGGCACGATGCAATTCTTCAATGGCGTTATCATTGTAATTGGGATCAACATGGAATAAATACAAATTCTTCACACTGGCATCCATCGCAAATTCGACGGTATCAATGTAGCAAGAATGTCCCCAGCCGCGCTTTTTCGCATAATCTTGTGGGGTATATTGGGCATCATGAATAAAAACATGGGCATCACGAATTACATCTAAAGCTTTAACACGCTCTTCAAGTTGCATCGCATAGATTAATTGCCATTCTTCTTGATCGAGTTCTTCTTTGCGTTCATCAATGGTTTTGTCGATGAAAGAGAGTTCATTATCAGAGATATACACAATCACTTTGCCGTGTACTTCAATCCGATAACCAAAGGTGCTTCCAGGATGATGCACATTAAAGCATTCAATCTTGAAAGGGCCGTATTCAAACTTATTTTCGTGCGCGGATAAATAATTAATATCTGCAAGCCAAGTTTCAATTTCGACGGGGAAATAAGGATCGACCATTTGCCCAGAAATGCGGCGTTCAATTTCTTGCTTATTGTCGCCAGGTCCGAAGAAATTTACTTTCCAACCTGGAACGAATGCGGGTACAAAAAAAGGTAAACCAGAAATATGATCCCAATGATAATGGGTCAAAATCACTGCTGCTTCTTTAATGCCTTGTTGTGCCATCAAAGAATTACCGAGGGGAATTACGCCTGAACCACCATCGCAAATGAGCACATGATTATCGGCTCGTAATTCGATACAAGAAGTATTGCCACCGACTCGTAAATGACTGCCAAACGGCGCGGGATAAGAACCGCGTACTCCCCAGAAACGAATATAATTCAGTTCACTCATGATTATTTATTCTCCGCCGATTCATTTGGCGCGGGGACGGTTTGGTCAACCGAGGTGACTGCAGCATGTTTACAGACTAATTCACGAATTTCTTTGAAACGTAAGGGTTTAATCACAAAATCCAACGCGCCCAATTGTTTGGCGATGTAGCGATCTTGTGCGTAATCTTTAGACGTTACCATAATCACTGAGGTATTTTTTTGGTGTGCCAAGGTACGTAAGCGACGCAAGAAGGTCAGCCCATCCATACCAGGCATAATGATGTCTAAAAATAATAAATCGGGGGTATGTTCTTGCAGATAGGGAAAAGCTTCGGCAGGAGACTTGAAACCGATAAAATTTACCGACAGTGGTTCAATACTAAATTGGTATAAAGAGATAGACGTTGCGCTATCATCTACAACCACTATGGTAGGTATTTTATCATTTGCCATGAAGTGAACCCATCAATTTTCAATCGCTTGTGTGCACTGCCTAAAGCTCGCCTTACGAAATCTCGCTAATGTGCGATAAGCTTGCGTCATATATTTTGGATATATCTTGCAAGACAAATAAGTTTCATAAAGCAAACGGTTTCAACTTAAGTTAACCACGGCGTTTAAATTTCTACCATCAAGTGTGATGCCAGACTTCACAACGACCATGCTTGCCAAAAACGCGTATCGTTGTATTAAGCACAACTAGAACGGCGCGACTACTTGGAAATACAGTGTATTTTTCACGCTAACCCTAAACCCTAATGACTTAGGGATAAGCCCCGAGGGGGAATCGAACCCGCAACGGGTGATTACAAATCACCAGTTATACCATTTAACTATCGGGGCGTAGTCATGACTGGAAATTCCCAGCACTTACGTTCTCTGGTATTTTAGGGAATTTCTACGCTTAAGGCAATTTTATTCACACACATTTACTTCAATCGCAGAAATTTTCTGAGCTCGTTTAAAGCTTACCATCAAATCTTTCTGTGTGGCAGACATTTTAACACTTAACCAGTAACGTTTGTTACCTTGACGCTGTTTTTCTAAACGTGCGCGTTTATAACCTTTGCGATGCAATTCATCAACGCGCCGTTGCGCGCTGGCTTGATCGCGATACACCCCTAAAGAAACCGCATGTTTTAATTTACCAGTCGTCACTAAAACATAATCAGTAATGCCTAAATGTGCAAGATGTTGTGCTTGGCGATTTGCCTCTTTTTGATTTTTGTAAGGCGGTAAGTACACCCAAAAAACCATAGGCACTTCATCTGCTTGAATTTCGGCTTGAACTTTAGACTTGCCCCGAAACCATTTTGCCGAGCTTTGAGCATTCGACAACAAAGGATAAGGACCCGCCACAAAACATAATTCATTACTGTTAGTTGACTTCAAAGAAGTTTTACCTTCTTTTTTCACTGCCTGCAAGGTCTTCACAGACGCTTCTGCAACAGGACTAGAGCTGGGCATTGTAGCAGAATTTTTATCCAAAGTAGAACTACTATTCAAGCTTTGGGCGGTTTTTTCCGTCGCCGTGTCAACGCTCGCAGCTGTTGTCGTCTCAGTTTTAGGAGTGTCGGGTTTTGCAGCCGTCATTGCACTGAGCACTTCCGCAGGCAAGGGGTTTAAATTTGTCGTCGTGGGCGTTGCGGTTTGTTCAATCGGCTGTTCTTTGGCGACTTCTTTCGGAGGTGCGGAAATACCCGTGTCTGAAGGTTTATCAGCGGAGGAGCTGGCAGCCGCAGATTTTGCCTTGCTCACAAATGCCGTGATTGGATTATTTTCGGGCGTAATCACCGCAGGTGCGGGAATTTGCATTGCTTCAGATTTTTCGGGCGGTGTGGCTTTGTTTTCTTTCACTTCAGAAGCGGGAACAGGCTCGGGTATTTTAACCGCACTGGCTAAGGTTTCTACAACAGCCGTCGGTTTTCCGATTTCAGTTTTGACAGGAGCAGGTTCAACTTTTTCCGTTTTTGTAGCTTCAGTCACTATTGCTTTTGGTGCTTCAACCGTTGCGACAGGTGCAGCTTCCAACTTTTCAGCTTTTACAGGTTCGGGTTTTGCGGGTTCTGGGATTTTTTCAGCGGCGGTGACAGGTTTTTCCACAGGCGCAATTTTTTCCACTACAGAGCTTGCAACTGTTTCAGGCTTAGTTGTCTTGGGTGGTTCAATTTTAACTTCAGGTTTTACAGGTTCAGGTTTTGCCTGTTCAGCCGTTGCCACCGTGACAGGTTTTTCAATAGGCTTTTCAATTTTTTCATTGAGCAGGGCGAGCGTGGGCAAATCGCTTTTACTGGGTTTTACCGCTTGCGTGGGCGGCATAATATCCTGCGGTTGCCAAGGCATCCAATCGAGCCAGCCTTGCAGCCAAGTGAAAAAGCCGATGTTTAAAATAATGAGGAGGATTGCAAAGCTTTTCATATTGACTTATTCACCACTGATAATGGTCAAACCTTGTAACACTAAATTGGGTTGATATTGATAAGGCACGCTTAATAAATTTTCGATTTCTGGAACGCTACCACCTGTCAAAACCAGTTTACAGCTTGGATGTTGCACTTGTACGCGCTGAAACACGGTTTCTATCAAGCCGACTAAGGCGTATAAACTGCCCAGCATAATGCCTTGATGGGTCTCGGTTGCTGCCAAAGGCGCAGTTTTTAAATCGGTTTGTGGTGGAATTTTACCCAGCGCGTAAGTCGCTTTTAACAAAGCCTTGCGCGTGGTTTCCAAGCCAGCACTGATCATGCCACCTTGATGCTGACCTTGTGCATCCACAATATCCACCGTCACTGCTGTTCCACAATCAATCACACAGACCGCACCATCTTGTTGATACGCGGCAATAATCGCAAGCCAACGGTCTACGCCTAAAATTTCGGGCTGAATGTAGCCATTATACACCCCTGCGGCATAAGCACGACTACGAACAAACTGCGGCGTGAGTTGCCAATGTTGTTGCGTCCACGCGCTTAACTGCTCTGCAATCGCCACGCCTGCCACATTTGCCACCCAAATTTCTGTAGGGCGCGGTAAATTTTGCCAAACTGCGGTTAAATTAGCATTAAAATTTTCAGATTGATAGGCACAAACTTGCTGGATATTATCTTGTTCAAATTGCCATTTTGCGCAACTGTTGCCAATATCGACGAATAATTTCATAGACGCACACTAACCTCACCATACAAATAGCGTTGCAGACGTTGCCCCACTTGTACCAATAATGCACCCGCCGCATCAATCCCCACGGCTGTTCCTGTGACGATTTCTGTGGCGGTGTGAATTTGCACCACTTGACCGCGCAGCAAGTCGAAAGCCTGCCAATCATCGGCGTAAGCTTCTAATCCTGTTTGCGGATAATTCAAAAAAGTTTCTACCCAATGATTAATAATTTGCGCTGCCACTAAATTGCGGGAAATTTTGCGCCCTAAAATCGTGCTCAAATCCACTAAAGGCTGGTCAACGGCGGGCATATCAGCGGGCAAGTTTAAATTCATTCCGATGCCCATCACCACCTCTTGCGAGCGGTTCATGCTGCGAGTTTCCAATAATAAACCCGCCAATTTACGACCTTCCCACCAAATATCATTGGGCCATTTGATTCTTGTGCTGGTTGCACCCAATGCCCACAAAGCTTTCACGGTACTTATCGCCAAGGCAATATTTAAACCTGTCAGCGGCTGGTTCAAGTGTGGATAACGATATTTAACCGACAAACACAAACCACTAGCATATGGCGAAATCCATTGTTTCCCCTGTCTGCCGCGTCCCGCTGTTTGATATTCTGCCAAACACAGGCTAAATCCTGCTTGTTGCGTGCTATTTAATAAATACGCATTAGTCGAGTCAATGCTGGGCACAATTTCAAAATGACTGAGCTGTTCCCGCGCCAAAGGATTGAGTGCGTGGAAAATTTTGCTTTTATCCAGTAATTCTAAAGGCTCGGATAATTGGTAAATTTCTGGCGCGATTTGTTGCAGACTAATCCCTTGAACACGTAATTGTTGCAAGGCTTGCTGCAAAACGGCGGGCGTAATCGCGAGCGCGGCGCACAAATCAGCTTGGGGCTGCGGCTGACCTGCCGCAAGCAGCATTAACAAACGGTCAGCCGTGTGCATCATGAAGACTTTCTGAGGCTGCAATACGGACAAAATGAGAGGGGCAGATGCGGCTTAAGTCCATATTTACATTGTGAATGCAGAATGAATCAACTAGAATTAAAGTATTAGCGTTCTAAATGTGACAGCTTGTCAGGAATACCCTTCCATTGCTCTGCGTCCATTAACGCGGGCTTGCGTTCGGTAATCACGGGCCATTTTTGCGCGAGTTCTGCGTTGAGCTCAATGAAATGTATTTGATTTTCTGGCAAATCGCCTTCGGCATAAATCGCGTTGGCGGGGCAGGCGGGTTCACACAAGGTGCAATCGATACATTCTTCAGGGTCAATTACTAAGAAGTTTGGACCTTCATGAAAGCAATCCACAGGGCAAACTTCGACGCAATCGGTATATTTACAACGAATACAATTATCAGTGATCACAAAAGCCATGATAGAATCCACAAAGTAATGAGAGTAACGATTTTTTTGTAATCGTGAGTCGTGCGTTTGACGGGTTTTATTCTCGTCACCCGTTCTTAGTCTAACTTCCTAGAACTGAGCATTTTAGAGTATATGCTTAAGAAAATCATCTATTCTATCTTTTTAGTCATGCTGTTACTGTTGAACATGGCGCTGTTTACGTGGTATGTGAATCACCTGAATTTAGGCGATAGCATACAGGCGAGTTTCGATCAAAGCATTGTCACCAATGCGCAAGCTGAAGTCGCGCCCAGTTTACCGCTTGCGGTTTATAGCAGCACGGTGCATCCCGTCAGCACCAATGGTACAGTAAGTAATGCCCCCGCAAAACGTGTTTTGCACCCGATTCAAAGCTTGAATAATAATCCTTCTAATTTGTTAGAAGAGAATGCAAACCGCGTAATCCTTAAATTCAAGTCTTTGCACACCCATCTTGATGATTCTGATCGTGAACGTCTCGAAGAAGCTTTAACCCGCTTATCGGTCAATCCTGAATACACGGTTCAAATCTTATCAGGCACTGAGCCTGTCGAAAATAACGCGCTTTCCCCTCAATCTTTGAAACTACGTTCTCAGGCAGTGGCGCGGATTATTTACCCTTACACTCAAAATATTAAAATGCAATATCGCCCTGCGGTGAAAGTGAGCACGATGATTGTGGAGTTTACCCGCACGCGCCATTAAATAATAAAATGCGCTGCGGGGTGAGCCTTGATTTTTTTGAATCTTGCCTTCATTTCATCCACATTCTATTCATCTAGGAGTTACGCAGTTGAATCCGTCACTTCTATTGTGGTGGAATACGGCTTACGCCTATTCCACCCTACGCTTGATAAAGCTTTTTGAATTAATTAGCTTATTAATTTTCAACTGCGTAACTCCTATCATCCTAACTAAATCTTAATTAAGAGGTTTTATCTATGCCTATTTATGAATATGCTTGTGGCGCATGTGGTCACGAGTTAGAAGAATTACAAAAAATGAGTGATGCGCCTTTAACCACCTGTCCTGCTTGTGGAAAAGAGGAGTTACAAAAATTAATTTCTGCCGCAGGTTTTCGCTTAAAAGGTTCAGGTTGGTATGAAACGGATTTCAAAACCAAGAAGGCCGAAACCCCAAAAAAGTCTAGTGACACGCCCTGTGCAACAGGCGCGTGTTCAGCGTGTGTGACAGATTAATTTACAGTTTGGCTTGCACACAGAGATACCAAGTTTTAACATGCTTGTTTTGAATAAGTAAAACGAGGAATTGGTATTCATGCGTAGCCACTACTGTGGACAGCTTAACGAAACTTTTATTGACCAGTCCGTCACCTTATGCGGCTGGATGCACCGCCGCCGCGATCATGGTGGAGTGATCTTTATCGACTTACGTGATCGCGAAGGGCTTGTACAAGTCGTCTTCGATCCCGACACTCAAGATGCCTTTGCTGTGGCAGAACGGGTGCGCGGTGAATACGTGTTACGTGTACAAGGCATCGTGCGTTATCGTCCAGCAGGGACGGAAAATTTAGAATTAGGCACAGGTAAGATTGAAGTTTTAGGCAAACACTTAGAAATTTTAAACACTGCCGAAACGCCGCCCTTCCAAATTGATGATATAGACATTAACGAAGAAACGCGCCTGCGTTATCGTTACATCGACTTGCGTCGCCCGATGATGCAAGAACGCTTTAAATTACGCGCCCAAGTCACGCGCAGCATTCGCCGCTTTATGGATGATAATGGTTTTCTCGACATCGAAACCCCGATGTTGACCAAGGCCACGCCCGAAGGCGCACGCGATTATTTAGTGCCCAGCCGTACCCATGAAGGCGAATTCTTTGCCTTGCCCCAGTCGCCCCAATTATTCAAACAATTACTGATGATGTCGGGCATGGATCGCTATTATCAAATTGTGCGCTGTTTCCGCGATGAAGATTTGCGGGCAGACCGTCAGCCAGAATTTACCCAATTAGATATAGAACTGTCTTTTGTCGATGAATTTATGATTCGTGATTTGATGGAAACCATGATTCGCGGCTTGTTTAAAGAAGTTCTTGACGTAAGCTTGCCCAATCCTTTCCCCAGCATGACTTATGCGGAAGCGATGACTCGTTATGGTTCAGACAAGCCTGATTTACGCACTTCTTTAGAAATTACTGAAATCAGCGATTTGGTCAAAGACGTAGAATTTAAAGTCTTTAACGCCGCCGCCAATGACGCAAACAGTCGGGTTGCTGCGATGCGCGTTCCCAAAGGCAGCGAATTATCGCGTAAACAATTAGACGATTACGCCTTATTTGTCGCGATTTATGGGGCGAAAGGCTTGGCGTATATCAAAGTCAACGACCGCAGCGCGGGACGTGAAGGCTTACAATCACCCATTCTGAAATTCTTGCCTGATGATGTCATTGCAGCAATTTTAGACCGTGTACACGCAGAAACGGGCGATGTGGTATTTTTCGGCGCGGACAAAGCCAAGATTGTGAACGATGCTTTGGGCGCATTGCGCTTAAAAGTCAGTGAAGATTTGGGCTTGATGGAAGCAGGCTGGAAACCCTTGTGGGTGGTCGATTTCCCGATGTTTGAATGGGACGAAAAAGACAAACGTTGGGTGTCTTTGCACCATCCGTTCACCGCGCCCAATGTCACCGACATCAGCGCAATTGAAGCCAATCCCGGCGCGTGCATCTCGCGTGCGTATGACATGGTGTTAAACGGCTCTGAAATTGGTGGCGGTTCAATTCGTATTCACCGCCCCGACATGCAATCAGCCGTGTTTAATTTACTGGGGATTGGGGAAACCGAAGCGCGTGAAAAGTTTGGCTTCTTGTTGGATGCGTTAAAGTCAGGTTGTCCTCCGCACGGCGGTTTAGCCTTCGGTTTAGACCGTTTGGTAATGCTGATGACGGGCGCGACTTCAATCCGTGACGTGATTGCCTTCCCGAAAACGCAAACGGCAAGCTGTCCTTTGACTTCTGCGCCTTCACCCGCCAGTGAAATGCAGTTGCGTGAATTACATATTAAGTTAAGAAGACCTCCCGCTACGGCAACGCCTGCGTAATTGTTTTTAAGTCTGAAAAATAGCGACTTCACTGAAAGGTAAGTCGCTATTTTTTTGGTGAAACATGTTATTGGAGATTTAAACCATATCCCAATAAATGTTTAACCTACTTTTCCCCACAATTTTTCATTTTTTCTTGACAACTGTAACGTGACACATTACAGTTAAAGGCAAGTAGACTAAATTCTAAAATAATGATAAAAACTTTCCAACATAAGGGATTAGAAGCCTTTTTTCGCGATGGCAATCC
This sequence comes from Thiotrichaceae bacterium, assembly GCA_028688145.1. GTDB lineage: Bacteria > Pseudomonadota > Gammaproteobacteria > Beggiatoales > Beggiatoaceae > JAQTYU01. Next base: position 38,156 of record JAQTYU010000007.1, on the reverse strand, counting down.
GGCATATGAAAATACGGCAGGCATTCAACATAAACATGCTGACAAACTTAAGCGTTTATTGAGTCGCTTGAACGTTTCTGCACATCCTGAAGATATGAATCTTCCTGGATCGAATTTACATCAGCTCAAGCGCAATCTCAAAGGGCATTATGCAGTTTCAGTCAGCGGCAATTGGCGTTTAACCTTCAAATTTGAAGGCAAAGATGTCATTCTGGTTGATTATCAAGATTATCACTAAGGTTGAATCATATGAACAGTTTATTTAATCCTCCGCATCCTGGGGAAACTTTAAAAGAGGATGTGCTACCTGCTCTCAGATTGACCGTGACCGAAGCCGCCGCCCAATTGGGCATTTCTCGCAATAGCTTGTCGCGGGTACTCAATGGTCGTGCTGCAATTTCACCAGAGCTGGCATTGCGTTTGGAAGAATGGCTAGGTGTTGAAAATGGTGGCAGGGCTGAATTATGGATTGCTCAACAGGTAGCTTATGATTTATGGAAAACCCGCAGTCAGTATAAAAACTCTGCGATAAAGAGAATTACGCTCGCAAACAGCGCAATTTAAAATATTCATGACTTTTTTAAAGAAATTGCACGAAATGTAGCCCGTATAGAGCCTAGCGGAATCCGGGCTACCTACTGAATTAATTCACGTTGGATAAATCCGCAATCCAGCCATTACGAAGGTTTTTCCACTTTGCTTCAACGGCTGCCCATTTCACATTAGATTCCAGCTCTAATAATAAGCTCGCCAGTTGTCTCATAGAACCCGTTGCTCTCACCTCAGCAATCCAATTGTTGCGGCGTGCTTTCCACTTCGGTTCGACCGCTTTCCATTGAATCGCGGTTTCAAGTTCCAATAACAGGCTGGCGACTTTGGCAGGTTTACTCGCGGTTTGGCATTCAAGCACCCAAGAATCACGGCGTTGCTTCCATTCATTGCCAACCGCTTCCCATTTCACGTTGGACTCAAAAGTTAATAAAAGGCTACCCAAGCTTTTAGAGGCTGCCAAGGTTTGGGTGCTGGTGAAAATACCCAGCAGTACTGCAAACAACATCATAATTTTATTAGAAAACAAGGCTTGACGAGACATACGGTAATTCCTCTGATGGTTGATAATGACAAATTTAATGTATGCCACAAACCTTAATTAAGCAAGATTGGGGGGGAAAAGTGTAGCCCGTATGAAAACGCAGTGGAATGCGGGAGAAATTAAAATCGCGGGGGTTTAGCCTCCCCCCTTTGAAAAAGGGGGAATGAGGGGGATTTAATATTTAAACAAACCCTTAAAAATAACTTTTAAAGACTAAACAAGTATTTAGCCCCCTTTAGGGGGTTGGGGGCGCAGTTGAGATTGTTAAATCCCCCCTGCCCCCTTTTTCAAAGGGGGTGAAAAGTAACGGGGGAAATGGGGATTGTGGGCGCGATTCGTGATTATCTACATTACTCAGTATTACTACTTACTAAGTTAGATTATTCGTTGTTTTGCAAGCCCTATATAACTTGAAACATTATCTAACGGCTTGATAAAATTTAGCAAATCTGTATCCAATAGTTTAAGTATTTCGAGAATATCATCATGTATTTTTTCACAACCTCCAAAATCAACAATTCGAGCATTAAAAATAATGGGTTCGTTATGATAAAGCCTATTCCGAAATTCGCGAATCTCGTTCAGTCGTTTGTGAATACGTGCACTGTTATAGCCAGCAGGCAATCTCCTAAATATTTTTATGGGACGACCTCGTAGTAGTTTGAAAGTGTATTTAGTAAAGAATTCCACCCAAAATCCAAAGGTAACGCTAGAAACTATATGATTACAAAATTTATTTTTATCAAGCTTTGTTTTACAGTCATTTTCTTGCTTGGTGACTTCTTTACTTAAGTACCAGCTTTTTCTGAAAACATGATTAGGGTCAATTATCCAGTATTTATCTTTTGAAAATAGTGAGATTTCTTCGTAAAGTTTGTTACGCAAGACAACTTCTAGCACGCTGAGTAACGGCATGAAAGCTTGACCTATTTTCAGGTTTTCTTCATACAACATAATTGTTTTATTGCAATCGTGTTGGGTTGCTGCTGAATAGCGACTGATACGTGCAGGAGAAAATAGGGTGCTAAATTTTGTAAAATCCATGAAATTATCTTGAAATAATTTAAAGTTCGTATGATAATGAGAATGTAAGGTTTGGTAAAGCCTCTTAGTTTTTAATGCAACTAACGTAACCAAACGACAAGATATAAAGAAGGGATTAGTCCATGTGGCTAGTCCCTTTTTTTATTCTCTCTGTAGTTTTCGTTTAGAAGGAAATTTTTAAAGACTAAACAAGTATTTAGCCCCCTTTAGGGGGTTGGGGGCGCAGTTGAGATTGTTAAATCCCCCCAGCCCCCTTTTTCAAAGGGGGTGAAAAGTCACTGGGGAAATGAGGGTTGTGGGCGCACTCGTCTACATTGTGAGATGCTTTTTGAGCTGATATTCCCAAACAGGCAGGGTTTTAGGAATGAGAAAACTTTTTAAATCGTAAAGGTGTATGACGCTATGCTTATACACCCTACGCTTGCTTGTTATTCTCCTGGAACAGGCTCAAACCGTCTGCTGTCGTAGTAAAAGACGACAAGATCATCATCTTCATCTAACATTGCCAAAGCAAGATCAAGCGGTTCTCTGAAATAGGGTGACCCTGTTTCCTTTTCATGATCTAACAATGGTTTTTTTAAAACCTCCATAACAATGGCTGTTTGCTCTTCTAATGGACGCTTTTTGTTACGAAGTCCTTTTTTCCATTGTACACGATCATTGATCTTGAATTTATGTGTTACCCGTAATGAACCTATTTTTGTTAACAGCTTTTCCATACTCATTATTCTTCCCATATGTATCAACTACATGTTATTGTCATCCACATGACAAGAAAATACAAATATCTTTCCGCCTAGACAATATAGCTCAACGGAAGCTCCATTTGTATTAATCTTATTTGTGACTGGTTCTATATTTTGTACTTCATTAACCAACTCATTTGGGATTAGAAACCATAATACACATAGCTTTTTATTTTCCGATAATGGACTACACTTTTTTAACTGTTTGTACGTAAACAGTCTTGCATTTTTTAACCTGTCAAATAGTTCTTCATTTCTATACCCACTAACGTCTTGATACTTGTTATATTGATAGGCTTTTTTGTTGAAATTGGTTGACCTCAATGGTTTAAAGACTATAGGAGCTTTATTATCTAATAAATTTATAAATGTTTTATATAGTTTTTCCTTATCCTTGCATGGAGAATCCTTTATGATGTTATTCATATTATTCACTTAATAAGTTTCTTCAAAAAATGTAATTGTACTTATGGTATAATTACCACAAGCACAATTACAACATACTAATTCAACCCCTACAACTGCAACCGCGAAATATCCGCAATTTTCAAAAACTGCGCCCGCATGGTTTGCAGCAACGCCAAGCGATTATTACGAATGGTCGGATTTTCATCCATAACCATGACTTTTTCAAAGAAAGTATCCACACTTTCCCGCAAGCCCGCCAACAACTGCAAAGCCTCCGCATAATTGCCTTGTTGCAAATACGCCTCGAGCTGCCCTTGTTGCGCGGTCAAAGCCTGATGCAATTGACGCTCAGCCTCTTCCGTAAACAACGCCGCTTCAGGATGTTGCGGAAAAGTCTGCTCGGTTTTCTTCAGCAAATTGTGCACCCGCTTATTCGCACTTGCCAAACTCACCGCCGCAGGCAAACTCCGAAACGCCTCCACACCCCGAATCCGCTTATCCGCATCTAAAGGACTGTGCGGACGACAACTTAACACCGCATCCACACTGTCATAATGCACGCCCTGATCCTGATAATAACTGCGTAAACGTTCCAGCATAAAATCAAAAACTTGCAAATAAGTGTCTTCAACTTTAATCACGCCCGCAGGATACGCCGCTTGCGCTTGTTGCAATAACGCCAACAAATCTAAAGGCAGTTTTTGCTCAATTGCAATCCGCAACACCCCCAATGCCGCCCGCCGCAATCCAAACGGGTCTTTATCGCCAGTCGGGGGTTGCCCAATCCCGAAAATTCCCACCAAAGTATCTAATTTATCAGCAATTGCCACCGCCTGCCCAATCGGCGTGCTCGGCAAAGCGTCACCTGCAAAACGCGGCATATATTGCTCACGCAACGCCACCGCCACCGCCTCATGTTCGCCATCGTGACGGGCATAATATTCGCCCATAATTCCTTGTAATTCAGGGAATTCGCCAACCATGTTGCTCATCAAATCGCATTTTGACAACTGCGCCGCCCGAATGCCGTGCAATTCACTCGCGCCCAACACTTTGGCAATCGTGCCACTGAGTTCTGCCACGCGCTGCGATTTTTCATACAAAGTGCCCAGCGCATTTTGGAAAACCACGGTTTTCAAAGTGTCTAAATGCTGTTCCAAGGCATGGGCGCAATCTTGACCCCAGAAAAACGCGGCATCGCTTAAACGTGGACGAATTACCCGTTCATTGCCTGCGCGTACCACGTCAGGCTGCGTGCTTTGCAAGTTACTAATGGCGATGAAATTCGGTAATAATTTGCCTTCCGCACTGACCACATGGAAATATTTTTGATGCCCTTTCATGCTCGCGATTAAAGCTTCAGCAGGCACGCTTAAGAATTTCTCTTCAAAAGACCCCGTGATTGCCACAGGATATTCCACTAAGCTGGTGACTTCGCTTAATAAAGCCTCATCAATCACCGCTTGTCCATCCAATAAATCAGCGGCTTCTTCGACTAAAAGCCGCACGCGCTCGCGACGGGTAGAAAACACAGGAATCACATAGCCTTGTTTTTCCAACGCTTTGCCGTAATCGTCCGCATTTGCCAACACCAAAGGTTCAGGATGGTGAAAACGATGTCCACGGGTTTCACGCCCTGCTTTGATGCCGAGAATTTCAGCTTCAATCACGTCCTTGCCAAACAATAAAACCACCCAATGCACAGGACGCACGAATTCAAAATTAGTGCTGCCCCAACGCATCCGCTTCGGAATCGGCAAGGCAGCGAGCGCGGCTTCCACAATTGCAGGCACTAATTTTTCCGTGGCTTGCCCTTTTTGCAAACTACGATACACAAACCATGAACCCTTGTCGGTTTCTAATTTGCTCAGCGCATCGACTTCAACCCCGCAAGAACGCGCAAATCCTAATAAAGCAGGGCTGGGCTGTCCGTCTTTAAACGCAGCGGCTAAAGCAGGACCACGGCGTTCAATTTCGCGGTCGGGTTGAAATGTGGCAACGCCTTTGAGTAATACCGCTAAACGGCGTGGCGTGGCGTAAGGCGTGGCAATATTGTAAGCAATTTCTTGTTGTTCCAAACCGCCACAAATTGCAGAAGAAAATGCTTCCGACAAGCCTTCTAAAGCCTTGGGGGGTAATTCTTCCGTACCAATTTCAATTAATAAATCGCGGGTATCGCTCATGCTACATCCTCCTTGATGACGCTGTTGCACATCGGGAAATTCAAGGCGGCACGGCGGTCGTAATAGGCTTGTGCCACGGCGCGCGCAAGGGTTCGCACCCGTAAAATAAAGCGTTGCCGTTCGGTGACGGAAATCGCGTGACGTGCATCTAATAAGTTAAAAGTGTGCGAAGCTTTAAGCACCATTTCATACGCAGGCAGGGGTAAATTTTTGGCAATTAAACTGCTGCTTTCGCGCTCGTACACGTCGAAGGCGCGGAATAAATCTTCAATCGGGGCGTGTTCAAAGTTGAAAGTAGACATTTCGACTTCATTTTGATGAAACACGTCGCCATAAGTGACTTTGCCGAATTTTCCTTCAGTCCAAACTAAATCGTAAACGCTAGAAACACCTTGCAAATACATCGCGATGCGTTCCAAACCGTAAGTAATTTCGCCTGTCACGGGACGGCATTCTAAACCGCCGACTTGTTGGAAATAGGTGAATTGGGTGACTTCCATGCCGTTCAGCCACACTTCCCAACCCAAGCCCCACGCGCCTAAGGTGGGCGATTCCCAATTGTCTTCGACAAAGCGGATGTCATTGATTAAAGGGTCAACGCCAAGCATTTTCAAAGAATCTAAATATAATTCTTGAATATTGGCGGGCGAGGGTTTGAGCACCACTTGAAACTGGTAATAATGCTGTAAACGGTTGGGGTTTTCGCCATAACGCCCGTCAGTGGGACGGCGCGAAGGCTGCACATAAGCCGCACTCCAAGGCTCAGGGCCTATGGAGCGTAAAAAAGTTGCGGGGTGAAACGTGCCTGCCCCCACTTCCATATCATAAGGTTGTAAGAGCACGCAGCCCTGTTGCGCCCAATATTCTTGCAGTGCAAGAATCAGTGCTTGAAAGGTGGTCGGTGATGCCACAAAGGACTCCCTGTAATTATTTTGAGTGAAATTGATTGTTTTTAGAAAAAACTATCCCAATGGGAAAGATATATTACCGTTAGCCTTCTTTATAAACGCTATTTTAAGCAAACAGTATAACCTAACTGATTTAGGCACGGTATCTAGTACGAGAATGGCGGGCTTAGCTCCCCCTTTGAAAAAGGGGGCTGGGGGGATTTAAAAATCTCAACAATTGCGACGATCTTAAATCCCCCTCATTCCCCCTTTGTCAAAGGGGGAGGCTTAAAAACAAGTTTGGTGGGCAATGCCCACCCTACAACCACTAATTTCGTGTTAAGTTGTGCACAGACTTTTCCCATAGCGAATACGCCCATCCCGCTTGCGCAATTCTTGCTTATTTCGCAGCTTGTCATTTTACTATTTATACAAGAAGCTTAGATTCATGAACACCACTCCCCAATTAATCGACAAGTTCAACCGCAAGGTGACTTATTTACGGCTTTCTGTCACCGACCGCTGTGACTTTCGCTGCGTGTATTGCATGAGCGAAAACATGCAGTTTTTACCCCGCGCCCAATTATTAACCCTCGAAGAAATAGAAGTGCTGGTGCAAGCTTTTGTAGAGCTTGGCGTAAGCAAAGTGCGGATTACAGGCGGCGAACCCTTAGTGCGCAATAACGTGCTGCAATTATTCCAAGGCTTGGGCAAACTGGAAAACTTGAAAGAATTGGTGCTGACTACCAACGGTTCACAATTGGAAAAAATGGCAGTGCCTTTGTACGAAGCTGGGGTAAAACGCATTAATATCAGTTTGGACAGTTTGCAACCCGAACGCTTTCAAAAAATAACCCGTGTCGGGAAATTAGACAACGTGCTGCGTGGCATCGATGCCGTTTTACCCTTGGGATTTAAACGGATTAAATTAAATGCGGTGATTATGAAACACCGTAATGAAGATGAAATTATTGATTTGGTAAACTTTGCCATAGCGCGCCGCATCGATATTAGCTTTATTGAAGAAATGCCCTTAGGAATAATCAGCGAACATGCCCGCGCCGAAGCTTATTATTCCAGCGATGAAATTCGCCGTGATTTGGAAGAAGTGTTTACCTTAATTCCCACCACAGAAACCACGGGCGGGCCTGCGCGTTATTATCAAATTGCCAATACGGGCAGCCGTGTCGGCTTTATTTCACCGCACAGTCATAATTTTTGTGAAGCTTGCAATCGAGTGCGGGTCACCCCCGAAGGGCGTTTATTGCTGTGTTTGGGGCAAGAACATTCGGTAGATTTACGCCGTGTGTTACGCGCCCATCCTTTAGACACCGCGCCGCTGAAACAAGCGATTATCGACGCGATGGCAATTAAACCCAAAGGACACGATTTTAATTTAGAACGTCAGCCCCAAATCTTACGTTATATGAACATGACGGGGGGCTAAACGTCGTTCCCACACACCAAAGAATAAAATTTATGAAAGATATTGAACAACTGCTGCAAAATAATAAGCAATGGTCAGAAAAAGTCCGCACTAAACATCCCGACTTTTTCCCAAAACTTGCCAAGCAACAAAGTCCCAAGTTTCTTTGGATTGGTTGTTCGGATAGCCGTGTGCCTGCGAATCAAATCACGGGGCTGTTGCCGGGCGAGATTTTTGTGCACCGTAATATTGCGAACTTAGTGATTAATACAGATATTAATTTATTATCGGTGCTGCAATTTGCTATTGAAGTCTTAAAAATCCAGCATATCATCGTGTGCGGGCATTATGGCTGTGGCGGCGTGGCGAATGCGCTGCAACGCAACACCACAGGGATTATTGATTTTTGGCTAAATAACATTCGCGACACCTATCGTAAACATGCCACCGCCTTCACTGAGGAAATGCCCGAAATCGAGCGACTGAATTTATTGACGGAGTTGAATGTGAAACAACAAGTCGAAAATTTGTCGAATTGCAGCATTATCAGCGATGCGTGGAAACAAGGACAAGCCTTGTATTTGCACGGCTGGGTTTACAGTATTCAAGATGGGATTATTAAAGATTTAGAAATCACGCGGCAAGGCGAGCCGAGCGCGTAATTTAGGCAGGAGCATAAGGGGCAATGCTGAAATGTTCTTGCAACAATAACTTAGTAAATTCCTGATAAGGTAAGGGCATACTGATATAAAAACCTTGAATTTCATCGCACAAATGATGGCGCAAGAAATTTAGTTGTCCCTCAGTTTCCACACCCTCGGCGATGACCGACAAGTTTAAATTATGCGACATGTCGATAATGACTTTAGTAATCGTGGTGTTATCTTCATCCAGATTTAAATCACTGATAAATGATTGATCAATCTTTAAAGTATCGACGGGAAATTTACGCAAATAATTCAGTGAAGAATAACCTGTTCCAAAATCATCAATTGAAACCCGCAGCCCCAGCGTTTTCAACTTCGCAAGCACCTGTTGGGCAGTTTGCACATTGCCCATTAAGGTGCTTTCCGTAATTTCTAAATCTAGACATTCAGGCGGCAGCCCCGTGCTGTGCAAAATATTTTGTACAAATGAGACAAAATGCGGGGTTTGAAATTGTTGTGCAGAAATATTCACCGCCACCCGAATCCGTGGCGCGCCTTGTTTAAACCACTGATTCGCTTGTTCACACGCTACCCGCAGCACCCATTCACCAATCGGCACAATCAAGCCTGTTTCTTCTGCCAAGGGGATAAAATCCCGAGGGCTGACTAAACCGCGTTGTGGATGCTGCCAACGAATCAGAGCTTCAACCCCGCACAATTTGCCGCTGTGTAAATCGATTTGCGGTTGATAATAGACTTTGAACTGTTGATTCATTTGTTCAACATCAGAAATCACCCGCCGCAAATTATTTTCCAATGCCAATAATTCAGCCGCTTGGACATTCATCGCGGGTTTATAAAACTGATAGCTGTTGCGTTCTTTATTTTTCACCCGATACATCGCGGTTTCAGCATTGCTGAGCAAAGTGTCAGTATCTTGACCGTCGCTGGGGAATAGACTAATGCCCAAACTGATGGTGAAGAAAAATTCTTGCTGATGATAATTAAACGGTTCTGCAAAACAACGCACCACCATTTCTGCCATTTTCGCGACACGGTCGATGCTGTCCAATTGGGTCAGGAGCACGGCAAATTTATCGCCACTGATGCGTGCCAAGGTGTCTTTGCGTGAAATCTGGCTGGCCAAGCGTGTGGCAATTTCTTGGAGTAATTTATCGCCTGCTGAATAGCCCAAACTGTCATTAATGGTTTTAAAACGGTCAATGTCTAATAGCATCACCGCCCCAAATTCGCCCGACTCACCCAATTGTGCTAAAGCGGTTTGTAAACGGTCATCGAATAAAGTGCGGTTTGGTAATTGGGTCAAGGTGTCGTAATAAATCAAATCTTCAAATTGTTTTTCACGCACTTTGAGTTCAGTAATATCTTCTTCCACCGCGAGAAAATGGGTAATTTGTCCTTCTTTATTTTGCACGCTGGAGATAAAGGCATTGACCCAATAAAAACCGCCGCCTTTTTTGCAGTTTAAAAACTGTCCACGCCATTCTTTACCGCTCAGCAAGGTGTCCCACATTTCCACATAACGTTGTTTGCTGGTGAAAGTGCTTTTAAAAATGCGTGGCGTTGCGCCGATTAATTCGGTTTCGCTGTATTCGGACAAACGCACCACGCTGGGGCTGACATATTCGATCAAGCCTTCAATGGAAGTGATGACGATTAAAATTGGGCTGTGTTCAACGGCATGAGAAAGTTTAAGCAGTTTATCTTCAATTTCTGCCTGCTGATTAATATGCCCTTCGATATTTTCCAGCAATCGATTGGTGACGGTGATTAAGTAGCCAAATTCGTCATCTTGATGGGCGGGAAGTTTGGGAAGGCGGGCGCATTGCGGATTTTCTAAGTCCATCTTCGCTAAAGCCCCACTCATGCGTGCCAAGGGGTAAGTAATCGAGCGATGAAATAGCCAAAATAATAACACCCCAAACAACAGGCTACGGGTTAATTCTGAGGTTAGAAAGACGTGGGCGCGGTGAATAAAGCGTTCTCCGAGCACATAGGGATCAATTTCAATGACTAACAAGCCCACTTGGCGTTGATAGGGATTGAGCAATAAAGAATGCAAATTACTGGTGAGAATGTCAGAGGTATACAACTCTTGAGTCAACACACGGGGTTCGCCAAACAAGGCATAAATTAGTGTGGCGTAAAATTTGGTTTTGGGGGGTAATTGCCAGTCGATGAGACTGATATTTGCCTCATCTAATAAGCGAATTTTATGGACAAAGGGATGGTCTTTTAAATTTTCTACTACATATTGCGCCAGTTCACGATCCGCTAATTGTGCGGCTTTTGCGGCGGGATAGCGTATGGTTTGGCTTAAGTTTTTAAGCGTGGTTTCAAGTTGGGCGCGTTCTTCCAAAAGCCCTAAATAAATCTCTACGCCACCTGAAAAAAGTCCTAAACACAACGCAATCAACACAACATACTTTGCTTGTCGAAAAGCAAGGCGTTTTCCGAGGGGAATGATGCCCTCATGTATAGGATTATATTTATGAATGTCCACGGATACGCTGTAATCGCCTAAAATGGTAAATCTGCAAGGTCTGTGTAATATTTTACTACACTTCCCGAGAAATACAGGACTATTGTCCGATTCTTTCTCCATTGAATAAACGCATTTCTATTACATGACGGTCTTAAATCATCAAATGCTCTAGCTGCTGTTTTACTCTTATGTGCAAATATCAAACCAAATTTTTATTATGTTTTCCACACAGTTCTAAAGCTTGAATATTTCTATGAATTTTGGCGTTTTAAGGGTTCAACTGCGTTCCCAACTCTTTGAATGAGCTAAAGAGAAAGATTTAATCTTTAAAAATCCTTTTTATAGGGGAGTAGTAATCCTGTTTTCAACTGTGCAGCCAAAAAGTGACAGGTCCATCATTCACCAGTGAAACCTGCATGTTTGCACCAAATTGTCCCGTGGCAACTTTGGCGTAACGTTGGCGGGCTTGCTTGCAAAGATAGCTGAATAATTCTTCACCCAAAGCGGGCGGTGCTGCGGGGGTAAAACTGGGGCGTAAACCTTTGCGGGTGTCGGCGGCGAGGGTGAATTGCGGGACAAGTAACAATCCCCCTGCAATGGTTTGTAAGTTTAAGTTCATTTTGTCTTGTGCGTCGGCAAAAATACGGTAATTTAATAAACGCTCTAATAAACGATCTGCCTGTTGTGGGCTGTCTTCACGCTCGACACCAATTAACACTAACATGCCTTGTTCAATCGCGCCGATAACTTGTTCATCAACGCTGACTTGGGCGCGGGTGACACGTTGTACTAATCCGATCATGTTTGAATTCCTTCGCGAATCATTGAGGACTGGCAGTGCTACAAGCACTGCCAGTCCTTGCGCTTAAGACGTGAAATTCCCGATTATTCCGCCTTATCACATTCAATCATCGCATAAGCCGAATGATTGTGAATTGATTCAAAATTTTCCGCTTCGACGCTATACGCCAAAATTCTGGCATCTGCATTTAAACGCGCCGCGACATCGCGCACTAAATCTTCAACAAATTTGGGATTTTCATAGGCGCGTTCAGTGACGAATTTTTCATCAGGACGTTTTAACAAGCCGTAAAGTTCACTGGAAGATTCTTTTTCAACGATGTCGATTAAATCTTCAATCCACACAAAGCCATCAGTTTTTGCACTCACGGTGACGTGTGAACGTTGGCTGTGTGCGCCGTATTTGGAAATATCTTTAGAACACGGACACAGGCTAGTTACGGGAATCAGCACTTTAATTAGCGTGGTTGCGACAGAATTCTTCACTTCCCCGATTAAAGTCACGTTGTAATCGAGCAGGCTTTCAACTTTAGAAATGGGCGCAGTTTTTTTCACGAAATAAGTAAAACTCATTTCGATATGCCCCGCTTCCGATTCTAGGCGTTGCTGCATGTCGCGTAACATTGCCTGAAATGAATCAATGCTGATTTCGTATTCATGTTCATTCAGAATTTTCACAAAGCGCGACATGTGCGTGCCTTTGAAATTGTGCGGCAAATTCACATACATATTAAACGTGGCGATGGTGTGCTGTTCGCGCCCAGAACGGTCTTTCACCCGCACGGGGTGTTTGATGTCTTTAATACCCACTTTATTAATCGGAATACGTCGGGTATCGTGACTGCTTTGTACGTCAGACATCGGAGTGACGGGCTTATTCATGCTTTAATCCTCTTGTACAGTCATTGTGTGATTATAGTTGACCATACAAGTCAACCTGGAAACTAAATAGAAAAAGGTGGATAACGACAATGTCTTAATCCACCTTAGTTCTACGACATAATAATGTTAATTTACGTTAACATGCTTAAACACGTTTTTCCGCGTCATTGTAAACTTCAGAATTTTCCCGTTTTCCAATAGCGATTACCAAAACCACGATGCGTTCATCATGGACTTGATAGACCAAGCGATAACCCAAAGTGCGTAACTTTATTTTATAACACGCGGGCAATTCTCGAAGTTTGTTTGTTTGAACATGAGGATTGAGCAATACTTTTGCTATCTTCTTCTTGAATTGGACACGTATAGACGCATCCAATTTTTCCCATTCTTTCAAAGCTCTTGGATCAAACTCAAGCTCATAAGTCATCCAAACTAACCTTAATGCCTAGCTGAGGATTCTTAAGACGTTCTCGCACGGTTGCAATTAACTGAGCTTCGCTATCACTCACTGTCAAGGTTTTTATGGGTAAATGCCCATTATCTACAATATATTGGAGTGTCTGGCGTATTACTTCGGATGCTGTGGTGTTTAACCCTTTCAGCACCACATCAACTTCACTTTTAAGCTTGTCATCCAAACGAACATTTAATGTAGCCATCAGTCTATCCCACTTAAATTAATATTTTGTAATGACAAGTGTACATACAAAAAACAATCAATGCCACTAAACTAGAGTGAACAAAGTATTTAAGTGTATGCGCTCTTTGATTTAAATATTAATCACGCATCCTGATTTAAAACTGCATTCTAAATTCATCTGCGAGCAATTTTAAATCTTCCAATCTGGAAAAATTCAGTAATTTCTTGTGTCCATCAGGGCGGAATATGTCCAAGAGAAGATAAGCATTTTCATTCATTGCTCCCCTGCTATAAATCAAAATGTGGTCAGAACTTGGGATTTTTCCCGAGGCAATTTGTTGTTGCCAGTGCCGACTGTCTTTTTTAGGAAAGCGAGGTTTTATATGAACCTTGTAGAGTATGTTCCTAATAGAGGAGGGCTGCGTGAGTCCTTCATCTTTACCAAAATAAGGATTACCCAACTTCAAACCTAGAAAATGCTGGGGTGCAGAAGTTTTGTATTGCTTGAATTCTGCCGCCAGCGTTTCCAGCTCTTCAGCATTCAACTGCTGTTTAACCTGTGCCTCAATGTAAACGCTTACTTCTTTCAAAAAAATTCATGCCCTAAACAAAACCCCGTCAAGCTATTTTAATGAAGACGGGCTTACGTCCTTGAGTTTTCATTTCAAGAACTGATTTCACCGCTGCCTTATGAAAACTCTCACAAAACTCTTCTGAAATCGCCAAAGGTTTTTTAACTGAAGAAAGTGGTTCAGTAGGGCAATCCTTTTGTATAGTCATGGACGAAGCTTGTACCATTTCTAACTCCTAACACTATCTAGTGTAATTAGGGCACTTACGAGGGATAAAAAAAGTTATACCCCCGCACATCACCACACCTCAGGTGTAAGTGATACTGATTAAATCATAAATAACTACGCATCCTGACTCAAAACCCCATCCACCAAACGCAAAGTACGCTGCATTTTTTGGGCAAGCTGCAAATCATGCGTGACCAGCACCAAACTTGTGCCGATGGATTGATTCAAAGCCAACATGCGTTCATAAACTTGTTCTGCGGTGCGTTGGTCTAAATTTCCCGTTGGCTCATCAGCGAGCACACAAGCGGGTTCTGTCACCAAAGCCCGCGCAATTGCCGCCCGTTGCCGTTCACCGCCCGACATTTCACCGGGTTTATGTTTCAGGCGTTTGCCTAAACCGACTTCATTTAACAAAGTCGTGGCTTGTGCTTGCGCTTTGGCAACCGAATCGCCGCGAATTAACAAAGGCATACACACATTTTCCAGCGCGGTGAATTCGGGCAGCAAATGGTGAAATTGATACACAAAACCCAAGCTTTGATTACGCACCAAGCCGCGTTGCGCTGCGTTTAAACGGTTCATGTGCTTGCCAGCCACCCAGACTTCGCCCTCGGTGGGATTTTCCAAGCCGCCCAATAAATGCAATAAAGTGCTTTTTCCAGAACCTGAAGTACCGACAATCGCCACTTGTTCGCCACGGGCAATACTTAAACTAATGCCTTTGAGCACATCAACCGCTAATTCGCCCTCATCAAAACGCTTGCAGACGTTTTCACAGTGCAACACATAATTGATTTCATTACTCATAACGCAACGCCTCCGCAGGTTGGGTACGCGCTGCTTGCAATGCAGGGTATATGGTGGCGAATAAACTGATTAACAAGGACATTCCTGTAATTTTATACACGTCCATCCACTGCAAATCCGAAGGCAATTCACTGATGTAATAGACTTCAGCAGAGAGGAATTTCACATGAAAGAAGGATTCAATCGCGGGCACAATATTTTGCACATTCAACGCCAAACTGATGCCGCCAATGTCGCCGATAATCGTGCCGAGCACACCGATAATTGTCCCTTGCACCATGAAAATTGCCATGACCGTCATCGGGGTCGCGCCCAAAGTGCGTAAAATTGCGATGTCGGCTTGCTTATCCGTGACCACCATCACCAAAGTCGAAACGATATTAAACGCCGCCACTGCCACAATCAGCGCGAGAATAATAAACATCACCGCTTTTTCCATTTTGATGGCTTTGAAGAAATTCGCATGGCGATACGACCAATCATAAGCAAAAAAGCCTTCGGGCGGTAAAGCTTGTTTTAATTTATTCGCCACTTCAGGGGTGAAAGTTTTAGGCAATTCGCTGTCATTACGCGCAGTGGCAACTTTTTTGATTTGCGCGACGAAATCTTGTGCGTAAAACATATCATCAAGTTTCATATTTAGCCCGTCTACTTGACCTTCAGGAATCCGCAGCAATTTTGCCGCGTCGTCAATATTCATCAAAATAAACGCGCTGTCGAATTCGTGCATTCCAATGCGGAAAATGCCTTTCACATCCATGCGTTTCATGCGTGGCAATACGCCAACGGGCGTGACTGAAGCTTGTGGCACCACGATAGTAACTTTGTCGCCCAAATTCACGCCCAAGGCGCGCGCCAATTCTTCGCCAAGCACAATGCCAAATTCGCCCGCCTTCAAATCGCTGAGATTGCCGACCAGCATTTTATCTTGCACTTTGGAAACTTGGGGTTCTAGCACGGGGTCGATGCCTTGCAACATTGCGCCACGCACCGCTTTATCATAAGTGACCATCGCTTGACCTTGCACATAGGGCGCAACGCCTGTGACTCGTGGCAGCGGTCTTAATTCATCGAGCAGGGGTTTCCAATTCGCTAAATTGCCTTGCATGGGATTTATCACCACATGGGCTGCCATGCCTAACATGCGTTCGCGCAGCTCTTTTTCAAAGCCATTCATTACGGACAATACCGTAATCAGCGC
Source organism: Thiotrichaceae bacterium (assembly GCA_028688145.1). Taxonomy (GTDB): domain Bacteria; phylum Pseudomonadota; class Gammaproteobacteria; order Beggiatoales; family Beggiatoaceae; genus JAQTYU01. The sequence goes on along the minus strand of JAQTYU010000007.1, from coordinate 22,082 downwards.
GGTGACTCCGAGCGCGATGCCTAACATTGAAGTCAGTGAAATGAAAGAAATAAAATGGTTACGGCGTTTTGCGCGGGTGTAGCGCAAGCCAATATATAAAGCGAGAGGTTTAAACATGCGGGCATTATACCTGAATCAACGGGTTAAACAGTATCTACGTACTCAAAAAAAGGGGCTGAAAATAAATGAGGAGTTACGCAGTTAAATTAATAACATCTTAATTCAAAAAGACTTATCAAACGTAGGGTGTATAAGGCGTAGCCGCCATACACCTTTAACCGCATAGAGTTTCAAATCGCAAGGTGTATGACGGCTACGCCTTATACACCCTACGAACTCATGCGAATAAATTCGCACCTACTAATGGGCGCAGTGAAAGTTTTTATATTTGCTACACTCAAAGCTTATCAAGGGTTTTCACAGGAGCGTTAAATTATGGCACAGTTACTGACAGAAGCAGAAATTCAAGTGCAAGCAAACGCTTTGCCAAATTGGAGCGTGCACAATGGCGCATTGCAGATTACGCGCAAATTTAAGGATTTCATCGAGGCAATTGCCTTTGTGAATCAGTTGGTTGCCCCCAGTGAAGCGGCGGCTCATCATCCTGATATTGCGATTTCTTATAATAAAGTAAGCATTAGTTTGACGACGCACGATGCGGGCGGTTTGACGCAGAAAGATTTTGATTTAGCCAAGGTGATTGCTGGGATTAAATAGATATTTTCTCGTTCCCACGCTCCTGCGTGGGAATGCCTAATGCGTCGCTCCAGCGGTGCGTTTGTTCACGAATGCTAAACATTTAAACTGATATAACTATTTAGATATAAATGTTTTTATCTGAAATAAGCTTGTAAAATCCTCGCCGCTGGAGCGACGAGGTAGGCATTCCCACGCTGGAGCGTGGGAACGAGATTAACGAGATTAAATAGTAGGTGCGAGATTAAAAGCTAAGAATTCACCAGCCCAATTTCCTCCGCACTCAAATCAAATAAGCGATAAACCGCTGCATTTAATTCTGCTTCCAAGCCTGCAATTTCTTGATTAAATTGAGTATGTTGTTGACGCGCTTCTTCAAAATAAGTTTCCCATTCATCACGGTTTTTCAAACTCATTTCGACTTTGTAGGACTTTTTCAACTCGGCTTGAAATGCCTGAAAATCCGAAAGCCACCAGCGTTCAATTTTCTGGTTCAATTTGACCACGCCAAAATCTGCCACCCGTCGCCACAATTTCTTTTCCAAAGCATAACGCTGTTCTGCCAGTTGTTGACAAGATTTTGCTAATTCTCCAATACGCGCTTTTTGTTCATCTGTGGCGGGAGGAATTGGCAATTTTTCTATATTTTGAGTCGTTGCCTCATAAAAACCACCTCTAACCATAGTAGTTAAACTTTTGAAAACAAACCACATAACTTTAGAATTTAATAAACCCAGCAATAAATCATCAAATTTAGTCGTTATGTAACACTTGTTATTAGTGTAGCTGCCCTTTGTTTCGTAAGAAAATAATGGCTCTACTTGAAAGTGAGCATAAATAATTTTAGGTTTCTCAAACTCATCATAATAAGCACAAGCTCTCAATTCCCACCAAAATTCACCTTTATCGGTACGTTTTTCCGCAGCGACTGCGAAAGATTCAAGATATTGTGCGACAGCAGCGTAATTTGTTTGAAACCATTTCCAAGCATTATCGCTATTAAAATCATCGCCCATTTTTTCCCGCGTCCAACCTTTGGGCATTAAAATAAGCCACAAATCACGCGGCTGTGCGTGCCATTTCTTCAAATCCTTGCCTTCTAAAAACGGCTTTAGTAAATCAGCCGATTTAGGGTCTTGTTTAATTAACTTATCTTTTGTGGCGCGGTCAATCACAAACGCCTCATTTAAACCCGTTTTAATCCCATAAAGCGGTGAACCATAAACTTCTTTCAAAGTTGGAAAACCCTGCGTCAATTTCAAGCGCAACTGATTTAAACGCGCATCTTCCAACTGCCAACATTCCGCAGACAATTGAGAATGTTGCATTTTGCCATGCAAAGCCGCAAACGCATCGCTCAATTTTTTAGGCAAATCCTCTTTTAAAACCAAAGTATTAATTACATGTTCAGACGTAGGCAGCGTATTTTGAAAAATCAAAATTGCAGGATAAGTGGTCACACCCTCAAAAACCTGTAAATCCCCAAAATCAACCACTTTTTTCAAACACGCCGACTGCTGCAAAAACTCGCGCAAACCCTGCCCAGAACTGGTTTTAAAAAACGTCGCAGAACTGATAAAACCCAGCATTCCTTCAGGTTTCAACAACTTCAAACCCAACTCGAAAAAGTAAGCATATAAATCCGCCACACCATGATAAACCGCATAATTTTGTTGCAGATAAGGCTTTAAATCCCCGAATAATTCTTGTCGAACATACGGCGGATTTCCTAAAACCACATCAAAACCGCCATTATCCATGATTTTCGCAAACTGAATTTTCCAGCAGAAACTAGAATTCGGCGCAACCTCCGCAAAACCCAAACTATTCCCCACCTGAAATTGCTGGTCAATCGTGGTCAATTTCTTATTGCGCTTTGCCGTTTTCAGCCACAACGACAACTTAGTAATTTCAATCGATTCGGGATTAATATCCACGCCATGCAAATTATTCTGCAAAATTTGTTTATCAAAATCAAACACTAACTCGGTATTGCTCAACTCCGAAATTTTGTCATGCACCCGCTTATATTCAACCGTCAGAAAATCAAACGCCGCAATTAAAAACGCCCCCGAACCACAAGCAGGGTCCACAATTTTCAACTCTTTTGACAAAAAATCCTGCCATTTCTGCCAAAACGACAACTCAACATTTTTGCCTTTTTTCCACTCAATCGAACCATCTGCTTGCAAAGCCCCATATTTTGACAAAAAAGCCTGAAATCGCGCCTGCAAATAATCGCCCAAAGTATGTTCCACAATGAACGCAGTAATATGGTCAGGCGTATACACAATGCCGTGCTGCTTACGTTTCCCACTGACCGCGCCCGTTTTTGCCGCCTGAGAAAAAGACTCGCCCGCCGCAATTTGCGCGTGGATTTCCTCAAGGTCAGCAATCGACTGTTCAAAAATATGCCCCAAAACCGTCACAGGCACTTCCGAATTAAAATCATACTTTGCAAGTTCATGAAACTGCTTACAAATTTCATCAGAAACCAGCAGCTTATCCAGCAATTTATCCGTCGCAAACAAACCGCCGTTATACTCAGGAATTTCTAAAAGTGGGCTACCTTTATTAATTGCCTTAAACAAGCCCCGAAAGTTATGATAAATCGGTTTAGGCTCATAAATATCCACATGCGCACAAGCGCGTTGAATCGTATTCGGCGGCAACAAAGCATGGTCTTCCGCAAACGCAACGAACAAAATACGGTCTAATAATTTCTGAGCAGGGGTGACTAAATCCTTCAAAGCAAATTCAGGATTATCCGCATGTAAACCCACAATCAGCTTTTCACGCAACTGCTTATAATCATTGTATAACTTCACCGTAATATCTTTATCAGCCTGATGGCTTTCTTCAAGTAAAAGCTTAGTTTTACCCGTTAATAAATTATCGGCATGTAAACATAAAATAAACCGCGCATATTCTGCTTCATCGGTTAAATTCGCTAAATCAAAATGCTCATAAACCGAATTCTTTTCCCCGAAAGCATATAAACGAATTTCCAAATAATTAGACACTAAAACCCACTGACAGCCGCGCACTGCCACCGCATATTCCCAAGCTTGTTGCACAGGCGAGATGTGCCGCCCGCTCATAATTGCATCCAGATGTTTAGTTTTCGCGCCTTTTAATTCAAAAACACCCTGAATAACATCATTTTTACTGTCAGCCGTGAATTTTCCCAAGGCTAAATCGACTTTTTTCCCGCCCGCAATCGCATATTCCCGCGCAACACTATAAGTTCTGCCCTGAGACAGCGGCGTATAGCCCAAAATATTCACCATCACCGCTTGGGAAAAATCCCCCTGCAAAGCAATTTCAGTTTGTTCCTGCAAATCCCCTGATTGAATCAACTGTTGCCAGTGCTGCAATTGCTTCAAATGTGCTTCGGGAATTGCTTGAATAATTAAATGCTTATCTATCACTTTTTTACGAAATAACGACATTTTTAATTACCTGAATAATTTTAAAGAAATTTGTAGGGTGTATAAGGCGTAGCCGCCATACACCTTCATGACTGCACAAGGTTTCAAATCGTAAGGTATATGGCGGCTGCGCCTTATACACCCTACGCAACTTTCAATGTAAGTGGGTACAGTTAAGCTTTTTCCCGTACTGTCAACAAACCAACGCCCGTAACCACCGCCATCACCGCCCCCACATAAAACGGCAAGGCATTATCCACAAACGTCCACAATACGCCCGCGCCCGTGCTCGCCACCAATGCCGCAATGCTCGCAAAAGCGGCTTGTACACCCAAAGCAGTGCCGCGTTGTTCATACACTAAATTACTGAGCCATGCTTTAGACACGCCTTCGGTCAATGCCGCATAAATTCCATACAGCGCGAATAAACCCCAACACATCCAAACGTCTCTCGCCATGCCAAAACCTGCATAAACCAGCGCGTAAATGCCCAAACCCATAATTAAAGTAATCCGTGTGCCCCATTTATCCGCAAGCTTTCCAATCGGATAAGCAGTTGCCGCATACACCAAGTTATACAAGCAATACCCTAAAATCGCATCGGTGGCAGAAAACCCCACGGCTTGCGCTTTCAAAATTAAAAACACATCGCTGGAATTAAACAGTGCAAATAAAGTGAGCCATTTCACCAAGCGTTTAAATTCGGGCGGGGCGGTGTGCCAAAATGTCCATTGCGAATTCCAAATTTCCCGCGCTGTCGGGGCGGTGGTGGGAGCGGTTATTTTCGGGGTTTCACGAATCCACAAAGTGGCAAAAATTGCCAAACTTGAAGGAATTAAAGTCATTAAAAATAAATTGCTATATTGTTGCGGATATATCCACAGCCAAATTAATGCTAGCATCGGCCCCAATGCTGCGCCTGTGGTATCCATTGCACGGTGAAAACCAAAGACTTGCGCCCGATTTTCCACGGTGCTGTGACTGGCTAACAGCGCATCACGCGGCGCAGTGCGCAAACCTTTGCCAATTCTGTCCACGGTTTTAGAAACGAAGACTGCGCCCCAAGTTGGAAATAAACCTGGTAAAGGTTTCACCACCGCAGACAGACCATAACCCAGCACAATAAAAATTTTGCGCTTACCCACTCGATCCGACCACGCGCCGAAATACGCTTTACTCGTGCCCGCAATAAATTCCGCAATCCCTTCAATAAAACCAATTGCAAACATTGGTGCACCGACAATTGTGGCTAAAAACAAGGGCACAACGGGATACAGCATTTCACTGGCGATGTCGGTAAACAGGCTCACTAAGCCCAATAAGCGCACGGTGGGCGTAATTGGAGAGGCTTGCATTGCGATTTCCTTTAAATTAGCGTGTGTGATAGTGTAAAATACGACATTAGGTGCTGTGCTTGACCGAGCAAATGATAAGTTTTAACTATCCCCAAACCAATCATGATCCAATTCAATGGGTTTGGGGATTCGTTATTTTTAGAGTTCCCGATTAAATATTTTTATAAATCATGTGGATATAAACTATTCGCGTGTGTTGGCGTATTTTCTTGGTAGATGATAGGATCAAACAGCACAACACCTGAGTCAGCCCATTTGGATATTTATCCATTAAATTCATAATGTTAATTTAAATGTGGGTTTTAGATGGCGTGACAACACACGTCAACATAACTATAATAGTAATGTTTTGCCCTTAAAATTTGCTGTCTGTTTTAGCGGACTTTTTTAATATTCAAAATCGACCTAAAAAGAGAGCAAGCCCCACAGTTTTGGTTAATTTTCACTGCATCGATACGCTTTAATTCCAACCCTGAGAAGATGACATGTTGACAGGACTTTATCAACCTAGTTTTGAAAAAGACAGTTGTGGCTTCGGCTTGATTGCCCAAATGGATGGAAAACCCAGCCATTGGCTCGTCGCGACCGCAATTGCTTCGCTCACAAACTTAACTCATCGGGGCGCAGTCGCCGCCGATGGTAAAACAGGGGATGGCTGCGGATTATTGTTGAAAAAACCTGACGCATTCTTAAAAGCAATCGCGCAGGACTGTGGGTTTAGCTTAACCCCCTTGTATGCGGTCGGGATGGTGTTTTTAAGCCTCGACACGGCAATTGCTGCCCAAGCGCGCCAAGTGGTCGAACAAGAGTTGAGCAAGGAAGGTTTAAGTGTTGCAGGGTGGCGCGATGTGCCGACTGATCCCAGTGCCTGCGGCGCGGAAGCATTAAAAACCTTACCCCATATCGCTCAAGTGTTTGTCAACGCCCCAGCTGATCTGAGTGAAGCCGATTTTGAACGGCATTTATTTATCGCCCGTCGCCGCGCTGAAAAAGCCGTCGCCGCCTTTGATGAGGTTTTTTACTTGCCAAGCTTGTCTTGCCGAGTGATTTCCTACAAAGGGCTGATGATGCCGAATCTGCTGCCCGAGTTTTACACCGATTTAAAAGATGAACGTTTTGAATCCGCGCTGTGCGTGTATCACCAACGTTTTTCAACCAATACTTGGCCTCAATGGCGTTTAGCGCAGCCTTTCCGCTATTTAGCGCACAATGGCGAAATCAATACCATTCAAGGCAATCGTAATTGGGCTTTGGCGCGTGGTTATAAATTATCCAGCGAACTGATTCCGAGCATGGAAGATATTCGTCCCTTAGTTTCGACCACGGGTTCTGACTCTTGCAGTTTAGACAATATGTTAGAAGTCTTGATTGCGGGCGGCATGGATATTTTCCGTGCAATGCGTTTATTGATTCCACCGGCTTGGCAAAATGTGCAAAGCATGGACACCAATTTGCGCGCCTTTTATGAATACAACGCGATGCACATGGAGCCTTGGGATGGTCCTGCGGGGATTGTGCTGACGGATGGACGTTATGCAGGTTGCGTGATGGATAGAAACGGGCTACGTCCTGCACGTTATATCATCACTGAAGATCGCCATATCACTTTGGCTTCTGAAGTCGGAGTGTATCCTTATGAAAACAGCAAAGTGCTGGTCAAAGGTCGTCTCAAGCCCGGTCAAATGATGGCTGTGGACACCGAAACAGGTGAATTATTATTGCCTGAAGACATCGACCAACGCCTGAAAAATCGCCAGCCTTACCAAGCGTGGTTAAATGCCAACGCCAAGTATTTAGATGACAATCTCATTGGCGCGCCCGATGCTCGCAATGAGTTTGATAACACCCAATTGGCGATTTATCAAAAGTTATTCCAAGTGACTTTTGAAGAACGCGATCAATTATTGCGTGTGCTTGCAGAAAGTGGACAAGAAGCCACGGGTTCAATGGGCGATGATACGCCGTTCCCTGTACTGTCTTTACATGTGCGTTCAGTTTACGATTATTTCCGTCAACAATTCGCCCAAGTCACCAATCCCCCGATTGACCCCTTGCGTGAAAAAATTGTGATGTCCTTGCGCACTTGTTTCGGGCGCGAAGGCAATTTGTTTGACGAAAAGCCTTTAGATGCCGCGCGTTTAGAAGTGACCTCGCCTTTATTAACGCCCAACAAGTTTAAAAAATTGTTGGCAATTGGTGATGCGAATTATGCGCACGAACTGATTGATTTAAATTATGCCGACAGCGATGGTTTAGAAAACGCGATTCGCAATATCTGTGAACAAGCCGCCAATGCGGTGCGTGCGGGCAAAGTGTTATTAGTGCTCAGTGATCGCAAAATCAGTGCGGACAAGTTGCCGATTCATGCCTTATTAGCGGCAGGCGCAGTGCATCATCATTTAATTGAAGAAGGCATTCGCTGTGACGCAAATATCATTGTGGAAACTGCAACTGCGCGTGACCCGCATCATTTCGCCACCTTGCTCGGTTATGGCGTGACGGCGATTTATCCTTATCTCGCCTACGAATGTATTTTAGACCTGATTGCTTCAGGCGAAGTGCCCAATGTCTCGCCCACCACCGCCCTCAATAATTACATTGAAGGCATTAACAAGGGCTTGTACAAGATTATTTCCAAAATGGGGATTTCGACCGTCACCAGTTATCGCGGCGCGCAGTTATTTGAAGCCGTCGGCTTGCACAGCGCAGTGGTGAATTTGTGCTTCAAAGGCACGACTTGCCGCGTTCAAGGCACGCATTTCGATGATTTGGAAGTTGATCAGCAATTACTGCATAAGCAAGCGTGGAATGCGCGTAAAACGTTACCGATTGGCGGACTGTTAAAGTTCATCAATGGCGGCGAATACCACGCTTATAATCCTGATATTGTTCAAAATTTACAAGCTGCGGTAAAAAGTGGCGATTATGCCAAATATCAAGTTTACGCACATTTAGTCAACACGCGTCAGCCGATGGTGTTGCGTGACTTGTTGAAACTGCGTGAAGGCGTGCAACCGATTCCGATGGATGAAGTTGAACCGATTGAAAGCATTCTGCCGCGTTTCGACAGCGCGGGCATGTCCTTAGGTGCATTGTCGCCCGAAGCCCATGAAGCTTTGGCAACCGCGATGAACCGTTTAGGCGGGCGTTCCAATTCTGGCGAAGGTGGCGAAGACCCCGACCGTTACGGCACGGAACGCATGTCCAAAATCAAGCAAGTGGCATCTGGTCGTTTCGGGGTCACCCCTGCGTATTTGGTCAATGCCGAAGTGCTGCAAATTAAAGTGGCACAAGGCGCGAAACCTGGCGAAGGCGGTCAATTACCCGGCAGCAAGGTCAATGCCTTGATTGCGAAATTGCGTTATGCCGTACCCGGCGTGACTTTGATTTCTCCGCCCCCGCATCATGACATTTACTCAATCGAAGATTTAGCGCAATTAATTTTCGACTTGAAACAAGTCAATCCTAAAGCCTTAGTTTCAGTGAAATTGGTGGCAGAAGCCGGCGTGGGCACGATTGCCGCAGGGGTTGCCAAAGCCTATGCGGACTTAATCACCATCGCAGGTTATGACGGCGGCACAGGCGCAAGTCCTTTGTCTTCGGTGAAATACGCGGGCAGCCCTTGGGAATTAGGTTTGACCGAAACCCATCAAATTTTACGCGCCAATAATCTACGCGATAAAGTGCGGGTGCAAGTGGACGGCGGTTTAAAAACGGGCTTAGACGTAATTAAAGCGGCGATTTTAGGCGCGGAAAGTTTCGGTTTCGGCACTGCGCCGATGATTGCTTTAGGCTGCAAATATTTACGGATTTGTCACTTGAATAACTGCGCCACGGGCGTGGCAACGCAAAACAAGATTTTACGCCGTGAACACTTCATCGGTTTGCCTGAAATGGTGATGAATTATTTCCGTTTCGTGGCGCAAGAAACCCGTGAATGGATGGCAAAATTGGGCGTGCGTCGTTTAGAAGATTTAATCGGGCGCACTGATTTATTAGAACGCATTGCTGGGGAAACTTCCAAGCAACGCCGTTTAGATTTAAGCCCGATTTTAAGCGATGCAGGCGTGGCGGTGGATCAACCCCAATTTTGCTTACAGCCTTTCAATGCGCCGTTTGACAAGGGCGAATTGGCAGAACAAATGGTGCGCGACATTCTCCCTGCAATTGAAGCCAAGAGCGGCGGTGAATTCAGCTATGCAGTACGCAATATCAATCGTTCTTTAGGGGCGCGGCTTTCTGGGGAAATTGCCAGACGGCATGGGGATTTAGGGATGAGCGATCACCCCATTACCTTGCGTCTCAAAGGTTCTGCGGGACAAAGTTTAGGGGTCTGGAATGCAGGCGGCTTAAACATTTATCTCGAAGGCGATGCCAATGATTATGTCGGCAAAGGCATGGCAGGCGGTAAGCTGGTGATTTATCCGCAACAAGATAGCCAATTCCGTAGCCATGAAGCTGCAATTATCGGCAACACTTGTTTATACGGCGCAACGGGCGGCACGCTGTACGCCGCTGGGATTGCAGGCGAACGCTTCGCGGTGCGGAATTCTGGCGCACAAGCGATTGTCGAAGGCGTGGGCGATCACGGCTGTGAATACATGACGGGCGGCATTGTTGCCGTGCTCGGTGAAACGGGCTTGAACTTTGGCGCAGGGATGACGGGTGGTTTTGCCTTCGTCTTAGATATGCAAAATAATTTCGTGGACAAATACAACCACGAGTTAATCGATGTGCATCGTCTTTCCACAGAAAACATGCAAGCGCACAGCCAGCATTTACGCAACATGATCACCGATTTTGTGCGGGAAACGGGCAGTGCGTGGGGACAAGAAATCCTCGATAATTACAGCGAATTCCTCAGCAAGTTCTGGCTGGTGAAACCAAAAGCCGCAGAGATTACGTCGTTGTTAGACAGTCTGGTGAATAAAGCGGCTTAACGCAAGGTGGGGGGAGGGTTGCCTCAGGCTTCCCTCTCTAGGTATCTCAATCTTCTGTAGTGCTAAACGTAATGGACAAGAATTTCCAATTTATCGAATTACCACGTATTGATCCCAAAAAGACCGAAAGTCGGATTCGTATTCAAACGTGGGATGAAATTTACGGACAATTTCATACGGAAGAAGCCGCCCACCAAGCAGGTCGGTGTCTTAGCTGCGGCAATCCGTATTGTGAATGGAAGTGTCCTGTACACAACTATATCCCCAATTGGCTGAAACTGGTCAATGAGGGCAATTTAACTGAAGCGGCTGAATTGTCGCATCAAACTAATTCCTTGCCTGAAATTTGTGGACGGGTTTGTCCACAAGATCGTTTATGTGAAGGCTCTTGTACTTTGAATGACGGCTTTGGCGCGGTCACGATTGGTTCAATTGAAAAATACATCACTGACGAAGCCTATAAAGCAGGCTGGCGACCCGATATGTCCAAAGTGACCCCGACAGGGAAACGGGTGGCAATTATTGGCGCAGGGCCTGCGGGTTTAGGTTGTGCGGACGTGTTGACCCGTAACGGAGTCAAAGCGGTAGTGTTTGATCGCTATCCTGAAATCGGGGGCTTATTAACCTTTGGGATTCCTTCGTTTAAGTTGGAAAAACAAGTGGTGAAAACCCGCCGTGAAATCTTTGAAGGCATGGGCGTTGAATTCCGCTTGAACACTGAAATTGGGAAAGATATTCCTTTTCAAACCTTGTTAGATGAATACGATGCGGTGTTTTTAGGCATGGGCACGTATACCTACATGGAAGGCGGTTTCCCCGGTGAATCTTTGGAAGGCGTACATAAAGCACTGCCGTATTTAATCGGCAATATCAGCCATGTGGAAGCGTGGAAAACTGAAGACGCTTTTGTGAATTTGGCAGGCAAGCGCGTGGTGGTGTTGGGCGGTGGCGATACCGCAATGGATTGTAACCGCACCGCAATTCGTCAAGGTGCAAGTCATGTGACTTGTGCGTATCGTCGCGATGAAAGCAATATGCCTGGTTCTAAACGTGAGGTTGCTAACGCCAAAGAAGAAGGCGTGAACTTCCTCTGGAATCGTCAACCCGTTGAAATCGTCGGTACAAATAAGGTCGAAGGTGTGAAAGTGGTGACTACGGAACTCGGTGCACCTGATGCTCGTGGTCGTCGTAGCCCTGAAATTGTGGCGGGCAGTGAAGAAGTCATTCCCGCAGATGCGGTGGTGATTGCTTTCGGTTTCCGTCCCAGTCCTGCGCCTTGGTTTGAAGAGTTTGGCATTGAAATCGAAAGTTCTGGGCGCGTGCTTGCGTCTGCTAAAAATGAGTTTCCGTATCAAACCAGCAATACGAAAGTGTTTGCGGGCGGCGATATGGTGCGCGGTTCTGACTTAGTGGTCACCGCCGTTTTTGAAGGCAGAGAAGCGGCGCAAGGAATTTTGGATTATTTGGAAGTTTAGGCTTTTAAAGAAGCCCCCCAAGCCCCTAAAGGGGACTTAAAACCGCTTTAATATTTGTCTTTAGCCCCCTTCAGGGGGTTGGGGGCTTCAGTAAAATAAGAAAGGATAATTTCAAACCTGCGGGGGCGAAATTATCCTTTTTTTATCGTTAAAAATAATAGGTTGTGTCTCATCATCTCTCATTAATATAGTATTTAAATTTTAAAAAATAGACTGAGAGGGCATAATCAAGGGCATGATTAAAATTGTCAAATTGCTTCCCAATTTTTTTAAGCCGTGCTTTGATGATTGCCCAACAATTTTCGATGGGATTCAAATCAGGCGAGTATGCTGGTAAGAAAACTAAGCGATATTGCGCTATGAGTTCTCTAGTCTTAGCTGACTTATGGAAACTGGCATTATCAATAATAATGACCTGTCCTTGAAGCAGTCCGCATTGACATAGCCATTGAAGACACAAGGCGCAATTAACCGATTATTAACTAATCCTGCAATGATATTAACTCGGCGACTTCTTTTACCTTTTTTCTCAGCTTCTTCTATACCACTTTCATCAACATATACTATCTTGCTTGCGTCTAACTCATTATGCCTACTCAAATAAGCTTGTCGCTTTACTTCATCTCTTTCTTCGTAGTGAAATGTTTTTTTACAGGTGATTTTCTGTTGTTTAAGACGGTTCGCCACGGCTTGAGCACTACAACCGAAAATTACTCCCGTTGTCTGATATTGTCTGAACCACAATTAAAATATTTTTTTGGGTTTAATTGTGGTTCAGACAAAAAAAGGACAATTCCGCCCCATTCAGGCTTGAAATTATCTTTTTTTGTGTTACTGAAGTCTTTAGCCGCTTAGCTTAAGGCTAAAGCTTGCGGGTTTATTGGATAGTCACAGCTATCGTATTGGGCACGGTATTCATGATGACCGTCCCATCTTCCAAACGATAGCCAAATACAATACTTAAGCCACCTGTGGCAATGAAGTTGCCGACGAACATATCCACTTCGTGCACCGAATCTAAATTCATCCCTTTCTTAAAAGCCACCAAAGTCGGGATTTTTTGATCCCAAGCTAAGATATTGGCTTTATCATCAGCGGAGTAATAGCTCAGCGGTGTACTGTCCAGATTCGTGGTGCTGCTCCAGTAAGGAGAATACACAAACAAGTCGGCTTTTTTCCCAACATGCTCAGGTTCTGGAATTACTCTGCCTCGTATCACCACCGGTTCTGCAAGTAATTGCACCGCACTACGCACAAATGGTTTGCCATTCACCGAAATACCACCATAGAAAAGACTGCTGGTGAGTATGGATTTTCCAGTGCTGTCAATTGCAGTGGGTGATTCTAAAATGGGCAAGTTAATATTTTCTTTCACTATCACCCCTGCTTCTAAAATCACGCCTTTCCCTAAAGTCACGCCCCAAAGCACGCTACCCTGTTTGATGGTGACGTTTTCTAACAAAGCAGGAGCATTGGGATTACCCTTGATATTGCCTTGTAAAATACCGCCTGTTAAAGAAGCACTTGCGGTGAAAGTGACATTTTCAAGATAACCGCCCACGGTGCTGCTGTTGATGATTTTACCTGAGAGAAAGCCACCTTTAATGTAACGTCCTTTGAACTCAATATCACTGACAATCCCTAAATTTTCTAAATAGCCTGTGATGAAACCGCCTGTAATGCGTCCTTTAGCCGTGACTAGACTGTTAGAAAGCCAGCCTTTGCTAATAATGGGCGCGTCAATAATGCTATTTGAGAGTTCTCCACTGACCCCAATTTCAATAATTGTGGTTTTTTCCCCTGCGCCACTACAGCTTGTATTTAAGCTGAGATTACGAATACAGGGATTAGCTGCTGCCGAGATAATGGGAGTGGTAGTCATGACCACAGGTTTCAAGTCAAACTGTGCGCTACAAACGGTATCTGCATTCAGTGCAAACGCGCTTGCGCAACTGGCGGGTGTCCATGCCACAAAAGTAGAATTTGCATCCGCAGTCGCGGTTAAACTAACATTTTTTCCTTGTGCATAACTGCCTGCTGCTCCTGCAATTGAACCTTTGCCAGTGCCTGTGGTGTTTAAGCTTAAGCTGTAGTTCAGAGGTGTGACCACGGGCGGTGTTACGACCACAGGTTTCAAGTCAAACTGCGCGCTACAAACAGTGTCTGCATTCAGTGTAAATGCGCTTGCACAACTGGCGGGAGTCCATGCTACGAAAGTAGAACTTGCATCCGCAGCAGTCGCTGTCAGTTGAATCGATGTGCCTGCGACATAACTGCCTGCTGCTCCTGCAATTGAACCTTTGCCAGTGCCTGTGGTATTTAAACTTAAATTGTAATTCACAGGAGTGATAACGATGGGTGGTGGTGTCACGACTACGGGTTTCAAGTCAAACTGTGCACTACAAACAGTGTCTGCATTCAGTGCAAATGTACTTGCACAACTGGCAGGTGTCCACGCCACAAAAGTAGAACTTGCATCCACAGTCGCGGTTAAAGTCACCGTTGTTCCTTGTGCGTAAATGCCTGCATTTGTACCTCCAACAGTTCCTTTTCCTGTGCCTGTGGTTTTCACACTTAGGTTGTAATAGGACACGCTGGGGGGTACATAAGGCGGTGCTTCATTGTCAGTAATGTTGACATTGACACTGGAAATACTCAGATTGGTGGGATAACCCGCTCCATCACCTGTGGTAATAGCATGAGCAATTTGCACAGTGCGACTGCCTTGATATGTACTGTTATCTACGGCAGTGACGGTGACAGTTTGGGGCGTATTCCAGTTTGTGGTGGTGAATGTCAGCGTTGCTGGGCTAATTGTTACTTGTGCATTGGGTGTGAGGTTTATGGTGACATCACTTGCGGGTTGTGTAGAGAGCTTCACAGTGTAACTACCCGTTGCGCCTGCTTCAGTCACATTAATGCTGGTGCTGCTTAAGACCACTTGAGCAATATTAACGGTATTAGTTTGAGTGGCGGTGGTGTAATTGCTGTCGCCTGCATAAGTTGCAGTGAGGGTTTTTGCGCCTGACGTGGCGGGCGTGAAACTGCATGTTCCAGCAACAACTGTCGCAGTACAACTGTTTGTTCCATCGCTCACCGTCACCGTTCCTGTGGGGGTAGGCGTTCCTGTGACGGTGAAGTTCACAGTAAGCGCACTTCCCAAACTGCTAGAAGGCGAGGCAGGTGTCAAGCTTATGCTAGGGGTAGCTTTGCCCACGGCTAAAGTGCCATCCGTACAGGTGCTAATAATATAATTACTTGCACTGCTACTGCCGTTATTGCAAGTAATTACATAGTTACCTGTAGGACTCCCTGTAGTCGCTGTGGTGCTGGCAGTAGGTGGAGTGTTAATTGCACTGCTGCTATCACTATTGATTAAACCTGTATAGCTAATAGTAAAAGTTGGATTTGCTGCACCTAAGGCTCTGCTCTTATTATCAGCTTGGGCAGTAATTGATTTTTTAGCAACGGTGATATTTTTGCTGACTTGAGGAGCGGCACTATAACTAGCATTGCCTGCTTGGTCTGCGGTCACGGTGCAAGTTCCCGCGCTCACTATCGTTAAGCTTGTTCCTGAAACAGTACAAACGCTGGTGGTTGTGCTGGCAAAAGTAACGGGATTTCCTGAAGCCCCGCCTGTAGCACTTAAAGTAATTGTGCTGTCACCATAAGTTGCAGTGCTAGCAGGTGTGAAACTAATCGTTTGGGCTATCAAATTAGGCGTAAGTTTGCGAATGCAATGATTAGAAGTATCTCCAATGTAGATATTTCCGCTACTGTCAACGGCTATACCACGAGGATTGTATAATGTCGCACTGATAGCCACAGAACCATCACCTGAATAGCCCGAAGTTCCTGTTCCTGCAATCGTGCTGATATTGCCAGTAGTTTTGTCAATTTTGCGAATGCGATGATTAGAAGTATCTGCAATATACACATTGCCATCACTATCAACGGCTACATTGTTAGGAGAGTTTAATGTGGCACTGGTAGCCGCAGCACCATCACCTGAATAGCCTGAAGTTCCTGTGCCTGCAATCGTGCTGATATTGCCAGTAGTTTTGTCAATTTTGCGAATGCTATGATTAGAAGTATCTGCAATATACACATTGCCGTTACTGTCAACAGCGACACCGTTAGGATAGTTTAATGTCGCATTGGTAGCCAAACCAGCATTTCCTGAATAGCCCGAAGTTCCCGTTCCTGCAATCGTGCTGATATTGCCCGTATTATCAATCTTGCGAATTCTATTACCAGCAGAATCCGCAAGGTACACATTGTCAAAACTGTCAACGGCGACACCCAAGGAATATCCACTTGCAATAGTGCTGATATTGCCAGTGCTTTTGTCAATCTTGCGAAGACTATAATTATAAGGGTCCGCAATGTAGACATTGCCAGCACTGTCTGCGGCTGCACCGTTAGGATAGTATAATGTCGCATTAATGGCGGCAGAACCATCGCCTGAATAGCCCGTACTTCCCGTTCCTGCAATCGTGCTGATATTGCCAGTAATTTTATCAATCTTGCGAATACGATTATTATTAGCATCGGCAATGTATACATTGTCGCTACTGTCAACGCTCACTCCAGCGGGATAGTATAATGTGGCACTGGCAGCCGCAGAACCATCCCCCGAATAGGTCGTAATTCCTGTTCCTGCAATAGTGCTGATATTGCTAGTAATTTTGTCAATTTTGCGAATGCGATTATTAGAAGTATCCACAATGTACACATTGCCGCCACTGTCAACGGCTACACCGAGAGGATTATTTAATTTTGCACTGGTAGCCGCAGAGCCGTCACCTGAATAGCCTGAAGTTCCCATTCCTGCAATCGTGCTGATATTACTAGTACTCTGGTCAATTTTGCGAATGCGATTATTAGCAGGATCAGCAATATACACATTGCCGCTACTGTCAACAGCTACCCTGGAAGGGTAGTATAATCTCGCACTGGTAGCCGCACTACCATCACCTGAATAGCCCGTAGTTCCCGTTCCTGCAATGGTGCTGATATTGCCAGTAGTTTTGTCAATTTTGCGAATGCGATTATTAGAAGTATCTGCAATATACACATTGCCGACACTGTCAATGGCTATATCTAAAGGATTGTTTAAGTCCGCATTGGTAGCCAGAAAACCATCAATTGAATAACCCGCAGTTCCCGTTCCTGCAATCGTGCTGATATTGCCAGTACTCTGGTCAATCTTACGAATACGATTATTAGCAGAATCAGCAATATACACGTTGTCGCCACTGTCAATTGCTACACTGAAAGGATAGTTTAATTTCGCACTGATAGCCGCAGAACCATCACCTGAATAGCCCGCAGCTCCCGTTCCTGCAATCGTGCTGATATTGCCAGTACTCTGTTCAATTTTGCGAATACGATGATTAAAATAATCGGCAATGTATACATTGCCGCTACCGTCAACGGCTACACCGGAAGAATAGTATAATTTCGCAGTGGTAGCCGCAGAACCATCACCTGAATAGCCCCCACTTCCCGTTCCTGCAATCGTGCTTATCATGCCAGTATTGTCAATTTTGCGAATGCGATGATTATAAGAATCTGCAATGTATGTATTGCCACTGCTGTCAATAGCTACAGCAGTAGGATTGTTAAATGTCGCACTGGTAGCCAGACCACCATCACCTACGCCGCCCCCCGCAATCGTGCTGATATCGTAAGTGCTTGCTGCCTGACTTGCCTGTGTCAAACAGAGAAGTAAAAACAAGCTTTGTAATACAGCAGTCAGGGTTTTCCTGAATAGATAATATCTATGGTTTAGTTTAAGAAGCGGTTGCTTCTGCTTAGAATAAAGTTTTGTGAGCATCGATAATACTCTAAATTAAGTGGATTTTGTCTGTCGTACAAGATTAGGTATTGCGAGGCGAGCTTAGTCGGAAAATAGAATGTTCAATTTGCCTAACTGTAGAAAGATAGAAGAAATTTAAAAGCCTTTAACGCAAGCTTAAATATTTCTCAATCCTCCCTCCTCTTTGAATTAGGAACTTAAAACCTAATATTCTCTTAAAACAGATAACTATAAATACATTTGCATTTATTAAGGCTATCTTATTATAAGGTAATTTTCTTGTTTTGATAGTACAAAACAGACAGAAACACTTAAAAATAAAGTATAGTAAATCAATTTAAAAAATAGACTATGAAATAAATCAAGCAATATACTTGAGTTCATAGAGATGGCATACAGTACAGACTATCGTTTATGCATAGTAAACAACATCAAACAGGGGATGACGTGGGATGAAGCAACTGGCTAAAATTGTGGGAGCAGCGAGCAGACGTGTCAGTCCTCCCAAGAAAAGCCTATCCAGCACGGAAAATAGAGCTAGAGGAATTGATTAACTTGGTGGAGAAAGAGCCAGACTGGACATTAGCCGAATATGCCGCTCATTTCGGTTGTAGTGCTCAAGCCGTGGCGAACCGTCTTAAACAACAGAAAATCACCCGTAAAAAAAACATTTCACTACGAAGAAAGAGATGAAGTAAAGCGACAAGCTTATTTGAGTAGGCATAATGAGTTAGACGCAAGCAAGATAGTATATGTTGATGAAAGTGGTATAGAAGAAGCTGAGAAAAAAGGTAAAAGAAGTCGCCGAGTTAATATCATTGCAGGATTAGTTAATAATCGGTTAATTGCGCCTTGTGTCTTCAATGGCTATGTCAATGCGGACTGCTTCAAGGACAGGTCATTATTATTGATAATGCCAGTTTCCATAAGTCGGCTAGGACTAGAGAACTCATAGCGCAATATCGCTTAGTTTTCTTACCAGCATACTCGCCTGATTTGAATCTCATCGAAAATTGTTGGGCAATCATCAAAGCACGGCTTAAAAAAATTGGGAAGCAATTTGACAATTTTAATCATGCCCTTGATTATGTCCTCTTAGTCTATTTTTTAAAATTTAAATACTATACAACATCAAAACGTTCAGATTCATCGCCATAACTCAAACGCTCTGCCAAACCCGCTAAAGAGCCACTTTCTTCAACCACCAGTTCCAAATTACTTTTGCGGGTGGCTTCCAAAATCAAGGCTTCTTCTTTTTCAAAATTCAACACAGGTTTTACATTTTCAGGAGAACTCGCCATAAACAGCAGGCGCAAAGGACGATTCGCAACTTCAACAGCTTGCTGGTCGCTTGAAACTAAACGCAAGGGCGTGAAAGGTCTATGCAGATTGGCGCAAAAATAGGCTTTATCATGGAGTAATTCCCACGCAAGCTTGGACAATTGAGAACTGGCGGGCAGTTGCAACACCGTATCGTTTTGATAGTTGGCTAAAACGCTTTCCTGCCCATTCAGCCACGTAAATAATGAATCTCCTAACGCCGCTAAAGAAAGTCCTTTTTCATACTGTTGTTCACAATCACGAATAAACTGCGCTAATTCCTGCGGGTCAATCAAGCGTGTGTGAAAAGGCATGGGCGCATTACCTTCAAAAAAACGCAGTTGGTGGTGGGTGGCGGTTTGTTGAAAAACATCGAGGCGTAGAGTTTTCATGCAATTAATCCTGTTTAGATTCAACCAGCGTTTTTAAAATTTGTTCAATGTGTCCCGCTGAACCCGAGATTTCAATCAGCGTATCCTTATGTTTAATCTTGGCTTCTACGTGTTTGCTGTTGATTAAAGTTTCCAAAACCCGCGCTAATTTCGTGATGAAAACCGTTCCCGCGCCGCCCGCGTCCAATAAAGTCACCAACACCATGGTTAAATTAAGCGTTTCAGGGTCGAGTAATTTTTGCGTTTCTTGTGCAGGCGTGACTAAAGTTTCACAATGCACCGCGTCCTGTAATTGAGATTGAATCAAGGCATGTTGCACAGCGGCGACAAGCTCCGTTTCATGACTGCTTAGATAAATCTGCATGGCAACACTCCTTTGATAGTTTTTATTTTTGTATCATAAACCTGAAAAGTTAAGGTTTAAATACTGATAATATAAATTGTCATAATCGGCTCGGCATGAAACGAGTAAAAGCTAAATAAAACTAATTATTTCAATGAACAACATGTTTATTAAAAATATTTAAATTTCAGATGTTTATGGAGATTTGCAAGGTTTTGGAATTGTGCTTTGTGATATTCAAACTCAGCAAATAGACAGGATTGTGTGTTTAGGAAATACGATTGATGCTGGGAATCAAAACAATGCCGTGGTTGATTTTATGCGTGCTCAGAAAATTGCCAGTGTGCAAGGTAATCACGATAATACAAAGCTTTCTTGTTCCCAAGCGTTGCTTCACTGCGATTAAGTTAAGTAAAAAGAACTATAGTGAGATCTAAAACAAACAGGAGAATCTCCGATGTTAAAAAAACTCAACGTTAATCCAAAGTAACGAACTCATTCACATGGATAGTTTCAAAGCGCAACACCGCACTCGCCCCACAGACTTCACCCGCGATAGAAAGCTAAGTCTTCCCTTGTTAATGACACTGTTATTACAAAAGGGCGTGAAGTCCATACAGTTGTTGTTAAATGAGATGAGTCTCCATTGGGGAGTCTCTCCCGTCAGTCATAGTGCTTTTAGTCAGCGCAGAATGCAGCTCAAACATACAGCCTTTATCGAACTCAACCAGAAAGCTGTGGTCGATGTCATGTATGGAGATGAAGATTATCAGACCTACAAGGGGATGAGAGTTTTAGGGATTGATGGCAGTAAGATAATGCTACCTTCCACACCCAGCGTCATTGGAGAATTTGGAGAAATCTCCTACAGTAATACGGCAAAAGTTGAGGGTGCAGACAGTTAATTACATACGCTACAACCCCATACGTCAAAACTCCATTCAATAAAACAGGCGGGCTTACCCACAGTCCTTGCTGTACGTTTTGTGCGAGTGCGTCTAAATGGACAATTTGAGGTGTTAGTCACCAGTTTATGTGATGAAACTTTATACCCAACCGCAGATTTTAAAGAGCTTTACCGTTTACGTTGGAAAGTTGAGACTTTCTTCAGTGTTTCTTATCAGGCAAAGAAACCCGCTATCCTCAACATGTGAATCGTTCCGTCTCTGCGATAAAAAATAAGGTATTAGATATACTATTTGATGAGAAACAGAATACTGATGAGGCTTTGGCAGAGTTAGAGCGTTTGTTCCTGACAAATCCCAGTTGTAGTCGAAGTCATTGTTCAGTTCCTAGGATATATTCATCTACTAGACATTTACTCCAGTATGCTAAGTGTTCTAAGAAATCTTGCTTTTAACGCTTAACTTAATGGCTGTGAAGTGCCACTTGGGAATGCCGTCTTGACCGCGTTGCGGTCAGTTATTGGTTTGTAACCTCGACTGGAACGTTTGAGAACGTCAGAATAAGCTGAAACGTTACGGTGCAGGTTACAAACCTGCACCAGCTAATGGTATTTTTTTGAATGCTATTTCAGCCAATCACTCCCAAAACTCCAAACCCGTGCCGCCTAAATATTTCGCAAGCCCTTCCAAGATTATCAAAGCCTGCTCATGTTCTACACTTTTGGCGCGTTGATAAGCCGAACTCCAGCACAGCATCGCATCCTGTTGAACACCGTGCGCCCAATAAAGATGCCCCATATTAATCAATGCAGCACAAGTTCCGGGCACATCGCCTGCCTTTTCAAAAACTTCAAAACTCTGCTGCAAATAGAGCAAAGCGGTTTCATCATCATTTTTCCCAGAATACACCTGAGAAATATTATTCAGCATGGCAGCCTCGCCGCCTAAATCCCCAATTTCTTGCCGAATCACTAAAGATTGTTGAAAATATTGTAAAGCGACTTCGTAATCTTCCGCTGCCAGAGCTTGTTTTCCGAGCGTATTAATTCTTAAAGCTTCTTCAAGTTTTTCATTAAATTGTTTGACAGCTTCCGCATTGCTTAAATCATTCGACATTGCAATATATCCAATTGTTTATCATGCTTAGCTTTAGAGAGAGCTGCACTAGGGATGAGTATTAAGATTATTCTAAAAGACTAGAAATAACGTCTCACAAGGAACAAAGAATGAGTCGTCGTTACGCTTTAACAGATGAACAATGGGCTAGATTAGAACCTCTCTTACCAGGGCGTAAAGGACAGGTAGGGAGAACCGCTAAAGATAACCGTTTGTTCATTGAAGCCGTCCTATATCGTTATCGTAGCGGTATTCCTTGGAGAGACTTACCTGAACGTTTTGGGGATT
>JAQTYU010000027.1 GCA_028688145.1 Thiotrichaceae bacterium | reverse complement strand
GAATTAAAAAAAATTAATAATGACATTGATAATATCGCCATTGCTTTGCCCAATCGTAAGATTGTGCACAGTTTGCAGCCTCAATTCAAAGGGCATTTTTTAGCGGACACGTTAGTCATTGATCCGCATAAAACGATTGAAACTCAAAAAATTAGCGACCGTTATCATCTGGTATTGCCGCTGCAAACGCGGGATACCTTACATGGCGTGATTGACCTGTCGTTTAAACAAAGTCTGGTCAATGCCCGTGTTAATGCGATCATTATGGACAACCTCGCGCAACTTGCCTTAACGATTTTGATTGCCGCTTGTGTGTTGCTGGTGGGTTTATATATTTTGCTTGCCACATCTCGTTTCACGCTCAGTAAACGTAAACTTTATGTTTTTCTACTGATAGTGCTCGGCAGTGCACAATTATTTTACTCAAGTTATAACATTGAATTTTTTAAGAAAAACTACTCTGAATTGGCGCAAGGGAAAGTTAAAACCCTTTCTAAGGCATTGCAAAGCGATTTAAATACTTTCTTGAAAGTGATTAATTTAAATCGCTTGGTGAAAGTCGATGTGTTAATGGGACGAGTTGCCAAAGCAGCACCTGAAATTGAATCAATACAAATCAGTAATTTAGAAAACAAACCCTTGTATCGAGTCGATCAGGTAGGATTTAGCAATTTACAAACCCAGCAACAATCTCAAGCGATATTGAACACTGAAAACACGCCTTATCAGATTGTGCTGCCCTTGCAAAATGAAGTGCAATCTGCGCAAACCGTGGGCTATTTGACGGTGAAAATTTCCCAAGCGGTACTACAACAAAAAATTAATGAAATTATTTTAGACTCCGTCACCGTGGTGATTATTTCCTTCTTATTTCTCACCGAGTTAATGATTTTCTTGCTTATTTTTATTAATCGGCAAATTTTAAGTGTACAACAGCCACACTTACAAACCCAGTCTGATATTTACCATGTAGCGCGTCCTGCCACATTTATCTATATTTTCAGCGCAATGTTGTGTTATTCCTTCCTGCCGTTATATGTCGAACAGATTTATCAGCCTATGTTTGGTTTGGCGAAGAATTTTGTGCTGGGTTTACCCCTGTCCGCAGAAATCTTTTTCGCAGGGCTGAGTTTGATGCCCGCAGGCATTTTGATTGATAAAAAAGGCTGGTATCGCGGCTTTTTAATTGGTATTTCACTCAGCCTGCTTGGAACATTGCTTTCAGGTTTTGCACATAATCCGCTGGAATTTATTGTGTATCGCGGTATTGTCGGCGTGGGTTATGCGTTTTGTTGGATGTCTTTGCAAGGTTTTGTGATCAATAGCACCAATGAAGACAATCGCGCCCAAGGCATTACTTACCTCATTGCCGCCGTGTTTTCAGGCACAATTTGCGGTAGTGCGATTGGGGGCATGTTGGCGCAACATCTCGGATTTTCAGCCGTCTTTTTTATTGCGGTGATTGTGATGTTCTTATCTTTGATATTTATCATGTTGTTCATGCGTCAACATAATTTTCATACTGAAGGCGCGTTGCAACCCACGGATAAATTTATTTGGGCAGATTTGTGGAGATTTTTGAGAGATCGCAATGTGTTGGTCATGTTCAGTTGTAGCCTCATTCCGTTCTCGGTGGCGATGGTGGGAATTATTTATTATGCAGGCCCGATTTATCTCAGCCAGATCGGAACATCACAATCGAATATTGGGCGGGTAATTATGGTGTTTGGCTTGTGCGTGATTTATCTTGCGCCGATGATGAGCCGCTTAATTGATAAATCCTCGAGTAAAAAACATTATATTTCACTTTCAGGTTTGGTCGGCGCGTTGGGTTTGGTGATTTTCCAAGTGCCTTTGGGATTTTGGAATGTGTTTTTCGCCATCTTATTACTTGGTATTTCTTCGAGTTTGGGCGCGAGTTCCCGTAATATTTTTATTCTGAATTTGCCGATTTCCAAAAGCTTTGGGGTTACAAAAGTGATGGGGATTTACCGCAGCGTTGATAAATTAGGGCAAACCTTGGGTCCCATTTTATTGGGTGCGTTGGCAGTTATTCTCGGTGGCATTGAGGCGGCAATTGTGGCATCGGGCATGATTTATTTATTATTGACCTTACTTTTCATTTTTGGTGTGCCTAAGGAAACCGATTTATGAGTCCTGAACAATGTTTGCAACAGGGAATTAGCCGTTTAAAACTAGATATTTCAGCCGCGCAACAGCAGCGATTAATGGCATATTTACTGTTATTGCATAAATGGAATCAAGCCTACAATCTCACCGCAATTCGTAATTTAGACGAAATGGTGATTAAGCATTTGCTCGACAGTCTTGCGGTGTTACCTTCGATTAAAGGCGTGCGTTGTTTGGATGTGGGCACGGGCGCGGGTTTACCGGGTTTGGTGCTGGCATTGCTGAATCCTGCACAACATTGGGTGTTGTTAGACAGTAATAATAAGAAAACCCGTTTTTTGCAACAGGCGGTGATTGAGTTTGCTTTGAGCAATGTGGAAGTGGTGTGCAGTCGGATTGAATTATTTAAACCAGCACAGCCATTTGATGTGATTATCTCGCGGGCTTATAGCGAATTACAAAAGTTTTACCAGCAAACGCGGGCTTTATGCGCACCTCAGGGTCAATTAATTGCAATGAAAGGCGTTTATCCCGAGCAGGAATTGAAAAGTTTTCAACTGGATGGCATTGCTTGGGAAAGTGTGGCGTTGGATGTGCCATTTTTGAATGCGGAGCGGCATTTGATTATTTTTAAGTCTTGATGGGGTTTTATTGTCTGAATCAGGATTCACAGGATTAAAGGATTTTCAGAATTAAAGAAAAAAGTTTAATATTTTCTCTGTGTTAGGGAGTAATCCTGCGAATCCTGATTCAGACTAATGTATAAATGAAGTGAATTACGGTTCAGACAACAACTCCAACGCCGCCGCAATTACCCGTGCTGCCGCCAATTCTTGCAAACAACGGCTATCACTTTGTTTATGGCGATCACAGCCTTCCTCATGACAAGGCACACAATCGCCTTCGCCCTGCAACAATAAAATATTGCCAACGTGTTGCGTGCCTTTGTGCTCAAACGGCGGATAATTGCGTGCATAGCCTTGCGGATATGGCGACCATTTCAGCGGATTAGTCGGCCCATATAATGCCAAAGTTTTCACCCCCACCGCCGCCGCCAAATGCGTCACCGCCGTGTCAGGGCCGACATATAATTTTGCCGCTTTCAACAATTTCGCCACCGCACTAAATGCCAGTTTTCCCGCCACATTCACCGTATTTTCAGGAAATACCGCTAGAGCTTGCCGCAAAAAATCCTGCTCGACAGGCGCATTGCCCCCCGTCAACACCACGCGTAAATTTTGGGCGTGTAAAGCCTGCGCCAATGCCGTCCAGCCTTCCAAAGTCCAGCGTTTATACTGCCACATTGGCAATAAATGCAGCACTACAAATGCTTGTTCACGCCATGCAAACGGCAAGGCTTGATCTACACTTAATTCATCATCGCTATGCGTGGGCACAACCATTTCATAACAACGCGGAATTTCTAATAAATCCGCAAGTTTCAAATTCTGGGTGACAGTGTGAGTGTATAAATTATCAAAGGTAGTTTTATACTGAATAAAAGCGCGTTTCCAAGCATCTTGCCAACGCGGCGCGGGCACTAAAGCGACTCGCACAGGCGCGGCTAATAAGGCATACGCCAGCGGACGGTCTCCCGCCAAGGTGGAAATTGCCAAATCGTAACGGCGAAAAATGCGGCTCAATAATCGAAAATATTCCGACGCGCGGGGGTGCTCGCTGACGCTGATGAGTTCCGAATAATCAGGATTGCCGACTAACATCCCGCCCTTATTCGCATAAACTAAAACATCAATCACCGCATTTGGATAAGCGCGGCGCAGGCTGCGTAATAAGGGCGTAACCAGCAATACATCACCAATTTGGCGCGTCGCAATCAATAAAATCCGAGAGGCTGACACAGACATTTAACGCTGAAGACTCCTAGTAAACGTGGCATAATAACGCATTTTGTGATTGGACATAGTTTAACGTAAATATGATGACTGTTTCATAATTAGACTATTGAAAATAGAGTATTTAAATTGAATCGGATATGCTCCCCCTTTGAAAAAGGGGGAGGTAGAAAATTAGTCTCGTTCCCACGCTCCAGCGTGGGAATGACTACCTCGTCGCTCCAGCGGCGAAGACTTAGTAGATATTTTTTAAGATAAAATGATTTAATCAGTTTAAATCCTTTGACGTAAACGCGCCGCTGGAGCGACGCAATACGCATTCCCACGCTGGAGCGTGGGAACGAGAATTTCGAGTAAGATCGCGATTTAGGACTGGCAGTCCTGCGAGGACTGCCAGTCCTCGAATAACCCCTTAAGTATATTAATTTAACCCGCACCACCCCTTTCTTTGAATTCGACTCATATTGGATTGCAATGCACTGCTTAACGCTTACCCAGCCCGATGATTGGCACTTACACCTCAGAGACGGCAATTTAATGGCATCGGTCGTTCCCGCCACCGCCCGCAGTTTTGCCCGCGCCTTGGTGATGCCCAATTTAAAACCGCCCATCACCCGCGTAGACCAAGCCCTTGCCTATCGCTCACGCATTCTCGCCGCCTTACCCGCAGACACAAAATTTAATCCTTTGATGGCATTGTATTTAACCGACAATATGCCAATTAGCGAAATTGCCAAACTCAAAAATCACAGTGAAGTGGTGGCAGTGAAATATTATCCTGCGGGCGCAACCACCAATTCTGATGCAGGCGTGAGTGATTTACGCAAAGTGTGGGCGGTGTTGGAAGCGATGCAACAACACGATGTCCCTTTGCTGATTCATGGCGAAGTCACTGCGAGCAGCGTCGATATTTTCGACCGTGAAGCCATGTTTATCGAACATGTGCTTGACCCTTTATTAAACGAATTCCCTGCCTTGCGCGTAGTGCTGGAACATATCACCACCGAGCAAGCGGCTGACTATGTCGCGCAAAGTTCGGCACGTTTAGCCGCCACAATTACCGCACATCATTTATTAATGAATCGCAATGAATTATTCGTAGGTGGCGTGCGCCCACATCATTACTGCTTACCAATTTTGAAACGCGAACGCCATCGCCAAGCCTTATTAGACGCAGCCACCAGCGGCAGCCCGAAATTTTTCCTAGGCACAGACAGCGCACCGCATTCACAAAGCAGCAAAGAATCCGCTTGCGGTTGTGCAGGGATGTATACCGCGCCCGCCGCAATTGAACTTTATGCAGAAGCTTTTGAACAACGGCACGCCTTGGATAAATTAGAAGGCTTTGCCAGTTTCTACGGTGCAGATTTTTACGGCGTGCCGCGCAATACTCATCAAATCAGCTTAGTCAAACACACGTGGCAAATGCCTGAACACTGTGAATTCGGTGAACACCAGCTCATTCCGCTACGCGCAGGACAAGCAATCCATTGGCAACAGGTAACGACCCATGTATAACACCACTGTGATTAGTAGCCGCTTTCGGGGGTTTTTACCGGTGGTGGTCGATGTTGAAACCGCAGGTTTTAATGCCAAACGTGACGCGCTGCTTGAAGTTGCCGCCGTGATTTTAGATGTCAACAGCGAAGGTTTATGGCATCGCCATTCAACCCACGCTTGCCACATTATTCCCTTTGACGGCGCAAATTTAGACAAAGCTGCTTTAGATTTTACAGGCATTGACCCGTATCATCCGTTTCGTTTGGCAGTTTCTGAACAAGAAGCTTTGCAAAGCATTTTCAAGCCGATTCGTGAAGCGATTAAACGCCACGAATGTTCGCGGGCGGTGTTGGTGGGACATAATCCTGCGTTCGATTTAGGTTTTTTAAATGCCGCGATTGAACGCACAGGGATTAAGCGCAGCCCGTTTCACCCATTCAGCACTTTTGACACTGCGACTTTAGCAGGTTTGGCGTATGGGCAAACTGTGTTAGCGCGTGCGGCGCGGGTTGCAGGGATTCCTTTCGATGCCAATCAAGCGCATTCTGCAATTTATGACGCAGAGCGTACTGCTGATTTATTCTGCAAAATCGTGAACTTATGGCATACCCACGTCACGCCCAAACAACCCTTATATGTTGACGATTAAGAGTAAATTTGATGCTGCCCTATAAAAATCCTTTAAATTATCGTCATAGCCAATTGCCGCGCACGGGCGTATTAATCACCAATTTGGGCACGCCTGATGAACCGACCACGGCTGCCGTGCGCCGTTATTTGGCCGAGTTTCTCGCTGATCCTCGGGTCACGGAAATGCCGCGTTGGTTGTGGATGTTGATTTTACACGGCATTATTTTGCGCGTGCGTCCACGCCGTTCTGCGTTGAAATATCAAAAGATTTGGACTACGCAAGGTTCTCCGTTGCTCACGATTAGCCAGCAGCAACAAGCAGGGATTCAAGAACGCTTGAGTGCGCATTTTTCCCAACCCGTGCAAGTGGCGTTAGGAATGCGGTATGGGCAGCCCTCAATTGCGCAGGCGTTGGAAAGTTTTCGGGCGCAATCGATTCAGCGTTTAATCGTGTTGCCGCTTTATCCACAATATGCCTCTGCGGTCACGGCTTCGACTTTTGACGCGGTGACGGCAGAATTGACCAAATGGCGGTGGTTGCCTGATTTGCGTTTTGTGACCCATTACCCTGATCATCCTGCGTATATTCAAGCCTTGGTGGCGCGAATTCAGGGCTATTGGGCGGCGCACGGCACGCCTGATAAATTGCTATTTTCGTTTCATGGCATGCCGCAACGTTTTTTCACTTCGGGCGATCCGTATTTTTGTGAATGTCATAAAACGGCGCGTTTGGTCGCTGAGGCGATGCAATTGCCCGCTTCGCAATGGTCGGTGTGTTTTCAGTCGCGGTTTGGGAAAGAAGAATGGATCAAACCTTACACCGATGAAGTATTGCAGCAATTGGGACGTGAGGGCACGCGGCGGGTGGATGTGGTTTGCCCGGGCTTCAGTGCGGATTGTTTGGAAACTTTGGAAGAAATCAACCAAGAAAACCGTGAGTTATTTTTGCACGCGGGCGGCAAAGAATTTCATTATATTCCTGCCTTGAATGCGATGCCTGAACATTTGGATGCTTTAAGCACGATTTTGCAAGAACAAATGCAGGGCTGTTGGGGTAATGAGTTAAATCAGTCTTTGGCAGACGCGCGGGAGATTGCTGGGGAGCGTGTGGAACGGGCGGAGAAGATGGGGGCGGGGGAGTGATTGCCTGAATCACAAGTTTTATCAAGTGTTTGCTATCATCTGATTAATCAACTGGATAATTGACCCAGTTAAGGAATTATCTCATGTATCGTTTAAAATGGCCGTTTGCGCGTTTTTTTGCTTCATTAGGCTTTCGTTTATTCATCAAGATTGACGTTGTTTTTGATGAGGAAGCGAATGTCTATGTTGCTACAAGCAATGATTTAAAAGGTCTTGTGGTTGAAGCAGAAACCTTGGATGAGCTTAAACAAGAAGTCGCTTTACTGATTCCAGAAATGATTAGTTTGAATATGCCAAACCTGAAAGGGGTCAAAACTTCAACCTTCCCTTTATTTGAACGGTCGCGATTGCTTCATCCATGAATGGGTATGAAAAACAGGTAAAAGACTTATTGCGTAAACATGGTTACGAATATTTCCGCAGTGGTAAGGGTTCTCATGAAATATGGAAAAATTCACAGGGAATGTTTGTTACTGTCAACCACAATTGTAAGTCGCGACATACCGCTAATAGCATAATGAAAGAGGCGGGTATCGATTATAAGTTTTAATTTAATATGTGTAGGAGTTACGCAGTTTAAACACTAATTTTTTTATTTACAATGAGTTAGTGTTGTAGGTCGTATAATCGTGTTTCAAGTAAAATCAAATAGTTATCGATGCAACTGTGTAACTCCCAATATGTTCAGTGCTAATAGGATGTGCCGACGACAGGAGGCGCATCAATCGAGATTCGTAGTTCTCTCACAAATGATGTGCTTCGTTCCTCAGCACATCCTATTTTCAGAGTTTAACTAAACACCTCTTTCAAATTCAGCGAAATCTCCAAGTTCTCATCGTTCATTTTGTCAACATAAGTAATTGCAGTATCAGGATTTTCCATGACCATCACCGCACATGCCACAACCAGCCAGCACGATTTCACTCCACTTGCAAAATAAAGACTGCACTTGTCTAATAATTCTTGTAGGTTTTGGTTAGGCGACAGAATCTCAATTGCCAATAAAGGCAAAGCTTGCGTTTTAATTTCATCTTTGAGCGGATTAAAAACTTGCTTAGGGCGTGTCATCAAAAAGAACTAGAGGGTTATTAAGCCAAAAGAATGAGACTAGAAGCGAGGTAAATACCACTCAAGAAATGGGCTGAGCATTTATCATATCGAGTCGCTATGCCTCTGTATTGT
>JAQTYU010000006.1 GCA_028688145.1 Thiotrichaceae bacterium | reverse complement strand
CAGTAGAAGTCATCGTTTAGTTCCAAGGAGACGTTCCTCTGCCACGAGTTTGCTCCTATATGCTAAACAGAGTAAGAAATCTTGCTTTTAGTCCTTAACTTAATGGCTGTGAAACAGAGTTTGGGAATACATTCTTGGATGCGCCGCATCCTGTGTAGATACAGACCGCAACGCGGTCAAGACTGCATTCCCAAGTTACACTTGGGAATAAGGGAAAAAGCAAAAAAGGTGTATGGCGGCTACGCCTTATACACCCTACGTTTGCTGATGGTAATCCAACCTACGAAACTAAATGACGTGTATCAATATTTTCCAGTAAAGAGCTTAACTTTTGATGTTCCATACCAATTTCCAAAAGAAAAGCACATACCAAAAGTAACTTTAGTTTCTCAGTCAAAATCCTAAGTTCCGATCCCTCAAGTATGTATTCTTTTTTACGACCATAATGTGTGTAAAAATTCCGTGAGTGTTTTACTTGGTTCACAAACTTATCTTTGTTTCCTAAAATGTTGTCTAATACACTCGTACTATTAGAACATACGTTCACAATTTCGCTTAGTCTATCGTGTAAGTACTTTTCTTTCCCTTCGTGTGTCTCTTTATGAAAGGACTCTGCCGCTTGAGCTAAATTTAAAAAAGCATTTACAGAAAATCTGTAGTCTGTATAAAACTGTGCGAATAACAAATTAAGTGAGTCTTTGTTCTCGTTCCCACGCTCCCGCGTGGGAATGCCTACCTCGTCGCTCCAGCGGCGAGGACTTTATAGGCTTGTTTTAGATAAAACGGCTTTAAATTTAGATAGTTATATGACTTAAACTATATAGAATACCCACATAAACGCGCCGCTGGAGCGACGCAATAGGCATTCCCACGCGGGAGCGTGGGAACGAGAAAAAGCTATATATGATTAATATCAGTGGGTAATCCTGTTTAATTCGGATAATCCTGTGAATTCTGATTCAGACAAGAAACGGGCTAAAGATATTTATCTCCCCCTTTGAAAAAGGGGGAAGCTAAACCTAACACTTCCCCCGTTTATTTTCCCCCAGCCTATCCCCATTCTAACTTGCCAACTACTATAATGTCCTCTTACTCAGCAAAGAGGAATTCTAATGTCAATCGGTTGCTTAATGATCGACTTGCAGGGACACAGCCTGACCGAAGAAGAACAAAAACTTTTACAACATCCTTTAGTCGGGGGCGTTATTCTGTTCAGTCGCAATTATCTGAATCCCGCCCAAATCACCACATTAGTTGCAGAAATTCACGCCGTGCGCCAACCGCCCTTACTGGTTGCGGTTGACCACGAAGGCGGACGCGTACAACGTTTTCGCCAAGATTTTATTCACCTACCCGCTTCTGCAAACTTGGGGAAACTTTACGCACAAAATCCAAAGCAAGCCATTCATATTGCAAAAGAAATCGGCTGGTTATTGGCAGCAGAATTGCGCGCAGTGGGGGTGGATATAAGTTTCACGCCCGTGCTTGATTTGGGGAAAGGGATTAGCACGGTGATTGACAACCGCGCTTATCATGCCGACCCTGAAATTATCAGTATTCTCGCCCATGCCCAAATGTTAGGAATGCAAGAAGCGGGAATGCAGGCAGTGGGAAAACATTTTCCCGGACACGGTTCGGTGGCTGCCGACTCCCACCATGCAATCCCTGTCGATGAACGCAAATTTGCAGACATTCAATTTGCCGATTTAATTCCCTTTGAACGTATGGCTCACTACGGCTTAGCGGCAATCATGCCCGCGCATGTGATTTATCCCGCAGTCGATCCCTTGCCCGCAGGTTTTTCCAAATTTTGGCTGCAAAAAGTGCTGCGTCAGCAATTAAATTTCCAAGGCGCAATTTTCAGTGATGATTTAAGTATGGAAGGCGCAAGCAGCGTGGGTGATGGCTTAAGTCGTGCTCATGCCGCATTGCAGGCTGGGTGTGATATGCTACTGATCTGTAATGATCGTGCGATGGTGCACCAAGTATTAGCAGGCTTAGGCGACTATCATTCTCCCGTCGCCCAAGTGCGTTTAATGCGCTTGCACGGAAAACCACATCCCTTAGATTGGCAAGCATTACACCAACATCCCCGTTGGGCACAAGCACAGGCTTTGTGTCAGACTTTAGAACACGCACCTGAACTCACCTTAAACGACGATGAACTACACTAACGAAGTCGATTGGCACAGCATTGCAACCCACATCAGCCAAGTCAGCGGACAAGCCTTTCAGATTCAAACCGCCTACCCCGTCACGGGCGGCTGTGTGAATGAAGCCTACCGCATTGAAGGCATGGGTCGAAATTATTTTGTAAAATTAAACAAGGCAAGCCATTTGGAAATGTTTGCCGCAGAAGCGGCGGGCTTGGCAGAACTTGCACAGCCTGCGGTGATACGTGTGCCCTTTCCCCAATGTTGGGGGTCTACGGGTGAACATGCGTATTTAGTGATGGAATATCTCGCCCTGCGCGGTGACACCGAACATTCAACGGTGGCATTGGCTCAACAATTGGCAGTGATGCACCAAGTCTCTAAATTTCCCTTTGGCTGGTATCGCAATAATTACATCGGCTCGAATTTACAAGATAACGCCGTCGAAAGCGATTGGGTCAAATTTTGGCGCAGACACCGCCTCGGCTTTCAATTAGAACTTGCCGCCCAAAATGGCTACACGGGAAAATTGCAAAGTCTGGGCGATGAATTACTGCAAGATTTTGGTTTATTTTTCACCAGTTACACCCCATATCCTTCATTGCTTCATGGGGATTTGTGGTCTGGCAATTACGGAATTGATATTCAAGGACAGCCCATCATTTTTGACCCTGCGGTTTATTACGGAGACAGGGAAGTTGATATTGCGATGACGGAATTATTTGGCGGTTTTCCTGCCCAATTCTACGAAGCTTATCAAGAATGCTGGCCCTTAGATGCAGGCTATCCCACCCGAAAAGTGCTTTATAATCTGTATCATATTTTAAATCACCTCAATTTATTTGGGGGCAGTTACCTCGCGCAGTCGGAACGCATGATTGCGTGGTTGTTAAGCGAGTTGAAAGCTTAGGAACGAAAAATGCCGATTAAACAAGAAATTACCAGCAGCCGTGTGCCCATCAAAATTTACACCGATGATATTGAAGCGATGGCATTAACCCAACTTACCCAAGTTGCGGACTTGCCGTTTATTCATTCCCATGTGGCGGTAATGCCTGATGTGCATTGTGGGATTGGAGCCACGGTCGGTTCAGTGATTCCCACCAAGGGCGCAATTATTCCTGCGGCGGTGGGCGTAGACATTGGCTGTGGCATGAATGCGCTGCGCTTATCAGTGAAAGCTCATCAATTGCCGTACAGTCTCAATCGTGTCCGTGCCGAAATTGAAAAAGCTGTGCCTGTGGGTTTTATTCAACACAGTGATACCAATTCACTGACAGCCGCTTGTCAACCTTTGCAACAAGGCTTAAATCGGATTTTTGAAAAACATCCACAACTCACCAAAATGCTGAAAAAACCGCAGCAAACTTGGGTGCAGCAAATGGGCAGTTTGGGCGGCGGCAATCATTTCATTGAGTTGTGTATTGATGAAAATCAAGACGTTTGGGTGATGTTACACTCGGGCAGCCGTGGCATTGGCAATGTGATTGGGCGTTATTTTATTGAGTTGGCGCAAACCGATATGGGCGTGCATCTTAAAAACTTGCCCCACCGCGACCTTGCGTATTTACAAGAAGGCACGCAGCATTTTGAGGATTATGTTGAAGCGGTGCACTGGGCGCAAGAATACGCGCTAACCAATCGGCGGGAAATGATGGGGCTGGTGTTGAAAGCTTTACAACGCGATTTACCCGAGTTTCACATCACTCAAGAAGCGATTAATTGCCACCACAATTATGTGTCTATTGAAACCCATTTTGGCGAACAAGTTTATCTCACTCGGAAAGGCGCAATTCGGGCGTATGCAGGCGACTTAGGCATTATTCCGGGCAGCATGGGCGCGAAGTCGTATATTGTGGAGGGCAAGGGCAATGCAGAAGCGTTTTGTTCATGTTCACACGGGGCGGGGCGCAAAATGAGCCGTACAGAAGCGAAACGTCGTTTTAGCAGGCAGGATTTAGAACAGCAGACGAAAGGCGTGGAATGTCGCAAGGACAAAGGCGTGATTGATGAGATTCCAGGGGCTTACAAAGATATTGATAAAGTCATGGAAAATCAGCAAGATTTAGTCAGTATTTTGCATACCTTGAAACAAGTGCTGTGTGTTAAAGGTTAATTATTCATCGCATTTTCTTTGAGACGGGCTGCAAGTTCCTCGCCTAAGTAACGGTCGATTAAAGCGTGCATTAAATACATCACGGGTGTCAGTAAAATTGCCATCAGAAACTTGTAGATGTATTTGGCAATCCCAATCGCAAGTACCAATTTTAAATCCCAGTGCGTTGAAGGATTGAGGTGAAACGCAATAATCAGCACCACAAAACTATCAATTAATTGGGAAATCAGGGTTGAGCCTGTGGCACGTAACCATAGATATTTTTCACCCGTATAAAGCTTTATCTGATAAAAAACCGCAACATCCACCACCTGTCCAATAAAAAACGCAATCAGTGATCCAATAATAATCCACAAACCCTGTCCAAAAATCGCCCCAAACGCCACTTCCATATTCAGCGGACCATTTTCGGTGTTGCGGATAATCCAAAAATCTGCAGGTACTAAATTTATTGATAGAAAAATAATCAAAAAAGTATAGGTAATTAAACCAATCGTCATATAAGACAACAGGCGCACGCCACGCCTGCCAAAATATTCATTGATTAAGTCGCTCATCACAAACACCAGTGGCCACAACAACGCACCAGCGGTTAAATTAAAAGACAGATAAAACCCCAAAATATGCAAGTTGGCAGGCGGTAAACCCAGTGTTTTCTCTAAGGAAAAGACTTTCACCCCCACAAACTCCGCAATTAAGGCATTTGTAATAAAAAACCCACCCAACATGAGGAAGAGAAGAGTTTCTCTGCTAAAAAAACGCCCCTGCAAGTCCTCTTCTGTTCTTTTCTGAGATGTAAGTAGTTTACTGAACATGATGATGATTTATGTACTCAGACTGTCCCATTATAAACGGGAGGTTTTTTATAATCTTCAGACACTGTTTGAAACATGCCCCACTGGCGGTCTTGGTAGATTCTAAACTGGTGCGATGAAATAGCTGCACAGCGACATACCAAACGCGGTTAATTTTTTGCGCTAATTTTATATGAAATCCAATTATTTTATTAGCTAATCTTGCATTAATTAACATATGATCCTTAGACTTGTGATTCTCTCCCGCCGTGCTGAGCAGCCTATTTTAAGCAGGTTCTAATTTATGGCAAACCGCCTTCGATTAAACTGCATACTTCTTGCCACAATCCTGACTAACAGCTCGCCTTATTTAAAATAATATAAGTGGCGTTTAATCATACATACGCTGTCATTAAACGTGCAGGTTCATTCTTGTAGATTCTACTCTAACTTACTTTACTAGTAATACTAGCGCACGCACATATAAGCTTTTCAGAAACATGTACATCATAACGTAAGCATTCATCAAATACACGGTCAATGTGAGTACCTGACTTAGAAACAAATATCTTGAGTCATGCAAAACACTATTTCACGTTATTACCCTGATAATAATATTAAACTTATACAGTGTATGACTTTAGTTGTTTTATAAAACATATAGTTTATAGGATAATATCGCTATAAAATATACCCAGCTTCTGGAATTGAACACACAAGAAACATGCCAATCCCTAATTATTTAGGAAAATACTGAGTGATGTAGCATTATGACGCGGCATTTTTTAAGATTTAATAAGTGTCTTGATTGATAGATTCAGATTTTTCGGGATATAAACCTAGAAATAACTGAGGGTCTACATTAAAAACGAGGGCGCAATTTCAAAAGTATTAAATAAATTTATTATATTATTCATGAAATTAGAATTTAATTGTAATATTTTATTTAAAATGCTTGACAGCTAAGGGGGGAGTCTATATTATGTGCATCTTACTTAGATGTACATGGATGCGGGGTGGAGCAGTCTGGCAGCTCGTCGGGCTCATAACCCGAAGGTCGTAGGTTCAAATCCTGCCCCCGCTACCAACCTTCCATAAGATGGTAGCAGAGTTCTCTGCACCTAATCTCGGAATAGTGCCTAGTTTCCTATCTTAAGGACTAGACAATTCATGAAAAATATCCCCAGTCTAAAATCAATTGGCAAAGTCATCGCAGTGGTTATTTCACTTGCTTTCGGTTTTGGCATATTTCTCTATTTCTTTTGGGAATTTATTCATTCCATTAATTACTGGAAAGTTTCCCGCTTCCTGCTTTTATTCGTGTTAGTCATCCTCAGCATGTGGTCTGGTTTACAGATTGCGCAGAAACTTGCGGCAAAAGGACTGAAAAAGATTACCCTCTCTGCTGATTTCAAAGCAAACCTAACCAAAGGCTTAATCATTGATAAGGACATGCAAACCCGTCTCAGTCAGTTTGAGATTGATTCGATTGCAGGACTTGCCAAGAAAGAAATCGAGCGCGAAATCAAAGCACAATTACGTCCCGTCTTAGTGAAAATGTTTATCGCAGCCATCGCGATGTTTAGCTGCGTGCTGTTTATATTCTTCTATCCCGTGCTCGGGGTTTCACTGGCTGACAGAGTATTGCGGCTGGTCATCATCTAATGTTGCACGCGGGCTTGCACCCGCATTTGAAGATATAAAAACTGGCAAGTCATACAAGATGCAGACTTGCTGATTCTTATTGTGCTAATTCAAAATCGATTTTCTTGTCTTCCAAGTTGACGCGAACCACGCGCACTTGCAGGCGGTCAAATAAACGATAGGTTTTACCCGTACGCTCGCCACGTAAGCGATGATGCACTGGATCGAAATGATAATAATCGTTTTGCAGCGCGGTGACGTGAATCAAACCTTCTACAAAAATCCCATCGAGTTCGACGAATAAACCGAATGAAGTCACTGCGGTGACATTGCCTTCGTAAATTTCGCCGACTTTGTCTTGCACATATTCACATTTCAACCAACCGATTGCATCGCGGGTCGCTTCATCAGCACGTCGTTCTGCGGTCGAACATTGTTCACCCAAATGTTGCAGAACTTCATCAGGATAAGCGTATTGTTCAATCGGTTTGCCGCTGAGATGGTGACGAATGGCACGGTGCACTAACAAATCAGGATAACGCCGAATTGGGGAAGTAAAATGGGTGTACGCTTCATAAGCCAAGCCGAAATGCCCTTGATTGGCGGGCGTATAAATCGCCATGCGCATACTGCGTAATAACACCGTTTGAATTAAACGCGCATCGGGACGATCTTTAATATCTTCAATCAATTTAGCGTAATTAATCGCTTCTGGTTCATCGCCACCACCCAGATTTAAGCCCAGCTCACTTAAGAAACTGCGTAATTCGGACAGTTTTTCAGCGGTTGCGCCTTCGTGCACACGGTATAAGAACGGAATTTCGCGTTCCGACAACCATTCCGCCGAGGCAACGTTTGCCGCCAACATCATTTCTTCAATTAAACGGTGGGCATCGTTGCGAATCACCGGTACGATTTTTTCAATCTTTTGCTGTGCGTCAAACACAATCCGCGTTTCGACGGTGTCAAAATCAATCGCGCCGCGTTTGTGACGACGTTTCGCCAGCAAGCGATACAATTGATTTAAATTATCGATTTGCGGCAATAAATTCGGGTGTGGGAAATTTTCGGGTTTGCCGTCTAAAACTTCAGCCACTTGGTTATAAGTCAAACGTGCCGCTGAACGCATCACCGCTTCATAGAATTCAGCGCGACGGGTACGCCCGTGCATATCAATCCACAACTCTGCCACCATACACAAGCGGTCTACGTGCGGATTCAGCGAACACAAGCCGTTTGATAAAATTTCAGGCAACATCGGAATCACCCGACTGGGGAAATACACCGAAGTTCCACGATTTTGTGCTTCTTTGTCTAAAGCAGTATTGGGGCGCACATAAGATGATACGTCTGCAATGGCGACTAATAAACGCCAACCTTTGCCGCGTGGTTCACAATACACTGCGTCGTCGAAATCGCGGGAGTCGTCGCCATCGATAGTGACCAAAGGCGTTTCACGTAAATCTTTACGTCCTTCCCATGCCGATTTAGGCACTTCAGGTTTCAGCTTTTCAATTTCTTTGAGCAGTTCAGGCGACCAAGTTTGAGGTAAATCATGGGCGCGAATCGCAATATCGATTTCCATGCCAGGCGCACGGTGATCGCCTAAAACTTCAATCACTTGTCCAACGGGTGGCTGATGGCTGCTGGGTTGTTCTAATAAACGCACGACGACAATTTGACCATCCACTGCGCCATTTTGTTCGCCTTTGGGCACGATGATAGTGTGATTGATGCGTCGATTATTCGGTTCAACACTGCCCACATGCTGACTTTTTTGGAAATAACGCCCGACAATTTCTTGCGTATTGCGTTCTAACACTTCGACCACAATCCCTTCACGCCGCCCACGGTGATCAATCCCACCAATGCTTGCAAGCACGCGATCCCCATGAATCAAACTACGCATTTGCTTTTCATTCATAAACAGGTCGCTGCTGCCATCATCAGGCACTAAAAAACCGAAGCCGTCAGGATGTCCAATTAATCGCCCCCGTACCAAGTCCATTTTCTTGGCAAGACCATATTCCCCGCGCCGATTACGGATGAGTTGCCCATCACGCTCCATGGCTTTCAAGCGGCGACGTAACGCTTCCAAATCCACTTCATCACTGAGTTTTAAACACTCAGCAATACGATTCATGCGCATCGGTGCGCCGAGTTCAGTGAGTTGTGCCATGATGTGTTCACGGCTGGCGATGGGGCGTTCATACTTCTCCGCCTCCCGCTTTTGGAAAGGATCGCTGCTGGGAATGGATTTTTTTGATTTTCTCATTGACAAAATTATTCTCGTTAGTTAGTATTCACAGTCTTAAAAGTGCCGAGGTGGCGAAATTGGTAGACGCGCTAGCTTCAGGTGTTAGTGG
The DNA here is from genome assembly GCA_028688145.1 of Thiotrichaceae bacterium. GTDB lineage: Bacteria > Pseudomonadota > Gammaproteobacteria > Beggiatoales > Beggiatoaceae > JAQTYU01. The sequence goes on along the minus strand of JAQTYU010000006.1, from coordinate 157,790 downwards.
GGGTAACCCCGTGAAGGTTCAAGTCCTTTCCTCGGCACCAATTCTACACGACTTTGCTTGCAAAGTTGATCTTTGAAGTTCATTTCCCGATTATAACACGTCTTATCAGCTGGGCTTGCTTTTTGAAGTCACGGCTTTTGTCGTTCGCTTGTTTCCCAAAAATTAAGAATTATATTTGTCTGAATCAGGATTCACAGGATTATCCGAATTAAGCAGGATTAACTTCCAATGCAATAATTGAAGTTTTTCTTTAATTCTGAAAATCCTGTGAATCCTGATTCAGACAAATAATTATGCTTTCCGACGAAACAAGGCTACCAACGTGGCAATGCTAAATGAACCTGTGAATAAAATACCCATCAGCTTGATTACAAATAGTAATATGGAAGTAATGGGCGAACTCAGTTGAGTAATTAATGGCGTGGGATTTGGCTGAGGGAGAAATGACGGAAATAAAACAAAAAAGCTAAATGCTGAAACTATCGTGAAAATCAGTCCAACTCCCCAGTGTATTTGAGATAACATCATTAGCATTTCTGCCATATCATCAATAAAATTACTTCTACGACGAGCCATTAATTTTCTCCATCACCGTTCAAATAGTGCGCTGTGAACTTATTGCCCTTGAAATTGCGGTTGTCGTTTGGAAAGCAAAGCATCGACAGCTTCGGCATGATCTTGCGTTTGGTGCAAAATCGCTTGCATTGCCGCAGACAATTCTAACAAACTGCTAAGACGTGTATGCTGCCCTTCCCGCAATAAACGTTTAGTCATACGCAGTGCGTCGGGGGGATTGACTGCAATTCGTGCTGCCAGTTTTTGAGCAGCGGTGAGCAATTCTGCATCCTCGACCACCTCCGAAACCATGCCCCACGCCAATGCTGTCATTGCATCAACAGCTTCGCCCGTGAATGCCATTTCACTGGCTCGTGACATGCCAATAATACGTGGTAATAACCACGCGCCGCCATCGCCTGCAATAATGCCCACTTTCACAAAACTTTCTGCAAAAAATGCGCTACGCGCTGCAATGCGCATGTCGCACATCATCGCTAAATCACAACCCGCGCCGACGGCTGCGCCATTGACCGCCGCAATCACAGGTACTTCCAACTCGTAAACTGCCAGCGGAATGCGTTGAATGCCTTGGCGATAGCCTTTGCGGACTTGGAGCGCGTCGCCTGCAAACATGCCGCGTTTATCGCGCATATCTTTAACATTGCCGCCCGAGGAAAATGCTGTGCCTGCGCCCGTGAGAATGACCACCCGCACATTGGCATCTTGATTAATACGTTGGCAGGCGGCTAATAAAGCCTCGATGGTTTCATCTTCGGAAATGGGATTGCGGGTTTCTGGGCGGTTAAGCGTCAACGTCACGATATGACCGTCCTGTTGATACAGCACAGCATCTGTCATGAATGCCTCCTTTGGCTATTATTTTATAATAATGCAGTAATGCTTAAAAAACATAACTCAGTTCCGCTCCTTTGAAAGGGGGAAGTTATGTATTTTATGATTTCTTAATCAAGGTCTTAATCACGTCTTCCTTAATAAAATCTTTGAGATATGAAGTTTTACCGAATTGGAAATATACTGTGAGCATACCCAAAATAACACCCAGCCCCACAGGAAACCAGTGCATTGCTGTCCATTCTGCCTTGCCGTGCGTGAGCAAGGCTGCGACCCACATGCCTAATAAAATAAACACTCCACCCAACACGCCTGTTCCCAACATTATAATTAATAAATAAAAGGGACGTTCCAAGCGTTGCGAGGTTTCTTCTTGGCGAATTGCGATCAAGCGTTCTGTGACATCGCTACGATAATGCTGTAATGTAGGGCTGCTCAAATAGGTTCGACAGGCTTCCGTTGCTTCATTCATTCCCGAATCTTTCACAACGCCCTGTAATTTTTTCCACAGTTGTTCATCATCATAATGCCGCAAAGGGTGTTCCACATCACCTATATTTAATCCAATTTTAGTAAAACGTATCCCTTTGCTATTAATTTTAAAATTTTCTTTAACTTCCGCAGTTTCATCCGCATTTAACATATGAGTTTTCATGTATTTAATCGGCACACTGCCATTATCAAAACCCAAATAAACAACCACTGGGTGTTCTGCCCCCGATTGACATAAAGCTTGAATCGTTTTGGCATCAGTGTCTAGATAAAAGACACCTTGTAATTTCTCTTCAAATGGCTTTACCCACGTATCCCAATGAATCGACACGGGATAAAAACTCTTTTCAACATCATAGGTATCCGCTTGCAATTTAGCTTTGCCCGCGACATAGGCGACGCGCTCATCTAAGCGTTCACGAAAAGCTTGATCACTCTCGCCCACTAGGCGTTGAAAATTGGGGACTTTGGAAACAACTTGGCTGTCTTTACTCACGGTGTGAAATCTTTCAAATCAAGGATTAATGAAAAGTATGTCGCAATCTTCAATAGATATTCTATCTTAGTCTAGCTTGAACAGGGATACAAATTAAAACCACCTGTTTCCAAATAAAATTTAAACTTAAAATACAAGCTAACTCCATCATTATAAAAGAATTTTAAAGCCATTTTCCAAAAGCTAAAGTGCTCAGTTAAATTTTTAATTTTCAGTTGAGCAAGGCTTCGTCTGAATAACACTGGCAATCTTTAAAGCAGTGTATTAAATTTAGCAAGGAGTTTGGAACAAAGCTTGCCACAGCATTCCTGAGTTTAATTCCCCCTCTATAAAAATAAAGCGGGAGTGATGTGCAAAACACCTAATTAAACTTTGATTTCCAAAACTCTTACCCATTCGGATCATATCAGAAGGATACATCGATGAAGCCCAATAAATACAAAACCATCACCGTTGCACTGATGTTAGCAGGACTGACATGGACCTCAGCTTATGCTGATGTTAAACCTGCCGAAGCTACTAAACCCGCAGAAACCAAAGCGGCTGACGTTAAACCCGCCGAAGCTGCCAAACCCGCAGAAACCAAGCCTGCTGACGTGAAACCCGCTGAAGCTGCTAAACCCGCAGAAACCAAGCCTGCTGATGCGAAACCCGCTGAAGCTGCCAAACCCGCAGAAACTAAGCCTGCTGATGTTAAACCCGCTGAAGCTGCCAAACCCGCAGAAACTAAGCCTGCTGATGTTAAACCCGCTGAAGCTGCCAAACCCGCAGAAACTAAGCCTGCTGATGTTAAACCCGCTGAAGCTGCTAAGCCCACAGAAACCAAGCCCGCTGATGTGAAACCTGTTGAAGCTGCCAAGCCTGTAGAAGAAGTCAAGAAAGGTAAAAAGGGCACGGCTGAAGAAGGTCTGAAGATTTGTAATAAAACCAGTATTGAATTATCCGCAGCCGTGGCTTACAGCACCGACGATGCCGACAAACAATGGACTTCTCAAGGTTGGACGGACATCAAAGCGGGCGAATGTGAAATGGTGTTGAGTGAAAAACTCACCAAGCATTATTACTATGTGTACGGCACTTCCGAAAGTGGTGATATTTCTATCGGTGGCGATGATGCAAATCATACCTTCTGTGTTGATATGGAAGCCGACAGCTTCAAATTCGACGGCGGCAAATGCGCCCATGACAAGAAGAAGTTCATCGAAGTGGAAGTGAAAGGAGCTTTACAAAGCTTTGATCTGAAATTGAAGTAAGCTTTAAAACTTAACTGCGCCCCTAAATCCCCTGAAGGGGACTTAAAACCGCTTTAATATTTTGTCTTTAGCCCCCTTTAGGGGGTTGGGGGCTTTCTTTAAAGCGACTTTGAGCCTCTGCTCTCTAAAGAGGGGCGCAGTTTTAACTCACGCAAAGATTTCTCACCCCGCCCCCTATTGCCAAAGCCGCAAATCTGCGAAAATCAACCCCAGTTATCCCATTTCTTACTGGAGTTTTCAGATGAGCCGTGAAATTATTCACACCGAAAATGCACCCCAAGCCATTGGCACGTATTCTCAAGCCATTAAAGTCGATAAAACTGTTTATATTTCAGGACAAATTCCGCTTGTGCCCGCCACCATGACTATGAATGATGGCGATATGGCAGCCAATATTCACCAAGTATTCAAAAACTTAAGTGCTGTTGCTGAAGCGGCAGGCGGTTCATTAAATGACACCGTCAAACTCAATGTATTTTTAACCGATTTAGCTAATTTTGCCTTGGTCAATGAAATCATGGCGCAATATTTCCAAGCACCGTATCCTGCGCGCGCAGCCGTGGGCGTTGCTGCCTTGCCACGCGGTGCACAGGTCGAAATGGATGCCGTGCTGGTGTTGCCGTAAATCATGAACGTCCCGATTACGAGTTTACGCGGGGTCGGGACATGGATTGCCGCGCAACTCAAAAACTTAGGCATTGAAACCGTTGCAGATATGTTGCTGCATTTGCCGACGCGCTACGAAGACCGCACGCAATTACTGAGCTTGGGCGAATTACAAGCAGGCGCGCCCGCCTTATTTGCAGGCACGCTGCAAAATGTCGAAATTAAAGCAGGTAAAAAATCCAGCTTACTGTGTTTGTTAAACGACGGCACTGGCGCGATTGTTCTGCGCTTCTTTCATTTTAGCCCCGCACAAATCAAACAATTACAAATCGGTAGCGTGCTGCATTGTTTTGGCGAAGTGCGTGATGGTTATTACGGTTTGGAATGCGTGCATCCTGAATATCACATTCTCAGTGATGCCAATCCCGCGCCCGAAATCGCCCAACATTTAAGCCCGATTTATCCGACCACGGGCAAAGTTTCCCAAAAATTATTACGTGGTCTAGTGCAACAAGCCCTTGATTTCCATCCTTTACCCGAAAAGTTACCCGCTTTCCTGCTGCAACAACAACAATTAATGCCCTTAATGCAGGCGATAAATTTCTTACACCAACCGCCTAAAAATACGCCACTGGCAGCGTTAGGCACGGGACAACATCCTGCGCAACGTCGTTTAGCGTTTGAAGAATTACTCGCCCATCATCTGAGTTTACGCAGTTTGCGACATCGGGTAGAACTGGCTCAAGCCCCGATTTTAGCCAATTCTCAGCTGTTAATTCCGCAATTATTAAACAATTTAGCGTTTACGCTGACGGGGGCGCAACAACGAGTTTTTCAAGAAATTCAACAAGATTTACAGCTCACGCGCCCGATGCAGCGTTTATTACAAGGCGACGTGGGTTCGGGAAAAACCATTGTTGCAGCCCTCAGTGCCTTGCAAGCGATTGAAGCGGGTTATCAAGTGGCGATTATGTCGCCCACTGAATTGCTCAGCGAACAGCATTTACAAGTATTTAGCCATTGGCTGACACCTTTAGGAATTAAAATCAGTGGCTTAAGCAGCAGTTTACGCAAAACTCAACGCGTTAAAGCTTTGGAAGAAATCGCAAGCGGCGACTGTCAAATTGCCATCGGCACGCATTCTTTGTTTCAAGAAACCGTGAATTTTGCCAAATTGGGGTTGATTATTGTCGATGAACAGCACCGTTTCGGGGTGCACCAACGCTTAGCTTTACGCAATAAAGGGCTGCAATCGGGTCAATCGCCACATCAATTAATCATGACTGCCACCCCGATTCCGCGCACTTTGGCGATGAGTGTTTATGCGGATTTGGACACTTCGATTATTGATGAACTGCCCAAAGGGCGCACGCCAATCCAAACCGTGGTGATTCCCAGTGCGCGGCGCGGGGAAATTATCGAGCGCATTCGCCATGCTTGTTTGGAAGGGCGACAAGCGTATTGGGTGTGCACGCTGATTGATGAATCTGAGGTGATGCAATACGAAGCGGCGGCGAATACGGCGGAAATGCTGCGTGAAACTTTACCAGAATTGCGCATTGGGCTGGTGCACGGCAAGCTTAAATCCAAAGATAAAGCTGAGCAAATGCAGGCATTTAAAGAACGCGAGCTGGATGTTTTAGTGGCAACCACGGTGATTGAAGTCGGGGTGGATGTGCCGAACGCGAGTTTAATGGTGATTGAAAATGCAGAACGTTTGGGCTTGGCACAATTGCACCAATTGCGCGGGCGAGTGGGGCGTGGCGCGGTGAATAGCTTTTGTGTGTTGTTGTATCAATTTCCGCTGTCAGAAACCGCAAAATCGCGGCTTGCCACCCTGCGCGAAACTTGCGACGGCTTTCTAATTGCACAACGCGATTTAGAATTGCGCGGTCCTGGTGAAATGCTTGGCACGCGACAAACGGGCGTGTTTACCCTGAAAGTGGCGGATTTGCAGCGCGATCAGGCTTTGTTACATGAAGTGCAACAAGTGGCAGAACATTTATTGATTAATTACCCTGAAAATTGTGAAATTTTAATCCAACGCTGGTTAAAACGCGGCTTGGATTATGGCGAAGTATAGCGTTTGTAGTTATTGTCTGAATCAGGATTTACAGGATTACCCGAATTAAGCAGGATTAACCCCTAATACAATAAATAGTTAAGCTTTTTTCTTCAATTCTGAAAATCCTTTAATCCTGTAAATTCTGATTCAGACAACTACGTCATTTTCAAAGCCTAAAAGCTCCCATTTAAGATTCAAATCAAGATGATAAATTTTCGCTAACATCGAACTCAGATGAATACTTAGTATTAAGCTTTTGGAAAAAATAAGGTTTTTTGTAATTATTTTGTAAAATGACTTGGCAAAACCCTTGTAATTGATTTAGACTTAATAAAATGCTGCATAGCGCAATAAAGGAATGCATTGCGATAACGCTTATGACAGGACGTTTCCTCACGCAGCCTTGTTCACTTGCTGTAAATGCACTTAATAGTGACTCCCTAAAGATTTATTTTAGTGAAAGAAATCCCCTAGTTAGGTAAAATTACCCGTTGCTGAGTGATATTAATCACAGCGGGAACTCCCATTCAACATTATTTATAACCCATCATTATGAGAGGGAAACTATGGCACGCTTAACTGTAGAAGATTGTCTGAGACATGTGGATAATCGTTTTAACTTAGTGCTGTTGGCAAGCAAACGCGCCCGCCAACTTTCCATGGGTGCAACTGCATTTGTTCCCCCCGAAAAAGATAAAGTCACTGTGTTGGCATTACGCGAAATTTCCGAAGGGAAAATTAACCGTGACAATATCGACAAAATTGACAAAGCCCATCATCACGATGGATCACGCAATAGTTAGTAATCGTTAGTAGTGAGCTTCCATGTCCGATGACAGTATGATAGGGCCGCCTAGGCGACGTATTCTTTCCAGCGACTTGTGTAATGTTCTAGAATCTTATCTGGAACCCACTCAGGTCGGCGCGGTTTATCGTGCGTATTTATTCAGCGCGGAAGCCCATGAACATCAAAAACGTCTCTCAGGCGAGTTCTACATTTTTCATCCGATTGCAGTCGCGCACATTCTTGCAGAAATGCGTATGGACTCGCAGACTGTCATGGCGGCTTTACTGCATGATGTGATTGAAGACACCCCGATTAGTAAAGAACAACTCGGCGAACAATTTAGCGAAGAAGTGGCTGAATTGGTTGATGGGGTTAGTAAATTAACACGAATGCCGATGGAATCTCGCGAGCAAGCCCAAGCGGCAAGTTTCCGCAAAATGCTGATGGCGATGAATCGTGATATTCGCGTTATCATTATTAAATTGGCGGATCGGCTGCATAATTTGCAAACCATTGGGGTGATGAAACCTGAATCTCAACGCCGTATTGCGCGGGAAACCCTCGAAATTTATGCCCCTTTAGCCCGCCGTTTGGGCATGAACGGCATTCGCGTGCGTTTAGAAGAACTGAGTTTTGCAACCCTGTATCCGCATCGTTATCGAGTTTTAACCAAGCATTTGCGCTTATTACGCGAACAACGTCAGGACTTATTGCAAGACTTACACAACACGATTCAAAAACGTTTTCAAGAACGACAAATGCCGCAAGCGGAAGTGGTATTACGCGAGCGAACTTGCTATGGCGTGTATAGCAAGATGTTGGAAAAAAAAAACCCGAAATCTCCCAATCGCCGCCATTCCTTTCAAGAAGTTACCTCCCTATATGCCTTTCGAGTGATCGTTGATACCCTCGATGAATGTTATAAAAGTCTCGGTATTATTCACGGTTTATATGTCCCCAGTTTTAAATATTTTCGCGACTATATCGCAGTTCCCAAGAAAAATGGCTACCAATCGTTACATACCCAATTAATGGGCTATCACGATTATCCGATTGAAGTGCAAATTCGCACCCGCGCGATGGATGAATTTGCGGAAAAAGGGATTGCTGCCCATTGGTTATATAAACTCGAAGAAAATCCAGAAGTTGCATTGCAACACGAAAACTCTACCAATTATGCAGCGCGGCAACGTGCCAGTGCATGGCTGCGGGATTTAATCGAAGTTCAAAAAAATGCCTCTGATTCGCTCGAATTTTTGGAAGATGTCAAGCGCGATTTATTTCCTGACGAAGTTTATGTATTTACCCCGAAAGGGAAAATTTTACATTTACCCAATGGTGCGACTGCAATTGACTTTGCCTATGCCGTACATAGCGATGTGGGTAATCACAGCATTGCAGTGAAAATTGACCGTCATTACACCGCGCTCTCAGTGCCCTTGGTGAGTGGGCAAACCGTGGAAATTACCACGGCGGAATGGTCACACCCCAGTGCAAATTGGCTAGATTTCGCAGTCACACCCCGCGCCCGCAATCATATTCGCCACTATTTGAAGAATATGAAGCAAGAACAGGCATTAGAACTGGGCAAACGGATTTTAGAAAAAGAATTAAGCTTGCATCAAATTGCGTTTGAAAAAGTGAGTCCCGAACAAAAACAACTCATGCTCCAAACCTTGCAGCTTGAAAATATGGATAAGCTCTACAGTGACATCGGTTTAGGTTATCGCATGGCATTGATTGTGGTTCGCCAACTTGAAGCTATTTTAAATAATGCCCCGACTAATACTGAACCGACACCCTTGTTAATTCGTGGCACAGAAGGTTCATTGGTGAATTATGCCAATTGTTGTAATCCAATTCCAGGTGATAAAATTCTAGGTTTTATGACTGACGGTAATGGTATTGAAATCCATACCTTACACTGTAAACACTACGCTAAAATCAACTCACCTGAAAAAATTATCCCTGTGGCGTGGGAAAGTCAAACCAAAGGCAGCTTTGTGATTGAAATTCGCATTGATGTGCGGGATGGTATGGGTGTGTTGGCGCGGGTTGCCTCAGCTTTATCAGAGATGCAGGCGGAAATTTCGGCGGTACATGGCTATAGTACAGAAAAGCGCGGCGCGGGTAGTTTACGTTTTCAAATTTTGGTGCGTGATCGTTTGCATTTGGCAAATATCATGCGCCATTTGCGTCATTTACCTGAAGTGATGCGGATTCAACGGGGTAATCACATACAACAGCCTGAAATACTGACTTTAGAAGAATAAAAGTGATAAGCATTTTAGCTAATTTATTTTATGCGCTAAATCAGGATTCACAGGATTATCCGAATTAAGCAGGCTTTATTCTTCAATTCTGAAAATATGTTAATCCTGTGAATTTTTAGTTAGATATGACGGTTTCTTACACGATCTGACAATTATCAAAACTGCCTCTACCCCTCTAAAGATTCAATACTCCCGCCTAGGCACATCTGCAAAACTTCCCACGCTATACTAGAAATATTCCTAAACCCTAAAAAATAGGGATTTTAAGATTAAGTCTTTATCTTTAATCCTTATTAGTGGGTTGACGCATAGTTCGCTTCACATAAAATCCACGTTATTATGAGGATTTAATGACAAGCATTAACATTAATGCGCTAAAATGTTATAAAACCTGAATAACTTATTCAATGCTATAACTTAAACTTAGTATTAATACGAGAGTGAGAATAGATAATGGCTGGAGCTTTAGGCATTGCAACCTTCGTTGGGATTTTTCTCTTATTGGCAATCGTAATTGTGCTGATGAGTGTCAAATCTGTCCCCCAGGGGATGGAATATACCGTAGAACGTTTTGGGCGATACACCCGTACTTTGCGCCCCGGTTTAAACTTTATCCTGCCGTTTTTTGACCGCGTCAGTCAAAAATTGAGCATGAAAGAAGAAGTCATGGAAGTGCCCTCGCAAGAAGTCATTACCCGCGATAACGCGATGATTCGGGTGGACGGCGTGGTGTTTTTCCAAGTGATTAACTCTGCCGAGGCGGCTTATCGCGTCGGTGACTTAACCAGCGCGATTTTAAATCTCACCATGACCAATATTCGGACGGTGATGGGGTCGATGTTGCTGGACGAATTGCTCTCGAAACGTGATGAAATCAATCACCAATTGTTGCGCGTGGTGGATGATGCCACCAATCCTTGGGGCATGAAAATCCTGCGGATTGAAATCAAAGATATTTCGCCCCCCAAAGATTTGGTCGATTCTATGGCGCGGCAAATGAAGGCAGAACGTGACAAACGCGCCAGCATTTTGGAAGCGGAAGGTAAACGGCAAGCGGAAATTTTGCAGGCAGAAGGTTCGAGTCAAGCCGCGATTTTGGATGCTGAAGGTTTAAAACAAGCGATGATTTTAGAGGCTGAAGGGCGACGTGAATCTGCGTTTCGCGATGCAGAAGCCCGTGAACGTTTAGCCGAAGCCGAAGCCAAAGCCACGATGATGGTTTCTCAAGCGATTACGCGCGGCAATATTCAGGCAATTAATTACTTCGTGGCGCAAAAATACATTGATGCTTTGGGGAAAATTGCCAGTGCGGACAATCAAAAGCTGATTTTGATGCCTTTGGAAGCCTCCAGTATGCTCGGCTCTTTGGGGGGAATTTCTGAAATTGCGAAGGAAATTTTTAATAAAAAACAAGCGGCTGAAAAGGACTCAGAAATTGTGGTTCCCAAAGCGTCCAATATCAAGACCCCAAGCTAAAGGAGCATTTCAGTGCAATTTCTTCATCCAACTTATTGGCACTGGTGGGCATTTGGCAGCATGTTGCTCATTTTAGAGATTTTATTGCCTGGTGCATTTTTTATCTGGACTGGGATTGCTGCCATTGCCTTGGGTTTTTTGGTGATGTTTATGCCTTATCTTAGTTTTGAATCTCAATTATTTATTTATTCAATCATCGCGCTGATTTCTGTGATTTTGGGGCGAGCCTATTTTGCAAAAAATCCCATTCAAAGCGAACAACCCTTGTTAAACGAGCGCACCGTGCAATATTTGGGGCGCGTGTTTACCGTGGTTGAGCCAATTATTAATGGGATGGGCAAGGTTCAAATTGATGGCAGTTTTTGGCGCGTCGAAGGCGAAGACTGTCCTGAGGGTACGCGGGTGAAAATTGTGAAGGTCTCGGGAATGCACCTTGAGGTTATCATTGTGCACGAAGAAGAAATTTTGGAGACTTCAGAGCCTGAATAAATGCGGCTACCGCGCTTATTCAGCGAGAAAGCGCGGTAAATGTGTCAAAAAGGTGGACTCGTTCACAATGGTAATATCAAAAGATTGGGTTAAAGCCTCGGCTTCTTCTGCACTGATGCCCAGCACAAATAGCATCGCTTGGGCTTTGCTCAAATTCAAACGCTTGCGTAATTGTTGATATTTATGCAGCGAATCCCGAAACTCGCCTGATTTACATTCAATCCACAATGGAATTTTGTTTTCTATCAGAAAGAACAAATCAATTTCGTTGTGCTCATTGTTTTCAAAGCTAATTTTCCCACTACGAAAATAACCAAAGTTTAACTTACGTTCCCAGAGCAACGAAGTCACTTTCATAAACACATACCATTCCAGCCAGTCGCCATTGAAAAAATTGACAATTTTGCGGGCGGGTTGCAAGGATAAATACAGCGCGTCTTTGGTTTTTTGGTCGAGATTGTAACGCGCAATAAAGGCACATTTGTATAAAAATTCGACAAAAGCTTTTATTTTCTTAATATCAGCTTCAGCATAACCTTTGAAAGATACGCGAACTGTGGGCTTTTCTGTGAGTTGCTGGCGTTTAATCGATGCAATTAATTTACTGAACAACGCGTAATTATCGCCCAATTCAACGGCAACCTCGTCAAAATATCCCGAAATATCCATTTTTGCATCTTCCAGCGTCAACGTAATGCGACGGCTGCTGAACCAGTGTTGCAAGCTGCTCAGATTATTTTCAAACGGAAAATCTTTTTCATTGGCAAAGGCATAGCCTTTATCTAATTTTTTAACGGGCGTTTTGGCGGCGGGCGTTTTAGCTGGTGTTGATTTGGGAGCGGGGGTTTGATTAAAAGTATTAAATAAACTCACCAAACTTTCAGGATTTGTAGCGGCGGCTTTCGCGTTGGCTTCGACAGCTATTTGTTTCAGTTGCGCGATTCTTTCGTTTAATTTTTGAATCAGTACCACGGTTTCATGCACGACCGCCGCTTTTTTGCAGAGGGGACAGGCAACAGTTTTGTCAATGTACTGATTTCCAACTTCTCGCAAATATCCACAACTTGCACAACGGAGCACTGCCATGTTTGAGTCCTGTCCTTAGCAATCAATTGTCTATTATAAAGTAGGCAATTCGGATTAGAAAGCTACGTTAGTATGGCAAACTGCCAAGTTTTACAAGGAATTTATTTCAACTACAATGCAGTTTGAATAGTCTTAAGCACTCAGGAGTTTTAATGCTACGTATTTCGAGTTTTATACTGATATTGTGTAGTCTCACCGCCTGCGGCGGGGGTGGCGGTGATAGCAGTTCATCCACGCCCACACCTTCAACGCCTACTCCTAGCACTCCCGTTCCCACAACCGCCCTTTCTTTTCCCAGCAGTGTTGCCAACAATGCCCATTATTATCGTTGGACGCAGGTCAGCCCTAAAGCCAGCGGTGCATGGAATCGTTTGGCAATCGACCCGAAAAATAGCAATATCCTTTATGCAGCGATTGAGAGTTCTGGAGGAGAAACCAGCGTATTGTCGAAAAGCAGCGATGGCGGAAAAAATTGGGTGCGTAGTGATGTCGGGATTCAAGCTTATACGACAGGCGGTTATGGGCGGAGTTTGACCATCAAACGTATTTCTGACGTGATGGTTCATCCCACGGATTCTAATATTGTTTATGCAGCCTCTTTCGGTCATGGAATTTATGTCAGCAATGATGCGGGGAATTCTTGGCAAAGCTATTCCGATGGCTTATCGAATAATGCTTATGATGGTTACAGTCTTCAAGCTTTGTATTTGCATCCGCAAGACCCTGAACGTTTATTCGCACTGGATCATTCCAATCTCGTTTTTAGTACCAATCGTGGCAAAATTTGGCAAGTATTACCTGTTCCCGAAATGATAAGTGCTCCCACAGGATTCGCGTTTGAAGGCGACCATCCTAATATTCTGTATCTCACCTCCTATAGTGATGGTTTGGTGAAACTACATCGCACGGATGACACGGGTAAAACATGGCAAACCAGCACGGTTAAAGTCAATAATCAAGCCTTGTCCGACACGGGTTATATGACCCACGTTTTCGGTATAACTTTGCAAAATGGCAAGCCGCTGTTGTTATTGGGCACGTCACAGGGCTTATTTACCAGCAGTGACCAAGGCAGCACATGGCAAGCTCCTCGGGCAAATAATCCTGAAGCGCAACCTGTGGTGGCAATTGCTGCGGAAGGGGCGAATGCTTATATCAGCACTGCCAATGCGGGACAGTTATTTCAATTACAAATTAATAGCTCATGGTTACAGCGCAACACGGGTTTACCCAGCATGAGTTTGGATTATTTAAAAATTAATCCGCAACAGCCGAGCGTGGTTTATGCCAGCAGTAAGAGTCAGAACATTGCTTTTCAGAGTAATAATGCGGGGGAAACTTGGGAGTGGATTCCCGTTGATAAGTCTGCTAATCCAGTGCTGACGGGTTCTCAATTCTCCCATGTGCTTTATGCCAATAATCAACGGATGCCGTTTTATAGTACGGATTATGGCGACACATGGACATTTTTGAATCGGGACTTTTTAGCCTACGACACTGACATCAGCACTATGGCAGTGGCGCAAGATCGGATTTACATTTATACCAACAAGGCAGGACACATTTATACTTCTGCTAATAAGGGCGACACTTGGGCAGCACCGAGTAAATTAGTGTTGTCTGTTTATCCAAATTATTCAGCGAGTGCGTATTATTTTGCGGTTTCACCTTACGACTCAAAACAAGCCTATCTCAGTGTGGTGGATTATTTGTTTAAAAGTGAAGATGGTGGGAATACGTGGTTTAAACAAGAAGAAGGTTTAACACATAGCGATTCACAACAAGTCTTGTACCCTTCGATTGCAAAAGTGGTGTTCTCACCTTTGAATACCAGCTACTTATTAACTAAGGTTTTCTCGGGAGACTTTGTCGGCTTGCAAACCGCACTTTTTATGCGTACCGCGCAAACTTGGCAGCGCATCGCCCCTAGCTTGAATGATGCTTATGATGTGTTTGTGGGCGGTGTGCAGGGTGAAGTTTTGTATGTTTTATCAGCGAAGATGAGTAATTCTGTTGAAGTTTTTCCCTTGTTAGTTGCGGTGGATTTATTAAAAAGTACGGATCAAGGGCAAACATGGCAAAGTACGGGTTTAACGCAAACGGTGGCAATGTATGGCACGCCCAGCGATTATAGTCCACTGTTGCGGGTGGCGGCTGATCCGAAAGATGCCAATCATTTATATGCGGTATTTGTGACGCAATATGCTTCGCAAACTGTGTTTAGCACGCAAATATTGCATAGTGTTGATGCGGGGCAAACATGGACACCGATTAGTTTATTGAATGAACCCATCACTTCTCAAAGCGATAAAGTTTATACGCTTGCAGCGGTGACAGTGGCGCATCCTAGCGATGGCACAGTGGGAACAGTGTTGTACATAAATACGAATACGGGCGGCTATCGTTTGGATTTGCCGTTTTAAGCGTTAGTCAGGTAGAGGATATTCTTTAAGCTTTCCCCCTTTTTCAAAGGGGGAGGTTAAAGCCCTCTTTAGGGGATTTAGGGGTGCAGTTTACAATTCACACCCACTAATTTCCCGCACCAACCCCACCGTTTCCACGCTCACCGTCACGATTCTCATGATTAATTTCACAATATAGCTTTCATCTTCGAGATTATTCGGGTCGTTGGTGATGCCGCTGCGTTTGTCGGTGCTGATTTGGTACTGGTCAATTATCCAATCCAGTGCCGAGCGATTTCCCAGTTTATATTCCAAGGCTTCGGGGGGAATGCCGCTTAATGTGAGGCTGTCGTTGTATTTAATCGCGGTCTTTTCTTTGTTAAAACGCATTTTTTCGACGCGCCAATCAATTTGCCCATTGCTTTGAGTTTGCAGCGGATATTCTTTTTGGGTTTCGTAATTTAAGTGCAATTCTGCGAGTTTTTTGCCTGCGTGGCTGAGTTTCCAGAAATCTTTGAGTTTGGGAATTCTGGGGAGTTCGCGTTTTAAGTTGGCGGCGTATTTGTCGCGATAGCCTTGATGATGCAGCAAGCCGTAAACATAATAGAAAATATCCCATTTGCTAATACTTTCATCAGCATAGTGGGCTTGATAGTCTTTTAATGCCCAGTCAGTAAGATTTTCTTGGCGATGGCTGCCGTCTTCGTTGTAAATGTAGAAGGGGAACGTTTGGATAGCATCAACACTTGCACATAAGTGAAGTTCTGGAATTAAATTTGTTATTAATACACCATAGTTCGCTCTGTAACCTTTATCACTGACACAAATAATCCGATTTTCTTGTTCAGCTTCAGGCGTTGGGAAAATACTAGGAAATTGATAAACTTCTTCATTCATCATTCTGTCAAGAAACAAGAACTTTTTGGTAAATGGACGATAGAGAGAAAGCCTGATTTTTTCAGCTTTAAACTCAGCATATTTGCCACGTTGTAAATCTAATTTTAAATCACGGCTCCAACTGAGTTTATGATCGTCATAAGTTACGAAATCATCAATATTTTGCTTAGTTTCTAAACGCGAAAACTTAAAAACATGCTCGTTATAACTATCAATAGTTGAAAGCATATTTTGGGTAAGTTCTTCAGAATTGAAGTTGTAAGCCCAAGCATCACGACTGGTTGCAACGCCCCGCCCATATACTTTAAAAATCACGCTCTGCGCTTGATTTTCAGTGCCCTTACCTTCTTTTGAGCCGAGGGGTGCAAAGGTTTCAAAATCGGCTTTTAAACCCTCTGTGAGCCAGTTATTTTTCTTGTCGGGTACAATGTGTTGTAAATCTAAGTTGAAAATATGCCGTGTTGTATTTAAATAAGCAAGTTTTTCAGATTTTCTCCCATTTTTCATAATGCGGGTATAACAAATTTCGGATAAGTTTTTTCCATTTTTCACTAGAATCGTAATGGCAACACCGACACGAATACCAAATACATTCCCTAAATCATCGTCAGTTTTACGAGAATTTCCACCCAAATCGAAAACATAGATTTTATCAAACGTAGACTCTAAATGTTTACGCATTCCATCGGTTGCAATCCCATCTAAAAAACCATTATTGGTTACAAAAGCAATAATTCCATTTTCTTGGTCTTGTAAACGCTCTGTTGCCCACGCAAACGCTTTAACATACGCATCTGACAAAGAATTTTTATTGGTCGCTTTAGAATTTTTCGCATAATTCTGTTCAATCACACCATCGAGATGCGGATATTTCCGATTCTTATTATTATCGTTTTCGTTCTGTTGTCCCACGTTATACGGAGGATTGCCAATAATCACAAAAATAGGCGCAGCTTTTTGCGAATTTACACGCTCCGTATTCTCAGGCACAAAACTAAATCTCCCTTGTTTTGGCTCAGCCAATTCAAAAGTGTCAACCAAGCAAATACCTTTGAATGGTTTGTATTTCTTCATGTATTCATAATAGGCATGTTCAATATTCATGCTCGCGATATAATACGGTAACAGCATGATTTCATTGCAATGTAACTCGTTTTCATACTTATGCTTAAACTTCTCTTTCACGTTCAAATCATGGGTATTCGCCCCAATTTCCTGCATCACCCGCAAAATGAAATTTCCCGTTCCCGTAAACGGGTCGAGCACATGCACATTCTCACTAGATAAATCCTGATTAAATTCACGTTTCAGGATTTCTTGCACCGAATTCACCATAAAATCAACAATCGGCTGCGGCGTGTACACAATCCCATGCGTATCTGCTACTTTTACTGCAAAACCTTGGAAAAAGTTCTCATACACCGCATTTAAAAAATCCTGCTTACGACTATAAGCGTGAATTGTGCTCGCGGTTTCTTCAATAGCGACATAAAATCTATCTAAGCTTTTCAGAAACTCATAACGACTAAAAGACTCTGAAGTCAGGGCTTGAATCACCTTTTCAATTTCTTTCGCAATCACATTTTTACTAATAAAGTCGGCATTATTGAAAATCGTGCGAAACAAGCGTTCTGTTAATAAATGCTGCACTAACATTTCAATCACCGCAGACTGTGCCAAATTCGGATTAATCGCTGCCTGACACAAAATGCTGAAATTCTGAAACGCGGTTTTAAAAGCCTTATTGGTTTTCAGCTCGCCCAAAATAATCAGCACCAAAGCCCGTCCCAATTCGCCCACTTTTTCTTTAAATGCGCCAACAGCTTCTTCCCATTGCGCATAAACGGGCGGTTTATAACTCAAAAACAGCTCTAAACAAGTAATCAAATGTTCAGGGTTTTCCGTAATCGACTTATTAAAAATTTCATTGCCATACTGATATAAAATGACTTGGTCAGGACTTTGAAACAGAATATTATCAGCGGGATAGCCATCTTTAAATTTGCTTTTAACTTCTTTTTCTAGCTTATCTTTAGAATCTTTGGCTTCCCAAATCCCATACAACAAAACATTGGTTTGCTTATCAACCAGCGCACCATCAGCCCGCAAAGGTTTACGCCCATCACGCTTAATCGAATATTGCTCAACAAGTGTTAATTGTGGCGACTGCCCCAAACAATAACGCAGCAAAGTCGCAAAATGCGGCGCGACCGCCCCTTCATGCAACTGCATAGTTTCCCTAGCCTTTTGCATTTCACGATAATATTCAGTGACAACTTTATGATTAGCTTTGAGAGAAAGAGACATGGGAAAACCTGCGGATGGGGAAAGACCTGTGATTTTAGCAAATTATCTGAGACAGGGAAAATGAGACGAGTTTACAGACTTGTTTATACTGTAAAATTCGGTAATGCTAAATTTACAAGATATGCTGACAAGTAAAACGATAAATTTTATTCTGAATACGCACCAATTTGCGTAATCCCAAGCGGTTAATATCAGTATCTAGTTGTTTTCTAAGATTAGAGTCTAGTCCTTTGTTGTTATGAAATGAAAGTCTTCCCAATGCCACCTCTTTGAGCTGTTGTACAAAACTACCCTCCAATGCACAACTTTTTTCCTCTTCAATGTTTACCCATGGGTTGCAGATTGCTAGACGTGTTACTTGAATACGCCAGTCATGTTTATCATCAGGTTTAATTAGTTGATAATTGAAGTGCTTTTCGTCGAAAAAAATAGCCTCTGGCTCAATACTAAAGCGTACATAATTCTGTACGACAGAATGACTATGAATGACTTCAAGTTCTAATAATGGGAAGTCTGCTTGTTGTAAAAGTCGTGCAAGTTCTTTAATTTTTTCCAGTAAATCGATATTAAGCACTTTTACCCATTGATAATGAGCTAAGCTCCCCAGTTCTTTCTCAGCCAATCTATTGAATTTAAATCCTTTTGCATAAGCTCCTAATATGCATAAAAGTTGGCATTGTTCATCCGTAAAATTAACGTTGAGTCTCTCTTCATAACGCAACTTACCATAACGCAAAGTGTGTTGCGAACTATACGGCAGGATTATTTCTTTCATTTGTGAAGCATACCTATTTTCAAAAGCATTGGGGATTTGCTGCAAGGCAGCCTCAAATTCTACACGACTGCTGAATGCACTTTTTAAGGCATCCAAATAGGCTTTTTTTCCTGAAGCTATTTTTTCCTCGGTTAATTCTGAAACATCAAATCTTGAAAACAACTGAGGATTTTCTTGTTCAAACGCCAACAGCCGTAAAATTCCTTGTTGAGTTAAGGACAAGGTATACACATGAAAATGATATTCCGTGAAGGAATAACGATAGAAAGCCCCAGATAATTTGCAATAAGGCGGTAATGTTTTCCACAATTGAAACTGATAATCTCGTCCGAATTCTAAAGTTGTTTCCTCACGGATTTCACGCTGTAAAGTGGCTTCAATGACTTGTTTTGGTAAATTCGCAGGATTTTCGAGTAAGGCTATTTTTTCGCTCAAAGAGAGCTGTTTTAAAAACGCCATATCCTCAAGTTTGGTACGCCCACCAATAAAGTTATATTCCCCATTATTATCACGAATCGCTTCTGCACTACGTTGATGCAATAAAAATTGCTCATCTAAACGAATCAATGCCGCTGAAATTGAACAGTGGCGTATCGGTTTTGCGGCATGATTTTGGTGATTTTTAACCCGTTGTTGTTCTAAATATTTTAAGAAGCTGTGCTGTTGTTCTTGTCTGTGCGCCGAGGTTATCGGTGACACATGCCAAAAATGCGGCTCTAAGATATTTTGCTCGCTATCACAAAATACTTGTAAAAATGCACGCGCATTCAATTGTGCGGGAAAAGAAACAAATTGCCACTGAGCTTGCGCCAAGGCTTCAGGATTTAAGACCGCAACACTGCTTAAAAGACGTTCTAACATCGCCAAATAAAGCAAGATTTCTGCCTCAGATTTTTGCGTGTCTTGTTGCAATTTTTGCAGCAATTCGTGGCGCGTGACTGAGGGATTGTAGTGGGTGCTTTCTTCGGGATAAATCGGGATGTATTTGAGCAGGGCGGCGGTTAGCTGTTGCATGGTTTCATAACCAGTGGGTTTGTTGAAATCTATTTGAATTTATTGGAGAAATTTTATAAGTTCTATCGTCCTGCTCTCGGTATTCTATCGTCAGAAACAGAGGTATTTAGACTCAAACTTTACCATGTTTTTTGAGAAATACCTACATGACTTACTGATTTTAAAGCAAGGTTTTTTAGGCTCTCGTCTTTCTGTCGGCTAATTAAAATGTATGCGTATTAATAGAAAAGTTTAATCACTACAATGAATGACAACATACATTAAATGAGGATTATAAATGGAACCTTATCAAGAGGCACTACTTAAAAAAGCAGCAGATACCTTAGCAAGTGCTGCAACAAGTGCTGCAACAAGCATAGATGTCGAGAATGCGTCTAGGAAATTATATGAGAAAATTCCTCAAAATAGAGTGGGATGTTTGTTAAGGAGAGTTAAGTATATATTCGTAAGTACCATTATGTGCGGTCTTTTAGGTGCTTTCTTCAAATTTGGAGAGGTTGGTGCAATTGTGGGGTTTCTCCTAGGATTCATGGTTCGTGACCCTGATAAAACAGAATCTGTTAGGGTTTACCGCCAAAAACCAGTAAAAAAATTTGGATTTTTCTCTTTATTATGGAAAATCATAAAGCTGTTTTTCGTTATCATGCTATGCCTTGTTATTTTTGTGGTTGTTTTAAAAGCAGCAAAATAAGGTAGGCACATGCTTTTGGGCTGAGTGAGCTGAATTAACACTCAGCTTATTGCCATAAATTCATTTCACATCAACAAGGACTCTGAAATATGAAAAAGTTCCTTTTATTACCTATATGGATAATAATTTTATCCTTTTGCTTCATCCAAGAGTCGGCTGCATTTACTGGGACTATTGCCAAATTACTTGGTAAAGTTGAACATGCCATACCTGAGGAAGAAGTTGTCAAATTAACTCGTCAGATAGCAGAATCTGGTGATTTAACAAAAGTAGCCACCCAGCTTGAGAAATCAGGATTATCAAAAACGGTGTTAGAAGACACTTATTTGAGAGTTGCTGTTAATCAAAGCAAGTTAGAAAAAAGTGAAGCAGAACAAATGTTTCACAATCTTTCAGGGGTTGACGGCTTCAAGGAGACATTGCGTAAAGTTGCTGGTGTAAACAGCAATCAGGGGAAAGGACATTTACAAGAGCTTCGTATTGCCAATAGTGCAAAAACACATGGTTTGGAAGTTGTTTCCATTGGTCAAAAATTCGATGATGGTATAAAAAAACAACTCACGGATATGGATGTTATTCTAAAAAAAGATAAAAGCACTTTCCTTATCCAAAGTAAGAATTATGAAAGTGCCTCATCATTTAATACTGTGAAATTACAAGGAGATGCTGATAGCCTGCTTCAGTATAAACAAGCTTCTTGTAGAGATTGTACACCTGTCTTTTTTTTCACCACTGAACCTCCAAGTAATGTGCGTATGTTACTCACGAAAACAAAACCTGATGTACAAATTATTGTTGGGGATGCTGAATCACAAGTCATTCAACTAAAAATGTTGGCGGAGATTGCCAAATGAAGAGAGTTATTTTATTAGTCATGATATTTAGTGTTTTTAGTAATGTGAATGCAGCCACAGAATATGCCACCTTTGAATCTTTCTACACGGAATCACTAGGATGGGGTACAGTGATCAATGCTCTCATAGGAGCAGCCATTGTTGGCGCAATTGTTTATTTTTCTGGAGGACTAGCAAGTCCTTTGGTTGCTGGCTCAACCAGCGTTATTGGTTCAACAATCGGTAATATTTTGGGATATTCTGGTGCGGTGGCTACTAAAACAGGTCTAGCCTTTTTAGGTGGTGGTGCAATTGCAAGTGGTGGCTTTGGTATGTTAGGTGGAGCTGTTGTAATTACTACTGCACTTGAGTTCAGTACTGGGCTTATGCTCGGATATGCCATAGAAACTCATACAGCAAACTATAATCAAGCGGCTTTTATTGAGCACAGTAAAAATATGATGAATTTACCATTACCCGTTCAAAAAGAAGGTTCTCATGCGTATGAAGCGGCAATGGTAATTTTGCAAAAGATTGATAAAGAGCAACCCATTGTTTCTCCTAATAATAAATTATTATTGAAACAAGCTTTAGATGCAAATGAACGTTCTCTCAATGAAGAATGGCAAAATGTAGCAGGTAAACGATTACAATTGCTTACTTTTAAGTGTTTACTTTATTCTTCTGTTGACGATTATTCTCATGCTAAAGAAACAGCAGAAAAAGCTATTATATACGCGAAACAACAAGGTTATAAATACAACTTACCAGAATTTATTTATGCACTTTCAAGTCTTTATGAGGAAAAACCTAATATTAATAAAATTACTCAATCTTACTTAAAAGAATCTATTTTAGGTGAGCCAGATAATTTGCTGTTACCTGTTGCCATGACAGCTTATTTAGATAGACTTATTTATCGTTACACAAGTGATAATATGGCCACTGAAGAACATATTAAACAGGTGGCTCTGATAGCCACTCACCCTACATTACAAAAGTATAGTATCGTTAATTTATCGATTATTATGGTACGCTACTTTACATTGCTAAAATTGCAACAACAACATATTACTGCAATTGTAACATCAACCAATGATACGATTAGAAACAGTCCTCAATCCTCTAAAAAGCTTAAAACTAGCTTAACTGCTTATGCCCAATTACTAAAAGATGGGAGAGAAGTATTAAACATCCTTCTTCATCAGTCAATTGATCATATGAATGATGAGCAGAGACGAAAAACGGAGGTAGAGCTAAGAAAATTTCGTTCATTAATGAACGAATATGAAAAAGACGAAAAGAGACTAATAACTCTCGTAACTAACTAATTTCACCAAGGACATGAATTATGAAGGTAAAATGCTGGGCATTTTCTGCTATAACAGTTTTATGTTTTTCCAGTCACGTAATTGCAGATACGCTGCACTTTGAGTTTGAAGTCACGGAAACTCGCAAAGATGGTAAACCGTGGGACGGAGGATTAGGTGCATGGGTAGGAGCTGCCGATCCCGCTCCTGATATATATGGAATCATTAAGCTCATCTCAGGTGAGTCTTGTGAAGTGGTATTGCAAAAGAATTCTTTTCTTGCTCAACAAGACTGTAAATTTACTGTAGAGATTAATCCTAGCGATAAAATTTCCATTGACCTATTGGATAAAGATGTGGGCGTGAAAGACGACATCATTTTTAATGGTACAGTGACATTGCAGGATAATCCAACAGTCATTGGATATCCAAATAATGTCGACAGACCACCTAATGTGTTTTTAAAGTCGATTAAGGTGGTAAATAAATCTAAACCACCGACCACCGACAAATCTAAAGGGTAAACTTCAAACCAATGAATGTTTCAACGGTAAGAAGTCATCTCTGTCAAAAAGAGAGCACCTTTTTAAATCCTGCCAAAAACCTGCCAGACGTCAAAATCTGTCGGGTTTTTTCTTGTGTTTATGATTATGTCACATGATTACAGAATCCAATATCCCCCAACTCTTCACTACCAAAACAGGCACTTACCGCATCATCAAACCTTTGGGAAAAGGTGGCAGCGGCAGCCAAGTATTCAAAGTCAAATTCAGCGGCAACCAGTTTTTTAATGCAGGATTTTTTGCACTCAAATATCTCTGCGATGTGGATGCAGAAAGCGATCCGATGCGTTATAAACGCTTCAAAAATGAACTACGCTTTGCCGCCAGAGAAGAATACCATCCCAATTTATTGCAATCATGGGACAGTGGCAGTGTCGAAATCGAAGGCAAAGACTACCCCTTTTATGTGATGCCGATTTATCCAACGACCTTGGACAAATTAATTGCCACGCACAAACTCAAACAGAAAAAAATTCTGGATTACTTTGAGCAATTGCTCGATGCGGTTGAATTTATGAATCAACAAGGTTTTGTACATCGCGACTTAAAACCTGAAAATATCTTTTATGACGCAGAAAATGATCTGCTCATTGTTGCTGATTTTGGCATCACTGACTTTTCAGAAGGCGATGAATTTGACACCGTTGAAACCCAAACAGGCATACGTCTAGCCAGCGTGCGCTATGGCGCACCTGAACAACTGTATGCAGCCAATTGGCGAAAATATTTATTTCACCAAGAAAAAAATGTCGATGAACGCGCCGATATTTACACTCTTGGACTTATTTTTAATGAAATGTTCACAGGCATACACCCACTTTCACCGCATGGTCGCGGTTTTGTAGAGAGTAAACTCTATGAGAAACATAAAAAACTCTACGGGTATGAAGGTATTTTTCATAACCAAGAAGATTTGGAATTTGCTTTATACAGCAAAGAGATGAGCACAAATTCTAGGACATATTTTCAGGAAAAATATGGCTACTTAGATGAATTATTTAAACAAATGACTCAGCGTCATCCTGATCAACGTTTAAAAAACTTTGCTGAAGTACGGGCATTTTTAGAAACAAAGGGTAAAATATTGGAAGAGGATTAGAAAGATAAGTATTAGAAATTACATAGAAAGCAGTCAATATGGAGCCTAAAAACTCCATATTCCCAACTTATTCCACCACCAAATGATTAGAATTCACCGCCGCCTGCTGTGAAGCATAGGCAATCAACGCGGTATGATGTTGTAATTGATAAAAATTATGCGTGGGCATCCGAATTTCTAACAAACTATCACCATTACTCGCATAAACTTCTTGTAAAACCGTGGCTTGTTCAAATACTTGAGCGCGTATTTGTCCTGCACTCACAGGCAAATGTAACCAACATTGGGTGACATCGGCTTGTAAAAATTCTTTCAATGCCGCCAACAATTCAGGCAAACCCTGCCCCGTCACCGCCGACAGCCACACTTTATAAACATTATGTGTCGCACTGTCGCGCTCGACCCGAGGTAAGTTTCCTTCCTCTTCAGACAAGCGATCAATTTTGTTATATACCAAAATCTGCGGTACTGAATCCGCGCCGATTTCTTTCAATACTTCATTGACTTGGGCTATACGTAATTGGCGTTGCGGATCGCTGGCATCCACAATATGCAGCAATAAATCCGCTTCGCGAGTTTCATCTAAAGTTGCACGGAAGGCTGCGACTAAATCGTGTGGCAAATGCTGCACAAAACCCACGGTGTCCACCAAAATCAAACTATTTTTTTCAGGCAAATCCACCCGCCGAAACGTCGCGTCCAAAGTCGCAAATAATTGATCAGCGGCGTAAACCCCTGCATTGGTTAAGCTATTGAATAAAGTTGACTTTCCCGCATTGGTATAACCCACAAGGGAAACAATCGGCAATTCTGCCCGCTGCCGAGCGCGACGGCTCTGGGTGCGTTGTTGGGTGACTTTTTCCAAACGTCTTTTAAGCTGTTCAATCCGCACCGACAATAAACGGCGATCAGTTTCTAACTGCGTTTCCCCAGGACCGCGTAAACCAATCCCACCTTTTTGACGTTCTAAGTGTGTCCAGCCGCGCACCAAGCGCGTTGACAAATGTTCAAGCTGGGCAAGTTCGACTTGTAATTTACCCTCGAAAGAACGGGCGCGCTGGGCGAAAATATCCAAAATCACCCCCGTGCGATCCAACACACGGCACGACAATGCGCGTTCTAAATTGCGTTCTTGGGCAGGACTTAAACTGTGATTAAACAACACCACTTCGATTTCATCGGCGGTGACCAAGGCTTTCAGTTCTTCTAATTTGCCTTTGCCGATGAAATGCGCAGGATCGGGACGTTGGCGCGAGCCAAGTAATTTAGTCACCACAATGGCCCCCGCAGAACGCGCCAGCTCAGCAAATTCGTCTAAGCCAGGTTGTTCAAATTCGGAGTTTATCGTGATATGCACTAGGGCAGTGCGTTCTCCACTGCGGGGGCGTTCAAACATAGTGGGGTAGGCTCACCATTATTCGGGCGTATCTTCCGTCACGCCATCCTCGAACTTCACGTTACGAGCAGGGACGATGGTCGAGATCGCATGTTTATAAACCATCTGACTGACCGCATTTTTTAACAAGACCACGAATTGATCAAACGATTCAATCTGACCTTGCAACTTAATGCCATTCACTAAGTAAATGGAGACAGGCACACGCTCTTTACGTAAAGCATTCAAAAAAGGGTCTTGGAGGGATTGCCCTTTACTCATGATGATTCTCCGTGTTTCGGTTTTTTAAATTATTATTTGCCGTATGACTGGATTCAGTCGGATTCAGGGCAAGTGTAGCAGATAGAATGGGGTCGTGGACAAGATATTTCAACACATTGGCGGCAAGATCAGCTTGCTGGCTGTCGAACCATTCTGCCTCTTTTTCAGCGCGTAACCACGTCAGTTGCCGCTTCGCCAGTTGGCGGGTGGCAATAATTCCCTGCTCTGCTACCTGTGAAAAGGGTAATTCTCCTGCTAAATATAAATACACTTGCCGATAGCCCACGGCACGCATCGAAGGCAAGGATAAATTCAAATCAGCGCGTGCATATAAACCCTGCACTTCTTCAATAAAACCCTGTTCAAGCATGGCGTGAAATCGTGTTGCAATACGGCTGTGCAAAACTTCGCGCTCGGCAGGACTGATGATGATTTTAATTGTGGGATATTGCCACGCGCTGGCTTGTGATTGGGCAAACCATTCGCTCATATTCATTCCTGAAATGGCGTGTACTTCTAAAGCACGTTGAATACGTTGCGGGTCATTGGGGTGAATGCGTTGTGCGGCGATGGGATCGATTTTTGCTAACTTCTGGTGCATTTTTTCCCAGCCCAAAGCAGAAGCTTCAGCCGCCAATTCAGCCCGCACTTCGGGATTGGCAGAGGGCAGGTCAGATAAGCCTTGTTGCAAGCTGCGGAAATACAAGCCCGTGCCACCGACGAACAAGGGAATGCGTCCCGCTGCATGAATTTTCTGAATTAAAGCATGGGCATCGCTGCAAAATTGGGCGGCGGAATAGGCTTCGCTGGGATCGCGAATATCCACCAAATGATGCGGAAAGCGGGTTAAAATATCGGCACTGGGTTTCGCTGTACCAATGTCCATGCCGCGATACACCAGCGCAGAATCGACGCTGATTAAATCACAGGGCAGTTGTTCACTCAAAAACAAGGCAAGATCGGTTTTACCCGATGCCGTTGGACCCATTAGAAAGATACAAGGCTGTAGCATAATGCTGTATGAATCACCTAAACGTTATGAAACATGCTAAGCTTTAGCATGAAAATTGGACAGTGTAAAACTGCACACGCCCCAGTATAAACGCCACAAAAATAACGCCACCACCCCTGATAAATCCAGTGTCTACACACTTATTAGTGATTGCAAAATTAACCCGCTCTCCCTTAAATGCCGCGCGTATTTTGGGGCGCGTCTTGCTATTATTGATTACTTTGTACGGTAATTTAGCGGCGGCAACTGCGGAAACAGAGGTTTTACAACAGGCGCAAACTGCCGCCCAACAAGGGCAGTTTTCCCAAGCCATTACCGCATGGCAACAGGCTTTAGATGCGCCCAGTTTAGACAATCCGCAACGCCTGAATCTGAATCTGCAATTAGCACAAGCCTATCAAGCCTTGGGTTTATCCACCCAAGCGCAGCAAAGTTTGAATGCCGCCCTGCCTTTGGCGGGGGAAGACAAGCTGAGTTTAGCGAAAATTTACAGCAGTTTGAGTGATATTGCACTGGCGACGCGACAATATGCCCAAGCACGGTTTTATATCGATAAAAGTTTATTATTATTGCCCGCCGACGCGCCGCCTGTGGTGCGTGCCAGCGTGTTAAATCATTTGGGCAATGTGTTCACGGTTGAAGCCTATTATGTGCAAGCCTTGAACCATTATGAAGAAGCTTTGACTGTCCTCAAAAAATCTCCGCAAACCGCGCTCAGCGTGCGCATTCTCAGCAATAAAGCCCACGCTTATTTTAAAAATGAGCAATTAAATGAAGCCTTAAGCAGCATTAACACCGCGTGGGCATTGCTTTCCAGTGTGCAAGAAGAAAATCAGCAATATCAAAAAGCCTTCAGTGCTTTAAGTTTGAGTGATTTATTACAACGTATTCAACGCACTTCCCCATTTTTAAACAGCCCATTCGCCCGCAAAAGTTTGGATCAAGTGCAAACTTTGACCCATGACATTTTGCAACAAGCCTTAAAAATTGCCAAACAATTGCAAAATCAACGCTTGCTTTCGTATGCAAATGGTTATTTAGGGCAACTGGCTGAAATTCAACAGTATTATGATGAAGCCTTAAAACTTACTCGCAGTGCGATTTTTTTCGCGCAGCAAGAACAGGCTTTAGAAATTCTTTATCGTTGGCAATGGCAGCTCGGGCGCATTTTCAAAGCCCAGCAACATATTGATGAAGCAATTGCCGCTTATCGTCAAGCAGTGGGCAGTTTACAACCGATTCGCCAAGAATTAACCATTGGTTATCGCAATACTTCGCAATCTTTCCGCGACACTGTCGGCCCGGTGTATTTTGAACTCGCCGATTTATTGTTGCAACGCGCTAAGCAAGCCAGCGATAAAACCGCGAGTTTGTTGGAAGCCCGCGACACTATCGAACGCTTGAAAACTGCGGAATTACAAGATTATTTTAAAGACGAATGCCTTGCTTCACCGAGCAAAATCGATGCTGCGCCTTTGGAAAAAACCGCCGTACTCTATCCGATTTTATTGCCTGATCGCATTGAACTGCTGCTGCATTTGCCCAATGGTTTGCAACAAGTCAGCGTCGAAATTAGCGGGCAACGGCTACGCGAGGAAGTCAACGAATTTCGCTTTGAATTGGAAACCCGTGACACCAATGCGTTTATCAGCTATGCCCAACGTTTATATGGCTGGCTGATTGCGCCCTTGGATAAGATGCTGATTGAGCAAAAAATTGATACTTTGGTGATTGTGCCCGATGGCGTATTGCGCACGATTCCTTTAGCGGCTTTACACGATGGCAAAAACTTTCTAATTCAAAAATATGCCTTAGTTTCAACCCCCGGTTTAACTTTGACCGATTTCAAACCCTTGAACGGACAAGCCAGTAAAATTTTAATTGGCGGTTTAGCAGAAGGGGTGCAGGGTTATGTGGAACTTGCCAGCGTGCGCGAAGAAGTCAAATTAGTGGGGCATTGGTTTGGGCAATCCGCAACGATATTGATGGATCAACAATTTACCAGCGATAAATTCAGCGCGGCGTTGGAAAATACTCGTTACAACTTGGTGCATATTGCTTCACATGGTCAGTTTGACGGCGATCCACAAAAAACTTTCTTGCTCACTTATGATGATAAATTAGTGATGAGTCGCTTAGAAAAGTTATTTCGTTTACGGCGTGAACCTGTGGATTTATTAACCCTCAGTGCCTGTCAAACTGCAGTCGGTGATGATCAAGCCGCGCTGGGTTTAGCTGGGGTCGCGCTCAAAGCGGGCGTGAGAAGTGCGCTCGCGACTTTATGGTTTATCGATGACCAAGCCACCGCTGAATTGATTGGTGAATTTTACCGCCAGTTACAGCAGGAACACGTCAGCAAAGCCAAAGCCCTGCAAAATGCCCAAAAACGCTTATTAGCGCAACCGCGTTATCAACATCCTGCGTTTTGGTCGCCGTTCCTGCTAATTGGTAATTGGTTGTAACATGAAATTTTTTTCATGCAATCGCCTCTTTGTTGAAGGCTTATGCCTTGTTTTTCTGAGTCTTCCCACATTTGCCGATGTCACCACGGATGCTTCTCTAGGACGCAGCCCTCAAACTTTTTCCGCCAAAGACATCACCATTGCCCCTGAACTTGGGCAACAGCACGGCGCAAATCTATTTCACAGCTTTCAAAAATTCGATATTGCCAGCGGGCAAAGCGTCACTTTCACGGGCGGCGATGACATTGCGCGGGTGATTAGTCGGGTCACGGGCGGTGATGTTTCCCAAATTGAAGGCTTGTTACGCAGCACGTTATCTCATGCTGATATTTATTTAATCAATCCTGCGGGCATTACCTTTGGGGTAGATGCAAAATTAGACGTGCCGGGCAGTGTTTACTTGAGCACCGCCAGCCATATCGATTTGGGACAGGCAGCACGCTTTGATGCGGCGCATCCTGAAAATTCAGTGTTGAGCAGTGCCTCGCCCAGTGCCTTTGGTTTTCTCACGCAAAAACCCGCTGCAATTACCATCAATGGCAGCAGTTTGAACGCGACCGAAGGCAAAACTCTATCCTTGTCAGCGGGCAATATTCAGTTGAATAATGGTCGTTTACAAGCCAATTCAGGGCGCATTGAATTGCTGGGCGTGGTGTGGGCGGATAAAGTTATTTCTGCCCCCTTGGGGATTTTGGTCGATAGCAAAGCCCGTTTAGGTTCAGTACGTTTGGAAGATGCCAGCAGTTTAAGCGTGGGGAAACAGGGTGGCGGGAATATTTTTATTCGCAGCGGCGAATTTGTCATGAGCAATAGCGCATTAATTGCTAACTCTACCCAAGGAGCAGATGGGGGCGTGATTTCAATCCAAGCCGAAAGCTTGTTGTTGAAAGAGCGTTCTAAAATTGACAGCCGCGCCTTGGGTACAAGTCATGGCGGGAAAATTATTTTAATCATCAACGGATTGGCTGAATTATCCAACAGCGATATTTTTACCACCTCAGCGGCGAGCAATGATCCACAAAATCCTAAGATGGGGAATGCGGGCAATATTTATTTAGAAGCCGATTGTTTGCGTCTCACCAACAGCAGCGTCAGCACCACCAGTTATGACACGGGGCAAGGCGGTGACATTACCCTGAAAGTGGCGAAAAATTTAGAATTGCTCAGTAATCCCAATGAAATTCTCTCTCCCGCAACCAGTATTCAAGCCAGTTCAGAAGGCACAAATTCCAATGCGGGTAATGCGGGGCGCATCAGCATTAGTGCACGTAATCTGCTGTTACAGGGCGATAAAACCAAGATTGATAACAGCAGTGCGGGCGCAGGACAAGGCGGAAATATTACCTTGTATGTGGCAGATAAATTGAGTTTGGAATCAGGTACGGCAATTTCTGCGGCAAGCAATAGCACAGGGAATGCGGGCAATATTACCTTAAATGCCACACAAATGAATTTAACCCAAGCGCGGGTTTCGACTGCTTCTGAGCAAGGGGAAGGCGGCAATATTGTTTTAAATGCACGTTCCAGTTTGCAATTGGATCGCGCCAATATCACGACGGCGGTGAATGGCGGTAAGGGCAACGGCGGCAACGTGATTGTCGGTGCACCTTATCAATTGCGTTTGCAAGACAGCCAAATTGTTGCCAATGCGCAAGATGGCAATGGGGGCGTGATTTTAATCGTCACGGGCAGCCCAATTTTGCGGGCGGGCAACAGCACAATTGAAGCCTCTTCCAAATCAGGCATTAATGGCGAGGTTAAAATCGATCTGCCCAATGTGGACACGATTACTTTGCCCGTGGCGTTTTTAGATGCCAGTGCTTTGATTAAACGCCAATGTGCAGCGCGAGCCAATGACGAACTATCCAGCAGTTTTGTGGTGATTGGGCGCGGTGGTTTACCGAATGCGCCTAATGATTTACAGGGTTATACGCCTGTGACTTCGGAAACTAAGCCTGAAGCTAATGAAACTGAGGCTGAGGAAGAATAATTAATCTTTTACTGCGCCCCTAAATTCCCTAAAGGGGACTTTCAAAGATAAAAAATAATGTGTTGTAGTCTTTAGCCCCCTTCAGGGGGTTGGGGGCGCAGTTAGTAGTAAAACTAATTCGCCAAGCGTTCACGCAAAGTCGCCACACTGCGCGGAAATGGCTGATTGCGGCGCAGACTTTCTGGCAAACTCGCCACCACCGCACTGGCACTGGCGGCATCGTTAAACTCGTGATAAGTCACACCCCACAACGATTGTCCTTTATTGCCGCGCATTTTATAAACATACAAACGTTCTAAAATTGGCTGCACATCAGCTTTTCGTAAAAATTTTAATAATTCCTCAGTTTTATCTTCTGAAATCAATAAAATTTGTAAACTGTAATGCTGCGGCTCAGCGTCCAATAACCAGCGTTGTGTGGCTTGTAATCGCTGTTGCAATAACTGTTCATTGCTCGGTGGATTGTTATTTACACTCACCACAGATGGCGTGGTAATTGGATTGACGGGCACATTTAAGCTTTGTTTTAAATTTTCCAATAGCACAGGATAATACCACCAGCCCGCCAGCGCGAAACTGCCTAATAATGCGCTTATCCACAAACTCCAACGCCATTTGGTAGACAAATAACGGCAAGAAAATCCGCTGTCTTTTGCTGCTAAAATGACATGTTTCGCAGTGACTTGGTGCATATTGCTGGCAAAGGCAGCTAATAGCGATTTATCAGCCAAAATATTCACCCGCCGCAACAAGCCTTTGGACACTTTGGTGATTAAGCGCACCGCTTCTGGGGTAAAAACAGGCGGGCCGCGATAACCTACCGCTTGCATCCGAAAATAAATATATTCGCTGATTTCTTTGCGACTCAGCGGGCTTAAATAAAAACTGTGGGTGATACGTTCCCGCAATTGGCGAATGTGCAGCACCGCAAGATTATGATCCAGCTCAGGTTGCCCAAACAGCACAATTTGCAAGAGTTTACTGCGTGAAGTTTCCAAATTACTCAGCAGCCGAATTTCCTCAAGCGTTTCCAGCGGCATTTCTTGCGCTTCTTCAATGAAGACAACCACTTGTTTATTGGCGGCGTGCTTTTCCAGCAGCGTGCTTTGTAAACGCTGCATCACTTCGAGGCGGTCAGTTTGCGGGGTAATCGGTAATTGCAGTTCTAAAGCAACCGCGTGGAGAATTTTATCAGGACTGAGGCGAGGATTTAATAAATAAACAATTTCAACATGTTGTGAGAGCTTTTCTTGCAACATGCGACATAACATGGTTTTGCCGCTGCCGACTTCGCCCACCACTTTGACAATGCCCTCGCCGCTTTGGATGGCATAGAGTAAGGCATCGAGCACTAAGCCGCGATTTCCCCCCGCAAAAAATAGCTGGGTGTCGGGGGTGATTTTAAACGGGGGATATTTTAATCCGAAATGCTCATAGTACATGGGTCAAAAACAGCCTGATGAGTGCAGATAACGGCGCGTGGTCACGCCGTCGCACGGATTAAGCCACGCCTTTGCTAAGACGTTGCATTTTGCTATATAAAGTGGTGCGATTAATGCCCAATAAGCGCGCAGCTTGGCTCAAATTGCCTTGGCTGATTTCTAAAGCGGCATTGATATAACGGCGTTCCCATTCCAACAAAGTATCGTCCAAAGAAAAACTGCCTTTGTTCAATTGGCGCGCAATCGCTTCGTCAGAATCATCTTCCGTGCTTTGCATCGGAATCGCGGTTTCTAATTCTTGTTCAAGCTGTTCTTTGCTGATTTTTTGCTTGGGATATTTCGCGCCTAAACGAATCACAATATTTCGTAATTCACGCACATTGCCGGGAAAACTATAAAGTTTCCAGCGTTGCAAAGTGTTTTCATCCAGCTCGAAATCTGTGCCCATATCTTTGTAAATCGTTTGAAAATGCTTTAATAACAATAAGCTATCTTCGCTGCGTTCTGCCAAATTCGGCACTTTAATCGTGAGCACGCTGAGGCGGTGATATAAATCGCCACGGAAACGTCCCGCTTGCACTTGTTCGCGTAAATCGCGATTGGTTGAAGCAATAATTCGTGCAGAAGAATGGCGCACGCGGGTTTCCCCAATGCGATAATATTCGCCATTTTCCAAAACCCGCAATAATTTGGCCTGCAATTGCAGCGGCATTTCCCCAATTTCATCCAAAATCAGGCTGCCGTGATTGGCTTCTTCAAAGAAACCTGTGCGTGCTGCGGCTGCGCCCGTATACGCGCCTTTGGAATGTCCAAATAATTGCGCATCGAGCAATTCAGAGGTAAACGCGGCACAGTTGACGGTCAAACACGCGGAGGCATGACGTTGGCTTTGGGTGTGCAAACATTGCGCGACTAATTCTTTACCCACGCCTGAATCGCCTTGAATTAATACTGCAAACGGAGATTCTGCAAATTGGCGAATCTGGGCGCGCAGGGTTTGCATTGCCAAACTTTCGCCAATTAAACCGAATTCTTTTTGTTGCGCCACAGGCACTTCGGTGCGTTCAATATCTAACAACATTTGTTGATGTTGAATGCGGGTTTTCAGCAGTGAAATGTCGCAAGGCTTACCGATGAAATCCACCGCGCCTAAAGTCAAGGCATGGCGGGCGTTTTCATGGCTGTCTTGTCCTGACAAAATCAGGATTTTCATGCGCGCATTAAAACGCAATAATTCGGGAACTAAGGCGAAACCTTCGTCAGGGCTGTGCGGGGTCGGCGGTAATCCGAGATCAACGAGGGCAAGATTTGGCATCGTTAAGGTGTTATAAAGCCAGCGTTTTACTTCCTCGCGGCTCGAAAATACGATGACATTAAAACTGTCTTGCAATGCGAACGACAGGGTCTCGCAAATATTGGGGTCATCATCAA
Organism: Thiotrichaceae bacterium; assembly: GCA_028688145.1. Taxonomy (GTDB): domain Bacteria; phylum Pseudomonadota; class Gammaproteobacteria; order Beggiatoales; family Beggiatoaceae; genus JAQTYU01. The sequence continues at coordinate 123,472 of JAQTYU010000006.1, read as the reverse complement.
TTAATAATAAATTTGGAAGCTCTGCCATCGTCGAAAGTCCTTAAAAACGCAACCTAACTAATGTGAGCTATTCTAACTGTTTAGTGAGGAGACTTAAATCTTTATCTGTCAAAATATAGACAGTGGTTAAAACTAAGCAATTTTTTTAGAACCTGCCTAAACTGTAGTAAACTCATAGGAATTAAGCGGTTTTCTGCTGTCATGCAAGAACTCTCCGTTCTTGAGTCTTTCCAAGCAATTGAGTTGATAGCCTAGAACTATATTAGTTTGTGCTAATATAGCGCATGGCATTCTCGATCAACATCTCAAGTGCTAAGCCACAGCTTTTTATAATAAAACTGCTAATTTATTAAAAGTAAAATAAATTACAATAAATAAACATTTTATATGTTATTAGGATGCTTAATTAAATGTAATTTAAGCTATTAATTGTAATAATGTATTATTATAAAGCGTAATTACCAAGGAGATTTTAAAATGCCCAGCTCACCCGCATTAACTGTGCCTAAGGCGCAAAAAATCATGGCAGTCTTGTGGTCTTCCTTCCTAGTGTCTTCATTAGCAAGCATTTTGTTTTTCTTTACTTTTGACCCACAAACCGCCCTACATCTGGACATCAGTAAAATGGCGGCGTATAGTATCGGCTTCTTTTTGTTTTGGCTGACAACAGGGCTATCCTCTTTACTAACTTTATACTTTAGCACGCCGTTGCCACAAGTTTCCTCCTCTACCCACATTGATGAACTATGAAGTCGTCTGAAGAAAATCACACCACCCAATCGATTCCGCTTGAAACGGTTCAAGAATCACTGTATGCCAAGCGTGAAAAAATCTACCCTCGCCAAGTGCTGGGCTTATTCTCTCGTTTGAGAATTACCAGTGTGTTTACCCTGTTGGGAATTTATTATATTTTCCCATGGTTGACTTGGGACGGACGGCAAGCCGTTCTGCTCGATTTACCTGCGCGTAAATTTTACATTTTCGGTTTGACCTTCTGGCCGCAAGATATGATTTTCCTTGCGTTCCTGTTGATCATGGCAGGTTTGACCCTGTTTTTCTTCACCGCCTTGGCAGGACGCTTGTGGTGTGGTTTTGCTTGTCCGCAAACGGTTTGGACAGAAGTTTTCTTGTGGATGGAACGCTGGGTAGAAGGCGACCGCCCGCAACAGATGAAACTCGATAAAGCCCCAATGTCGGCGCGTAAGTTTCGCTTAAAAGCGACTAAACATGCGATTTGGATTTTCTTTGCGGCGTATACAGGTTTAACTTTCGTGGGATTTTTCTCACCGATTCGTGAACTGTGCGTAAATTTATGGCACTTTAACGCCAGCACCACCGAAACTTTCTGGGTATTTTTCTACGGTTTCGCCACCTACGGTAACGCGGGCTGGTTGCGCGAACAAATTTGTATTTACATGTGTCCTTACGCCCGCTTCCAAAGCGCGATGTTTGATAAAGACACAATGGTCTTGGCTTATGACACCCAGCGCGGCGAACCCCGTGGCTCGCGCAAGCGTGGTGAAGATTATAAAACCGCAGGCTTAGGTGATTGCGTCAACTGCACCATGTGTGTTCAAGTCTGCCCCACAGGCATTGATATTCGTAATGGCTTACAATATCAATGTATTAGCTGTTCTGCTTGTATCGATATTTGTGATGAAGTCATGGACAAAGTCGGCTATCCGAGAGGCTTAATTCGTTACACCACCCAAAATATTTTGGAAGGTGGACATACGCATGTGTTCCGTTTGCGTATTTTCATCTACGGCTTCTTATTGTTAAGTCTATTTTTAGGCTGGATGTATGCGATCAGCCAACGTTCTTTGGTAGAATTAGACGTGATGCGCGACCGTAACAGCTTGTTCAAAGAAACTGAAACGGGCTTTATTGAAAACGTCTATGTGGTGAAGTTGATGAACTTAGATGAACATGCCCACAGTTTCCAAATTACCGCCAAAGGAATTGATGGGTTGCAACTGGAACTCAATCAAACTTCTGAACTGAAACTGGTGTCTGGTGAAATTTTAGATGTGCCTGTGCGTTTAATTGCTGATCCTAAGCAATTGAAGCAACGCAGCACGGATGTGAGTTTCCAAATGCAGGCAACCGACGCGCCGACAAACCCCAAATTAACCACCGTGGAACAAGCACGCTTTTTAGGACCGATTACCCGCTAATGACTGATACTCCCAAAAAACCGTGGTACCGTGAATTTTATGTCTGGATGGTAATTTTTTTTCCCCTGCTTGCCGTTGTCGCAGGATTCTACACGCTGAAACTGGCGATTGATTCTGATGATGGGCTGGTAGAAGATGATTATTACAAGCAAGGCATTGAAATCAACCGTACTTTAGAACGTGACAAACGTGCCGCACAACGCGGTTTACAAGCCAATGTCAACATCGATGTTGAACATAAATTGTTACGTGTGGTCATCAACAGCAGTAAGCCTGACTATAAACGTCCTGATAAAATGGTGTTAAAGCTGTTATATAACACCAAAGCAGGGACGGATCATAAACTCAGCTTGCAGCACATGGCAGATGATAGTTATTACGCGCCCTTGCCTGAATTGAAAGCAGGGAATTGGACGCTACAACTAGAAGCTGAAGATTGGCGATTGCTTGGCATTGTGAAAGTTCCGAGCACGCAAACGATCAGTTTAACACCGACTGTCTAGTTAATATTTTTGTCGTTATTATAAACACGTAAGCCGCTATTTATGGGCTTGCGTGTATTTTTTTATGTCGAAAGCCCTAAGCTTTTTTGAGTCACTTCGTAGGTTGGGTTGGCGCAAGTCAACCCAACAAATAACACAGATAACAATATGATATTGAAGATGGTTGGATTGCTGTTAGCAACCTAACCTACGAGGCTGGAGCGTTGGAACGAGACAAAATTTTGTAGTAGTAGGGTGGAATAGCGTAGCGTATTCCACCCTCCCTTTAGAACTATCACGCTTCAGGGTGGAATACGCTACGCTATTCCACCCTACTGCAAATATTTCTTATCCCAAACTCAGGTTATATTAGGGGCTTGGGGCTTTCAGTAAATTAATCAGGATTCTTCATGGAAAATTCAGCCAGTCTTATTTCAGCTTTTTTAATGGGATTATTCGGTTCAGTGCATTGCTTTGGGATGTGTGGCGGCATTGTCGGTGCGTTAACGATGGGTTTGCCCGCCCAATTGCGCCAATCACCGCAGCAATTATTGCCTTATTTATTAACGTATAATATAGGACGCATTGCGAGCTATAGTCTTGCAGGGGCATTGATTGGATTTTTAGGCGGACAATTTGCCAACGCTTTACCGATGGATAGCCCGCACGCCATTGCCAAATGGTTCACCGCTATTTTCTTAATCATTCTGGGTTTATACATTGGTTCGTGGTGGCAAGCATTAAGTATTTTAGAAAAATGGGGCAGCCATTTATGGCGTAAAATTGAACCTATCGGCAAACGTTTCCTGCCCGTCACCCATCCCATGCAAGCTTTAGGTTTAGGCTTAGTTTGGGGCTGGTTGCCCTGTGGCTTGGTGTATAGTGCTTTAGCACTGGCTTTAACTTCGGGCAGTGCTTTCAATGGTGGCGCATTAATGTTCAGTTTCGGCTTGGGCACTTTGCCGATGTTATTAGCCATTGGCACAACTGCACAGTGGTTAAATCAATGGACGAAACGTTTGAGTGTACGCCGCGTGATGGGCGCAATTATTATCGGTTTAGGGATTTACAGTTTAATCGCACCGCATAATCACGGAAATCATGCAGGACATGAACATGCAGAATCCGCCAAACATACGGAACACGCGGGACACGACATGTCCCAGCACGAACATTCACATACAGGACATTAGTCATGTTATGGGTTAAAGCTTTTCATATTATTTTTATGGTGACGTGGTTTGCGGGATTATTTTATTTGCCGCGCCTATTTGTGTATCACGCAATGAGCGATGACAGCATCAGCCATGAACGTTTCAAAATCATGGAACGGAAACTTTATTATGGCATCATGGCTCCTGGCGCAATCATCACCATCGCTTTGGGCGGCTGGTTGCTGTGGGAATATGCGTGGCTGGCTTACTCAAAACAAGGCTGGCTACATGCCAAATTATTTTTAGTGGCGATTTTAATCGGCTATCACCTGTTATGCGGCAAATATCTCAAAGATTTCAAAGAAAATCGTAATCAGCATGGACACGTATTTTATCGCTGGTTTAATGAATTTCCCGTGTTGATTTTAATTGCCGTCACGATTTTAGTCGTGGTACGCCCTTTTTAGGAGGCAACAATGGACAATGCAGCTTTAGAACAGCTTGCCGAACAACTCGCGCAAGCCTTGCAGCAACGCGGTTGGAGTCTTGCCACCGCAGAATCTTGTACGGGCGGCTGGGTGGGACAAGCCATGACTGCAATCGCAGGCAGTTCGGAATGGTTTGAACGCGGTTTTGTCACCTATTCCAATATCGCCAAGCAAGAAATGCTTGGGGTGACGGCGGAAACTTTGGCGCGTCATGGCGCAGTCAGTGAGCAAACTGTGCGTGAAATGGCGGCGGGCGCGTTGCAACGCAGTCATGCGCATGTGGCTTTAGCGATTAGTGGGGTGGCAGGACCTACGGGCGGTTCTGCGAGCCATCCTGTAGGCACGGTGTGGCTGGCGTGGGCTTTGCCTGATAAGGTGATTGCTCAGGTTTATCATTTCAGTGGCAATCGTGAACAAGTGCGTTATGCCTCGGTACGAGCCGCGTTGCAAGGTTTACACGATTTAATTGTTTCAGGTCAATTAGGATGAATTTCAACAGCAGCACACTGCCCGAGGAATGGCTGTGGATAGGGTTCGCACTCTATGCACTGATTTTATTATGGGCGTTGTGGACTGCTGATTGGCAGCGTCTGAAAGATGGGCGTGATGCGAATATTTTATTCGCCAGTTGTGTGTTGTTGTGGCTGTTATGGTTAATGAGTGCGGGCACATTGCGCGGTATGGAATTTCATTTGTTGCTTGCCACCAGTGCCATGCTGATGTTTGGCTGGCAATTTGCGACTTTGTGCGTGAGTGTGGCGCAACTGTGTTTGACGCTGACGGGAAAAGCCGATTGGCTGAGTTTTCCGCTGAATGTGTTGTGTAATGGCATCGTGCCCATTTGGATGAGTTATGCGGTGTATTGGGCGACTTACACGTTTTTGCCTAAACATTTTTTTGTGTATGTATATATGAATGGGTTCATTGGCGGCGCGATGGCAATGCTTGCCAGCCGTTTAACGGGCTTAGGGATTTTAATCTTTTCACAAGTTTATCAATGGCAGGATTTGGGCGAACAACCGATGTTTATTATTGTGATGCTGTTTCCTGAAGCTTTTTTAAACGGCATGGTAATGACGGTGTTGGTGGTGTTCCGCCCTGAGTGGGTGAGTAGTTTTAGTGACAGGCATTATTTGAAGGGGAAGTAAGACGTTCACAACTGAAGAACCGGCAGAAAACATAGGGTCATACACCTTACGATTTGAGAAGTTGTGCAGTCATAGAAGAAGGTATATGGCGGCTACGCCTTATAGAACCCATTTGAAGTCTTTGGTAAGATGTAAAATATTACGAATAGAGAATCAAAGCTAAACAAAATGAGACCTTCTTCAAGTAGTCTGAACGATGCAGAGTGGGCAATCGTTGAAACTTTGTTAAATTGAGTTATTGCCTAAGAAAAAACAAACCTGTCCTCAGAAATGGGGCAATCGCATCCTGTTCGATACCATGCTTTACCAGCTCAAAAATGGCTGCAACTGGGCTGATCTTCCCAAAGACTTCCCACCCTATTCAAGCGTGTACTGGCATTACAAACAATGGCGAACTATCATCGATAAACTGATGTCTCGCTTACATGAAAGCCTCAGAGAGCACTCAAAAAAAACCTAAATGGACAAGCCTGATAATGGTGGATTCCCAAGCGGTGACGAATACCTGTCTCGCCAGTCGTCAGAGTAAGGGCTTTTACTTTTACAATGCCACCAATAGTATTAAAAAACATTTAGCGGTTGATAGTTTAGGCTTGTAGTAAAGCCAATATCAGCGATGACGTAGGTTTAATTGATATGTTCAAGCAGCATCTCGACTATTTCAGGGATAAATCGCTACTAGAGTGGGAAGAACCCCATTTTATTGGATAATGGCTATTATCTTGAACGCATTTGGAAAGAATTAGAAAAGAGTTACTCTTGAAATCAGGGATAAAATCGAGTTTGAGCTATTAGCTAAGCCCTCGAAACAAGGGAAAGTAGCGCAAGGGAAAACAGGCTTTATGCTGTGCTTGGATTATTTATGGGCGGGGCTGTGTTTATTGGGGGCGGTTTATTTTATTTTTCGGGACTAATAGCCGCATATTCCCACATTAGAACTTAATAATGAGAACAAGATGTCATCGCAAATAATGAGACACGATCATCCACTATTAGGCTCATGGATTGACACCTGCGAATATGGTGCTGACATGCGCTATATCGTAGCACTTCGACTGGGGCTGGTTGTCGTGACCGCGATAGATACTAGTGGCTATGAAGATGAAGAAGGGAATGTTTATGATGTTTATTGGGATGGAGAGCGTTTACATTTTTCCGTGTATTGGGAATCCAGCAAAGACTTTGCTAAATGTGAGTTTCTTTTATTTTCACCTAATCAAGTTTTATTAACGCAACGTGTCACCAAACAGCATGTTCTGATTCGTAAACCAGATGAAACCGTGACATTAAAACAGACAGGCATTTTGGGAACATGGATACATACGGGAGAGTACTGGTTTTCTGAGACGGAATACACTGTATCATTTCATGATAATCAGATCGTTGTTCTCGTAGTAGATGCTGGCGATAATGAACGTGGTGAAATTTATGATACACATTACGATAATGAAACTGTGCGTTTTGCCGTGTACTGGAAAAGCAACGGGCGTTTTGCAAAATGTCAATTTGTACTCAATTCACCCGCTCAAATCTCATTTACTAATATTTATACCGAACAAGAAATATTGATTCGTGAGCAGAATACTCAGACAAGTCAAACTTAATAATAAAACGCCGCAATTATATGCATAATCAACAAGGCAGGCAGTGGCAGAAAAAAGCCCAAATGCAATAAATGTAAAGTGTAACGCAGCCGTTGCCAGCGCGAACTATTCTCGTGATCCAACCACACGCTGACCAAAGCATTCACCGCCCCCACGCCCATAATAGCCAGCAAACACGCCATTAATAAACTGGTCAATAGCCCGCCCCAATGCAATTCACTGTGAATTGCCAACAATAAAACAATCGGTACACCTAAAACACTGTGCCCTAGTCGCCAGTGGTCGTAATTCCCTTTGAAAAACTTAGGGTAATATTTACGCAAACTAATCGTTAAACTACCAAAAATTAAGCCCAACACCCCATAACCCGTGAGATGCTGAATACTGTTATCGGGGTCTAATTCCAACAAAGGGCGTAGCCACAGAGACAAATAGCCTTTCGCAAAAACACTGAGCAATAAATACAAAGCAAGCACGCTCAAAGTCAACACACTGCTCACCCATAAACCTCGACGCAAGGCAATCGACGACTTATCTACCCAACCTGTGTGCGAGGTAAATTCTTCAACATGGACTTGTCCCGTGGGCAAATTCACCCCTTCCAAATAACTGCTAATACTTTCCACATAATGCGGCGAGCCACAGACTGAAACTTGAGCATTGGGATGCGCACAAACCAATTGATTCACTTCACATGCCGTGATTCTGCCCTGCGACAGCGTGGAGCGCAGCTTAACGTGTAAATTGGGGGAAATTTCATTGTAATGGCGTAATTCCTCCTGATAAATAAATTCATCAGGTTTCCGTGCCGAATAATCCACATAGCAAAACGCAGGATTGAGCTGTTGGGCGCGGCTGCGCAAAATTGCCAAGGCGGGCGCAATCCCAATCCCGCCCACAAAAAATAATACGGGAGTCTCATCCGCCACTGCAGGATTGCCTTCAGGCTTGGAAATACGCACGAAAGACTGATAGGTTAATTCCTCATGCAGCCAACTTGAAAACACCCCGTAGGCATTACGCTGCACAATGATTTCATAATAATTGCAATGCGTGGGCGCGGTCAGCATATAACTACGCTGTAACCATCGTCCCCGAATTTGCGCTTCTAGCTGAATAATTTGCCCGACTTTGGCAGGCGTAATCGTTTCATCACGCGGTTTAAAGCGTAAAGTTTTCACCGTGGGCGTGTTTTGAATCACTTCCAATAATTGCCAGACTTGCATATCCGTGCGCCCGACAATTTCAGACAACAAGGGAGCACACGCCCCACACACCCGCGAAGCCCCCGTTTTAATCGCCAGAGATTCAATGCTGTCACAGCCTTCTGCCACACAACGATTAAGTTCACGACGATTTAACCCCATGCAACGGCAAATAATCGTATCTTCGGAATAATTTCGCGCTTCACGTTCTAGCCATAATTCGCCCTTTTCCCGAAACAGCGCGCTTTGCCAGAAATAAATCGCCTTGCCTTCCATCACTAAATCATGCACCCGCCCCAAATCTAACCACTCGCCCATGCTGAGCACGCCGATGATACGCTGGTCTTGCAGATGCAGTTCGCGGTATAAATTGCCATCTAAGGTTTCTTTTTCAAATACCAAGCGCGTGGTTTCGCCGTGAGTAATGCCGATGCGGTGCATGTTAAAAATGGCTTTACCGACGACTTTAGTCGCGGTGACTTGAATACCCGTCGGCGCGTGATAAACCGCTGTGAAGCTGTCCAAGCCCATGAACTGCCCGCCATGCAGGGTAATCACGCCTTTTTGAGGCTGGTGATAAAAACCGCTTAAATATTCCATCTGCTCGCGCAGTTGTGGAAAACGTCCATACAGCGACAAAAATAAATCACCGCGCAAAGTGACCACACGCAACGGGGTTTCTGCCACAATGGTTGCGGCACGCGGGGCTTGTTTAATTAATGCCAACTCGCCAAAAAAGCTGCCCTTGCCAATGCGCCCCAGCAATTTATCCTGCGTGCCCACTTGCCGAATCGCCCGCGCCACCCCTTCAATTACTAGATAGAATTTATCGCCAATGTCGCCTTCACGTAAAATGACTTGTCCCGCGTCAAACTGCTGTTCTTCAAGCCAACCTTCAATGGTGCTTTCCAGCGGCAAATTATGAAACAACACAAACTCTTGCAACATTTTATGACGAGTTTGCGCCTCGCCTGTTTTGCGCAAGGTTTTGATTAATTGAGGGTCGTGTTGTAACAGGGTTTGAAAATCAGTGCCTGCGATGCTCAGCAGCAAGGTATCTTGCAACACGCGAATGCTGGCGTTGCGTTTGCCTAAACTGTTGGGCAGCAAGGATTGTTCCCCAAAATAATTGCCACGCTGCAACACTGCCAGCCGAATTTCTCCGCTGTCGGGCGAGTTGGTGAACACTTCCACTTCACCCGTGACAATCAAATACATCGACAGCCCAATGTCACCTTCACGGAAAATCAGTTGATGACGCTGAAACCTTTGCACTTCGGCGCGCTGGGCAATGGTGCGTAATTCATATTTGTCCAAATTGGCAAATAAGCTGACTCTGCTCAAAATGTCAAAAATTTCAGAGGTATTTGGATTCGTGGGCATGGCGGGTGTCGTAGGGAAAGTAATAATGATAGAAAATTGCAGTAGCGCGTTATGGTTAGGTCTTAATTTCTAAGTGAACTCACTCGAATAGTTTAGCAAGTTTTTAACGATAACCTTTAACTTTCCCACGCCTCGTTAATCGCATCCCGAAGCGCATTTAATTGACCATGAAAGAAATGGTCTGCATCAGGCAAATATTTAAATTCGGGTTTATTTTCTTGGGCTTGCACCCAATCAATCACCGCTTGCGGCGAGACCACATCATCTTTATCGCCTTGAATAATCAGCGTAGGAATGTCAGCACTGATGTTTAAATTGCCAAAATCGAAACGTTCCACCGCAGGCGCGACTAATAACAAGCGTTTTGCATTTAATTCCCGATGCGCCCGCATTGCCACAAAACTGCCAAAGGAAAAGCCTGCCAACCATAATTCGCTGGGCGCGTAATTGTCACGAACCCACTGAACGACTGCTTTTAAATCATCAGTTTCCCCGATGCCGTGGTCAAAACTGCCTGCACTTTTACCTACACCGCGAAAATTAAAACGCACCACGCCCAATCCTAAGCTATTAAACGTGCTGGTAATCATGTAAACCACTTTATTGGTCATCGCGCCGCCGTGCAAGGGATGCGGATGACAGACCACCGCATAACGGCTAGGCGGTTCGGTCATCTGGCGTGGATAACTCAGCATAATTTCTAAATCACCGACTGCGCCCGCAATCACCGTGTGTTGTGGGGTACAAGTTTGACTCATTTTTCAATCCTCAAACGGGTGACAATTGTGCCATTTTGAAAATGCTCATGGATAATTTCGTCGATGTCGGCTTGATTTTCATAGCGATACCACACTGCATCAGGATAAACCACCAGCACGGGCGCAAGTGAACAGCGATCCATACAGCCTGCATTATTTACCCGAACTGCGCCTCTACCACTGAGTTTGAGGGCTTTCACTTGTTGTTTCATATAATCCCGCAACTCGACTGCAGGAAATTGTCCACAGCATTTTTTGCCTTCTTCTTTTTGATTGGTGCAAAAAAAGACGTGATGACGATAGTAGCTTTCAGTCATGCTTTTATCTCCTGTAAAATAAGCTAGTTTGTGAGTTGCTATTGTACCCAAACCCTTGGCAATTGTCTGAATGTAAAAATTAGGAGTTTAAACTTTGCCCTTTGACAAAGGGGAATGAGGGATATTTAAGATATTGGCAACTGTTGAGATGTTTAAACTCCCGAGAGCCGAGTTAAAAATCAGGCTAACTAATTGATTAAAAAATATATGACTGCACTGTTTTCTTATATGAATACCTTATCTGAAGGGGTAGGCTTGCTAATTAAACCTGTGCTTTAGCTCTTCCCTAAATGGACTTGAGGGCTTCTTTTAATTCCCCCGCTGACTAATGAGATATAATTAAAATTGCGACAGCTTTATTGAAAAAATTCTACTATGCAACAGTACATTATCGGCTGGGATGTTGGCGGGGCACATCTCAAAGCAGCTTTACTCGCACCCACGGGGGAAATTCTCTGGGTTGCACAATATCCTTGTCCGCTGTGGCAAGGTTTACAGCATTTACAACAAGCCATTGCAGCGGTGGCAGAAGCCGTTCCGCACTGTTTGCAAGCCCGCCATATTGTCACCATGACAGGCGAGTTGGTCGATTTGTTCCCAGACCGTCATCAAGGCGTGCTCAGCTTAATTCAAGAATTACAAAGTGCACTTGCTCATGCTGAAATCTACTTTTTCGCAGGGGTAAATAATTTAGTGCTGCCTGAAGCCGCTTTATATTTAACCGACAAAATCGCCTCCGCCAATTGGCTGGCAACCGCGCATTATCTCGCACAAGCCACGTCTGAAGGTTTACTCATTGATGTGGGCAGCACTACCACCGACTTGCTGATTTTACAAGGGCAACGGGTTGCTTATCGTGGTTATTCTGATGCCGAACGTTTGCAACAAGGCGAGCTGGTTTATACGGGCATGGTGCGCACAGCGGTGATGAATTTGACTGGGCGTGTGCCGTTTGCGGGGCAATGGCAACCTTTGATGGCGGAATATTTTGCCACCACGGCAGACGTGTACCGTTTACTGAAAAAATTGCCTGAATATGCGGATCAATTGCCCAGTGCGGATGGGCAGGAAAAAACCTTATTCGGAAGTTCGCGCCGACTGGCGCGGATGTTGGGGCGCGATGTGCATGATGCGCCACTCGAACATTGGCAAGCGGTGGCCCAATATCTTGCCGATTGCCAACAGCAACAAATTCAAGCCGCTATCGCGTTGCAATTTTCTCGGGGCTTATTGTCTAGCGATGCGCCTTTGATTGGCGCGGGAATTGGGCGGGGTTTGGTACGTTCGTGGGCAAAAACTTTGAAACGCCCTTATCGTGAGTTTGGGGATTTCATTCGAGTGAAAGCGGATTATCAGCAATTGGCGAGTGATTGTGCTCCAGCGGTGGCGGTGGCGTATTTGGGGTTGATGAAATAGCTCGGTTTTTAATAAGGAAAACGTATGAACTTTGATTTTTTGGTAGAAACCGTTATTCAATCGGTGGCTGTGACTCAAACGGAGCACGGACAGGATGTGCTAATCACCATTTTAGACCACGAAGCAAATACATGGATTTTGACTGCGATTTCTGTGGATGACTTCATTTTGAATTGGATGTGTCAGATCAACATTATTGAGTGTGTTAATTTCTTTGATGCAGAAAGTCCAGACATTGAATACATACAGGACACCTTGTTATACCTGATACGTAGCAGAGACCCCAAAGAAGATGAAGACATAAAAGAATGGGAAACTAAGTTCGTAGCACAACGTGTTCAAAAAATGAAGGAATCTGGATATGTGTTGCTAGAAATTGAACCTGTGGCAGGCGCATATATCGTGCTACTTGCAGAAAAAATCTTGCTCGAAAAAGTGTAGATTTTGAAAATCACGCTTGAAGACTGGCAGTCCTCAAAGAACTGCCAGTCCTATTTAAATTTAGCGGTCGATAATCGACAGCTTTCCTAAATACACCACCGCCACTTCAGGCAAGGCATTGACCTTGGAGTTTGGCGCAACGAATTCAAATAAACCTGAATCATGGGTTTTTCCGAACGGATCAATGACTTCATTTAAAGTACGTCCCGTGCCACGGAAATGTTCAAAAATACTTAATTTTCTTTCGATTAAATCACGATACGCCCAATTACCGCCGCCATTGGCTTTTAACACCGCATATTCGGTCGTTTTCATCAATTGCTTGACCGCATCAGGCGTATTTAAAGCCATTTGCTTTTCAGCATCGCTGGTGAAAAATAATGCCGTGGGAGCAAATTCGCCTTTCTTATCAGGGCTGACAGGTGCGTCTGCACTCAATTTTTCCAACAAGCTCATCACGTTATCCCAAGTAGGCACAAAAATATTCTTGTTCCAATCGTCGGGCAATTTGCCATCTTTCACAGGCGAAAGCTTGATGTCATCTGCATAGCGGAAAATTATCGCAACCATCGGTTCATCACGTTGCCAGCGAATAATATCTTCGGCTTCATAGCCAATATCTAAATAAATATCTAATAAACCCTTACCCTGAATGCCTTCTGGCGTGGTCATGAACACAAAAGGTTTCGTGCCTAAAATGGCGTTGTCGGCAATTTTATTGTCCGCAGTCATGATATGTTTACGCGGCGCAATCCGAGCAAAATAGCCACTTGGCTGTGATAATGCTTCATAAGCCACTTTAGATGTTGCAGGATTAACCAGAGTGTTGATGATTTCCTGCATTTTGCCCGTGACCGTGGCGGGATAAAGCAATACGCGATCTTCTGCAAATACGTTTTGTGTGAATGCACACAGCAATAATAAGCTAGACGTAAAATAACGTTTAAACATGAGTGAATGACCTCCTTTATAGTGACCCGACTAATCCTAACCGATTTCTATGAAGAGTCAACCAACTTGCAACACCGTCCCCTGAGATTTACACAAACAGTTAAGTTTCACGCTTACCTAAATCTTGCCTTCCTTGTACAATTCAATTCGGTTTCCTCGACATATTACGCGCATGTTTATTTCAAAACTTACAATTATTGGTGTGGGATTAATTGGTGGCTCTTTCGCACGGGCATTACGCCACGCAGGGCTAGTGGGCAAGGTCACAGGCTGTGGGCGCGATGTCGCCAACCTCGAAACCGCGCTTGCATTAGGCATTATTGACGATTACAGCGTCGATGTTGCCGAGGCGGTGCGCGATGCGGATTTAGTCGTGGTTGCCGTGCCCTTGATGGCAATGGGAAAAATTTTTGCGGCGATGCGCCCCGCACTCGCGCCCCACGCCTTAATCACCGATGTCGGCAGTGTCAAAGCCTGTGTGATTGAAGCCGCCCGCGAAAATTTAGCGGAACATTTCCCGCGTTTTGTGGCAGGACACCCGATAGCAGGGGCTGAAAAAACAGGCGCGGCAGCTTCTTTCACCGAATTATTTCACCAACGGCGCATTGTGCTCACGCCCACTGCCGAAACCGATAAACAAGCATTACACCAAGTTTCTGAATATTGGCTAAAAACAGGGGCAAATGTGATAGAAATGTCTGCGGAGCAACATGATTTAATTCTCGCCGCAACCAGCCATTTGCCGCATGTTTTGGCATTTACCGTAGTCAACACCTTGGCGGGAATGCAAACTGAAGAAGATGTTTTTCAATTTGCCGCAGGCGGCTTTAGAGACTTTAGCCGTATTGCTTCCAGCGATCCCCAAATGTGGCATGATATTTGTCTATCTAATCCCCAAGCTATTCTCTCTATCATCGAAAGTTTTGAACAACATTTGCACCAATTGCGTGATGCGGTGATTCAAAAAGACAGTCATCGCTTGTTAGCACTGTTACGCCACGCCAAGACGCTGCGCGATAAGTTTGTTGGATAAGATGACGCTTTAAAACTCGGCATATTAATTGCGCCCCTCAAGTGATTAAATGGAGGGCTTTGCTCTTATAGTATTTTTACCCGCCCTGATTTTGGGTTGGGGCACACTGCATAATTTCTCAAGACTCTAGTAACAGGCTGTTTTAATATGATGAATATTGCCGCATGGTCACCTGTTCTGCGTCAGCGTTTGCCCGCTGCTTTGGTATTATTATCCGCATTAACCTGCACACTTTTTATGTGGCATATTGCGATGAATAATATCAACCATGCCAATCACGCCGAGTTCAACTTGCGTGCAGAACGATTTAAAGTGGCTTTGGATGAGAAAATACAAGCCTATAGCTATGTGCTCCATGCGTTTCGACCCCTATTTCTACAAAGTGATGCGCTCGATTTCACACATTGGCAAAGCTATGCCAATTTATTGCGCTATCGCGAGTATTATCCCGAGATGCACACCGTGGGTTTTACCAAACGGATCATGGCTGAAAATTACCAAGCTTTTTCGACAGAGATGCAAGCTAAGGTACAGCCCAATTTTATGATTCATCCTGAGGGCGTGCGTGAGTTTTACCAACCCGTCACTTTTGTCGATCCCTTTGATGAACGCGCTAAAAGAAGTATAGGCTTTGATTTATGGAGCGAGCCAATACGGCGTGCCACCATGGAAACTGCGCGTGACACCGGAAAAACTGCAATTTCTCATAAAATTACCCTGCTTCACTCCACAGAGCAATACAATAATATTTCAGGCTTTTTAATGTTTGTGCCGATTTATAAAAACGGGGAATTGCCTGAAACCCTAGAACAACGACGCAGTAAATTATTAGGTTTTATTTTCAGCCCGTTTTCAGTGCCACAACTGATCGGAGATTTACGCAGTGAAGATGATGACTTACGCAATGGGGATAATGTCGACATTGGTCTAGAAATTTACGACGGCAACAAAACTGATCTCAATAGTTTGATGTATCAAGACACAACCTCAAAGGCAAATTATGTTCCCCAATTTGAAACAGAACTAAGGCTTAATCTGGGGCAACATTTCTGGACACTGCGTTTCAACACTTTGCCCGAATTCGATCAGACTTTTCAAAATAATGTACCACAACTGATTTTAGTGAGCGGCACGTTAGTCAGCTTATTGTTGTCTATTTTGACCTTGTCGCTGACCCACAGCCGCAACACCTTGTTGCAAAAACAAAGCATCGAACAAGCCTTACTGAAAAGTGAAGAGCGTTTTGATCTGGCAATGCGCGGCGCAAATGATGGCTTATGGGATTGGGATGTGAACAGCAGCAAAATGTATTGCTCTCCCCGTTTTAACGAGATGTTAGGGCTACCTGTGGATCAGTTATTATCGATTCGGGACTGGAGTGCGTTAATTCACCCAGGGGATGTTGATAAAGCTTGGAAAGATATGCACGCTTATTTAGATCGACATTGCAGTTATTACCGCAATTTACATCGAATGCGCCACCATGATGGACATTATGTTTGGTGTTTAAGTCGCGGTACGGCGGTTTGGGATCATGAAGGGCATCCGCAACGGGTGGTGGGCACCTATACCGATGTCTCCCAACAAAAGGCGGTTGAAGAAGCCCTGCGCCACAGCGAGGAGCGTTTTGAATTAGCGATGCGCGGTGCAAATGATGGTTTATGGGATTGGAATATTGAAACCCACAATGTGTATTATTCCCCACGTTTTAAACAAATCTTAGGCTTAGCACCCGAACAAAAATTAAGCTTAGAAAGTTTCAACGCATTAGTTAATCCTGAAGACCGCGCTTTCATTCAGAAAAGCACCCGCGATTATTTTGCAAAACGACTAGCGCATTATGAAATGCGTTACCGCGTACAACACCAACAAGGGCATCTGATTTGGTTGTTGTCGCGTGGGATTGCGGTGTGGAATGAAGCAGGCAAAGCCGTGCGCATGATTGGCACGGTGGTCGATATTACCCACACCAAACAAGTTGAAGAAGAATTACGGCTTTCCAAAGAAGCGGCAGAACATGCCAATCAAGCCAAGAGCATCTTCTTGGCAAATATGAGCCATGAATTACGCACCCCGCTCAATGCGATTTTAGGTTATACCCAAATTTTGGCATGGGACGAAAGCTTAAATGAACAACAAGTTGAAGGGGTTAATATTATTCGGCGCAGTGGTGAATATTTACTGACCCTGATTAACGATATTTTAGACCTCTCCAAAATTGAAGCAGGGCGCATTGATTTAAATATTAATGCTTTTAATTTCAATGAGTTTATTCAAGGTGTGGTTGACTTATTTAAAATGCGCGCCCAACAAAAAAATCTTGCCTTTCTCTACGAACCCTTGACCCCCATGCCTGTGGGCGTGGAAGGTGATGAACGCCGTTTGCGTCAGGTGCTGATTAACCTTTTAGGGAACGCGCTGAAATTTACCAAGGAAGGCGGGGTTGTGCTGAAAATCAGTTATGAAATGCCCTATATTCGTTTTCAAATCGAAGACACAGGCATAGGAATTGCTGAAGAAGATATTAATAAAATATTCCTGCCTTTCCAACAAGTCGGCGATCAAAATTACCGCGCCGAGGGTACAGGTTTGGGTTTATCGATTACACAACGTTTAGTCAATATGATGAATGGTGAACTACAAGTACACAGCAAACTTGGGCAGGGTAGCCAGTTTATCGTGAGCTTGGCTTTACCCGTGGCGAAAGCCTTGTTGACCCATATTCCTGAACAAAAACCCTTAATTATTGGTTTTGAAGGTGAGCCGCGCAAAATTTTATTGATTGATGATAAATGGGAAAATCGTTCTATACTGCGTAATTTACTGACACAATTAGGCTTTGAAACCTTGGAAGCCGAGCAAGGCGCACTGGGGGTAGAAATTGCACGGGAAACTTTACCCGACTTAATCATCACCGATTTAGTGATGCCCGTGATGGACGGTTTTGAAGCCACCCGCCAACTCCGTAAAATTCCTGCCTTGGCACAAACCCCGATTATTGCAGCCTCAGCCAGCGTATTTGATTATCATCAGCAACAAAGCCGCAATGCGGGCTGCGATGACTTTATTCCAAAGCCGATCCGCGCAGATATTTTGCTGGAATTATTACAAACCCATTTACATTTAGAATGGAAATATGCGGCGGCAATCGCCCCACAAGCTGGCACGCAACAGCTTGAGCAGCAAAGTGATACTGAATTAATCACCCGCTTGGATGAAGAGCAGATCGAAAAACTTGTAGAGTTGAGCAAACTGGGGGATATTCAAGCGATTCTAGAATATACCAGCAGTTACGCCCATGCCCCTGAAGCCAGTTGTATCCAAAAAATTCGCAGCCTTGCCAAGAATTTTGATCTGGCAGGTATTGACACGCTGTTGCAACAAATCACCCCTCATTAGCAGGCGACCTCAATGAAATTTCCTCAGCAACAACAGTTGATTGTAGAAAGCCTTGCCAATAACTCACTGGCGTGGCTGGTGCTTATTGTTTCCCTGTGCAGTACGGGTTTGGGTTGGTATGTCAGTTATGAAAACGCGGAATCTGCGGCACAAGCCCAGTTTGATTTACGCATTGATCGGCTGAAAGTTGCCATCAGTAATCGCATGAATGTTTACGAAAATCTACTGCAAAGTGGCGCAGCCTTATTTGCCGTCATGCCCGACATGAGTCCAACGCATTGGAAAAGCTTTGTTGATAATCTGCATATTCAAGAATCCTACGATGGAATTCAAGGTATGGGTTTTGGCAAGTATTTCATTGAGGCGGAGCGTGCCAGCTATATTGCGACCATGAGTAATTTTTTTCCAGCGTTTGCCATCCGTCCCCTGACAGGACAGACAGAATATGTGCCCGTTACTTTTCTTGAACCCCTGAATGAACGCAATCGCAAAGCCATCGGTTATGACATGTTTTCCGAGGCGATGCGTCATGAAGCACTTGAAAATGCACGCGACACGGGCAAGAGTATTTTGTCTAGTAAAGTCACTTTAGTTTTTGACACGCAAGAAGTGGCAGGATTTTTAATGTTCACGCCCGTCTATCGTCAAGGCATTCGCCCAAATACGGTCGAAGCGCGGCGTGCGAATTTGCTGGGATTTATCTATGCCTCATTTCGCATGGAAGATTTAATGCGCGGCATTTTTAAGCAAATGGTCTTAGATATTGATTTTGATATTTATGATGGCACGGGCATCCGAGATAAACAAAATTTGCTGTATGACAATGTCAAAGATGATGCGGCTTATCAACATTACCCCTCCAAATTTGTCAAAACTTCGCGTTTAAACATCGCAGGGCATACGTGGAGTATTTATTTCCGCTCATTGCCGATGTTTGAAAAAGATACCATTAGTCTGATCCCACACTTTGTCGGTATTGGTGGGATGCTTGCCAGCTTGTTATTGTTCATTACTACCTTGGCATGGTTAAACTTACGACGGGTGTTCTTGATTCAAAAACTCACCGCTGAATCTTTAGCGAAAAGTGAAGAACGTTTCGATCTGGCAATGCGCGGCGCGAGTGATGGTTTATGGGATTGGGATATTGCAAACGATCAGGTGTATTATTCGCCGCGCTGGAAAGCCATGCTCGAATTAACCGAACCTGAAGAAGGGCGACCGAGTTTACAAATCTGGCTGAGTCGGGTACATCCTGACGACCTCGAACGGGTCGAACAGGCATTGGAAAAATATTTAGCCAAACAACAAGCTTATTTTTATGTGCTGCACCGCGTGCGCAACCAACGTGGACACTATTTATGGTTGCTGTGTCGCGCCATCGTACTTTGGGATGAACACGGGATACCTTTACGGATGGTGGGCTCTTTTGCAGATTTCACCCCTCAAAAGCAAGCCGAACAAGCCTTGCGCGATAAGGAAGCTTTTTTACGGCTGATTATTGACCATATTCCACACATTATTTTTTGGAAAGATCGCAACTGTGTGTTTTTGGGCTGTAATCAAAAATTGGCAGTGATGGCGGGGAAAAATTCCCCCGAGGAAGTGGTGGGTAAAACTGATTACGATATGGTGTGGCATGAAGAAGCTGCCATTTTCCAAGCCAAAGATCGCGAGCTGATGGAAGAAGGTCAGTCGATGTATCACTTTATGGAAGAATTACAGGCACATGATGGCAGTCGCATTTGGTTAGAAACCAATAAAATTCCTTTGTACAATGAGGCTGGGCAAATTATCGGGATTTTGGGGGTGAGCGAAGATGTGACGCAACGCCGCCTTGCAGAAATCGCCTTGCAACAAGCCAAAGAAGCCGCTGAAGTCGCCAATCAAGCCAAAAGTGCATTTTTAGCCAACATGAGCCATGAATTACGCACCCCGCTGAATGGCGTATTAGGCTTTGCCCAAGTGTTGGAACGCGATCCGAATTTGAATCAGAAGCAACTGGAACATGTGTCGGTGATTCGGCGATGTGGCGACTATTTACTTACACTAATTAATGATATTTTGGATTTATCTAAAATTGAAGCGGGACGGGTCGAACTTTATCCCACCGATTTTCATTTTGGTGAGTTTTTGCAAGGCGTTGTGGAATTATTCCAAATGCGTGCCGCGCAAAAAGGCATTGGTTTTCGTTATGAAACCTTGTCGCATCTGCCCCACGGTGTGCGCGCCGATGAAAAGCGTTTGCGCCAAGTGTTAATTAATCTATTGGGAAATGCGGTAAAATTCACCGAGCGGGGCAGTGTCACCCTGAAAATTGGCTATGATCAAGGCTGTATGCGCTTTCAGGTAGAAGACACGGGCATTGGGATTGCAGAGGATGATTTAAGCAAAATTTTCTCACCGTTCCAACAGGTGGGTGATGCCCATTATCACGCGGAAGGCACAGGTTTAGGGCTTGCGATTAGCAAACGTTTGGTTGAAATGATGGGCGGAGAATTGCATGTTGAAAGCCATCTCGGCAAAGGGAGCTGTTTTTGGATTCGCTTAGAACTCCCCGATGTCTCGCCCTTATTACAAATCAAAACCGTGGCAAATCCCAAAATTATTGGTTTTGAACAAGGCAGCCGTCACCTATTGCTGATTGATGATAAATGGGAAAACCGCGCAATTTTAGTAAATTTACTGACACCGCTGGGTTTTACCGTGACCGAGGCGAGCAATGGCGCGGAAGGAGTCGAAATGGCTAAACAAAGCTTACCCGATTTAATCATTACAGATTTAGTCATGCCCGTGATGGACGGTTTTGAAGCCGTGCGCCGCATTCGCCAATATCCCGAATTGCAACACACCGCAA
This sequence comes from Thiotrichaceae bacterium, assembly GCA_028688145.1. Classification (GTDB taxonomy): domain Bacteria; phylum Pseudomonadota; class Gammaproteobacteria; order Beggiatoales; family Beggiatoaceae; genus JAQTYU01. The sequence goes on along the minus strand of JAQTYU010000006.1, from coordinate 102,662 downwards.
TTATCGCCGCCTCTGCCAGTGTGTTTGATTATCATCAGCAAGAAAGCCGTGATGCCGGTTGTAATGACTTTATTGCCAAACCGATTCGTTTAGATTTATTGCTCGAAAAAATCCAAGAATTGCTCCATCTAACTTGGATTTATGAACAAGCAAGCAACGCAGCCATGCCAGAAAATGCTATGCTAATTGCTCCTACGGTCGATATGTCAGTGGGAGTGCAGTGTAATCTCACCCAAGCGACTGAGTTATACGAATTAGCACGCAGTGGAGATATTGAAGAATTGTGGGGGCATTTGGAAGTTTTCATTCAAAATTCCGAAGGCAGTACCCAAGTTTGGGCAAAACAACTCTTGCAGTTAAGCAAGGCGTTTAAAGTTGACGAGGTTGCCGCCCTCTTAGAGCCTTATATGAGACCTCATCCATGATGGTTGAATCTTCCAAATATAAATTACTGATTGTCGATGATATTGCTGAAAATATCAGTGTATTATTTGAATTTTTAAGCAAAATGGGTTTTAAAGTTTTGGTTGCCCAAGACGGGAAATCCGCGATTCAACGTGCCGAATATGCCCAGCCTGATGTGATTTTGCTGGATGTGATGATGCCGGGGATTGACGGTTTTGAAACCTGTCGGATTTTGAAAACTCAAGAAAATACTCGCGATATTCCGATTGTGTTCATGACCGCCTTGGCAGATACCGTTGATAAAGTGAAAGGTTTTAGCTTAGGCGCGGCAGATTACATCACCAAACCGATTCAGCATGAAGAAGTTTTAGCCCGCATCAATGCCCAATTAAATATTCGTAAATTACAGCAACAATTGATTGCCCAAAATGCACAATTGCAGGCTGAAATCAATTCACGCATACAGATTGAAGATTCTTTACAAAAAAGCTCTCATCTTTTAGAAATGCACACTATCGAATTGCAACGCCGCAACATGGAGTTACAAGCGTTTTCGCGTACCGTGGCGCATGATTTAAAAAACCCCTTAAATGCGATTATTGGTTATACGGGGATGCTGCTCGAAGAAAGCGAAGACGGGCATTTCGTGAAAGATGATTTTGTGAATTTATTACATTCGGTGGATCGTTCCGCGCGAAAAATGGTGAGTATTATTCAAGCCTTATTGTTATTGGCAGGAGTTGCCCAACACACTCAGGTCGAAATCAGCCCGCTGAATATGGACGAAATCCTCGAGCAAACCAAACAGCGGCTCGCTTATATGTTGCAAGAATATCAAGGGGAAATTATTCTGCACCGCCCTTGGGTTGCTGCCAAAGCTTACGCGCCGTGGATTGAAGAAGTGATGAGTAATTATGTGAGCAATGCGATGAAATACGGCGGCAGACCACCCCGCATTGAAATTGGTAGTCAATTGCAAGAAGATGGCATGGTGCGTTATTGGGTATTGGACAATGGGCAAGGTTTAAGTCCTGAAGCGCAAGCACAATTATTCACGCCATTCACCCGCCTGCACCAAGACACCGCTGAAGGGCATGGTTTGGGCTTGTCTATCGTGCATCAGATTGTAGAAAAGCTCGGCGGCACAGTGGGCGTAGAAAGTATAGTCGGACAAGGTAGCCGCTTTTACTTTACCCTGCCAGCAGTTACCGTAGAATAAACAGCTCAGCACGGTTCAACATTCAATAGGCTCACGCCACTCTATCCAAAGGAAATGGTACAGGACTCGTACCCATGTTTAACAAATCACCTTCCATCAAATCGATGTCGTTATACATGTTGGTTACGGTAGCAATTACCCTAGTATTGTTCACCAGCATCTTCCTGCATCGTTATTTTTTATTGCAAAATGAATTTGCAGGGGTACGTTTTGAGCGTGAAGTTTCCTTACATTTCAATAAAATTCACAAAGAAATCGAACAAGCCACCCAAAACCTGCAACGTTTACAAGGCTATGCCTCCAGTCTAATTTCTGAACAAATCCCCCCCGAAGCCGCCGCCCAAATTCTCAAGCGGATTATGGCAGAAAATTTACAATTTCAACCCAATCAATACAGTGCGCATGTCGCCCTTGAGCCGCATAATGCGCGCAAGTTTTTTAAGCAAGATGCTTATTTGTTAAGCGTGCACAAAAATTACCCACAGCGCGGCACGCCTGAATATTCACAAGTCAGTAACATGATTTCGGGGGTGTGGGGCGAGCCGAATTATTTGCAAGAAACCGCCTACATGCTGGCAAAACGCAGCCCCAGCATTCAAATTACCCCGATTTATTTTGATGAGTCTTATTTAAACGTCTGGGTGTTCACCGTGGTGCTGGGCTTGTATGAAAAAGACAATTTTCAGGGCATGGTGTCGATTGATATTTTATTAGACAGCTTGTTTGAAGAAATCGAACATATTAACTTTGGGAAAACGGGCGGGGTGTTTCTCGCGGATTACAACACGGGGCTGTTATTAACCAAAGTCGGCAGTAAATTTGGAACGGGCGTGGGGATTCTGGGCGAAAAAGAACGCATGGCATATAAGCTTTATGGCAATGTGCAAGACCAAAAAGCTTGGCAAAATATTCTGGGCAACAACACCCCCTCAAGCAGTATTCGTGGGGTAAATCGGCGCATGTATCATATTTCCTCCAAGCAATTGGAGCATTTGCCGTGGTCGATTGTCACCTATCAAAGCCAAAACGAATTACAGTATGATTTGCATTACGGCTTTTTCATTTTTATCTTTTTGGGCGCGGGTGCTTTAACCACTTTGGCGGTGATGGCGTTGATGTTTAGCCATAATTTAAGCGTGCCGATTTTGAATTTAATCCATGTGATGAAGCAGGTGAAAACCCGCCATATTGCGGATATTACCGTCCCGATTACGGGCACGACCGAAACCCGCGCCTTGGGCGAGATTTTCAATGAAATGCTGCAATCGATTAGCTTGGCGGTCAGCGATAAAGACCGTTATGCCGCACGTTTGCAAGCGTATAGCGAAACTTTAGAGGAAGAAGTGGCGCGGCGCACCGCAGCACTGGCAGAAGCCGTGGAAGAAGCCAAAGCAGCCAATTATTCAAAAAGCCGTTTCTTGGCAAATATGAGCCACGAATTGCGCACCCCGATGAATGCGATTATCGGTTACAGCGAAATGCTGTTAGAAGAGGCGGAAGACCTGAATCTCACTGAACAAGAATGGGTCGGAAATATTAGAAATATTCACACGGCGGCTAAAAACCTGTTAAACCTGATTAATGATATTTTGGATATTTCCAAAATCGAAGCGGGCAAGATGAATTTATACTTAGAAACCTTCGATATTCAACAACTGATTCAAGAAGTTTTAACCACTATCCGCCCACTATTAATCAAGTCTGACAATAAATTGCAGCTGATTTGCCCTGAGAATATTGGTAAAATTCGCGCCGATTCGATTAAATTACGGCAAAATCTCTTAAACTTGCTCAGTAACGCCAATAAATTTTCCAAACAATCCAGCATTCAGCTTGAAGTGGCGCGTGAACAACAGCCTTCTGGCGAAGTGCTGCGTTTCAGCGTGCGCGACCAAGGCATTGGTATGACGGCGGAACAAATGAGTAAATTATTCAAGCCCTTCAGTCAGGCCGACGTGTCCACCACCCGTAAATATGGTGGCTCGGGCTTGGGGCTGGCGATTACTAAACATTTCTGTGAAATGATGGGCGGTAAAATTGTTGTCGAAAGTGAATTAGACCACGGCAGCTGCTTTAGTTTGCTGATTCCTGCCGAAGTCAAAGCTCTGACCGAATCCCATTAAACGTTAACTTGTTTTTGTCTGAATCAGGATTTACAGGATTATCCGAATTAAACAGGATTAACCCCTGATACAGAGAAAATATTAAGCAATTCTGAAAATCCTTTAATCCTGTAAATCCTGATTCAGACAATCCTTATCACTTTAGCATTACCCTTTTGAGTAAGCTTTCATCACGAGTATTCCCATGTTGCAGTTATTTTTTGCCCGCCTCCTCAGCATGTTCGGGGTGATTTTGGGCGTGGTCACTTTAGTTTTTCTTTTAATTCATCTCGTGCCTGGCGACCCGGTGCAAGCCATGCTCGGTGAAAGTGCGACCGCCACGGACCAAGTGGCATTACGCCATGCTTTAGGGCTAGACCAGCCTTTATTAACCCAATATTTCAATACCTTGCAGAATTTAGTGCGCGGCGATTTGGGCACGTCTTTATATTCTAAAGAACCGATTCGGGAGATGTTGGCGCGGCGCATTCCCGTGACCGTGTTGCTGACTCTGGCGGGGTTGGCGGTAGCGATGGCAATTGCCTTACCTTTGGGCAGTGTTGCCGCACTGAATAAAGATAAATTCTGGGATTACACTGCGATGAGTTTTTCTTTATTGGGGATTTCTGTGCCGCATTTTTGGCTTGCGCCCTTGTTAATTATGATTTTTTCCCTGCATTTAGGCTGGTTTCCCGTCAGCGGCTATCAGAGTTGGGACAGTTTAATTTTACCCGCGCTGACTTTAGGCACGGCACTGGCGGCAATTTTGGCGAGAATGGTTCGCGCCACTTTGTTGGAAGTGTTGAACGAAGATTATATTCGCACCGCCCGCGCCAAAGGTTTAAGCCGTCGTGCCGTGATTATTCATCATGCTTTACGCAATGCTGCCTTGCCGATTTTAACCGTGCTCGGGCTGCAATTGGGCGCGTTATTGGGTGGCGCGGTGATTACAGAAACGATTTTTTCCCTGCCCGGCATTGGACAACTCACCGTCGAATCCATTCAACGTCGCGATTATCCCGTGGTGCAGGCGTGCGTGTTGCTCATCAGCGTCAGCTATGTAGGCGTGAATACCTTCACCGATTTGCTGTATTCTTGGCTAGACCCGCGAGTGCATTATCATGCTTAAATGGCGAGTGCTTATTCCGAGTGTGATTTTAGGCAGTTGGGCGATATTATCGCTGGTGGCGCAATGGTTGCCGTTGCATCCCAATCAAATCACGCTGGCTGCAATTTTACAGCCGCCTTCTTTTGACGCAATTTTGGGTTTTGACGATTTGGGCAGACCTTTGTTAGCACGTTTATTAATGGGGGCGCGAACCTCGTTTTTTGTGGCGTTTTGGGTGGTGCTGATTTCAATGAGTTTCGGCACGCTCATCGGCATGATCAGCGCGTGGCTGGGCGGTTATGTGGATTTGTGGATAGTGCGGATTATTGACGTGTTCCTCGCCTTCCCCAGCATTTTGTTGGCAATTGCCTTGTCAGGTTTATTAAAACCCGATATTAGCAATGTGGTGTTTGCTTTGTCGGCGGTGGGCTGGGTGGGATTTGCACGTTTGGCACGGGCGCAAACCTTATCCTTGAAACGTCGTGAACATGTGCAAGCGGCAGTGGCGTTGGGCGCGGGCAATTTCAGAATTTTACGCTGGCATGTGTTGCCTTTATTGCTTGCGCCGCTGACCGTTGAAGCCACTTTCGGGATTGCGGGTGTGGTGATTGCGGAGGCGGGTTTATCGTTTTTAGGCTTGGGCGTTCAAGCGCCTGCGGCTTCGTGGGGTAGCATGATTCGTGATGGAACGCTGTATATGTTAATCGCACCGCATTTGGTGCTCGCACCAGGAATTGCCTTGTGTGGCGTGGTGTTGTCGGTGAATTTGTTGGGGGATAGGTTGCGTGATTATTTGGATGTGAAGCGCAAGGATTAATAGTGATTTTTTAACTCCGCCCCCAACGCCCTAAAAGAGGCTAAAGATTTAAATAAACCCCCACAAAATACACTTAAAAATCATTGAGTAGAAAATTCAGGGGGTTGGGGCGCAAAAAGTAGCGAAAAATCGACATCTGTAAATCCACAATCCTGATTAACTCCCAAAGCCACCCAGCTATTTGTAAAAAACAAAATCTCTGCATAGACTAAAGGCACGATTTCCATTTTTCACAAGGAGCTTTCGATGAAAGCATTAAAGTGTGTACTCGCCAGTGTTGCCCTCAGCAGTGTTTTAGCTATGCCCGTGTTTGCCACTGAACCTGCGATTCAAGCCAGAGAAGGTATGCAGCAAGAAAGAGATCGTCACCCACGTTTAGTCGCTGCACTTAAAGAAATGCGCGATGCTAAAAGAGAATTAGAATAATCTCCAAATAATTTTGGTGGATATAAAGGTGCTGCCATTCGTTCGCTTGATGATGCGATCAAACAGTTATCCCTTGCCTTAGAATTCCGTGCAAAAGAAGATCACAGACGCGAACGTTAAGCCGTAATCCGAATTCTTGCATCACATAATGCAGACCTGTGGAGTTATCAAAAATCCACGGGTCTTTTTGTTTTAAAACCCAACTGCGCCCCAACTTTATTTTCCCCCACTTTCATGCTACAACTGCATCATTAACATGGGTTCGAGCGATCGAATTCAGATTAAGCCCCCCCGTTTCCGAACTTTCTTAATAAAGGAATTATGATGAAAACTGCTTATTTACTACCGCTGGTTTTCCTATTGAGCAATTCTGCTTTTGCCGCCTATAAATGGGTTGATGCCGAAGGCAATGTGCAATACACCCAAACCCCACCACCTGGCATGAACTCTAGCAAAGTGACCCCACCGCCAGCCTCTTCAATTCCCGCACCAGAAGCCAAAAAGCCTGCGGCTGAAAAGAAAACCGATCCTGCTGCCGCAGCCCCCGCCGCTAATCCCGAAGAAGAGGAAAAAATTGCCGCCATCCGCAAAGCCAATTGTGAAAAAGCAAAATCCCACATGCAGGCTTTAGGCGTGGGTGCGCCGATGTTAATTCCTGATCCCCAAAATCCCGAAAAATTCGTCATCATGACCGATGAGTTACGCAAGCAAAAAACCGCAGAAACTCAAGCCCATATCGACAATTTTTGTAACAACAAACCCCCTGCGGATAAATAATCATGCCTTATGTCGTGTTACAAACGAATCTTGTTTTAGATGCGAGCCAGCAACAAAGCTTGCTCAACAGCTTAACCCAACAAATTGCCGTGGTTTTAGAAAAGCCAGAGGCGTATATGATGGTGGTGTTGCAACCCAATACCTGCATGACCTTAGGCAATTCTAACGATCCCTGCGTACACCTGATAATTAAAAGTATTGGGTTTGTGGAAAATGCGATCAACGTGTTGAGTTCGCAATTAACCAGCGTGTTAAGCACTGAATTGAATATTGCAGATGACAGAATTTTTATTGAATTTTGTGATGTGCCCCCTGAAAAATGGGCGTGGCAAGGCAAGACGTTTGCCTAAACGATGAAACCGAGCCGCACTTTACTGTTCAGCTTATTGCTGTGGGTGGTCTGCGCAGGGCTTGCAAGCTTCCTTCCCGAATGGTTGCTGTATTGGCAATTATTGGGAATGGGGCTGTTTGCGCTGCTTGGATTTGATGCCGTTTTAACCCGTTTTTTGCCCACGCCACAGGTGCAACGGGTGTGTGCAGCTTCTTTACCATTGGGAGAATGGCACGAAGTCAGTCTAAAAATTTTAAATAAGAGTCATTCAGCACAAACTTTCACCGTGTTTGATGATTATCCACAACCTGCTGAAATCCAAGGACAACCGCAACAAATACGTATCCCTGCGCGCAGCGGGGCAAAAATTCAATACCGTCTGCGTCCCCAACGGCGCGGCACAGCGCAATTTTCAGGGGTGTATTTACATTTCAACTCTCCGTTGGGTTTATGGCAACAACGTCGTTATTTACCCTTGGTGATGGAAGTTAAAATTTACCCAAACTTTGCCACGGTCAGTAAATATACTTTGCTCGCGACGGCAAATCGTTTGGGACAATTTGGAATTCGGCAATTGCGGCGCAGGGGCGAGGGTTTAGAATTTCACCAGTTGCGAGAATATCGCGCAGGGGATTCGTTGCGCCAAATCAGTTGGAATGCGACTTCACGCTTGAAAAAATTGATTTCTAAAGAATATCAAGATGAACGCGACCAACAATTAATTTTTCTACTCGATAGCGGGCGGCGAATGTTGGCGCAAGATGGTGAACTTTCACATTTTGACCACACCTTGAATGCCATTTTATTGCTGACTTATGTCGCGTTGCGCCAAGGTGATGCGGTGGGTTTAAGCAGTTTTAGTGGGGAAACGCGTTGGCTTGCACCGCGCAAAGGGGCGCATACGCTCAATGTAATGTTAAATACTTTGTATGATTTGCAGCCCAGTTTGCAAAGCAGTGATTATTTAACCGCCGCAAGACATTTAATCGCACGCCATCCCAAGCGTTCATTGGTGGTGATTGTCTCGAATTTTCGGGATGAAGATAATGATGAATTGCTGGCGGCAGTACGCTTATTGCGCCAAAAACATTTAGTATTGTTAGCAAGTTTGCAAGAACGGGTGTTGAATGAAGTGTTAAATGAAAGTGTTGAAAACTTTGATGGCGCGTTGCGTTATGCCGCGACGCAGACTTATTTGCAACAGCGTAGACTGGCGCATCAGGCTTTACAAACTTATGGGGTGTTATTGATTGATGCCGAGCCTGAAAAATTGCCCGTGATGATGGTGAATAAATATTTAGAGGTGAAACGAGAAGGACGGTTGTAGTGGGGAATTCACTGCGCCCCCAACCCCCTGAAGGGGGCTAAAACAAACAATTATTTATGTTTTAAGTCCCCTTCAGGGGATTTAGGGGCTTGTTTTAAGGTTTAGCCCATTTTAGGGGACGCAGTCACAATAAAAAAGGCTCAGAAAATTATTTCTGAGCCTTTGCAATTTGGTGGAGGCGGCGGGAATCGAACCCGCGTCCGCAAATCCTCTACCCTCGGTTCTACATGTGTAGCCATGTCATTTGACTAGCCGTTTTCGCTCTGACTGGCAAGATCGAACACGGTGGGCCTAGTTAGAATTTAATGAAGTTAAGCCTAGACTTCTCACTTCACGATCATATATGGGTCGACCGATGAGTTGGGAGTATATGCACAGAACCCAGTCACCGGTTAGCTGTCTTAAGCAGCTAAGGCGTAGTTGTCGTCGTTGGCAACTAAATAATTTGCAGATAAGATTTACGAGGAAATCTGCTCCTCGACATGCCCCTAAGGCTTCGCAATCCACGTCGAGACCAAGGATCGCCCCCTTGTAGACCTTTCAGTATAGTGACTCACTGGGTGTTATTCAAGGTAATTCTTTGAAAATATTTATTAACTACTCCGCTTAACCACGCCATTCACCGTTAAAGCAATCGTTTCCAAACTTTCTAAGCCTTGATTATCCACGACTTTGACAGCAATGCAGTGCTTGCCTGCGTTGAATTTGTGGACTTGTTTGCCTTCTTTGTCAATCATCACATCAGCTTTAAAACCTGCTGCGGCTTCGTAGGCAAAATTCCAAGCATAAAACTCAATGCCTGCCTCGGATTCACCCGTGGCAATGAATTCGATTTCTCGCAAGCCTTTCGCGTCTAAACCTAAATCATTGAAGACTAGCTTTAGTTTTGGCTTTTTCGCGATTGGGACAAATTCCTCAACCGTGACCAGTTGAATCATTAAACCTTCTTGATTTTTCAGGCGTGCCACTTCTTGAATTGCGCCTTTACCAAAACTGAAGGCTATCAGCACACCGACGGGTTTTTGTTCTGCCTTGAGTCTATCAAATAGATTTTTATCAAAGCGTTGAATTGCTGAGTAAAAATTATCAACAACATTACGCCCTACATTATCAGAGCGTTTGACTTGAATAGGAACGCCTTCTTTAGTCTTGCCGTCTGTACCAAAATCACCGCGCTGTTTGGTGTTTGGCGTGCCGCCGTATTGTTTCACTATCCAAGTTTCAAACTCGAAAGCATCTGAATAGCGCAGGGTGTCGTAATCGTACTTGTGCAAGTGCAACGAGAACGGTGCAGAAAATAAATCTTTCTGTTTCTGCAAACGCATTTCTGAAACTTTGACGGCTTGTACAGATTGGTCGATGCCTATCCATTGGCGTTTAAGTTTCTCTGCAACTGCCACGGTTGTTCCACCGCCCACAAAGGGATCAAGAATTACGTCACCTTCATTACTCGCACAAGAAATAATCCGCTCTAATAAAGCCTCTGGTTTTTGAGTCGGATAACCTATAGCCTCTTTTCCCTTTATGGGAGGTATATCATCGATGATTGATTGCTGAATTTTTCCTTGACTCACACTCTCATAATTTTTGTATGATGGTAAGCTACCTTTACTTTTAGCATGAATAATCACGCCTTTTTCATCGAGAAAATCTAATATTTCTAACAAATTTAATTCTGCTGGAATATCAAACAACCCTTTTAAATTATTTGGAGTTGCCCAATGTCTGCCTTTCTCAGTTGGGTTATATCCTTTCCATACATCTCCAGAAAGACCATTACGCACACCTGAGCCTGTCAAATCCGCACGTTTATACTTTCCAAAATCATCCTGATATTTAAATACTTCAGCATATTTGTCTGAGTAACGAACCTTGATAGCGTTAAATCTGTAATTAATTGTTTTTGAAAAGAAATATATCGTATCGTGAATTTGAGGAAATCTCTTAGCAGAATTGTGGCTAGAAGTCCTTTTCCAAATAAGTTCACTGCGAAAATTACTTTCTCCAAATATTTTATCTAAGACAAATACTCTAATGTACGCATTTGCATGGTCATCACAATGCAAGAAAATAGAACCCGTGGGCTTTAGAATTCTGTGCATTTCTTCAACACGTACTTTTAGCCAGTCAATGTAATGGTCAACACCGCCAGACCAGCGGTCTTCAAAGCTGCGGACTTCGCCCTTGTCGCCCCAGATAACTTCATAATTGCGATTGGAAAAAAACGGCGGGTCTAAATAAATTAAATCGACTGATTCAGATTCAAGGCTTTTCAGAATTTCAAGATTATCGCCTAGGATAAGTCTGTTCATTGGGTGGGCTGCGGTTGCGTGATTAAAATTTAAGGAATTTTAACACAACTTGGCGGAACTCATGTTTGGGGTTCACCATGAGACCTAATGCAAATAACCCTTGATTTATTCTGTTAAATAGCAGAGACTTTTATTTCCTCTATTTAAAGGGTTCATTCAATGAAGATTAAAGCACTGCTAATAGCCACTATTTTGATATATCCATTAATATATCAGACAGTTGCAAGCGCATCTTGCGAGACCATGACAGCAGCAGAAGTCAGCCAATTTGTTCAAACGCACGGTGATGAATGGCAAAAAATCATCACAGGTTTATCATCATTATCTTCAGATAAATCTGTAGGATTTGTTCAAAGTTCACCTTTGCAAGTCTACACGATTACCTCAGAAAGCTTACAGAACTATGCAAGCCAAGGGAGCTTTAAATCAACTTTAGTTCAAACGGGTGTCTGGTATGCACCTATTTCAATCGCATCAGCCTACAATCTATTAGAAATACATTGTGCTAATAATGAACTAAAAATTGTGGGCACGGTGGGTAGTCGAATTGTTGAACAACTGGGTAAGTTAAATGCACTCGGTAATTTTGCAGAGAAAAATAGCTTAATAGTCCAGATAGAAGCAACAAAACGTCTTTTTTTAGCGGTAGATGACAATGCAACAACGACAATTTACCCCATCATAGAATTTCCTAATCAATACGCTTCACTCAAGCCTATCAATAGCTTGGGAGGATATTCAGTTTCAGAGGTGTTATTGTTGATTGCGACGGAATTTCTGACGACTACTAATGTTGCGACACTCTCTTCTAGTTTGAATCTGATTATTCCTAAGGCAGCCTATACTCCCCCGACAGCAACAGGAACAACGGAAACATTTTGGGTTAATTTACAGTATGTTCCTAATAGTGAAAATAGATTACTTTTTGAGGCGAGTGAATATCATTCACTTCCATAACCCACAATTTAATCGAAGCCTGTCATCTTAATCACTGCGCCCTCTTTAAATCAGGGGCGCAGTTTTGCTAAATAATCTGTTCTTCCAAACAACGATTAATCGAGTTTTCCAATTCCTCAAGCTTAATTGGCTTGGTGACATAATCATTCATGCCCGCCGCAATACATTGCTCACGGTAGCCCTGCAAAGCGTGCGCAGTCATGGCGATGATATAAGGACTTTGTGCAGGCTGTGTCCAACGTTGCCGAATACGCCGTGTGGCTTCTAAACCGTCGAGTTTGGGCATTTGCACATCCATGAAAATTAAATCATAAGGACGATTTTCCAAAGCCATCAGCACTTCTTCACCATCATTTGCCACATCCGCACGATACCCTAAGCGTTTCAACATCAGCAAGGCAACTTTTTGATTCGTAATATTATCTTCGGCTAATAAAATTTGAATGCTTTGCGGGCTATTAGTATTGTGTGCTTTCGCGCTCAGTTGTTTAACTTCATCGGTGGGTGTATGGGTGAAGACTGAACTGAGACCACGATGTAATTGTGCTAATTTAACGGGTTTATACAAATGCGCGGGAAACTGTGACTTATTCCCCAAATCCTGCCACGCCATTGAACCCAAAATCACCATGATCACAATCGGCAGTTCTTTCACGCTGTAGAGTTGACGAACTTCATAAGTCAGCACCAAGCCATTCAAACGTGGCATTTCTAAATCCATCAAAATCGCGTCAAAAGCTTGTGTACGAGCGCGTAATAACTCTAGCGCGGCAATAGGATCACTGAATGCCGTAACCTCACAGCCCCAATGTTTTAACTGCTTGATTAATAAATTGAGATGGGTGAGATTATCATCAATGATTAAAATGCGTTTTCCCATCAGCACAGCATCATTAGGATGTAAACATTGTGGGATTGGATTATCCACCACATCTGTCGCCAGCGTAAATTTGAAAGTTGAACCTTCATCGACGGTACTTTTAACACTGAAAGTGCCGCCCATCAATTCGCAAAGCCGTTTGCTAATCGCCAAGCCCAAACCCGAACCGCCATAACGGCGCGTAATCGTGGCATCAACTTGAGTAAATTCTTCAAACAAGGAGTCGATACGGTCAGCAGGAATGCCAATGCCTGTGTCTTCAATCGCAAAACCCAGAATAATGCCGCCTGCGGCGTTACTGGATTCGGTGGTGACGTGCACACGAATTTCTCCGTGTGAGGTAAATTTCACCGCATTACTCAATAAATTCAATAAGATTTGGCGTAAACGAGTCACATCACCCTTAATCGATAAGGGGACATCGTGTTCAAACAAGGTAATTAATTCTAAGTTTTTAGCAGAGGCTTTGGAGGCGACCAAATCCATAGCCGATTCAACACAATCCAATACATTGAAAGGATTAGATTCTAAATCTAATTTCCCCGCTTCAATTTTGGAAAAGTCCAGAATGTCATTGATAAGCGATAATAAAGTTTCACCGCTGCCATGAATAGTTTGCACAAAATCCAGTTGTTCGGGCTTTAAATCGGTGTCGAGCAATAATTTGGTCATCCCAATCACCGCATTCATGGGGGTGCGAATTTCGTGGCTCATATTGGCAAGAAATTCACCTTTAGAACGGCTGGCAGATTCGGCAGTATTTTTTGCCTGCTTCAATTGCACGATGGCGTGTTCTAATTCGCGATTGGTTTCGGACAATTGCGCGGTGCGGATTTCGACTTCTTTGCTGGTGTCTTCCAGTAAGATTGCATTCATTCTTGCTGCAGTTTCCGCTTCTTCTTTGGCAAGAATCAGTTCTTCTTCGGTGTGGGTGACGCGTCGCATAATCAAAAACGCAATTAACAGGGTAATGAGCACCGTGATTGCGCCGACCACACTGATAAATAAATAGCCATTTTCAGACACTTCCATTGCCTGCTTTTCAGCATCGCGCGTGCTCTGGGTGTGAATGCGTAGCACTTGGCTCAGGGCGTTTAAAGCTTCTTCATACGCAGGTTTGAGTTGTTGCTGCATGATAGAAAGGGCTTGTTCGCGTTTGCCATCGTGCAGGGCTTCAAGAATGCTGCTTTGTAAGGAGAGAGAGAGGGCTAAATTTTTACGGGTGCTTTCTAAATATTTGGTTTCGCTGGAGGAGGCGGGAATGGTTTGTAACTGTCCGTAAGCGATGGAAAAGTCTTCATCTAAGACTAAAAACTCATTTTGATTTTTATCTTCTTCATTCGGAATGGCATACAGCAAAGAATCGTAAAGGGTGTTAAGACGGCGTTGTACGATATTGTAGAGTAACGAAGTCAGTTCAATCTTAACGTTACTCTGGTCAACCACAGTTTGTAGACGTTGACTCACGTTTTGGATGCGGGATAAGCCTGTAACAATCAGTACCGACAATAAAATCACCATCATGGTGAAGCCTAGAATAATACTAAATTTGGAATTGATCGTTTTCATTGCGTAGGGTCACAACGGTGAGAATGTGAGTGCAGTGGAGTATGCGTGACAATCATATCACAGGCACTAAATTGACCAAAGCTTGCGACGCATTATCTCCCTCTTTGCGTCAAGACAATGATGAACAGCGTGAGAACTTTTAGGATAATTTGAGATGGAAAACTGCGCCCCTAACCCCCTAAAGGGGGCTAAAGATAAACCACTTAGGGGATTTAGGGGCGCAGTCAGCTTTAAAACGAACAGGCTTATTTAGCGTTCATTAAAGCCAAAGTGGTGTCTAACATACGGTTGGAGAAGCCCCATTCGTTGTCATACCAAGACAGCACTTTCACTAAAGTTCCACCGATGACGCGGGTTTGCGTGGAATCATAGGTAGAAGAGGCGGGCATGTGATTGAAATCGATAGAAACTAAAGGTTCGGTGTTATACGCTAACACGCCTTTTAATTCGTTTTCAGAAGCCGCTTTCAGAATGCCGTTGATTTCTTCAATGCTGGTGGCGCGGGCGGCGACAAAGCTTAAATCCACTAAAGACACGTTGATGGTGGGCACGCGCACCGAGAACCCATCTAATTTGCCATTTAATTCAGGCAACACTAAACCCACAGCGACAGCAGCCCCGGTCTTGGTAGGAATCATCGACATGGTGGCAGAGCGGGCGCGGCGTAAGTCAGAATGATAAACGTCGGTCAACACTTGGTCATTGGTGTAAGCGTGAATCGTGGTCATTAAACCATGAACCACCCCAATTTTTTCATGCAAAGGCTTGACTAAAGGAGCTAAGCAGTTGGTGGTGCAGGAAGCATTGGAAATGACGGTGTGTTCTGCTTTGAGGATTGAATGGTTGACCCCATAAACCACGGTGGCATCAACATCTTTATCGCCGGGTGCAGAAATAATCACTTTCTTAGCACCGCCTGCAATGTGTGCACTGGCTTTGGCTTTGCTGGCGAACAAGCCGGTGCATTCTAAAACCACGTCAACCCCTAATTCACCCCAAGGCAATTCAGCAGGATTGCGTTTTGCTAAGACACGAATTTTGTCACCGTTGACAATCATGTATTCGCCTTCAACGGTAACTTCTGCGTTGAAACGACCATGAGCGGTATCATAACGGGTTAAGTGTGCATTGGTTGCGGTATCGCCTAAGTCATTGATGGCAACGATTTGAATTTCATTAGTACGACCTGACTCATACAGCGCACGTAAGATATTACGTCCGATACGTCCATAACCATTAATTGCAACTTTGATAGCCATTCCTTACTCTCCTGCATCTGCGTCATAAAGCAGAACATTATACTATTTTTGCAGAGGAAGGATAAAGATTGTGAAGGCTTTTATGAAAGGGGTTTCTTGCGAGATTTTTGTACAGTCAGTTCGTAGGGTGTATAAGCATCGCGCCATACACCTTGCAATTTGCAAAAATTGTGTAAATTCCTAAAAGGTGCATGGCGGCTACGCCTTATGCACCCTACGCTAAACATAAAAGATTTTGTCTTTTAAGTCCCCTTTAGGGGATTTAGGGGCTGCTTTTAAAGGGGCACAGTGAGCATAAGATTTAGAGGCTATCTATTAAATCCTACTCATTCCACTCTTCTGCTGCCATGTCATCAAAACGCCCACGCTCAGGCAATTTTTGACGCTCAATTGCTTTAGCAAGCCACGCAGAAGGTCCTGCGCGTAATTCATCTTGGAAGGCGGCAACCAATTCTTTAATGTCCGCGCCTTCACTGACTTTCACAGGCTGAATGCTTTTCATCTGTAATTGACGAATCGCAGACGCACCCACCGCTTGGCAATATACCGCCGTGCAGCCTTCCAACAAATCAATTTTTGCCTGTAATTTATCTTCATTGCCGTCTTGTTCGTATTTATCGAACTGGGCAACTTCCAATAAAATTGCTTGTTCCAAATCCACAGCATAAATCACAAACGATTCCGCAGAACCGAAATGTTGATTCACATGTTGCATATCACTGCTCGCAAACGCGATTTTTAACGCGGCTTCCACAAATTTATCCTCCACATCAAACGCGGCTACTCGCAAGCGTCTTCTCAGGTTCATGGGTCGTTTCCTCCGTATCGAATTTTTGGCTATAGATCGAATGATAAGGATGAATTTCATGTTGAGCATGATGGCTCAGCATGAGATTTGCCAAGTCAAACAAGGTTTGACGCGTGCCTTTATAGCCAATCCATAAGCGTTGATAGCCGCCCACATAATCATATTGTGGAAAGCTGGCACGCAATACGGGAACGCCCAAACGCTCCGCAGAATCCACCGTATGAGAATTACCGATTAATAATTGCGCCTTCTTTTCACGCGCCATGATTTCTAAATCTTCCAAATCGCCGATTTTAACCTGCGCAATCGCGACTTTTTCCAACACTGCCGCACCCGCTGGCACAACCGCCGCGACTAATTCCCCGCCCATGCTTTCAATCAACTGGCTAAAACAATAAAGTTCATCAGGATCAGCCGCAACCGCCACCCGCATTTGCCCGAGCATAAAATGCGTGTCTAACATCGCATCTTGCAATTGGGTGCGTTGCCGCTCAAATTTGGCAGGCACGGCAACACCGCTGATTTGTTGCAGGGTGAATAAAAATTCATCAAACGCCGCTAAGCCCATCAAGTTATCAAAATAATAACTGGGGACTTCAGTCTGCGTTTGCAACCATGCGCCCGCTTTGCGCAAGGAATGTCCAATCACCAACGTTGCAACCGACATGCCCAAGCTGCTGATTTCAGAAACTGAAGTGCCGCCCGTGGTTAAAGGTGTGCTGGTGTAATTTTCTTCAGGCGCGTGACCATCTAAAGAATCGCCAATGTCAGGTAAAACGATAGGACGCAGCCCGAAACTTTCGACAGTTTCTTTTAACAATTCAACATCGCTAGGGGTGAGCATTGCGCCTGCTAAAATCGTCACTTGATGTTGGCGTTTGCCGACTTGCACGCCTTCAGTTTTTGCACTGGGCACAAGTTCGGATAATAAGGCTTCAATCGCGTGGGAAAACCCCGTTTCCAAACAGCCCACAAAATCAGGCGTGTTCACAGGAATCACCGCGACTGCGGCATATTCTGGATAAGTTTGGCGAAATTTGCGCACCGCACCTTTAATATCCGTGCCTTGCATTTCAGATAAGCCTGTGGTGACTAAACCAATCAGCGCGGGTTTTGACTTTTCAGCAATCGCTTTTAAGCCTTCTACGATATTATCATCCGCGCCCATAATGCTGGCGACTTGGTCCATCGCAGTGGTTTGCAAAGGAATCGGTTCGCGGAAGTGGCGCACGAAAAATACTTTACCAAATGCGGTACAGCCTTGTGAACCGTGCATCATCGGAATGGCTTTATTAATGCCTAAAAATGCCAAGGATGCGCCAATGGGTTGGCTGGTCTTAATCGGACTCACGGATAAGGCTTTGTTACGTCTTATGATTTCAGCCATCATGCCCTCTATAGCGTGCTGTATAATGCGGTCGTGTGTATAGAAAATAACTTTTCTTTTTGACAAGCAACGCTTATGCCATCGATTAATTTATTGATTTTATAGGATTTAAGAATAGCTCATTTTGTAATAAAGCGAACAATGTGGGAACTGTTTAACGATAGTTACTCGCAATTTTATTTAAACTTTCCCTTGTTCTCGTTCCCAAACTCTGTTTGGGAACGAGGAAAACTTAATGGCTTTGAAACAAAGTTTGGGAGCTTGTTTAAAAACAGCTTTAAAAACATCAAAACGCAATATAAGCCTAGTATTTTGTTGAAGGCGCGTAGATACTACAAACTACAAAATTTTAAACTGAGAAATAGACCCCGTTTCAAGGATTTTGCACTTGCAGCAAAATTTTTATATTCTAGCGAAATTCTTGTTGGCGAACGCCCATTTCTTTCTGCGATGCCGTAACGGCATGTTAAATGGATGACTGGTACTTATTATGGCTATTCGAGTTGCACTAAATCATTACACCCGCTACTGTTTTGATCGACCGATCAATCTTTCCCCCCACGTCATTCGCCTACGCCCTGCAGCGCATTGTCGCACCCCGATTCATGCGTACTCGCTGAAAATTGAACCTAAAGATCACTTCCTCAATTGGCAGCAAGACCCATTCGGCAATTATTTGGCGCGGGTAGTTTTTCCTGAAAAAGTCACGGAAATGTCTATTGAAGTGAGTGTCATCGCCGAAATGACGGTGATTAATCCCTTCGACTTCTTCCTAGAAGAATATGCTGAAAATTACCCTTTTAAATACGATGAAAAGCTTGCGAAAGAACTCGTGCCGTATTTAGAAATTACCGAAAAGGGTAAATTGCTCACCGAATGGTTGCGCCCTATCGACCGCGAGAAAAAAATTCGCATGGTCGACTTTTTAGTCGCCATCAATCAGCGTTTGCAACAAGATATTAGTTACACTTTGCGCATGGAACCGGGCGTACAAACCTGTGAAGAAACCTTAACCAAGCGTTCAGGGTCTTGTCGGGACACCGCGTGGTTGCTGGTGCAAATTCTGCGGCATTTGGGTTTAGCGGCGCGTTTCGTTTCAGGTTACTTGGTGCAATTGACGGCGGACGTGAAATCTTTAGATGGCCCTTCAGGCACTGAAGTAGACTTCACTGATTTACACGCATGGACAGAATTATTTATTCCGGGCGCGGGCTGGGTGGGTTTAGACCCGACTTCAGGCTTGTTTGCAGGCGAAGGACATATTCCCTTAGCGTGCACGCCTGATTTTGGCAATGCTGCCCCTGTGACTGGCGCAATGGATAAATGTGAAGTCACTTTCGACTTCCATAATAAAGTACAACGCATTCACGAAGACCCCCGCGTCACCAAACCCTACTCTGAAATGCAATGGACGGCGATTAATGCCTTGGGGCATAAAGTCGATGCAGAATTAGAAGCCCACGACGTGCGCTTGACGATGGGCGGTGAGCCGACTTTCGTTTCTGTGGACGACATGGAAGGCAGCGAATGGAATACCGCCGCTTTGGGGCCGACTAAGCGCGGTTTAGCAGAAACTTTGTTACAACGTCTGCGTGAGAAATTTAGCGAAGGCGCATTACTGCATTATGGTCAGGGAAAATGGTATCCCGGTGAACCCTTGCCACGTTGGATTATTAACTGTTTCTGGCGCAAGGATAACGTGCCGATTTGGAATGACACGAGCCTGATTGCCGACGAAAAAATTAAAACCAAGTTCACCACCGCCGATGCCAAGCGGTTTATGGAAGAATTGACCCATCGCCTGCAAGTCAATCCCGCCCATATTCAGCCCGCAATGGAAGACGCACTGTACTACATGTGGAAAGAAGGCAATGTGCCCGCCAATCTTGACCCGCTCAAAGCAAATTTAAAAGATGGTCAAGAACGTTTACGTTTGGCGAAATTGTTGGCGCGGGGTTTAGACGAGCCGTCAGGTTATGTGTTGCCCTTGCATTGGAATTATTCAGGCTGGCGCAGCACGCCGTGGGAATTTAGACGCGGCGCATTATATCTCTCCCCCGGCGATTCGCCTGTGGGTTTACGTTTGCCTTTGGAATCGATTCCTTGGGTTGCCTTGGATAAACGCGAAATTCGTGTTGAACGCAGTCCTTTCGATGAGCATCCGCCGTTGCAGGATTTTCATGGCGAAGTCGCACAGCGTTACAGTGCTTGGGAAGCGCGTAAACCTGACCAACAATCGGTGCAACAACAAGTTGCAGACGATGAAGAGGAAAATGTCGAAACGCGCACTGAGGAATTTTATACTCAAGTGTCCCACACTGCTTTATGTGTGGAAGCGCGTGATGGGCACATGTATTTATTCTTGCCGCCGCTGACTCATTTGGAACATTATTTAGACCTGATTGCCAGCATTGAAGCCACGGCAAAAGATTTAAATATGCCTGTATTTGTGGAAGGTTACGAACCTCCCCGCGATCCGCGTTTACAAAAACTTTCGGTCAGCCCTGACCCTGGCGTAATTGAAGTCAATATTCATCCCGCCAATAGCTGGAATGAATTAGTCAGCAACACGGAAATTCTGTATGAACAAGCGCATTTATCACGTTTGGGCACGGAAAAATTCATGCTTGACGGGCGACACACGGGCACGGGCGGCGGTAATCATGTCACTTTGGGCGCGGCACAGGCGATTGACAGCCCCTTGTTGCGTCGCCCTGATGTGTTACGCAGTTTAATTACCTATTGGCAACATCATCCCAGCTTGTCTTATGTGTTTTCAGGGATGTTTATCGGCCCCACCAGCCAAGCCCCACGGGTTGATGAAGCGCGTAATGAAAGCTTGTATGAATTGGAAATTGCCTTTCAAAGAATGCCTGTCGGCGAAGTCGCCGCGCCGTGGTTGGTGGATCGTTTGTTGCGCAATTTGTTGGTGGATTTAACGGGCAATACTCACCGCGCAGAATTCTGCATTGATAAGCTGTATTCTCCTGACAGCACCACGGGACGCTTAGGTTTATTAGAACTGCGTGGTTTTGAAATGCCCCCGCACCCGCACATGAGCTTGATGCAAATGTTGCTGATTCGGACGCTGGTAATGCGGTTCTGGAAAAAGCCTTATAACCATTCTCTGGTACGTTGGGGCACGGAATTACACGACCGCTTTATGTTGCCGCATTATGCGCGTGAAGACATCAAAGAAATCGTGAAGGAATTGCAACAAGAAGGTTATCCCTTCCAATTGGATTGGTTTGACCCGTTCTTTGAATTCCGTTATCCGCATTATGGCTCGGTGCAAATTGGCGACATCAGTATTGATATTCACATGGCAATTGAACCGTGGCATGTGTTGGGCGAAGAAGTGACAGGTTCAGGCACGGCGCGTTATGTAGATTCTTCCGTAGAACGCGTGCAAGTCAAAGTCACAGGCATGACTGATAGCCGTCATGTGTTGGTATGTAATGGGCGACGTGTGCCTTTACACGCAACAGGTGTTCAAGGCGAATATGTGGCTGGGGTGCGTTATCGTGCATGGCAACCCCCGACTGCGTTGCATCCTACGATTCCTGTGCATGTGCCGTTAGTGTTTGACTTGGTAGATACTTGGAACGGGCGCGCAATTGGTGGCTGTACTTATCATGTGGCACATCCTGGTGGACTGAGTTACAACGCTTTCCCGATTAATGCTTATGAAGCGGAATCGCGTCGGATTTCGCGCTTTGAAGCAATGGGTCACACCCCGCGCTCGATTCAACCGCCCGAATGGTTCAAGGGTTTGGCAGGCTTCTATCCACAGGGTAGCCGTATTGGGGTGATGCAACCGCCGCTTGAAGAGAAGAATGCCGATTATCCTTATACTTTAGATTTGCGCCGCAAGTAACAATCTCGCGGCTTTAGCCTTAAGAAAGCAGAATTAGCTGTCACTCAGTGAAGCTAATTCTGCTTTTATTTTGGATATTTTTAAAGAAAATTAAATTGTAAAAAAGAGCTAACTAATGGCTGTACTTGATATTTTTCGGGTAATGTCTCGAGAACAGATAGGAACGGTAGGATTAGCATTATTATCGTTAATTACCTCGATTGTGACTTTTGTACCATTTACACCAGAAATTCACGCTAGTGGAATCGATGCTTCTTGGATGCTCGCTTTAAATCAAGCGGTCGCACAGAGTTTGCGGTTTGGAACAGATATTATTTTTACCTTTGATCCTTATGCTGCTATTTATAGTCAGTCATATCATCCTGCAACGGACAGCATGATGTTATGGGGAAGCTTATATTTAGCTTTATCCTACTGGTTTGCCTTAATATGGTTAATGCGAGGCGTGCAAGGATATTGGCTGATTGTGCTTTGCGGGGTGTTATCGGGCATGATGTCTTGTATTACGTAAACGGACAAATCTCGAAAATGAGGGCGATAATGTTTTCATGTCCTCAAAAAGTGTCCTGCATACTTTAGGAGAAAAAGTACAACTGCCCCCCTCAGATTATCCAGTGTTTGCACGGCTTGAAATCAAGCCTTCGGTATTAGGTCGCTTAGTCAGCATTCTTTTTAAATTGAGTCCGCTGGAAATTTTGGTTGAGAATTACAAAGATTTCGCACAACTTTATGAAAAGGATATTTCAAAGGCTAACACCGTGAAATCCATTCAAATTACAGCGCAAGAAACAGGTTTAGCATTGTGGCAAACTGAATATATTATGACCTTAGGGCAGGTTAGAACGCCGTAACTTGAGGCGAGTTGTGAAAGCGTTTAATCAATTTAAATTCTTTCACATGCTGAAGATTGCAGAATCACATTATCAATGCACACTGATAAATCCCACCAACACACTTACCGCCTGTTTTGCCTCGCGGCTGTTGCTGACGGAGACATCGACACGGCGTATATCTTTATCCATGGTGTCAGTCACCATGCTTGTCCAAAACCATTCTTGATTAGCAAGGGTGACGTTACCCGTGGTTTTGCCGACAGCGAGAAAAGTTTGACGCACTTGAATTTCCGTCAACACATTCATTGCCACCCAATGCGCAAAAGTTTTTTCTTGCAAGAGGCGTGTGACATCGGCTTGCTGGCTGCTGGCTTTGAGCGCGGCTGCCAGAGAAATACCCAGCACCGCTAAAGCAATTAACACTTCTAGCAGAGTGAAACCGCGTGCTTTCATTGTGTGGAAAATACCTCTGGATAAACGCCCATCTTTGAAAATATGGGATTTAAAGATTAAGTACGGCTAAAGGAGTAAGGTTTATAGAACTGATTTGGAATCTTTATTAGAACGTTCTACCACCCACCTCGCCTTGACGGGCACAAAACCTGATTTCCCGTCGGCTAACTTTTCTTGTTTTGAGGGTTTGGGCGATAACTCAAATTGGAGTTTATCCCTGATTTCAGGGTGAAACTTCTCTAATTCTTTAGCGGTTTGTCCCTGAAATAATCGAGATTCTGCTTGAACATCTCAATCAAACCTACGTCACGTCATCGCTGATATTGGCTTTTGTACAGTGCGTGAACAAGGAAAAGCCTAAACTATCCACCGCTAAGTGTCTTTTAATACCATGGGTGGCTTTGTAAAAACAAAAGCCCTTGCTTTGAAGACTGGCGAGACAGGTGTTTTTCACCGCTTGGGAATCCACCATTATGATGACACCCGTAGCCCGCCATTGTTTGTAATGCCAATAGACTGTTGAATCTGGAATAAGAACTCATTTTATCTCGTTTTGATTCTCTATTCGTCATATTTTACATCTTACCAAAGACTTCAAATGGGTTCTATAAATCCTGATTCAGACAATCCTTGCATCCTATTGTGCTAAACTTCTCTCACCATTTATAAGCTTTATTTTCAACCATGATATTTTCACAAAGAATCGGAAAAACACCTGTAAAAGCTAATAGGATGTGCTGAGGTACGAAGCGCATCATTGTCAATCTTGATTGATGCGTCTCCTCTCGTCGGTACATCCTATTGTGCTTAAATAAAGAAATTATGATTTCAACTGCGTAACGCCTAAAATTATTCATAAAAAATGAACATTAAACATTTTGAAGATTTCCAGAAATTATTGGCATTAGGTAAACGTGCTGAAGCTTCTGACGCATTAAAGTTATTTATTGAATCTTTTTCATCATCAGATGATAAATTAATATGGACGAAACACTATCTAAAACATGCAGCTACTGCTCATAAAATACATTATCAACTTTATGAACATGTAATTTTCCCCGTTCTCTTAGATGGCTATCAACGTAATGATCCTTGGAGCTTACGCTGGTTAGTTCGTACTATAACTAATCTTTATCAAGCTAAAAAACTTTGGCAGCATATAGATTTTAAGAACGATTACATGCTGTTAGAGCAACTATTAGTTTTATATCCAAATGATGAACAGATTAAAGCTGAACTTCTTTCAAAGAAAATCAAGTGGTTTGATTATAGTGTTCACGAATGGCCACTGGGAATATTGTATGGGGCTAATGGTGCTACACTCAACGAGTGTTATGAGATTATAGAAGATATTAAAATAGCTAGAAATTTAGACAGTAAAAATACTTATGAGTCCTTCATAAAAGAGTTTGAAGACAAACTACTAGAATATATGGAACGACTCAAACAAAGTAGATTGAATTAAGCTGCACATCTAAAATGATGTGAAAATTCGAGAAGAATGAGATAAGATTAGTGGGGCAAGATTAAAAAAAACAGGTCGGCGATCCATCGCCGACCCAAAGCGGGAACGAATTCCCACACACGTACTACTACCACATCACTGAAGCTCTAAAAACAAATCTTGATTAAAAATCACCTCCCATTGCGGGAGGTTTTTTTCATTAAGAGGAAATCAAATTACTTACGCATAAGTCGGCGCGAATGCCTTATCAGGATCAGCGACTGGACCGTTTTCACCCCAGTAGGGCGACATTTTACGTAAGTTCGCAATAATCTTAGGTACAACCGCAATCACTTGATCCACTTCTTCAGGCTTGTTATAGCGCGAGAACGAGAAACGAATCGTGCCATGTGCGGCGGTGTAAGGAATTCCCATAGCCATCATCACATGAGAAGGCTCTAAAGAACCCGAAGTACAAGCAGAACCACTAGAAGCCGCAATTCCCATCTTATTCAACATCAACAAAATGGCTTCGCCTTCAATATATTCAAACGCAATATTGCAAGTATTCGGTAAACGATTGGTTGGATCGCCCGTCACAAACGCATTCGGAATCGCAGCCAACAGACCTTGTTCTAAACGGTCACGCATTGCCTTCACTTGCGTATTTTCAAATTGCAAATGTTCCAACGCCATTTCAGCGGCTTTGCCCAAGGCAACAATCGAAGCACTGTTTTCCGTGCCCGCACGACGACCGCGTTCTTGATGACCACCGCGCAACAAAGGTCTAAAGCGTGTGCCACGACGCAGGTATAACACCCCAACGCCTTTCGGTGCGTGCAATTTGTGCCCAGAAACCGACAACATGTCAATCTTGGTGCTCTTCAAATCTAAAGGAATTTTGCCCACGGCTTGCACAGCGTCCGTGTGAAATAACACGCCTTTCGCATGAGCCATTTCTGCCATGGTTTCCACGGGGAACAACGTACCCGTTTCATTATTTGCCCACATCACCGACACAATCGCGGTTTTGTTGCAGAGCAAATCTTGATATTCGTCTAAATCTAAACGCCCTTGTTTATCCACACGCAACTTGTGCACGACATAATCTTCATTCTTTTCAAGATAATCGCACAAAGTCAAAATTGCGGGATGTTCAACAGCGGTAATAATAATTTCATCGCGGTCAGGATAAGCCTTCAGCGCGGATAAAATTGCAGTGGAATCGGATTCCGTACCACAAGAAGTAAACACGATTTCAGAATCATGTTCAGCCCCGAGCAATTTTTGCACTTGAATACGGGCTTGTTTCATGGCCCGACCGACTTTGTCGCCAAAGCTGTGCATTGAAGAAGGGTTGCCAAATTGTTCGCTGAAAAATGGCAACATTTCTTGCACAACTTCAGGTGCAACCATGGTGGTTGCATTGTTGTCTAAATAAATATCAGCCATCTTAGCCCCCGATTTGCACCAGTTGTTCACGCAGTTTTGCAGGCACGACTTTCATGAATTCGCCTAAATCTTCAACGATACGTTGTTGAATGCCGCCGAGGGTTTGAGCTTCTAATTGGCAACCAGAACACGCGCCAATCATATTCACATAAACTGTGTTGCCTTCAATATCAACTAATTCGATGTCGCCATGATCACGTTGCAATTGTGGACGAATGGCTTCAATCACGCGTTCAACGCGGCGCATCCGTTGCACATTGGTCATGGCATAAGGCTTGGCTGGGGTGACAGCAGGCACGGGTTGTTGATGATCCATGGTTTGACCCCGTTCAGCCAACACTTTGGTGATGATGTCTTCAATGCCTTCGTGGCAAGAAGAGCAACCGCCGCCCGCTTTGGTGTAATTGGTGACATCTTGCACCGTGCTTAAATTATTTTCGCGCACGGTTTTTTCAATTAATACGGCATCAATCGCGAAGCATTTGCACACTAATGCGCCTTCTTCGTGATCATCTTGCCAAACTTCGCCACGGAAATTTGCAATCGCGGCTTGTAAAGCTTCACGTCCCATCACGGAACAGTGCATTTTTTCGGGGGGTAAACCGCCTAAAAATTCTGCGATGTCTTGATTGGTGACTAACAAGGCTTCATCTAAGGTTTTGCCTTTGATGATTTCAGTCAACGCAGAAGAGGACGCAATGGCAGAGCCGCAACCAAAGGTTTGAAAGCCTGCATCAGTAATTTTTTGGGTGTCAGGATCAACTTTCAGAGTCAAACGTAACGCATCGCCGCAACTGATTGAACCGACTTCACCCGTGGCATTGGCCTCTTTGACTGCGCCTGCATTTCTGGGGTTGAAAAAGTGATCTTTAACGGTATCCGTATAATCCCACATGGTGCATTCTCCGTAGTAGTCGTGTGAACTGTTTTAATTAGTGTGCAGAGAAAGAACTGCCACAAGCGCAGCTTGAGGTTGCATTAGGATTTTCAAACTTGAAACCTGAACCTTCAACGCTTTCTACGAAGTCAATGGTAATCCCACTGAGCAAGGGCACGCTGATGGGATCGATAAGGATTTTAACCGTACCGCATTCTACGATGGTGTCATCGTCGCCAGCCTTTTCTTCCAAACGTAAGCCGTATTGGAAACCTGAGCAACCTCCGCCCGTAATCATCACGCGCAAACCTGCGACGGGGGTATCATTGCCTTTCACGAAACGGGTAACAGCTTTAACAGCATTTTCGGTCAGCGTAATCATGGGTATTTGCTCCTAAACAGACGGGTATGGGCTAAGTTAAGCCTTATTTAGCAAGCGGCGTGCCATGCAATTTCTTGAATTTTACTTGATTGATTTAAAAGGCTTTAAACGCATATTCCTGAGTTATTTTCCTGTTATTAAACTTACGTGTGTAGAACTTTGTTATAAAACTTACAATGTGTTTGTCGTCTGAATAGAAAGGTATTTTTTATGGCGTGAATGGTTGCGATAGCGGGTGAGTGCTTCCTACCATATCTTAAAACTTCCCCCTTTTTCAAAGGGGGTGATGTTTCAATGAGTCGTTTACTGGCAACTGCTGGGCAAATATTTACCCGGAATGGTTGTACCTATGTTACAGCTCCAAATGCTCGTGGCGGTATCATAGGTAAACACTAACTTACCTGTAATATCCGTATCTAAAAAAGCGGCAGAATAAGAGAAACTACCACTCAAACCAATATTTGTGGTGTATCTTCCGCCCGTCTTCCCGCCCGTGCTTGCCACTGAAGGGAAGGTTCCGCCCTTAATACCATACCATTCTTGAGCAGGCGTTTTCATCCCACCCAATAAACCCATACCTTCCGCCACTTTGGCGCGTTTCACATAATCACTGTAAGCAGGCACTGCCACAGCTGCCAAAATACCGATAATCGCCACTACGATCATCAATTCGATTAAGGTAAAACCTTTTTGCATTTTCATGTTCTGTAATCTCTCTACCATGATGTTATAGGAATGGTCGTCGTAATTAATCTGGGTCTTATCACCAAAAGTGAAATAACTTTAATACTCCTACCAAACACTCTTAACCTCTTGGACTTGCTGTTTTTTAAACAGTGCAGCATGTTGAGATTCTTGAAGATACTTAGATAATGGCAATTGCCGTGCCAGCGTCCACAATTTAAATTTTTACAAAGCGATGACTTAAGCTTATTGATAAAAAACAAATAATTAAACAATAGCAATGTAGTCTATACTACTTATAAATAATAGGATTTTTAACAGCTTAGTGTTCATTTTAACGTCACACCCTGTTGAAATGAACTACTGAATTTTCGCGGGTTTTTAACGAGAGTTGCGAAATTTACGATAGAATTCGCACAACCCTTTTTTTATTTGAGTTGGCTATGAATCATTTCGACCCACAAAGCATTATTGATCAGTTGCGCGGCGTGCTGCCTCAACAAACACAGATGATTGCTTTACATGAACCGTATTTTGGCGGCAATGAATGGCTGTATGTGAAAGAATGTTTAGACACGGGCTGGGTTTCTTCGGTGGGGAAATTCGTCAGCCGTTTTGAACAAGATTTGGCAGCTTTTACCGAAATTCCGTACGCAGTCGCCACCGTCAACGGCACGGCGGCTTTACACATCGCTTTGTTATTGGCAGGTGTGACCGCCAACGATGAAGTTTTAACCCCCAGTTTAACTTTTATCGCCACCACCAACGCGATTGCGTATTGTCATGCGATTCCGCATTTTGTCGAAAGTGAAGAGCGCACTTTAGGTGTATCTCCCAGTGCATTGGCAGATTATTTACAAGAAATTGCCGAAGTCAAAAATGGAGTTTGTTATAACCGTCTCAGCCAACGCCCGATAAAAGCTTTATTGGTGATGCACACTTTTGGGCATCCTGTGGATTTGGACGCATTGGCGGAGCTATGTGCACGTTATCATCTGGTGTTAATTGAAGATGCGGCTGAAGCTTTGGGGTCGTATTACAAGGGAAAACATGTGGGCAGCGTGGGGCGTTTGGCGACCTTAAGTTTTAACGGCAACAAAACCATTACCACAGGCGGCGGTGGTGCAATTTTGACCTGCGATCCCAAATTAGCGCCGCAGGCAAAACATTTGACCACCACTGCCAAAGTGCCGCATCCGTGGTTATTTACCCATGATGAAGTCGGCTATAACTATCGTTTGCCCAATATTAATGCTGCGCTCGGTTGCGCCCAATTGGAGCAATTGCCCAAATTTTTGGCAGCAAAACGCCAAGTGGCGTTACGCTATCAAGCGGCTTTTGCAGCAAGTCATACGGTGAAATTTATCGCAGAACCCAGCGAGTCTAAAAGTAATTATTGGTTAAATGCCTTATTACTTGCGCCCGAAATCGCGCAATATCGTGATGAATTACTGCGCTTAAGTAATGAACAAGGCATCATGACTCGCCCGATTTGGACCTTGCAACATAAATTAGCGATGTATCAATCTTGCCCACGGATGCGAATGCCGATTGCCGAAAGTTTAGAGGCACGAGTTTTGAATATTCCGAGCAGTCCGATTTTAGGATTTACCCAAGCCTAGTTATTCCATACGCTGAGTTAGCAAGGGACTGCACTATACTGAAGATAATAGATATTCAACAGGGAGAGAGAAGGGAGAAAGATGCACGAATTTTTAATTGGTTCTGCGTTCAGTATGCTTTTAGTGCTGATTACGATTTTGATGCATTACGAAACCTTACGCGTGCTATCAATTTATCTGCCACGAATGCACATGATTCATCCTCGGATGCGTCTGATGTTGGTGATTGTCGGGGTTTTTACAGGACATACCATTGAGATTTGGTTGTTTGGCATTGCTTTTTATTTGCTTGAAACTCATTTAAAAATGGGGCATTTCGGTGGCTTGAGCACAGAAATTTTTATGGATTATGTTTATTTTTCAGCCGTGTGTTACACCTCGCTCGGTTTGGGCGACATGTATCCTACGGGCATGTTGCGGATGTTGACAGGGGCAGAAGCTTTGGTCGGTTTGTTAATGATAGCATGGTCGGGATCATTCACTTATTTAGCAATGGAAAAATTCTGGGATGTTGGCGGGCGGCGACAATAAGTATAGGAGTTACGCAGTTGAATTAATAACATATTAATTCAACAAGGTTTATCAAGCGTAGGGTATATAGAACCGATTTGGAATCATTAAAGAGAAGCGAGTAGTTTAATGATAAGCCTGATAAAGCACAGTTTGGTATTAGCGTTCTCAAGACTGCGCTCAAAGCTCTTAACTAACGACTTACATCTCTCTACCCAAGCATTGGAACGTTCGACTACCCACCTTGCCTTGACGGGTACAAAACCTGTTTTACCTAAGGCTGCCTTCTTTTGAGGGTTTAGCTGATAACTCAAATTGGAGTTTATCCCTGATTTCAGGGTAAAACTTCTCTAATTCTTTCCGAATACGTTCTGGATGATAACCCTTATCCAACAAGATTGTAGTCTTTCCGCCGTCATCACTAATATTGGCTTTTGTACAGTGAGTGAACAAGGGAAAGCCTAAACTATCCACCGCTAAGTGTCTTTTAATACCATGGGTGGCTTTGTAAAAACAAAAGCCCTTGCTTTGAAGACTGGCGAGACAGGTGTCACCGCTTGGGAATCCACCATTATCAGGCTTGTCCACTTAGCGTTTTTGTTCTCTGAGGCTTTCATGTAAACGCGGCATCAGTTTATCGATGATGCCGAAAGCCCGCCATTGTTTGTAATGCCAATAGACTGTTGAATCTGGAATAAGAACTCATTTTATCTCGATTCTCTATCCCTCATCTTTTACATCTTACACAAGACTTCAAATCGGCTCTATACAAGGATGGGCAGGTTTACGTAGTTTGATTTTAGTCCATCGCAAAAGTTTGCGTGGGAAAAAAGAGGTCACAAGTAATAGCTATTACATCAGTAGTGAGGAGGCAAGTGTTTATCTGTTTGCAAAGTGGATACTATGTATCGTAACTATTTATTTGATATAGTGATTTAACTTTTTGATTCAGCCATCGGGAACGATTAGGCTTTAAAGATTTAGCTCCTTTTAGGGGCTAGGGGCGCAGTTAAAGATTTTAAATTTCCCGATACGCTTAAATTTTGAAAGTTCTAAACTCAACTATCTTTTTGATAAAATTCAATTTTTAAGTTTATCTTTTGCAAATGCTGCTGCAAGGTTTCAATTTCATTCATCACCGCTTGTGCATGTTTTTCAAGCAATTGCTTTCTTTGCAGTGCCGTGCTGACACCTTGCGCCCGCAATTTTGCATAACACAGAATTTCAGCCAAGGGCATTCCCGTTTCTTTTAAACGCAAAATAAACTGTATCCATTCAATATCCTGCTCACAAAATTCGCGGTGTCCGCTGCGGTTGCGGGCGATATTTAGCAAGCCAATTTTTTCATAATAACGAATGGTATGTTCACTCACGCCCAGTCGTTGCGTGAAATTTTTCATATTCATAAAAAAGTCCCATAAATCCCCTAAAGGAGACTTTAAAAATATTTCATATTTCAAGGGGCGAAGTGAAAAATATTTTACCCCTTCCGCACCGACTGCACCAAATTATAAAACAGCAAACTTTGCTGAGTCTCATCACTGCTCAACACCCGCAAATCCAAACCATCAAACCATGTGTCATAAGCCAGCGTAAATTTCAGCGTTGCCGTGCGTTGCGCGCTCGATAATGTGATGGGCGCACGCAATAAACGTGGTAACAAGGCTTTGGCGGTATCGAACACAAACGGGATTGCTTGCGTGCTGCCCACAGGAATAAATTCGCCTTCCAAGTACAAACTACGATTAAGCATAGAAAAATTTTGCGGCAAATATTGGGTATCAGCATCCGCTTTCAAGAAATTAATTTCAGTTCCACAATAGCTGGCGGGCGGCGGGTTAATACTGCCTAATAAAAATTCTTTGTCGTCCAATAAGTTAATTGCACTGGGTACGCCCAATTGTGTCGGCGCGGAGACTGCGTGCGCTTGACTGTCGTTGATTAGCCACGCCAGCATGTTTTCACCCCAACGGCTGAAACTAGGGTTGCTGCAATCGCTGCTCAATGCCACGCTCCAAATCGTTAAATACGCTTTTTTTAGGGTAATTTTTACGCCATCGCGGTTATAAAAACTTTTACCGTCAGCAATGGTCGTTATCGCAGCATTTGGGACAGCTTGTGCGGTGAAAGTGACGCTCGTGCCCTGTTCAACGCTGCTACTTCCCCCACCGCCACCACAGCCCGCTAAGCTAATAAAACTTAGTAATAACAAAACTCTAAAAATCATAAGTTACCCCTAAACGCAGACTGTTACCTTCGCTGTGTTCGCCATGCAGATTTTTATAAGCGGGAATTTGCAAAGATAGGTTTAATAGCACATCTTCACTGACGTGATAGACCAGCCCTGGGGTAACAAAGGCGATAAAACCACCTGAATTTTGGTCAGTTTCACCCATTTGAGTATTTTTTGTGCTCCAGCGTGTGTCCAGTCCAAATTGCAAAGCAAATTGATAATTTAAGGCATATTGGGCTAAAAATGTACTGACTAAAGCTTTTCCTGCTTTAAACTCTTGAAAGCCTTTATCAATTGGCTGATGATAAACACTGCTTGCATAGAAAAAATAAGGATAGTGGTAATAACCATACCACGCGCCCAAGTTTGGAATCCATGAACCTGTGCCACGTTGCACGTCAATATCCAAAGAATTACCTTTTGAATCAAATTGTTCACGCCCTGTAGGCGTTCTTAAACCTGCCAAAATCCCAAATAATTGCGTGGGATGATGCTCATCATCCAACCACAAAGTGTAACGCGCACTTAAATCAACATCCCCAATACCGCTGCTCTTGGTGCGCGACAAATCCGCCGTGTCAAAAGTTTTGCTGAGCACGGGCACACGAATTGCCAAATTAAGCCGCCGCGTCGGGGCGTATGCCAAGCCCAAAGTTAAGCGATTGTCTTTCAACTTGGTTTCATCAACGCCCGCCACGCCTGTGGTTTCGGTGCGGTTCAAATAATCCACAGAAAAGCGTAAACGCCCTTCATATAACTTTTCTGTGCCCATGGTGTTCAAAGTTGGGTCGCCCGTCATGCAAATCGCGCAGGCAAACACGGGGGCGGGAAGGTTCGCTAATAACAGTAAGCTTAAGTTTTTTATTGACATTTTGCGTGCATGGGTTGGTTGCCAAAAGGATCGCTGAAGTTGCGATTACAGATAAATTCCCAATCGGTCAGGCTTTTGAGAAAGTTGATTACATCTTGTTTTTCGTCTGTGGTTAGGACAAAACCATTGATTAAATTACTTTTATACGGATTTTTTGCCCCGTCGCCTGCAAATTCGCCGCTTTCAATTAAACGCCCGCCGCGTGCGTAATGTTCTAAAACTTCTTCCAGCGTCGCAATCGAACCATCGTGCATATAAGGGGCTGTTAATTCGATATTTCTCAAAGTAGGAGCGCGAAAACGTCCCATATCTTCATTTATGAAAGTCACATCCCATAAGCCACGGTTATTCATCGGATATAAGCCTTTATTTTCTAAATTATATAAACCGTTATTGTGGTATTCGATTTCGTCGAAAACTGTGCCTTGATGGTTGACTGACTGGGAAAAATTAAAACCGCCGTGGCAGTGAAAACATTCCAATCGTTCTGAGAAAAATAAATCTCGACCCCGTTTTGCGGAATCTGACATCGCAGCGGTCTTTTGTTGATAAATCACTTGGTCATAGCTTGAATTGCCTGAAATTAAAGTGCTCACAAAATTCGCAATCGCTTTGGCGACATTGCCTTCAGTGAACGGCTCAGTTTCATTGGGAAAGGCTTTTGTAAATAAATCTTTGTACAAAGGTTCAACCCGTAAGCGATCCAGAATTTTTTGCTCGTTATTGCTCCAGCCCAATTCCACGGGAAACTCAGCAAACATCGGGACTTTGGCTTGTGCGTGCAAGGTTTTCAGCTGGGGATTTGCCCAATTAAAACGCGAGTTATAAACCACGTTAGTCAAGCTCATGCTGTTGCGTACCAGCGCGTCGCCCGTCGAACCGATGGCGGTTTTTAAACCGTCGGTAAAGGCTTTGTTTTGGAGATGGCAACCTGCGCAGGCTTGAGTATTGGTAATTGATAAGCGATTGTCATAAAACAAATATTTGCCGAGTGCGATTTTTTCCGTGGTGATGGGATTGTCATCGGGAATGCGCGGCTCGGGAAACCCTGTGGGCAATTGCCAACTGAACACGGTTTTTGTGGGTGTTGGGGTTGAATTTGTGCTTGCAGTGGAACTATTCGCACTGCTAGCACTGTCACCTCCGCCGCCACCACAGGCATTGAGGGATAACATGCCTAAATAGAGGCAAAAGTGGAAAAGTTGTTTCATAAGGAATACCTGTAAATATTTAAAAATTAACGAAAGCCCCCAACCCCCTAAAGGGGGCTAAAGACAAAGATTAAAGCGGTTTTAAGTCCCCTTTAGGGGATTTAGGGGCTGTTTTAATGTTTAGCCCCCTTTAGGGGGTTGGGGGCTGCTTTAAAAAAGACAGCGAAACTATTGCTAGTTTCGCTGTCTTGGGGAACGCTAAATCAAAAAGTTTTGTTTAGAACACTAAGCCTAAAATAATCCCAGTAAGGACGAAAATAGAAAATAGTGAAACTGCTAACTTTTTGGAAACATCACGCCATAAATAAGTGGCTGGCACAATGCTAAACGTACCTAAAGTCATCGCGAACAGCATGACGTAACCTGCGTGCACCCCTTGTTGTTGCAATTGGTTAGCAAACATCACATCCAAAGCAATCGGGATGGGCATGAATACTGAAATCACGCTGACCAGTGCTAAACGCGCAGGCGTGATTTCAGCCAGCAATTGTTGCCAAGGCACTAAAATAATGAGCAATGCAGCGAGGAAACTTGCTAACACCATCGTCGTCACTGTGGGCTTCAATAACATCCACACGTTTTTGACATATTCCGTCAGCACTTCACGCATGACGGGCAAGAATTTCTCAGTGCGCCCCATCGCTAAAGCCTCATTCACCGCTTTATAGTCCACCATGCCATCGCGTTCCGTGGTCAAGATCGACAAGGTTTTATCGCGTTCCAACCAAGAAATTAAACTCGGCACGACCACCAAAATAATAAACAGCAGAATTGCATATTTGGTTAAGCTCATCGCCAAAGGCAAGGCGGTGAACGTCATTGCAACCACCACAGGGTTAAAATTGGGCGAGCTGAATAAAAAGCCCAAAGCAACTTCTACACGACCATGTCCACGGGTCAAACCACAGGCGGCAGGCACGGCACAGTTAGCACAAACGCCCATAGGGATACCGACTAAAGCCCCTTTTAAAGAGTTTAAATACAGGTTACTGCCTATTTTCATGGGGTAATATTGCAGCACGGTGTGCAATAAAGCACCGAACAAAATCCCGAAAGTCATGCCGACTTTCATGCTCGCCAGCCAATTTAAAGCTGAATAAAGTATTTGCTCCCAAAGCGGAGTAGTCGCCGTTGTTTTCCAGACTTCACTGCTATACCCCATATTAGGCACGGCTTGCCCTAAATGTGCTGATTTTGAAAACAAGCTGGGGTAGCGCGAGGTAAACCAGAAAATACAGAGAATTAGCAATGCGCCAATAATCATAAGCCCCGGGCGATAATAACGACTCGATGACGAGAGCGTAGCTGTAGTCATGAAATAACTTCCTTTTCCTTATGTTTTAAACTGAGTAGTAATAACAAAGTGTTATATTGTTATTACCTTTTGGATCGCGATGTATTGCGAAACCTGAGTTCAGTATAAGCCACTGGATATAATCTTCCATAATTCACGACAAATCTAACCGCATTCTATTTATTCACACACTTTTCTAATCACTAAGTTTGTCGATTGAAAACAATTTTTAAAGAGCTTTCCTCACTGACTTAACAACATAATTAATCTGTGAAATATTCAAAAAGTATTATTTAAAACTCGTGATTAAAAACACAGTAAAACTATAAATAAGATGCCACTTATGTATAGTTTTACTGTTGCGTGCTGGAACAAATTAAAAGTACGGCTTACAGGTTACATGCTGACCTCTAAGCCGCGATGTGGTGGAACAATTAGGGTTTGCGAACTTTTAAGAAATCGTTTTGACGCGGATATTTCACCGTGGGATTGACCCCATCCGCATAAGTGAAATCTAAACCCAAGCGCGGCAAAATTTCGATACATTCAGGGTCATTGTTGCCCGACATGCAGCCAGCAGCGGTGTTGGGAGTGTTATAGGTCAAATTAGAGGCGCGTAACACATCAGCCACATCGGCGACTAAAATATCTTTATTCACGTCAAAATTGTTGAAACACATTTCAACCGTATTCGGATAAGTGCAAGGGCTGCTGGGTGCAATCCCTGTTTTAGTCGTGTCCACACAGCCCGTGCTGCCCAAGTGAATAAAATAATTTTGTTTTAATACGTCGGGGTCAGCCACGCCATCGATACGCACAAATTTGCGCCCCGTCGTCCAAGACCACAACATTCCTGTGATATTCAAAGGTGAAGGCGCGGTGCTGGAATCAATGTGATTTAAATTGAAAGGCAAACCTAAAGTAACGCACACGCCTGTGTAATTTGGATTGGCTTCATAAGGCACAGTGCCAACGACTTGGTTATTGGTTTCGGGCGTGCCGTTCAAACAGCCATTTTCAAAATCTAACAGGGCAACATTGCTGGTTTGCCACTTGTTATCTTGGGTCAAACTGACAGAAACTTGCGAGCTATCAGCTTTTAACAATTTGATATTGTGCACATAAAAGCGAAAATCGGTCATTTTGTAAGTATTCGCAACTGCCGTTCCCACAGAGCTGTACGTTGTGCCACACACGAAATCTTGATTATTGACGGCTGCCGCAAATTTTAACTTAATGTTTAAAGGCGTATTCGTCACCACGGGTGCGGGCGTTGTATCATTGCTACTTGATGAACTATCACCATTACAAGCTGTTAAAATAGCCGCACAAGTTGCAAGCACTGCAAAATTTTTAAGATTTATCATGTTTATTTAGCCCTCAAAGCGACGAATTAAGCAGCTATTAGAGCATTTTTTATACCAAAGTATTTTATGATTATTAATCAATAAATTAACTGATTAATTGCTATATCACTTGAAAAACTAACAGGTCATTTCACCCAATTTTCAGGCATTTCACACAGGACACCTTATGGAAGACGCATTTGCTAGCTTGCTGAGTCAATCGGGCAATTTAGAAACCGTGATTCGGGCAGCACGCATGATCGCCATGTTAGACACTAACGTTTTGATTTTAGGCGAAAGTGGCACGGGAAAAGAATTATTTGCCCACGCGCTTCATCAAAGCAGTCGACGGGCGAATGCAGCATTTATTACCGTGAATTGTGCCGCCTTGCCTGAACAATTGGCAGAATCTGAATTATTCGGACATCGCAAAGGCGCGTTCACAGGCGCAGAAAACCATCAACAAGGGCGTATTCAAGCCGCACATCAAGGCACGTTATTTTTAGATGAAATCGGGGAATTGCCGCTGAATGTGCAGGCAAAATTATTGCGATTTTTGGAAAATGGTGAATGTCAGACTTTGGGGAAAACCCAGCCTGAAAAAATCGAAGCGCGAATTATTGCCGCCACCAATCGCGATTTAAATGCCGAAGTGAAAGCAGGGCGTTTTCGGCAAGATTTATACTATCGTTTGAATATTGTGCCTTTGGAAATTCCACCGTTGCGAGAGCGCAAAGCCGATATAAAATTATTGCTCGCGCATTTCAGCCAAACTTTTGCAAAACGTTATCAAGCTCCTGCGCCCCAATTTAGCCGCACCTGTTTAAAATATTTGAGTGAATATTCATGGGCGGGCAATGTGCGTGAATTGAAAAATTTTTGTGAACGCATGGTGATTTTTCACAGCGGACAAACACTAGATGTTTCAGATTTGCCCAGCGAATTCCAAGAAAAACAAGTCGCTGCGCCGAATGAAATCAGCAGTTTTGATTTGCCAGAAGCAGGGATTAGTTTGGAAAAATTGGAAGTGCATTTAATTCGTCAGGCGTTGGCGCGGACTTATGGCAATTGTAGCCAAGCGGCGCGTTTGTTGGGCT
The DNA here is from genome assembly GCA_028688145.1 of Thiotrichaceae bacterium. Classification (GTDB taxonomy): domain Bacteria; phylum Pseudomonadota; class Gammaproteobacteria; order Beggiatoales; family Beggiatoaceae; genus JAQTYU01. The sequence goes on along the minus strand of JAQTYU010000006.1, from coordinate 64,792 downwards.
TAAGCCGCGATACCTTATTGTATCGTATGAAAAAATACACGATTGATTCATAAAATAAGCAGGCGTTGTTTTTGATAAACCAAGGTCGCCATAAAAAATATTTGACGAAATGACGTGTAAGCCGTAAAATTCACGTTCCTACAAAGTAGGGCGATTAGCTCAGTGGTAGAGCACTGCCTTCACACGGCAGGGGTCACTGGTTCAAACCCAGTATCGCCCACCATCTTATTTTCATCTGTTTTAAATCCCAAAATTTTTAATTTCTAAAATTCCAGCCTAGTTTTTCGCTCGCCCAAAATTTAAGACCTGTCAGGTTTTAAAACGTTTTACTGCACCCCCAACACCCTGAAGCAAAGCCATTAAGTTCTGCTGCGAATCATGACAATAACTGACCGTGCTATTAATGCTTTTCCCATCAATGGCGATAAGCTCTGGCTTATAATGATTCAACATCCATTGATTAAATGCCTCACATAACTCTTGAACATCAAGACGATTACTGAGCCTTAGGAAGGTTGACGAATACTTTTGGCTTTACGAGAGTCACTGAGTGTATTTAGATATGGGATTAAACTATTCATCTCTTATCAGAATAATCAATTAGTTAAGGATTATCTCTGTTTAACTGTATATTATACCTAATCTTTAGCTTCTTTGACGCAGCCCTCCCTTTAGGGGGCTAAACAAACATAAAAGATTTTTGCCTTTAAGTCCCTTTTAGGGGATTTAGGGGCGCAGTTAAAGGGGTTAATACTTTGGGATTTTCCTCGGAGTTAGGAGCTTCTGTTCATATTTTTAAATCCCCCAATTTCTAGTATAAACTACCCATTCACCCCACAAGGATTTCTCCAAACCATGCCCAAAACTCCCAGTTTTATTCTGAAGAAAATTGAGGAATGCCGCGCCAAACAAGCGAAGTCTTTGGATTTATGTGTATGTGATGATTTTGGAGAAATTCGGCTGATTGCTATCCCGCCTGAAGTGTTTACTTTAAGCCACTTGGAAAGCCTCGATTTACGCGATAATGCGATTCAAGTTGTGCCTGATGAGATTAAACAATTAACTCAGTTGAAACGCTTGGATTTACGTGGCAATCCTTTACGGCAAGTGGCAGATGTGGCGGGTTTATTTGTGCACTATGCGGATTTTGTAAAGTTAAATTTACCGCCTAAAAATATTATCGGTTTAAAACTGACATTATTTTCTCATGACGCGCCCGAACATATTTTTGAACTGCCCAATTTAACCGCTTTAGAAATTAGTAATCATCGTTTAACTCAGATTCCTGACTGGGTGTTGAAATTAGAAAAGCTCACGGAGTTGGATGTTAGTAGAAATAGATTGAGAGAAACATCAGGACTAGAAACACTGATCAATCTTTCTTCTTTAGATTTAAGTATTAACCAATTAAACAACCTGTCAGGGCTAAAAACATTGGTCAATCTCTCTTCTTTAGATTTAAGTTATAACCGATTAAACAGCCTGTTAGGGCTAGAAACGCTGGTCAATCTCTCTTCTTTAGATTTGAGTTCTAACCAATTAAGCAGCCTGTCAGGGATAGAAACGCTGGTCAATCTCTCTTCTTTAAATTTGAGGAATAACCCATTAAGCAGCCTGTCAGGGATAGAAACGCTGGTCAATCTCTCTTCTTTAGATTTGAGTAGAAACCAATTAAGCAGCCTGTCAGGGCTAGAAACGCTGGTCAACATCTCTTCTTTAGATTTGAGTTATAACCAATTAAGCAGCCTGTCAGGGCTAGAAACGCTGGTCAATCTCTCTTCTCTAAATTTGAGTTCTAACCAATTGAGCAGCCTGTCAGGGCTAGAAACGCTGGTCAATCTCTCTTCTTTAGATTTGAGTTCTAACGAATTAAACAGCTTGTCAGGGCTAGAAACGCTGGTCAATCTCTCTTCTTTAGATTTGAGTTCTAACGAATTAAACAGCCTGTCAGGGCTAGAAACGCTGGTCAATCTCTCTTCTTTAGATTTGAGTTCTAACGAATTAAACAGCCTGTCAGGGCTAGAAACGCTGGTCAATCCCTCTTCTTTAAATTTGAGTTCTAACCAATTGAGCAGCCTGTCAGGGATAGAAAAATTGGTCAATCTCTCTTCTCTAAATTTGAGTTCTAACCAATTGAGCAGTTGGTCAGAGCTAGAAACGCTGGTTAATCTCTCTTCTCTAAATTTGAGTTCTAACCCATTAAGCAGTCTGTCAGGGATAGAAATGCTGCTCAATCTCTTTTCTTTAGATTTGAGTTCTAACGAATTAAGCAGTCTGTCAGGGATAGAAATGCTGCTCAATCTCTCTTCTTTATCTTTGAGTTCTAACCCATTAAGCAGCCTGTCAGGGCTAGAAACATTGGTCAATCTCTCTTCTTTAGATTTGAGGTATAACCAATTAGGTAGTCTGTCAGGGCTAGAAACACTGGTCAATCTCTCTTCTTTAGATTTGAGTTATAACCAATTAAGCAGTCTGTCAGGGATAGAAAAGTTGGTCAATCTCTCTTCTTTAGATTTGGGGAATAACCAATTAAACAGCTTGTCAGGGATAGAAAAACTCTTTCATTTAACTACATTAAATATAGGGGAAAATAAGACATTAGAAAAATTGGATGATGAATTATTCAAATTACCTAAATTAGAGAATTTGAGACTGTTTGAATTTCTTAAAAGAGAAACTGCAATTACTTATCCGCCGCTTGAACAACTAGAACTTGAAGGCTCTTTAGGAGCAGCAAACCTCTTTCGTGTCCGCAATTATTTACGCCAGTTAGCGGCTGGTGAAGTGGTGCATTTATATGAAGCCAAACTTTTAATAGTCGGTGAAGGTGGGGCGGGAAAAACCACCTTAGCCCGTAAAATTAAAAATGTAGCTTACCAATTACCTGCTGTCGATATTGACAGCACAGAAGGGATTGACGTGATTAAATGGCAATTTCCCTACAATCATGAACATACTTATCGCGTCAATATTTGGGATTTTGGAGGACAAGAAATTTACCATGCGACGCATCAATTTTTTCTAACACAAAACGCACTGTACTTATTAGTTGCGGACAATCGCAAAGAAGACACTGATTTTTATTACTGGCTTAATGTCGTGAAATCACTCAGCGATAATAGCCCCTTATTACTTATCAAAAATGAAAAGCTTGGTCGGCAATGGGAAATTAGTGAATCAGCATTGAGAGCAGAATTCTCGAATTTTAGAGAAACCTATGCAACTGACCTAAAAACCTGTTCTAACAATTTCACTCAGTTTATTACTGAGATATTGCCATATTATTTAAGACGGCTTCCTCATATTGGCAAAGCCTTACCTAAAACATGGCTTACCATACGTAATATTTTAGAAGCAGACCCACGTAATTACATAGAGTTAGGCGAGTTCTTAAGCCTTTGTGAACAACATGATTTCAAACACAAAGAAGATAAACTTCACCTCAGCAAAACCTTGCATGAACTTGGAACGATTTTACATTTTCAAGAAGAGCCATTACTCGAAAACACTATTTTCCTAAAACCTCACTGGGCAACCACAGCGGTTTATCACGTCTTGGATAATGCACAAGTTAAAGCCAATCATGGGAAATTTACACATCAGCAGGTAAAAGATATTTGGTATGAACCCGAATATGATTTTATGCACAATGAACTGCTGCAATTGATGGTGAAATTCAAACTTTGTTATCCGCTCAGTTATTGCAAAAATACTTACATCGCCCCGCAACTGCTCAGAGAAAATCCACCTGATTACGAATTACCCACACAAGACAGCGTCACCGTTTATTACAAAGGTTATGAATTTATGCCAAAAGGCATGGTGAGACAATTAATCGTCGTGCTGCATGAATATATTGCAGAAAAGCAGCATCTGGTTTGGAAAAATGGCGTTGTGTTAGAAAAAGACCAAACCCGCGCAGAAATCATTGAAAATTACGGAAAACGCGAAATTAAAATTTGCGTCGTCGGACAAAACCGCCGTGATTTAATGAGTATTGTGATGTACGAACTCAATAAAATTCATGCTAGCTATCACAATAGACTGGAATATGAAGTTTTATTACCCTGTAGCTGTGAAGAACCTGACTACTTCAATTTTGAAAAATTAAAAGAATTTGAGGCAGACAGAGCGGCTATTCAATGTCAAAAACGCGGCTGTCGAAAACTATTAGATGCCCGATACTTAATCGAAGGAGTGTTAAACGTGAAAGATGATAGAAAATCAGGTGATTCTAGTGTTATCCACATTGGAAAAGTTGAAAACTTCCAACAAGCAGGCGACCACAGCCATCTTGAAAACCGCTCGGTTCGTGTGTCAGACGGTTCAACGGCTGGAGTAATTAGTACAGGTGATCATAACAACATCCATTACAACGAAAACATTCCAAGCCACGGCATTCAAACCGATATAGAAAATTTGCGTAAACTACTCAGCAGCTTGCCTTTAAACGAAGCAGACAAAAGCAAAGGTGAAAAGTTGGTGAACACTCTCGCAACTGAAGCCAAAAAACCAGTTCCCGACACAGAAGAAGCCAGCAACGCATTAGAACGTATTTTCAAACTCATCGAAAAAACAGGCAAACTGTCAGAAGCAATTAAAACCCAACTCGTTCCCATTGGCAAAAATTTGGGTGAATGGCTAGGCGAAGATGGAAAAACGCTGATGGCTTTTTTATCTGCTAAGTTTTTAGGCATGTAGCCCGTATCGAGCGCAGCGGATTTAAATCTTAACTGCACCCCCAACCCCCTGAAGGGGACTAAACATTAAAACAAGCCCCTAAATCCCCTAAAGGGGACTTTTAAAGACAAAAAATGTTTAATCTTTAGCCCCCTTTAGGGGGTTGGGGGCGCAGTAAATCTCACCCAAAACCCCATTATTTAGGACAATTCCCCACACATTTATCCGCCGTAGTTTCCAGCTTATAACTGAGCACCTGCGCATTATTAATCAAAGCCACCCCATAATAAAAACTGCCTGCCTCGCGTTCATAACGCAAGCAAACAAACGCCATATTATCAGGAACTTTGGTTTTATTCGTAGGATAAAACTCCGTAGAACTGTCGCAACGTGGCGTGCCCGCAGAATAATTTTTACCCACAAATGCCTGTGCGGTATAAGCGAGCTGCTTCGTGGGAGAAGGACGTGGCGTTAATTTATCAACGACGCATTCACCCGCATTCACTTCGCCATTGCCCACCGTCACACAGGGCACATTGCCCGTGCTAAAACTGAAATCATTACAATAAGCTGCACGTTCAGAATCATACATTCCCGTCACATTAAAACACAACTGACTGGGTGCAGTATTATTCGGTTTTGGCGTGACAGGCGGTGTAGGCGTAACCACGGCTTGCGTAATCGTCATACTTTGTTTCACCACAGGCGCGGCAAGATAACGCTCATTTCCCGCTTGATTCGCAAGCACTGTACAAACACCTGCACTGACAAAAGTCAGCGTGTTCGCCGTGACCGTACAAACCGCAGGCGTGGCAGTTTCAAACAGCACTGCATTTTCCGAAGCCCCGCCTGTCGCTTTCAACTTCACAGGCACATCGCCTAAAATCGCAGTTTTCGGCAATTCAAAGTTGATAACTTGTTCCAGTTTTGCGGCAACTTTGGGCGGCTGTGGCGTTGCAAATGGAGTTAATTCTGTCCACGTAAAACTAATGGTTTTGCCAAAATTATCGGTGAACACAATCGTGTCAATCATCAAATTAATTTTAATATCAATCAGCGAGTGAAATTCTGTCCGATTCCAACGTTGCACCAGCGCGCCCGATTTGTCATAAGCGACAATCGAGATGCCTGCCTGCTTATCCGTAGCGTTGTAAATCCAATAACTATAATCCGCTGATTTCAGAATTAAACAACTCGAACTTACTGCGAGCGTTTGCGCGTCTACACAATTCAGTTGCAAACCTGTGGGTAAACTCGGATTGCTGGCGGCGGGCGCACGTTCAACTCGCCAATCGGTAATACGCTTTTTAACGACGGTTCGCGAATAACGCGCTATAGGACAAAAACTTGTCGTGATATTTTGTGACGATGTACAGTTTTGATACTGAAATTCAGGCAATGCGGAGGAATTGGGTAGCTCTAAAGCAGCAGCCTGCAACATTCCCGCATACCCCGAAAGCAATGCAATGAGGGGAGCAATGTTTTTCATAGGAGGATGGCATTTCGCTTGAGAAAATTCGGTGCGCTGCTGGGGCGAATATCACGAAAATATTCACCCCAGCGCGTGGAATCACTATTTCACAATAACAGTGCTAGAACTGGTCGTCGTAGAAGAACTGGACGATTTGATTTCAGTAGTAGAAACAGTGGTTTTAGAAGCCGTAGCTTCTAATTTCTTCATTTCTCTCAAAATGAAAGACATGCCGCCGTCGCTGGTTTCGCAGTTATTGCAGCTCTTGGGATAAGTAATCTTGTCCAAAATGACTTCATACTTTTCCGTAGTGGTGCATTTCTTGGTTGAACCGCTGCCATCATCACACAAGCCGTTCGCAGGAATTTCTACGCAAGGAATCACCAAAGTGCCATTTTCAAGTGTAGACACACATTGAGGATTGCCATTGGGCGTGACCACTTCAGCGGTGGTGTCACACAACACATTGAAACCGTACACAGGACCTTTAGCGGTGCTATACAATTCAAAGCGTTTCATTCTGCCCGTAAAGCGTTGCGTTTCGCCCGTGGCTTCGCCTGTCAAGCCATTCGATAACGACATCTTGATTTCTGGCAAATTCAAAGAATGGTCAGAAGAAGTGTAAGTCGCACATTGGCAAGCCGTTGGGGGCACGGGTGGTTTAACTGGGTCGACGGGCTTAACAGGATTAACTGGCGGTTTAACGGGTTCGACGGGTGGTTTAACTGGGTCGATGGGTTTAACAGGATTAACTGGCGGTTTAACGGGTTCGACGGGTGGTTTAACTGGGTCGATGGGCTTAACAGGATTAACTGGCGGTTTAACGGGTTCGACAGGTGGTTTAACTGGGTCGATGGGTTTAACAGGATTAACTGGCGGTTTAACGGGCGGAACGTCCACACCATCGGCATCGGTCAAGGTGATGTTGTCAAAATAAGCATCGCCTGCAACGCCATTAGCATAGGCATAATCTTCTAACATCAATTGAAAATTCGGGAAATCAGAAGCGGACATATCGACTTTATAATGATGCCATTGTCCATCATCTTCGATATGAATATAGTTATCGCCTTTGTAAACGCCATAACTGGGATTAGTACCGCCCACCCAACGATGATTCTCAGCACCAGGGCCTGGGCTTGAATTTCGGGCATACCCAATATAACCGCCCAAATCGCCTGCAACCCCACCACGACCCGGTATGCCTAAATAATCAAATTCGAGTTTGAGGGGTTTTTTAAGCTCTGCATGATTAAAACTGGTTTGTGTGTAAACTGCGCCTTCAATCACCAGCGAGGTGAAGGTGATAACTTTACCGTGTCCTGCATTGACGGGGTCATTTTCCAAACGGGCAAAGTTTTCGGGAGCAGCATTACTTTTCCCCACCCACTTGCTTAAACCGTTTTCAAAATCGTCCACCCACAGCGTTTTAGCAGTTGCGCCGCCACTGGCTAAAGTTGCGCCAACGAGCATGGCACACAATTTCATTTTATTCATCAGATGTCCTCCATGAAGGTGTAAAAGTACCAGCTCCGCATGTTAGCAATAGTCTGGCATTTTCCCGAAAAATCTTTGTAAATCAAGCGGAGTGCTTATCAAAGTCTGACTCTATTCGACAAGCACTCGGGAGCATTTTCCCAAACCCGTCTTACTTCCCTGTGAGTGTCTTCACAAAAATTGCGCAGGCGGCGGCACAAGCGTTCGCTAAGTCATTCTTGTTCACGCAATCTGAATATTGCGAAATCTTCACGTTCAGATCAGTGATGCTTTGGGTAATATTGGTCAGTTGCGACACAATATTGACGATGGAAATGTTGCGGCTTAAATCGATGTTCGCGTAGAAATTAGCATCGCCACATTTCTTTGATAATTCATTCACATCGGATTGCAGTTGAATAAACTGAATGCGTAAGGAATTGAAAATATCAATTTCCTTGCGAATGCCTGCCAGTTCATCCTTGGTGGAACAGTTGTTAATCCAGGTATTAATCCGCGTCAATTCCGTGCTGATGCGCGTGATATTGGTTTGCACGCTTTCAATCGAAACATTGATTTGGTTGGTTAAGTCGGTTTTGACCTGCGTTATCTGATTAGTAACGTTATTATTGATTTGCAGGATTTGGTTGTTGATGAATTGGCTCAGAATTGCGACAAATTGGTCGCCCATTGCATCATTGTTAGAAGAACGCGACAGGTAATTAATAATGGTCGTAATCGTGTTATTGACCATTACATTAACAACAGTCGAGTTGTTCTTGATTTCGTTGATGAAAGTTTCATTTTGAGCAATGCTCGTAATGAAATTATTGTTCACCTGAACGTTTTCAGAAACAAAAACCCGCTTGATGATGTTGACTACATCGATTTCAGTGATGTGTTCTTGCTTCAGGATGTTGACATCGGTAATCAACTGAACAAAGCGTTGAAAACCTTCTTGTTTTTCATCACCATCGAGGGCTTTGATGATTTCGTCAATCACTTGCTTGTAGTGATTAACATCAAAATTGCCGCCGCTGATGAGTTGGTCAATGTGGATTTTAATCGTGTTTATGACAAATTCGCGTGTTTGTGTGCCCATTAGCGCAAAACACTCAGTCATACATTGGTTAAAGCTTTGTGGGGTAAGATTTGTGGCGGGTAATTCGGGTGGAGTTGGTGTTACAGGCATGATCGCACTCCTTATAAACTATATCAAAATCAATGAATAATCGCGTACAAATGAGTTGTTAGTTTTGATTCTGTACGCTCGGACATACTTCAAACTAAGTATGTCCGACTAATCGTACAGTAGCTAATAAGAAAAATAAAGAGGGTATTTAAAAATTAATAATCCAGAAAATTTAAGTTTAAATCAGATATTTTTAGGGAATATACTCAGATTAAAATAATAGGTAGCGCTAAAGAAGCAGTGATATTAAAATAAGATAATTGGAGAAATAGAGAGCTTAATTTGAGTTTGGTATTAGCGTTCTCAAGACTGCGCTCAAAGTTCTTAACTAACCTGAGTTCGGTATAAGCGATTGGAATAAAGGAATCAAATTCTTTTTAGCAATATTCAAGGAAGGTTTGTTATCCTGATAAGAATAAGCGACCAAACCTACAACAATATTAATCATATAATTGCTTAGTGAACGATGCCGCGAGTGTTCTAGGTCAAAGATATTTTTCAATGGGTCATTAATAGTTTCTATAATACAACGCTTACGTAACAAGAGCTTATCAAAAGCGGCTAGTACTCTAGGCTTCACCAATGAAGTTTTTCAAGCTATTCGGAACAGGCTTTCTATCATCGACATTACCGCGTGTAATCCGATCATGAAGAAAGTCAGTGGAATCAAGATGTCAGGTAAAAGCTCAATGAAACGATTGTAGGAGATAAGCTTCGGAAATGCTTGAGACAGATGTTGATGACGGGTGTAAAACCATATAATCGTGTTAAATTCATGGTAGGCAAGCTCATTGAGAATTATGAAATGTAGAGACTTTATATTTTCTCAGATGTTATTCAGCTTGCCTTCCTTATCCCGAACTCAGGTTAATATATAGGCGATTTAAATTTAAAAAGCTTTGGATCGTTCCCATACTGGGGTGAATGCCTCGTTATCCTTGGAGTATACTTTGGCGGGATATGGTGGGATATGGCGTGGTAGGTTTTATGCGGCATGGTTCGATGAAGCTGAATATTTTTTGAAAAATCCAATGCGATATAGTTTTGCGGTTTTCTTAAACGTATTACGCAAATATCGAATAATTAGTTTGGAGAGTTTTAAATCCCTCCTGTTGCCTTTTTCAAATGAGGGCTAACTCATTGTGAATGCTTGCAGCAGGATTAGATTCTTAACTATATATTTCATAGAACCGATTTGGAATCTTTAAAAAGATTAAAAGAAAGCGAGCCGAACAATCATAAGTCTGATAAAACATAGTTTAAGTTTTGCATTTCAAAATATCCTAAGTTCAAGAACGGACAACTATCACTTACAAACTGTCCGCCATAATTTTTAATATTTCGAGATTTAAAACAGTACTTATTCTGCTCAAACTGCCGTAGCCTTTAATTCTCTTGAGTGTTATTTCGTTTCAGGTGGTGCGCAGCTCGTACCGCATAAAAACAAACAACCACAGCAAGAATATTAAAATTGATAATGCTGAAATGGTCCCGCGTTTGTCCCCACTGAAATCCAAACTTCAGATAAAACGGTCCGATAAATGAAAAATAAAAACTATTGGAGAAATACTCCACCAATTGAAAAGCGAAAGTAGCAAACAGCAGCCAAAATGCCCACGATTTAGCTTTGAGACCGTAGTAACCTGCAGAGAGATTCAGTACCCCTAGGACGAGACAAATTAGGAAAACATCAAAAGCTATAACTTTCCTGAGAAATATATTTCCTATCAAAAAAGCCATACATAACACACCATTTAGCAACGCAAACCACGCTAAAATCTTTTCTGAGCGCAACAGTACGTCATCAGCTTTTAACATGCTCGATTCACCGCCTAATATTGAGAGATATATCAGAGTTACTAGATTTTCCAAACCCAGTAACTCCTTCCGAAATACCTTACAATAATAGCAGTATAAACTTACCCTGTTCAAAACGTTTTACATTCGCAGGCAACAGGTTTTTATAAAAAAACTGATCGCCCCGATAAATAATTGCAATCGGGCGTTTGCCTTGGTTTTCTGTCACAAATTGCTTGAATTTCCCTTCATCTAAAAACCGCTGTTCCGAATCAGGATATTTCAAACCATATTCCAGTTCACCGTGCGACAGCATATAAATATCTTTGCGTTTATACGCCCACGCCACCGCATGAACCATGCTGCTATCACTCACTAACAAGGTTTGCGGGGAAATTTGTGCCGCGACACTGTGCAAAAACGCATCGGGCGCTTTGCTGTCTTCAACCTGTTGCGGAAAAGCAAAATGCACACTCAGCATAAACGCCAAGGGCGTGGCGACATAACGGGTTAAACGTTGCAAGGGGTCAGAGCAATTTCGCGCAGACCAAGTCAGCCCAATCCACACGCCAACGCTTAACAGCACTAACAACCATTTCCACGCCTCGCCCGACTGGGTATAAGCTTTTACACCAAAATCAAACAGTTGGATTATAAACAATGCCAAGCCAAACACACCCGCCAAGGCAATATTTAACCAATCGCCCCAGGTCGCACGTTTTTCCGTGTGTTGGCTGAAATGTTGCCACAAGCCCACACTCAGCAAAATTGCCAGCGGTGCAAAACAGGGAAGAATATAAGTCCCTAATTTTCCTTTAGAAATCGAGAAAAACAGAAAGGGCAATATCAGCCAACACAAAGCATAACGCAGCAAGGGCGTATTCAAACCGTCGCGCCACAAACCGCGCACCGCCTGCGGCACTAAACTTGTCCACGGCAACGCGCCCAGCAATAACACCGGGATAAAAAACCAAAATGGCTGTAGGTGTTGGGCATTAGTCGAACTGCTGAAACGCTTAATATGTTCTTCCCAAAAGAAATAATGCCAATAGTCAGGGGCTTGTAAATGCACCGCCCACGCCCACGGCAAAATCGTTAAAAACGCTGTTCCCATTGGCAACCAGCCGCAGGTGAACAATTCTTTCCAGCGTCCTTCCCACAACATAAACGGCACGATGACGATAACGGGCAAGGCAAAAGCTAAAAAACCTTTGGTTAAAAATGCCAGCCCGCACGCCACCCCGAATAAAGCTAAATAGCCGTGTCTTGCTTTGCCCGTGCTTTGAATTCCAAAGAAAAAAGCCACCAAACTTGCAGTGACTAAAAACGCGAACAAGCTATCTAAAACGCTGAACACCCCGACTGCAAACACTTCTAAACAAGTGAGGAAAATCGCGGCACTCAGCGCGGCAACGCTGCGATTGCCCACAAAACGCAAGCTCAGTAAAAATAAGAATAAGGCAGAAAATCCTGCCGCCAAAGCGGAAGGCAAACGGATTGCAAACGCAGTTTCGCCAAAAGCGGACAGCGATAAAGCATTCATCCAATAGCCGAGCACGGGCTTTTCAAAATAGCGTAAGCCGTTCAAATACGGCACAATCCAGTTGCCGCTTTCCAACATTTCACGCGGAATTTCCGCATAGCGCGCTTCATCAGGAATCACCATTGGGCGCACATCCAAGGGCAAGAGGTAAATCAAAATAAAGCCCAGCGGCAAAGCCCATAATAAATATTTCAAAGACTTAGACATCACGCGCTCCTGCTTGCACACAAACCCAGCCTTCACGCCCGACAATTTCTTGTAATTCAATTTTGCCGACGGGAATTTGTTCGCGCTGTTCGGGTAATAATTGCACCAAAGGCACGAAACGCACTTGACGCTGTTGCGCTTGTTGCAAAAATTGCTCGAATAAGTCCGCACAAATAATGCCTTCCACTTCCGCATGAATGGTGAGCACATTCAAAGCATTAGGGCGCAATAAAGATAATAAATGCGCGTTGTAATTGGCGTTAGTAATGCCGCGTTGCCCAATAATTTCATCATAAGTGGGCAAGGTGACGGGAATTTGTGGGGTGCAAATATTGTTTTTAACCACGGGGCGAAAAATCGAGTCGCCGCGCCCATCGCTGTTATAGGTAAACGGAAATTTTTCCTTTTCCAATAACACCGCTTCGTTGCATTTCCAGCCCGCGACGGCGGAGCAAGTGGGCGGCGTGCCGAGAATATCGGTTAAACCTTCCACGCCTTTGGCAATCGCTTCGTAAATCTGTTCCCTGTCCCAGCCCTCAAGCCGCATTTGCCAGGCATGATGATCCCAGGCGTGCAGCCCGACTTCGTGCCCTGCGTCTGCGGTGGCTTTGATAATCGGGGCGAGTTTGCGCCCAATCACGGTGCCTGGCCAAAACGTGCCCTGCAATAAAATATCCCAGCCATACAAGCTGGCGGCTTTGGAGCGCAACATTTTTTTCAAAAACGCAGGGCGCAATAATCGCCACAAATGCCGCCCCATATTGTCGGGGCCGACGCAGCAGAAAAAGCTGGCTTGAATGGAATATTTATCGAACAGCGCTAAAAGTTTGACCACGCCCTCGCGTGTGCCCCGCAAAGTGTCAACATCGACGCGCAAGCCCACGGTGATCGGCTCATTCATGGGATTTTTTCTCCTGTTCAATCACTTCGCGCAGGAAAAAGTCCATAGTTTTCGCCACGGTTTCCGCTAAAGCGGTGACAGGTTGCCAGTGTAAACTGCGTTGGGCATTACGAATCGAAGGACGACGGCGTTGCACATCTTGATAGCCCGTGCCGTAATAATTGCCGCTTTCGGTTTCGTGAAAACCTGCAAAGGGCGGGAAATGCGTGTGCAAAGGATGCGCATGGAATTGCTCAACCACGACTTGCGCGAATTCTTTAATGCTGAATTCGTTGTCGGGATTGCCGATGTTGAAAATTTTGCCGTCACAACTGCCATCGTCGGCTTCAATGATGCGGAATAAGCAATCTACGCCTTCGTCAATGTCGGTGAAACAGCGTTGTTGTGCGCCGCCATCGACTAATAAAATTGGGGTGCCGTCGATTAAATTTAAAATTAATTGGGTGATGGCGCGGGCATTTCCCGTGCGGGCGGCGGCTAAACTGTCTAAACGCGGTCCAATCCAATTAAACGGGCGGAAAATTGTGAAGCGCAAACCTTGTTCACCATAACCCCAAATTACGCGATCTAATAATTGCTTGCTGCAAGAATAAATCCAGCGTTTCATCCGTACCGGGCCGAGCACTAAAGGCGAATTATCTTCATCAAAAGCTTCGTCGGTGCACATGCCGTAAACTTCGGAAGTTGAAGGGAAAATAATGCGTTTTTTGTATTTGACGCATTGGCGCACGATGCGTAAATTTTCTTCAAAATCCAACTCGAACACGCGCAAGGGATTGCGGGTGTATTCAATCGGGGTGGCAATCGCGACCAAAGGCAGCACCACGTCACACTTTTTAATGTGGTAATCAATCCAATCGCGGTGAATGCTGATGTCGCCTTCAAAAAAATGGAAATCGGGGTGTGAAAGCAGGCGTTGCGTGTGATGACAGCGCAAATCTAAGCCGTAAACTTCATATTTACCGCTTTGTAATAAACGTTCGCTAAGGAAATTCCCGATAAAACCGTCTACGCCTAAAATCAGCACTTTCTTTTTACGCGGGGCTTCTAAGCTGATTTTTTTGCCGCCGACTTGCACGCCTTCGACTAAATTCAGTTCGCGCGCCAATTGGCTGCCTGTGGAATATAAGCCTTTTTCAGATTGGGCGAAGTCGATTTTGACTTGTTCTTGTCCGCAAGCAATGATTAAGGGATTGGTCGAAATCACTGTGCCAGCGGCTTGGGCATGTGCTACAGGAAGGCGGGTGGCTTGCCAAATAAAGCATTTTTGACCATTCATCGTGGTGAATGCGCCGGGATAAGGGCGGGTCACGGCACGCACTAAATTACGCACGCTGCTGGCAGAGCCTTCCCAATTAATTTCCCCATCTGCGGGGCGACGACCGCCGAAATAGCTGGCTAGGCTGTGATTTTGGGGAATGCGGGGCGCAGTGCCTGCTAATAATTTGGGCAAACATTCATCTAATAATTCGTTGGCGGCGTGGGTGAGTTTGTTATTTAAAGTTTTGGCGGTGTCGTCTTCACTGATGGCGACTTTCGCTTGTCCCACAATGTCGCCATCGTCAGGGCGCGGGGTCATGTAGTGTAAAGTGATGCCTGTTTCCGTTTCGCCGTGCACTAAAACCCAGTTAATCGGGGCGCGTCCGCGATATTTGGGCAGCAAAGAACCGTGTAAATTTAAGCAGCCTTGGGGTGGAATACTGAGAATTTCTTGTTTAACCAAGTTGCGATAATAGAAAGAAAACAAGATGTCAGGGGCAAGGGCTTGGATTTTTGCTTGCCACAAGGGATGATTAATATTTTCGGGGGCAAACACGGGAATATTGCGGATTGCACAAAATTCTGCAACCGAATCAAACCATTGATTTTCTTGAGGGTCATCTTGATGGGTGAAGACGGCAACAATATCAAATCCATTGCGTAACAGGGCTTCAATGCCCGCACAACCTATATTGTGATAGGCTAAAACAACAGCTTTCATTCGGTTCTCGCAATCGTTAGAAGTAATGAGGAAGTAGGTAATTAGGTAACATTATCGCTATTTCAAGATAGCTTGTCATGTTTCGTATCGGAGGGGGGTTATTGAAATAAACTGTGCGACTGATAAACAGCCTAATTTAACCTGAGTTCGGGATAAGAAAACTTAAGTTTTTTAAATAATCATAGGAGTTACGCAGTTGAAACAAGGTTGCACCTTGGAGAGACAAGATAGTGTCTAATGGCGTCACGTATAAACAGCGTTAGGAGATTAATACCTTTGACAATGTTGTGATGTTTTCCTGACCCATGTCGATAGATCAAGGGGATTTTCTGGGCATAGGGTTTATCTAGTGTTGAATCGTCTAACACAAGCAAGCCCTTATTTTTCTCTATCATTGGTTCGACTTCTTGCCAATAAACATCGTGTTATCGCATCATACGCGGGTGCATGGGCGTGTGTGGGTTGTACCCGACTAGCTTCGTTTTTCTGAGCTGCAACCAGAAAGTTTATATAATCGTATTCGTCACATCGTTTCGGATTCATTCCCTTTTCGATGCCAGTTTTGCGACAACTGCGTAACTCCTAACACTATCAATTTTAAGAGAGCAATATCATGAGCTTGAAACATACTGAATTGATGAATTCGGATATGGATTTGACTGTTTTACAGAGTCAGAAGCCCGTTACATTATCCACTCAAAGAAGGATGTTGACAGCCTCCGAAATCGAATTATTGCAGAAAATGGGATTCATTTCATAAAATGAATGAGATATTTGAACGTTTGAATCTCGGGGCGAAGCTTGCGGAAAAATTGGGGAAAAACACATAATCAGTTCGTAGGGTGCATAAGGCGTAGCCGCCATGCACCTGTGTGCGGAGTTTTCAATTGTGAAGCGTGGTTATTTTTAGTGGGTTTAAGGTGTATGACGCTATGCTTATACACCCTACACTGGCTATTACTATTTAGTTACACTCTTTCCATTGTTCAATCAATGAACATGTCATTGATAAGCAATCTTCAAGTTCTGTTGCTTTCAATGAAGTCACCAGTCCATGTGCAACGCGATTTCTCTTGTCTAAAATGGATTTAAATGAATCAAATTCACTCATAGACACTTCACCACTCGAATACATGTGATCAAGTAGTGTGACTACGTGAAGTCTTTCGATTGGAAGCTTCTGGACAATCGCTCTTTTTCTGAGCATGGCTTCTATAGTTCCCCACAAATACAGTACAGCAGGCTCTAACATGCGCTGCTGAATTAGTGCTGAAATGCTTTCCGTCTTAGCCGATAGTTCGTTCCAAGAAGGAAGGTCATCATCAGATTCAGGGAGTAGATTTTTTGTCACATCATCAAGGGTGACAAGAAGAAATCGCCAATGCTCATGTTCAGCAATTTTTTGAGCCAATTCTTGAAACCGATCGACTGAAAAACGTTGATTGGTTTTTACCTCTAAGATAATTCCCCCCTTATCCTTGGATGCAATTAAATCAGGTCTATAATTTCCCAATTTGAAAGGTAAATCAGTCACTAAAGGTTCTACAGTCACCTTGTAGCCTTTCTGAAGCAGTTCATTAGCAAGGGATTCAACTTTTTGGTCATGTAAACTTTTTATGGATTCATTCATCATAAATAACTCTCTAATTCATTTGCGAGAGAAATACGCACATAGACGCATTCCACACCCGAGATAACACCTTCTCTCAGAAGCGGTGGTAAATGGGTTGTATCTATTGGGTCATCAAGAAATCTTCTGTGACTGTCTACATCGGTAATCTGAGAGTCATCGGCTAAGACAACACCGATGAGCGCATCTTGTATCGGCTTAATAATATTATCGACATCCGCTGGTCTGTCATTGCAAAGATATACTAAGGTTAGCCTAATACCATCTTGAGTGAGTGGGATACCGCGCCATTGATTGTGTGCTCGACCGTACACATAATCTTTCCAAATTTGTAGATTCTCTCTACTTTTAGTTTGATGTGATACAGGTCTTCTTGGAATAAGTAACTCAAACAATAAATCTTTCCTATCATATCGTTATTATGGATAAATATTAGTAAATAACATTTCCATACGTCCGTATAGCCGCCATGCACCAACGTGCCAATTTCTTAATTATGAAGCGTGGTTATTTTTAGTGGGTTAAGGTGTATGACGCTGCGCTTATACACCCTACTCTTGCTACACAATCATGTGGTAAAATCAAACAGCTACCAATTCAAGTACGTCACTTCACATATGGATAAGTTAAATTTTTTATAAAATACTTACGGATAATATGGCTTCGTTAACTAATGTAGATAAACTTTATTTAGAACAGTATCTTGATACGTCTGATGGCTATGTTCTAGATTTTTCCAACAAAACATTCACAGCATTTGTTTTCAAACACACAGAATTGGATATTTATGCTGATAAATACTTATGTTTTGGTACTTCTAAAGCAAAGAGATTGAGAGCATTTTGGCAGGAAGAATCTAATGCCGTGGTTGCCAAACTGATAAAGTCTCTACTTGATTATATTGAATCTAAAAATAAAATAATTCCTGAACTGCACGATAAATGTTTAGAGATAGTGAAAAATCTTGAAATACAAGAAATTTTTGAGCATGAAAATTCATATGCCAAAAATCGTGAACTATATAATTTGGCTATGAATAAGTGGCATATATTGCATAGCTCTTTGTTACTAGAGACTCATCCCATCCGTAAAATGCAGCTTGAAGTAGATATTAGAGAAACTAAACAGAAATGTATCGAGTTTGCGAAGTTATTGGGTGAACCATGCCCATTAGAAAAACTGTAGCCGCGTAGGTTGGGTTGGCGGAAGCTAACCCAACGAAAACGTGATATTGGGGAAAAAGTTGGGTTGCCGTTGGCAGCCCAACCTACGCATAACAACTGTGGTTTCCCCTAAAACTGCATCCCTTCCAACGTCGCCACCGTGTGAATATCCTTATCCCCCCGTCCCGACAGATTCGCGATGATAATTTGATCTTTACGCATCGTGGGCGCGAGCTTCTTACAATATGCCAAGGCATGACTCGATTCCAAAGCAGGCATAATGCCCTCAATCCGCGTCAAATCATGAAACGCAGTTAAAGCCTCATCATCTTTAATCGCCACATAATGCGCCCGCCCCGTATCTTTCAGCCACGCATGTTCAGGCCCTACACCGGGATAATCCAAGCCCGCAGAAATCGAATGAGTTTCAATCACCAAACCGTCCTCATCACTCATCAGATAAGTTCGATTGCCGTGCAAAACCCCCGTCGTGCCCGCACACAAAGCCGCCGCATGTAAACCCGTTTCAATGCCTTTACCCGCCGCTTCCACGCCATACATTGCGACTTCTTTATCGCCTATAAAGGGATAAAATAAACCCATCGCATTAGAACCGCCGCCGACACATGCCACCAAAGCATCAGGCAAACGCCCTTCCATCGTCAATAATTGCTGCTTGGCTTCACGCCCGATAATTGCCTGAAAATCGCGAACCATCGCAGGATATGGATGCGGTCCTGAAACCGTGCCAATAATATAAAATGTATTATCGACATTGCTCACCCAATCGCGCATCGCTTCATTGAGCGCGTCTTTCAAGGTTTTCGAGCCAGATTCCACCGCCCGCACTTCCGCACCCAACAAACGCATCCGATAGACATTCAGGGCTTGACGCTTCATGTCTTCCGAACCCATATACACCACGCAATTCAGCCCCAAACGCGCCGCCACCGTCGCACTGGCAACCCCGTGTTGTCCTGCGCCCGTTTCTGCAATAATCCGTGATT
The DNA here is from genome assembly GCA_028688145.1 of Thiotrichaceae bacterium. GTDB lineage: Bacteria > Pseudomonadota > Gammaproteobacteria > Beggiatoales > Beggiatoaceae > JAQTYU01. The sequence goes on along the minus strand of JAQTYU010000006.1, from coordinate 45,744 downwards.
TGCCCATGCGCTTGGCTAATAAAGCTTGCCCCAAGGCACTGTTAATCTTGTGTGCGCCCGTATGATTCAAATCTTCACGTTTTAAATAAATCTGCGCCCCGCCCAAAATCCGAGACCAGCGTTTCGCATGATATAAAGGCGAAGGTCTGCCCACATAATGCTGCAAATCCTCATCGAGTTCCGCCACAAAACCCGCGTCACTGCGATAATGATCATAAGCCTGTTGTAATTCTTCTAAAGGCTGCATCAAGGTTTCAGCGACGAAACGCCCGCCATACCGCCCGAAATGTCCCTGCGCATCAGGTAAACTTTGGGGCGTTGAAAGTAAACTATTGATTGTCATTGCCTGCACCTCGCATAAAGGCTATTAATTTTTCAGGGTCTTTAATGCCCTTGCTCGCTTCAACCCCGCCACTCACATCGACCGCATACGGGCGCACTTGTGAAATTGCCGCCTGCACATTTTCAGGATTCAAACCGCCTGCAAGAATCAGCGGTTTTGAAAATTCACGCGGCACTTGTTGCCAATCAAACGCAATCCCCGTGCCGCCTTGTACCCCTGCCACATAAGTATCTAATAACAAAGCATGCGCTGTCGCATATTCCCGCGCCAACTGTACTAAATCAGTAGACGCTTGCATACGAATCGCTTTGATATAGGGGCGATTAAATTGGGCGCAATATTCGGGCGACTCTTCGCCATGAAATTGTAATAAATCCAGCGGCAATGCCTGCAAAGTTTGCTGCACTTCGGCAACCTTCGCATTCACAAATAAACCGACTGTGGTGACAAAAGGCGGTAACGCCTGCACAATTTCCCGCGCTTGAGCGATGTGTACCGCGCGTGGACTGGGCGCGTAAAATACCAAGCCAATAGCGTCCGCGCCTAAGTTTGCCGCAAGCAGCGCATCTTCAATGCGGGTAATGCCACAGATTTTGACCCGCGTGCGTGAGGGAGTGATGGGGGAACTCATTTTATAAACGGCTACGTAAACGCTGAATCGCGGCGCGAACTTGCACAGGCGCAGTGCCCCCGACGTGGTTACGGGCAGCGATTGAACCTTCCAACGTCAAAGCGGCGTGCACATCGGCTTGAATTAGATCGGAGAAGCTTTGTAATAATTCCAAGCTTAAAGATTCCAAACTGCATCGATTTTCCACGCAGTACCGCACCGATTTCCCCACAATTTCATGCGCGTCACGGAAAGGCACGCCTTTACCCACTAAATAATCTGCTAAATCTGTCGCCGTGGTGAAACCGCGTAACGCCGCATTGCGCATATTTTCATGTTTGACGCGCATACTCGGAATCATGTCGGCATAGACGCGTAAACTGCCCTTGAGCGTGTCCACAATGTCGAAAATCGGTTCTTTATCTTCTTGATTATCTTTGTTATACGCCAAAGGCTGGGATTTCATCAGCGTTAATAAACTGAATAAATGCCCGTAAACTCGCCCCGTTTTGCCGCGCACTAATTCAGGCACGTCAGGATTTTTCTTTTGCGGCATGATGGATGAACCCGTACAAAACGCATCGCTGAGTTCGATAAAATCGAATTGCGAAGACGACCACAGCACCAATTCTTCTGAAAAACGCGACAAGTGCATCATGATTAAAGCAGCGGCACTGGAAAATTCAATCGCGAAATCGCGGTCGCTAACGGCATCTAAAGAATTTTCAGCAACACTTTCAAAGCCCAATAATTCGGCGGTGTAATAGCGGTCAATCGGGTAAGTTGTGCCTGCTAAAGCTGCCGCGCCCAACGGCATACTGTTCACGCGCTTGCGACAATCTTGTAAGCGTGCACGATCCCGCACTAACATTTCACACCACGCCAATAAATGATGTCCAAAAGTAATCGGTTGCGCACTTTGCAAATGGGTGAAACCGGGCAGAATGGTTTCCGCTTCTTGCTCGGCACGATTTGCCAAAGCTGTCAGCAAGCGAGTTAAAGCTTCAATAATCAGGTCAATTTCGTGGCGCAAATACAGGCGAATATCGGTGGCGACTTGGTCATTGCGAGAACGCCCCGTGTGTAATTTCTTGCCGATATTGCCAATTTTTTGGGTCAAACGGGTTTCGACGTTCATGTGCACGTCTTCCAGCGCAATTGACCATTGCAACGTGCCGTTTTCGATTTCTTGCTTAATTTCGTTTAAGCCCGTTTCGATTTGTTGACATTCGTCCGCAGTCAACACCCCGACACGGCTCAACATTTTCGCATGGGCGATAGAACCCATGATGTCGTAAGCATATAAACGTTGATCAAAACTCACTGAGGCAGTGAAGGCTTCGACAAAGGCATCGGTAGGCTCGGTAAAACGCCCGCTCCAAGGTTTTTCTAAGGTGCTCATACGTGCTCATTTTGTGAAAAATTGAAATGAGTTAGTGTACTGAATTTATATTGCAATTGGTATGTGGCGGGGTGGCTTTACACGGCAAAAACCAAGTAATTAGTTATTATATGGTATATATTTTGCTTGTTTATAAGATATTCTTATTAAAAAATATTATTTTTTAATAAGTTACAATTTGTGTGTAGGATAAATCACTGTGATCACTCTCATTTCTAGACCTCCCCATGTTATTACTGCTATGAAAAAATCGTTCGTCTTACTTTGCGTAATGCTGTTATTAATCGTCTCAAACAGTATGGCAACCGAGGAAAAAAGTGCCTTACTTCAAGCACGAGAGCGCGATAAATTAATCATTGGGGTAAAAACGGACGTGCCTTTATTTGGATTTGAAAAGCCAGAATCTGATGAAATAGACGGCTTTGATATTGATATTGCAAAGAAACTGGCGAAGTACCTGCTCGGGGATGAAGAAAAACTTGAATTAAAATCAGTCACGAGTAGTTCTCGACTGCCTTTGTTGCAAACCGCTGAAATTGATGTATTGGTCGCCACCACCACCATTACCGATGAACGTAAGAAATTAGTTGATTTTTCAGAAAGTTATTTCGATTTAGGGCAGTCTATTTTAGTGCCTAAAAACTCAAAAATTCGTGAGTTACGAGATTTAGCTTTTCAAAATGTCATCGTGGTGAAAGGCGCGGTTGCGCTCAGTATTTTGCCGAAAAAAATGCCCAGCGCGAAACTCATTCAATATGAAACTTATGAAGCTGCCATTGATGCTTTACGTGCAGGAAAAGGCGTGGCATTGGTGACTAGCAGTGCAATTTTGTTGGGGCTGCAAAAGAATAATCCTGATTTGCATTTAGTCGGTGGATTATTCACTTTTGAATCGTTTGGAGTCGTAGTTCAAAAAGGCGATAAGCTGATGCAACATGCAGTTAATACGGTTTTGCGTAAAATCCGTGCTTCGGGTGAATATAATGCGATTTATCAAAAATGGTTCGGGGCGATTGTTGAAAAAGAATATGATGATTTTTATCAAAAAAGCTTTGGATTTTTGTTCAAACAGTAAAGATTTCAAGAAGGAGTGATACTCACTAAATTTCACCTCAAGTCACTACGTATTTAAAGCATTACAGGCTAGAATAACAAACATTTTAGTATTTATTGAGACGGGTTTATGAAGAAACTGCTGAGTTTGTTATTGCTAAGTGCTTCCGTGTTTGCCAATGATGAATCCAGCGCGTTGTTGTTGGCTCAAGAGCGCGATAGATTGATTGTCGGGGTAAAAATCGATGCGCCTTTGTTTGGATTTCAAGAGCCAAGCACGGGGGAAATTAAGGGATTTGATATTGAACTTGCGGGATTAATTACACGTTATTTATTGGGAGATGAGCAAAAAGTGGTGTTGAAAGCCGTCAATGCACAGACTCGCTTTCCTATATTACAAAATGCGGAAGTTGATATTTTAATCGCCACTGTGGCAATTACTGAAGAACGTAAGCATCTTGCGGATTTTTCAGAAAGTTATTTTGAAGTGGGTGAATCTATTTTAGTCGATAGTCAGTCAAAAATTACCAATTTAAATGATTTAGCGCGTAAAAAAGTGATTGTGGTGAAAGGCACACACGCTGCCACGATTTTGCCCAAGAAAATGCCCAGTGCGAAATTGCTGCAATATGAAAATTATGTGGAGGCGGTCAAAGCCTTGCGTAAAGGGGAAGGGGTTGCTTTGGTTACGGGCAGTGGAATTTTAATGGGCATTCAGAAAGATAATCCTGATTTACAGATGGTGGGCGGTTTTTTCACTTTTGAATCTTATGGAATTGCGGTGCGCAAGGGGGATGAAATGATGCTTGAGGCGGTGAATACTGCCTTGCGGAAAATTCGGACTGCGGGTGAATATAATACGATTTATCAAAAATGGTTCGGGGAATTGGTTGAAAAAGAATATGATAAATTTTATCAACAAAAGTTTGGGTATTTGTTTAAGTGAATATTGGTACAGGGCATGTTAATTTCTCGTTCCCAAGTGGCACTATTGTTGTTCGCCATTTTCTTAATTTTTGAAATCCGCTACCTTTTTAAAAAAGCTAGGTATCTTAAATAGTTGTCTGATTTCATTTCCAATAGACATTAATGTTAAATTAGCGGCATCAAGATAGAAGCGTCGTTTACAAGTTTCAAGAATTTCTTGCTTGAGCTGTTCAGGTGTGGCTTTTAAGAATATAGACAGCGCGAGATAATTGGGATCAAGAAAATAATTTTCTAATTCGCGTTTTCGCCAAATCAAGATATTTTGTTTTTCAGGATTCGGGAAATCTCTCCAAGAACTTTCTACCGTTTCTAGGTTACGATCATCGCGATCGATGAGAAAATAATAATGCGGATGAGCTTTAATCAAGGCTTGGACAGCATTGCGAACATTTTCACAACTGTTCATTTATATAACTTCTATGTGCGATAGTCTGCTATTTCTTAGCAGCTCACGAATGACAATAGCATCAATACCAATGTTATTTGGTTTTCCTTCCACAAAAATCTTATGTTGCGCCGCCTGATCAATTTGGTCAGCATTATTTTGCTCAGTTTGCAACCTCATTAAAAACCACTCTCATTTTCATCAGGTACAAGAATGGCACGATGGCGCGGTTCTACAGAACGAAATATTTCTCTCGAATGCGTTGCTAGAATATATTGATTTTGAGGGGCAAGATTATGTAATTGCATAATAAAATCACTATGCCATTCAGCATTCAGATGCAATTCAGGTTCATCAATCAAAACAATACACGCTTGTTCACGGGTATTTTTCCAAATCAGAAATAAGCTTGCTATCATTTCTTTTTGTCCAGAACTTAAGCCATCAAAGCGCGTAATTCCTCACTTTTGGGTTGAGTGAGCAAGGTATCATAGGCTTGTTCAGAAATTAATAATTCGCCCCGCGCCGCCGCATCACAAATGCGCTTCGCCGTGTTCACAGTGTCGCCAATAATGTCATAAGCCTTCACTTTGTGGCTGCCCACCAAACCCTCAACCAGTGCTCACTCTGCATCGTTCAGGCTACTTGAATAAGGGCTCATGTTGTTTAGCTTGGATTCTCTATTACTCATCTTTTACATCTTACAATAGATTCCAAATGGGTTATATACACCCTACAAACTAATTTATATCAAGATAATCATCTAAGTATTGAACGGCAGCGTATGGCAGTTTCTCTCTCACCGAGCGCAAAATTGCGCTCTTAAGTTTTCTTGTGAAACAAGTGAAATTTGAATTTTTTTACACTGAGCCTGAAATAGCCAGTGAGTGGATGCAGCAGATTATGCGGTGTTTTCAGCGGGGAGAGGGTAGGTTGGGATTATGAAGTTATTTTCTAGACTTCTTAATCATCGCTACCAAATTTTTATTGATTATTGTTCTTAAGTGTTCAGTTGATGAATAATACTGAACTCTGAATGGGGCTATGTCAAAATGTAAAGTAGTTCCCTCTCTTGCAATCAGTAAAATTTCCATTGCTTCATTACCAATTCCATGAGCATATCCTAATTCATAATAAACATTAGGGCGTTCGCTTGTTAAATCACAAATAATAAACTCAGCACGTTCAATCAAATCAGTAATCTCCCGAATTACTAATCCTGAACCGACATTTTCATCCACACGCACAGCATTTAATTGTAGTTTTTTACATTCATCTTCAATAGCAGAATGAACTTCTGCCATGTTGTTTCCTTGAATAGGTGTTATTAGAAAGACTAATCCTTCTTCAAATGTTCCTTCATCTTTCGAATCATAAGCATCTCTCCCAAATTCACGATCCATAAAAGTATGTTTGCGTCCCATAAACTTTGAACTCCCATCGACTAGTACAGATGCGGTTTAATCCGCTGACCGCATCCGATTGAATTTAAAATAACTTACAGCCCACTTTTCAAACTGGCTTCAATAAACGCATCTAAATCACCATCTAAAAAGCCTTGGGTGTTGCCCGTTTCCATGTTGGTGCGTAAATCTTTAATTCGCGATTGATCCAACACATAAGAACGGATTTGATGACCCCAGCCAATATCAGACTTGCTGTCTTCTAGCGTTTGTTGTGTTGCACTGCGTTTTTGCACTTCCAACTGATAAAGCTTCGCTTTCAACTGCTTCATTGCCGTAGCTTTGTTCTTGTGTTGCGAGCGGTCATTTTGACATTGCACCACGCTGTTGGTCGGCAAGTGGGTGATACGCACCGCTGATTCCGTGCGGTTCACATGCTGCCCGCCCGCGCCACTGGCACGATATACGTCAATGCGTAAATCAGCAGGATTGATGTCAATATCAATATCATCATCGACTTCAGGCGAGATAAAAATTGCGGCGAACGAAGTGTGACGACGATTTCCCGAGTCAAACGGTGATTTGCGCACTAAGCGATGCACGCCCGTTTCGGTACGCAACCAGCCGTAAGCATATTCACCTTCCACCCGAATTGTGGCACTTTTAATCCCTGCCACGTCGCCATCGTTAATATCAATCATTTCGGTTTTGAAGCCGCGCCGTTCTGCCCAGCGCAAATACATCCGCAACAGCATATCCGCCCAATCCTGCGCTTCCGTGCCGCCAGAACCTGCTTGAATATCCAAAAATGCGTTGTGCATGTCCATCTCGCCTGCAAACATGCGATTAAATTCTAACTGCGCTAATTCTTTCTCGTATTTATCCAAATCGAGCAGCACTAATTCAATTGCGCCCTCATCGACTTCTTGTTCTGCCATGCTGAGCAATTCATGGCTGTCGTGCAAATGTTGTTGTAAATTATCAAGAGTTTGCACCACTTTTTCCAGAATAACCTTTTCTTTGCCCAATTCTTGAGCGCGTTCGGGATTACTCCATAAATTCGGGTCAGCTAATTCAAGGCGAACTTCTTCGAGCCGCTCTTGTTTTTGCTCATAGTCAAAGATACCCCCTGAGCGCGATCACGCGGGTTTGCATGTCGTCGATATGCTGGTAATTCAGATTTAATTCCATTGTTATGCTATCTCGTGTACTCGTGAACCAATAAAAAATATTCCCAATTTTGGGAAGTATAGAATTATAACTATTTGTAAGTAAAGTTATTTAACTGAGGGAAAGATGAAAGATAACTGCGCCCCTAAATCCCCTGAAGGGGACTTTAAAAACAAACATCTTTAGTGTTTAGCCCCCTTCAGGGGGTTGGGGGCGCAGTTAAAATGACTACGCAGATTTCACAGGAATTTTACCGATTTTAGCTTGCCATTCCGCAGGGCCCGTATTGTGAACAGATTCGCCATTCACATCCACCGCCACGGTGACAGGCATATCTTTCACTTCAAATTCGTGAATTGCTTCCATGCCCAAATCCGCAAACGCCACCACCCGCGCGGAACGAATCGCTTTTGACACCAAATAAGCCGCGCCACCCACCGCCATTAAATACACCGCTTTGTGTTTTTTAATCGCTTCAATCCCGCTAGGACCGCGTTCAGACTTGCCCACCATGCCCATTAAGCCCGTTTTGGCGAGCATCATTTCGGTGAATTTATCCATACGGGTTGCGGTTGTAGGGCCTGCAGGCCCGACCACTTCATCACGCACCGCATCCACAGGCCCGACATAATAAATAAAGCGATTGTTGAAATCGACTTCAGGCGGCAAACTTTCACCGCGTGCAAACATGTCAGCAATGCGCTTGTGGGCGGCATCGCGTCCCGTCAATAATTTGCCGTTCAGTAATAAGCGTTGACCGGGTTTCCAGTTTTGGATTTCTTCACGGGTGACGGTGTCTAAATTGACATGCACGGTGTCGGCACTGGCTGCCCAAGTGACTTCGGGCCAATCGGATAGGCTGGGCACGGGTAATTTTGCCACGCCGCTGCCATCTAAAGTGAAATGTACGTGACGGGTTGCGGCGCAGTTTGGAATCATTGCCACGGGTAAAGAGGCGGCGTGGGTGGGGAAGTCGAGAATTTTCACGTCTAAAACCGTGGTCAAACCGCCCAAACCTTGTGCGCCAATCCCTAAAGCGTTCACTTTTTCATAGAGTTCTAAACGCAATTCTTCAACGCGATTTTTCGCGCCACGGGCTTGTAATTCTTGAATATCAATGTGATCTAATAAAGATTCTTTGGCAAGTAACATCGCTTTTTCAGCCGTGCCCCCAATCCCAATCCCTAAAATTCCAGGCGGACACCAGCCCGCGCCCATCGTAGGCACGGTTTTCAACACCCAATCCACAATACTATCGCTGGGATTGAGCATCACGAATTTACTCTTATTTTCAGAGCCGCCGCCTTTGGCTGCCAAATGTACTTCGACGGTGTCGCCGAGCACGAGTTCCATGTGAACTACAGCGGGGGTGTTGTCTTTGGTATTTTTACGTGCGCCTGCGGGATCGCTTAAAATCGAAGCGCGTAAGGGATTGTCAGCATTGAGATAGGCGCGTCGCACCCCTTCATTCACCAAGTCGGTAATGCTGCGTTGGGTGTCGAAACGCACATTCATCCCGATTTTCAAAAACACCATGCCAATGCCTGTGTCTTGGCAAATCGGACGGTGTCCTTCTGCACACATACGCGAATTGACCAGAATTTGCGCCATTGCATCTTTGGCGGCTTCAGACTGTTCACGTTCGTAGGCTTGACCTAAGGCTTTGATGTAATCGGCGGGATGGTAATAGGATATGAATTGAAAACCATCGGCAATGCTTTGAATAAAGTCTTCTTCACGAATCGTTGTCATCGGGGCTATTCTCTTGGTGGGGGTGAACGAAAAGGGCTGCCTACAAACCGCGTATTTTAACATTTAGCACAGGACTGTGTTATTTTTTGTGGGTGCTTAATTGTTAAGAGCTGCTGGGCTTTTAAAACTTAGCCACCCTCACTGTTCCAAAAAAAAGATGTTTTCCGAGTTTAATCACAATCATCGTGTAAATTAAGTGAATTGTGGTTCAGACATCATTATAATTAACGACACAATATTTTAGACCGCCCCCACAACATGCACATTTCCAAATACAATCCCACCGACTATTAACAAATAGCGTTTAGCCCCATCTATTACTTATCTGACTATTTTGCACGGAATATGCATATTTACAGCTTGCGTACCCAAAAAATTTGCTTACGAGAACCTATATCATGAACGAATCTGAATCTACTACCCATTTTGGCTTTACCCAAGTTCCCTTGCCCGAAAAAGTGAAACGAGTTGCCCAAGTCTTTGAATCTGTTGCGCCCCACTATGACTTAATGAATGATTTAATGTCCTTAGGCATTCATCGCCTGTGGAAACGTTTCGCGATTGAACTTGCCAACGTACAACGCGGACAACGTGTCCTCGACTTAGCAGGCGGCACGGGCGATTTAGCCGCAAAATTCTCCAAATTAGTCGGGGAAACAGGCAAAGTCGTGTTAGCCGATATTAACCCCGCCATGTTACAACAAGGACGCACCCGCCTGTTAAACGAAGGCATTTTAGTCGATTATGCCCAAGTCAATGCCGAAAAATTACCCTTTGCCGACAACAGTTTTGACGTGATCAGCATTGCCTTTGGCTTGCGCAATGTCACCGACAAATCTGCTGCTTTGGCTTCCATGCTCCGCGTGCTCAAACCCGGCGGGCGCGTGATTATCCTTGAATTTTCCGAATTGCAAGTTGCCCCACTTAAACCCTTGTATGATGCCTATTCTTTCAAAATCTTGCCTTTTCTGGGCAAACTGATTGCGAAAGATGCTGACAGTTATCGTTATTTAGCAGAATCCATCCGAATGCACCCCAACCAGAAAACTTTGCAAGGCATGATGGAACAAGTCGGATTTGCACAATGTAATTATTACAATCTCAGCGGTGGAATCGTTGCGATTCATCGGGGTTATAAACTCTAATTGGGGTCATACCATGCAATTTACTTTTCCTGTGTTATTGGCAACCGTTGCCGAAACCATTTTAAATCATGCCCTTTACCTCGCACCGCAAAGCTTGGAAAAAATGGCAGCCTTATCTGGAAAACGCATTAGAATTGAAGTTCTCGATTTAAATCTGAATTTCACCCTATTGCCTTCTGCACATAATATTTTGGTATTTTCAAGCTACAAGGGCGAAGCTGATGTCTGCATCCAAGGTGCACCCTTTAGTTTATTGCGTTTGTTATTGCAAACTGAGGCGAATCTTGCCAGTATGCCTGAGATAACCATTCACGGGGATTTAGGCGTGGCGCAACAACTCCAAAATATTCTCCAGCATTTAGACCTTGACTGGGAAGAACAATTTTCAAAAGTGCTGGGCGATGTGCCCGCGCATGGAATCGGCAGTTTATTGCGCCGAGGACATACACACTTGCGTGAAAGCATCGATAACTTACACAATAATCTCGAAGATTATTTACAACAAGAGACTCAACACTTGCCTGCTGCGACTGAAGTCGATCATTTTCTCACTGCAACTGATCATCTCCGAGATGATGTCGCGCGTCTTGAACAGCGTATTCAACGCCTCACCAAAGCCTGATAATGTTTCGACAATCCATTAATTTGATAAGAATTTATCTGGTCATTGTTCGCTATGGTTTAGATGAATTACTGCTTTCTCTCGAAGTTTTGCGCCCGCTGCGCTTTGTTTCCTATTTCACGCCAGGTTATTGGTTTCGTCCCAAAAACCTAGCGCGCGGAGCGCGGATTCGCCTCGCCTTGGAAGAATTGGGTCCGATTTTTATTAAATTTGGACAAATTCTTTCCACGCGCCGCGATTTATTGCCCGACGATATTGCCTTTGAATTGGCAAAATTGCAGGACAATGTCACCCCGTTTTGTGGCAATGAAGCCCGCCAAATTATTGAAACTGCGTATGGAAAACGCATTGACGAAGTATTCAGCGAGTTTGAAACCACGCCGATGGCAGCCGCTTCGATTGCGCAAGTTCATGCCGCACGCTTACACGATGGGCGCGCGGTGGTGGTGAAAGTGGTGCGCCCCGGCATTGAAGCGCGAATTCAGCATGATATTGATTTACTGTATTTAATCGCACGGCTGGCACAGCGTTATTGGAAAGAAGGGCGGCGTTTGCGCCCTCTGGAAGTGGTCGCCGAATTTGAAAAAAATCTGCATGACGAATTAGATTTAATGCAGGAAGCCGCCAATTGCACCTCGTTGAAACGCAATTTTGAAGGCTCTAAATTGCTTTACGTGCCCACCATCGAATGGGAATACACCCAGCGCAATGTGATGGTGGTCGAGCGCATTTATGGCTTGCCGATCAGCAATATTAATGAATTAAAACAACGCAATGTGAATTTAAAACATTTGGCAGAAGCGGGCGTGGAAATCTTTTTCACCCAAGTGTTTCGGGATAATTTTTTCCATGCCGACATGCACCCCGGCAATATTTTTGTCGATACCACGGATTTAGAAAATCCGTTTTATATTGCGGTCGATTTCGGCATCATGGGCACGCTGAGCAGCAAAGATCAGCATTATTTAGCGGAAAATTTTCTCGCGTTTTTTCACCGCGATTATCGGCGCGTTGCCGAGCTGCATGTGCATTCGGAATGGGTGCCCGCAGGCACGCGCATTGAAGAATTTGAAGGCGCGATTCGCAGCGTGTGCGAACCGATTTTTAATCGCCCCTTGAAAGATATTTCTTTTGGTTTATTGCTGCTGCGCCTGTTCCAAACCGCGCGGCGTTTTCAAATGGAAGTGCAGCCGCAATTAGTCTTATTACAGAAAACTTTGTTAAATATTGAAGGTTTAGGACGACAACTTTATCCCGAATTGGATTTATGGAAAACTGCCAAACCCTTTTTAGAACGCTGGATGAGTGAACGCATTGGTTGGCGGGCGTTTGTGCGCGGTATTAAAAGTAATGCGCCGCTGTGGGCAGAACATTTGCCGAGTTTGCCGATGCTGGTGCATGAAGCTTTGACCCTGAAGCAACAAGAAAGCATTCAGCTCAAACAATTGGCGAAAGAAGTGAAATTATTGCGCCAAAATTTACATCATCAACATCGACGCAGTCAATTAACTTTTGTCGGCGGCATGTTCTTGATCAGTGGCAGCATTATTTTGGCACTGAAAACGTGGACTATGTTTTATGCAACGTGGAATTTACCCATGCTCGGGGCATTATTAGGGGCCTTGGGCTGTGTTTTGTTGTTGTGGGCATGGATGGAAGAATAGTTATTAAGAAGCCTATTGGATTTTATCCATGATTTCAGAATAGAACTTTTCTAATTATTTCTTAAGATGTTCAGGATGACAGCCATTATCCAAGAAAATGAGTTTTTTCCCATTCTGGAATAAATCCTTTGCAGAAATCATCCGTTTCACAAAATAATCGTGTTAAATTCATGGTAGACAAGCTTATTGAGAATTATGAAATGCAGAGACTTTATATTTTCTTAGATTTTATTCAGCTCGCCTTTCTTATTCCGAACTCAGGTTATTTTAGAAGAAGATAGCTGCGGAATCTCTAAACCGAATTCAGCCTTAGTGATGGGTATTTTACGGAGTATCGAATTAAACTTATTGAGGTTTTCGGAAATGAGTGAGGGAATAATGAAAATGTGTGCAGGGGTTGAAAGCCTGATTAGCCAGCTTCCCCCTTAAGCAAAGTGTTTGGATAAGAGGGAGTTACAATAATATTTACTTTAACTGCTTATTTAAAAACGTGATTTAAATCTTTGACGCAGCCCGCCCCTGGAGGAGATTTAGGGGCGCAGTTAAGCAGCTTTCAATCTTTCACCAATTCACCACGCAAAGAATTCCGCAAGGCTTCGGTGATGCGAACTTGCACGAATTGCCCAATTAAAGACGCATCTGCTTCAAAATTCACCACCCGATTATTTTCCGTATGTCCTGCCAATTGTCCAATGTCTTTACGTGAAGCTTCACGCTCGACCAAAACTTTTTGAACCGTGCCAACCATGCGCCGACTGTACATCGCTTCTAATCCATTTAAACGCGCCTGTAAGATTTGCAGCCGTTGCTTTTTCACTTCCATGTCCACATCGTCAGGCATATCGGCGGCGGGCGTGCCGGGGCGAGGGCTATAAATAAAGCTGAAAGAATGGTCGAACGCCATTTCATCAATTAACTTCAAAGTCGCTTGAAAATCCTCTTCCGTTTCACCGGGAAAACCCACGATAAAATCAGAAGACAAACCTAAATCAGGGCGCACTTCACGCAACTGGCGAATTTTTTGTTTATATTCAATCGCGGTGTGTCCACGCTTCATTAAACTGAGAATGCGATCCGAGCCACTTTGCACGGGCAAATGTAAATGGCTGACCAATTTCGGCACAGTTTTGTAAACATTAATTAAACTGTCGGTCATTTCCATCGGGTGGGAAGTGGTGTAACGAATGCGTTCAATACCCTCAATTTCAGCCACATAACTGATTAGCAAAGCTAAATCAGCGGTTTCGCCGTCTTCACCGATTGCGCCACGGTAAGCATTAACATTCTGCCCCAACAAATTCACTTCACGCACGCCTTGGGCGGCAAGCGTTGCCACTTCAAAGATAATATCTTCAAACGGACGATTGACTTCTTCGCCACGGGTATAGGGCACCACGCAATAAGTGCAATAACGGCTACAACCTTCCATGATGGACACGCCCGCAGTCACGCCATCGGCACGCGGCTCGGGCAGGCGGTCGAATTTCTCAATTTCGGGAAAGGAAACATCGATTTGCGGTTTATGTGATTTGCGGGTTTCGTTCAACATTTCAGGCAAACGGTGCAGGGTTTGCGGCCCAAAAATCAAATCGACATAAGGGGCACGCCGCCGAATTGCATCGCCTTCTTGGCTGGCAACGCAACCGCCCACGCCAATAATTAAATCTGGGCGTTTCAATTTCAACTCGCGCCACACCCCGAGCAGTGAAAATACTTTCTCTTGCGCTTTTTCACGAATCGAGCAGGTATTGAGCAATAATACATCCGCATCTTCGGGATTCTCGGTGGTTTCTAAGCCATGAGAAGCTTCCAATGCTTGCGCCATGCGTGATGAATCATACTCGTTCATCTGGCAGCCAAAAGTTTTAATAAAAAGCTTGTGTCCCATAATAATTTTTTTACAGCATAATGAATGAATTAGAGCGAGGTATTTTATACAATCTGGGGAACTTAGGCAAAGTATTAGCCTACTAAATAAGTAATCTATACGTTTTTTAAACTGCGCTCATCGCTGGCTAAGTGGCATTTGCTAACCATTGTTGCAGTTTTACATGATAGGCAGTAACGGCAGTTTCTTCATGAAAACGTTTAAGTCGTAGCGGTTTTCCTTGAAAAAACTGCACTTCACTGCGATAAGTTATCTCGCCCTCATCTTCAATTTTGACCAATTCCACGGTTTTCAAGTGCATCTCGTTCTAAATCAAATATATTTAACAATCCGATAGCTGCAAACCAATCTCTTGAGTGTTAAAGCCTGAATTATTAAAACCACTTAAAAAGATAAGTATTTTTCGTCATTATTCCCTAACAAAATAAAATACTTTAATTTTACTGGTTATTAATCATGGAAAAACCTGCTTTTGACGCGCTGGTACAAAAACTCACCCTGTTTGCAAAAGATTATTCTGATAAATATAAATTTCGGGTGTGGCTGCTTACGATTTTAGGATATTCCTATGTTTTTATAATTATTTTTCTGCTACTGCTTAGTTTAGCGACACTGAGTTATTTTGAATTTACCGCCCTACATTCAGCAATTGCCTTCAAGTTGATTTTGGGCTTGGGCGTAGTCACTTTTTTAGTGTTAAAAGCCTTATGGATACGCATCCCGCCGCCTGTCGGTAAACTGCCCACCGCCACAAACTGAATTTCGCCACGCAGTATTACAAATACCAATAACCTATTTAATTTACTAATAATTCTGACCAGAATTATATCTTTTAGATAGTCATTAATTTATCATAACGCACTTATAACGCGACCTAGAGATAAAGCCGATGAAATTAATCAATCAATCAAAACGTAGCGTAAAAACCTTTACGCGCCTGTCAAATCCAGTAGGCATGAGCATAACATCAAAATTTCTTTTGCGATGTTCCGCCACTCTAATGTTGATGCTGTGTTTCCTCTTTTCACCGTTAGTGTCAGCTTTAGAATACACCAACATGACCACCGTTAATGGATTAGGAAGTAATAATGTATTTGCTATCTATGTAAACGGTTCAACTATTTATGCAGCAACTACGAGTGGGTTATCGATTTCCACTGACGGCGGTACGAGTTTTGCTAATAAAACCACCGTAAATGGTTTAGGGTATGACTATACTCAAGGTATTTACGCGAATGGATCGACTGTTTATGTTGCTACTCTTGACGGTCTATCGATTTCTACAGATGGTGGCATGAGTTTTACTAATAAAACCATAGCTGACGGCTTAGGTCATAATTACCTTTATGGTGTTGTTGTCGTTGGCTCAACTGTTTATGTAGCAACTAGGGGTGGGTTATCGATTTCTACTGACGGCGGCATGAGTTTTATTAATAAAACCACCGCAAATGGTTTAGCGAGTGATACTATTTATGGCGTTTATATCAGTGGTTCAAACGTTTATGCGGCAACTCTTAACGGTTTTTCAATTTCTACTGATGGTGGGGCAACTTGGACGAACAAAACCACAGCGGATGGACTCGGCAATAATCTGACATTCAATGCTTATGCAACAGGTACAAATATTTATGTAGCAACCAAGAGTGGTTTATCGATTTCTACAAATGGTGGTACGAGTTTTATAAATAAAACGGTTGTTGATGGTTTAGCAGGAACTCCAACGACTATTTATGGCAGTGGTTCTACTCTCTACGTAGGAACAAAAGGCGGTTTATCAATATCTACTGATGGAGGGACAACTTGGACGAACAAAACCACAGCGGATGGGTTGGGAGGTACTGCGGTGTATGGTCTTTATGTAAATGGAAATGCAATTTATGTGGGTACTGGTGGAGGAATTGCTATCCATACCTTGCCGGTGGTTAGCCCTGTTTCTGCCCCCGTTGATTTGATAAATTCTCAAAAATCGAAGATTTACTCGAGAGAAGTCAATAAGTAATTTTGCACCCCAAAGGGCTAGTTCGTTTATGCATATATAACTAGCCCTAAAATAATTTTTCCCTTGTTCACGCACTGTACAAAAGCCAATATTAGTGATGACGTAGGTTTGATTGAGATGTTCAAGCAGTCCCTCGATTATTTCAGGGAGAAACTCCGAGAGAGCGGAAAGACTACAATCTTGTTGGATAAGGGCTATCATCCAGAACGTATTCGGAAAGAGTTAGAGAAGTTTTACCCTGAAATCAGGGATAAACTCCAATTTGAGCTATCAGCTAAACCCTCAAAAGAAGGCAGCCCTAGGTAAAACAGGTTTTGTACCCGTCAAGGAAGGCAAGCTGAATAAAATCTGAGAAAATATAAAGTCTCTACATTTCATAATTCTCAATGAGCTTGCCTACCATGAATTTAACACGATTATATGGTTTTACACCCGTCATCAACATCTGTCTCAAGCATTTCCGAAGTTTGTCTCCTACAATCGTTTCATTGAGCTTTTACCTGACATCTTGATTCTACTGACTTTCTTCATGAAAAGCCGTTGTGCTATAGGGAATGGGATTGCCTTTATTGATTCAACGCCTTTACGGGTTTGCGATAATCTGCGGATTTCACGTCACAAAATCTTCAAGGATGACGCGGAAAGAGGCAAATCTTCAACAGGATGGTTTTATGGTTTCAAGCTACATCTCTTAGTCGATTTGTTAAGGCTTTCAGGTATTGATTCCTGCACAGAGGGTTTTATGTTTATGCAGGCTCAGTTTCAACATCCTTGGCTTCTTTTGCAGACATTTTAAACTTCTTCTACTTTGGGACTCTACTCCCCTCATTCCCCCTTTTTCAAAGGGGGAGGCAAATAAGAAAAAAAGCCCCGATGTTTTTTAAAAGCATCGGGGCTTTTTTATTTCTGATGTCTGAATCAGGATTTACAGGATTATCCGAATTAAGCAGGATTAACCCACATCACCCTGTTTTATCTTTAATCCTAAAAATTGATTAAATCCTGTGAATCCTTATTCAGACAATGAAATCACTCAATCAAACGCACGCCGTTATCCGTGCCCAGCAATAAAATATCCGCAGGGCGACGTGCAAATAAACCGTTTTCAACAATCCCTGTAATATTGTTTAATTCCGTTTCTAATTTCACAGGTTCGGCAATGTGCAGCCCGTGCACATCTAAAATAATGTTGCCGTTGTCCGTGATAACGCCTTCACGCAAGATAGGATTGCCGCCCAAAGCCACCAATTTCCGCGCCACATAACTACGCGCCATCGGAATCACTTCAATCGGCAAGGGGAATTTCCCCAACACATCCACTAATTTGCTTTCATCAGCGATACACACAAATTGCTTACTTGCCGCCGCCACGATTTTTTCACGGGTCAAGGCAGCACCGCCGCCCTTGATTAAATGCAAGTATTGGCTGGATTCGTCAGCCCCGTCGATATACACCGACAATTCACCCACGCCGTTCAAATCAAACACCCGAATTCCGTGTGATTTCAAACGGTCTGCAGTGGCTTGTGAGCTGGCAACTGCGCCTTCAATCGTGTGTTTAATCGTGGCAAGCGCGTCGATGAAATAATTAGCAGTGCTGCCCGTGCCCACGCCAATGACGGTATCAGGCACAACATAAGTCAAAGCGGCATTCGCAACTTGTTGTTTTTTCAGTTCTGCATTATTCATCATAATTCCTTAACTCAAGCGTGGCATGGCGGTGATGCTGAAACCGCAGTCCACATGGGTGATTTCGCCCGTAATCCCTGCGGCTAAATCGGAACATAAAAATGCAGCGACGTTGCCCACATCTTCAATGGTGACATTGCGGCGCAAGGGGGTATTTTCTTCAAAATAATCCAACATTTTACGGAAATCCGCGATGCCTGAGGCGGCAAGCGTACGAATTGGGCCTGCGGAAATGCCATTAACACGCGTGCCTTCCGCCCCAAGACTATACGCCATATAGCGCACATTAGCTTCTAAACTAGCCTTTGCCAAACCCATGACGTTGTAATTGGGCACTGTGCGTTCCGCGCCTAAATAGCTCAGGGTAATTAATGAGCCTTTGCGCCCTTGCATCAATTTGCGCCCTGCCATTGCCAAGGCTGAAAAGCTATAAGAGCTGATTTCATGCGCGGTGCGGAAACCTTCGCGGGTGGCATTTTCTAAATATTCGCCTTTTAATTCTTCAGCGGGCGCGAATGCAACCGAGTGCACAATACTGTCTAAGCCGTCCCAAGATTTTGCTAATTCATCAAACACCGCTTGAATTTGTTCGTCGCTGCCGACATCGCAAGGCATCACTAAACTTGAACCACATTCCGCCGCCATTTTCTCGACGCGCTCACGTAATTTTTCAGTTTGATAGGTGAAAGCGAGTTCCGCGCCTTCGCGGTGCATGGCTTGTGCGATGCCCCAAGCGATAGAACGGGTACTGGCGAGACCGACGATAAGGGCGCGTTTTCCTGCTAAAAATCCCATGATTTTGCTCCTTTATTTTTTAAGGTTGTAGGATTGAATAATGCGTGAGAGAGTATTTCATTTTGAGGGGTAAAAACTGCTAGCAGTGTACAGCAAATAGGGGGGCTTTGCTTACGCGCTGTGGTTTGAAATTGAGGGAATATCTGAACAGTAATTTTTACAATGAGCGGATTCACATGATTAAAGCGGGGTTTTTCTCATTTTTATCATTAATCAGCAATTCGTAGCTTGGGTTAGAAATCAGCTAACTCAACGAAAACTTAGAAAATAATCTGATGTTAGGGGAAGTTGAAATTTGTGTGGGCTTGCCAACAGCAAGCCAACTTTTCAAAGATTAAAACAAGTGAGGCATTACGCAGTTAAAATTATAATTCTTTTATTTACAATGAGTTAGTATTATGCACCGCACAATAGCACTTATAGTAAAATCAAACAGTTACAGATTAAACTGCGTAACGGCTACAAGTTAAATAATCAACGCATATCCAAAATTTTTCTTAAAACGCGCTTTAAACAGTTCAAGGGTAAAACTATGATTTTGCGTGCCGTGATGTTCGACTTTAATCGCCCCCATCAATGAAGCAATGCGCCCTGTAGTTTCCCAATCAATGTCTTTAATCAAGCCATAGACCAAACCCGCACAATACGCCGCGCCGCAGCCCATACGGTCATTGACCGCTTTGGCAGCCGCCGCAGGAATTTGATAACGAGTTTCATTCGAGTAAATCAGCGACCCTTCCGCTCCAATGGTGACAATTAAAGCTTGGACACGTTGCGCCACTTGCTGCGGACTTAAGCCCAGACGCTTTTGCATAATTTGCCATTCGCTGCGGTTCACTAAAATCCACGTCGCCTGCTCCACAAATTTCATCAGCTCATCGCCATCCAAATCATGAATACTTTGCGCAGGATGAAACACAAATGGAATATTAGCTTCCACCAATTCTAAGGCATGTTTCAACATCGCTTCAGTGTTATCAGCGGTGATGACTCCCACATCAAAATGAACATTGTGCGGCACACGGTTAAATTGGGAAAAACTCATTGCGCCAGGATGAAAGGCGGTGATATGGTTATCATCCATATCAATAGTGATAAAGTTTTGTGGGGTATAGCAATGTTCCATCACAGAAATATATTGCCGCGAAATTCCACAGGTATCCAACCAGTCTGCATACTGATGAAAATCCATGCCCACGGTCGCCATTGGCAAAGTCTTCTCGCCCAATAATTTCAGGTTATATGCAATATTGCCCGCATTCCCCCCAAACTGGCGGCGAATGTCGGGCACGAGAAAACGTACATCCAATGCAGGCATATTCGATTGCAGATGATGTTTAAATTTATCGTTAAACACCATCACAGTATCGTAACTGAGAAAGCCGCAGATAAGGGCAGACATCTAAATGCTTCCTAAAAATAATGCAATGTTTCAATCCACACCCAACCTCTCTCTGTCGAGTAACAAAGCCATCGACAGAGAGAGGTCAGAGATTTTTTTAAAACTAAATCAATAAAAACTTTTTAGAACATGTCCCATTTATGGATATATTTCTGACATATCTAATTAGAACCAGCATTCACAAATAGTTTTGTGAGCATAGCGCAATTTTATACTATGTTAAGCGGGCTTGGTTAATTTGCTGCACCGTCAGCCTGTATTATCGCAATTTCAGCATCAGCTTTATACGCGCAACGTGCTCCTACACACGAAGATTGTGCTGATGCTGAAATTAACAGACTTACAACATCAATTCATAACCGAAGTTTTCTTGAAAACGCGCTTTAAACTCATTCAAAGTGAAACTGTGGTTTTGCGTGCCGTAATGTTCAATCTTGAGTGCGCCCATCAGCGAGGAAATACGCCCCGTGGTTTCCCAATCAATATCATTCATCAAACCATATAACAAGCCCCCGCGAAACGCATCGCCACAGCCCGTGGGGTCGTAAACATTTTGCGCTTTTGCCGCAGGAATTTCATGCACAGCCTCAGCGGTGTAAATCGTAGAACCTTGGCTGCCTTTAGTAATGATTAAAGCTTTGACCCGTCCACGCATTTGTTCTGGCGTAAGCCCTGTGCGTTGCTGCATCATTTGCCATTCATAATCATTCACGATAACCCATGAGGCTTGTTCGATAAATGCCAATAAATCATTGCCGTCAAACATTGGCAAGCCTTGACCGGGATCGAACACAAACGGAATACCTGCACTGCTAAATTGCAAAGCATGTTCAATCATGCCTTCGCGCCCGTCAGGCGACACAATTCCCACTCGCACCCCTTTCGCATCACTGACTTTATTCAAATGCGAATGGCTCATTGCACCGGGGTGAAACGCAGTGATTTGATTATCATCCATATCGGTGGTGATGAAAGCTTGTGCGGTGTAAGAATTATCCACCACCAACACATGCTCGCGCGATAAGCCGCATTTATCCATCCACTCGGCATAGGGTGCGAAATCTTTGCCCACAGTTGCCATCGCTTGAGCTTTGCCGCCCAACAGATTTAAATTGTAGGCAATATTGCCAGCACAACCACCAAATTCGCGGCGCATGTCGGGCACGAGAAAGGATACATTCAAAATATGAACGTGTTCGGGCAGGATATGATTTTTAAATTTATCATTAAATACCATGATGGTATCGTAGGCATAAGAACCACAAATCAATGCGGACATCGTATCATTTACTCTCTAATAAAGGCTGAAAAAAGACGGGGTATGAATTCGATAATGCTGAAATTCTATAGGAATTACGAGAAAATGCACCTATTGACTGAAAAAATACTCAATTTTGGACGCATTATTTGCCAATAAACACCCTCGTTCCCACCGTGACCTGCTCGAATAAATGAATTAATTCCGCATTATGCAGCCGTATGCAGCCTTTAGAATTTGCCACACCGAGCGGCACCGCGTCGGGCGTGCCATGCAAATAAATAAAACGTCGTAAAGTATCCACCGCGCCATAACGATTTTTTCCAGGTTCTAGCCCGCCCAGCCATAAAATGCGGCTCAGAATCCAATCGCGTTCTGGGAATTGTGCTTGCAATTGTGGATTGTAGATTTCACCTGTGGCGCGTCGCCCAATAAATACCGAATTTTCAGGACAGTCTGCCCCGATTTTTGCCTTAATCACCAGCCAGCCACGCGGCGTACAACCACTACCATAAATTTCGCCCGCACCATTTTTACCTGTGGACACTGGACATTCAAATAATACTTGACTATTTTCTATAAGAAATAAGCGTTGCTGTGCCAAGCTGATTTTTAAATAAGCCTGTGTGGGAACTGGAAATACTGAGTTGATAAGGTCGGGAGACAAGATAAAACTCTCGATTGATGTTTCAATCCACATCCAACCTGTCGATGGCATTCCACAAGGTCGGTGAAACTTATATGAAAGCTGAGAAAACTGCTTGCGAGAAAGGCGATGCCTGTGGCAACATGTTTCTATCCATACTCAACCTCATCTGTCGAGTGAAAAAGCCATCGACAGATATGAGGTCGGCGGATTCTCTCTCCGTAAACGAAGAGGTTGTTAAAAAGGATAACATGCTAACGCATGTTGGCACAATTGAACTATCCCCCTGAAGGGGGAGGTTTCAGACCACAAAGAAAAGTGGATGAAACCGTTGCAGTTTATAATTTTAATACGCTTTTTACACACTGTATGCAGGAGGATATTATGACGCTGAAGGAATTGCTGAATAAGAAAACGGGCGCATTGGAAACCATTGACCCTTCAAAAAGTCTGTTGGCAGCAGTACAAAAAATGTGTGATCTCAAAGTGGGCGCACTGTTAGCACAAAATGCCAGTGGCGACATCGTGGGCATTATCACAGAACGTGATATGTTACGTTTTTGTGCAAATCGCTCCGCAGAATTGGCAACAACCTTGGTCGAAGAAATTATGACCAGTCATTTGTTATTTGGCACGCCTAGCACCAGTTTAGACGACGCGCTGACTATCATGAGTGATAAACGTTTCCGTCACTTACCCGTCGCCGAAAATGGCAAAGTCACAGGTTTAGTGTCTATCGGTGATTTGGTGAAAGCTAAACTCGACGAAGCCGCTTTTGAAGCGAAGAATTTACGCGATTATATCGCACAGTAAGCCGTTATTTGTCTGAATCCAGCCTCACAATGACCCCAATAATGGCTATTTTTGTAAATTATTGGGGTCATTGTATTTTTAGTTAAAAACTTAACTGCGCCCCCAACCCCCTGAAGGGGGCTAAAGATTAAAATCAGTCCCTAAAATATTGTTTAAACCCTTAAAGAAGCCCCTAAATCCCCTAAAGGGGACTTTAAACACCAAGACTTGTTTAGGTTTAACCCCCTTTAGGGGGTTGGGGGCGCAGTTAAGATTTTCAGACTTTCTTTTGAACTTGAAACGGCACTTCTCCGTTGCGTAAAGTCAACACTTCCGCGCCTTCCGCCGTTACTACCACCATGTGTTCCCATTGCGCAGATAAACTGTGATCTTTAGTCACCACTGTCCAGCCATCAGGCATTAATTTAATGTGACGTTTGCCCACGTTAATCATCGGTTCGATGGTGAAAATCATGCCTTCTTCGAGCAAGATACCCGTATTGGGTGAACCGTAATGCAACACTTGCGGCTCTTCATGGAAGGCTAACCCAATGCCGTGCCCACAATATTCTTGCACCACTGAGCAATTTAAACTTTCCGCATGACGCTGAATGGCGTGCCCGACATCGCCCAAACGTTTACCTGCTTTGACTTCAGCAATGCCTAACCATAAGCATTGATAGCAAATTTCAATCAAGCGTTTTGCGCGAATACTGGTTTCACCGATGGTAAACATCGCGCTGGTGTCGCCATGATAACCATCTTTAATAATGGTAATATCGACATTAACAATATCCCCTTCTTTTAATTTCTTATCATTGGGAATGCCGTGGCAAATCTGATGATTCACCGAAGTACAAATAGATTTCGGAAAGCCGTGATAATTGAGTGGCGCGGGAATTGCGCCTTGCACATTCACAATATAATCATGACAAATTTGATCTAATTGATTGGTGGTTATTCCTGCTTGAACCTGCGGCGTAATCATTTCTAAAACTTCGGCGGCAAGCCGTCCTGCCACGCGCATTTTCTCAATTTCTTCAGCGGTTTTGATTTTGATAGGCATCATTTTGTAAATTATAGATTGTTGTTAATTGTCTTATATGGTATAAAGCACGCGCTTTATCAAGCAAACTTTACTGTAAACAATATAGTGTAACATCACACACACATCGACACATATACGGGGTGCTCTTTAGAGGGTCGATATATGGGATGTGTGGAGGTTGAACCCTAACGGAGTTTTAAATTATGGCAACAGTTTCAATGCGTCAAATGTTAGAAGCAGGCGTGCACTTTGGTCACCAAACCCGCTTCTGGAAGCCCTTAATGGCTCCCTATATCTTCGGCGAACGCAACAAAATCCACATCATCAACTTAGAACACAGCTTACCGATGTTCAATGATGCCACCAATTTTATCGGCAAATTAGCCGCTAAGAAAGGCACGGTATTATTTGTAGGTACGAAACGCGCCGCGCAAGAAGAAGTCAAAGCCGCTGCGATTCGTTGTGGAATGCCTTACGTGAATCGCCGTTGGTTAGGCGGAATGCTCACCAACTATCGCACCGTTAAATCTTCTATCAAGCGTTTACGCGATTTAGAAGCCATCACGGCTGACGGCACTGTCAACCGCTTGACCAAGAAAGAAGCCCTTTCTATCAGCCGCGAACTGGAAAAATTGGAACGCAGCTTAGGCGGGATTAAAGACATGCCCGTGTTGCCAGATGCTTTATTTATCATCGACGTAGGTCATGAAAAAATCGCAGTGAGCGAAGCCAACAAATTGGGTATTCCCGTGGTCGGTGTGGTCGATACCAACAACAGCCCGCTGAACATTGACTATGTCATTCCTGGTAATGACGACGCAATTCGTGCAATTTCCTTGTATGCCAATACCATTGCCGACGCGATTATTGAAGGACGGCAAGCCAGCTTACAACTCGCTGGTGCAGACGACGATTTCGTAGAAGTTAAAGAAGAATCTAACGCTTCTGAAGCCGCTAAATCCGAAGACTAAGCCTTAAGCTTTCAGCCAACCCCCTGCCCTCCGAACACGATTTAGGAACAGGGGGTTTGCTATGTTTAATTATCTCGCTCATCACCGCATAACATTGATTTAAGAGGGTATACTGCATGGAAATCACCGCATCCTTAGTGAAAGAATTACGTGAACGTACTGGCTCTGGCATGATGGAATGTAAAAAAGCCTTAGTAGAAGCACAAGGCGACATCGAAGCTGCCATCGAAGCCATGCGTAAAAGCGGTCAAGCTAAAGCCGCCAAGAAAGCAGGTCGTATTGCTGCTGAAGGGATTGTATTAGCACAAAAACAAGACAATCTTGCTGCCTCTGTTGAAATCAACAGCGAAACCGACTTCGTTGCCAAAGGCGATGATTTCAAAGAATTCGCACAAGCCGTTATCGACACCATTTTCAAAGTGCGTCCTGCCAGCTTAGAAGCTTTATTAGCCGCTGATTTAAATGGTAAAACCGTTGAAGAAACCCGTAATGATTTAGTCGCGAAAATTGGCGAAAACATTAACGTGCGCCGTTTCAGCTTGTATGAAAATGTCGCAGGCGGCAATTTAGGGGTTTATCCTCACGGCACGCGCATTGCGGTATTAGTCCAGATGCAAGGCGGCACGCCTGAACTCGCAAAAGACGTTGCGATGCACATTGCTGCAAGCCGTCCTGTCTGTGTTTCTGAAGACCAAGTACCTGCGGAAGACATCGCCAGAGAACGCCGTATTTTCAGCGAACAAGCCGCTGAAAGTGGCAAGCCTGCCAACGTGATTGAAAAAATGGTTGAAGGGCGTGTGAAGAAATTCTTAGCCGAAGTGACCTTGGTTGGACAAGCCTTTGTGAAGAATCCTGATCAAACCGTTGAACAACTGCTCAAAGCCAATGGCGCAACTGTGCTACAATTTGCAAGAATCGAAGTCGGCGAAGGCATCGAAAAGAAAGTTGAAAACTTCGCTGAAGAAGTCATGCAACAAGTCAAAGGACTCGCTTAACTATGACAGAATTGACCCCCGCGTATCGTCGTGTTTTATTAAAACTGAGTGGCGAGGCCCTGATGGGTTCGCTTGGCTTTGGCATTGATCCCAAGGTGATGGCACGGTTAGCTGTTGAAATCCGTGAGATTTTGGACTTAGGGGTACAATTAGGCTTAGTCATTGGCGGGGGGAATATCTTTCGGGGCGCAGGTCTCACTGCCAATGGAATTGACCGCGTCTCCGCTGATTACATGGGGATGTTAGCCACGGTGATGAACGCTTTAGCGATGCAAGATGCCTTGCAAAAAGCCGATATTCACGCGCGGGTAATGTCTGCAATCCGCATTGATGCGGTGTGCGAAGACTATGTACGGCGGCGTGCGGTCAGCCATTTGGAAAAGGGACGGGTGGTGATTTTTGCAGCGGGCACAGGCAATCCATTTTTTACCACGGATTCTGCCGCAAGTTTACGCGCTATCGAAATTGGGGCAGATTTAATGATCAAAGCCACCAAGGTCGATGGGGTTTATGCGTCTGACCCCGTGCGCGATCCCACCGCAGTCCGTTTTAGCCGTTTAAGTTATAACGAAGTCCTTTCCCGACAACTCGGGGTTATGGATGCGACCGCTGTGGTCTTATGTCGGGATAATAAAATGCCCTTGCGGGTCTTGGATATGGGGAAACCCAGTGCCTTATTGCGGGCAATCACAGGACAGGAAGAAGGGACATTGATTCACAGTGAGGAATAAGCATGATTGCTGAGATCAAAAAAGACGCTGAAGAGCGCATGAAAAAAACCATTGAGACCCTCAAAGGTGAATTCATTAAAATTCGGACGGGACGCGCCCACACCAGCTTGCTGGATCATGTGAGCGTTTCTTATTACGGTTCTCCCATGCCTTTAACCCAAGTTGCGAACGTCACCGTGTTAGACAATCGCACGCTCGGGGTGACACCTTGGGAAAAAAATATGCTCAGCGAAGTGGAAAAAGCGATTCGGAATTCCGATTTAGGCTTAAATCCGACTAACGTTGGGAATTTATTGCGTGTGCCCTTGCCCCCGATGAGCGAAGAACGTCGTCGCGAATTGGTGAAAGTGGTTAAACATGAAACTGAAAATGTTAAAGTAGCGATTCGGAATATTCGCCGCGATGCCAATGCACAATTAAAAGCCTTGGTGAAAAGCAAAGATATTTCAGAAGATGATGAACGCGGTGCAGAAGATGCAGTACAAAAAGTCACCGATAAATATATCAAGCAAGTTGATCAATTATTGCTTGATAAAGAAGCTGAATTGATGGAAGTTTAGCCCCACGGCGAGCCAAATGACAGAAACCTCTTCGCGCCTACCGCGACATGTCGCAGTAATTATGGATGGTAACGGACGTTGGGCAAAAAAACGTCTGATGCCGCGTTTTGCTGGACATGTCGTAGGTGTGGAGACGGTGCGGCAAATCGTTAAGCAATGCGCAGAATTAAAAATTGAAGTGTTGACGCTGTTTGCCTTTAGCAGCGAAAACTGGCGCAGACCCCCCACCGAAGTCACCGCGTTAATGCAATTATTTTCCACCGCCTTGCAGCGCGAAGTGAATAAGTTAGATAAAAATAAGGTGCGCTTACGCATCATCGGGGATCGCAGTGCGTTTTCCGAAGAATTACAACAATTAATTTTAAAAGCCGAGGCGCAAACTGCAAATAATACGGGTTTAACCTTGGTGATTGCTGCCAATTACGGCGGGCATTGGGACATCGTGCAGGCAGCCAAACAGCTGGCGCGACAAGTTGCCGCTGGTCAATTGAATCCTGAAGAAGTTGACGAGGCGAAACTTGCCCAATATTTGAGTTTACCTGAATTGCCCGAACCCGATTTATTTATCCGCACGGGTGGCGAGCAGCGGATCAGTAACTTCTTGCTGTGGCAATTGGCTTACACTGAGTTTTATTTCACCGACATTCTATGGCCTGACTTTGGGCGTGAAGCTTTTGCCAGTGCATTAGAATCCTTCAGCAAACGCCAACGCCGTTTTGGGCGCACTGGCGATCAAGTCGAACAAGATAAAAATGCTTAAAACACGTCTGATTACCGCCGCTATTCTTATTCCTCTGATTTTATTGGTGTTATTTAGTGGTTCTACCGCACTGTTTGTCAGTATGCTCGGCATTTTCGTGGGCTTAGGCGCGTGGGAATGGGGCGGCTTATGTTCATGGGACAGTAAACAGCGTCACTATTATGCCGCGAGCATTTTAGGCACAGGTCTTGTCGCATTTACGCTGATGGCGTTTTCACAAACATGGATTCTTGCCGCGCCCTTGATGTTGCTGATAAATATCGTGGGTATGTTGTTCTGGGGGCTTGCCTTATATTGGGTGATTCAATACCAGTGCGGCAATGATGTGTTGCCCAGCAGCGATTTCGCCAATGTGCTGGTTGGGATGTTGCTGTTGCTCCCAACTTGGTTCAGTTTGTTCTATTTATACAATACCCGCGTTGAATTAGTTTTCTTCCTGTTGCTGTTGATTTGGGTGGCAGATACGGGCGCGTATTTCTTCGGCAGAAATTTCGGCAAACATAAATTAGCCGCACAAGTCAGCCCCGGAAAAACCTGGGAAGGCGTGGCGGGCGGTCTGTTTTTCAGCAGTTTATTTACCCTTAGCGCAGGCTTATGGTACGGATTCACAGGCTATAAATTATGGGGCTTTGTGGCATTTTGTATGTTCATCGTGCTGGCTTCCATCTTGGGCGACTTGTTTGAAAGCTTATACAAGCGCAAAGCCAATCTTAAAGATAGCAGCCAATTATTACCCGGTCACGGCGGCATTTTAGACCGCATCGATAGCTTAACCGCTGCCGCTCCGTTGTTTGTTGGCGGGATTACGGTGTTGGGGTGGGTGTGGTGATTCGAGTTTGTATTTTGGGCGCGACGGGTAGCATTGGCGTGAGTACGCTCGATGTTATCAAGCAACACGCCCATCAATTCAAAGTCGTTGCGCTGACCGCCAATCAAGATGTCGAACGTTTATTTCAGCAATGTGTTGAATTTTTACCGAGTTATGCGGTGATGGCAGATGCTGCCGCCGCCGAGCAATTGGCGGCGCGTTTGGCGCACTTTGATGAAATCACCGTGTTAAGTGGCGTTGAAGGTTTAAAGCACGTTGCAAGCTTACCCGAAGTCGATACCGTAATGGCGGCAATTGTCGGCGGTGCGGGTTTATTACCAACTTTAGCCGCTGCCCAAGCAGGCAAACGGGTGTTGTTGGCAAATAAAGAAGCTTTGGTGATGTCGGGGCAATTATTTCTTGATGCAGTGCATCAGCATGGCGCGCAACTCTTGCCCATCGACAGCGAACACAATGCGATTTTCCAATGTATGCCCGCGAGTTTTACCCAGCATGGGGTTAAAAATTTAACCGCTGTGGGTGTGAGTCGAATTTTGTTGACCGCTTCGGGTGGCCCCTTTCGGAATTACCCGTTGGAACAATTAGGCAGCGTCACCCCTGAACAAGCCTGCAATCATCCAAAGTGGAAAATGGGGCGTAAAATCTCCGTCGATTCTGCCACAATGATGAATAAGGGCTTGGAAGTGATTGAAGCCTGCTGGTTATTTAACACGCCACCCGAGCGCATTGAAGTATTAATTCATCCACAAAGCGTGATTCATTCAATGGTGGAATATGTGGACGGTTCGACATTAGCGCAGTTGGGCAACCCCGACATGCGCACCCCGATAGCGCACGCGTTGGCATTTCCCGAGCGCATGACTTCGGGCGTGGCGCGTTTGAATTTATTAGAAATTGCCAAACTTGAATTTGAGCCGATGGATTTTGCACGTTTTCCCTGTTTACGCTTGGCGTATGAAGCGATGCAGGCAGGCGGCACCACCACCGCTATTTTAAATGCAGCGAATGAAATCGCAGTTGAGGCGTTTTTAGCAGGTAAATTGCGCTTCACCGCGATCGCAGAATTGATTGAACAAACTTTATCCCGTCTGAATGGACGTGCGGCAAATACGCTAGAAATTATTTTGGAAGACGATACCCGCGCCCGCCAACTCGCTGAGGAATTACTCACAACTTTATGATGTCTCTCTTGCAAAGCTTACTCGCTTTTCTCGTGGTAATTGCTCTCTTGGTCACTATTCACGAATATGGGCATTATTGGGTTGCGAAACGCCTCGGTGTGAAAATTTTGCGCTTTTCCATTGGCTTTGGCCCCACTTTGTGGAAACGCCATTTCGGAAAAGACCGCACGGAATTCGTGATTGCCGCGATTCCTTTGGGCGGTTATGTGCAAATGTTAGACGAGCGCGAAGGCGTTGTTCCCGAAGCGGAATTAAATCGTGCTTTTAATCGTCAAACTTTAAGTGTGCGCGCTGCGATTGTGGTAGCAGGCCCTGTGGCTAATTTTCTGCTGGCAATTGCTGCATATATTTTGATGTTTATGCTAGGTATTTCAGGAATGCGGGCGATGGTGGGCGAAGTTATTCCCGACAGCGTTGCAGCGAAAGCAGGCATTAAACCCAATTATGAAGTGATGACGGTCAACGGTCACAACGCAGAACGTTGGGAAAGCGTGGTCAATCAGACCTTACAAAGTTTGTCGCGCAATGACAGCAGCGTCACTTACCGTTTGCGCCAACATGGCAGTGAGCAGATTCAATATGATGCGGATTTAGATTTGCAAAAGCTAAATATTGACGATTTGGCGCAAGGGCATTTTCTCGAAAAATTAGGCATTAAGCCATTCCGTCCAAAAATTCCCGCGATTGTGGGCGCTCTTAGCCCGAATGGGATTGCAGAAAAAGCAGGTTTAAAAGTTGGCGATAAAATCGTGCGGGTTGACGCGCTGGCAATTACTGACTGGATCAGTTTGGCGCAGTATATTAATCGTCATCCCCAACAAAGCTTGACGCTGGAAGTGGAAAGAGCGGGACAAGCCAATTTTACCGTAAAAGTCATTCCTGAAAATGTGAAAGGTGACGGACGCATTGGCATTGCTGTGTTACAAGATTATGTTTTGCCTGATGAATATGTAGTGATGGAACATTACGGGCTGTTTGACGCAGTTTCACACAGTCTTGAAAAAACTTGGGATATGAGTTTGTTGACGCTGCGCTTGATGGGTAAAATGCTGAGTTTAGAAGTTTCTATGAAAAATATCAGCGGTCCACTCAGTATCGCTGAGTTTGCAGGACGCTCGGCACAATTGGGGATTGTCACGTTTATTTCTTTCCTCGCCTTGGTGAGTATCAGCTTAGGCGTTTTAAACTTATTGCCTGTTCCAATGTTAGACGGCGGGCATTTACTGTTTTATCTGATAGAATGGCTCAAGGGCAGTCCTTTGGACGAGAATGCCCAATCTTTATTGCAACGTGTCGGCTTAACCCTGATCTTAATGTTGATGAGCGTAGCCTTGGTGAACGATGTAGGACGGTTATTAGGATGAAAGTTAGCAAACTGATTCGGAGCACCCTTTGGGGCACAACAGTTTTAGGGGCGTGTTTGCTCGGTCAACAAAGCTATGCTTTTGACGCTTTTAATGTGGCAGATATTCGTTTAGAAGGTTTACGGCGCATTTCCGCAGGGACGGTGTTTAACTATTTGCCCGTCAAAGTCGGAGAAAAGTTCACGCCTGAAAATGCCAGTAGCGCCATTGAAGCTTTATTCAAAACAGGTTTGTTTAAAGATGTGCGCCTAGAACGTGAAGGTAACGTGTTAGTGGTGCGTATTGATGAACGTCCCTCCATCGCAAAAGTCACTTTTGTGGGCAATAAAGACATTGCAACGGAAGATTTGACCAAGTCTTTAAAAAGTATTGGCTTCACCGAAGGTCGAGTGTTTAACCGCTCGATTTTGGAAAAAGTAGAATTAGAATTACAACGCCAATATTTCAATCTGGGAAAATACGCAGTTAAGATTAAATCGACGGTGACCCCCGTGGATCGCAATCGGGTAGAAATCCAAGTTGATGTTTCAGAAGGCGTGGTTGCACAAATTGACCAGATTAATTTTGTCGGTAATCAGGCTTTTAGTAGCAAGGAATTACTCGAAGAAATCGAGCTGAGTACGGGCGGCTGGCTGTCTTTATTTACCAAAGATAATCAATATTCTAAACAAAAGCTGTCTGCTGATTTAGAAATTCTGCGTTCTTTCTATCTGGATCGCGGTTACATTAATTTCAATATCGACTCCACTCAAGTTTCCTTAACGCCTGATAAACAATCGGTTTATCTCACGGTGAATTTGACCGAAGGTGATAAATACACGGTTTCCGATGTGAAATTAGTGGGCAATTTAATCGCGCCCGAAGCTGAATTAATGCAAAAAGTCACGGTGAAAACGGGCAATGTATTTTCACGCAAAGATGTCACCGCCAGCACCGAATCAATTACCGAACGCATTGGTGATGAAGGCTATGCTTTCGCCAACATCAACGCGATTCCTGAAGTCGATAATAAAAATAAAACCGTTGCCTTAAAATTCTTTATCGATCCCGGCAAACGCGCTTATGTGCGCCGCATTAATTATATCGGCAACGTGCGCACCCGCGACGAAGTGTTGCGCCGTGAAATGCGCCAAATGGAAGGCGGTTGGATTTCGACCAAAGCGGTGAAACGCTCTTTGCAACGTTTACAACGCCTGAATTATTTCGATGATGTCAACGTGGAAACGCCGTTAGTCGCTGACAGCACCGATCAAGTCGATGTCAATTATACCGTGGTGGAAAAAGCCTCGGGGAATTTGATGGCAGGCGTGGGCTATTCGCAAACCCAAGGGGTGTTGTTTAACGCCAGTATTTTACAAGATAACTTCCTAGGTTCTGGGAAACGCATCGGGTTGGGTTTTAATAACAGTAAAGTCACCACCACTTATAACTTCTCCTATCTCAATCCCTATTCTGATATTGATGGTGTCAGCCGTGGTTTTAACATGTTTTACCGCAAAACCGATGCGGCACAGGCAAACTTAAGCCGTTATGCCACCGACGTGATTGGCGCGGGCTTGAGTTATGGGATTCCGATTAGTGAATACAACTCGATTCGGCTTGGTTTTGACGTAGACAGAACTTTATTAAAAACCACGGATTACAGCGCGACCGAAGTCTTTGACTTTATCAAAGCCAATGGGAATCAGTATAACTCCTATCGGATGAGCCTAAGCTGGGCGCGTGACACACGGAATAACATCGTATTGCCTAATGAAGGGATGTTACAGTCATTCGGCGCGGATTTAAATTTACCTTTCAGTGATTTAACTTTTTATAAGGTGAATTTCCGTCAACAATGGTATTATCCCATCATCAAAAATTATGTGCTTGCCCTCAAAGGTGAAGTCGCCTACGGGAAAGGCTATGGTAAAACCCATAATTTACCCTTCTTTGAAAACTACACCGCAGGCGGTCCACGCACGGTACGCGGTTTCAAAGAAAATACCCTAGGGCCTTTAGATTCCAATGGCTTGCCTTTAGGGGGGAATTTACGTGTGGTGGGGAATGCCGAATTAATTTTACCTCCGCTGTTTAAATCAGCGCGTTCCTTTAGACTCTCAGGATTTTTTGATATTGGGAACGTGTACAGCGAAGCCGATAAGTTTTCAACCTCCTCGTTACGCTATTCGACAGGTGTTGCCGCAATGTGGCTTTCTCCCATTGGTGCGTTAAGTTTCAGCGTGGCAAAACCCTTGAATTCAAAATCGACTGATCAAACCCAAGCCTTTCAATTCTCAATTGGTACTACGTTCTAGTGATGGTCATGATGAAGTTTTCCAAGCATTCCGCCTATCTCTTAGCTTTGCTAAGTCTCTTACCCGCCGCAGCTTCTGCTGAATTGAAAGCGGGGTTTGTTAATGCCGTCAAGGTGATGGAAGCCGCGCCCCAGGTTGAAAAAGCCAATGCACGACTTGAACAAGAATTTGCGCCCCGTCAACGTCGCATCGTCACCGCACAGCAAGAAGTGCGGCGTTTAGAAGAAAAATTAGCCAAAGAAGAAACCACCAGCAGCGATACGGAAAGCCGTAATTTAAGCCGGGATTTAATGGCAAAAAAACGGGATTTAAAGCGCGAACAAGATGAATTCCGTGAAGATTATAATATTCGTCGCAATGAAGAATTGGACAAATTACAAAAGCGCATTGTTGAAGTGATTCAAGGCTTAGCCAAAGAAGAAGGCTACGATTTTATTTTAAGTGATGGCGTGGTTTGGGCCAGTGAACGGGTCGATATTACCGATAAAGTTTTACGTCGTTTAACCCAAAAATAAGCCCTCGTAACTGGAATAATGGCATGAGTATGACGCTAAGTCTGGCAGCATTGGCGACACAATTGGGGGCGCAATTACACGAGGGCGATCCTGAACATTGTGTGCGCGGCGTGACCACCTTAAAACGCGCCACTGCACATGAGATTAGTTTTTTCTCCAATCGATTGTACCGTGAAGAACTAGCCCAAACGCAGGCGGCGGCGGTGATTATTGCCACTAAAGACCTGCGTTATTGTGCCGTGCCTAAGTTGGTGATGAATAATCCTTATTTGGGTTATGCCTTGGCAGCGCGTTTATTTAATCCACCTAAGCCCCACATTCCAGAAATTCACCCCACGGCATGGGTCAGCCCTCATGCTCAATTACATCCCAGCGTTGCCATTGGTGCGCAGGCTGTGATTGAAGCAGGGGCGGTTTTAGCCGAAGGTGTGAGTATTGGTGCAGGTTGCGTACTCAATGAAAATATTAGCATTGGGGCGCACAGCCAGTTAATGCCGAATGTCACTTTATACAGCAACACCCATATCGGCGAACGTTGTCTGATTCATTCAGGCGCAGTGCTGGGCGCGGATGGCTTTGGCTTGGCAAATGATCGCGGGCAATGGTTAAAAGTCCCCCAATTAGGCGGGGTGGTGCTCGGTGATGATGTCGAAGTTGGCGCAAATACCACGATTGATCGCGGCGCACTCGAAGATACCATTATTGGCAACGGGGTCAAACTCGATAATCAGATTCAAATTGCCCATAACGTGCAAATTGGCGATCATACCGCAATTGCGGGTTGTGTCGGGATTGCAGGCAGCACCCGCATTGGTAAACATTGCATGATTGCTGGCGGGGTCGGCATTGTGGGACATATTGAACTGGCAGATAACGTGAATGTGACAGGCGGCTCAGTGATTTTGCAGTCGATTACCGAACCAGGCGTGTATTCTTCGGGAACACCTTTGCAAACCAATCAACAATGGCACCGTAATTACCATCGATTTAAGCAGCTTGATGAATTGGCGAAACGTTTACAACAGTTAGAACAACCTTTAAAACTATGATTAACTTGATATTTAATATTAAACAAGGCTGTGGGCAATGATGCTCAACAGCATGGATATTCATAAAATTTTTCAGCATTTGCCGCATCGCTATCCGTTTTTACTGATTGATAGAGTGTTAGATTACACCTTAGGTGAATCGCTGACTGCAATCAAAAATGTCACCGTGAATGAGCCTTTCTTTCAAGGACATTTCCCGCATCGTCCCGTGATGCCAGGCGTTTTAATTGTGGAAGCGATGGCGCAGGCGACGGGCGTTTTAGCGTTTAAAACCAGTGCCGCCCAGCCTGATAAAAATTCACTTTATTATTTAGTTGGCATCGACAATGCGCGCTTTAAACAACCCGTGGAACCCGGTGACCAATTACTGATTGAAGTCAAATTACTGCGCACTACGCGCGGGGTTTGGAAATATTCGGCGACCTCTAGTGTAGATAATAAAGTGGTTTCCACTGCTGAATTGATGTGCATGAAAAGGGATATTCCAATTGATTGATCCACGCGCAGTTATCGACCCCAGCGCAGAACTTGATAGTTCGGTGACGGTTGGTGCTTATTCGATCATCGGGGCGAATGTGCAGATTGATGCAGGAACGTGTATCGCGCCGCATGTGATGATTAAAGGGCATACACGCATCGGTAAAGAGAATAAAATTTATCAGTTCTCTTCGCTGGGCGAAGACCCGCAAGATAAAAAATATGCAGGCGAAGTCACCCACTTAGAAATCGGGGATCGCAATGAAATCCGTGAATACTGCACCATGAATCGGGGTACGGTTCAAGGCGGCGGTATGACTCGTATTGGTAATGACAATTGGATTATGGCGTATACCCATTTTGCGCACGATTGCATCGTGGGCAATCACACCATTTTTGCAAATGGGGCATCGCTTGCGGGACATGTCACCATTGATGATTACGTGATTTTAGGCGGCTTTAGCCTAGTTCATCAATTTTGCTCGATGGGAAAATATAGTTTTTCAGGGGCAAGTTCACTGATTTTTAAAGATGTGCCGCCCTTTGTCACCGTCTGGGGCAATCGCGCTGAAGCTTATGGTTTAAATAAAGAAGGTTTGAAACGTCACGGTTTCAGCCCCGAAACTATTCAAGCTTTACATAATGCCTATAAAACGATTTACCGCAGTAATCACACAACGGAACAAGCCATTGAAATTCTTAGCGAAAAAGTTGCAGAATTCCCCGAAGTGGGTTTAATGGTCGATTTTCTCAAAAATTCTAAACGCGGCATTGTGCGCTAAGTTTATCTCATGCAACTTGGCATGGTCGCAGGAGAGCTTTCAGGGGACTTACTCGGAGTCGGTCTGCTGAAAGCCCTGCAACAGCAAAATCCCGAAAATTTTTACAGCACTGGCATTGGCGGCCCGAATATGATCGCGGCGGGCTTGCACAGTCAATTTCCCCTAGAAACGCTTTCCGTGATGGGTTTAGCCGAAGTGCTGGCACATTATTGGGAAATAAAACGTTGTTTCAATCAATTACATGCCCACTTCCTCGCACAACCGCCTGATGTCTTTATCGGCATCGACGCACCCGATTTTAACCTGCCTTTGGAACGTCTGTTAAAACAAGCCCACATTCCCAGCGTGCATTATGTCAGCCCCTCGGTGTGGGCGTGGCGACAATATCGGGTGAAACGCATCGCCAAAAGCTGCGATTTAATGCTGACGCTGTTTCCTTTTGAAGCCGAATATTACCAACAACAAAAAATTCCTGTGCACTTTGTTGGGCATCCTTTGGCAGATGAAATTCCGTTGGAAAATGATGCCTTGTCGGCGCGGCGTGGTTTAGGAATAGCGGAAACTGGGCAATGGGTAGCCTTATTGCCCGGCAGTCGGCAAATGGAAGTTAAGCAACTCACCCAAGTGTTTTTACAAGCCGCGCAATGGTTACACGCGAAACAACCGCAGTTACAGTTTATTTTGCCCGTGGCTCAAGCCAAATTACGCCCGATTATTGAACAATTAATTGCCGAATTTGCCCCAGAATTACCGATGACTTTAGTCGATGGAAAATCCCGTGAAGTGATGGCTGCGGCTGATGTGGTGTTGATGGCATCGGGCACAGCAACTTTAGAAGCGATGTTGTTAAAGCGTCCGATGGTGGTTGCGTATCGGGTTGCAGCATTAACTTATTGGATTGCCAAACCTTTAATTAAAATTCCGCATTTTGCCTTGCCCAATTTATTAGCACGACAAGCCCTTGTCCCTGAGTTTTTACAACATGCGGTGACTCCTGAAAATTTAGGGGTGGCGGTGTTGAATTGGCTGCAACGTCCTGAAGAAGTTCAAGCTTTGCAAGCGCGTTTTATGGAATTGCATCAAGAATTGCGCAAGAATGCGAGTGAACAGGCGGCGCGGGCAATTATGGGATTGTTGGGATTATCGCAGGGAAACTCAATCACGATGAGATAAACACTTCCTTGAAACTGGGGAATGTTTGATTGTCTGAACCACAATTATCATAATTAACACAATTACCCCAATTGTAAGCATTAAAAATTATCGTATTTACCTGAATTACGATTAATACCCATAAAAAAGCCCCCGCAACATTCACAACGGGGGCTTTCTTTTCTATAAAAACTACAAAATCAATAGATTAAATATACTTAACTTCCAAGATTTCGTAATCTTTATCACCACTCGGGGCTTTAACCACCACTTCATCCCCCGCTTGCTTGCCAATTAAGGCGCGCGCAATCGGAGAATTGATAGAGACTAAATTAATCTTCAAATCTGCTTCATCATCTCCGACGATCTGGTAAGCGACTTCTTCCTCTGTTTCCAGATTCAACAATTGCACGGTTGCCCCGAACACCACACGTCCGTTCGCGTTCAAGGTTTTCACATCAATGATTTCTGACAGGGAAAGCTTGCTTTCTAACTCCGCAATCCGTCCCTCAGCAAATCCTTGTTGTTCCCGTGCTGCATGATATTCTGCATTTTCCTTCAAATCGCCCAAAGCCCGCGCTTCCGCAATCGCTTGGATAATCCGTGGTCTTTCGACTGATTTCAGGTGCTGCAATTCATCACGCAGTTTTTGCGCCCCGCCTACCGTCATCGGAGTCTTTTTCATTAGTTTGCCCCTAATAATTCTTTATGTAAATCTTGTAAGCGGTTGACTTCTTTAGCATCTAAGGCTTTTAGTGCCAGCAGCGTTGCATAAGCCCCCGCAAGGGTGGTGGTGTAAGGCACTTTATGCTGCAATGCCGTGCGCCGAATCGTGAAGGAATCCGCAATCGCTTGCTTGCCTTCGGTGGTGTTCACAATGAAACTGATTTCATTGTTTTTAATCTTATCAACAATGTGCGGACTGCCTTCCAATACCTTGTTCACAGCGGTGCAAGGAATACCTTCTTGTTGCAGCGTTGCCGCCGTGCCGTGAGTTGCCAACACTTCAAAGCCTAGACCCACCAAACCTTTCGCAATGGTGAGCACGCGCTTTTTATCGGCATCACGCACACTGATAAACGCAGACCCAGACGCAGGTAAATCAATCCCCGCCGCTTGTTGTGCCTTGCCAAAAGCCTCGCCAAAACTGCGCCCGATGCCCATGACTTCGCCCGTGGATTTCATTTCAGGACTGAGTAAAGGATCAACGCCGGGGAATTTCACAAAGGGAAATACCGCTTCTTTCACCGAGTAATAGCTAGGAATACATTCTTGAGTTGCGCCTTGGCTTGCCAAAGTTTGCCCGACCATGCAACGCGCGGCAATTTGCGCCAGACTTAAGCCCGTGGCTTTGGACACGAAAGGCACGGTACGCGAGGCACGAGGATTCACTTCTAACACAAAAATCGTGTCTTGTTGAATCGCAAATTGCGCATTGACCAAACCGACGACATTTAAGGCTTTGGACATTTGCGTCATTTGTTCACGCAATTGATCTTGCAACAAAGCAGATAAATTATAAGGCGGCAACGAGCAAGCAGAATCCCCGGAGTGAATCCCGGCTTGTTCGATGTGTTCCATAATCCCGCCGATCAACACTTGCTGACCGTCACAAATTGCATCCACGTCCACTTCAATCGCGTCATCTAAGAAACGGTCTAACAACACAGGCGAATCATTCGACACTGCGACTGCATTTTTCATGTAATTGCGTAAATCATCAGCGTTGTACACGATTTCCATCGCGCGCCCACCGAGCACATAAGAAGGACGAACCACTAAAGGATAGCCGATTTCTTCTGCTGCAATGACTGCGGCTTCGGTAGAACGTGCGGTACGATTGGGTGGTTGACGCAAGCCCAATTGTTCAATCAATTGTTGGAAACGTTCCCGATCTTCTGCAAGGTCGATAGAATCAGGCAGCGTGCCGATAATGGGCGCGCCTGCGGCTTCTAAAGGACGGGCTAATTTCAGCGGGGTTTGCCCGCCGTATTGCACGATCACGCCCTTGGGTTTTTCCAAATCGATAATTTCCAGCACATCTTCCAAAGTCAAAGGCTCGAAATATAAACGATCCGAAGTGTCGTAATCGGTAGAAACGGTTTCAGGATTACAGTTGATCATGATGGTTTCATAGCCATCGGCACGCAAAGCTAAAGCCGCTTGCACGCAACAATAATCAAATTCAATCCCTTGCCCAATGCGATTCGGACCGCCGCCTAAGACAATAATTTTATCACGTTGTGTCGGTTGCGATTCGCATTCTTCCTCGTAGGTTGAATACATGTACGCCGTCGGGGCTGCAAATTCTGCCGCACAAGAATCGACGCGCTTGTACACGGGGCGAATCTTGGCTTGATGGCGCAAATCCCGCACCACTTGCTCTTTGACATTCAACAATTGGGCTAAACGCGTGTCGGCAAAACCTTTGCGCTTCAATTGATACAAACGCTGGGCATTTAAGCTGTCCAGCCCTTCCGCTTGCAATTGCTGTTCTTCACGCACTAAATCCGCTAATTGGGTTAAAAACCACGGATCAATCGCAGAAAGTTGGTGAATCTTTTCCAAGCTCCAGCCTGCACGTATCGCATCAGCGACATACCACAAGCGTTCAGGGCCTGGAATGCTTAATTCACGTTCCAGTTTCTTTTGAATGCCAGTTGCAGATTTATCAGAATGCTTAGGCAGAATTTCATCCAAACCATGCACGCCCGTTTCCAAACCGCGCAAAGCTTTTTGTAAAGATTCTTGGAAAGTACGCCCAATCGCCATTACTTCGCCAACCGATTTCATTTGCGTGGTCAGTAAAGGTTCAGCTTGGGGGAACTTTTCAAAGGTGAAACGTGGCACTTTGGTGACCACGTAATCAATGGTTGGCTCGAAAGACGCGGGAGTTACGCCGCCCGTGATTTCATTTGCCAATTCATCCAAGGTGTAGCCGACTGCCAATTTCGCCGCAACTTTCGCAATTGGGAAGCCCGTGGCTTTAGAAGCCAATGCCGAAGAACGCGACACGCGTGGATTCATTTCAATAATGATCATGCGCCCGTCTTTGGGATTAATCGCAAACTGGACGTTTGAGCCGCCCGTATCCACCCCGATTTCACGCAATACCGCAATCGAGGCATTGCGCATGATTTGGTATTCTTTATCGGTCAGGGTTTGAATCGGAGCCACGGTGATTGAATCGCCCGTATGCACGCCCATCGGGTCGAAGTTTTCAATCGAGCACACGATGATGCAGTTGTCTTTGCAATCGCGTACCACTTCCATTTCATATTCTTTCCAACCCAGTGCAGATTCTTCAATCAGCAATTCGCGGGTAGGCGAGAGGTCTAAACCGCGCTCGCAAATGGTAATGAATTCTTCTTCATTGTACGCAATCCCGCCGCCGCTGCCGCCCATCGTGAATGAAGGACGAATCACCGTAGGAAAGCCTAATTCTTTTTGCGCTGCGAGTGATTCTTCCATGCTGTGGGCGATGAAAGATTTTGGCATGTCTAAACCAATCTTACGCATCGCTTGGCGAAATTTATCGCGGTCTTCAGCTTTATCAATCGCTTCTTGCGACGCGCCGATCATGGCGACATTATATTTTTCCAGCACGCCATGCCGCACTAAATCCAAGGCACAGTTGAGCGCGGTTTGCCCGCCCATCGTGGGCAATAAGGCATCGGGGCGTTCTTTGGCAATGATGCGTTCTACGGTTTCCCAGTGAATCGGTTCGATATAGGTGGCATCCGCCATATCGGGATCGGTCATGATGGTGGCAGGATTGGAATTGACCAGAATGACGCGATAGCCTTCCTCGCGCAGGGCTTTACAGGCTTGCGCGCCAGAATAGTCGAATTCACAGGCTTGACCAATCACAATGGGACCTGCGCCAATAATAAGGATGCTTTTTATGTCAGTACGTTTTGGCATATTGTCAATCTCTGTGAATCTAAAGGGGCATTACCCACGGGCGGTGTGCATAAGCGCGATGAATTGGTCGAACAGTCCTGCCACATCGTACGGGCCTGGGCTGGCTTCGGGGTGTCCCTGAAAGCTAAACGCGGGCACATCAGTGCGTCGTATGCCTTGTAATGATCCATCAAACAAGGAACGATGCGTGGCTTCGACATGGCTGGGGAGCGTGGCTTCATCGACGGCAAAACCGTGGTTTTGGCTGGTAATCATCACTTGGCGGCTGTGTAAATCTTGCACCGGATGATTTGCCCCATGATGCCCAAATTTCATCTTGACAGTTTTAGCACCGCTGGCAAGCCCTAACAATTGATGTCCGAGGCAAATACCAAACACGGGAATATGGGTGGTTAAAATTTGTTGAATGGCAGTAATCGCATAATCACAAGGTTCAGGATCGCCAGGACCGTTGGAGAGGAAAATGCCATCAGGTTTATAATTTAATACGGTTTGTGCGGGCGTTTGTGCGGGCACGACGGTGACTTTGCAGCCGCGTTCCACCAACATCCGCAGAATATTTTGTTTGACCCCAAAGTCATAGGCAACCACATGATATTTTACGGGTTTGGGGCTGATATTATTTTCTAAATGCCACTCGCCTTTATCCCAAGTGTAGGATTCAGCCGTGCTCACTTCTTTGGCTAAATCCATGCCTTTTAAACCTGCAAAGGCTTGGGCGGCGGCAATGGCGGCTTTGGGATCAATATTATCCCCAGCGACTAAGCAGCCACTTTGCGCGCCTTTTTCCCGCAATAAACGGGTTAAACGGCGGGTGTCGATGCCTGCAATGGCGACAACATTATGACGTTTCAAATAAGCATCTAAGGGTTCTTGAGAACGCCAACTGCTCACAGTCAGGGGCAAATCTCGAATGACTAAGCCCGCCGCGTAGACACGGGGGGATTCTTCGTCTTCTGGATTACAGCCTACATTGCCGATATGAGGATAGGTGAGGGTTACGATTTGGCGATAATACGAGGGGTCAGTCAAAATTTCTTGATAGCCAGTGATGGCGGTATTGAAAACCACCTCACCGACGCTTTGTCCTGTACTGCCAATGGATTCGCCGTAAAACAGACTACCGTCTGCCAATGCTAACAAGGCTGGATATTTCAAAACTTGCTCCACTTTAGTGCAAAACTGCGTTAGGGTGTATTGGTGCAATATAGAAGAAACTTGAAAATGAGGTCAGAAATTGACACGAGTTGTGTTTCGACGCAGAGGCAAAAGACAGTGCTGTGAGGTCTGACGGTGAGGTAACTTTTTAAGTGCAGGTATTTTACCGAATATAGTGCAAGTGCAGCAAGCATTCTCCCTATTTGCGTGCAGATGTTATGACTTGGGAAATTTTTTGGAAAAATCGGTAAATTATACGGGATGATTGGTGACAGTTTGGTGTAAGGGAGCGTTTGAGGGGGTAATTAGCCTGAGTTTATCTACAAATGCAGTTCCAACTGTGAAATATTAGAACAGATTATTTTGAGCAGTTTTCTTTAAGTAACGTTGTAAAATGTTCTTTCCAGCTTACAGTTTGGGATACATCGTAAGCTTTACGCCATGCTTTACAAGATGCCTGAGTTTTTCCTGCTTGCATTTGTATAGCCCCTAAGACACCAAAACTTTTTGCTAAATAGTCGCCAAAGATAGTAGGTGCAGTTTTGTTTAGCATCGTTCTAATTTCAATAGCTTCTGTGATTAATGATCGAGCTTCTGCCCGACGGTTTGTATCATCTGCCACTAAATTCGCAAGGTTATTGAGCGTCATTGCAACATCAGGGCGATAGACCGCAGGTTGCTTGTCGGCTAACTCCCGTCTGATTTTCAATGCCTCTTGGTAATTCTGCTCTGCTTCTACCCGACGGTTTGTATCATCTGCTACTAAATTCGCAAGGTTATTGAGCGTCATTGCAACATCAGGGCGATAGACCGCAGGTTGCTTGTCGGCTAACTCCCGTCTGATTTTCAATGCCTCTTGGTAATTCTGCTCTGCTTCTACCCGACGAGTTGTATCATTTGCAAATAAAAGAGCAAGGTTATTGAGCGTTGCTGCAACATAAGGGCGATAGACCGCAGGTTGCTTGTCGGCTAACTCCCGATAAATCTTTGATGCCTCTTGATAATACTGCTCTGCTTCTACTCGACGAGTTGTATCATCTGCAAATAAAAGAGCAAGGTTATTGAGTGTCATTGCGACATCAGGGCTATAGACCGCAGGTTGCTTGTCGGCTAACTCCCGATAAATCTTTAATGCCTCTTGGAAATTCTGCTCTGCTTCTACCCGACGAGTTGTATCATCTGCAAATAAATTCGCAAGGTTATTGAGCGTTGCTGCAACATAAGGGCGATAGACCGCAGGTTGCTTGTCGGCTAAGTCCCGATGAATCTTCAATGCCTCTTGGTAATACTGCTCTGCCTCTGAACGACGGCTTGTATCATTTTGCAATAAATTCGCAAGGTTATTGAGCATCATTGCAACATCAGCGCGATAGAGTGTAGGTTGCCTGTCGGCTAACTCCCGTCTGATTTTCAATGCCTCTTGGAAATTCTGCTCTGCCTCTGAACGACGGCTTGTATCATTTGCAAATAAAATCGCAAGGTTATTGAGCGTAGTTGCGACATCAGGGCGATAGATCGCAGGTTGCTTGTCAGCTAACTCCCGTCTGATTTTCAATGCCTCTTGGTAATACTGCTCTGCCTCTGAACGACGGCTTGTATCATTTGCAAATAAAAGAGCAAGGTTATTGAGCGTTAGGGCAACATTAGACAAGCGCGCTTTATCGGTTTCTGCTAAAGGACGCAACCAATTCAAAATAGTCTGATAAGTTAGAATTGCCGTGTTGCGGTCACGATGGTCTCTAGGTGAGTTTTGAAGCGTAACAGCATAAGTCAGTGCATATTCAAAATTTTCAGGACGCAACTCATACGCCTTTTTTAAATGCGGATAGGCTTCATTCGGTTTAAAATTAGCCAATGCAACACGCGCTTGTGTGAAGTGCGCAGCCGCTTTCAAATCAATTTGTTTTTCTACAGATTCCAAAGCAGCCAATAATTTATCCAGAATTTGCTTGGCTTTTTCCAACTCGGCGGCTGATAAAGCCGTTTGTGCCTCTGCCAATAATTGAGACAAATGCTCAT
The DNA here is from genome assembly GCA_028688145.1 of Thiotrichaceae bacterium. Taxonomy (GTDB): domain Bacteria; phylum Pseudomonadota; class Gammaproteobacteria; order Beggiatoales; family Beggiatoaceae; genus JAQTYU01. The sequence goes on along the minus strand of JAQTYU010000006.1, from coordinate 927 downwards.
CTGTTTGTGCATTCACTTGTGTTTGTAAATTGGCATACGCTTTTTGCAATTCGTTGTAATTCTTAACAACCTCTTCAGCAACTTTCGCTTTATCAACCAACACATTCTTTTCTTCTAAATAAGCAATTTGTCTCTCATATAGTGTATGTAATTTCTTCTCAAGTTCAGATTTCTCATCCTGTGTTTTTTGATGTATTTTCGGGTCAACACCGCAAACGATGCTCACATTTGCCGTCTTATTATCCTGCACAAGCGCATTACAATACCCGTTATCAACCCGCTGTGATTGGTCATTAAACGCATAAACAGGCGATAACACTGAACACAATGCCAAATAAATTGTTGTATGACGCATGATTTTCCTATTCACTTAGATGTGCAATTAACAGAAGCCGAAGCAGGACTACCGCTTGCAACAACAGTATTACAATTACCGTTGACAATTTGCGAGTTAGAAGAAAACTTCCCCAAAACAAAAATAAATACCAAAACCCCCACAACACCCAAACCCCACCACCGCCAAGAATAAATTATCACCTGAATTTTATTGTTATTTCCAATAATTTGATTGTTATCTATTTGATTATGCATATTTTCATTTAACAACCCATCAGGATTCCCGCCCAATACTTGAATTTGTGCCTTTAATGCCTGAATTTCATGCTGTAACTTAAATTTAACGGCTGTGTCAGTTTCCAATATGAACGCCGTTTGCAACTCTTGCAATTTCTTCTGTGCCAATGCAATTAACTCATCCTGTGCCATACATACCCCCATAAATATAATTAATTCATATATTCATAGGAGTTACGCAGTTGAAGTTAGGTTGTACCTTGGAGAGACAAGATAGTGTCTAATGGCATCACGTATAATCTGCATTTTAGCTTCAAACCAACTGTAACCTGTGGTGTAACTATAGGTTTCTAA
>JAQTYU010000026.1 GCA_028688145.1 Thiotrichaceae bacterium | reverse complement strand
ACTTGATAGAGAACTTCTTTTGTAAGTTAAAACAATACAGAGGCATAGCGACTCGATATGATAAATGCTCAGCCCATTTCTTGAGTGGTATTTACCTCGCTTCTAGTCTCATTCTTTTGGCTTAATACCCCTCTATTTCTATTTGATGACACGCCCTAGTATTTTTATTGGACGTGAAAAGGAAATTAAGGATTTTTGGGATACGCTAGAAAACTCTAAGCAGCGGATTTTGCATATTCAAGCCGCAGGGGGAATGGGTAAAACCAAATTATTGACTGAGTTTATCAATCAATTGGAAGGTTTACCTCGTGATAAAACAGCGATTTATCCTAATGAACCCATTGACTTATATCATACAACTTACCAAATCGAGCTGGGAATTTTAACCTCAATTGCAAGTCAATTTCCCAGCTCATTTAAATCTTTCAGAGAACATATTTCAAAATATCGTCGAGAACCCAGTTCTACTGCTCAAGAAGAACTTCGGGATGAGTTTGTTAAATGTTATCGTGAACTTAAAGCAAACTATATTGTTTTGTTTTTTGATACAGTAGAAGAAATTAATGAACCAATTAAGAATTTTTTTCATGCAGTATTTCCACGTCTTTTAGAAGCTCAGCCCTCTACACTCATTGTAACAGCAGGGCGGAAACCATTTCCCATAGCAAAATTAGATCCCTCTATCAAAATAATAAAACTAGAAGGTTTTAAGCAGAGGGATATTATTAATTATTTTCAACATGATGAAATCAGATCATTAATTGATACTGATTTTTGTGATAACGACGAGTTATTAAAGAAACTTGCTGATTTATCTCAGGGTAAACCGATTTTGATCGGTTTGACAGTAGATTGGATGCGGCATGGAAATTTCCCCGAAAATTTATTGGATATGCCACCTGAAGTATTTGAGGAGAATTTAGTTAAACAAATAGAATCACTTAGCAAGCCCGAAAATCAAGTAATTTTAGCGATGGCACATTTTTATAGGCGTTTTGATGAAAAAATATTAGTTGCCTTATTTCCAGAGCTAACGCCTACTGAGAAAGAGGCAATTGCCTTTATTAAGAATATGAATCGCTATTCCTTTGTTAAATATCGTGAGCTTAATAAGACAAAATATCGACATTTCGGTGGTATACATAGTTGTTTGCTACATGATGAAATGCGGGAGCTGGTTGAGAACCATATCTGGTCTTATTTAGACAGTAATCGTGTTTTTTCAAAGAGTTGGACTGCTATTATACTTGATTACTATAATAGTATTATAGAGAAAATAACGGTTGAACTCGATAAAAATCAACCTGATGAATTGAAAGATGAATTAGTGCTCGAACTAAGAAGTTTACAGAGAGAGAAGTTGAGTTATTTTTGTTTTTTTAATTTTGATAGTGGATTTCTGTATTACAGAGGGTTACGTAACGAAGTATTAGACTCTCAATCTAGTTGGCAGTCCGATATGTTACAAGCATGTCTTGAAATACTCAGTGTTTACGAACGACAAATGAATACTGAACAATACTGTATATATTCATTACATAAAAGCTACATTTATTTTTATCGTAGTGATTACAGCACATATATTGACGAAGCAAAAAATATTTTGTGTCTTGAAAATATTAAACCATATTCGCCAGATGTGGCAGAATCTCAGGCGAAAACAGTTCCGAAGTGTATACAAGCATTAACTAATGCTGGCAAAATTATCGAAGCCATTGAGTTTTCTAAGCAACAAAAAGTCTTTTCTGAGCAATCGAAATCAAGTAGTAATACAATAAAACGCCAACATGGCGAATTTTTTGCCGCCATGGGATACACTTTCAGACGACAGGGGTATGAGGATAAACCACGGGAGTATTATGAAAAAGCAATGGCTATTTATAGAGAATTGGAACGACAGGAAGACCCTGGCAAGTCCAGTTTTTATCTAGCATCAGTGGAGGTAAATTTTGGCTTTACTTTACATCTATTAGGTAAAGACTATCCTGCAATGGCTCAGTGCGAAAATGCCTTAGCTAGAAGCGCTGATAAAAATATTTGGTGGCGTGCTTACAATGTTTTAGGCATTATTGAGGCTGATGCGCAACGAACCGCTGAAGCTATTCAATATTTTGACTTAGCTCTAGTCAACGCTGAATATGCGAAAAATAAAAGGGGGATTGCTCTAATTAATATTGCTCAAGGTCGAATGTATCGCCAGCAGGGTTGGTTTAAAGTTCGTGGTCGTAAACAGATTGAGGCTGCTGAACCAGATTATGCGAAAGCTTACGAGCATTTGAAAAAAGCAATCAGCGTGCTTGCAAATAAATTAGATACACAACAAAGTCCAGACTTAGCAGAAGCCTATATAGAAATGGGCTTGCTGTTGCGTGAACAATCACAATTTAAAGAAGCTCTAGAATATTTTGAAAAGAGTAAAAACTTAGCTGAACAATACAATAATAATTATCTCATAGCAGACAGTTTAAAGTGTATTGCGATTACGTTTAGTTGTATTCCTTCAGAATTAGCACAAGCGAAAATAATAGCAGAAAAAGCCATTGAAACGGCTAGTGTTGTAAAAGGGTTGCACATCATCGCACGAGCCGAAAAGGTTCTCGCTGAGGTTGCTCATGATAATAAAGATTATGGGACAGCATTTAAACATGCGGTGTCTTCAATCATTCATTTATTACAAGTTGACCCCAATAGTCAAGATGATAGTATCCCTAAAAAGGGACGTTTATATAATGAGATGCGTGCTTGGCTGAAAAATCTAATTAACCACACTCCTGAAAGAGATAAATATCTACAGCTCATGTGTGAAGAATGGGAAAGGTCTGATTTATCAAAGGCTGATAAAGAACGATGGGCGTTCAATTTGTTCTTTAGTCCTCAATTTCGAGGGATACAGTAGTGCCTGAGTTTTGGAATCGTATGGAAGAGCGAGGGCGAATTCATAATACAATTGCGCCTTGTCGCTTTATGTATATAAGTTCTCCGCCCTTCTGTGGTAAAACATCCTTATTACAACAGCTAAAAACTGAAAGCAATCAACTTGGTTGGGATAGGGTTTTATTTTTTTCGTTATCAGATGTACCCATATCATCTATTTACTCAAAAGAAACATTTATCACGCACATTGCTAAACAATTAGGTTTTAATAACTTTGTCGATCTTCAAACATCTGTCGCTAATAACTTAGAAAATATACTAATTTTGATAGATGATATTCATCTTGTTGAAGATAACTCTAAGTTGCGGAACGTTTTTTCACATTCATTACAAGAGTTAATAAGAAAATATAAACCTACGGTTGCGACCCCTAAGTGTTTTCGAGTGGTTATTGCAGGGAGTTATATTACTAGTCATGGTTTTATACTGAATATACCTCTGACAAACTTTAAGCAGATAGAACTACATTCATTTAAAAAACAAGATATTAGAATAATAATCGAGAAGTATTTGACAGATGCAGGGCGTTTTCTTGACAATAATCCAGACAACATTTATACAATATTGAGCCAAGATATTAGTTCATTAAGTTGTGGACATCCTAAGGCTATTATTGCATTAGTTGAAGATATGGTTGAATACGCTAGACACAATTTTCTGACTAGTGACTATATCGCAAATAATCAAGTACAGTTGTTCAATAGTTACGTCAAACCATTACTAGATAATATGATAGTAACGTTATCCCTAGAATTCCAAAGAACACTTACGATACTAAGTACATTTAATTCATTCGACGCGGGAATAGTTTCATTTTTGCAAGAAAAGAAACTTATCGAGCAAATAGCTACAAAGCCATATAATGTTATGGAGAGCCTAAAAAGTATCTGTCGTAAAGAGTTGAATGGTTATCATTTAGACCCAATACTTATGAAGCTGTTAAGGAAATATTTTTGGCTTCAGCGATGTGATAATGAAACAATTAATTACAAGACGATAAACAGTTATGCCATCGAATATTTCGATGGGTTAATAACAGATAATGTTACCTATGAATATGCTGGTACAGAATATGCCTATCACTCGTTATATGCTCATAAAAAATTACAAACACAGGATAGAGAGTCTTGTATTTCTGACCTAACAAAATTATTCAAATATTTCCAAAAATGGAATCCTGACATGGTTGAGATGGGTTTGATTGCATTTCAAAATTATCTAATGAGAGATAAAAATATCCAGAAGTTAGTCGAGGAGACAAACCTTCACTTAGAGGAACTACTACAGGCATTAAATAATGACCCTTCTAACACATGAAAGTCCGCTAATGTTGACAGGGAAATCCGATTTCCTCCAATTCGATTGTGACTGCGCCTGTCCGCAAACTCCTTTTCCCATCACGCATAATCTTAATTCTAATAGTCAGTTTATTCGTAATATTAATAGCTACCATAGTTTATTAATGAATGATTACCATCTTGTTTATAGCAATGATGCGCCTATCGGACCCAGTGTATTAAACACTTCTGCATGGCAACGTTATCAGTCATTTTCGCAAGAACAGCTACTATCTGAACCCATAGACTATCAACTAGCTGAACAAGGTTTAATTGTTCCAAGTCGGGTGACCTTTGAGACTTGCGTCCACCCACCGCAACAACTGACAGCATGGTTACATGTTACAAATGCTTGCAATTTAGATTGTCCCTATTGTTATGTAAGAAAGTCATCTGAACATCTTTCTGAAGAAATAGGAATGATTGCGATTAAACGCTTGTTTGAAACAGCGCAAGAAGAACAACTTAAAACTGTTAAATTGAAATATGCAGGGGGAGAAGCTCTACTTCACTTTTCACTAATTAAACAACTGCATAGCTACGCAATCGAATTATCTCAGCAAATGGGCATTGAATTGACGGCTGTCATTTTAAGCAACGGTACTGTTATAAATTCGGACATCGTACACTGGTTAGCAAATAATCATGTCAAACTCATGCTTTCCGTAGACGGGATTGGTGAAGTACATGACCAACAAAGACCAACTAAAAAAGGTAAACCCACATTTGCAATTTTGGAACAGCATTTGTTGCAAGATTTATTACCTCATGGGATAAAACCAGACATCAGCATTACAGTAACTCAACAAAATGCTGACGGGGTTGCAGATGTGGTGCAATGGGCGATTCAACATAATTTACCTTTCACGATCAATTTCTACCGCGAAAACCTGTTAAGCCAATCGAAACAAGCATTAATGCTCGAAGAAATTACGATTATTAGCGGTATTAAAGCTGCCTACCAAGCAATCGAAGCTAATTTACCAACTTATTCGGTTTTAAATGGCTTACTTGATAAAGTACAAAGCCATGCTCACACGCATACTTGCGGTGTCGGTAAAAACTACGTCGTGATTACGCATAAAGGACAAGTTGCACAGTGTCAAATGCACCTTGATGAAACGCTAGGTTCGATTCAACAAAATAAAATCATTCCTCTCGTGGCACAAGGAAAAATTCAGAATTTGTCTGTGGATGAAAAAGAAGGCTGCAAAACTTGCGAATTCCGCTATCGTTGTACGGGAGGATGCCCTGTAGAAACCTATCGTGTTACAGGTCGTTGGGATATTAAAAGCCCCCACTGTCATATTTACAAAGCCTTATATCCTGAAGCACTGCGTTTGGAAGGCTTACGTTTGTTAAAACTACACGGACTACACAGTTAAATCCGCTCCACCTTGAATTCAGCACCGCTCTTTTCAGCATTTCCAACATCACGCCCCTAAACTTTTGCTATCATAGCAACACGACACAGCCCTTATTCCAAGGGCTTGAAACTGAATCGAGATGTTGTAGGTTATACCCCACGATGGCAACTAAAAAAGATAAAAACTCAGAAAGTGGCACGATCACACTGAACAAAAAAGCAGGCTTTGACTATTTTTTACTCGAGCGTTTTGAGGCAGGTTTATCCCTCGAAGGCTGGGAAGTCAAAAGTCTGCGCGCAGGACGCATTCAAATCCGTGACTCCTACGTGATTATTAAAAATCAAGAAGCGTTTTTGATTGGCGCATTAATCACGCCCCTGCTCACCGCATCCACCCATATCGTTCCCGAATCGCAGCGCACCCGAAAATTATTATTGCACCGCGAAGAACTCAACAAACTCATCGGCGCAGTCGAGCGCAAAGGGCAAACCTTAATTCCCACCGCAATGTATTGGAAACACGGACGCGCTAAATTAGAAATCGCGCTCGCCAAAGGTAAGAAAGATTACGACAAACGTGAGACCGAAAAAGAACGCGATTGGGATCGGGAAAAAGAGCGTTTGTTTAAACATTAAGATGCTAGAAAACGCATAGTGTTATAAAATGAGCCTCTTGTGAGACTTTCCTTATTTGCGGTAAGGCTGTCTACGTTCGATGATGAGTGTTTCTTAACCTTGATGGACAACTGAATGAAAAAATTAACTTTCGCACTTTGCGTGTTATTAACCAGCAATGCTTATGCTTCTGAAGAACATAAAGCTGTCGCCGCCGCTGGTAATGCCGAAGCTGGCAAAGCAAAATCAGCCCTGTGTGCCGCCTGTCATGGTGTTGATGGCAACAGTGCCACAGGCATGTGGCCAAAATTAGCAGGGCAAAATGCGAGCTATATTGCACAGGAATTACAAAAATTTAAATCAGGCGCACGCGAAAACGCCAGCATGACAGGTATGGTTGCAAACTTAACGCCTGAAGATATGGCTGATTTAGCCGCATATTTCTCAAGCCAAACGCGCACCCAAGGGGCAGCCAGTGAAGCCTTAGTCGAAGCAGGTCAAAAAATTTATCGCGGTGGCAATAAGGCAAAAGGCATTCCTGCTTGCACCGCTTGCCATAGCCCACAAGGCAATGGTAACCCCGCTGCAAAATATCCTGCTTTAGGCGGACAACATGCAGAATATGTGAAAAAACAATTAGAAGATTATCGCAGTGGTGTGCGTAGCGGTAAAGTTCTCGAAGGCACGCCTGTCATCATGCGTGAAATCGCGTCCAAAATGAGCGACGATGACATGAAAGCTGTGGCTGATTATGTGGCAGGTTTGCACTAAATCTATAAAAAATCTCTTGCGCGACTGGCTTGCGTAACGTCAACGGGCATTCTCTACCGTTTATTGCGGTGAGCAGAATGTCCGTTTTCTTTACATGATACACTGCGCCTCACGATTAATTCTCTACTTCTCAATACGTTAAGGATAGAACTTTTATGCGTTTGTTAAAATGCTTAGCTCCCCTCTTACTGGTTATGAGTTTCGGACAATTCAGCTTTGCCGCCGAAGAAGCCGATCCCTATGTGGGAAAATATGATGTCATCCAAAATCCTTTACCTACCCAAAGTAAGGATAAAGTCGAAGTTTTGGAACTGTTTTGGTACGGTTGCCCTCACTGTTACGCGTTCAAAGAAATCCTAGACCCTTGGGCGAGCAAATTTCCCAAAGATGTAGAACTGGTATTATTCCCCGCCGTATTCAGCCAAAAATGGGCGATTTCTGCCAAAGCATATTACACCCTCGAGGCTTTAGACCTCGTCGCCAAATTGCACACGCCTTTGTTCAAAGCCATTCACGAAGGACATCGCAATTTGACGGATGAAGCTGAATTGATGAAGTTTTTTGCAGAAAACGGCGTGAACAATGACGAATTCAAAAAGGTGTTTAATTCGTTTGGAGTAGACAGCAAGCTGCGTCGCGCCATCGAAACCACGCCTAAATATGGTGTGTCGGGCGTGCCTGCTTTGGTCATCAATGGGAAGTATCGCTTATCCAGCGAAAAAACCGATGGCTATGACAACATGTTGAAAATTGCCGATTATTTAATCGAGAAAGAACGCAAGGCAATGGCTGCGGCGAAGTAATTCACAGCCCGTTTTGAAAAGACCTGCTCGGTGTGAAAACTTAGCAGGTCTTTTTATTTCGCAATTTTATCAATTTTATAAGCTACCGAAATATTTTTTTTATTGCTAAGCTATACCCATTGAAATTATGCTCAGGTTTGCAAAGATGCCTAAACTTTTTTTCTCCATGAAAGATGTTCGAAATGACTTTAGCTTTTTAGAACTAGCCGAGCCAAATCATCAACTCTATCTATCCTTCAAAGATAATGAGTGTTTCTCTATCAGCACACAGATAGAGGGTTTAATCTTGCCCGATGGTTACGATATTATTCGTATAAATAACTTTGTCTCTGATCATGAAATGATGGCAAAAGAATCAGCAATTTCTCTTTCCAATCATCCGCTTGCTGATATTCAGAAAAGTTTTCCAAAAAAATCGCAGATTGCACTGGTTTCGCATTTAGAAGAAAAAGTAGTTTATTATAATAAACTTATTATAAATTATGACATAGCACTCAGTTGTAAACCCGTGACCCAAGTTTTGTTATGGAGAACTTCCGATCCTCGTTACAGAAATGTGGTTCGTGGCTTAGCAGAAAAAGTGTTTTTCGATTACCTTCTTAATAACTACGACATTATTTTTTCTGATAATTATCAGAGCATTTATGGTCAACGTTTTTGGGAAACTTGTTTATTACAAGCGATTGATGATGGGCTTTATACCTACATGTATGAACAAATGAGTGCTAAATTAGTTCGTCTAACGCGAGAATTGTTTGAATCCAAAAAAGTTGAAATTTGGGGCGATGAAGAAAAATTCGCCTGGATTTTAGCGATTATCTCGAAATCTGAAATTACAAAAACTTAAAAAATCGGGTAGTGCTAAAGTTATAAGGATTGTCTGAATCAGGATTCACAGGATTAAAGGATTTTCAGAATTAAAAAGTTTAATGCTTTCTTTGTATTAAGATTTAATCCTGCTTAATTCGGATAATCCTGTAAATCCTGATTCAGACAATAAGCTTGCTAAAATCCTTATTTATTTGGCACTACTTAATTTTTAAGCAGTTATAGTATTTAAATTTTAAAAAATAGACTGAGAGGACATAATCAAGGGCACAATTAAAATTGTCAAATTGCTTCCCAATTTTTTTAAGCCGTGCTTTGATGATTGCCCAACAATTTTCGATGGGATTCAAATCAGGCGAGTATGCTGGTAAGAAAACTAAGCGATATTGCGCTATGAGT
>JAQTYU010000005.1 GCA_028688145.1 Thiotrichaceae bacterium | reverse complement strand
TTCTCTCTGTCAAGTTTTATTTCATATTTAAGTTTCATCATTTTGTCACTTAAACATGGGAAACTTGATACAACTGAGTTTCCAAACTTGCTTTCTACTTATTCAGTAGAGTGGCGCATTATACAGTAGTTATTCTTACTGTCAATACTTTCTTTTAGGTTCGTTTCAGCTTCTAACTAAATCAAACTAGAAGTAAAACTTCAAACTACTTTCCTAAAATGGAAAGCAACATCCCGCTTCCCTTCTCTTCAACTTTACGTCTTGTCGTTGAGAGATGCGCATTATACAGCCTGTGCTGGGGCTGTCAAGCAATTCGCTCATAAATTTTGCAAAATTAACTCAAACGTACTTCAATCCCTTGTTCTTGCATCGCTTTTTTCACTTGGGAGATAGTGTATTCCCCAAAGTGGAAAATGCTCGCGGCAAGCACGGCATCCGCTTTGCCTTCCAAAACGCCCTCTATAAGGTGTTGCAAGTTACCAACACCGCCCGAGGCAATCACAGGAATGTTCACCGCTTCACTAATATTGCGGGTCAGCTTCAAATCAAAGCCGTTGCGCGTGCCATCTCTATCCATAGAAGTCAGGAGAATTTCACCCGCGCCATATTCCGCCATTTTCTGCGCCCAAGCGATTGCGTCCAACCCCGTGGCTTTACGCCCACCGTGGGTGAACACTTCCCAACGGGCAGGCTCATCCGCTTTATTGACTTGTTTGGCATCAATGGCAACTACGATACATTGCGAGCCAAAATGACTACTCGCCTCTGCAACCAATTCGGGATTAGTGACGGCGGCGGTATTAATGCCGACTTTGTCCGCGCCTGCATTCAACATGCGCCGAATATCTTCGAGTTTACGAATCCCACCGCCTACGGTTAAAGGAATAAACACTTGGTTGGCGACCGCTTCCACCACATGTAAGATAGTATCGCGTGCATCGGAACTGGCGGTGATGTCTAAGAAGGTGATTTCATCCGCGCCTTGCTCATCGTAACGACGGGCAATTTCAACGGGATCGCCCGCGTCCCGGATTTCTACGAACTTCACCCCTTTGACCACACGTCCTGCATCAACGTCTAAGCAGGGGATAATACGTTTTGCTAAGCCCATGATTATTTAGCTGCTGTTTGAGTGGCAAATTGATCGGCATAGTGTTGCGCCTTTATAAAGTCTAAAGTGCCTTCATAAATCGCCCGCCCTGTGATTGCGCCCGTAATGCCTTCGTGTTCGACAGCGCACAGGTTTTCAATATCTTTAATATTAGTAATGCCGCCTGAGGCAATCACGGGAATGTTAATCGCTTGGGCGAGTTTCACCGTCGATTCGATATTGACCCCTTGCATCATGCCATCACGACTGATGTCGGTGAAAATAATTGCAGTCACGCCATCTTGTTCAAAACGTTGTGCCATTTCAATTGCGGTGTGGTGTGAAAGCTTTGACCAGCCATCGGTTGCCACTTTGCCATCTTTGGCATCCAGTCCCACTATAATATGGTTGGGGAATTCGATGCAGGCATTAGACACAAAATGTGGCGCAGTCACGGCTTTCGTGCCGATGATCACATAATTCACACCCGCATTTAAATAGGTCTGAATGGTGTCTTCGTCACGAATCCCACCGCCGACTTGAATTTCTATCTTAGGATAAGTTTTTGCAATCTTTTCAATAATGCCCGCATTGACAGGCTCGCCCGCAAACGCCCCGTTTAAATCCACAAGGTGTAAACGGCGTGCGCCTGCATCAATCCAACGTCCTGCGACCGCAAGGGGATCGTCTGAAAATACGGTATCATCTTCCATGCGCCCTTGTCTTAAACGTACACATTTACCATCTTTCAGGTCGATGGCGGGAATGATTAACATAAAAGCTATCCTCAAAATTCGATGGGGGAGTTAGTTATAATAGATGCACTCCAGAATCATTTCTGAGGGCGCACACTGTGATGTTTCGCATTATACAAGTTTTTCAAGATTGAATCTAAGTAGCCTTATATCTTACATATAAAGAGAAGAAACATTACAGAAGTTTTGAGGGAAAATTTATGTGCAGATGATTCGGTGAGATGATCTGATTATCTTAATGTTATTTCTTGCTCCCAAATGTCATTTGGGAGCGCAGACCTGCTAGGTTTTGAAAACCTAGCAGGTCTTGAGTCAATCGTGATTTAGGACTGGCAGTGCTTATAGCACTGCCAGTCTTTTAAACTATTACCTCACCTGTTTAAGCACGCTCTCAACTTCTCGCTGTGCTTGTAAGGTATAAATCTGCCTTGTTAAATCGCTAGTCATTTGTTCAAGCAATTTATCGTTCAAATGTATATCGGTTTGTTCTTTGGTGTAGTCTTGAATTTCAACTTGGATTTTCAACATTTCCGCTTTGGTTTGTAAAGTAGAAATTTTTAATTTCACAGTATCTAAGTTGTCTATCATTTTTTTCAGTGTATCTGCTAAGTTACTTTCAGCTTGTTGCAATTCTGTCAGCAGATTACTCATGTCTTGAAAAGAGCTTCTGACAAGATTGCTCTTTTCACTTGCACTCGCAGAGTGTTCTAACGGGACTAATTCTTGTTGTGTTGCTTGCAATTTAGGTTGATAGGTTTTGCGGGCAACCTTGATGCGAATGAGTTTGTCTTTTGCGTCTTGAATTTTGTTCTCATATTCCTGAATGGCAATTTCGCCTTTGCCAATCGCTTGTTGAAGTGCATCGCCTAATCGCTGGCGCAGTATGTCTGCGGCGGCTATTTGCGTGCCAGAAAACCCCAGTAACCTAGCCAGTTCTTTATTTCCAGAACCTAATGCAAAGAGTCCCAGTAACACAATAAGCGTTATCACCCAATTTCTTATATCTTTCATGTTGATGTCAGCGTGGAATTGTTTCTTTTACTGCGGATTCGATTTGTTTTGCCATGTTAAGAGCTTCATCAGCTTGTTTTACTAAACCTTGGGCGACTTTCTCAAAATCTTGTGAACCTTGATTCACTTGATAAACTACAAAGGCACGTTCCGTTTGTAGCTCGATTTGTTTTTGCGTGTCTAGCAGTTGTTTTTGTACTTGTTGCCAACTTTGAATGCGGGGTTGCACTAAAGATTGTTGTCGTGGATAGTTAGTTTTTATGTCTTCTAAACGTTTAAGCTCACTCTCTGCCTGAGTGAGCATTTTACCCATCTCATTTATTCGGGCTGATAATTCAGGCGTGGTTTTTTTAATAAAGGTTTGAGTTTCAGTTTGAGCAGCCTGAGTTTTCACATAGTTAATACTATCTGATATTAATTGAATGGGTAGCCAAAGAATAACTATAACACTGGCTATCAGAAACATCGGGATAAAAACACTTTGAAACTCTCTATCTGCTGGATATTTAAAATCACTCAAAAATAGCCCTGCTGTAAAAATCCATTTGGGGCTTTGACAACCATAAAACAGGCATAGATTCTCCCCTTCCTTCAAATTAATACTAATCACAAATGGGTTACAACATGCATCCACTGAATGAATACAATCTAGTCCTGAAAAAAAAGAAGCACAAGAAAAACCATATGTTTTACATGTATTCTCATCCTTTCCCCACACCCACCCCGCCGCATTCGCTTCAGTCGCAAATAAACACAACACGGAAGTCAATGCCGCATGAGGCAGATAATGCCCAGAAAACAGCTTACTTTTACGTAATTTTTGGAAACTGCGCTGCACCTGTTGATGCAAACGTGCAGGAAATCCCTGTAACACAATTCCAGTAATCAAATGTTCATGTTTATATAAACGTAATTGCCCCAACAAAATTTGTAATTGTTGCAAAGACTCACTCACCAAAAACACAATTTCCTGCTGTGCATCACTACGCAACTGTTCCCCTTCCAAATGCGCCGCCAGCAAAGCATTAAACTGCTGTTTAGCCTTATCATCTGCTATATCAATGCAACTGTCCGTTAAATAAATCACGCGCCCAATGTGATAACCAATTTTATATAAAATCGCTGCATTTTCTGGAACACCCGCTAACTCCGCCGTAAATTGAAACATTTCTCCACAAAACTGTGCAGAAGGCTCAGCATACGCCTGCAATCCACAGTTTTGCTGTGTTTCAATTTCTGCCTGAGCCGCTAATAAACGATCCATCGCATGACTTGGAAAACCTGCGGTTTCTAAAATATGTCGCGCTGTTGTAAATTTTGGTTGATACATCCGCAAAAATAACTTCTTGAAAACAGAAGGTTTTTCCTGCAAAGCATCGCTTAATTTTGCATATAACAACATCACAGACAACGCAGCAGCAATACTTTGCGCTTGCGAATCAGGACGATACACAGGCACTTTGTGCGGAAACATTGCACACCACGCTGTCGTTTCTACCTGTGGCGTAGGAGTTTGAGCATCAATCAACAAACCAATCAAAGTCATATCGTATGATACCGTCGCTCGGGCGGTATAACCAAAATGCTGCTGTAAAGCAGCACATTGACCACAATAGCTTTTTTGATAGCTCAAACTATCGCTTTTTTCTAAACGACACGCAGGAATACGCAAAAAACCATACATGAACAGTTCTCCATAGCTTTTGTCACAGTATATCAAATCAAAAACATGCTGGAATAGTTTCTTTTTCAGATACCTCAAACAGATTAAAATGAAAAGTAGTGCTAAGGATTTTAGTTATATTGTGGTCTGAATCAGGATTGACAGGATTATCCGAATTAAGCAGGATTAATTTTTAGTTATTGTAGGGTGGGCACTGCCCACCAAGATTTGATAGTGCCGTACATAACGGTGGGCGATGCCCACCCTACTTGACTTTTTTCAGGTCGATCAAACAGATTAAAATGAAAGGCAGTGCTAAAGATTTTAGTTATTTTATGGTCTGAATCAGGATTTACAGGATTATCCGAATTAAGCAGGATTACCCCCCTAATATGAAGAAAATATTCAACTATTGCACACACTAAAAATAAGATTTAAACCAAACTAACTTATTGAGTTGCTGTAGAATCGATTTTTGCGTATAATTTCCGCCTTTCAATTACACCTAATCATTCACCTCCTTGCCTTACGCTTAATTTTAAGATTGTAAGTTTAAGGCTGCTTGAATCCGTAAGGAGTTTCATGAAGCACTACGAAGTAGTTTTCTTAGTTCACCCAGATCAAAGTGAACAAGTCCCCGCCATGATCGAACGCTATCGCACCATGATCGAAGGCAAAGCAGGGGTTATCCACCGTCTCGAAGATTGGGGCCGTCGTCAATTAGCCTACCCAATCAACAAAGTACACAAAGCTCACTACGTGTTAATGAACATCGAATGTAGCACCGATGTCTTAAACGAATTGACCAGTGCTTTCCGCTTCAACGATGCCGTGATTCGTAATCTGGTTATCGTCTGCAAAAAGGCCATCACCGAAGCTTCCTTCCTGAGCAAAGCTCGTGAAGAAAAAGAAGCCCAAGCTGCCAGCGATGATTCTATCGGTGGAGATGACGGGGATGAAGAGTTTTTTGACGAAGAAGTTGCGCCCAACTAACCAGGTAGAGACACGTTATGTCACGTTTTTTCCGTCGTAAAAAGTACTGCCGTTTCACCGCTGAAGCCGTTGAAGAAATCGATTACAAAGATTTAAACACTCTCAAAAGCTACGTCTCCGAAACGGGCAAAATTGTTCCTAGCCGTATTACTGGAACGAAAGCACGTTATCAACGCCAATTAGCTCGCGCTATCAAACGCGCTCGCTACTTAGCCTTGTTGCCCTATTCCGACGCGCACGAATAAATAGCGCATCGTCCAGCGAGAGGTTTATCATGGAAGTCATTCTTCTAGAAAAAGTTAAAAACTTAGGCAATTTAGGCGATAAAGTCGACGTTAAACCCGGCTACGGTCGTAATTTCCTAATTCCTACCGGCAAGGCAGCCTCTGCAACCGTGGCTAATTTAGCTGCGTTTGAAGCACGTCGTGCCGAATTAGAAAAAACCCAACAAGACGCTTTAGCCGCAGCGCAAGCTCGCGCCGCTAAACTTGAAGCTTTGGCTGTGGTTGCAATCCCCAGCAAAGTGGGTACTGAAGGTAAATTGTTCGGTTCTGTCAGCGCGCCTGACATCGCTAAAGCAGTGTCTGCTGCTGGCGTAGAATTGAGCAAGCATGAAGTGCGTTTAAGCATTGGTCACGGACATATCCGTCATATTGGTGAGTACGATGTTGAAGTACATCTGCACACCGATGTCAACGCGATGGTGAAAATCCAAGTCGTTGCTGAAGCCTAATGTTGCAAGGAGGTAGGGCATTGCCTTACCTCCCTCTCTAACTCCTCTCACTGACAACGTTTGTTACCTATCATGCAGGAGTCAGCTTCTTCCCCCCCCTCTGTAGACTCCCTAAAGGTCCCCCCGCATTCCATCGAAGCTGAGCAATCCGTGCTCGGTGGCTTGATGTTGAGTAATGAGGCTTGGTTTTCCATTTCCGACCGCCTGACTGAAAAAGATTTTTACCGTCGTGACCATCAATTAATTTTCCAAGCGATTAAAACCCTGTCCGAAACGGGCAATCCCAGCGACGTGATTACCTTATCCGAATGGCTAGGGCAACAAAGCAAACTCGAGCTGGTTGGCGGTTTAAGCTATCTCGGGATGTTGGCAAAAAATACCCCCAGTGCTGCCAATATTGTTGCTTATGCCGACATCGTGCGCGAACGTTCCATCTTGCGCCAACTGGTGCGTGTGGGAGGCGAAATCGCGAGCAGTGCTTTTCAAACCAATGGGCGCAGCACCTCCGAATTATTAGATGTTGCCGAAAGACAAGTTTTTGAAATTGCAGAACAAGGTTCACGTAATAAAAATGGCTTTGTACCCGTGCGTGATTTGCTTGCCGAAACTTTAGACCGCATCGATGCTTTATATCAAAATGAAGAAACCATTACCGGCGTACCCACAGGCTTCACAGATTTTGATAATCTCACCAGTGGTTTGCAACGCTCTGATTTAATTATTATTGCAGGTCGCCCCTCGATGGGGAAATGTCTCAGTGCCGACTCAGAAATTTTACTGTCAGATGGCAGACTCGCCACCATTGAAAGCTTATATCAGCAGCAACATGCCGAATTATTAACGCTAAATTCTCATAATAAATTCAGTTTTACTCAGCCCAGCGCATTTATTGACGATGGCATTAAGCCTGTTTATCGCGTCACCACCCGTTCTGGGCGCACGGTGGAAAGCACTTTGCCGCATCCTTTTTTGACTTTAGAAGGCTGGAAACCGCTCGCCAGCTTGCAAAAAGGCGTGCGCATTGCCGTGCCGCGTTTATTAAACGTGTTTGGCACGCAGGCATTAGATTTGCCGACACTGGATAAATTCGCGAAAAAATGCGCACGCAAAACCAAAAAAATTCCCGATGCGATTTTTCAACTGCCACAAACTGAATTAGCTTATTTTTTAAAACAATTAATTTTAAATAATGAACCTGAAAATCCACTGCATTATCTGAGCAAACACGAGCGTTTCGCCCGCCAATTGCAGCATTTATGGTTACGTTTTGGCATTCTTAGCCATTTAGGAAAACATAAAAAAACCTATACACTAAGCATTGAAGATTTTTACTCAATTCAATGCTTAATTTATAAAATTTGGTTAGCACAGCCCTTGCCTGCCGAATTACCCTTATTACAAGAACAACAGCTATTAGCGCAGGTTCATAGTGCTTATGCAGCCCCTGAATTACAGCCGCCCAGTTTAGCTAATTTGTTATGGCAACAAGCCAATGAATGCGAAATTTACTGGGATGAAATTTATTCAATTCAGTCAGTTGGAAATAAACAAGTTTATGATTTGACCATTCCTGACACCCATAATTTTGTTGCGAATGATATTTGTGTGCATAACACCACGTTTGCTATGAATATTGCAGAAAATGTCGCCTTACACACTAAACTCCCCGTCGGCATTTTCAGTATGGAAATGTCCAGTGACCAGTTGATTATGCGGGTGATTTCCTCATTTTCGCGGATTAATTTGCAAAAAGTGCGCACGGGAAAATTAGAAGATGATGACTGGCCGCGTTTAACTTCGGCAATTACCGTGCTTTCAGAAACGCCGCTGTTTATCGACGAAACCCCCGCACTCAATCCCACGGAATTACGGGCGCGTGCGCGACGTTTAGCGCGTGAACAAGGGCAACTCGGCTTAATTGTGATCGACTATTTACAACTGATGCAGGGTTCTGGCAATCGGGAAAATCGCGCGGTGGAAGTTTCGGAAATTTCGCGCTCGCTCAAATCTTTAGCCAAAGAATTGAATGTGCCTGTGATTGCACTGTCACAGCTCAATCGCAGTTTGGAACAACGCCCCAATAAACGCCCCGTGATGTCGGATTTACGTGAATCAGGTTCGATTGAGCAAGATGCGGACGTGATCGCTTTTATTTACCGCGATGAAGTTTATAATCCTGACACGGAAGACAAAGGCACGGCAGAAATTATCGTTGCAAAACAGCGGAATGGTCCAATTGACACCGTGCGTTTAACCTTTTTGGGCAATATTACCAAGTTTGAAAACCACATTAGCCACTACGGTGAGGGATAAAATGGCACGTCCAATCCATGCAATGATTGACCTGATGGCATTACGCGCCAATGTGCAGCGCGTGCGGGCGTGTGCGCCAACACAACAGCTCATTGCGGTGTTAAAAGCCAATGCGTATGGACATGGGGCGGTGCAGGTGGCGCAGGCGTTGGCGGGATTGGTCGAAGCCTTTGCAGTGTGTTCTTTGGAAGAAGCTTTGGAATTGCGGGCTGCGGAAGTCGTTGAACCGATTGTATTATTAGAAGGCTTTTTTGAAGCGGATGAACTGGCAATTATCGCGCAACAAAATATTCAAATTGCAGTGCACAGCACTCAACAATTAGAAATTTTATTAAAATCGCCTGAGTTGGCACAGTCGCTGAATATTTGGCTGAAAGTGGATACGGGAATGCGGCGTTTGGGGTTTTATCCCAAAGACGTGGCGACGATGTGGAAACATTTACAGCCGCAATTTGCAAGCGTGCGGATTATGAGTCATTTGGCGTGTGCCGACGAGCGCGACAGTGTTTCTACTCGAGAACAAATTAAACAATTCACCACCTTGATGAACGCCTTGAAAACGGAAGGTTCGTTGGCGAATTCGGCGGGGGTGTTGGCGTGGGAAACGGCTCATGTGCATTGGGTGCGCCCCGGAATTATGTTGTATGGGGCTTCGCCTTTTCCAAATACTGTTGGCAGCCAAGAAGGTTTGCAATCCGTGATGACGCTGCATTCCAGTTTAATCAGTGTGAAAACTGCAAAACAAGGTGACAGTATTGGCTATGGCGCAACTTTTCGTTGTCCGCAAACCATGCCGATTGGGGTGGTGGCGGTGGGTTATGCGGATGGTTATCCGCGTCACGCGCCAACAGGTACGCCAGTTTTAGTGAATGGGCGACGTGTGCCTTTAATTGGGCGGGTTTCTATGGATATGATTACCGTGGATTTACGCACCCAACCCAATGCCCGCGCAGGTGACCCTGTGATTTTATGGGGGCGGGGTTTGCCCATTGAAGAAATTGCGGCACACGCGCAGACCATTGCTTATGAATTGTTGTGTAATGTTGCGCCAAGAGTGCCTAGGGTGTGGCGGGGGTGAGCTAAGTCACCTAATCTAAAAAATCTATGGATTTTTCGGTATTGTGGGCAAAGGTAATTCCGTCACCCAAAAGCCTTTTTCGAGATAACCCGAATAAATAGACAGTTTATTAAAATGTTGTTGATAATATTGATGTAAACGCTGAGTGTCCATCAGAATCAGAAATCCTTCGCCTAATTGATTTAGTTTTTTCACCTCAGCCTCATTGATCACAGCAGGCAATAATTTTACTTTTTTTCCAAATGCAATATGCATGATTGCCGCTATTTTTACTTGCTCGACTACAAATGTAGCTTGGTTAGTTTTGTCTAACTCATTGATAATATGCGGTAACAAATTATCACTGGAAAGTCCTGAAAAATTATTATAGGTCTCAGTTGGTGAGTCTTTGAATAGGAAGTTCTTATGATTGGACAATTGCATTCTTGCATCAATATATGTTCTTGCCCCTTCAAGACTGATGGCTGCCAATATCCAAATCACTAGAAATAAACTGATTGAGGCAAATGAGGTGGATAAGCGGGAACATAAAAAACCAAGAATAATTAATCCGAAAATAAAAAAGGGAACTGAGGGTGAAACTAAACGTACTCCAATAGGATCAAACTCTTGCCAAGTTCTCAGTAATACGAGCACTAAAAGATAGCCCCCCATACTGAGGATGATTATCGTAACTCCTAGAACTGGTGAAACTTTCATAGGAGTTTCAGTCGATTTGCGCAAGCGCAGAACAATGAGTATTGCTAGTAAACTACTCACAAGATAGCCAATTATATGGCTAGGAAACATCAGCAAATAAGCGTTACCGACATTGCTGATATTATCTAACAATGAAACTGTCGAAGGCGAACGCACTGCGCCACTCAATGTTCCTGTCAACGTATCATTTCGCCATAGCCATAAACTAATTAAACCAACATAACAAATGCCCGCTGCTAACCACCAAAATTTATAAGTGTATTTAGATTTTGTCGGGAAAAATAGCAGCAAACCGAATAATGGGATAAAGCTGATTCCAATATAGCGGGTGTAAAAAAGTGCGGTCATCACTACAGTTGATGCAATGATGATGAAATAGGCGTAACCACGTCCTTTTTCTGAAGGGATGCTAAACCATAAGGTTAATAGCCATGTTTCGAGTAAAGCCAGCGTAATAAATAAGCTTTCACTCCAAGCATAGTGATAAACCGTCCAAGCAGGCACGCTCAACAACCAAACGCCACAGCCTGCCAGTGCCCACGCGACATTGGTAAAATGTTTCAATACTAAAAATAATAACAAACCACTGGCAGCATAAAGTAACAGAGCAGGGAAAATAGCTTGTTGTAATAAACTATTTTCGCCGTGAATAAAC
This sequence comes from Thiotrichaceae bacterium, assembly GCA_028688145.1. GTDB lineage: Bacteria > Pseudomonadota > Gammaproteobacteria > Beggiatoales > Beggiatoaceae > JAQTYU01. Next base: position 164,082 of record JAQTYU010000005.1, on the reverse strand, counting down.
CATGATAATACAATAGGATATAAGGGAGTCCATGCAGTGAGTGGTGTGGTAGCGGTTGGAGTCAGCGCATAGTATCCCAACACTAAGCCTTTCCCTATGGCTAAGTTTTCAGCCACTTCAAGGTAATTTAAAGAGTCAGGCATTAACCAAATGCCATAAGTTTGTAAATTTAGATATAACAGTACACTGGCACTCAGTAATAACAAGAATATTTTAAAAGTTGAATGCGTAACTACTTGTTTAAATGATAAAGACATAAAGATTCTTCTGTAAGCATCTATTGCTAGTATTGGCTATTTTTGAGAATGAACGATTGTACATGTTTTCAGAAAAATCTCTTGCGTAATTTGCCGATTCGCCTCAGTTACGTCCGAACCAAACTCAAGTAACAGTTGTATAATATCTTGATAACAAAAATAAATAGCTCGCTTTAATGGAGTTGTGCCATATTGATCAAGGGTATTTATCCGAGCGCCCTTATCGAGAAGATGTTTTATCGTTGCTGCCCTTCCATGATAAATTGCAGAGCTTAAAGGTGTACCGCCATAATTATTTTGGATATTTGGATTTGCACCATGTGCTAGCAAAAATTCCACAAAACTCGCATGTTCTTTGAGATGGTTATTAAAGGGAATATTAAACTTTTTTGCCTGACGTTCAGAATCTTTTAATCCCCAGCCACAAGCATAATGCAGTGGTGTATTTCCTCCGCTGTTCTGCTGATTAATATTGAAGCCATGGTCAAGCAGTTTTTGCATTTCCTTTTCGTTACCTGTCATAGAAATAGCAGTAATCCAATCCATTATTTCCCTAGGAAGACTGCTTTCAGAGAGATGCAAACACGCAATAATCAACAAATAATGACGAATTTTCACTTGCTTATCTTAAAATTTAGCTATTCTTTCCATATTCCGCATTAAACCCCGTAATCTTACTAACATCAATTTCATCAGCATCATTCTGCTCTTTGGGTAAAAACTGCTCTGCAAAATCTAAATACACTTTTTCATGAATAAACACATCGAATAAATCAGGATCAATGTGATTATCCAGTTTCATCTTCCCCAAAATATCTAAAGCTTGTGACAAAGGCATCGGTTTTTTATACGGACGATCCCGAGAAGTCAGAGCTTCAAAAATATCTGCAATCCCCATAATCCGCGATTGTACAGACATTTGTTCCCGTGTTAAGCCTTTGGGATAGCCTTTCCCATCCATGCGTTCATGATGCCCGCCCGCATATTCCACCACATTACGCAAATATTTTGGATAAGGCAAGCTTTCTAACATTTCAATGGTTACATCAATATGATGATTAATCACCTTGCGTTCTTCGGGCAACAAGGTGCCTTTGCGCACGGTTAGATTTGCCAATTCGTTTTCACTTAAGAAATCGACCGTCACCCCATCCGCATTCACCCAACGATATTGCCGTGCAAACTGGCAGATTTTGGCAATGTCTTCATCAGACATCCATTCTGTGCCTGTATTATGTTTGCGAATAAATTCCCGCATCGCATTTAAATTTTCAATTTGTGCATTTAATTCAGGATTAATACAAATATTTTCAATAGGTTCACCGCGCTGCGCCGCCGCCAATTGTTGCCGCAACAAAGCAATTTCAGCATCACGCTTTAAGACTTCAATACGAGTATCAATTAAATGAATACGGTCAAAAATAGTTTCTAATTTCGTTGCTTTATCAATTACATATTCAGGTGTGGTAATTTTTCCGCAATCATGTAACCAACCCGCAACCAGTAATTCATAACGGTCATCATCATTCATCGTAAAATCGCAGAAAACCCCATGTTTTACGCTTGCCGTGGCTTCCGCTAACATCATGGTTAAATCGGGCACACGCCGACAATGTCCACCCGTATACGGTGATTTTTGGTCAATGGCAGTTGCGATTAAGCGGATAAACGCATCAAATAATTCGCGCTGTTCTGCAAGCAAACGCTGATTCACCATTGCCACCGCCGCTTGTGAAGCCAAGGATTCGACCAATTCTTGCTTGAATTGGTCGAACACCCCGATGTCACCCGAATACGGATCAATCGCATTGATTAATTGTAACACCCCGATAATTTCGCCTTCACTGCCTTTCATTGGCACAGTGAGAAAAGACTTTGAATAATAATTATTCTTTTCGTCAAACTTGCGCGTGCCCGAAAATTCAAATTCAGTATTGCTATAAGCATCTGAAATATTAATAGTATTACCCGAAATAGCCGCACAAATAGACACTAGATGCGAATTAGGCACTTTTTGTTCTTCATCTTGATATAAAGCTAAAGCGGGAAAGTGAATCGGATTACCACTGGTTCCCCCGAGATGAATGCCCTTGCTGTGGGTGAACAGAATTTCAAATTTAAGATGATTATCATCGGTACGTGTGTAGAGCGTCCCCCCGTCTGCATTGGTCAAACGAGTAGCTTCCCGCAGAATTTTCTCAAGCAGTAAGGTGCGGTTTTTTTCGGTCGAAAGCTCCACCCCAATATGATTAAGGGTAGCCAGTGCGCCGAGTCGCAGTTGCAATTCACCGTCACTCAATGTCGAAGATGTATTAATTTCTAACATAAGATAAACCTTAAGAAAAAACTTAATGTGACAGGCAGCGGGGGAACTTACTTAAAAGTGTAGCTATTAATTCGGAAATTACTAATTATGCATCTCGCATTTCAGCCGCTTGCAAAGTATTTTCCAATAGGCTTGCAATCGTCATCGGACCCACCCCCCCAGGAACGGGGGTAATCCAGCTGGCGATGGCTGCCGCCTCTTTAAATTCCACATCGCCCACTAAACGCCCATCATCTAAACGATTAATCCCCACATCAATCACAATTGCGCCTGCTTTAATCCAACTGCCTTTGACAAATTCAGGGATTCCTACCGCAGCCACCACCAAATCGGCGGCTCGCACCTTGTCAGCGAGATTTTTAGTGCGACTATGGCAAATAGTGACCGTGCAACGTTCTGCGAGCAATTCTAATGCCATCGGGCGACCCACAATATTAGATTGTCCAATAATCACCGCGTCCAAACCCGCCAAGGGAATTCCCGTTTCTGTCAACATCGTCATCACACCTTTGGGGGTGCAGGAACGCAATAAAGGCATTCTCAAAGTTAAACGCCCAACGTTATAGGGGTGAAAGCCGTCCACATCTTTTTGGGGCAACACACGTTCTAAAACTTTTTGACTATCAATATGTTGGGGTAAAGGCAATTGTACTAAAATCCCATGCACGCTGTCGTCGGCATTGAGTTTATCCAAAATCGCAAGCAATTCAGCTTCACTGGTTTCAATCGGTAAATCATAATCTTTTGCCAAAATTCCTGTATTTGCACAGGCAACCCGCTTATTTTTGACATAAACATGAGAAGCAGGGTCTTGCCCCACTAAAATCACCGCTAAACAAGGAACACTTAAGCCTTGTTGCACGCGGGTTTGTACTTTGATTTTTAATTTATCACGCAAGGTTGCGGCAATTGCTTTGCCATCTAAAAGTTTCGCGCTCATGAGATTTCCTGTATTTTTGAAGAAAGGGAGGCAGTACGCAAATAGCGACTTATTTTTAATAAATTCAATGGGGAAAGAAATTATAAGAGATTATTTATAGAGAATAAATAAATTCGTTCAAAGGGATTTGGGTGCAGATTCCAATGCCTTGCACATGGTCTACACCGATTTCGCGTAATTTTTCAAGAATTTCGCTGCTTTCAACACTTTCGGCAATGGTTTCTACGCCCATTAATTTGCCAATATGATTAATGGTTTCAACCATCGCATAATCAATCTTATCGTCTAATAAACCACGCACAAATAAACCATCAATTTTAATATAATCAATGGGTAAGCCTTTGATATTTTTGAACGAAGACAGCCCACTGCCAAAGTCATCAATTGCAAAACGACAACCCAAGGCTTTCAATTTTTCGATGAATTTTAATGCCTTACCATAATGTACGGTGGCGGTGGTTTCGGTCAGCTCGAAACAAATACGTGACGGATTCACAGCATAACGTGCTAATTGCGTCAGTACAAAATCGAGGAAATACTCATTTCCCAAAGAGGCACTGGATAAATTGATGTGCATCAATAAGTTTTGTTGTTTTTTAAACAACAGCGCGTAATGGCGCAAGGCGTTTTCCACCACCCATTGATCAATGCGTGGCATCAAATTATAACGTTCTGCGGCGGGAATAAACGACATTGGCGGGGTCACGCCACCCTCTTCATCGCTCATGCGCAATAATAATTCAATATGATGATAAGGTTGCACAATCAATGATTTAATTTCTTGATATACCAAGAAAAATAGATTTTTTTCCAGCGCGTTGGTGATGCGGGTGGTCATGGTCATTTGCTGGCGGCGCAAAATCGACTCGGCATCGTCGGGATGATAAACCAAGATACAATTGCGTCCTGCTTCTTTGGCGGCAAAACAGGCGGTGTCTGCGGCACTGAGTGCGGCATATTTGTCAAAATGCTGGTCGATTTCGACCACGCCAATGCTCGCGCCCAAGGGAAAAATCTTATTTTCCCAAACGAAACGAAATTCACTGATAGTTTTGCGCAGGGCTTCGGCAACGAGCAAGGCACTGCTGACATCGTGACCTTCCAGCAACACCCCAAATTCATCGCCGCCCAATCGTGCAAGAGTTTGGTTTTCAGGGATTTTGGTTTGTAATAAGGCGGAAAGTTGTTGCAATAAGCGGTCGCCTGCAATGTGGCGACAGGTATCATTCACAATTTTAAATTGGTCTAAATCGATATAAAAAACCGTGCATTTTGCCTCGGCTTGATGTTGTAATTTTTGAATGGCTTTGTCTAAACGGTTTTCAAATTCTAGGCGATTAATCAAACCCGTCAGCGCGTCGTGGGTGGCGCGATAATTAACTTCATGCGCCATTTTCAAGGCTTGGGTCACATCATGAAAGGCAATCACAATGCCTGTGATTTCGCTGTTAATTTTGAGCGGTGAAAATGTGCCTTCGATAAAAAATTGTTGTTCTTGGCGACTGAGCAATAGCACACCGTGCGGCAAGGCAAGCGTTTGCCCTTCGCTCAAACAGCGTTGATAAATACTGTGACTGAGTAGTGCTTTATGATATTGCAGTTGTAGCCGCAGCACTTTACTAATATCTTGCCGCGCCGCATCTTCTGTGCGCCAGCCCGTTAATTGTTCGGCAACGGGATTGAGATATTGGATTTTTCCCATTGCATCGACGGTGATGACTGCATCCCCAATCGATTGCAAGGTAATTTGTGCTTGTTCTTTTTCGCGGCGCAATTCGTCTTGAATGCGTTTGCGGTCGGTAATGTCTCGTAAAATCGCGATAAATTTGCGGCGTTCATTGATCCACATTTCACTGATGGATAATTCCAAAGGAATCAGTTTAGTATCACTACACCGCCCCCAGACTTCGTGGACTGAGCCGATAAAGGTTTTATAAACCTGTAAGTAATGTTGTAACTCAAAAACTTCTTCTGGGAATTGTGGATCAATAATTAATTGATCGATACCACTGCCGATAATGTCTTTCGTGCGTTGTTGAAAAATCTGCTCAGCAGCGCAATTGAAAGTTTCAATAATACCTTGTTCACTGATGGTAATAATTCCATCGAGCGCGTTTTCCAAAATTGCTTTTAAATATAGTTCGTTTTCATGATATTCATGCGCTAAAACGTGCATTTCATCAGCTTTGCTGCGCAATAAAGTTTCGCGGCGCACGCCTTGGCTAACGTCAGTGATTTGTATCAAACCATAGCGCGGCAAGTTGGGTAAACACAGCGGGGTAATGGTGATATTTTGCTGCATCCGCTCGCTTTTATCCAAATTCTGAATGCTTTTCAACTCAGGTCGATATAAAGGAAACGGTGCTTTATGTAAAGATTGCGACAACACTGCGGCTAAACCACGTAATACGGCAGCCTCAAGGGTTTTCAGTAGGCGAGAATTTTCTAATTCAGGAAATAAGGTTTCTAATTTTTGGTTTAAGGCAAGCCCAGCGGGAATGCGGGAATGTTGACTCATCCAATGATTCCAGATGATCACATCTGCATTTTCGTCTAGTACAATAATCCCAAGGTTGCACTCTCCCAAAACGGCGGAAGCCAATGGGTAGAGTGCAGTGTCTTGTAATACCTTAGTCGGCGACATGTAGAGGTCGTATCAAGTGATTAAGCTTAAGTGTGTCCCGATAAATATTGATCAATACGTAATTTAAATTGCGCTATTGATGGAATTTCCAAGATGAAGGCGACATAACCGCTAATGTCTTTAGAACGTAAGGCAAAGTCCATACGCAAAAACATCACCACATCATCCTGTTGCGGGGAATGGGTATTATCATTTTCAAGCACCTCAGTCGCAGTGCCTGTGATAAAAATGGGCAAATGACTGGTGACTTCATAATTCAACATATCGCCTAAACTGCTGAGACAGGAGTTTAATATGATATTCCCGACCTCGGTCAGGGCATCTCGTTCCAACTCGGTCAGGGTTTCTAAGGGGATATTTTCTTCTCTTAATAAAATTCTAACCAGTTCAAGACTCTTTTCTTGCGGAAATAGCAAGATCGCATCGCCCCAGAACGGCCCTTGGAAATGCTGGCGCACGGCAGCAATGCGTTTACTAGGATTGCCATTGATTTTATGGGCAGCCTCGGTACGCGACAACACTTCTACGCTGGGTACGGAAAGATGCACTTCTTCACTGACCATCTCACTTAAAGCAGCAGCAGCACGCCCCATGCCGATATTGAGCAATTCAGTTATCGCATCACGTTGTAATTCGGAAAGGTAAATGTCATCAGCCATCAATAAATGCCAGAATTTTTTCTTCGGTAATGGGTTTGGAAATAAATAAGATGCCCAAGTTTTCTGCCTTGTTTTTAATGGCTTCTTGAATATTCGCGGTGAGTAAACCAATTTTTGCGTCTGGGAACTTTTCCAGCAATTTAGATGCCAAGGTTAAACCATCCATGCCCGGCATGTTCAAATCTAAGGTGATGAGATTCACCTGTTGACCTTCTATTTTTAGGAGTGCCTCATCTGCATTACCTGCTTCGAGGATAATGGCTTTAGGATGGGCGTGGGCAATAATCGTGCGGATTAACATTCGCGACACACGACTATCGTCAACAACCAGAATTACTGGTTCAGTCATTTCTAAATTTCCTTCGTAAGTAAATATTTTCGCAAGACTATCCGCATTATATAACGCATTTTTTTAGTTTTGGATCAAATCAGTGCTGCTGCCAAAAAATATAGATAATTCTAGGGCTGCTCTCAAAAACGATACCCTACGCCTAGACGAAACGATAAAATCTGTTCAGAAATATTCGTGTCGATGCGGCTAAAGTGTTGATAATAATAGTCATGACGTAATACCGCTAAATCATAATACCACTGTTTTGTGAGTTGTGCTTTCCACTTTAAACCCAAACTTGTGCCAGTCGCATTGCCATGACTGCGATGTACCACTAAATCATTATAATCCGCACTGAGACGCGCATAGGCGGCACTGAAGGAGAGAAATCCCCAGTCACGCACTTGCCACCCGCCGCCTGCGCCAATAAAAGCCCCTTGCCCTTGCAAACTGATTTTTTCCCCCACGAAAGGTGACGGATAACGGGCTGCAATAGTCGTGCGTCCATATTTATAACCTGTGAATGCACTTAAAGATTCGTTAATACTATAACCAAAGGAGGCGGACAAATCTTCACGTTCAAAATCAACCATATCGGTAAATAATAAGTTGGTGGTCGATTCTTGACTGGGTTTAAGATTTTTCTCAGCCACAATATCCAGATAAAACCGCTGATAAGTGCCCGTCAAGCCAACCCCTAAAGACTGAGTGCTGCCACTGACACCGCCATTGCCCACGGAATATTGAAAATTACGTTGCGAGATAAAGGCATTCGGAATAATAAACACTTCATCTGCCCACAGTGGCACATCTAAGCCGAAACTGAGCAGTAGTAAACCGTGTAAAAGATAGTTTCGTAATTTCATTTCAAAATGAAGGCGTTAAAATAAGATTAGGCGGTGTGGGATTAACCGCTGGTTCGTTTAATTGTTGCATAGCATCCCGCTGTAATCCAAGTAAACCCGTATGATGTGGCACAAATTGTAATCCCTTATTAATCAAGGATAAGCTGTCTACCCAATGTGCTTGCTGCTGTGCTTTTCGCGCTAATTGTAAATAATGCGTTGCTATTTTTTGTAAACCCTGTTGTGCCTGAGCATTATCAGCCACCAATTTTAACACGGCTTGATAGTTTTGCCCCGCCATATCCCACTGTTCACGTTCAAGTTGCTGTTGCGCAGTTTGTAATAACCCATTGACATTAGGTTCAGGCGGCGCACTTGGGGTAGGGGGTGGCGGCGTAGGCGTAATTATCGGTGCAGCTTGAGGTTTTACAGGTTCAGGCGGCGCACTAACGGATTGGGGTGCAGTTAAAGTTTTTTGCAGGTTCAATAATCCCGCGTGTGTCGGCAACACTTTCAAGCCCTTGTTTACCCACAACAAAGCCTTGGCGGGATTAGACTCGCGCTCGGCACGCTGTTCATAATTGTCCGCAATCTTTTGAATACCTTGTTTTGCTTGAACTTGTTCAGGCTCAAGATTCAAAACTTGCTGATAAAGTTCATAGGCATTTTCACCCTTCGGTTCACTAAGCCGCGAATTCATCAGATGTTGTTCCGCCTTATGTAATAATTCATCTACAGGTTTTGGCGCGGTCAGTTCGGCTTTTAATGCTAATAATTCAGGATGTTGCGGGAAAGTATTCAGCAATTTATTCAACACCGTCAGACGTGGTGCCACCGCTTCGTGACTGTTATGTAATTGTCGCGCCCAAATATTTACCAAATTATTCAAAGCGTTCGGAACTCGCTCATCTTCTGGGGCAAATTGCTGCAAACTTTGATATTGCTGTTGTGCCTCTTCGAGTTGCCCTTGCGCAATGAGTTTTTCCGCAAGTTTTAAGCCCTCGGTGATTTTTTGGGCACGGGCAGCTTGTTGAATTTGAACTGTCACAACTTGTTGTAGTGTACGCAGTTCAACAGCTTGCGGTGCGATGCGTAGCCCTTGTTCAACCGTGGCGAGGGCGGCATTGAAATCAGCTTGCTGTTGTTGAGTTCTGGCAAGGTTTAGAAAATGCTGGCTAAGTTGCTGTAAACCTTGCCGTGCCGTGTTGTTTTTGGGGTCAATTTCGAGCAATTTTTGATAAGTGACATACACATTATTGTTTGGCGGTGTGGTCAACTGTAGGCTTGCCCATTGTTGACGTGCCTGTTGCTGAAGTTGTTCAACTTTTTGCAGGATCAGCATTTTTTCTGTGGCAAGCCCAACAACCAGCGCGATGATAATCAACAGGGCAAACTGCGGGATTTTCTTAGATTTTTTGGGAACTTGCTCGATTTGCGGAACAATTTCTTCATACAATGCGGCTTTAAACCCACTAATATCGCTAAAACGCTGTTCTGCTTTCAGGGCGAGTGCTTTCAGAATTGTGGCTTCAACATGGGCAGGCAAGCTGTTAAGCGGCAATAAAGGTTCTTCACTGAGGCGGTCGGTGGCGGCGGGCGGCAAGCTGCCTGTCAGCAATAAATACAATAATGCGCCACAGGCATAAATATCTGTCCACGCGCCAATTTTGCCGCGCCCTGAATATTGTTCGATGGGGGAATAGCCGTGTTTGAGCACCAAATCTAAAGTATGGCTGTGTTCACCGATAACGTGTCGCGCCGCGCCGAAGTCAATTAAAATCGGGGTGCCGTTGGTGAGCATTCGGATATTTTGGGCTGAAATGTCGCGATGATATAAATGTTCAGCGTGCACCGCGTCTAGTGCGTCTAAAATCGGTCTGAAAATTTCGAGGGCTTGCGTCAGAGATAATTTGCCGCCGTGTTGGGCCAAATAATCCCCAAGGCTGTTGCCTTCTAAATAATCCATCACCATGTAACCTGTTTGATTTTCTTCAAAGAAATTCAATACGCGCACGATGTGGGGATGGTCAAATTTGGCGAGATTGCGGGCTTCTTCAATGAATAAACCCAGCCCTTGCGTAAAGGCAAGTTCTTGGCGTTTCAGGGGAATCACGCTGGCTTCTCGAAAGTCGCGGGTGGCGAGGGCGGCGGGTAAATATTCTTTAATCGCGACTTTTTTGTGGAGCCAGCGGTCAAAACCGATATAGGTAATTCCGAAACCGCCTTGTCCCAGAGCTTTGCCTACAATGTATTGTTGTTTGAGCAGGGTACGGGGTTTGAGGTAAAGCGGGTGCTGTTTGCTGGGAATATCTTTGTGTCCGCACGCAGGACAAGGCGCAAGCATAGGCTTACGCTGCATACAGTGAATGCACAGCGTGGCGGGATTGAGTTCATCAGCAGTGGGTGGCAGTTCAGTTGCCATTGTGGGGTGCAACCGCTCAAATTAGGAATAAATTAAGCGGACAGTTTAACAGCATCACTTCATAAAAATAATACTGATACGACTGGGGGCGGGGATTGGGGGATTTGCGTGTGGATTGATGCAGTAGTTAAAATAATGAAGCAGTCGTTTCTTAGATATTTAAGCTCTCTAGCCGTTTCCGCAATTCAGGCAAATCATATTGAATAATTTCCCAAACCAGTTGCAAATCCACACCAAAATATTTGTGAATGAGTACATTACGAAAATCCGCCATTCTGCGCCATGCTATTTGCGGGTGCTGTTCACAAAAAATTGCGGGCAGTTGATTTGAGGCTTCGCCAATCACTTCAAAATTACGAATAACCGCATCGGTGGTTTTGTCATCTTGAATAAATTCATCAAATAACATGCCTTGCGTATAGCTTTGAATTTTTTGGATACTGTTGGTAATGTCATTTAACAATAGTGTAGGTTCTCGCTTAGACATACTTTAAATCTTTTTCAATCGCCTGAAAATATTGCGGTTTAATCCCACGTCGTGAAACAATATCTACTTTGTGTTGTAAGATGGTTTCTAGTTCTGCGGCAAAGTCTAAATAACGCATTCCTAGCGGTTGCTGTCCTAATTCTACCAATATATCAATATCACTTTCTTCAGTTTGTTCTTGTCGTGCATACGAGCCAAAAATAGCTAAACGTTCAATCCCATATTTATTTTTTAATTCAGATTGATAGTGTCGTAAGGTTTGTTGAATTTGGGCAAGCGTTTTCATGCTTTTTATTTCCCATAAAGATAAAATATCCCGATAATTAATAAAGCGATGGTTTTTTTAGATTGTAGCTAACTTAGGTTCACAAGGCAAAAAGTGCTTTATACCTAATTGTTGTATTTGTTCACTAAGAACGTGTAGGATGCCACGGCAATTATGAGTTATCGAGGATAGTTTTATGTACAAATTTATTGATTTATTTGCAGGTATTGGAGGATTTCATTTAGCGTTTCATCACAATGATTGTGAATGTGTTTTTGCCTCGGAAATTGATAAGTATGCAAGATTAACCTATATCCAAAACTTTAAAAAAATATCGCCTAATTTGTTTGAAAAACATTTATATAACGATGATATTTTGAAAGTTATTCCAGAAGAAATTCCCAACCACGATATTTTATGTGCGGGTTTTCCTTGTCAGCCATTTAGTCAGGCAGGATATAAAAGAGGTTTTGAAGAAGAGCATCAAGCACGAGGCAATATGTTTTTCATTTTGCGTGACATTATTGCTGCGAAAAGACCTAAAGCATTTTTTTTAGAAAATGTGAGACATTTACAAAATCATGATGATGGAAAAACATTTTCTATCATTAAATCTATTTTAGAAAAAGAACTTAATTACACTATTTATTATAAAATAGTGAAAGCTTCTGATTATGGTTTACCCCAACATCGCCCGCGCATTTTTATCATTGGGTTTCGACAAGAAGACAGCTATCCTTTCACTTTTAAATTCCCGTCCCCTATCCCGCTCAAGATGACGATGTCTGACGTTTTTGGTGGAGAATGTCCCAAAAATATTGGTTTTACTTTGCGCGTGGGTGGAAAATCTTCACCAATTACAGATAGGCGTAATTGGGATTCTTATTGGGTAGATGGCGCAGTCAGAAAAATTACTGTGACTGAAGGTAAGAAAATGATGGGGTTTCCAAATGATTTTGAATTTCCTGTTTCTGCAACGCAGGCAATGAAACAGTTAGGTAATAGCGTCGCAGTGGATGCAGTTCAACATGTTGCCGCTGCCATGATTAAATACATGACGACGCAGAATCAATCAGTGTGCGCTCAGCCTCAATATTTATTATCAGAACAATACAGCCTGTTCTAGGTTTCTCAATTATGCAAACGTTAAACAAAGGTGAATGGGCTGAAGTCTACACCTTGCTGCGTCTATTAGCACAACGTGAATTCATAGGATGTACTGAAAACTTAGAAATCGATAATAATTTCAAGTTTCCAATTCAATATATTACCCATGAAACTTTAAATTCTGAACCGTTGCGATATAGCGTCACGCCTAATAACACTATCCTTATTGAAAGCGCACAAGGTATTAGTGAGGTTTCTTGTGAATTATTGGAATCTCACGCCCATACTTTATTTGAGAAACTAATCACTAAGCAAAAAAAGACATTTATTGTTAATGAGTTAAGTAATTTTTTAGAGCTTATTCACAATCCGAAGTTAAAAGCGAAAAACCGTTCTAAAAGAGATATTAGTGTCGCAGTATTAGACGACTTTTCAAAAAAGCCTATAGAACATGGTTTCAGCATAAAAAGTAATTTTGCAGCAAACTCTTCATTATTAAATGCCAGTCGAGCTACTAATTTCATTTTCCAACTAGATGAAAGTCCTCATATCTTAAATGGGCTAAAAACTAAAAAATTGGTACGTAAACTTAAAGAGCTAAATCTTATCCCGCAGTTTTTGAAATGTGATGACCTAACCTATAGTTATAATTTAAGACTAATAGACTCTCAGTTTCCTGAAATTCTGGCGTATTTATTACTCGAATATTATGGTGGGGAACGCGGTTGTAACCAATTAAGTGAATTAGTTGATATTTTAGAGCAAAAAAATCCATTGCAATTTGATTGTGCAGGTTTATATCAAGCGAAAATTGAGGATTTTCTATTAGCCACCGCACTGGGCATGATTCCTACCGTCGAGTGGAATCGTTTATATGATGCTGATGGTGGAATGATTGTGGTTAAAGAGACGGGGGAATTAGTCACATTTTATATTGTGAAACAACCGTTGCTCGTAGCATTACGTAATTATCTATTTAAAAATGCGCTTATGGATACTGCAAGCACAAAGCGTCATGATTTTGGTTATTTGTATGACGAACATTTTTTTAAACTGAACTTATTGATTAGACTGTAGTCTATATTTTATACAGGCTACAGCTAATCTTTTCTTACAACATCGGCACATCAATCAACAACACTTCGCTGTCCACATTCGCCAACATCGTGATTTCTTCCGTATTCCAAACCCCAAAACCATCACGCGCTTTCAAAACTTGCCCATTCACCACAACCGCGCCGTGCATGACAAAAATATAAACCCCGTGTCCCGCCGCTTTTAAGCGATAAGGTAGCGTAGTGCTGGCTTGCAATTTACCCGATGAAAACCAAGCTTGTTGATTAATTAACACCGCATCTTCACCACTGGACAAGGGCGCAACCAAGGTTTTCCACTGGTTCTGGCGTTGGGTAGGGTCGAACGCACGTTGATCATAACGCGGTTGAATATTCATCTTTTCGGGCAAAATCCAAATTTGTAGGAAATTAACCGTTTTATCTTTGTTTTTATTATATTCCGAGTGCTGAATGCCCGTGCCTGCGGACATAATTTGTACTTCATTTTGACAAATAACCGCCACATTGCCCATGCTGTCGCGGTGTTCTAAATCACCTTGCAGCGGAATCGACACGATTTCCATATTGCGATGTGGATGCGTTCCAAAACCCTGACCACCCGCCACCACATCATCATTCAGCACCCGCAATGCCCCGAATTGCATCCGCTCTGGGTCGTGATAATCAGCAAAACTAAACGTGTGATAGCTGTCTAACCAATCATGCACACTGTGTCCGCGTGAAGCCGCCGCATGAAACACTTGTTCGCTCATCATGAATTCCTGTGGTTATTTGTTATTCAAAGCGACTGAAGCCCCCAACCCCCTAAAGGGGGCTAAACATAAACACTTATTTTTAATCTTTAAAGTCCCCTTTAGGGGGTTGGGGGCTTCAGTAAGCAGTTCTACTTTCACTGATTTAATTCTGAAGGTGTCCCATGTAGCACGAAATCACGGGGCAGAACTTCATCTTCGGGTTCGACATGAATTGTCACTTCAGTATCTTGCGACAATTCTTGCAAGGCATATTCTAAACGGTCACAAATTTCATGCGCCTCTTTCACCCGCATTTCTGCGGAAACCACCAAATGAAACTCTACAAAAGTAGTTGCGCCTGCACGTCGTGTTTTCAAGTTATGAATTTGTAATGCGCCCGTCATCGCGTGTGTCAGTGTCGCCTGCAAAGTCAGCAACTCCTGAGAACTTAAGCCTTCATCCATTAAACTGCCAATTGAAGAGCGCAATAAATGTCCGCCCATCCACAAAATATTCAACGCGACCACAATCGCAAGCAAAGGGTCTAAAATCCAAAATCCGCTCCACCACGCCAGCCCAATACCAAACAGCACACCTAAAGAAGTAATCACATCGCTGAAAATATGCAGCCCATCCGCTCTTAAGGCGGGGGAGTGATGCTGTTTTGCAATCTTTAATAAATAGCCTGCTAATGCCGCATTCACCAAAGTTGCCCCCAAAGAAACCGCCAAACCCAGCCCACTTTGCAAAGCGACAGGCGAATATAAACGCCCCCAAGCCGCATGAATAATCGCAAAGGCGGCAATAATAATCAGCGTCCCTTCAAGCACCGCCGAAAAATATTCGGCTTTGGCATAGCCATAAGGATAGGTTAAATTTGCAGGACGACGCGCCACCCACACCGCCCATGTCGCGACCGCAGCCCCGACAATATTCACCACCGATTCCAAGGCATCTGAATATAAGGCGACAGAATCAGTCAGCCAATACGCCCACCATTTCAGCAAAAATACCAATACTCCAACCGCAAGACTGATTCGGGCTGCATTAAAGGTGTGAGTCTGTCCGTGCATTATCAAAATAATCGCCTCAAAATAAAAAATTCTACCATGTTGTCGATGACAACTTGATATTTATCAACTTGTTTTAGGTATTAAAAAAGCAAGCGGTGTTTTGCGGAGTCAAACTTAAATCGTGCAAAGCCGTGGCACACAATACACCCGCCGCGCCTTGTTGTTGCAAGCTGTATAAATCTTTCAACTCGCGCACACCTCCTGCGGCAATCCAAGCACATTCTGGAGCGCGTTGTTGTAATTGTTGTAATTGAGCAAGTTCAATACCGCTTTGTGTGCCCACACGGTGTAAATTCAGTAAAATTACGGTTGTTGTCCAACTTTCGGAATTTTCTAATAAAGCCGTATCGCCTAAAAATTGACCCTGAAAAAAGTCCAAGGATAATAGACTATTTTCAGCGGTGGCACGTATTTGCTGATAATCTGCAAAACTCACAAGGGTTTCACTGCCTAAAATGGGGTAAATTCGCTGTGTGGCATACGCTGCTGCCCAAATTTCATAATCAGCGAGTGTGCGTAATCCACTGTCTACATAAAAACTTATGTGCGGAAAATGTCGTGCTAAATTATTAATTATTTCAATTTGTGGTGTTTGTTGCTGAAGTGCGTTTAAATCTGCAATATAGCAGTACGAAATTGGATAATTTTTCACCAAGGCTTTTAAAATTTCTACAGCTTCGCTGCTGGCGCATAATTTGGATTGTATCGGTTTATAGGTGGCGCGTTGTCCTGCACGGGCGTGTACGACTTGGTTTTGCCAGAGGTCTAAAACGGGAATAATTTGCATGTTGTCGCCTATGAAATGAGAGAGTTTTAAAGAAACTGCACCCCCAACTCCCTGAAGGGGGCTAAAGACTAAAAATATTATTTTCTTTATTTTTAAAGTCCCCTAAAGAAGCCCCTAAATCCCCTGAAGGGGACTTTTAAAAACAAAACATTTCAGGTTTAGCCCCCTTTAGGGGGTTGGGGGCTTCTTTTAATCTCTAAAAGGGTTTGTTGGAAGCAGAGTAACACTACCAAATTTTTTAAATATGGCTATACTCAAAAATTTGCCACTGCTGTAAGGAAAATGAGATGACAGAGTCTGAATTTACCACCTGCTATGAAAGCACCCTTGCGGCAATTGAAACAGCTTTGGATAATATGGATAACGAGGTTGATTTTGACAGTGAATTGCAAGAAAGCATTCTCACCATTGAGTTTAGCGATCATTCAAAAGTCATTATCAGCCGTCAACTGCCTGTTTCTCAACTCTGGGTTGCTGCTAAAAGTGGCGGTTTTCACTTCAATTATCTGGCTGAGCAAAAGTGTTGGCAGGATGAAAAAACGGGTGAAGAATTATTTACCCTGCTGTCCCGAGTCTGCACTGAACAAGCCCAAGATGATTTTCAATTGAAACCCGCCTAATTGCAATGAATATGCGCCATAATGCCGAATAATTTGTGGTGGACAAATTGCACTGTCCCTAAAGTTTTATAGAACCGACTCTCTTCTTAGGATGAAATCGAGATGGAAAAACTCAAAAAACCAATTCGTAAAGCGGTATTCCCTGTTGCTGGTTTAGGAACGCGCTTCCTGCCCGCAACCAAAGCCAGCCCCAAAGAAATGTTGCCGATTGTGGACAAGCCTTTGATTCAATACGCCGCCGAAGAAGCGATTGCGGCAGGGATTGAACAATTGATTTTCGTGACCAGCGGCAGCAAACGTGCGATTGAAGATCACTTCGATAAGAATCAAGAATTAGAAGATGAATTGGAACGGCGCGGCAAATATGACTTGTTAGCGATGACCCGCCACATTGTGCCTGCGGGCGTTTCTTGCATTTATATTCGCCAACCTGTTGCTTTGGGTTTAGGACATGCAGTGTTATGTGCAAAACCCGTGGTTGGTGATGAACCGTTTGCGGTGATTTTGGCAGATGATTTAATCGACGGTGAAGAACGTTCTTGCTTGGCACAGATGATTAATGTCTATGAAAAGCAACAATGTAGCGTGCTCGGTGTGGAAGAAGTTGCCCAAGAAGAAACCGATAAATACGGGATTGTGAAATCTGAATCCTTGTATGAAGGTTTATCACGGATTAGCAGCATTATCGAAAAACCCGCGCCTGATAAAGCTCCGTCAAATCTCGCAGTCGTCGGTCGTTATTTATTAACTGCCAATATTTTCAAACATTTGGAAAAAACCCAACGCGGTGCGGGCGGTGAAATCCAATTAACGGACGCGATTGCCGACTTGTTGAAAGAAGAACAGGTGTTAGCCTATAAGTTCAAAGGCACGCGCTACGACTGCGGCAGCAAATTGGGCTATTTAATCGCCACGATTGACTACGCCTTACAACATCCTAATTTACGCGATGCGTTTAAAACCCATTTAGCGGGTATTTGTGCAAAGCGCGTGAAGGGTTAAAACTGTTTTAACGAACAGATGTGTTAATACCCAAACTCTCAGCCCTCCGATTTTTATGAAGAGGGCTGTTTTGTTTTTCCCCCTCAAAATTATTAACGACAAATTTTTTAATGAATGATTTTTTATCGTAATAATTTCAAGTTGTTTACTCACCTTATGTTCTCACTAAAAATCCCGCTTTTCACCAGCAACGAAGGCGTACAAACGCCCAAGCCCAGTTATAACTTCGGGTTTATCTTTTGCGGATTCGCACTGTCTTTGCTTGGTTTGTTGATGGTGGCTTCCACTTCGATGAATATTGCCGCAGTCAAATTCAACGACCCGCTTTATTATTTCTGGCGACAAAGTATTTACAGCTTGGTGGGTTTAATATTGGCAATGCTGGTGCTGCAATTCCCGTTGAAACTTTGGCAACGTATTAATATTTCACTGTTATTTATAGGCATCGCTTTATTAATTTTAGTGGTGATTCCGCACATTGGGCGCGAAGTGAATGGCAGTATGCGCTGGATTAGTTTGGGCTTTTTCAATTTGCAGCCGTCTGAACCGATGAAATTATTCATCATTTTATTCATGGCAGGTTATTTGATTCGGCGCAGTGTCGAAGTGAGAGCCGCGATGAGCGGTTTTATCAAGCCGATGCTAGTGGTTTGTGTGATTACCTGTTTACTGCTGTTAGAACCCGATTACGGCGCAACCGTGGTGATGTTTGTCACGGTATTGGGGATGTTATTTCTTGCGGGCGTGCCGATGCGCCAATTTTTGCTGTGGGTGACGGTGGTGGGTTTGGCTTTGGGTTTGGTGCTATTAATTGCGCCGTATCGTATCGGACGTTTAGCCAGCTTTATGAATCCGTGGGCTGACCCTTTCAACAAGGGGTTTCAGTTAATTCAAGCCTTGATTGCGATTGGGCGCGGTGAATTGTTTGGCGTGGGTTTGGGGAACAGTGTGCAAAAACTCAGTTATTTGCCCGAGGCGCACACCGATTTCCTGTTCGCTATTTTAGCGGAAGAATTTGGCTTAATCGGCGTGGTGCTGGTGATTGCTTTGTTTGCGTGGCTGGTGTTACGCGCTTTCACCGTGGCAATGCAGGCAGAACGTTTAGGGCTGCATTATGCGGCGTATGTGAGTTATGGCATTGGTTTGGCGATTGGTTTGCAGGCGGGGATTAATTTGGGGGTGAATATGGGTTTATTACCAACCAAAGGTTTAACCCTGCCATTTATGAGCTATGGCGGCTCTAGCATGTTAATCGCCTGTGTGATGTTGGCGATTTTGATTCGCATTGATTATGAAAATCAGTTGGCGGTTTTTCCAAAGCGCGGGGTTTAAAAAGTTTTGCACAGTGCTCTTAACATTATTAGATATATAAAAGAAAAGATTGTTAATACTAGGCGGTGCAAAACTGTTAGTAACTCAGTTTTTTATTTTAAAAATAGTGGGTTATTGAAAGAATAAGCTGTGGATAACTTTCTCAAAAGCTGTTAATAACTTTGTGTAAATCTCTTGCGAGCGGCTCTGAAAACGGCAGTTTCCACAACTTACTCACAACTTATCCACAAGTTACTAACAGCTTATGCACAGGCTGGTGGATAAGATTTTCTCCATTTGAAAATTATAGGTATCTACACAAATACGATGAGTATTTATCTCGTTCCTACGCTCCTGTATCCAGAATAATTTGTGGTAGATATTATTTTTGAGTTCTACCAACTTCACCACAATAAACCCCACCCCGCACGATAAAAGTCATTCTAAGCCTAGATTTTCAACATAAGAACACACTATACTTAGCGGCATGAATAGCTTACTGATAACGCCCTTGGCAAAAGATGCCGTCTTGCAGTTGTTACGTCAGTTTGGGATTATGCCAACCCAGCAGCGCGTCGACATCGCGGGGCTGTTGTTCGCACAACATCAGCACCTTTCAGCAGACGATATTCTCGCGCATTTCAATCAAACCAGCAGCAGCGTTTCCAAAGCCACGGTTTACAATACCTTGGGCTTGTTTGTGGAAAAAGGCTTGATTCGACAAGTTATCGTTGACCCCAGCAAAGTGTTTTATGATTCCAACACCGCGCCCCATCATCATTTCTACAATGAAGACAGCGGCGTATTAACCGATATTGCCTGCGAACAACTCAATTTAACCGCGTATCCACAAATTCCTGCAGGGACACAAACCGCTGGAGTGGATATTATTATTCGGCTGCGTAACGCGAGCTAAGTACCTCTGCCATTCTTAAATCCTGCTATAAATTCCTTTAAAAAATCTGGAGAAATGACCCATGCGTTTACGCAATGCCTTGATAGGCGCATTATTAACCGCTTGTATAACGCCTGTTTGGGCTGAAGAAGGTGAAGAAGCCGCCGCAGCTCCTGAACAAACAGAAGCACCCAAAACTGAAACGCCCGCCGAAGCCCCCGCTGCTAAACAACCGCCAAAAATCGACGAAAAAAAGGTTAAGCAACTGGTGGATGAAGTCACCAAAGAAGCCAACAAAGGCAACCCCGACGCACAATACAGCCTCGCCTTGTTAAATGTCATGGGTAAAGGCGTGCCACGTAATTTGAAGAATGGCTTGCAATGGTTCTTAAAATCGGCAAGCCAAGGTCATGCGATTGCACAACACAATGTGGGCGTAATGTACTTAGGCGGTGGTGAAGGCATTGAACAAGATTTCAACAAGGCTATTGGATGGTTTAAAAAAGCCGCTGATCAAGGCTATGTAGAATCACAATTTAACTTAGGTTTGATGTATGAACGTGGCGAAGGTGGCATTAAACAAGATTATGCTAAAGCCATTTACTGGTATCAAAAAGCGGTTGCACAAGAATATCCTGATGCACAATATAATTTAGGGGGTTTATATTTGCGTGGATTGGGCGTGAAAAAAGATGCCGCTAAAGCCGCTAAATATTTCACCGCTGCCGCCGATCAAGGTCAACCCGATGCACAAAATAATTTAGCCTTGATGTATTTTGAAGGGCAAGGCGTGAAGAAAGACCCCGTACAAGCGTACAAATGGGTTTTACTAGCCTCCGTGCAACAACACCCGATTGCGTTAAAAGGGCGGGAACAATTACAACAATCTTTATCCAAAGAACAATTAGCCAAAGGTGAAGCACTCGCCAAGGCTTGGATTAAAGAACGTGTTCCCGCTGCCGCCGCCGCACAACAACAAAAAGCCGCCCCCGCTGCTAAAGAAGAATAGTCCTGTGTGAAAATAGCGCGTCATTTTTAAGTAAAAATGGCGCGTTATTTGACATAAGCGATTGATTAAACTGATAACAATAAATATCCTGTCCTCTCAGGAAACTCCCCTAATTTTTTGTAATAATGATGAACGCAATTATGCCCAGTGCATTGACTCCCAGTCCTGCCTTCGAGTTGAAAGGCAACTTACTCAGTTTATTAGTGCTGCGTATTTTCCAGAATGATTATGATGTGTTATGCGCCCAACTACTCGAAAAGCTGACCCAAGCCCCCCAATTTTTCCAAAATGCCCCCCTTGTTCTTGAATTGCATACGCCTGAACCGCTGAGTTTTTCATTGAACAGTTTGGTCGAATTTTTGCGCCAACACCGTTTAATGCCTGTTGCCATTCGCGGGGGAAATCTTGAACAACAAGCCGAAGCGATAAAATTAGGGCTGGGGATTTTGCCCGAGGCGAAAGAAAAATCCAGCCGTCGTGAAGCAACGCCCAATAATGCCGCTGCAAAAATTATTACCCAGCCCGTGCGTTCAGGACAGCAAGTGTTTGCACCACATGGAGATTTAATTATTTTATCGACAGTGAGCGCGGGTGCGGAAGTGTTGGCGCATCGTCATATTCATGTGTATGGCACTTTGCGCGGGCGGGCGTTGGCGGGGGTGAATGGGGATGTGCAGGCGCGAATTTTTTGCCAACATTTAGACCCCGAACTGGTGTCTATCGCAGGACAATATCAAATCAGTGATGACATTCCCGAGACCATGCGCGGCAAAGCAGCCCAAATTTATTGCGAAGAAGAACAATTGAAAATTCAGGTGCTTGAGCCGTATCCGCGTTAGGATTTTGACTGCGCCCCCAACCCCCTAAAGGGGGCTAAACATCGATTATTTTATCTTTAGCCCCCTTTAGGGGGTTGGGGGCGCAGTTAAATTTTAAATCCCCCACATTCCGCTACGCTGCATACGGGCTACATTCTAGTAATCGGTTTAAGAGCGCAGTGAAGCATAAAAAAAGCCCCGCATCTTGTGAATACGGGGCTTTCAAAATTCTGTTTGATTTCGCCAAGTTGATTGGGAATCAAAATTGGCTCCTTGGGACGGGCTCGAACCGCCGACCCGGTGATTAACAGTCACCTGCTCTACCTGCTGAGCTACCAAGGAACTGGCTAACGATATGAAGCTGCTATTTTAGTCTTAACTTTGTAATCTGTCAAGCATTCGTCGTCAATTTTCTAAAAAATATTCCAGAAAACCACGCAACCGCATCCAATCGAGCGGCGTATTCTAAGCAGCTTACTAAAGCTTGTCAAGGCTTTGCATCAGGGAAACAGTACAAAATTTAGCCGCCCTGCATAAACTATCAGCTCTCAATTTTCGTTATACTAATCAAGCAACAGCACAAGGCTTTGAAAATATAAATTGCGTAAATTTTATATTTGCTAAGCTAAAGCTATTGCATTGATTATAAAACAATAATTATGAAAGTGCATATCGAGAGGAGTGCGAAATTATGGAACGCGACGTGATGGAATATGATGTCGTGATTGTGGGGGCGGGCATTGCGGGACTTTCCGCAGCGATTCGCCTCGTGCAATTAAATGAAGCACAAGGGCAAGAACTCAGTGTTTGCGTGATTGAAAAAGGTTCAGAAGTCGGCGCACACATTTTATCAGGTGCAGTGTTTGAACCGCACGCGCTGGATGAATTAATTCCCGATTGGAAAGAAAAGGGCGCACCTTTAAACACGCCTGCCCAAGAAGATAATTTCTTATTTTTGAATGAGAAAAAATCTTTCCACCTGCCCACCCCACCGCAAATGAGCAACCACGGTAATTACATTATTAGTCTTGCAAATTTGTGCCGTTGGTTGGCAAAACAAGCCGAAGATTTAGGCGTTGAAATTTATGCAGGTTTTGCCGCTGCTGAAGTGTTATATAACGAAGATGGCAGCGTCAAAGGCGTGGCGACGGGCGACATGGGCATTGGCAAAGATGGCAAACCCACTGACAGCTATCAAGTCGGGGTTGAATTACACGCCAAACAGACCTTATTTGCTGAAGGTTGTCGCGGCTCTTTAACTAAAACCCTGTTTGAACGTTTCAAACTGCGCGACGGCGTTGATCCGCAAACTTACGGGATTGGGATTAAAGAATTATGGGAAGTGCCGCCCGCTCAGCATCAGCTTGGGAAAATCGTGCACACCATCGGTTATCCTTTGGATACTAAAACTTATGGCGGCTCATTTTTATACCATCTGGAAAATAACCAAGTCGCCTTGGGTTTTGTGATTGGTTTGGATTATGAAAATCCGTATTTAAACCCGTTTGAGGAATTTCAACGTTATAAAAATCATCCTGCGATTCGTGCGGTGCTCGAGGGTGGGCGGCGTATTGCTTATGGGGCGCGTGCTTTGAGTGAAGGCGGTTTCCAATCCATTCCAAAACTCAGCTTTAAAGGCGGTTTGTTGATTGGTGATGCGGCAGGATTTTTAAATGTGCCGAAAATTAAAGGCTCGCACACCGCAATGAAATCGGGGATGTTGGCGGCTGAGGCGATTTTTGAACATCTCAAAACCCATGAAGATTTGCTTGGCGAAGTCAGTAATTATCGCACAGCTTTGGAAAAGAGTTGGTTGTGGGATGAGCTTTACACCGTGCGCAATATTCGCCCTTCGTTCCGTTGGGGGTTGTGGGTGGCGTTGGCGTATTCCGCGCTGGATACTTATGTTTTCAGAGGACGTGCGCCGTGGACTTTGCACCATCACGACGACCATCTGGCTTTGAAAGAAGCGCGTTTCTGCCAGAAAATTGAATATCCCAAACCTGATGGCAAGGTCACGTTTGACAAATTATCTTCGGTGTTTATTTCCAATACCAACCACGAAGAAAATCAGCCCGCGCATTTGAAGTTGAAAGATGCCACCGTGCCGATTAGCATTAATTTGGCAAAATATGATTCGCCTGAACAGCGTTTTTGCCCTGCGGGAGTTTACGAAATCGTGCAGGAAAATGAGCAGGCGCGTTTGCAAATTAATGCGCAAAACTGCGTGCATTGCAAAACTTGCGATATTAAAGACCCAACGCAGAATATTAATTGGGTCGTGCCCGAAGGTGGCGGCGGTCCCAATTATCCCAATATGTAAACGGGTGAATTGAAAAACCGCGCTTTCCAATCTCGGTAAAAATAGGAAAGTGCGGTTTTTTTATGCTGCGGAAAACGCTTTATTCCACTTTCAGCACTAAAGGCGTGTTCTTATTGGAAGTTATTATCGCTGGTGCAAAAGCATCAGAATCTCTTAGCATGACTACTCCTCTCGCCCACGGGCGATAAGCCGTATAAATCGTGCTCGTGCCCACCAAGCCTTGCGGTGCACCTGTAAAAATATCTAAGGTTTCCACGACTTGTAATTGGCTGATGACTTTAGCGGGTTGTAAATTGTTATTCGTTCCATCCCAAGGTAGCCAAGTGTGATCCGCCGTTTGCATAAACCAATAAGTATCCGCACTGTTTGCAGGCTGAAACTGCGAAACTACAAATAAGCTCGCAGGCTGTTGATAGGTATCGGAATCATTAATCTCAAACTTTGCCCGCAAGCTGATGTTTTCATTTTCCTTGACGGTAATCACGGCTTGGGCAGGCTTATTGAGCACTTCTAAAGTGAGATTATCGGAACTCGGACTACTCACATTAGTAGACGTATCTTCAGGGGTTTGAAGCGCATTTCCTATATTTTCTACGCGATAAATTCCCGTCACATTCAGATAAGGTAAATCAACGGCAAGCAGCATTCCTGAAGGGGAATCGCGTTCTAATTGAGCGGCATCTGTGATAGGGGTCCAAGATTCCGCATCGTCGCTTTTATAAGTCCGATCTTTAGTAGAAGCGATATAGATCATTTTGCCGCTGTCGGGATAAAAACGCAGTGCTTTGAAAGAAGCTGTGTAGGCGTTTTCGTTTTGCAATTGCAGGGTAGGATTACGCCAAGTTTCGCCGCCATCGGTGCTTTTATAAATAAAAGGCTGAGTTGTGGTGCTGCTGATAACATTAGCACAGTAAAGCGTTTGTGAATTCTCAGGATCAAACCATACACGAAAAGCTTGTCGTGGCAGCAGATCACTACCGACGCGTTTCCAATGCGCACCATTGTCGATGGTTTTGTATAAATAACCATCGTAAATAATATAAATGATGTGACTTTGCAGCGGGTCGGGGAGTAATTGGTAAATTCTAGTGCCCCCCTCTGTTACTTTGGGTAAATCACCTGATATATCTTGCCAAGTGATACCATCATCAATACTTTGAGAAATGAATGGCTGTCTCGTTGGGTAGGCTAAGTTATAACTATCTTCATTCAAATAAGCCGAGTAGAGCACATTTTTCTGTAAGGGATGTACCACTAACTGATCTGAATACCTAATTTTTCCTAAGGTTAAAGCCTGCCATGTGACTCCGTTATCACGACTCCGTTGAATCCAGAAATCATTCCCTGAGCTACTAGTTAAGTAATGTATTGCATACAAATCAGAACCGATTGTAGTTATCTGTGCCTGTTTTAATTCATCAGGGCGATAAGTCTGCCATGTTTGATTCATCCAACGATAGCTCGATCCGAAAACTGCTTTTTCAGTGACCAGTAACATGTCATTGGGAAAATTCAGCGCGTAATTTGAAAAACCTGAGATAAAACCAGGCATTGCTTGAAATGTCTTCCCTCCGTCAACGCTTTGATAAATATTCTTATCTTGTGCCATTGCATAGAAAATTTTGGGGGTTGTGGGATGAAATGTAGGATTTCCAAGTGCAATCACTGAGCGAAAAGAAGTATCCACTTCTGTCCATGTTTTACCCGCATTTTCCGTAGACAGCAGTTGACCCGCAAGACGTAATCGAGTTTCGATGGGATTGTCGGTTGAGCGGTCATTATATTTATCAACGGGTGCACCGATCACACTGAGGAATACACTATCCGTATTTTGAGGAGAGCTGAGAATTGTTGTAGGGAAACCTGCTAAGGTTCGGAAAATGACCTCCCAAGTATTGCCATCATCAACACTGCGATAGACCACAAATTCACTGCTGGCTAATTGTGCTGAACTGTACAACACCCCTTTGTGATAGGGGTCTACAGCCATTAAACCGCGATAACAATCCACCGCACAATCGGTCATTTTTGGAAAAGGTATTTGTTGCCACGTCTTACCGCCATCAAGGCTTTTATAGGTGATCGGATTACTATCGCTATAAGTTGCATACCTGTATATGAATATATCCAAATATAAAACATCGGGTTGGCTCGGTGTTGTCCAGAGTTTTTTAAACAGAAAAATATATCCCAGCAACTTATCATGATCGACTAAGTTTTGTTTCACTTCGGGCCAAGTTATCCCTGCATCTTCACTTTGGAATAACTGGTTATTAATCATCAGATAGAGCAGTTCAGGATGGTTTGGGGGAATGACTAAACTTGCTGATTCTGGTTCGTGGGAAGTGTGAACCAGCGCTGTGGGTAAAGCCAAATGCGCCCATGTCTTGCCTGAGTCCGTACTTTTGTAAAGTGAAACCGACGAGCGCACATAAACCACCGTGGGTTGTAAGGGGTGAATCACGATTTCACTGTATTGCCCCACATAGCTATAGCCAGAATCAAGCGTCGTCCAAGTCAGTCCTCCATTGATGCTTTTAATCAATTGGGTGTCGCGTATTGCGTACAAAATATCACTGTTGCTGGGATCAATCGCGAGCTGGAAAATACCGCCCTCTACATGAATCGCTGCCCAATGCTTTCCCGCATCCGTGCTTTTATACAAAGCACCACCGATGACAACAGCGGAATTTCTCGAGGGGGTAATGCCATAAATAATGGCAGGATTCTGGGGGTCTCGAATCATTGATGTAAAACTCTCTGTTGAGAGCAGTTGTAGATTAGTCAATAATTTGAGTTGCGAATCGGCACTGACCAGATTCGTGATTGATAACAGGATTATCAATAAGATATATTTTAGAAAATACATCAAAATACTCCTTTCTATTTGGGTAAATACACGCAGTTAAAGACATGGTTAATAATAACTGAGTGTATAAGTTGGCTAGTTGTTATCTGAGAGCCTTACAATATGCCAAACCTGATGAATACACCCAGGCTTATGGCATCTTTGCCGCGCCCTTGCTGTATGTGGTTGCGCCTGCTCAAGTCACCAGCCAGAAACTCGTGGTTAATGTCACTCGAATTTATGTATTTGAGTGGCAAACAGCAGAGCAATTCAAATTGCTACAGTTTTTTCAGGAAGCTGTGTTTTGTGAAACCCAAGTCTGTAGCGATGGCTTATTTTGTGGCGCTAGCGAATGTGGACCCAAATCGAAAACAATTACTTTTGATAATCCTGTGACGTATCTTTATCAAAAGTAAAGTACCGAAATGGGTCAGATAAGGGCTTATTCCCCCACAGTTAGCACTAAAGGATTAGGACGGTTATAGACGATATTGTCTTCTGACAACATGCGATAGCCTGTGAAAATCGTGGTGGTGCCTGTTAAACCTTCAGGTTTGCCCGTGAAAATATCGACAGTTTCCAGACTCTGTAAACGGCTGAGGGTTTTAACAGCTTTTAAGCCATCCCAAGAACCATCCCATGCTTGCCAAGCATCATGAGTTCGCATAAACCAATAAGTTTGAGTGCTATCTTTGGGTTGGAAACGTGCAACCACCAATAATTCAACGGCTTGCCCTTGGTGTTCTGACACAGGACTAATGCTTGCGGTGATGTGCATGTCATCTTGCGGTTTGAGGGCGCTTTGTTGCGTGGCTTGCTGATTCACAAAAGTGGTTATCAGTGCATTCTGTGCATAAACATCACCTTGGCGGGTTCGGGTTGCAGCATTCAAAGGTTCTGAATTGAACTTTAGCATTTTCAGATCGTCCCCTGATGTCATATAAATAGGTTCTAATCCATCAAGACTGCTGAGAGAAGCATCCCCTGAATATAACCACTGCCACGAATTCCCTTTATCTAAACTACGATAAAGTCCTGTGCTGCCATTTCTGTATAGAATACCTTTGGTCACATTGAGAATTGTTATACTAGAATAGGTGAATTCTGGAATATTGAGTAATTGCCAAGTATTACCCGCATCATCACTGCGATATGCGGCAGTTTTGCCAGGATAAGATTCTGTAAAATCTGTCGTGAAGTTATATATCGAACCACTAACCCCATCCAGAGAAAGTGCTTCGTAATGCTTATCACTGTCTTGTGGGAAAACGGAAATTGTTTGCCAAGTATCTCCGCCATCAAGGCTGCGATAAAGACGATTGTAAGCTCCAAGATCACCCCAAAAACCTCCGAACGTAGTCAAACTTAAATACAATCGATTGGGGTCGGTGTTATCCATCTTTACATCACTCCAAGCGCAATTAACATACGGGGATAATAGTGCATCGCTCTGTGGTGTGATCTTTTTCCAAGTAACTCCATGATCATTACTTTTGAAAATCTCGCTATGAGAAGTAGCATATTGAGAGTATTGATAAGAGCCATCTGTGGCTGGTATGGGAGCACTACATTGCCGCATATAGATCGTTTCAGTTTTAGGGTCCACCAGCCAAGAGCGTGTACCCACCTCTGCTGCGGCTTGTTCGGGGGGCATAACTTCTTGCCAAGTCGCGCCATTATCTTGGGTGTAGAGAAAGTGATATTGGGAAGCCAATATGTAATAAGATGGAATAATCTGAGGGATAAAAGTTTCAAGATAGAATTTGTTATCATCAACAAAAGTGGGTAACGTCCCTGATAACTTAGCGTTGTTCATTCCCGAGAAAGCATTTTGCCAAGTTTTTCCGTTATCGGAAGTCTTGTAAATATGTCCTATATCACTGTAAATATATCCCGAAGAAGGGGGGGTACCATCGGAATTATCAGCATAAATTTCCCCAGCACTATTGATATGAAACACTCTAGGATTTAATAAACCCATGTTTTGATTGGCTTCTATATCAGGACTGATCATCATACGGGCATAGGTTTTGCCAGCATCAGTGCTACAAAATGAGATAGGATCATAATTATCCTTGGACGTTGTAACACAAGAAGTATTGGGGTTGACACCACGAATCAAACTCCAATGATGAATAGACTCAGCTTTTGAAATCCCCACATTGGGAGAAATTTGGGAACCTTGCCAATTGTCTCCGCTTCCTCTGTAAAGATGACTGGTGGTCGTGACCATTAATTGTCCTGTACTTTGGACAATCACATCACCTGTGATTTCTCCTTGCCCCGCAAAATTTGTTTTCTGCCATGTTTTCCCAGCATCTTCACTGCGATAAATATAACTCCATCTATCCCCAGCGATGTGGCGTGTCACCTTGTTATAAATAATATTCGGGTTTTGTGGGTCAAACCCAATAACGCCCCTATAGAGGAGTCTTGTACTGGGCTGTGCCGCATAAATAACAGGCGCAGGACTATCATAAGAACTTCCTTTATATTCAATAAATTCAGGTTCTAAAATACCCAGTGTGCCTTGTGTAATATCTGTCCAGGTTTTGCCATAATCTGTGCTGCGGAAGTTTTTACTATCAAACATGAAGGAAGATTCATAGCCAGTCGATAAGGCTGGTGACGTTAGGGGTAGATATTGACGAGTGCGTAAATACAAAACATTGGAAGCTGTGGGATGCACCCAAAGTTTATCGACTTTGAATAAATTATCAGGATCAGCACGTTGGGGCAGATTATTTTCAAGCTTTTTCCAAGTTATCCCAGCATTTTCTGAGAGATAAAACATCTCCCTCAAATCACCAAATACAGTGTCATTTGTGACATACAAGCGTTGTGGGTTCACAGGATCGATGACTAACTGCCTGTTATTACTTATCATCCACTCGGGAGCATTGGCATCACTCCAAGGCTTGAAAACAATCTCTGTCCCAATTCCAAACCAAGTCTCACCCCCATCCTCGCTTTTTTTGATAATACCCCCCGTCATATCGTTATCTAAGCTGGCATCATCATTGATGGCATATAAAACTTTCGGATTACTGGGGTCAGGGATAAGATCGTTAAAAAATAAACATTTTGTATTGGGAAGGGGATTATTGAGCAAGTATTCTGGAGAAAAACGCAGTGAACTACCCACGCAATGATTATGATTCGTCAATGGCTGCCATGTATCACCTTGATCAAGGCTTTTGAACACGTTGCTGATGTCCAATGTTGAACTCGAAGTATTTATATAGCCGACTAATGCGAATAAAACTTTACTATCACTGCTGAGCACCAGTTTATTAATTGACATGTTATCAACAGGCGCACTGACCTGTTGCCAAGTAACCCCCGCATCTCGGCTTCTGTAAACATGCTTTGATGTGTATTTATCTCCCTCTAAACTGTAAAGTATATTGGGATTTTTGGAGTCATTTACGACTTGTGAAAAAATAGAAGGGATTTCAAAATGAATCGTGTTCAACACTGTCTGTGCAGAAACAATCGTGTGAAATAACAGGGCGAAAAACAACACCCCATATTTGAGGGGAGCAAGCATTATCATTATTCCTAATATGGCTTTAAGTTATTAACCATACTAGATACTAGAGTTTAAGTTGTCAACTTATTGAATTTAATTAGTCTTTATTTATAACTAAGCTATTTTTATATTTAGAATAGACCACACGCTTAGATACATTGATTTGTCACCATTATGCGCAGTCTTTGTGCCTTAATCGTAACGGATGCCCCCAACGCTCTGAAGGGGGCTAAAAACTTAAACATCTCAATTTGTAAAAGTTACCATTAGGAAACTGAAGACGTTTTTTCGAGAGTCTGAGCCTTATTTTTAAAACTCAAACCAACCCATTTTCCACCTGCAACGCCTCCATCACCGTAAAAAACGAACCAAACACAATCACCCTGTCGCCCGCATCCGCATGATGACACACTTGTTCATACGCCGCCGCAATATTGGGATAACGCGAAACACTTGCCACACCCAAACGATAAAGCTGGTCTTCAATCACTTCCACAGGCGTATTGCGCGGCGTGTCCAAATTGGCAATGTGCCAAGAATCCACACAATCCATCATCTGTTCTAAAATCCCCAATGCATCTTTTTCCTGTAAAATTCCCACCACCGCATGAGTTCGCCCAAGACAAGATTGTTTCAATAACTGCCGTCTAAACACCTGAATTCCCAGCGGATTATGTGCCACATCTAAAATTCGCGTCACTGCGCCCTCAAAAATTTGAAAACGCCCTGCCAACTGCATGGTTTTTAAACCTGTGGCAATTGCTTCCTCGCTCACAGGCAAACGATGCTTTAATAAATACAAAGCTTGCAACACCCCCGACGCATTTTGTAATTGATGTTCGCCGGGCAAATTGGGCACAGGTAAAGTGTAATTCAGCTCTGCATTGCGCCATTGCCATGTGTTTTCATCCAAACTTTGTGCATGAAAATTTCTCCCAAACAAAGACAAGGGACAAGGCAAAGCCGCAGCATGGTCAAGCAAACTATCGGGCGGCTGAAGGTCAGTGCATACCGCAGGATGTTGCGTGCGAAAAATCCCCGCCTTTTCAAACGCAATTTTTTCCCGCGTGTCACCCAGCCATTTGAGATGGTCTAAATCAATTGGCGTGACTAAAGCCACATCCGCATCCCAGATATTCGTGGCATCCAAACGCCCGCCCAAACCGACTTCAAGCACCGCCACATCAATCTGCTGCTGACAAAATAATAAAGCCGCCGCCAAAGTTGCGAACTCAAACACCGTGAGCGAAATTTCCCCCCGCGCCGCTTCAATTTCTGCAAAAGCGGCGCATAATTCGGCATCGCTGGCTTGTTGCCCATTAATGCAAATGCGCTCGTTATATTTCAGCAAATGCGGCGACATGTATTTTCCCGTTTTGTAACCTGCGGCACGTAAAATGCCTTCTAGCAGCGTAACGCTTGAACCCTTGCCATTTGTACCCGCTACGGTGAATACAGGGAATGGCAGTTTTAATAAATTCAAACGCGCGGCAACAGCGCGGCAACGACTCAGATTTAGTTCAATAATTTGCGGATGGATTTGAGCCTGCCAATCTAGCCAAGCTGTCAATGTGGTCAAGTGCATGGTATGTTATGTAAAAATTGAAGAATGGAATGCTTATCATAATATGCTTAGGGCATTCGACAAAACTACTGAAGCCCCTAAAACAAGCCCCCAACCCCCTAAAGGGGGCTAAAGACAAATATTAAAGCGGTTTTAAGTCCCATTTAGGGGCTTCTTTAAAAACCTTTTCTCTCCAAAACTTCGATGCTTTATGCCTAAAATTATTTATCCTCAAGAAGATGAACCCAGTATTGTGTTGCAACAACAAATGGGCGGCACGATATTGCAAGCGTCTTTGTGCATGGGCTTAACCCATTATCACGCCTGCGATGGTCAAGCGCGTTGCACCACTTGCCGCGTGCGGGTGATTGCGGGTTTAGAAAACCTCAGTCCGCGTAATGAAGCCGAACAGAAAATTGCCACGGTGAAAAACTGGTCGCCTGAAGTGCGCTTGGCATGTCAAACGCAAATTTTAGGCGATGTCACGCTGCGACGTTTGGTCAGTGATGATGAGGATTTTGATTTAGTCTGTAGCGAAAGTTTGGCGGGCGGTTCGGGCTATGAACGCAATGTTGCGGTGATGTTTTGTGATATTGCCAATTTTACTGATTTTACCACCAAACACTTGCCTTATGACGTTATTCATTTACTGAATCGTTATTACAAGGAAATTGGGCAAGGCATCTTACAACATCATGGCTATATTGATAAATATATGGGTGATGGGATTATGGTGGTGTTTGGATTAGAGCAGGAAAGTGCCGCAGAAAACTGTCGAAATGCGATTTTAGCGAGTTTAGAAATGGGCGAGCGCATCAAAGTGCTCAATAAATACAGCTCTAAACATTTTTTCCATGATTTTCAAATGCGTATCGGCTTACATTACGGCACGGTGATTGTTGGGGAAATTGGGCATCCTTCAAAACGCCAACTCACCGTTCTGGGCGATGTGGTGAATATTGCCAGTCGCATTGAAAATGAAAATAAAAGTCTAAAAACCACAATTTTGGCTTCTCAAGAATTGCTTGCGCCCATTAAAAATGAAGTGCGCTGTGGCAAACAACACACCACACAATTGCGTGGGCAACAACGGCAACACACTTTATATGAAGTTTTAGCTTTGAATTCACGCTAACATCTCATTTCATTACGTTTTCAGTAAGATTCGGAATCACAGATTTATTTTAGGTAATTTTTGAAGGATTTAAGCAATAGGCAAGAAAAAATAGGACGTAATAATTCACTTATTACATCCTATTTGTTGTGTTTCATGCTTATCAGAAAGCTAAATTATTTACAGTGTCACCACGGGATATATCCGCTTCAACTACCTAATCACGATTATCTACAGCATCATGTATCACATCCATCCCAAACACGCCATCACCTTGACAGGCATTTTTAGAACTGAGGGTGGCTGTAATCGATTGAGCTGTCAGCTTACGCAATAAACCTGCATCGCTGTTGTCTATAGGTTGCAGATACTGAGGTAAGCTCATTACTTCCGTGATATTAACATCTGTTTCCCAATTATCATTGTTGGCGAACAGTGTTCCACTGGGAGAGTTTTTAAGCTCTAAGTTAGCATCAACACAAGGAGCAACTTTGAAACCTCTAAACATCGTTTGAATGCTCCCAGTACCTTTTACAGTAACGGTGCTGGTAATCGGCAGCATTGCATTAGCACTAACATTAATCAGTTTTGCCGAAGAAGAGCTATCTTCTTCAATTATATCTATACTGAGCTTTCCTTGTTCATTGCAACCGAGAGCGTCATCTAGCAAAACGGTGTAGTATCCCGCAGGCAAGTCCAAAGCCTTCCAACTATATCCAATATCATCTTTCGGATTTGATAGGAGATTTTTGATTGATGGGTGGCCCTTGTAATAATCAATAAACCAATGAGGAGGAGTATCAACCGTATCCCCGCTAGGATATTTCCGCAGTGTAACGTATGGGTGAATACAAGTATCTGGCGCGCTGCCTTGAAACAGTAAATTCAATTTACCCGTACCACTGATTCCAAAGCCCCCAATAATTGGAAGTTGTGCTTGAGCATTCAGATTAGAAATGCGGGCGGTTGCACGGGGAATAGGTGTAATTTTTGCTGAACTGACAACGGCTACACGAGTTATTCCTGATATTGGACTTAGAGATATAGTAGAGACTATCTGATTACTCTCGGCATCTATTACATGGAGTGCACGAGATGTATAGTTATAATCGACTCTACTTGCATAGATACGTGTTCCTGAAGCATTGATCCCTATTCCAGAACAAATACCACCTATCATGGGAATAGTGGTTTCTAGTGTGTTAGTGGTCAGATTGAACACAATCATATCAGTTTGAGCACAGGCATAAAGACGAGTTCCATCGGAATTAACCCGCATATCATTAATATAATAACCACCTGTCGGAATATTACCAACCACTCGATTGGATTCGGTATGGTTAGATTGGATGTTTATTACTTTAATAACGTACTCATAATCTACCATGCTCTTCTTCTGCACATAGCTCAGCACATAGAGACGCGTTCCAGTAGTAACCATGTCACTTGAAAAAGAATAGTCGGGCGAGCCACTATTAATTGGAATAGTTGCTGTTAGACCATTCGTATTGGCATTAAATACAGAGATATTCCTTTGGTTATTACCTTGGTAAGTATATCCATAGAAATATGCTCCCAAGGGATTAAATACTATTTGGTTAATATCGAAAAAGTCTAGAATTGTTATTTCTTTATTGAGAATAGTATCTACCACTGAGACATGTGGGTACGGGTACGCGTTGGCATTTGTAACATAGACTCGTGTTCCTGATGGATTAACCACAACATTCTTTCCATAAGAGCCTGGATAAAGTGATAGTGGTATCTTGTTCAAAACTTTATCAGTTTTAGTGTCAATAACACTAAGCTTCTTTTCAGAGTCAGTTGTGACATAGAGACGTGTTCCATCGGAGTTTACCGCCAGATCATGAAGCGGGGATAGATCGTGAGGCAGATTATCACCTACATTGTAGATAGTATTGACTACACTATTACTATCGGTGTCTATTACCTCGATGCCCCCAGAACCAGCAACATAGACCTTATCCGCAAACGCCGCCTGCATCAGCAAACCCAAGGCAATTGCGCTAATCCATCCCACCTGTCGTTTTATTATGGTATTCATAAAAAATCCCCCAGTTAAAGTTCACCATCGTAGAAATAAGTATCCAATGACATCTTAAGGATATTAGTAAAATCTCTACAAGTAAATGGTTATTTTTTAATGGGAGAATTATTTTAAGTATGTCTAAAAAAGACTGTATCAAATACTTATTGAATTTATTAGAGAAAACCCTTAATCCGTCGAAGTCTCATCTTCTTCCACATCAAAAGTTTCTTCATCGCTCAGCAACTCATTAGGCAAATCTTGCATTGCCAGCAACTGGGTTAAGCTGGGCAATTCACTCAAATGCTTCAAATTGAAATGATCTAAAAAAGCGCGGGTCGTGCCATATAACGCAGGTCTGCCGGGGCTGTCGCGATGTGCTAACACGCGAATCCATTCGTATTCCTGAAGCGTGCGTAAAATATTCGTGCTCACACTGACCCCACGAATGGACTCGATTTCAGCACGGGTAATCGGTTGGCGATAGGCAATTAACGCCAAAGTTTCCAACAAAGCTCGTGAATAACGCGGTGGACGTTTTTGCCACAAACGACTCACCCACGGGGCAAATTCAGCCTTGACTTGAAACCGCCAACCGCTGGCAACTTCCATCAACTCCACGCCACGGCTGACGCTGTCTTCACGTAATTCTTGCAAAGCACTGCGCACGGCACTCCGTGGCGGACGGGCTTCTTCGGGGAATAAGGCAAGCAGATGGTCAACCGTCAAAGGTTGTTCTGCGGCGAACAGGGCAGCTTCAATAATCGCTTTCAAGGGATGGTCACGCATGGCAAGGCAGCATTTTTAAACGGGTGAGGACGCATGGGATTCAGGGGCTTGTAAAGCCATTACTTGAATCGTTCCAAAGGCTTGTAATTGAACCAGTTGCACTAAAGATTCTTTCACTAGCTCCAAGATTGCAAGAAATGTGACAACCACACCTGCACGTCCTTCTTCAAGGGTAAATAAATCAATAAATTCGATACAACGTTGATATTGCAAACGTTCTAAAATAAAACTCATGCGCTCGCGCACCGACAGCGGCTCACGGGTCACTTGATGCGATGAAAATAAACTGGCACGCGCCATCACATCTTGCATGGCCGCCAACACCGTGGACAGGCTGATATTGGGGATAACACGCGGTTGCAAAGGTGTGTTCACATCCACCGACACGGGAAAAATTTCCCGTCCCAATTGTGGCAAGGCGGCAAGATTTTGCGCGGCTTGCTTATATTGAGCATATTCTTGTAATTGTTGAATTAATCGGGTACGCGGATCAGCAGGATCAAGAGTTTCAGGAGTGCTATTCGGCAATAACATCCGTGATTTAATTTCCATCAATACTGCCGCCATCACCAGATATTCCACCGCTAAATCCAAGTGCAATTCTTTCATCAAATCCACATATTGCAAATATTGACGGGTGATTTCAGCGATGGGAATATTGAGGATGTCAAAATTTTGACGTTGGATCAGATACAGCAACAAATCCAAAGGCCCTTCAAAATCTTCTAAGAAAACTTTGAGGGCATCGGGGGGCACATAAAGATCGTTGGGCAGATTATCGAATGCCGCGCCCTGCACTTTGATAGTTTCAGGCAGGGATGGCATAGAATCATCTTTGAAAACCTCGCTCAACGGTACGCGATTCCCATGGCTTGACGCACTTCTTCCATGGTTTCACGCGCCACATCACGGGCTTTTTCACAGCCATCGCTGAGTACGGCTCGTAAAGCCCCTTGATCTTCACTGTAATGTTTGGCACGTTCTTGAATGGGCGCGAGTTCGGCTTGCACCGCTTCCACAATGTGCTGTTTACAGGCAATACAGCCAATGGTGGCATTGCGGCAACCTTGCTGTACCCAATCTTTCACGTCCGTGCCCGAGTAAATTTGATGGAACTGCCACACGGGACATTTATCAGGATCGCCCGCATCGGTGAGCCGAACCCGTGCAGGATCGGTGGGCATGGTGCGAATTTTTTGCTCGACTTGGGCGGGCGGCTCGCGTAAAGAAATCGTGTTTTGATAAGATTTAGACATTTTTTGACCGTCTAAACCAGGCATTTTTGACATGGGTGTAAGCAAGGCTTGCGGTTCTAGCAAAATGGTTTTGCTGTCGCCTTCCAAATAACCCAGTAAACGCTTTTTGTCGCCCAAGCTGATATTTTGCTGGCTGCCGATTAAAGCTTGTGCGGTGCTCAAGGCTTCATCATCGCCTTGTTCTTGATAACGTTTGCGTAAATCTGAATACAAATTCGCATTTTTCTTACCCATTTTACGGGCGGCTTCGCAGGCTTTTTCTTCAAAATCAGGCTCACGCCCGTATAAGAAATTGAAACGGCGTGCCAATTCACGGGTAATTTCAATGTGCGCGATTTGGTCTTCACCGACGGGTACGAGACCTGCTTTGTAAATTAAAATATCGGCACTTTGCAGCAGGGGATAGCCTAAAAATCCATAAGTAGTTAAGTCTTTTTCCTTGAGCTTGAGTTGTTGGTCTTTGTAGGTGGGCACACGTTCCAACCAGCTCAGCGGTGTAGACATCGACAATAACAAGTGTAATTCGGCATGTTCGAGCACGCGAGATTGAATAAACAAAGTTGCTTCATTGGGATTGATGCCGACGGCAAGCCAGTCGATTAACATTTCCCAAACGCTTTTGGCAATCATGCTGGTGTCGTCATATTGCGTGGTTAAGGCGTGCCAATCAGCCACGAAGAAAAAGCAGCGGTGTTCATACTGTAATTTAAGCCAGTTGTTTAAAACACCGTGTAAGTGTCCTAAATGAAGCTGTCCTGTAGGGCGCATTCCTGATAATACGCGCTGCGAATTCGTAGCACTCAAAGCATTTCCTCACTTAATATAAGAAGTTATTGACCAAACAACATGAAAATAGTTTACTGCGCCCCCAACCCCCTAAAGGGGGCAGGGGGGATTTAAAAATCTCGGCAATTTCCACGATCTTAAATCCCCCTCATTCCCCCTTTTTCAAAGGGGGAGGCTAAACCTTTATTTCTATGGAATTAGGGGCGCAGTCGAATTTAAAACTACAAACCAATCAACATAAACAAAACGTTTTGCAAACCACGGACGAGGGGATTTAACACCCAACTTAATGCCCCTGAAACCAGTAACACCACCAGAATGATTAAACCGTAGGGTTCTAATTGCCCATATTGCCACGCCAAACGATGCGGTAGCAGACTATATAATACTCGCCCACCATCCAAGGGCAACACGGGCAATAAATTTAACACAAACAGCACCACATTAATCGCAACCCCAGCCATGCCTGTATAAAACAAGTAAGTTGCCGCGCTGGACTGGTCGCCCAGAGTTAATTCCACGACTTTAATCATCAACACCCAAAACAATGCCATAATTAAATTAGAAATCGGCCCTGCGGCGGCAACATACGCCATATCACGGCGTGGATTTTTAAAATTACGGGCATTCACAGGCACAGGCTTTGCCCAGCCAAATAAGAAACCACCTAAGAGCAACAACACGCAAGGCAAAATAATCGTGCCGACTAAATCAATGTGCACGATAGGATTAAAACTTAAGCGACCTTGTTGTTTTGCGGTGGTGTCGCCAAATTTGTAGGCTACCCATGCGTGTGCGGCTTCGTGCACGGTGATGGCGAATAAAACTGGTAATATCCAAATAGCAATTTTCTGTATGTCAGAAAGTTCGTTCATGATGCCCCTAAAAAGTCCACGATGCCCTTGCCATAGCGTAACACTTGGGGAACATCTTCCAACAAATCAATCACAGTGGTTTGTTCAATGCCACAAGGCCCCCCATCTAACACCACGTCCACTAACTTTTCAACGCTTTGATAAATATTTTCGGGGTCAGTTTCGGGATGTTCTTGATGTGGGAGGAGAAAACTGGTGCTGATTAAAGGCTCGCCTAGGGCTTCAAGCAGGGTTTGCGCGATGACATTGTCAGGCACGCGCAAACCGATAGTTTTACGTTTGGGATGTTGCAAACGGCGCGGCACTTCATGCGTGGCTTTTAAAATGAAGGTGTAGGCACCGGGGGTTAAACTTTTCATCAGCCGAAAGGCAACATTATCAACTTTTGCATAGGTTGCCAATTCCGATAAATCGCGGCACACCAAGGTAAAATTGTGATCGCCTGCCATTTGACGAATGCGCCGAATACGTTCAATCGCATCTTTATCCCCAAGATGACAACCCAAGGCATAGCAAGAATCTGTGGGATAAACGATTACGCCGCCTTCACGGATAATATCGACGGTTTGATTAATCAGGCGCGCTTGGGGATTTTTAGGGTGTAGGCTTAAGAATTGGCTCATAATAGCTTTGAATATCGGGTTCGCGTTAGCTATGGAAAAAATGGTGTATAATAAACACTATTTTCAAGCAAGACATGACGTGCTGACGATGCAAGTGGAACGTATACTGATGATAGATGTTATAAAAACAAGAATATTAACAGCTTGTCGGTAAATTTAACAGCACAGACTTCGGGCTAATAGGGCTTATGCTAAGCCTTTTAACGATTTCCCTCCCTCGGTTTGGACGTGACCCCTAAGGTAACGCGATGGTGTCACGTTCACTTTTTTTAAATTCCTGTTTCAATGGGCTTGGCGTTGATAATCCTTGAAACTGCGCTGTTGATATTGTTTGTTCAGCACATAATCCTCCAATGCGAGAAATTCCTTAGAGTTTTGAGACATGCCGACAAAGCGGTATAACTCCTGTCCTTGTAAATCATAGAAAATCGTGGTCGGGGTGTTGCGCACCCGATTGGCAGCCGCAAAAGTTTTCTGGGTGAATTGTTTCCCTGTAAAATCGCTGACTTCTACATCACTTTTAATATCAATCGAGAAAATCATAAATTTCTGTTGATACATCTGTTGTATTGTGGCTTGGGTGAACAAATTCTGGCGCATTGCGCGGCAATACGGACAGCCTTCCATTTCAAAAAATAAGATAATTCCTTGCTTACCTTGAGATTTTGCCACGCTGAGCTCTTCTACCAAATTCCCAAAACTGCTGTTAAAAAATGCTTGTCCATTGTCAGACTCGTTTGCGTGGGCGAATCCACCCCACAAACACAGTAAACCGATTAAAAAACGCATTGGAATGCTCCTTGATTTTAAAAAATACCCAATCCCCATAAAAGAGACTTTTAAGATTAAAGCTTTAGTGTTTCGCCCCCTTTAGGGGGTTGGGGGCTGCTTTAAATCTTAAATTCCCCTCATTCCCTCTTTATTAAAGTGGGATATACACGCCAAAAATAGGCTTGCAGATTGAACAATACCGTATAAAATCCATATCGGTAAAGTGAATTATTACCGCCCATTCCCCTGATTCGTTGACTGCACTGGAAATAAGTATGCGTATTAAGCAAGGACAAGACCCCGTTTTTAAAGACCGAGTGCTGATTAATAACCCCAGTTTTCCTGGTATTCAGCGCAAATCGGGCGCGGGAAAATGGGTGGGCGCAGCATTATTAGCCAGCAGTTTGGGCGGCGCGGGCTATTATTTTTATCCCACTTCAAACACAAGTAGCCAGCCCGTTCCCGCAAATCCTGTTGAAACTATTGCCGCCAAACCCAGTGAAGTTAAAGAAGTTAAACCCGCGCTTAAACCCAGCACTCACAAAGCCCACGAACCCAGTAAACCGACCGTTGCAGCAGCCCCACAACCCAATACTGCTGAAAGTTTATTGAACAAAGCACGCGGACAAATTGCCAAATTGCGGCTGACTTCGCCCGAGGGTGATAATGCCTATGCGACTTATCAAGCCTTGATGAAACTTGACCCGAAACAAGCACAGCCGATTTTAGATGAAATCGTGGGTTGGTATGTTGAACAAAATAAGAAATTGATTGAAAAAGAAAAGTTCAGCGAAGCGCATAAAAATTATGAAAAATTACGTGAACTCGCGCCGCAACATTCGAGCGTTCCCAAATTGTTCGATGACATTTTGCTGGCTTTGAAACACCGCATTGAAGTGCAACTGTCTGCCGAGCATGTGTTATTGCCCAAAAATGACAGTGCATTTGCCCATTATCAAGAATTGCACAATTTAGCTCCCGAGCAAGCGGCGACTCAACAAGTTTTGCAAAAATTGGTAGCGGCGTTAATGTCGAAAGTGAAAAAGCAGGTTTTCAGTGAACATTATCTAGCCCCGAAAGATGATAATGCTTTTGATACTTATCAAGTTTTATTGAAAATCGCGCCTGAGCACAAAGAAGTGAAAGAAGCGGTTGCACGCATGGCGAAGCGGTTGCACACTTTGGCGACGCAAGAAGAAAAGGCGAATAAGCTTAAAGAAAGTTTGGAAACGGTGCACAAGGGGTTAAAACTCGTGCCTGAAGATAAGCCCTTATTGCAATTGCAAGCCCGTTTAGAAGCGGAAAAATCGGGGAAAAAGGCGAAGAATTAAAAACACTCTCTTTGAAAAAGGGGACTGGGGGATTTAAAAAGCTCTGCAATTTCCACCGTTCTTAAATCCCCCTCATTCCCCCTTTTTCAAAGGGGGAGGCTAATTACCACCACGAAGTTTTCGCCACCAAATTTTCCACATTGCCGCCCATTGGCAAACTATAATTATGTGCCGCCGTGACTTGTCCCGTGGCAAAATTCAGCAGCTTCAAACTGACATACACCGTATCTTTGCCCACGGTATATGTGCCCGCCACCAAACGATCCACCGCCTGACTTTGGCCGTATTCACGCAGTTCCCGCGACAAGGCAAATTCGCCCACGTCAGGAATCATTAATAAATTATTTTGCAATTTCGGATCAAGCACAGTGAATCCTTGTTGCACCAAACGTGCACTGACATGTTCTGTGATTAAACGCCCCAGCGGCGTGCTGTCTTCCAAGGCATTAATATCGGCAATCGTTGCCACTACCAAACGTGAACGCGGCGACATTGCAGGAATCGCCCCGCGTAATAATTGGTCAGTTGCCGCATAATCTGCCGCAATTAAATCGACATCCGCACGCGGTTTTGCAGATGGATCAGCGCGACAATCCCCCGTTTTAATCCGAAACGCACAATAACCATAAGCTGTTCGATAACAACCGCTTAAATCCAAAACTAAACACAATAAGCCTGCACACAGGGCAATTCTACGCATCGCTAAATTCCGAAATATTTGGCATCAGGATGATGCACCACAATCGCAGAGGTCGATTCTTCAGGCCATAATTGATATTCATCGCCCAACACCACTTGGATTTTCTCTGCGTCCAATAACATCAAAATTTTATCCTGATCCGCCAAATTGGGACAGGCAGGATAGCCAAAAGAATAGCGCGAACCGCGATAATTTTGCTTAATCATTTCTGACAATTCGCGCGCGTCTTGGTTGGAAAAGCCCAATTCTGCCCGAATGCGCCGATGAATATATTCTGCCAAGGCTTCCGCCGTTTCCGCATTCAAACCATGCCAGTATAAATATTCTTGATATTTATCAGCGGTGAACAATTCGCGGGCATAATCAGAAGTTTGTTGTCCTGCGGTGACCAGTTGAAACGCCACCACATCGATTTCACCCGAGTCCACCGAGCGGAAAAAATCCGCAATGCACAAGGCACGCGCCGTGGTTTGGCGAGGAAAGGTGAAACGGCAACGTTCTTGTTTCTGCTCGGCATCGTGATAAATGATTAAATCATCCCCATCGGACTGGCAAGGAAAATAGCCATAAACTGCCTTGGCTTGCAAAATATCCTCAGCCTCACTTTGCGCCACTAAACGGTTCACAATCGGGTCTAATTCTTTACGCGCCCATTGCTTATATTCTTCTGATGTTTTACCCGCCGCTTTAAAACCCCATTGAAATTTATATAAAGTGGTGCGATTGATATACGGCACTAAAGCCCGTAATGGAATGTTTTCAATACATTTCATCCCCCAAAACGGCGGGGTAGGAATGGGGTTGTCGTGGGCAATAATTGGATTGAGCATGAGAATTTCCAAAGAAACTTTTTAAATTTAAGAATATGAATAAGTGTTGGCTGGTTGAGTGATTTACAAGGGTTTAATATCTAAATCAGAATTATCTGAATTAAGCAGGATATAGCCTATTTAAAAAATAGGAAAACTAAACCCACATAGCCTTGTCATACGCTTAATTTAACGGCTGTGATGCAGTATACGTGGGAATACCGCGATAATTTTCTCTTTATTATACCCGTTGCCAATTCATTGCGTTCTAATGAAGACAGTAGACTGGCTTCAGGTAAGGGGAAAAGCGTAGTAATATGAGAATTATGCCGTTGAAAAATAAGATTGAAAATAGCATTTTTAAATGCAATATTCACCCTTTCTCACAGAGTTATGCAGTTGGCGCAAAACTGGCATTCAAAGCAGAAGGAATCTGATACCTTGAAAACCCCACAAAAAAAGCGCGTCCCGAAATCCTCCGAGACGCGCTTTTTCACAACATTAGAAACAGTCTTACATTGATTTAACCGATTGAATTAACTCAGCGACAACCGCTTGACCGCTACCATATAACATATGGGTATTTTCTGCGTAGAACAACAAGTTTTCCACGCCCGAGAAGCCCGTACCTTGACCGCGTTTGATCACGACCACATTTTTCGCTTTATCGACGTTCAGAATCGGCATCCCATAAATCGGGCTGTTTTTATCAGTACGTGCCGCAGGATTCACCACGTCATTTGCCCCAATTACCAGCACCACATCGGCTTGTGGGAATTCTTCGTTGATTTCGTCCAAGTCAAAAATAATGTCATAAGGCACGCCCGCTTCAGCCAACAACACATTCATGTGTCCCGGCATCCGTCCCGCCACGGGGTGAATCGCAAACTTCACTTCAATGTCACGCTCATTCAACAGCTTGGTTAATTCCCAAACCTTATGCTGCGCTTGTGCCACCGCCATGCCGTAACCGGGAACAATCACCACTTGGCTGCTGATGCTAAGCATACTGGCAACGTCATTGGCACTCATTTCCTTCATAGAACCCGTGATTTCTTCAGAAGCTTCACCGCTGGCTTTACCAAAGCTCTTGAACAACACATTGCTGATGGGGCGATTCATCGCTTTAGCCATTAACTGCGTCAATAAAGTACCCGACGCGCCAACCACTGTACCTGCAATAATCATTGCGGCATTGTTCAACACAAAGCCTTCAAATGCCACGGCTAAACCTGTCAACGCATTGAATAAAGAAATCACCACGGGCATATCTGCGCCACCAATTGGCAGGGTCATCAAAATCCCAAATACCAAAGCCAGCACAAAGAACACCGTCACCAGCGTCAAGCCTGCTGCCGCGCCTTTGAAAATCACTGCGCCGCCAACGATTAAAGTAATCACGAACAAGGCAAGGTTTAACCATTGTTGTTTGGGGAAAGTGAAGGCTTTATTCATCCAACCTTGCAACTTTGCAAACGCAACGCCTGAACCAGAGAACGACACGCAACCAATTAAACCACCGACGACGGCTAAAGCTTGTGCGGTTGCACCGTGGCTACTGCCTTTGAATAATTCCACTGCCGCAATCGCTGCCGCAGCACCGCCACCCATGCCGTTATACAAGGCAATCATTTGCGGCATGTCAGTCATGGCAACCCGTTTCGCAGACACCCACGCAATCAC
Source organism: Thiotrichaceae bacterium (assembly GCA_028688145.1). Taxonomy (GTDB): domain Bacteria; phylum Pseudomonadota; class Gammaproteobacteria; order Beggiatoales; family Beggiatoaceae; genus JAQTYU01. The sequence goes on along the minus strand of JAQTYU010000005.1, from coordinate 119,423 downwards.
AGAACCCAAAGCAATTGCCACGGTAATTAATAAATAATTGCCCGTATGTGGATGTAAGAAGGTAATCAGCGTTGCCAACACCATCCCAATCCCTGCCCACACAATCCCGCCGCGTGCAGTGACGGGCGAACTCATGCGTTTCAAGCCGAGAATGAATAAAATTGCGGCAGCGAAATAGAAAACTTCAATCACAGGCATTAATGCTGAAGGTGCAACCATAGTTTCTTTTGGTGTATAAGAAGCGGCGACTTGTTCAAGTTGTTGTAAGCTGCTTTTATGCTGGCTTAAGGCTTGTTCTAAAGTGGTGGTATTGCTCACTTTTGATCTCCCTTACGGCTCTTGAACATGTCTAACATGCGTTCGGTGGCAACATAACCGCCAACCGCATTTCCCGCCGCCAACACCACCCCAATAAATCCAATGACTTGGGATAAGGTGGTGTCTGCTTGACCGAGGGCAACCATTGCACCGACTAACACAATGCCGTGCACGAAGTTAGAACCTGACATTAACGGGGTGTGCAAAATCACAGGCACACGAGAAATCACTTCATAACCCGTGAACGCGGCTAACATGAAAATGTATAACGCGACAAAACCTTCAATCATTTTTGAGCTCCTTCTACCAGCGTGCGGGTGGGGGCGTGTTTAATTTCCCCGTCATGGGTCAACACGCTACCGATCAGCACTTCATCTTCCCAATCTAATTTCAACTCGCCTTCTTTAATGAAGGGCGATAACAGGTTGTACAAGTTTTTCGCGTACATTTCGCTGGCGTGAATCGGGACTTGACTGGGCACATTCAGCGGTGCGTGAATAGTTACGCCATTGTGCACAAGGGTTTTTCCAGATTCGGTTAATTCACAGTTACCGCCGCCTTCGGCAGCAATATCAATAATTACTGCTCCAGGTTGCATCCCTTCTACCATTTCACGGCTGATGATTTTGGGAGAAGGACGACCGGGAATAGCCGCAGTGGTAATCACCACATGCGAGGCGGCAATGTGTTTGGCTAAAATCGCTTGTTGCTTTTGCTTTTCTTCGGCGGTTAATTCACGCGCATAGCCGCCTTGACCATCCGCTTTCACTTCTACGTCGATGAATTTCGCGCCTAAAGATTGCACTTGTTCTTTAGTCGCAGAGCGCACGTCATAAGCTTCAACCACTGCGCCCAAACGGCGGGCGGTCGCAATCGCTTGTAAACCCGCAACCCCTGCACCGATGACTAACACTTTCGCGGGGCGAATCGTGCCTGCTGCGGTGGTCAACATCGGGAAAAATACGCTGGCTAAATCTGCCCCCATAATCACTGCTTTATAGCCTGCAACCGCCGCTTGTGAGGACAAAGCGTCCATCGACTGCGCACGCGAAATACGTGGAATTAATTCCACCGCCAAGCTGGTGATTTTTTTATCACGTAAGGCGGCAACCCGTTCAGGATTATGGTGCGCTGCCATAAAACCGATTAACACCGTGCCTGCTTTCATTTGTGCAATTTCGGCTTCAGTGGGTGGTTGCACACGCAACACCACGTCAGCGCGTTGATATAAACTTGCACTGTCTTCAATCACTTCGACATTTGCATAAGCCGCATCTTTGAAGAAGGCAGATTCTCCCATGCCTTTTTCAATCAGGACTTTCACGCCCAGCTTTGCTAAACGTGCTGCAACTTCGGGTACTAATGCCACACGCCGCTCACCTGCCGTGTGTTCTTTTGGTACCGCCACACATATTGGCATACTCAACTTCCTTAAGGTTATAACAATGAATTACCAACCCGTGACCGAGATATGTAGGGCTTGTACATGTCTAATCCGTCACAGGATTTAAATAGCTTGGGTTAGCTCTAATAATGGCTAACACTCATGAGTACCATGATATAAATTTCATAGCAGTATCACAAGGCTACTCTGAGCATATCAATATGCTCGATTCAGTTTTGGTGGGAAGTTTATCTGCGTGTGGGGTGGTCTATACGCAATTTAGGATAGTTATTACTTATTTTTCGGATATTGTGTGCGATATTTTTCAAAAATGCAAAAGTTATTTACACATAAAAACCATGTGATTTTATAGAGTTTTTGCAGTGCATCATACAAAAATTCATTATACTTTTAACGCGACAGTGACGACGCAGGATTTTCAAATTTTCTGCGTGCGGGAATACTCATCAAGGAAGCTCACAACATGCCCAAAATACCGTATTACGCCGCCTTATATTTGGCAGTGATTCAATTTCTTTTTGCAACGACGTGGACGATTTATGTGATTTTTCTCCCGCAATTATTAGCGCAAGCAGGGATAGAAGCGCAGTGGCTGGGGCGAATTTTACTGCTTGACCAAGTTATTTTTATTGTCATGGATATTTCTTTAGGCTTTGCTGCTGACAAAGTGCGCCGTGTTATTGGCAATTTTGGCGGTTTGATTGTGGGCACAAGCTTGATTTCCTGTCTTGCCTTCCTTGCGATGCCGTGGGCTGCCAGTGCTTTGGGCGCGGCGGGCTTATTGGGCTTAATTTTTATTTGGGTGTTCACATCTTCAGCCCTGCGCGTGCCGCCGTTGGTGATGTTAGGGCAATATGCCGCCAAGCCACAATTACCGCTTGCGGTTGCTTTACAAGCCGTGGGTTTAGCGGTGGCGGGTTCGATTGCGCCGTATTTGGGCATGGTGTTGGCAAATACAGACCCACGCCTGCCTTTTGTGCTGAATAGCGTCACTTTAGTGTTGACGGTGTTGGGACTGATTTATGTAGAACGTAGTTTAAGACAGCAAATAACTCCTGCTGCAATAGAAATGCCCCCCTTACAAAAAACACCGACGGTTTTGCTCATCACCGCCAGTTTATTTGCGGGGGTGGGTTTTCAAATTTATTCATCTTTTAATTCACAGCCACAATTATTGCAGTTTGCGAGCAAAGAACAATTACCCTATTTACTAACCGTGTTTTGGATGGGATTCAATTTACTCGTCTTTCCCGTGAGTTTATTAGTCAATCGCGTGGGTGCATTGCCGATGTTGATTGTGGTCGGCGCGCTCACGACGCTCAGTGCGCTACTCGCCACTTGGGCGGGAAGTTTGGAACAATTGCTGATTGCGCAATTTTTGATGGGTGGTTTCTGGGGCGGGGTGTTTACTGTGGGAATTACTGCCGCGCTGTTTTTTGGCAACACCGGGCGCGAGGGCATGATTTTAGGCTTGTGGTTTTCGATGTTGTCGGTGGCAGCCTTTTTGCGCATTGGATTATTGCTTTCAGGGGAGCACAATTCACCAGTGATAAAAAGCTGGTTGCCCACCGCGCCGATTGTGTTGTGGGCGGGCGCAAGCTTATTATTTGTGTTGGTGTGGTTGACCTACAAACGGGCGAGAGTGCGTTAAATCATTTGGGCAATGCGCCCGAATCAGAGCTGCTAGGTTTTCAAAACCTAGCAGCTCTCAAGTCAAAACAATTTACCACGGACGCGGTGGAGAAATCGCACCGCCTTGCGTGTCCTGCCAAGCTTGGCGCAACAGTTGGCAAAAATGCTGCGAATACGCGGCTTTTGTAGGCTGTTTAACCCGATTTTTCCAAGCCCGCAGTTGATGCCAACGGTATTCGATTTGCCACCACAACCAAGTTTCTGTTTTCCCAAAGTTTTTATGATGAAACAGTAAGGCACTGCGAATTTGCCACAGACTAATTTGCACACCGCTGTTAGAAAGGCTATGTTCCCCTTCTAAAGTCAGTGTTTTAGAAGATTCCCCTCCTAAATGAATCACCACAATTTCAGGCAAATACCACACTTCATAACCTGCTTGTTGAATGCGTAAACACAAGTCAACTTCTTCATAATACAAGAAAAAACACTCGTCAAATAAGCCAATTTTATCCAGCACACTGCGCCGAATCAGTGAAAATGCACCGGGCACCCAATCCACTTTGGCATCTGCGTCGGGATTTGCCCAAGTGCGGTCGATGCGTCCAAATAAGCGAGAGTTTGGATATTTTGCAGACAATCCACTCAAGGTAAAAACATGATCCAATATATTGGGAATCATGCGCGCCGAAGGTTGCCATTCCCCCTGAGAGCCTGTGAGCTTTGCGCCCACTAAAGCCGCTCGAGGATGCTGTTGTAAATAATTCAATGCGGTGCGTAGAGCTTTGGGGCTTAGAAATGCGTCGGAATTAAGCAGTGCAATATAATTACCTTGTGCAATTTCAAATCCCCGATTATTGGCGGCGGCAAAGCCTAGATTTTCGGAGCTACGAATCAGTACAACTTCAGGAAATTCGCTTGCCACCATGTCCGCAGAGCTGTCGCGGGAGGCGTTATCAATCACGATGGTTTCGTAACTGACATCATTGCTGGTTTCGCGCAAAATTTGTAAACAACGGCGCAAAGTCTCGCGGGTATTAAACGAGACGATTAAGACTGAAATATCAGGATTCACGCTAGTTATTCCTTCTTATTTTTATTAAGAAACATCCGTGTTGTCGAGTTTAGGCTCAGTCTAATTGCCAATTGCCCACGTCTGCATTCACGCCCGTGCCGCCTTGCTGCCCATCTGCCCCTAAGGAATACAGATCAAGTTCGCCATGTGTACCGGGATTTAAATAATTGTATGGAAAGCCCCAAGGGTCTTTAGGCAAACGGTCAAGATATTGTTTCCAGTTGCGCGGCTCGGGGTTGCCTGTGGGTTTATTCACCAACGCTTCTAAACCTTGGTCAGTGCTGGGATAGGAGAAATTATCGAGTTTGTATAATTTCAAGGAGGCTTCCAAAGCGCGAATATCTTGTTTGACTTTGGTAATCCGGGCTTCATCGGGGCGACTCATAATTTTCGGCACAACCAGCGCGGCAAGAATTCCTAAAATCACCACCACCACCATTACTTCAATCAGGGTGAAACCCCGTGTTTTATTCCAATGCTTCATAAAATGACCTTTTCAAAAGTTTAAAGAAGTCATGCCGTTGCGGTTTAAACTTGTGCGTTGCAATTAATTTGAAGGGGCTGTGCACAACAACGGCGGGTTTTTAACGAGTGTGTGCATTATGGACTAGATTATGTCTGAATGGAAAAATCGCTTGCATGGAACGAGATATTTTTGTGGATTAAGGATTGGGCAAGTCGCCTGTATGAACCGTAGTGGAATGCGAGAAAGTTTTTCGACAATATCAAACTTATATAAATCCCCCTTTATTTTTAATTCGAGCGTAAATTCCTTAAAAGTCACTAGATTTTTCAAGACGAACTGCTATTATTGGGACAATTACAGAATATTTATAAGCTTTTTAAACACGGCATCAATTCTGAAAATGAGGGTGAGGGAGAAATTATGGATTTAATTGATCAAATGAAAGTACTTTCGTCAAAATTATCCAAGGAAGTGGAAATGATTAAAACGGAAGAAGCGACTAAGAACGCTTTTGTCATGCCATTTTTAGCTGCTTTGGGCTATAACGTGTTTGATCCTAGTGAGGTTGTCCCCGAATTTACTGCTGATGTCGGTCTGAAAAAAGGCGAAAAGGTTGATTATGCCATCTTTAAGGATGGTGAACCCACAATTCTGATCGAATGTAAACAGTGTGGGACAGATTTAGAGGAAAAACACGCCTCGCAATTGTACCGTTATTTCTCAGTGACTAAAGCCCGTTTTGGGATTCTGACCAATGGCATGATCTATCGGTTTTTCTCAGATATTGAAGAACCTAACAAGATGGATAACAAGCCCTTTTTAGAAATCAATCTTGTGGATTTGCGCGAGACCCAAATAGAAGAACTCAAGCGTTTTAGTAAGAGTTCCTTCAATTTGGATGAGATTTTAACGGCGGCGACAGAGTTAAAATACACCCGTGAAATCAAGAAGATTCTGGCTGAACAAATCCAAAATCCCAGTGAAGAATTTATCAAACTGATTGCCACTCAGGTTTATGGCGGCAGATTAACTGCCACGGTGAAACAACAGTTTAACGAATTGGTAAAACGGGCATTCATGCAGTTTATGAATGAGTGGCTTAATGAACGCCTGAAGTCGGCAATGGTTGAAGAAAAAGCTCCTATTGTCGTCGTTGCACAGCCTCCTGTGGTGGAAGAAGTCGTACCTGAAAAGATAGGCATCGTGACCACAGAACAAGAAATCGAAGGCTTTCACATTGTGAAAAGCATCGTGCGCACCGTAGTCGATTTAAATCGGGTAGTGATGCGCGATACTTTGAGTTATTGCGGCATTTTATTAGATGACAACAGCCGTAAGCCGATTTGTCGCCTGTATTTCAATAATCCGAAAAGCCTGAGTTTAGTGGTATTCGTCGGTGAAGAACGCAAAGAGGCGAAATTTCCAATCGAAAGCGTGGATGGCATTTATCAGTATGCAGAACAGCTGACCGCAATTATCGCTATGTACGAAAGCAAGTCGAAAAAGTTAGAAAAAGCAGAATAAGAAAACTAAACTGCATTTTTAGAGCTGATAGTTTTTTAGAATCTATCAGTTCTAAAATAAGAACGAAGTTTAGGACTGCCAGTCCTCAAAATAATTTAAATAGCACTCATCTTCTTTCGTTGAACTTACGTTAAACAGAGGCTGCTTATGTTCACCCCCACCGAATACATCAACGCAAGCATGGCATTTTTAACCTATGCGGGCGAATCTTTTGCAATTGACTCCAGCACCGTTTTTAAAACCGCACAGCGTCTTAATGAAATTTTACCCACTTATCCCCATCTAAATAATGACTGGCAAATCGTTTGGGGGCCAGCCCTGTATTGTTCCGATGCCTTAGCCAAACGCCAAGCAAACCTCAGTTTTGTTGCACAATCACGCTCAAACCCCAGCAATTATATTGTTGCCACACGCGGCACAAATTCCGACAATCCTTGGGAATGGTTGGTTGAAGATTTTGATGTGCATTTCACCCCTTGGGTGACTCCAACACCAATAACACCCACACCTCATATTTCCCAAGCAACGGCGACAGCATTAAAAATCGTGCTGAACACCGTTCCACCCACTGCAACGCCTGAAGGCTACGCGCCCTTGCCACAAGCGGGCGTTTCCTTGGTCAATTATTTGGCGAGCTTAACGCAGAATGGTGCAATCAATATTCAATTTACAGGGCACAGTTTGGGTGGGGCAATTGCTGCGGGCTTGGCATTGTGGTTTAAACAAACTCAAGGCACAACGCCATTGCCGCATAATGAAATTTATAGCCCGATGCCGTTGTGGGATAAAAATTCGGTGGCAAAATTGTCGTGTGTGACCTTTGCAGGGGCTTCGTTGGGGGAAAAGGTATTTAATCGCTATTTTGAACAGCACTTAGGAAATGATTATGTGCGGGTTTACAATACCAATGATGTCGTGCCACACGGTTTTGCAGAACTGCATAAATTACCGAGTTTGTACGCCCCAAAAATTAGCATGAGTTTTGCAGAACGGTTGAGTTTGGGCGCACTGCAAAGCTGGGTAAACATTGCCCAGTGTCGTGTGCGCTCCAGTTATGAAAATCTACCCAATCCAAAACCGTTTACTTGTCCGCTAGAACCCGTTTTACCGTTTTATGGTGCACAATTGGGCTTTCAACACGTCAATGCCTATCAGCAATTATTTAAATTACCCGCCAAGATTTAAAGTCCTGACTGCGCCCTTAAATCTCCTAGAAAACTTCAAAATGCGTTTTAACCTCCCCCTTTGAAAAAGGGGGAATGAGGGGGATTTAAGATCGTGCCGAACTGTGAAGATTTAAAACAAGCCCCCAACTCCCTAAAGGGGGCTAAAGATAAATTTAAAGCGGTTTTAAGTCCCCTTTAGGGGATTTAGGGGCTTGTTTTAGATTTTAAATCAAAGAGCGTGCATATCTAATTTTTCCACCACGGGAAAATACACATTCACCACCAAACCCGAACCTTGGGGCGGATCACACAATTCAATCCGTAAATTATGTAATTCTGCAATGCGTTGCACAATAGATAAGCCTAAACCACTGCCTTGAATATGCTGATGATTGCCGCGATAAAAACGCTCAAAGATTTTCTCACGCTGCTCTGGCGCGATGCCGATACCGTTGTCGCTGACGCTTAAACATAATGCGCCCATTGCCACTTGTACGATGCTGACAGTCACTTCACCCAATTCAGGCGTGTAACGCAGCGCATTATCCACAAAATTCCTCAAAAGAATTTCCAAAGCTTCCGCATTGCCTTGTATCAAGGTATTTTCAGTTTGCACCATCAAACCCAAGTCTTGATTTTTTTCTAAGGCTTTTTCCATTAAATTATTTAATACTTGTTGAACCACTTTCTGTAAGTCAATGGTTTTAATTGACAAAGGTTGAGGACTGTCCATGCGTGCCAAAGTCAATAATTGCGAAACCAAATGACTCGCATGATCTACACCAATCAGGATTTTTTGCAAAGCTTGCTGGCGTACTTGTGGGTCTTCGCTACGTAAAGCGACTTGGGCTTGTACTTTCAGACCTGATAAGGGGGTGCGTAATTCGTGAGCAGCATCAGCTGTAAAGCGGCGTTCATTTTCAAAAGCATTTTCCAAACGCTGGAATAAACTATTCAAGGCATCAATCACGCTTTTAATTTCCACAGGGACAGCTTGCGTGCTCACGGGCTGTAATTGATCATGCGTACGCAAGGTAAGTTCATAAGTGATTTGTTTCAGCGGTTTTAAACCCCGCCCAATACTTAACCAGATGAGAATCGCCAATAACGGCAAGGCAAATAATAAATTTTTTAAGGTATGTAAACTGACTTCGTTGACGAGTTCATTGCGTACATCATAACGTTCTGCAGTTTGCACTAAACCATATTTGGCTTTGAAGGTGAAGACACGCCAATTATAGGGCTTTGCGATATAATCATGATAGCCATCGCTATCCATTTCAGCGGGAAATTTCAATATGTTAGAAGAACTTGCGAGAAGTTCGCCTGCATTATTGCGGACTGAGAACGCAATTTTACGTTCATAACGATGTTTTAATTCTAATGCTTGCGTTAAAAAATGCGCATTGTCATGATCTAAGATTTCATGTTCCAACAAGCGATAAAGCACTTTGGCAGTTTGAGCGAGATTGCCATCAAACAGTTCTTCGACTTCATCTTGAGTATCTTTATAAATAGACCAACATGCCAATAACCAGACCGATGTAATCACGCTCAGCAACAGCCATAACAAACGGTGTTGTAAAGACACATTCATGATAATTTAGGAATCATGTAGCCAATGCCGCGAATGGTGCGAATCAGATTTTTACCCAATTTTTTGCGTAAATGATGAATATGCACTTCAACCGCATTGCTTTCGATCATATCGTCCCAGCCATAAAGACTTTCTTCCAAACGATTGCGCGACATGATTTTGCCAATATTTTCGAGCAGAGTTTGGATAATTAATAATTCTTTTTGAGAAAGCGCGATAGGTTCTGCATCCAAAGTAAGGATTTTTGCAGCGGGGTCGAGTCGCAAAGAACCATGTTCTAAACAAGGGCTTGCGCGTCCTTGAGCACGGCGCAAAATTGCCCGTAGCCGTGCGGCAAGCTCTTCTAAATCAAAGGGCTTAATCATATAATCATCTGCGCCCATGTCTAAACCTTTGATTTTATCGTGAATACTGTCGCGCGCCGTGAGAATTAACACGGGTAATTCATTACCTGCACTGCGTAATTTTTTCAACAAACTTAAGCCACTTTGACGCGGTAAACCCACATCGAGAATTAAGCCGTCGTAGCTTTCTATATTCAGTGCATGTTCACCAGCTTCCGCATCTTGCACCCAATCAATGGCATAACCCATTTGATTTAAGCCTGCCTGAATGCCGTCCCCAATCAGTGCATCATCTTCTATTAATAATAATCTCATGCTGTTTTCACTCAAGGGATTTCTGCTGTGGATGAATGTTAAACAAGTCAGCTTAAAATAAGCTGAAAAGGGATTAAATCTAACTGCACGTCTAAGTTTCTAAAGATGGCTACGTCAAAGGAGATAAATATTAGATATATTATATAGTTAAATAACTACAGCGATTAACTATTTGATTAAAAATAGTTAAATATTCACAATTACGCGATTGTCCTCATCTTCTGCGTACAAATCAAAGCGAAAATCGACATTACTAATAGGCGAGTCAAACTTTTTATCAGTTTGAACTTTGTCTATTTTTAAGTCGATGCCGAGAAAATCTTTTGCAAAGGCTTTGAATACTTCAACATCGCAAAAGGCTTTTTTGAAGATAACTTCATAGCGTAGAGAGGCGACTTTTTGCATGGGGATTTCTGTTTTGAACTGTTGCTGTGTTTATACCCACCGTTGGCTAAATTTACTGACACAGCTCAGCAATCTTTCTTAATATTATTTCTAGATGTGAGTAAGTACTCATCTTTAAAAGTTGTTTCTGAACTGCTATCAATTGTAATTTTTTCTGGAAACCCTAAAAACTCGCATGTTATTTCCACTAGCTCATTCTCATTGCATTGAGTATTAAGGTCAGCCTGTTCAAGCACATCATTAAAAAATGCATTTAATGCTTCTAACACAGTTGATTTTCCAATATCATTCCTACCGATAAAAGTTGTTAAATCTCCAATAGACAGGGTAAATTCATCCTTGTAGCAACGAAAGTTTTTAATTGAGACTGATACTAATTTCATATATTCACTCTAATAACTTGGTAATTTTATTGAGCATCGAATAATTTACATTTTACTAAACTTCAATGCCGTCTTATTTATCTGAAACTCATATTGTATGGTCTTTAGCCTACGAAAGTATAGTTAAAATACCCCTCCACAATTTCCCCTTTGCTTTTCAAGTTGCCCAACAACAGAAAACGTAGCCCGCATTTCGTTGCGCTCCATACAGGCTACGTTTTACTAAGTGATTAGTGAATTTCCAAACTAATCGCTTGCGGTTGATAAAATACTTCTCCCGAATCCAAACGATAGCCTAGGAAAATCGCGAGTTTGCCATTCACAGCGGGCAAGGCTGCATTCCACAATTGGAAATCGTGTTGTGCATCTAACACGATTTTGCCCGCACTTTGTAAATGTGCAAAATCCCCATCCCAAATCGCTAAGTTAAAATCAGGATTCAGCATGAGCAAGGTGTAATTATCAGGTGCGTCATTGGGCAGGAATACTCCAACCAGAATTAAATCCACCGTTTTACCCTTGTGGGTTGATTCAGGATACAAGCGCAAAGACAGATTCAAAAACTCGTTAGCCGAAAAACTTGATTTATCCAACACCGCGCCCTGTGCATCACGGAAACTGGCTTGCAGATGAATGTTAGGAATATTAATCAAATCAATCGCGAAGCTTTGCTCCAAAGTTTTCCCTGTGGTCACATTGGTACTGCGTACTGTCACACTGTGTTGAGGTTGCACTTCATATTGCAGTAAATCGCCATTCGACACCATCAGCAAATCTTGATGCAGAGCAAAACGTCCGCCCGCATCATCCAGCAATTCATACTGATAGCTGTAGGGATGGCGTTCACGGGTAAACAAGCGTCCCACCACTGCGCCGTAATGACTGGCTTCTAAAATGTTGTGATTGGTTAAACCAATTTCAGTGGGCAAGCTGTCAGCAGTTTGCACATTGATGGTAAAGTTTTTTTCAGTAAAACTGCCAAAAGAATCGACACTGCGTACTGTGAACTGATATTGCGGCGAGGTTTTCGCATTCAGTAAAAAGTTGTTCGTAACACGTAATTCATCGCCAACAATTTTGAAGGGGATAAATTGCTCTGTGCCCACCAAACCATACACAAAATGGTCGCGCTTGTCGGCATCAATTGTGCTAAATTTCCCAATCAAACTGCCCTCTACGCTGTCTTCACTCAAACTTGTCGCCGATAAACTAATGTCTGTCGGTGCATGATTTACCTGCAATTCTAAACGCGCAATGTCGCCGCCCAGTTCTTTACCGCTACTATCCAAGCGATAACTGAGATGCACATTAAACACCCCCGAAAGTCCTGTTAAATTACCTTGGAACAAGGTCAAATCCATTTTCGCGCTTAAAACCTGATTTTTTGCCAAGGTCACAGGAATCAGGCGCGGCGTAGTGCCTGCACTATTCCAAGTATAAGTAACCAGTATGCTTGCGGATTGCCCCACATGACGATTATCAGGTTGAATATGTCCTGTCAGCTTGAAGTTTTCCGATGCTTCCAAACTTAAATTACTGGCAATCGTGCCACTGTCGCTGGCAATTTCGCCAGTGAAAATGCTGTTTGTTGACGACAACACACTAATTGTTAAGCTTTTTTCAATGAATAAGCCACCAGAATCGGTACTACGCACTTTAATCGTATAACTGGGACGGGTTGCGCCATCTAAAATTGCACCTGCTGCCGTGTGTAACTCATTGCCGTTTAAAGCAAAGACACCCGTAGCACTGTCGATTAAAGTGTAGGTAAAGCTATCCGTAGCATCAGGGTCTTGGGTTTTCAATAAGCCCACCAAACCGCCGCCCACCAAACTGTCACTGATCGAACTGTTCGACAAAGTAATGTCGGTGGGGGGATTATTCACCACTTGCTTATTATTGCTTTGACAGCTCAAGGGATAAGTCACATTGGCTTGTGCGGGGTCATTCGTTGCCAAGTTCAAAGTGGCACTGAGCGCGCCAAAGCTGGTTGCCGCAGGACGACATTGCACCACGAATAATTGTTGTAATGGCGTAACGCCTGCACTGCTACCCGCAATGCTAGCACTGCTTGGCGTGACACTGAAATCAGCGGCATTGGTTCCGCTGATACTGGCACTCACGGTGAGTACGGTGTTGCTTAAATTAATCACGGTCACACTGCTGGTGCTGGGGTTGCCAAAATCAGCAACGCCTAAATTCAAGCTCGAACCGATGGCAGGAATCGTGCTGAATTTTGCCGCAGTGGTTAAGGTTTTGGCAGCAACTTCCGCACTAGGCGCGCTGATTAATTGGCTACGCTGTCTTAAATGGGGTTGGGTTATCGTTTCCACCACGAAATAATATTGTGTATTTGCCGTTAAGCCGGTCACGGTTAAATTATTGACAGATTTACTGGTCGTTGTGGTGGGGAATATTGTGTATGGGCCGCCCGCTGTGGTCGCATATTTCACCCGATAAAAGCCGTTGTCAGTGATGTAGTTAATCAGTGTCCATGTCACTTGCACTTGTGTCGCCGAGAGGGGCGTGGCTTTGACATTAGTCGGCATCATGGTTTGTGTGAGACGCCATGTGGCTTGCATCGCCGTGGCAGAACCTGCGGTTTCCCCAACCAGTTTGTTAAAATCCAAATTCAAAAAGTTTAAGCCTGTCAACGGGGTCAGGTCAGGAATAATGCCTTCCAACTGATTATTATCTAAACGCAAGGTTTTCAAACTGCTTGGCAAACCAATAATTGCACCACTCAGTAAATTGCTGCTTAAATCAAGGTCTTGTAATTTACTAAAGCTCAGATAATCAGGGAGCACGCCCGAGAGTTGGTTATCGGATAAATTCAATGCGGTTAAAGAAGCCGCTAAACCCGCCAAACTTGGCAATGTCCCAATTAAGTTTTGTTGGCTACGACTTAAGGAAATCACTTGTCCTGCAACACAGCCAACTCCTGCCCAAGTACAAGGCTGTGCACTCAACCATTGATTACTGGCTTTATCTGTCCAATTTGCGCCGTTGGTCGAATTATATAAATTCAACAAAGCATTACATTGAGGGATGGGAATTTGCTTTTGCGTGTCACAAACTGTTGTGCCTGCTGCGGTACAAGTCAAGTTATAACTGATAGCGACTTGTGCAGGATCATTGGTGTTTAAATTCAAAGTTGCGGTACGTGTTCCCAATGCGCTGGGTTTACAACTGACGGTGATATTTTGTGCAGGCGTACCATTCACGATACTTAAAGGCAAGCCAATGACACTGAAATCAGCCGCATTCGCGCCCCCCAAACTACTTAAACTGACGTTTAAAGCAGCGTTGCCCGTATTGGTGATGCTGATCGTTTGGCTTGCGCCTGTGGTGGTGGAAACATTGCCGAAACTCAGTCCAACGCTGGGGAGCGGGTTTGAATTAAATACTGGGTTTGTAGAAGGTGTAACACCTGAACAAGATAGCGGATAGCTGACGCTTGTTTTTGCAGGATCATCGGTGCTCAGGGTTAAAGTTGCTGTGCGTGTGCCTGCGGCTGTCGGTGTACAAGTCACGCCAATTGTGCGGGCTGCGTCCCCATCAAGAATTTTGAAGGGCAAACCACTCACGCTAAACTCGCTCGCATTTACACCTGATAATGAAACTAAACTCACGTTGAGTGCGGCTGAACCTGTTTCTGAAACACTGATGTTTTGAGCCGCACTGCTGCCAAGATTCACACTGCCAAAATTAAGGGCGGTGCTTGGCGTGGGAGTTGAGGAAAAACCAGCACCTGCGGGGGTATTACATTGCAAGTTATAAATCTTTTGGTTATTTCCCGTGGGCAAGAGCGATGCGGTGGTTTCCAAGGTCAAGGTGGCTGTCCGTGTGCCAGTCGCGCTGGGTGTGCATTGCACGGTGATAGTTTGTGAGGTGCTTTGTGTCACATGCAGTGGGAAACTTCCTAACACTGTGAAATCTGCGGCATTTGTCCCCGTTAATGCGCTTGCGAGACTGCCGCCTGCCAGTTTCACCCATAAATCAGCATTACCGCCTTCAGTAATGTTAATACTTGTGGTAATGGGCGTGCTTACAGCGGTTGTGCCGAGATTAATTGTGCCTGTGGCAGGGCTAGAACTGTAAGCAGGGTCAGGACAACCTGTGGGGGCTGTCGTTAAAAAAGTCCCTTGGCTTACATTAGAGATACTTTCACCATGCCCCGTTAATGTGCCGCCTGAAGCCCCATCACTTGAACCCCACCACACGCCGTTCATACTTTGCACGGGATTTGTGGGATCGTTATACACGTCATCGGTAGAATTAAAATTCTGCACGATGCAGTTATTTGTGCCAAAAGTAGCACCTAGCGCGGACGCAGCTTGATAGAAGGCACTGCCTGTACTTGCCAAATTATAGATTAATTTAGAGTTACTAAAGGAGCTAATAGTACCTGAATTATTAATTCCACCCCCCGCATTGGTGGCATTGTTATAAGAAAGCGTACTGTTATTAACCGCTAAAGTGGCTGCATTATAAATCCCTGCCCCATCTCCACTGGCAAGGTTATAACTAATAATACTGTTGTTTTGTACAGTAAGTAGACCTGCCCCATTGTAAATCCCTGCCCCATCTTGAGCTTTATTAGGATTAGCCTCGGTACCTATGGTGCTATTGTCAATAGTCACGCCTGCTGTGGAGTAATTATAAATTGCCCCCCCGACTGGATAAGGACTTCCTGTCACTTGATTCCCATAAAACTGACTGTTATTTTGAATGACTAGGTTGGGATTACTTCCGCTCCCATAGTTGGCAATCGCACCGCCTGCACTGCTGGATGAACCATTGGTTGTGTTGAAGCAAAACGTACTATTATTGATCTGTAACTGGTTGTTTGTGTTACCTGTATCATTATAAATCCCGCCACCCGTACTATTTATGAGTGAATTACTGGCTTCGTTATAGCAAACTTCTGTGCCACTTTGAATTGTAACATTGCTCTTATCGTTATAAATCCCCGCACCATATGTGGCTGTATTAGGATTGCCAGCGGTTCCAATAAAGGCAGCACTAATTACTAAATCGCGTGACCCTGTTTGATAAATCCCGCCTCCTCGATTGTTAACTGTCAAACCTGAAGCAATATTTCCATAAACTTTACTGCCTGATTGAATCGTGAGATTTGTCGTCCCCGCTATTGTAGCAACACTATAAATCCCTGCACCGTGACTTTGTCCCGAACCGTTGTCACTGGTGGTGGAGTTATTACAAACTTCGCTATTACTGCTGATAGTAACCGTGCCCTCACTGCTATAAATCCCACCGCCTAAGGCATTACCCGCCGAATAAACAACAGTATTTGAACAAATTTTTGAGGTATTATTGATATTTAACGTGCCGTTAAAATTGGCAATTCCGCCCCCCACATGGGTGCTGCCTGACGCACCATTTACTGTATTTGGATCAATTGCAGTCCCAACTTGACTGGCATCTATTGTAAGCGTACCCGACTGATTATGAATTCCCCCCCCACTGATGCTGGCAGTATTACTTTTAACAATACTGTTAGTTTGCAGTGTCAAAGTACCATTGTTATAAATCCCACCGCCTGAATTGCTTGCGTTGTTACCTTGAATCGCAACATTGACGAGAGTCACGTTTGCAGGACTGTCAATGTATAAGGCCCCTCCATCAATCGCATTACCACTCACCATAGAGAGATCGATAAATTGAACTGTGCCGCTGCTTACTCTTATAATCCGAAATCCCACCCCGCCCCGGATAACAAAATTTCCAGCAGATGCGCCGCTCGTGGACTGTTTAAGTGTGATGTCTGAAGTAATCGCAGGTAATTCAGAAGCTAGATTGATAGTTCCAGTCACCACCAATTGAATTATATAACTTGTGCCAAAACCAGTGATTGTGCAGCCTGAACTACCCGCAGAACCCGTATTAGCACTGATAATAGCTTCCCGTAAGGTACAAAGACTGTCACCACTTGTAGTGTTATCAGCAAGCGTATTGACTGAGATGGTGGCAGCCTGACTAGACAGGCTCAGCCCCCATAAACTCAGGCAAAATAAAAATAAACGAATGAAGTGCCACATTTTTAATATCCTAGGGAGTTTATTCCCCATTATGAAATTATAGAATTGAAACAGTTAGGCAAATTAAAGACCAAAAATCGGTTTTAGAAAAGGAGTTTCTGTTCAACAGTTGTATTTGTCTAAACAAGAGGTTAATTAATCTACCGAATTTTCATGCACAACAGCAGGATAAAGTAATTATATTTTCTGGAAAATATTCGATAATAGCTTTGTTAAAACTTAACCCCCTATTTTATAAAACACATTTATTTCATGCGGTAAGGATAAAAAATGACTCGCGAATTTATTCCACTGAACATAGCAATTTTGACCGTTTCTGACAGCCGCACTGAAGCCAACGACACTTCAGGGCAAACGCTGGTGGAACGCCTCAGCACGGCAGGGCACAAACTCGCCGCTAAACAAATCGCGCCTGATGACATTTATAAAATTCGGGCGGTGGTTTCTGCATGGATTGCCAATCCTGAAATTCAAGTGATTATCAGCACAGGTGGCACAGGGGTGACAGGTCGCGATGGTACGCCTGAAGCGATTGCGCCCTTGTTGGATAAACAATTAGAAGGTTTTGGGGAAATGTTCCGCTACCTTTCGTATGAAGAAATCGGCACATCCACAATTCAATCGCGGGCATTGGCGGGCGTTGCAAATGGCACGTATATATTTTGTCTGCCCGGTTCGACAGGCGCGTGTAAAACGGGTTGGGATAAGCTGATTAAAATGCAATTAGACTATCGCACGCAGCCTTGCAACTTGGCAGAAGTGATGCCGCGCTTGTTGGAAAGTTGAGATTTAACTGCGCCCCCAACGCCCTAATGGGGGCTAAAGATAAAAATTAACACGGTTTTAAGTCCCTTTTAGGGGATTTAGGGGCGCAGTTAAATCTGCAATTAAACTTTACGCAACCCCGACCATCTCAAAAAGCTTTGTATAAATTCAGGCTGCAACAGGAATAATACAAACGTCACCCCCGCACTGCTGATGCCTGTCACTAAAAAGATTTGTGGCGAATTCATGCCCATTTTTAACATCCACACCGTCGCCAAAGCTGAGAGCACCATTAACAGCGCGTTCAAAATATTGTTGGCAGCAATCACCCGTGAACGATGATGCGGATTGCTGCGTTGCTGCATCAACACATATAAAGGCACGATGTAAAAACCGCCAAACAAACCAATTAACAGTAAATCTGCCAAAACTCGCCAATGGGAGACGTTTGCCAAAAATACGCTCACATCAATTAAGGGCACAGTTGCGGCAAATTGTGCCAAACCTTGGCTGGCAAAATACACATCCACAGAAAACACGCTAATGCCGATTGCGCCCAACACCACCAAACCCAATTCAACCCGCCCGCCCGAAAGCTTGTCGCACAAAGTTGAACCCGTGCCGATGCCAATGGAAAACACGGTTAAAAGCAAAGTAATAACGTGTTCATTGCCGTGCAGGACTTCTTTGCTATAAGCAGGGAATTGCGATAAAAACGTTGCGCCCACCAGCCAAAACCATGAAATCGCTAATAAAGCTAAGAATACGCTGCGATTTTCCGCGCCATATTGCAAAGTATGCCAGGTTTCATAAGCGATATTCCAATTGATTTTAATCTTCGGATCGGCGGCTTCGGCGGGCGGAATCCATAAACTTGCAAACCAGCCCAAAATTGAAATAAAAACCACCACGCCCGCCACAATTAGACTGCCATTGGGCTGAATGGCAACCACCACGCCGCCCAAAATCGTACCCAATAAAATGGCTAAGAACGTGCCCATTTCAATCAAGCCGTTGCCTGCCATCAATTCATTTTCGTGCAAATGCTGCGGCAAAATCCCATATTTCAAAGGTCCGAATAAAGTCGCTTGCGCCCCCATCAAAAATAACAGCACGATCAAGCTGAACACATCGGCAAAATAAAAGCCTGCAATTGCCAATAGCATAATGATGATTTCTAAAATTTTAATCCAACGAATCAGCCGTGATTTCTCATATTTATCGGCTAACTGTCCCGCCGTGGCAGAAAATAAAAAATAGGGCAGAATAAAAATACCCGCGCTCATGGTCACCAGTTGGTTGCTGTCGAGTCCAAACAGGCTGGCATTTTGGAAAATAATCAAAATCACCAAGGCATTTTTATAGACGTTGTCGTTAAACGCGCCTAAAAATTGTGTCCAAAACAGCGGAAGAAATCGCCGACTTTTCAATAAAGGCAATTGGCTCATGAAGTTATCAAAGCTCCGTAGGGATAAACAATGGGGGCAAGTTTGGCATTTTTTGAGAAAGAAGAAAACTACTGGGTTAAACTTCCAAGCTTCTAAAGGGAGTTAAAACTGTTTGTCTGAATGAAGGAATTACAGAAAAAAGCTTAATATTTTTTGTGACAAAATCCTTATCATTTTAGTATTACCACTTTTTTCATTAAGCATTACAATACTCGATTATTTCGGACTGTCCAAATTTTCACGAATTTAAGCAAGTGACAGTTCAGATGCTTTTTACAGCCCCACCAAGGAGACGGTTTAACATGCAAGATTTCATCGTATTAGATACTGAAGGGAAAGAGTTTTTACGTGAACTTGCAATTTTAGACCGTCACGGCAATGAACTTTACAATGTGTTTGTGCAAGAAGCTTTAAGTAATACCGATACGTGGCGGGCAAAACCCTTACTCACCGTATTAGAAGAATTTTTTGCTTTGGCGCGTGGCAAACAAGTGGTTTGTCATTATGCGGATCATGATCGTGAAGTTTTGCAACAAGCCTGTCAGCAAGCGGGCATTTTGTGGGAACAGCTTGATTTTGTTTGTACTTATAATTTAGCCAAACAAGAATATCCCGATATAAACGGACACAGTTTAGAATATCTCTGCAAACACCTCGACTTGCATTGGGATAAGCGCGCTTACAATAGAGATGTCGCCCACACCGCACGTTATGATACTCAATTCACTTATTTGTTATATCGCAAGCTCAAATCTGAGCAATTAAAACAGCAATTGCACGGCAAGCCCAATCCTTTTGGCGATAGTCGCGTCGATAATCCCTTTGAATATCATGTGGATATGCCGAAAGTTTATGAACATGAATTTTCACGTTTCACCACCATTCTCGAAGAAATCAAACGTGATCCGAATCATCAGAGCAAGGGCGCGTTAGTGATTGGTGAAGCGGGTAATGGCAAAACTCACCTGATTATGCGGCTTGCGCATGAAGTTTTGAAAAATAATCGCCTGTTATTTATTCGACAGCCCAACCATCCTGAGACGGTTATCCATCACATTTATTGCCGTATTTTAGAATCTTTCATGGAAACTGTACCGAATAGCGAATATTCACAGCTTGAGTTTTTATTAGCACACAGTTTTTCACGAATTGTGCTGGAACATTTTGCAAAAGCCAGCGTGACTGCCAGCAATAAACATGAACTATTGCTGAAGCGTATTGATGAAGATCATCTCAGTATTTACAAGGTGTTGGGTAAAGAAGGCTCGGATCAATATCGAAATAATTGGAAATTTATTGAAAAGCACACCACCGAATGGTGGACAAATCAGTATGGATTTAGCAATTATGGCTGTGATGTGATTAAAGGCTTGATTAAGTTTTGCAGTTATACCGAGGCGAGTAAACGTGATTTAGTACGAAAATGGTTGGCGGGTCAAGAAGTTGATGAAGATGAATTAAAAAATATTGGGCTAAGTAATTGGTCAGAAAGCATGGATCGTGAAGAATTCGCGCTGCAAGCGATTCGCGTATTCAGCAAACTGTCAATTGAAGATCAGCCTTTAATTATTGTGTTCGACCAGCTCGAAAGTTTGCGCGATCATGAAAATTTATTACGCAGTTTTGGCGCGGCTTTGAAACAATTATTCACTGAAGTTTCAAACAGTTTGATTATTGTGACTCTGTTTCCTGATCGTTGGAAACATTTTCAGCATTTTTTCGACAGCTCTATCACCGACCGCATTGCACAAAATCAGATTTATTTAAACCGCCCCAGCGAACGCGAATTAACAGAAATTCTTGCCGCCAAAGCTGTGCCTTATCAGATTGATATTGAAGAATTATTGATGCCTGAAGAAGTTGAAAATATCGTCAAGCAAAATTCAATTCGTGCCGTGCTCAATGTGGCGGCTGATTATTACCGTCTAAAAGCTGACAGTGTGCCCTTGCCTGTGCACGCCCGCACGTTTGAAGAGCGCGTTTTAAGTGATTTACAAAAATTGCGCGATGAAATTGATAAGTTGAAGCGTACCCAAAAATTTGTGGCAGACCCCGAAACCACAAGCACTGCTGACGTTCAGATTTTGAAGTATTTAGAGCAGCAAAAAACTTTATTAGCCGCACGTTACACGAACAGCATTATTTCTGATGGTGACGATTTGGGAAAACTGCTGTTTTTGGTGAAGGCTTGGAATCAATTTAAAGCCTTTAAAATTGATTACTTACATCTCAGCAAGCGTGCTTTGCCTGAACATCTGATGTTAGTTTTTCCTAAACAAGAAGGCTGTCCTGAAGTAAAACGTCTAGTCGGTTTTCTACATGCGGAAGGCACAAGTTTCACCTCACGCCTGAAAAATTTAAATGAATTGGTGGTTTCATATCCCCAGATTCTCTTTGCCATTTTCCGCGATGCGCGTCAGCCCGAAATCATG
Source organism: Thiotrichaceae bacterium (assembly GCA_028688145.1). Lineage (GTDB taxonomy): Bacteria > Pseudomonadota > Gammaproteobacteria > Beggiatoales > Beggiatoaceae > JAQTYU01. The sequence continues at coordinate 98,089 of JAQTYU010000005.1, read as the reverse complement.
GGTAAAGTCGGCAAACAAGAAATTGATCGTTTTAGGAACTATGATGATAGCAATAGGTTCATTACTCTCAAAGAAGAACCGCGCCTGTTGTTTGAGGCCTTATATAAAACGGTGGTCGATATTCAAAATCGTGATTACAACGCGGATTTACAAACCGTGTTCGTGAGCTTTTTCGCAGCGAATCCAGAACATTGGTTTTCAAGATTCGTGACCTAAAAGACATAAAAATGTGGCGCAGATACTGCAAAGCAGGATTTTATCTGCAAGTAGATGAGTTTTGTGCTCTACTTTTCACTCAACAATAAAGAGAAATACACGATGAAACCCTTGGTAGAATGGACGGATGAACTTAGCGTCGGCGTACAAGAAATTGACGAGCAACACAAGGTCTTAGTGGGCTTAGTCAATCGGATGTACGAATCCATCATCCGCCGTACCGATAAAGAAGAAGTGAATGCGATTCTCAATGAACTCGCACAGTACACCGTGATTCACTTCGCCGTCGAAGAAAGCCTGATGCGGATTTTCGACTATCCCGACTATGATGCCCACAAGAAACACCATCAAGAATTAATCAATCAAGTGGTGGAATTGCAGCACAAGACCGCCGCTCACGAAGCCTCGGTGAGCATGGAAGTGTTACATTTTCTTCGCCACTGGCTGACTTATCACATTTTAAATGATGATAAGAAATATGGTCCGTTCCTGCTCGGCAAAGGTTTAAAGCCCACTTGGTCAGAAAAGTCATGGGTGGGAAAAATCTGGGACTCGATGCGCCATCATCCCAACCCCTAATTTTAAGCGGTGTTTAAACTAACAGCGCGTTTTCATTAAATCCCCGTCAATTTTCAACACAAGCCCATTGAAACCTCACTGGGCTTTTAATATGCTTTTCCCTTCTCTCCAATCAACGCCCCTTAAATCATGAATATTTGGCAAATGCCCAAAGTGATTGCGCACACGCAACACTTATTAAATTCTTTTCAACAAGCCTTAGGCTATCCGCTTTTAGACAATGCTGATCCTGTCGAACAAGCCGCCCAATTATTTCATGCAGATAAAGTCGTGGTTTCGCATGGCACACAAGCCGATCCCTTGTTAAATTACGGTAATCAAACCGCCCTTAACTTGTGGGAAACGGATTGGGATCATTTAATTCTCATGCCGTCACGCCTCACCGCAGAACCGATGGAACGCAGTGAACGGGCAGTTTTATTGCAGCGTGTCACCGAAAACGGCTATATTGACGATTACAGCGGTGTACGCATTTCCACCACGGGCAAACGTTTTCAAATTAAACAAGCCATTGTTTGGAATATATACAACCCACAAGGGCAATATTGCGGACAAGCTGCCACATTTTCCCAATGGACTTTTCTCTGATTTTTTCAACTTTTGCAGGATAGATTTATCGGCATGTTTCATTGTGTGCTTTACCAACCCGAAATTCCCCCGAACACTGGCAATATTATTCGCCTGTGTGCCAATACTAATGTTGCGTTACACTTAATTCACCCGCTGGGCTTTGTGCTAGACGACCGCCGTTTGCGCCGTGCAGGTTTGGATTATCACGAATGGGTGAATGTCAAAGAATATCCCAACTTAGAGGATTTCATTGAGAAAGTTGCCCCAAAACGAATTTTTGCCTGTTCAACACGCGGCACATTGCGCCATGTAGACCCGCATTATCAAGCAGGTGATGCGTTTTTATTTGGCCCTGAAACCCGTGGTTTGCCGCAAGCGATTTTAGATAATTTACCCGCTGATCAAATTATTAAAATTCCGATGCAAGCAGGCAATCGTAGCCTGAATTTATCGAATTCAGCCGCTGTCATTATTTACGAGGCATGGCGGCAACATGATTTTAAATAATCCGTTTTTATCGTAAAAACAGGAATAATAATGACTTACGCCACAGAACTGTATGAAAAAGATGTGACTGCTGACCCTATCAGCCAATTTGCCCGCTGGTTTGAAGACGCAAAAACTGCGGGTTTGGTGGATCATACCGCGATGACCGTCGCCACCGTCACCCCCGACGGTAAACCTGCTGCCCGCATTTTGTTATTGAAAGAATTTGATGAAAATGGCTTTGTGTTTTACACCAATTATGAAAGTCGTAAAGGGCAAGAATTGGCACATAATTCTTATGCCAGCTTATTGTTTTTCTGGGATAAATTGGCTAGACAAGTGCGTATTGAAGGCAAAACTGAAAAAGTCAGCGCGGCTGAATCAGATGAATACTTCGCAATCCGTCCGCGTGAAAGTCAACTTGGCGCATGGGCTTCGGCACAGAGCCAAGTGTTAAGCAGCCGTGCAGAATTTGAAGCGAAATTACAGGCAGTCACTGAAAAATACGCAGGGCAACCCGTGCCACGTCCATCACATTGGGGCGGCTATCGTTTAAAACCTGAGTCGGTAGAGTTTTGGCAAGGTCGCGCCAGTCGTTTACATGATCGTTTAGTCTATCGTGCGCAAGGGGCAGGCTGGTATTTGGAACGTTTGTCGCCCTAAGTTTTTGACTTAACTGTGCCGCTAACTCCTCTACAAGGACTCAAGACCTGCTAGGTTTTTGAAACCTAGCAGGTCTCATTCTCGATTTAAATCGACGAAGTCTTGATGTAACGCTTAACTTAATGGCAGTGCTCTTTAGGGGGGCGCAGTTAAAATCGACGTTGATATTATTATCCTCAAACCTGAGTTATCTATGTCAATTAAAACCTTGATTACGGGTGTTATCTTAGCGGGTGGCAAGGCGCAACGTATGGGCGGACAAGATAAAGGTTTGTGTCGTGTCAACACGAAATTCTTGATTGAATATGCGGTTGCAGGTTTACGACCACAAGTTTCAGAATTATTCGTGAATGCCAATCGAAATCAGGCGCAATATGCCGCATTATGTGAATGCCCCGTGATTGCGGATCAAGATTGTGCTGATTTTTCAGGGCCTTTGGTAGGAATTGCCAGCGGGTTACGTGCCGCTCGCACGGAATATGTGGCATTCATTCCCTGCGACGCGCCTGTCATTCATCCTGAATTAGTGACGCGCTTGTATCAAGCTTTAAGCAGTGCACGGGCAGAAGTCAGCGTGGCGCATGATGGCGTACATTTACAACCGACTTTTGCTTTGTTGACGCGGCGTTTGTTGCCCGCCTTAGAACAGGCATTAAACGCAGGCGAACGTAAAGTTTATAAGTTCTATCAAGAACATCATCTTGTAACCGTAGATTTTTCAACGACTCCCCAAATGTTTTTAAATCTCAATACGCCCGAACAACTCCTTTCCTTCGCCCAACACCCAAGTATTTAATTATTTATGCTTAGCACCGCAGAAATTCCTATTCTTGGTTTTGTCGGCTTCAGCGGCGCGGGTAAAACCACTTTATTATTAAAAGTTCTACCTCTGCTCAAAGCGCGTGGCATACGGGTGGGCATGATTAAACATGCACATCATCAATTTGAAATCGACCATCCTGAAAAAGACAGTTATCGCTTACGTAAAGAAGGTGGAGTGTCGCAAATGTTGGTCGCCTCGCGAAAACGTTGGGTATTGATGACGGAAACGGGCGAGTTTGACGAACCTTGTTTAGATACGTTATTGCCACAACTTGATCAAAGTATCTTAGATTTGATTCTGGTTGAAGGTTTTAAACATGAAGTCTTTCCAAAACTCGAAGTGCATCGCCCCAGTTTAGGGCGGCGTTTATTGTGTTTGGAAGATGAAAATATTATTGCGGTGGCAAGTGATATAACTTTGGATGAAATTAGCCATGTGCCCTCATTAAATATGAATGAGCCTGAGCAAATCACGCAATTTATTATTGATGAATTGATAGGTATTCGGTTATAACTTAATCTGAGTTCTGGATAAGTTATTGGGATAAAGGGAAGTTAGGCGCATAACAAGGTAAGATGGAAGACGTAGCTACCCTCTTTGAAAAAGGGGGTAAAAGAAAACAAAGTAGCTTGGGTTGGCGTACGCCAACCCAACGAAAACATGAAATGAGAAGATGTGATATGGGGAAAATCGGGGATTAAGTTGGGTTGCCATTGGCAGCCCAACCTACGAAGCTATAACGAGCTTAAGCTGGTCATTACGGGCAAGCGGATAGCCTTACGATTTTTCTGGCAACGGCTTGTCTGTGGAGAAAATATATGGAATCCCAGTGATTTTGGAAATTAGACGAGCCATTTCCTCAACTTCATGACGTTGCGATTCTTTAGCACCACTCCATAACGAACACCACTTGGCTGTGGTCGAAACAAATTTGTCTTTTGTCTTCAGCGTAAGAGCGTAAGTCAGATATTCTTTATCTTTGTCATCATCATCTGTATTGAGTTTTTCCTCAAGTTCAATTTTCTCTAATTGCGCGAAGGGAATTTCCTCAACAGGCAGCTTTCGGAAGATGGACTGGGGATAAAGATTCAATTTCTTTGTGGTCTGGTCGAAATGTAAAATGCAAGCATGAGCGGAAAGTAACATCGCACGCACCCCCAACGCACCAATCACGGTGAAAAACAGGCTTAAAAAGCCTATCAAAAAACCATCTTTCTCTCCCAGTATTATATGTCGGACAAACAGTATGGATATGGAACCACTGACCAGAAAAATAATAGAAACGAAGATCAATCCGATAAAAAATCCTGGGAGATTAGAAGAACGCAGTTTCAAGCTGTCTGGCGTGTTTTCGAGAATTTGAATGCTCATTTTTAATTAGTTCTTGTGTATTTGTCTCGTTCCCAAGTGGCACTTCACTGCCATTAAGTTAAGGAAAAAGAGCTATAGTGAGAGATAAAAGGAACAGGATTATCTCCCATGTTAAAAAAAACGCAACGTTAATCCAAAGTAACGAACTCATTCACATGGATAGTTTCAAAGCGCAACACCGCAACTTCACAAGGGACAGAAAGCTAAGTTTCCTCTTGTTAATGACACTGTTATTACAAAAGGGCGTGAAGTCCATACAGTTGTTGTTAAATGAGATGAGTCTCCATTGGGGAGTCTCTCCCGTCAGTCATAGTGCTTTTAGTCAGCGCAGAATGCAGCTCAAACATACAGCCTTTATCGAACTCAACCAGAAAGCTGTGGTCGATGTCATGCTTCCACACCCAGCGTCATTGGAGAATTTGGAGAAATCTCCTACAGTAATAAGGCAAAAGTCGAGGGTGCAGACAGTCAATTACATACACTACAACCCCATACGTCAAAACTCCATTCAATAAAACAGGCAGGCTTACCCAAAATCCTTGCTGTCCGTTTTGTGCGAGTGCGTCTAAAGGGACAATTTGAGGTGTTAGTCACCAGTTTATGTGATGAAACTTTATACCCAACCGCAGATTTTAAAGAGCTTTACCGTTCTCGCTTCTCTTTAAAAATTCCAAATCGGTTCTATAAGCATTGAGTCATACACCTTGTGATTTGAATCGCTGTGCAATCACAAACAATGGTAGGAGTGGTTTTTAAATCTTAGGAGTTACTCGGTTGAAATCATAATTCATTAATTTACAATGAGTTAGTATTGTGCACTGCACAATCATATTTCCAGTAAAATCAACAAGTTACCGATTCAACTGCGTAACTCCTAAATCTATAATCTTGATCCATCCCATATTCTGCTACGCTTCATACAGCTACATTTTTTTGTGAATCCTAATTTAGACACAAATGGTCACCAATTTGCTTGCTATACTTCTGGATAGATCAGCATTTTCCGCCACAGGATCACTCATGGATACACAACGCCTTACTCAAAAGCTTGATTTACTTAAACAACGCGCTCATGCCTCCGTGCCCGCCGTCCATGCGATAGAACACTGGTTACTGGCACATCAAGACGATTTTACAATTTCTCGCATCACCCCGATTAAAATTGCCGAATATTCACACCTGCCTTTGCCGCAGATTGTGCCAGAATTCCTACACGCTGTGCCTTTAGGCTTGTTCGATTTGAACTGGGATATTCACTGCCCACATTGCTACATGTTGACCAAAGCCTATAACAATTTGCAGCACGCCTCAGGGCAAGGCTATTGCAATATGTGCGAAGTCGGCTTTGAAACCGATTTTTCCGAGCAAGTCGAAATCACCTTTTCTCTGAATAAATCAATTGATGAGCGCGAATTTCCCCCCGTCTGCGAGCCGCCACCGCAATTTGATTCCCGTTTTAATTTGGGCGTGCCCTATTTGCAAACCGCTTCTGCTGAAGAAATCTTTTTAGAAGCAGGCAGTTATCATTATTTTTGTCCCGCCACCTTTTCCAAAGGTACATTGATTATTGCTGATGAAGGCTGTAGTTCGCCGCAAGAATTCAGCATCAAACAATTGGCAGAAGGTAAATTTGACCCGCCCGTGATTCATGCGCGTAAAGGCACGATTCGCCTGAATTTAACCAACTTGGCTTATCCGATGTCAGGTTTACGGGTTTTTGCAGGTGAAGTTTCAGATTTGACAGGCGCACATCGTCCCGCAACTTTGTCGGGCTTGGATATTCTGCATTATCCTGATTTTAGAAAACTTTTTGGCGAGCAAGTTTTATCAAAACGTGAACAAATGAAAGTCGCCTCGGTGACGATTATTTTCACCGACATCACAGGCTCGACGCAGTTGTATGAAAAATTGGGCGATGCCAAAGCCTACAATATCGTGCGTGACCATTTTGATATTTTATTCGCCCAGATTGAAGCCGAAGGTGGCGTGGTTTTGAAAACCATTGGCGATGCGGTGATGGCATCTTTCACCAACAGCGGCGCGGCTGTCCGCAGTTTGGTGGCGGCATTGAAAGACTTTGACCATTACAATCATGAATTGCCCGAAGATGCCCGAGTACAAATTAAAACGGGAATGCACCACGGACAAGCGATTTTAGTGAATTTGAATGACCGGTTAGATTATTTTGGTTCGACGGTAAATAAAGCTGCGCGAGTTCAAGGGGTTGCGGATAGCGGTGAAATTTGTTTTTCAGAACAAGTTTATCAAGATGCGAGTTTTCAAGAGGCATTGGCGCAATTGAAATTGGAAATTGCAAGCCGTGATTTGGTGAATCTCAAGGGTTTAGATGGGCAGCAAGTGGTTTATAAAACCCGTTTGTCGCGTTAATTTGAAAGTTCTCGTTCCCGCGTCAAAGCCATTAAGTTAAGCTTATAACAAGGCAATATGCGGGTTTAGCCTCCCCCTTTTTCAAAGGGGGTGAAAGGCTAAAAACTTGGGATTGCAACAAGCTAAGCTTTCATAATCAATAAGATAAAGCTTAACTTAAAGGTTTACAAACTCAACGCAAACATCCACGCATCTTCACGCCCTTTCTTGGCGGGATAATAATTACGCCGCGTTCCAATCTGATTAAATCCCATCTTTTCATACAAATGCAATGCTGCTTGATTTGAAGCACGTACTTCTAAAAATAGCGTATCTGCACCTAAAGCCCGCACTTGTTCACACAAAAATTGCAGCAACACTTTGGCGTAAGCTTTGCCCTGCTCGCTTGGCACAATGCAAATATTCAACAAGCTGGCTTCATCAAGCACGGTGGATAAAACGCCATAACCAATCGCTTTGCCTTCCAATTCCGCAAATATCGCCAAATTACCCGCATTAAAACAGCTTTTGAAAATTTCTTCTGTCCACGGAAATTCATAGCATTGCCGTTCGATTGCCATGACTTCGGGTAAATCTTGGAGTTGAATTGTCCGAAAACTTAAAGATTTAGGACTGGCTGACATGGGATGCTTCATTGAAAATGCGTTGCGCTAATTGTAAATCTTGCCATGCTTTACGTTTTTCGGTGGGGCGGCGCAATAAATAGGCGGGGTGATAGGTGGCAATTAAGGGCACGCCTTGGTAAAACCAGCGTTGTCCGCGTAATTTGCCAATGGCGGTGTCAGTGTTTAATAAATATTGGGCGGCGGTTGAACCCACAGCAAAAATCAGTTTCGGACGAATTAAGGCAATTTGTTGTTGTAAAAACGGTGTGCAACTGACGCGCTCTTCAGGTGTGGGCACGCGGTTATCAGGTGGGCGACATTTGAGCACGTTGGCAATATAAACCGCATCGCGTGATAAACCAATTGCTTGCAACATTGATGTTAATAATTTTCCTGCTCGGCCCACAAAAGGTTCGCCTTGTTCATCTTCGTCTGCACCGGGGGCTTCGCCGACAATCAGCCAATCGGCTTGCTTATCGCCCACCCCGAACACGGTTTGTTTGCGGGTGAGATGTAAGCTACAAGCGGTGCACGCGGCAACTTGTGAACGCAGAGTTTCCCACTCCGTCAAATTAACGGGCGTGATAGGAATAACAGGTGTTGTAATTTCAGGCATGGCAAGCGTTGGCAAGGGCATCGTTTCGATAATTTGTGAAACTGCCACTTGCGAAATTTGAGGGATAACCTGTGTTTCAGACATGGCAACTACGGGCGATTCAGCAGATAAATCTTCAACTGTCTGCGGGGGCAAATTACGCCGTACCCACACGGGAATATCCATGATTTGCAAATAGCTTAAATAATCGGGTGTTGACATGGTGATAATAAAACGGCTCGGGGATGGATTTGAAATATTAACTGCGCCCCCAACCCCCTAAAGGGGGCTAAAGCTTAAGTTTTTAAAGTCCCCTTTAGGGGATTTAGGGGCTTCTTTAGGGGCGCAGTCAAATTATTTAGCAATAGACGTGGGATTAAGCAGTGGCAGAATCACTTTTTCCAATTTTTCCGCAGTCAACTCGCCCGGATGACGAGAAATCATGATGCCTTTACGATCCAGCACCACGGTATACGGCATGGCTCCAATACGGTTGCCAAAACTTTCGGCAATGCTGCGCATTTTGCTGTCGTCAGGATCAAGTAAAATGGGGTAATTGATTTTGGTCTCTTCGATAATACGCCGCACAGCATCGCGCTCATCCATCGCAACGCCCACAAATTGTAAACCTTGTTGTTGGTAACGCCGTTGTAATTCAATAAAATGGGGAATTTCATTCACACAAGGAACACACCAAGCTGCCCAGAAATTCATCACCACCACGCGCCCATCCCATTCCGAGTTCTGATGCAAATTGCCATCTAAGTCAGGCATGGTGAACGTGGGACGCATTACTTGCTTTTCAATTTCTAAGGTGGGTTCAAGCAAGGTGGGTTGATTGTGTACATCAGGATTACGGTTAAAAAAACTGTAACCAATACTGGCGGTGAGTGCACCTAAGCCCAGAATTAAGAGTGCCACAACGAACTTTTTCATGGTGAACCAGTTATCTTACTCAAATGTTGACGAAATTCGGCGGCGGGCATAAAGCCAATAATCCGCGCAGCCTGTTGCTCTTGTTGCTGTTTAAAAAATAAAATGGCAGGAGGACCAAATAAATTGAATTGTTTATATAAAGCTTTGTCTTGTGCATCATTGGCAGTGACATCGGTTTGCAGCAAAATCACATTTTTCAAAGCTTGTTGCACGCTGGGATCGTTAAAAGTTAAAGTTTCCATCTCTTTGCAGGAAACACACCAGTCTGCATAAAAATCTAACATCACTATTTTATCACGCGCCTGCGCTAATTCTTGTTGTAGGGCTTCCATGCCTTTGATGCGTTTGAAGGCAGTTTCACTGCTTGCTGCATGGCTACTGCTCATCAGGTTTTGAAACTTTAGCGGCTGGAAGCGGTCATAATTGCCACTCGCCACCCCAATAAGCTGTAATATACCATACACTAACAAGATAATCCCGAAACCTTTCCACAACTTACGCCATCCTGTCACCCCTGCGCCTAGATTATCGACCGCGCCCATGTAAATGGCAGAAATGATTGATAAACTCGCCCACAACAATAAACTTAGCATGGGAGGCAAAACGCGTTCCAACATCCAAATTGCGACCACGAGCAATAATACTCCGAAAATCGCTTTAACGCCGTCCATCCATTCGCCTGCACGCGGTAACACATGCCCTGAAGATGTTCCGATTAAAATCAAGGGAATACCCATGCCCATGCTTAGCGCGAATAAGGCAAATCCGCCAAACACTGCATTTCCCGTTTGCCCGATATAAATCAATGCACCCGCCAAGGGAGCTGCCACACAAGGGCCGACAATCAAGGCAGATAATAAGCCCATGATTGCCACACCGAATAAGCTGCCGCCTTGCTGTTTATTGCTGACATGGGTGAGTTTGGTTTGAATAAAACTCGGCATTTGCAGTTCATAAAACCCAAACATCGACAGCGACAACGCCACAAACACCAGCGCGAAGGCGGAAATAATCCACGGATTTTGGAAAGCCGCTTGTAAATTTTCACCCAATAAACCTGCAAATACGCCTGCAATACTGTAGGTTAAAGCCATCGCCAATACATAAGTGAGCGACATGATGAAGGCGCGGCGCGTGGTGACATGTTTGCCTTCGCCGACAATAATGCTGGATAAAATCGGAATCATCGGGAACACGCAGGGCGTGAACGACAGTAATAAACCAAATCCGAAAAACATCAATAAGCTATACCACACGCTGCTGTTTTCTAATAAGCGGGTGATACGGTCTTGTTCTGAAAGATTTTCGACAGGCGTGGGGTTTGTCACAACACTGGCTACAGGCGCAGGACTGACAGAATTCACCGCGCCTTGTGGCACGATTAAGGGCAAGGTTTTTTCTATCGGGGGATAGCATAATCCTGCGGAGGCGCAACCTTGATAACTGATATTTAACACTAATTCTGAAGCCGCGCCCAAATTTTCAACGGGCAGTTTTATTTCTAAACTGTGTTCGTAAATCTCGACCTTGCCAAAACTAGGATCATCTTTAGTTTTGCTGGGGGGGAAAATTGGCGCGCCTAATTTTGCCGCGCCCGTGGCTAGATTAAACTTCAAACGCTGTTGGTATAAATAATAGCCTTCTGCAATCTGCCATTTCAGCACGATTTGCTGCGGGGAAGACATGTGTGCAGAGACCACAAAAGCTTGCTCAGGGTCGAGAAACTCGTTGCTGGCAACAGGCGCGGTTTGAAAGTTTAAAGCACTTGATTTGCCAAACACACCATCATTCAGGACAGGCGAACTTTCCGCAGCCGAGACTAAGGACGCAATTAGGCATAAACAAGTGAAGACAAGGGCGCGGCACATCATTATTCAGGCTTCGGCTTGGTGATGAGCATATTATCCATCCAGTCAAAATAACTGGGCGAACCTGTTTGAATGGGTAAAGCAATTAATTCAGGTTCTTCATAAGGATGCAGTTGTAACAACAAGGCTTGTAAATGCGGATAACAATCTTCACGGGTTTTCATCAACATCAAAATTTCTTGATCTTGCATCAATTCTTCTTCGTAAAAATACCAAGATTGCATTCCAGGCAGCATATTCACACAGGCGACTAAATGCTGTCCTAACACTTGGGTTGCCAAACGCTCCGCCACTTCACGCGAGGGGCAGGTGGTCATCACTAATAAGTAATTTGTCGTTTCCATAAGATTTATTTGTATTCTCAAGTGGAGTTTGCTAGTTTTGACCCCAGTTTGTTAAAAAAGGCATGAGCCTGCTTAGGGTTTTGTTTCAATCCATACCCAAGTTCATCTATCGAGTGACCATAAAGGAAATTGGATGAAGTTATTTCGTTATCTTGCGGTGTTATTTATCGTTACACCGATTATTGAAATTTACCTGTTTGTACAAATGGGCAATTTCATCGGCTATCTGCCCAGCATTGCCTTGTTAATTTTGATGGCAATTTTAGGAACGTATTTACTGCGCACACAAAGTGCAATCACGATCAGCCGTTTACAACAAATGATTCAGCAAGGTGAATTACCGACAACCGCCTTGTTAGAAGCTATTTTACTCTTATTATCGGGCGTGTTGTTACTTGCCCCCGGATTTTTCACCGACATCCTTGGCTTATTATGTCTGATTCCGTGGACACGCAAGGGCATCGTGCAATTGATTTTACGCTACGGCATTCCCTTATTATACCGTCAGCGCGGCGCACAAGCTGCCAATGAATCAGAAATCCCACGTCCTGAACCTTCAATACAAGCGCGTAACACTGTGATTGAAGGCGAATTTCGGCGGGAAAATTAAGAGCGAAGCTGCGGTGCATAGCCGCATCAAAATTAATTTAGCCTTATCGGTTGCAGAAAAACACTTGGCAAAGCTTGCAATTTTGTCTATTATCAAACACTACACTTCATTGAATTATTACACACACCGCCTATTATGTACTCCATTTACTCAACAATTTATTTAATTGTACATGTCCGCAACGGGCAGGTAATGGCGTGCGTTCCCCCCCGTAATACCCTCCTCCTGAGCAGTCTGCGACTGCTGCCTTAGGGCAGCCTACATCATTCGCCCGTCGAGGGCAGTTTTGCGCATCCTTCTTTAATTTATATTGACAATCCTATTCAGGAATTACGGAGCTATTATGACTGACAAACTCATTATATTTGACACAACCTTGCGTGACGGCGAACAAAGTCCCGGCGCGTCCATGACCAAAGACGAAAAAGTGCGCATTGCGAAAGCTTTGGAACGCTTGAAAGTCGATGTCATCGAAGCGGGTTTTCCCGCCGCCAGTGTGGGGGATTTTGAAGGGGTGAAAGCCGTTGCCCAAGCGGTGCGTGAAAGCACGATTTGTGCGTTGGCGCGTGCCGTGGATGGGGATATTGACCGTTCTGCGGAAGCCTTAAAAGCGGCAAAATCTGCACGGATTCATACCTTTATCGCGACCTCTCCGATTCACATGCAAATGAAGCTTTGCATGTCTCCTGATCAAGTGGTTGAACGTGCCGTGGCTGCGGTCAAACGTGCGCGACGTTACACCGATAATGTGGAATTTTCCCCCGAAGATGCAGGACGTTCGGAAAGCGATTTTCTTTGTCGGATTATTGAGGCAGTGATTGACGCAGGCGCAAGCACGATTAATATTCCCGACACCGTCGGTTATAACTTGCCTGACCGTTTTGGGCGTTTGATTTTGGAATTGCGGGAACGTATTCCCAATGCCGATAAGGCGATTTTTTCCGTGCATTGTCACAATGACTTAGGGCTTGCGGTGGCAAATTCTTTGTCTGCGGTGCTCAATGGGGCGCGTCAAGTCGAATGTACGATTAACGGTTTGGGCGAGCGTGCGGGTAATGCTGCCTTGGAAGAAATCGTGATGGCAGTGCGCACCCGTCAAGATATTTTCCCTTGCGATGTCACTTTAGACACCACGCAAATTTTAAATTGCTCACGTTTGGTTTCGACAATTACGGGTTTTCCTGTGCAACCGAATAAAGCGATTGTCGGTGCAAATGCGTTTGCGCATGAATCAGGCATTCATCAAGATGGCATTTTGAAAAGCCGCGAAACTTACGAAATCATGCGGGCAGAAGATGTGGGCTGGCATACCAATAAAATGGTGTTGGGCAAGCATTCAGGGCGCAGCGCGTTTCGGGCGCATCTCAAGGGTTTGAATATTGAGTTCACTTCTGAAGAAGAACTCAATGCCGCATTCTCACGTTTCAAAGAGTTGGCGGATAAGAAGCACGAGATTTACGACGAAGATTTGCAAGCCTTGGTTTCGGATTCGGTGTCTACAGAACGCGAACATTTGAAGTTAGTTTCTCTCAAAGTGTGTTCTGAAACGGGCGAAACCCCGCACGCTAAAATTACCTTGAATATTCAAGGGGTTGAAAAGAGTTCTCATGCACGCGGCAGCGGCCCTGTGGATGCAACTTTTAAGGCGATTGAGTCGCTTGTACAAAGTCACGTTACCCTTCTTGTTTATTCGGTGAACAATGTCACCAATGGCACGGATTCACAAGGTGAAGTTGGGGTACGTTTGGAAAAAGGCGGGCGCGTGGTCAATGGGCAAGGCGCGGATACGGATATTGTGATTGCTTCGGCAAAAGCTTATCTCAATGCGTTAAATAAGATTACTTCACCGACTGAGCGGCAACATCCTCAAAATACGCCGTTGTAAACTGTATTTACTTAAACTTTGGGCAAGGTTAGGTTTTAACCTTGCCCAATTTTTTTCGTGAAAATTTTCATACTTTTCATTCATTATGGCATTGCTCTTGCCTAATTCTCCAGTCGCAGTTGCTATACTCTTCTTTAATATTCGCGCCGTTTTTATGACATTAGGCTCGCAACTTATCTAAACCTAGAGATTTTCAAATGAAAACCTTATCGCCTCCGCTTAAGATTGCGTTGATTTATTGTTTTTTTGGTGTGTTGTGGATTTTTTTCTCGGATAGATTGCTGGGTTTATTGACCAGTGATCATCAAATGCTCAATATCTTACAGACCTTTAAGGGTTGGATTTATGTGGCAATCACTACTCTATTGCTGTATTTATTGATTAAAGAAGACTATCAGAAAATTCTTGAGCAAGAAAATGAAAAGAAGGAAGTTTTTATTGCCACGGTGGCAGTGATGCAGCATATTTTGAACAATTTTTTAAATCAGATGGCTTTGTTCAAATTGGAAGCTGAAGAATGTGAACATTTTGATAGAACGGTGCTGGATTTGTACGATGAAGTGATTGATGAAGCGGATTCGCAGATTAAAAAACTCAGTGCTGTGCACACACTGACTCAGCAAGAAATCAAAGATTCTGTTTATAAAAAATAACCGCCTTAATTATATTTAATGGCGGTTATTTTTTGCACGTTTATCGATCTTGTGTACGTCTGTCTTCTATGGCTTGATAAAGTTTTTCAAAACCGCTGGCTTCGTGCATTTCGGGGGTGAGTGTGTTCATGTTTTTGAGCACGTCAGTTAAACTTGCAATCCGTTCACGAATTTTAGTATACAAATCAATCTCATCTCTAAAACCCTGTAAATTTGCAGCACTAACTTCTTTCATTGCTTCATTTAATGCTTGAATTTCGTTTTCCCAATGTTTGACATACGCCAAACGTTTTACGGGTTTGTAAATATCAGCATCTGCCAACACAATCGGGAAAATGCGGTCGTAAAAATCGCCGTTCTGAGCAATTTCTAATAACTCAAACATGCAGTTATCCGATTTTAAATACTTATCGCTGATAACAACAACAACGTAACGTCCGCGTCCAATACGTTGCATGAATTCTTTAATCTTGCCTTTAAACCCTAAATCACGCTTGTCCCGAATAACCGTCAATCCTTTTTCCATCAAATGCTTGTCGAGTTCATTGACAATGCGCTCACTTTCGCCTCTCCACTTGTAAGATATGAAAATTTCATCTTGTTGGGAGACGGTTGAAGTGGATTTATCAGAGCCTGATTTAGCTTGTGGAATAGGATTTAAAGCAGGTTGATATTCCGCGAGTTGCTGCTCTAAGTTCTTAATCTCGTGTTTGAGCTTAAATTTAACGCCTGCATCGGTTTCTAAAATCAGGGCTTTTTTAAAATCCAATAACTGTTTCTGCATCAACTCTAATAATTCATCAGGCATTCTCATTTCCTCCGTGGGTAAAAAGAATTATTTAGTCAGCTTAAGTTATGTAGAAATATTACGATAAATCGCACGAATTTGCTTAAAATTTACGAGCCTATTTTTCCAATAACAGGGCATATTTTATATTTCTAAAAAACTCTGTCATACTAAATATAATTGTTTATTCCGATTTAGAATTTAACGGGAGAATATCATGTTTGAAGAACGCGTTCGCATCATCATTCAAGAGAAATTTGAAGAGTTGGTCGATACCGCTATCGACGAATTGAAAGCTTTAAACATGGAAGATGTGCAAAATCGTCTTGAAGAAGGCTGCAAGCTCGACACTCACTTTGAAAACTTTTGGGCGGCTTTTGTCGAAGAATTGCAACAAGGCGCGGAAAGTATGCTTTATCACACTTTTATCGAATTAATCGATGATATGTGCCTGCAACTGATTCAAGAATTATCCATCACTGAATTAAAGCTGATGTGGCTGACTTCTGATGGCTGCCTGTCTTGGGAAGAACCCGCAGAATTTCCCGAAATCGAACAAATGGCGCGTGATGTTTCCGACGAATTGCTGTCATGGATAGAGCAAGAAGCGGAAGAACCTGAATTTGCCAGCGAGGAAGATGAAGGTGAAAATAACTTCGATCTTCATGAAGGCGAACCTAAGTATTTGCATCACTAAAAAGAAGCCCCTCAAGTCCCTAACACAAGCCCCTAAATCCCCTAAAGGGGACTTTAAAGACAAATATCTTTAAGTTTTAGCCCCCTTTAGGGGGTTGGGGGCTTGTGTTAAAGTTTAATCCTATTTAGTGGCGCAGTCAGACTTTAATATTCAAAGGTGAAAACCATGTCCTATCCCGTGCACGGCGCGGGATTGGGCTTTAAGCGCGAGATGTTAGACGCATTAGAAGCCCAATTACCTGCCCAAATTGGTTTTATGGAAGTTGCGCCCGAAAATTGGATTAATGTCGGGGGGCGACTTGGCAAGCGACTACGCTATTTCACGGAACGCTATCCCTTTGTCGCACACGGACTGTCTTTAAACATTGGCGGACAAGCTCCCCTCGATGAAGTTTTTATCAAACAAGTCAAAGCCTTTCTCGAAACCCACCACATGCACTGCTACAGCGAACACCTCAGTTATTGTGCCGATGAACACGGGCATTTATACGATTTAATGCCGATTCCATTCAGTGAAGAAGCCATCGAACATGTGGTGCAACGCATTCAACGGGTGCAAGAAATCTTAGAACGCCGCATTGCGATTGAAAACATTTCCTACTACTGCGCCCCCAGCCAACAGCTCAGCGAAATTGAATTTATCAATGCCGTGGTGAAACGCGCCGACTGCGATTTTCTGATTGATGTGAACAATATTTACGTCAACAGCGTCAATCATGTCTACAACGCCGAAGCTTTTTTGAAAGCTCTGCCTGCGGAACGCATTGCTTACGCGCATATTGCAGGACATTATCACGAATCCGATAGCTTGCTGATTGATACCCACGGCGCAGATGTGATTGACCCCGTGTGGAATTTATTAAATGTTGCTTATGAGAATTTTGGCGTATTTCCCACTTTATTAGAACGCGATTTTAATATTCCGCCCTTGGAAGAATTGCTTGGGGAATTAAACACCATTCAGCGTATTCAAGCGTGTTTTCAGCCACAGGTGGCGGCGTATGCTTAATTTACGTGAAACCCAAGCGCGTTTTACCGCCCATGTTCGCAATCCTGAAAAAAATCCAGCCCCCCAAGATGTCGCCCCCGAGCGAGCCGCCGTCTATGTCGAACTGTGTTACAACAATGTAGACAGCCTGCTTTCTGCAACTTATCCCGTGTTAAAAAGCCTGTTCAGTGAAACCCGCTGGGCGGCGTTAATGCGAGAGTTTTACGAAAAGCATCCTTCACAAACTCCGCTATTCCCCTGTTTTCCCCAAGAATTTTTACAATTTCTGAATGAAGAATATGTCGCCGCTCCCGACGACCCGCCTTTTATGGCAGAATTGGCGCATTACGAATGGGTAGAATTGGCGGTGTCGATTGACGCGCAAGTCATTGACTGGACAAATATTGAACAAAGTGCTGATTTTTTAAATCGTATTCCTGCGGTCAGTCCTTATCTTCAACTCCTTGTTTATAAATATCCTGTGCATGAAATTGGGGAAAATAATCAACCCAAAACTCCACCAGAAACACCCACTTGTTTGGTAGTTTATCGGGATTTGAATGATAAAGTCTGTTTTCTAAGTTTAAATGCGGTCAGTGCCCATTTATTAAATTGCCTCATTGAAAGCCCAGACACAGGTAATCAGCTACTTTCCGAAATCGCGAGTGCGTTGCAACATCCGCAGCCAGAAGCAGTAATTTCTGGCGGTTTAGAAATTATGCAGGCATGGCTAGAGCGTGGTATTTTGTTAGGTGTACGCCGTTAAAAAAAGTAGTCCTAAAGAATGAAGGATTGTCTGAATCAGAATTTTCAGGATTGAAGAATTGACTGGATTAGGGTTTAATCCTGCTTAATTCGGGGAATCCTGTGAATCCTGATTCAGACAACAAATAGAGATAGAAAAGTGACCGATAAAGTTGAATTATTACAAAAAGTAACTGCATTCGACGGTTATTTCAAAATTGTGCGCTATCATTTACGTCACCGCTTATTTGCAGGCGGCTGGACTGGCGAGGTGGTTCGCGAAGTGTTTGAACGTGGACATGCTGCCGCCGTTTTACCTTACGACCCTATCCGTGACGAAGTGGTGTTAATTGAGCAATTTCGCGCAGGCGCGTATGCCGCACACAGCGAAAACCCTTGGTTATTAGAAGTAGTCGCGGGAATTATGGAAGTTGGCGAAACCCCCGAACAAGTCGCCATTCGTGAAGCAAAAGAAGAAGCGGGTTGTGTGATCAGCGATTTAATCCCGATGTATCAATTTTTAGTCAGTCCTGGCGGCACCAGCGAAACCACTGCGATTTTTTGTGGGCGGGTGAGCACGCAAGGTGTGGGCGGGATTCATGGTTTAGTCGAAGAAAATGAAGATATTCAAGTGCATGTGGTCAAATTCGACGACGCTTTAAAAATGCTGGCAGAAGGCAAAATTCGCTCAGCACCGCCGATTATTGCGCTGCAATGGCTGGCTTTGCACCGCGAAGACGTTAGAAAACAATGGGGTATCAGTGCATGAAGCGGCGTTATTTTGTGAGCATGGCAGGTTTGGGGATTTTATCGGCGTGTGTGTCGAGATATTTCCCTGACGATGGTGAATTTTTCAGAGAATGTTTAAATGGTGAATTACCGCCCGAATTTGCCAAAAATGAATTAATTCAAGCCGCGTTCCAAGGTATCGACCCCGCCCAAATTTGGGATGGACATGTGCATTTGATTGGTTTAGGCGATGCGGGCAGCGGGGTTTGGGTCAATCCTCAATCTCAATCGTTAATCAATCCAAAACAATATTTACAATTTCAGTTTTACCTAAAAGCCTCTTGCCCAACACCGAATATGCCCGTGGATCAAGGCTATCTTGACCATTTGAAAAAACTGCATTGGGGCAAAAACATGCGCTTTTTGTTGTTAGCCTTCGATTATTCGTATAACGAGCAAGGCGAGCGTATTGAGGAGCATTCTGCGTTTCACACCCCCAATGAATATGCGGCAAAAGTGTGTCGGGAAAATCCGCAACAATTTGGTTGGTTGGCTTCGGTGCATCCCTATCGTAAAGATTGCGTGGAGGCATTAAACCAAGCGGTGAAGGATGGCGCGTTGGGGGTGAAATGGTTGCCGCCCGCGATGGGGATTAATCCCAGTTCGCCCTTGTGTGATAAATTTTATGAAGCGATGGCGAAGTTTAATTTGCCTTTGCTGTGTCATGGCGGCGATGAACATGCGGTTGTGGGCATGGAAATGCAAAATTATGGCAATCCTTTATTATTGCGCCGCGCTTTGGATCATGGGGTGCGGGTGGTGGTGGCGCATTGTGCCTCATCGGGCAGCAGTGTTGATTTGGACAAGGGTGAAAACGCGCAGCCTGTGCTAAATATTGATTTATTTGGGCGTTTGATGGATGAACCGCGTTATCAAAGCACGTTATTTGGGGATATTTCTGCAATGCCACAAATTAATCGGGTGGCGGTGCTGGATAAGGTGCTGTTGCGCTCAGACTGGCATTCACGTTTATTGTATGCCTCGGATTATCCTTTGCCTGCGGTGCTGCCGATGTTGTCATTGAAGTTGTTGGCAGAAAAGCATTTTATTCCTGAAAGTAGCATTCCTGTGTTGAAAACCTTGCGGGTTTATAATCCGTTGCTGTTTGATTTTGTGCTGAAACGCCATTTAAGAGCGCAGGGCAAGGGGTTTGCGCCACAGGTATTTCAGACGCGGAATTTTTGGACGGATTTGAAAAGTTAGTCTGAACCACAATTCACATAATTACCGCAATTAACATAATTAAAACAGAAAATAGCCGTATGGAGCGCAGCGGAATGCGGGGAATCTTTAACTGCGCCCCCAACCCTCTAAAGGGGCTAAAGACTAAACAATTGTTTTAATCTTTAAAGTTGCGTAGGGTGTATAAGCGTAGCGTCATACACCTTAACCCATAAAAACAATAGGTTATAATTAATAGCTCAGCACACGGGTGCATGGCGGCTGTGCCTTATGCACCCTACGAAACTTTTGTTTAATCTTTAAAGTCCCCTTTAGGAGATTTAGGGGCGATTTTCAAATCAATCCAACGCCTCACGCAACAACACCGCCAAATGCTTGGGTTGACGCTGCGCGGTTTCCCGAATTTGATGGCGACATGAAAAACCATTACTAATCACCTGTGCTTCAGGCGCGGCTTGCAGAGCAGGCAATAAAGTCTGATTTGCCATGTCTAAACTCAATTCCGCATGTTCCGCCTCAATCCCAAAACTGCCCGCCATCCCACAACAAGACGGCTCAATAATTTCAAATTCAAACTGTGGAATCAGTTTTAAAATTTTACGCATCGATTTCATTGCTCCCAAGGCATTTTGGTGACAATGTCCATGAATTAAAGCGGGTATAGTTTTGGGACCTAAAGTTCTAAAAGATAAATTTAAACGTTTTGCCGTGTGTTCCCGCGCCAAAAACTCTTCAAATAAAAAGGCGTGTTGCGAGATTTTCACCGCCGCCTCGCCCAGCCCTAAACTTAAATATTCATCACGCAAACTCAGCAAACAAGAAGGCTCTAAACCAATAATCGTGCGCCCCGCCTCCACATGCGGCAACAAGGCATCAACCACCCGTTGCGCCTCAGCCCGCGCTTCATCAATCAAACCTTGCGCCAAAAAAGTCCGCCCACAACACAAGGGACGCGAAGCGTCCGCGCTGTTCTTTGTCGCCTCTGCAAAAGAAACTTGATAACCTGCGGCGGTCAACACATACAAAGCCGCTTCGGGAATTTCAGGCTCAAAATGGCGGCTAAAAGTATCAATAAATAACACGACTTCCTTGCCCTGCGCGGCTAAATCTGTGAGCAAAGGTGCGGGCGGGCTAAAAGTATCAGAAGCGGGTTCGGGCAGTTGACGACGCGCACTGACATCGAGAAACTTTTCCCCCAATTTCGCCAGTAGCCCAGAACGATTGCGTAATTTAGGTAAAGATTTTAACCAAGGATAACGATGCAACCACACGGGAAAATTCGCAAGAATACGACTGCGTAAACTAATCCCTGTTTTTGCCTGACGCTGTGCAAGATATTCCATTTTAATCAATGCCATATCTACTTTATTTTCACATTCGCGTTTACAACCCTTACAGCCCAGACATAAATCCATCGCTTCGGCAAGTTTTGGGTCAGTAAAAGGCAAGTCGCCCATTTCCCCATTCAGCGCGGCTTTTAACAAACGCACTCGCCCGCCCGTGGAATAATTGGTATTTTGACTAACCCGAAAACTGGGACACATCACGCCCTTGGCTTCGCGTTCACATTGGCGGCTGTTAATGCACACTGCCACCGCTTTGGCAAAATCACCGCCTGTTTTGGGAATATCGGCATATGCATCGCCCATGCCTGAATCTTTATAAGCTGACCAATCGAGAAAAGTTTTCATCAGATTTCCTTGCTAATTTATTGACATTTATTCATTTTAAGAACATTAAGTTACATCCACTTTCATTTTTGCCCAACTAATTTTCACTTTGGTGAAATGCTTAGCCTTTAGCAAAAGTAATGCCAATAAATTTATTGTTGACTTTCAATTAATTATTAATGTTTAGCTTGTAATCTATACAACATTCGAGCTAAAAGTGAATACTTAAAATTTAGTCGGAATAGCTTAAAAACAAAAAGCCAAGCGATAATTAAATCACTTGGCTTTGAAACTGTTTTAAACAGTCTTTAGGAAAAGATTATTTGAGCAGTTTGGTCAAATCGGCAACGGTAGATTTGTCGTCGTAAATCCCCGCGCTGACTTGATAATGCGTGCCTTCGACTGAAGTCGCATAGGACACTTTTTGTGCTGCATCTTCTTGACCGGGCTTAGGCCACATGTAAGCGACCCAGCCGCCCGTTGCTTTCTTGCCAGCATCACACAATTCTTTGAACAGTAAAGTTCCTTTCTTGTCGGTGATTTTTAACACGGGCTTGCCCACTAAATCGGCTTTCATGGGGTGTGCTACCATTTTGTCTGCATCGCAGTCATAAACGAACACATAGCTGTCTTTCCACACGAACTTGCCATCTTTCTTGTTGAATTCTGCCAAAGCAGCATCGCTACCTTTGGCAGCAGAAAGTTCTTTGGCGGCTTCTTTGACTTTTGCCATAACTTCGGCTGCGGTGGCAGCTTCAGCAGCAAATACGTTGGAGGAAAAAGCGACGGTGCAGGCTAAACCTGCGAAACCTAATAATTTTGCAACTTGCATACAAGCTCCTTTGAGGGTGTTGTTTTTTCAGTGTACTTTACCGTGTCACTGTTATGATTATCAAATTATCTGCGTTACAGATGTGCTTTATTATGAGCATATAATGCACGACTTGTAAAGTAGCTTATTCTAAATTTCTAAAATACGAGGTTTAAAGTTCATAAATTTTACTGCTTTCCAACTTCCTAAAAGGGCTAAACATAAACAATCATTGAGTTTTTAAAAAGTTTTCGTGGAGGAATTGGGAGTCCAGTCAACTTTAAAATTAACGTATTTTTGGAAAACTCAAAGCCGATTGGCTAGGTTTACGTGCTTCACCCACGCTTGAGCTGGAATTATTACGGCACGCGCCACAATGTGGGCTTTCATGGCAACGGCTGCGGAAACGCGCAGGGGCTTTGTTTTTCAGTTGATATTCAATCACTGCGCATTCGTGTTCGCCTAAAGTTGCTGAAAAATAATGCGAACCTGAACCATCGCCTTTCGCCACAAAGTATAAACTATCCCCTGCCGCAGGATTCAGCGCGGCATTCAATGCCTCTTTCCCCACCAAGGAAATCGGGGTTGGCGGTAAGCCTTTGTATACATAAGTATTATAAGGACTATCGACTAATAAATCTTGTTGGTGAATATTGCCATCATACGCCTCGCCCAAGGCATAAATCACCGTGGGGTCGGTTTGCAAACGCATTCCCAATTTTAAACGTCGCGTAAATACGCCTGCAATTTGAGGACGTTCACTGGGCACGGCGGTTTCTTTTTCCACAATCGAGGCAAGCGTCAACGCTTCATCGGGGCTGGTTAAAATCAAATCTGGGGGGCGTTTTTCCCACGCAGTTTTAAGCTGTTGCGCCATGATGTGATAAGCGCGTTGTAAAAATTCAATGTCACTCATGCCCAACGGAAAATGATAAGTATCGGGATAAAAGCGTCCTTCGGGGTGTTGGTTCGGAAAGCCCAATTGTGCCATCACCGCTTTATCATCTAAACCTTTGAGTTTATGAGTTAAGCTTGGTTCATTGTGCAAGGCGGTGAGCAGTTGGCGAAATGTCCAACCCTCGGGCACGGTGAGCACATGCTGCACGGTTTTGCCTTCTACAAACAGGTCTAGCAATTGTTGGGGAGTCATGCCGACAAGAATCGCGTATTCACCTGCTTTAATGCGATGCGCCTTTTGCTGCCACCGCGCCATCGCAAGCCATGTCCATGCGGTGGGATAATCAAAGAAACCTTTATCCACTAACTCACTGGAAATCAAAGCTAAATTGCTTTTAGCAGTGATGATATAACGCGCATCTTGGCTGATGGGCAAGGGCATTTGTAAACGGTTTTCATGAATCCAGTACGCACCACCCGCAAGCGCGGCACTGATAACAAGTAAGGTAATGAGTAAGCGAATGCCCAGTTTTATCAAAAAATTAATCATGCCGTTTAAATCCTACGGGTCTCTTTAATATCAGGGTTCAAACTTTAGGGATAATACAGTGGAAATATGACGCTATAATTATTATAAAACAAATAATTATAGCGTTAGCTGCGCCTTTACATACACGAGATTTTAACAGAATTGCGCTAATTATTCAGGGAAACTAATAACCCACCAGCAAGCGGCTGTTGCGCCCAAACAGACGTTTTGCAATGCCCAGTAACAGCATACAAATTCCGATACTGACTGCTAATAGTAGCAAGCTATTTAATAATGTGCCCGCCATCACGCTGCCGAATAAAAACTTCTCAATTTTCCAAACTACCCAGTTCACATATTCATGCAGAAAAAAGATGCCAAAACTCATCTCACCAATCAGGGCGAGTTTTTTGCCTAAATACAGGTCATAACGTTGAAAAACATACAGAATCAGCAGTAAAAATATGAGACTTTTGAAATAATTCACATTTTGTTCAAAATAGCTAATATGTCCTTCAATAAAGAGTTCTAAGCCAAACAGCCCGAAAAATGCCAAAATTATCCAGCCAATGTAACGTTGCAAATACTCAAACAGGGCTTGTTTGTGATGGCTGCAAAACATCCCGAAAATATAAATTGATAATAAATGTACAAAAGATTGCAACGGTGCAAGCAAGATAGTCAACAAGGAATAATTTATGTCTCCAAAGGCTAAACCACGACTACGCAATACTACTTGAGATAATAGAATCAGGATGGGTAACGCCCAGTAAAAGCCACGCTTTTTATCAAAATAGGCAAACAAGGGAGAACATAAATAAAACAGCGCAATCATTGGAATAAACCAAAAAGGACTGACATGCAGCCCGCTCAGGTAATATAAGGGCACTTGTAGGTAACTGGGATAATCTTTAAAAATGCCATCGGTTGCGAAAAAAACTATTTTCACAATCGCAGGAATGGAAACTAGTAAATAGGGTAAAATAACATATTGAAATTTCTTTTTTAAATAGTTTTGATATTGATAACTTTTGAGTAGGTGCTGAAACAGAAAACCTGCAATAAATAAAAAATAGGCGGAAGAACCTTTGAAGAAACTATACAGCACGTCATATAGAAAACTGTTAGTGTCCCAATTGATTAACCAAAAACTGTGAAATCCAACGATAAAAATAATTACCAAGCCGCGTAAGTTATTGATGTAGTTTAGGAACATAATTATTTCTCAATATTGAAAGACAAAGTTCGTGATTGTCCTTGCCGCATGATTTGTAAAGTTAATTGGTTGGCTGTGGATAATTGTTGCACGATGCTAAAACCTTTTAGCGGTGAATCCAATTCTATACCATTGACTGAAGTCAAAATATCGCCTGTTTGCAAGTCGAATTGCGCCATTAAACTGGGGTCTTGCCCTGCGGATAGTTTAAACCCGATAAATTTGCCATTTTCGTTGGCGGGGTCTACGCGCAATAATCTGCCTAAAGCTTCAGGATTGGTCGCTAATTGGCGTTGTAAATTGCCGAGTTGACGCGCGGGTGATGGCTTATTCAAATTTTGTGGCGCGACTGGGTGTAATGCAGGATTATTACCTGTACCAGCCAGACGTAAGGTTTCATAGCGATCCCCGCGCTGCAAAATCACATATTTAGGATACACTTCAGATAAGATTACGCCATTGCTAACCGCTTTGCCGATATGATACAAACCACTTTTGTTTTCAGCAGTGCCAATCATTGCCAGTGATTGTTGTGGGTCGGGATTATGATAAATGCCCAGTAATTTTAAGCTAAGTTTGGTGTCAGGAGGAATTTGGGTGGTGGTGCGGGCGGTGGAATTATTGCTTTGGGATGCCTCACCAAATAATCGTGCCTCAAGGATGGGGGATAAATTCAGCAGGGCGGGTTCGGAAGATTTGGCGGCAGTGCTCACATTACCAGAAGAGGGCTGTGCGACGGGTAGCGGCTGACTCAGCGGCTTATAGCTTTGTAAGCCTGTAAATACGAGCTGATAGCCTAAAAACGCGCTCAGAAGCAAATTAATCAGGACAATCCAATACTTATTCCATAACAGACGTTTTAGCAATCCATAGCGCATGTTTGCCTTTTCCTGAGTTGAAGGGGGAAGTATGTTCCCCCTTGTGAAAACGGCTTATTTTGCCAAACGTTGTAGCACTAAAGTCGCGTTAGTTCCACCAAAGCCGAAACTGTTAGACATCACGGTGTTTAATTCGACATTGTCGATACGTTCCCGCGCAATGGGCACGCCCACGGCAAAACT
This sequence comes from Thiotrichaceae bacterium, assembly GCA_028688145.1. Taxonomy (GTDB): domain Bacteria; phylum Pseudomonadota; class Gammaproteobacteria; order Beggiatoales; family Beggiatoaceae; genus JAQTYU01. The sequence goes on along the minus strand of JAQTYU010000005.1, from coordinate 72,127 downwards.
GTCTAATTCGGTAATATTCGCAGAGGCGGCAATGAAGTTATTTTCCATCATCAATAAACTGTAAATCGCTTCATGCACACCCGCAGCCCCTAAGGCATGTCCTGACAAGGATTTAGTCGAGCTGATGGGGGGTAATTTATCACCAAAAGTTTGCTTGATGGCTTCTAATTCCCGCATATCACCCACAGGGGTACTCGTGCCATGTGCGTTGACATAATCAATCGGCGCATTCACGGTGGCAAGGGCTTGCTGCATACAACGCACCGCGCCTTCCCCAGAAGGTTGCACCATGTCATAACCGTCAGAGGTTGCGCCATAGCCCACGACTTCAGCGTAAATTTTTGCACCCCGCGCTAAGGCATGTTCCAATTCTTCAAGCACCACGATGCCGCCACCGCCAGAAATCACAAAGCCATCGCGGGTTGCGTCATAAGGGCGTGAGGCAGTTTGAGGCGTGTCATTGTACTTTGAGGATAATGCACCCATCGCGTCAAATAACAGCGTCATGCTCCAGTGTAATTCTTCACCGCCACCTGCAAACATAATATCTTGTTTGCCCATTTGAATTTGTTCCATACTGCTGCCAATGCAATGCGCACTGGTGGCACAGGCGGAACTTAAAGAGTAGTTAATCCCTTTAATTTTCAGAGGGGTAGCCAAACAAGCGGAGGTGGTGTTTGCCATGGTACGTGGCACCATGTAAGGACCAACGCGACGTAATCCTTTAGTACGCAACAAATCTGTTGCAATCACTTGATTTTCAGGTGAACCACCGCCAGAACCCGTAATCAAGCCCGTTTTAGGGTTCGACACTTCAGCTTCGGTTAAGCCTGCATCTGCAATCGCTTCTAGCATTGCCACATAATTAAATGCAGCCGCATCGCCCATAAAACGTTTTACTTTTTTATCGATCAACGCATCCAAATCTAAGTGTAATGCACCATGAACATGCGAACGAAAGCCTAAATCCGCATAACCTTGGTAAAATTCAATGCCTGAACGTCCTTCACGTAAGGAGTTGAGGACTTCTTGCTTATTATTGCCGAGACTAGAAACAATGCCTAACCCCGTGATGACAACACGTCTCAATGTCTTATCCTCTTAAAAACCATCGGTGGAAGTAAATAATCCCACACGTAAATCTTTAGCGGTATAAATCACCCGTCCATCGACTTCCATCTGGGCATCTGCAATTCCCATCACCAGTTTCCGCATAATCACTCGTTTTATATCTATAGAATAGGTGATTTTTTTACATACGGGTGTAACCTGTCCAGTGAACTTGACTTCACCAGCCCCCAAAGCCCGACCACGCCCCAGACCACCCAACCATCCTAAATGAAATCCGACCAATTGCCACATCGCATCCAAACCTAAGCAGCCAGGCATGACAGGGTCTCCGGGGAAGTGACAGGCGAAAAACCATAAATCAGGATGAATGTCTAATTCTGCGATAATCTCGCCTTTTCCTGTACTGCCACCGTCTTCATTTATTTTGATAATACGATCGAACATCAACATCGGGGGCATGGGAAGTTGGGCATTGCCTGCACCAAACATCTCGCCGCGTCCACAAGTTAATAATTCTTCATAAGTATAACTATTTTGAGTCTGCCTCATCATCTATGGATTCCGAAAGTGCGTTGGAGCGTAGGGTTGCTGAATGGGATATTATTGGGTTAATTATTCTTAAAATTAGTAACCCTATAAAAACTTTACAGTATAGCAGCAAGCAGACGAGACTTCGAGCGCAATAAGGCGTTCACAACAGATTATTGTGTAGGTGTTTTGAAACAAAGACACTATCGCTGCATAGCAGCTTGCAGCGATAATTTGGGGTAGGATGCTTACAAAGTCAAGATAAACGAGTCGTTAAATATACAGACAAATATCGGAGTTGCCTGCAAAATCTAAAAAGCTTGCCGCGCCGCCATATTCAACACAAGGTAAGAAGTCATCATGTGAATAATCGAATAAATCTACGGTCATTTGGCACGCAACCAGTTTTACCTCAGCTTCGATGCAGAGATCACGTAATTCTTCGATGCTGGCAACGCCTTTGTCTTTTATTTTACGCTCCATCATTGCCGTCATGATGTATTCCATGCCGGGTAAAGCTTGGACTACGGTAGGCACAGGAAACGGCATTGGCATTGCGGGATTGCCCAAGGGAGAAATCCGTAAATCTAATTTTCTACGAACCAAATTTAACCCGTAAAAAGTGAAAAAGATTTGAACATCATAACCCAAAGCCGCCGCCGTCGAGGCAAGAATAAAGGGCGGATAAGCCCAATCTAACGAACCTTTGGTTGCGATAATCGCTAAACTCTTGTTTTCAGACATGACTCAGAGACCTGTGACTATTTAGCTTTTTTGGATGAGGTAATGATATTTGCCTTCAATTTCTGAAGATTCCAACAAGGTATTTCCTGTTTGTTTGGCAAACACGGGAATATCTTTCACCGAGCCGGGATCGGTTGCGATTACATGTAACACTTGCCCTGCATTCATTGCCGTCAACGCCTTTTTAGTGCGTAAAATAGGCAAGGGACAATTTAAGCCACAAGCATCTAATTCTTGGTCAAAATTTGCCATAATATACTCTCCTTTAATCAACTATTTCAGAAGTACAACATCTTATTCTTATATACTAATTAACCGATTTAGGCAAGATGATGTCTTATACGATAAAATCTTATCGATAATCTAAAAATCATATAACAGGCAAGGAATTGTTTTTACTATGAATTTTCTACCTATTTTTTTAAAATTACAGCATCAACCTTGCCTCGTTGTCGGGGGTGGAAATACTGCGACCCGTAAGGTGGAATTGTTATTACGTGTTGAAGCAAAAGTTATTGTTATCGCTCCTCAAGTCAGCGCGAAAATTCAGGCGTGGTCAGAAGAAGGTAAACTGGTACATCATGCACGCGAGTTTGTACCCACAGATTTACAAACTTGTCGTTTAGTCATCGCAGCAACCAATAATAAATTTGTTAATCAGCAAGTTGCTACTTTAGGGCACATGCAGAATCTGTTCGTCAATGTTATTGATCAGCCCAAACTGGGCAGTTTTATCGTGCCTTCAATTATTGATCGCCATCCCGTACAAGTTGCAATTTCCACAGGCGGTGCATCTCCTATTCTTGCGCGTTTATTACGGGCGCGTTTAGAAACCGTGATTCCTTCAGCTTTTGGGCAATTAGCCGAGTTTGTGGAGAATTTCCGTGAACGGGTAAAATCGCGCTTTCCCGAATTACGGCAACGGCGGCGTTTTTGGGAATCGGTGCTACAAGGTTCGATTTCAGAAATGTTGTTATCAGGACACACCAAAGAAGCGCGTACTGCCTTAGAACAGCGTTTAGAAAATCCTGACGAAGATCGTAAAACCACGTATGGTGAAGTTTATTTGGTCGGAGGGGGACCAGGTGATCCTGATTTATTAACGTTTCGTGCCTTGCGTCTCATGCAACAAGCTGATGTTGTCGTTTACGACCGTTTGATTTCGCCTGCGGTATTGGCTTTAACCCGCCGTGAAGCAGAGCGAATTTATGTCGGTAAAGAACCTAGCCATCACACTTTGCCCCAACAAGACATTAATAAATTGCTCATTACTTTGGCAAAACAAGGTAAACGGGTATTGCGCCTCAAAGGTGGTGATCCGTTTATGTTTGGGCGCGGCGGGGAAGAAATTGAAACATTGATGGAAGAAGGTATTCCATTTCAAGTTGTACCTGGAATTACTGCGGCTTTGGGTGCAGGCGCGTATGCGGGAATTCCGCTGACACATCGTGATTATGCTCAGTCTTGTGTCTTTGTCACGGGACATTTAAAAGACAATACGATGAATCTCAATTGGCAGGTTTTGGCTCAACAGCAGCAAACTGTCGTGGTTTACATGGGATTAAGAGGAGTAGAAATTTTGTGTCGCGAATTAATCGTGCATGGTTTACCGCCCACACATCCTGCTGCTTTGGTGCAACAAGCCACTACGCGCCAGCAAAAAGTGTTAATTGCAAATTTAGAAACCTTGCCCACAATGATTAGCCATGCTCAAATCACCTTACCCAGTTTAATTATTGTGGGGGAAGTGGTGAAACTGCATGAAAAGTTAGCATGGTTTGATTCATCCACAGTGGAAACTTTTCCCAATTTGCCAGAAGAGGATATTAGTCACGGTTAATCTGTAACATCGCAGACGTGAAAAAGCCCACCTTTTGAGGGGTGGGCTTTTCAGCTCTCTCGATATTCTAAGAGAATCTACTAACCAAGCAGGCTATTATTTGCAGTTGCTGGGTAAGTATTTAGCAGGAGTGGTCGTACCAGTGACGCAACCCCAAGTTTTGTTAGTGGTATCATAGGTTAAAACTAACTTACCTGTAATATCCTTATCCAAAGCTGAGAAGTCGACGGAGTAAGCGAAGCTACCATCCAAACCAATCAGGGTGCTGTACTTACCACCAGTCTTGCCACCTAAGCTAGCAACGGATGGGAATGAAGTACCACCCTTAGAACCGTACCATTCTTCAGCTGGCGTTTTCAGACCAGCTAACAAACCCAAACCTTCAACAACTTTCGCACGTTTGATGTAATCGCTGTAAGCAGGAATTGCGACTGCTGCTAAAATGCCGATAATTGCAACCACGATCATTAATTCGATCAAGGTAAAACCTTTTTGCATTTTCATTTTATATAGCTCCTAACACAGAGGTTTTGAAGTAGTTATTGCTGCCAAAAATTTTGTACAACAGAATTAAGATAACCAAGCAACCACTACTGAATTTTCCCGATCTTAAACGCATTGTGTTTGTCTAAGTCTTGCTTAGAATAAAGCAATAAGTGAGCCACTTTATTAGTTGTTTAAATTCAATTTGTTACAAATATAGCATTTACTACATAAAAATACTTATGCTTCCCCTGTTTGTATGCATACTTCTAATATATTGATTTTAATGATTAAATATGTAAATTTACCTTTGCTCATTTCAGCAGTTTATAGCTGTTGAAATGAACTACTTACTTTAACTAAAAAAATTCAATGAGTTATGGACTTAGATGGACTTACTATTATCTGTACTTGTTGAAATAAAACACTTCAATTAATATTGTTTCTAAGCTCAGGGCGGTGTAGCAGCTTAATTTATTCATTAAGAACCTCAATATACAGGTTATAATATGTCCTCCTTGCAGAAGAACTCATGGATACCGCTATGAACACAAATGTTGATCCGCGCGAATTAGATAAGTTTGCCGTCTTAGCTGCCCGTTGGTGGGATCAAGACAGTGAATTTAAACCCTTACACGACATTAATCCGTTACGTCTAAAATATATTGAATCCCGTGCTCAGGGTTTATCAGGAAAGAAAATTTTAGATGTGGGATGCGGCGGCGGTATTTTAAGCGAGAGCATGGCGCGTAGCGGTGCAAAAGTGACTGGCATTGACATGAGTAGCGAACCTTTGAATGTAGCAAAACTGCATTTATACGAGTCAGGTTTACAGGTGGATTACCAACAAATCACTGCTGAAGCGCTTGCCAGCAGTATGCCTGCTAGTTTCGATATAGTCACTTGCATGGAAATGTTGGAACATGTGCCCGATCCTGCCTCAGTGATTCAAGCCTGCCAACGTTTGGTAAAGCCTAATGGACATGTATTTTTTTCAACCTTGAACCGCAATTTGAAAGCCTATTTGCTGGCAGTGGTGGGGGCTGAATACGTGTTGCAATTACTGCCCAAAGGCACGCATGATTATGCCAAATTTATCCGCCCCGCAGAATTAGCAATGTGGGCAGAACAGGCTGATTTAACAGTCAAAAACTTCACAGGAATGGGATATAATCCTGTTACAAAACATTATTACTTAAGCAATGATGTTTCCGTCAATTATCTTGTACACACTCAATCTAACGCTTCAATCTAATCATGAATTCGCTCTCCTATTGTGAAGAAAAAGCGGTGCGAGAAGGCTCTAGCCTTTATTACAGTATTCGCATTTTGCCCACTGCAAAGCGCAATGCCATTGTTGCACTACACGCTCTGTGGCGCGAGCTGCAAGAAATTAGTTATGAATGTCATGATCCACAAGTAGCGCGCGCTAAGCTTCAATGGTGGCAAGCCGAAATAACCGAGCTATTTGCAGGTAATGCACGACATCCTGTGTGCGTAGAATTAAGCAAAGTGATTGAAACCTGTTCCTTAGATGTCCAGCATTTTGAACAAATACTGCACGGCATTGATCACAATTTAGATCAAGGCGAATATGCGAATTTTGCGGAATTAGAAGCTTTTTGCGATTTGACAGGGGGCAAACTCAGCCAACTGTGTACACAGGTGATGGGTTATAAAGATGTCAACAGTTTAACTTATGCAAACACCTTGGGAATTGCGATGCAACTGTTGGGCATTTTGCGTAATGTGCGGCGGGACGCACTGGTTGGACGAATTTATTTACCGCAAGATGAGCTGAAACAATTTCAGATAACACCTCAAGATTTTTACGAGGCACGCTTTAACGAAAAAGTTCAGGCAATTTTTGCCTATCAAGCGACACGAATTCGCAAATATTACAGCAAGGCATTAACGCAATTGCCGCTGCTTGATTATGAAACCCAACGTTCAGGGCGGGTAAGAATTCAACTTTCGCTTGCCACCCTGCAAGAGCTAGAGAATGATGGTTATCAACTTTTTAAACATGCGGTGCGGGTGACTCCCTTACGAAAACTTTGGATTAGTTTGCGTACACGTTAAAAAATCCGCATTTCAAAAAATAATGAGGTGATTTAAGTGGTTAGCTAAAAATCACCCCATTATGGAATCAGTTCAGTTATTTTAATTGCAGCACATGAACGATTTTAAATTTTCCCTGAGCTTGCGCTTAGAGAAACATCTATCCCGTCAAATTTAAAAATACTGTTTTTAGTAAATTCATGCCCATAAAACTTAAGCTTTAGGTTTTGCTGGAGCTGCGGCAGGTTGCGCTCTTAGCAGTAAAGCTTGGGTGTAACTTTGGGTAAAGCCTGCTTGATCAGCACAAATCACAAGATTGCCATGTGGAACATAGCCTTCTCTAATTTTTTTATTCACTTCTTCAGCCAAAGCCGTATCGGTACGCTTTTCAATAATAATATAAATTGGTTTTGACATCTGGATTGTCCTCTGGTTATACCAAGCTTTGTCGTTGCATTCTAACAAGAATTCTATGTGCCTTAAAATAATTTTCCTTGTTGCACTTGTGCTTGTTTTTGAGGAATGGCGAGTTGTAATTGACAACGTTGGTTTAAGCGCTCGATAAAATACACCACCAGTTCGGGCGCGAGCGTGTTATCCGGCTGATGCAAGAAAAAATACAACTGCTGTAAACCTTGTTCCAACCATACTGCAATACGTTCGACCCAGGCATCTAAACGTTGAAAATCGCTAGGATGCAGACTATTTCCCACAAAACGAATTAATGCTGTGGACGAAGTCAATGCTAACTGTAAGGCATCTCGTCTGCCCGCAACATCGGTAATCACGGTGCTGAGCTGATAGTGCTGCAGTAAATCTAAATAACGTTTAAAAAATTCAGGCTGAAAACAGGCAGGATGGCGTATTTCGACTGCGAGCGGGAAAGTTGGGGGCAGGACATGCAATAAGTTTTCCAACAATGGCAATTTGTCGGGGGTGAAATAGCTGGGTAATTGCAGGAAAGCACAGCCCAGTTTCTCTTCTAATAATTGTAAATGTGCACAAAATTCGGCTAACAAGGGCGCGGCTGTGCCGTCAAATAATTGATAATGACTAATTTCTTGTAAAATTTTTGGGCAGAAACGAAAGTGACGCGGTGCGGTTACTTTCCAACGTTGCATCGTGGCAATATCAGGCAAGTGATAATGGGTGCTGTTTAATTCAATGCTGTTGAATTGCTTGACATAATGTGACAGAAAACTTGCATCTTTCGCGGTGGCAGGATACCAAGTTCCAAGCCAGTGTTTATTTGCCCAGACGGGGCAACCCACATAAATTTGTGCTGAAGTGCTGTGGGAGGCACGTTGCAGACTATGGGCAGTGAGAGGATGGTCGGGAGGGAGCGTGAAGTCTATCGCTTGTAAATCAGTAACTTTTCCAAATTCCATAACTGCGTATGATACTCAATATTTAATTTACAATTTGTTCAAGTAAAAACCTTGAGGAATGAGACTATTCCTCAAGGCGTTATTCAATGTTTAAACCACTACTTTTTTCATTTCTTCGGCACAGCGGCGCGAATGACTTAACAACATTCCCAAGGCATTTTTCTGGGTTGCTAAGGTAATTAACACCAAATTATCATCAATGTGCATGAAGGCAACGATACCATTTTTATTTTCCGAAATAATATTGTCACAAGTGCCTAGACGCAGTTCTGCGGTAATCGTGTCTCCCAAAGACATTAAAGTACTGCCCATGGTCGCTAAGCGTTCCAAAGGATATTGCTGCGAGCGTTGTTTCATTGCACAAGTATAACCATCCAAGGTAGCAACCACAGCCGCATCCACTGCGCTGCATTGCTCGATTAATTTACTTAAACGTTGTTCTAATTGGATGGTAGCTAATTTAGAGAGCATAATATTGGAGTCCTTAACCATATTCTAAGATTGCTAATAAAGCTTGAATCAACATCACCACACTTTCACGCGAGCGAGCATCGATTGGAAACACAGGGAGCTGCAAGCCCCGCTCTTGTAAATAATGATAATACATTTGCAAATCAGGGCGCGGTGCATCATCAGTGTGAGTTACGCCAATCACTGCGCCTGTTTCCTGAATAAAATCATGAAAACTATCAAGATAGCGTGCTAAATCACCGATGGGATCATCTCCTGAATTATCAATCAGAATGATCAAGCCCAAGCCGCCTTGAATTAAAATCTGCCACATGTAATCGAAACGTTGCTGCCCCGGCGTTCCGTATAAAAATAATTTTTCGCCACTGCCTAAGGTTAATTCGCCATAATCCATAGCAACAGTGGTTCTTTCCTTATCGGCGCTTGCTCCTGAACTCATGAGCACATCGGTATTAATCACGGGAATCTCACTGATCGAAGCAATTGCCGTGGTCTTGCCTGCCCCCATATTACCCGTGAACACCAGCTTAATCTGATCTTTTCTCATTTGTGAAACGTGACTGTGTCAGCTAAACGTTGAAGGATGGTTTTGAATAAACTGCGCCGTGCCTCAGGAAGTTGTTTTTCAACAATTTTATGTTCTTGTTCATATTTAAGTATTCCTATAATAGAACAAGCGTTGGTAAAGTCCACCACATTTTCTAAACTACATTGAGTCTTCTGTGCGATTCCATGCACATCAGCAATATTTTTCAGCATGTATGCCGCCAGATTCATGTGATAGGGCTGATAGGGAAAGAGGGCAAAATTGGGCCACTGTACTAAACGCATAAATTTATTTTGCGCCCCCGCAGATGAAAAACGCCCTTGAGAGGCGCACATTGCACTGAGCCAAAGCATCGTTTCAACGGGATAGGCGACGAGGTGTTGTTGTTTGATTTCTTGCTGTAATTGTTCTGCGCTGACTGTTTCGCATTCGATTTCGTCAATACTGGCAGCATAAAACATTTTTTGTGCCGTATTAATTTGATTAAATTGTACTTGATGGGTAAAGCAGCGACGTTCTTCGGGAATGATATACAAGGGAGGAAATCCCGTGCATTGTACTCGTGTAATCGATTGCCCTTGTAAAATTTGTTGTAGTACACCGACCAGATAATATTCTGCTTGAAAGAAATTGCTTGCCTTCGCCTTTACTATATCGGCATGTGAAGGTTGGGGTTTGTTTACTTGTGGCTTAGGCTCATCTTCACAACAGACATGTTCAGCCAGCTCATTCAATAATTGAATAAGGGATTGGGTGCGAATCGGTTTGGGGAGAAACCATGGCGTTTGTATATCATTTTGTCGTGCATAAGCGATCAACACCGCTTCCTTCGGTGGATTTTGCCAAAAAGACTGACCTTCAGGCGTTTCTATATCAACAAGGATAAGTTTTGCATGTTCGTCAATTTCCCAGTTTTGGCTCAGTTTTAAACCCACTAGTTGCAACATAGAACGAAAAAATACAGGATCATTCTTTTGCAGGGCATGGTAATAAAGCTTATACATTGCACACCAATCCTTTGTGGTAACCGTTTGCTAAAATTCACTCCTACCCTGAATATGTACAATACAGGTTATGACATATTGTTTACTTGTGTGGGTATAGATAAGTTCACGGTTTTACTCAGACTCTCTCGTAGGCTTTAAGCACCGCACATTACTTTCAAAATCATTAGGTTAATGTTTTGCAGTAATTACCTGTCATTCACTACTGCAAAATAGCCAATAAAGCATGAATTAAAATTTTTACATCATTGGGTTGTCGTGCATCCACTTCAAACACGGGAAATATCTGGTCGCGTGCAAATAAAGTATTACGATAATCATCCAAACTCGTTTGGTTGCTGACATCCATGCGCGTGACCCCAATTACAGCCCCAGTCTGTTGAATAAAATCTTTGAATGCATCCAAATAGAAAGTTAAATCAGCTAAAGGATCAGGGCGTGCATTATCTAATAATAAAACCAGTCCTATCCCACCTTTGGTGAGAATAGTCCACATGTAATCAAAGCGTTCTTGACCTGGCGTGCCGTAAAGATGAACACGAGACCCATCATCCAAGGAAAAATACCCATAATCCATTGCAACAGTTGTGGTTTCTTTACGCAGTTGTGCGTCATCACTACAACGCACCTCTGTAGAAATAGGAGGAATATCACTGATTGAACTAATTGCAGTGGTTTTTCCAGCCCCCATAGGTCCCGTAAAAATAATTTTATCCATTGTCAGCTTGCTATGTCTAAGGGTTAAAGTTATATAAATAATATGTATATTATTTCAGTAAATAATAGTCTAAATCCCACAAATGTCATCCTAAAGTAATACTTTTCGTGGATGTATTAGTTGGACTATTTTGCTAGCATTTGTTGGTGTAATTTAGCATATTTAATAAAATTTGCTTAATTAGATTTTCCGAAACGTATTTTTTTGAAGATAAAAAACGATATTTTATTTCTAATGGCTAGGTTAATAAAATAAAACTGATTGTTTAATATCATGATTTTTAAAATACTAGGAAATTGCGTTGTAAAAACTTAGATATTGCAGTAACGCGCTAAATAAACCATAATATTTAGCTTAGGAATAACGCTGTTGCTTCCCCCATTTTTAGCGTAAATCTCTACTTCCTATCATATTATGAGGATGAAATATGCACTGCACTCTATTGAAAGCCAAACTCCACCGCGCCTGTGTCACTCACGCTGAGTTGGAGTACGAAGGCTCTTGCGCGATTGATGGCAAACTGCTGGACTTGGCGGGTATCCACGAGTACGAGCAAATTCACATCTATAATGTCACCAATGGTGAACGTTTTAGCACTTATGCTATTCGTGCGGAAGATGGTTCTAAGATTTTTTCGATCAATGGTGCTGCAGCTCACAAAGCAAAACCCAAAGATCGGATTATTATTTGTACCTACGTGGGTTTAACGCCACAAGAAGTTGCTGTGCACAAACCTAACATGGTTTATTTGGACGAAGAAAACAACGTCATTAATACCCGTAATTACATCCCCGTACAAGCAGCTTAAGATTTAGGGCTTGCATTTTTAGTACCTACAATGTTATTATTGACGCTTTCCAAAAGTTAGGCGCGTAGCTCAGTGGTAGAGCATCACCTTGACATGGTGGTGGTCGGTGGTTCGATCCCACTCGCGCCTACCATTCGTTTATCAAACGATTCAAAGTTTTCTTCTCGTATTTCCCTCAATACTCTATTCATTCGGAATTGACATGCCTACTATTACCCTCCCTGACGGTAGTCAACGCCAATTTGCCCAGCCTGTCACTGTCGCCGAAGTAGCCGCTTCCATTGGTGCAGGTCTCGCTAAAGCTGCTTTAGCAGGTAAAATTCGTGATACCGTAGTCGATACTTCTTTTCTCATCAGCGAAGACACGGCTTTAACGATCATCACGGATCGCGATCCCGAAGGTTTAGAATTAATCCGTCATTCGACTGCCCACTTATTAGCCCATGCGGTGAAAAGTCTATATCCCAAGGTGCAAGTCACCATTGGTCCTGTGGTTGAAGATGGTTTTTACTACGATTTCGCAAATCCAGAACGTTTCAGTCTCGACGATCTCGATAAAATTCAAGCCAAGATGGAAGAACTTGCCGCGCAAGATATTCCCTTGCAACGTTCCACCAAGACCCGCGATGATGCCGTTAGCTTCTTTCGGGGTTTAGGGGAAGATTACAAAGCCCAAATTATTGAATCCATTCCCAGTGATCAAACCTTGTCTTTATATGAACAAGGTTCGTTCATTGATTTATGCCGTGGCCCCCACGTGCCCAGCACTGGCAAGTTAAAAGCTTTCAAGTTGATGAAACTTGCTGGGGCTTACTGGCGCGGCGATTCTAATAATGAAATGTTACAGCGGATTTATGGCACAGCGTGGGCAAATCAGAAAGATTTGAGCGCGCATTTACACCGTCTCGAAGAAGCTGAAAAGCGCGACCATCGCAAAATTGGGAAACAGTTAGACCTGTTCCATGTGCAAGATGAAGCGCCCGGCATGATTTTCTGGCACGACAAAGGCTGGACAATTTATACCGAAATTCAAGGCTATATTCGCCGTTTATTGCGCCTTAATGGTTATCAAGAAGTGCATACCCCCCAATTAGTCGACCGTTCGCTGTGGGAAAAGTCTGGGCATTGGGACAAATTTAGAGATGGCATGTTTACCACGAATTCGGAAAACCGTGATTATGCGGTAAAGCCGATGAACTGCCCTTGTCATATTCAGATTTATAATCAAGGTTTAAGAAGCTATCGCGACTTACCCTTGCGTTTGGCGGAATTTGGTTCTTGCCACCGTAACGAGCCTTCAGGCACATTGCACGGTTTGATGCGGGTGCGCAATTTCGTACAAGATGATGCGCATATTTTCTGCACCGAAGAACAAATTCAAGATGAAGTTTCGACATTCATCGACTTATTATTCAAAGTTTATAAAGACTTTGGGTTTACCGAAGTTTTGATTAAACTTTCCACCCGTCCTGAAAAACGGGTGGGCAGTGATGAAGTCTGGGATAAAGCCGAACAAGCTTTAGAACTGGCTTTAAATCACAAAGGCTTAGCTTGGGAATTACAGCCCGGCGAAGGCGCGTTTTATGGCCCTAAGATTGAATTTTCCTTAAAAGACTGTATTGGTCGGGTTTGGCAATGTGGCACGATTCAAGTCGATTTCTCCATGCCCGCCCGTTTAGATGCGGAATATGTTGCCGCAGACAGCAGTCGTCAAGTGCCCGTGATGTTACATCGTGCAATTTTAGGTTCTTTAGAACGCTTTATTGGCATTTTGATTGAAGAACATGCAGGCGCGTTCCCCACTTGGCTCGCACCTGTACAAGTGATGGTGATGAATATCACTGATAAACAAGCCGATTATGCCAAGCAAGTGCTCAGTCAATTGCAAGCTTTAGGATTTAGAGCAGCATTAGACTTGAGAAATGAGAAAATTGGGCTTAAAATTCGCGAACATACTTTACAACGGGTTCCTTATCTACTGGTTATCGGTGGACGGGAATGTGAAAATCAACAAGTAGCCGTTCGTACACGCGCAGGGGAAGATTTGGGAAGTATGCCAGTTGCAACTTTCATCGACCGCCTGAATGCTGAAGTTACGGGCTACGTTTAGGAGGAACAGCTTATCACTGCTGAAAAAACGACGCGCTTAAATGAACAGATTAATGCGCCGAAAGTACGTTTAATTGATGCCGAAGGGGAACAGTTCGGGATTGTTTCCTTGCGTGATGCATTACAAAAAGCGGTAGAGTCCGAATTAGACCTAGTCGAAATCGTACCCAATGCTAAACCTCCCGTATGCCGTATCATGGACTATGGCAAATTCTTGTTTGAACAAAATAAGAAACGCCAGTCTGCAAAGAAGAAGCAAAAACAAGTACAGGTGAAGGAAATTAAATTCCGTCCCGGTACTGACGAAGGAGATTATCAGGTAAAGCTACGCAACCTGATGCGTTTCCTAGAAGAAGGCGACAAAGCCAAAGTAACCTTGCGTTTTCGGGGAAGAGAAGTCACCCATCAAGATTTAGGGATGCAGATTCTCGACCGCGTCAAAGCAGACTTAGCTGAACTTGGGGTGGTTGAACAAATGCCCAAGTTAGAAGGTAAGCAAATGGTTATGGTGATTGGGCCTAAAAAATCATAATTAAATTTTCACCCAACTGGGTCAAATTGCGGAGTAAGTTATGCCCAAGTTAAAGACGAAGAGCGGAGCTGCCAAGCGTTTCAAACGCACAGCCTCCGGTGGCTTTAAGCGTGCTCAAAGCCACAGAAGACACATTCTTACCAAGAAATCAACTAAGCGTAAGCGTCAATTGCGATCACCAGCAATGGTTCACGAATCAGACGTGAAAATGATCTCTCGTTTATTGCCCTACGCTTAAGAGGATTTGAAACATGGCAAGAGTAAAACGTGGTGTCACGGCACACGCAAGACACAAGAAAATCTTAGCGGCAGCGAAAGGCTATCGTGGGATGCGCCGCAACGTTGTTCGCGTTGCAAAACAAGCAGTTACTAAAGCAGGTCAATACGCTTATCGTGACCGTAAGCAACGGAAACGTCAATTCCGCGCTTTGTGGATTGCACGTATTAACGCAGCTTCTCGTGAACATGGTTTGTCTTACAGCCGTTTCATCAATGGCTTAAGCAAGGCAAACATCAAAGTTGACCGCAAAATGCTGGCTGAATTAGCCGTGTTCAACAAGGACGCATTTGCTGCCTTGGCTGTTCAAGCTAAAGCACAACTGGGCATCGCTGCTTAAGACTCCGCTATTTTCATCAGAAAATAAGCTGGAGCACAAAGGGCTATCTGTGAAAACAGGTAGCCCTTTTGCATTAAAGGCAGCCCCCAACCCCCTGAAGGGGGCTAAAGATTAAAACCAAGAAAAACAGCCCCTAAATCCCCTGAAGGGGACTTAAAAGACAAAATCTTTGATGTTTAGCCCCCTTCAGGGGGTTGGGGGCGCAGTCAGACTATAATATTCTCTACTCTTCTTATATGGAACTAATTCACCATGCCTAGCCAACCCAGTAAAATTTTAGAAACTTTTGACAATCCTAATCGTGAACGCGATTACACCATTCAAATTCGCATTCCCGAATTCACCTGCTTGTGCCCCAAAACAGGACAGCCCGACTTTGCGGTTTTATATTTGGATTATGTGCCCGAAGCCAGTTGTTTGGAATTGAAAGCCTTGAAGAATTACATTTGGTCATTCCGCAACGAAGGCGCATTTCATGAAGCTGTGACCAATCAAATTCTGAATGATTTTATCGCCGCCTGTGCACCCCGTTTTATGCGCCTGCGTGCAGAGTTCAATGTGCGTGGCGGAGTTTACACGCAAGTGGTGGTCGAACACCGTGCGCCAAATTGGGTCGCCCCGCAATTGGTGCAGTTACCTTAAACTCTGACTGCGCCCCGAAAAGGGAGGGCTAATTCATTAACTATCTTTCATTTATATAACCTTAGGTTAAACTACTTTGTGATTTTTCTTTTTGAGGCTGTTAGAAAAACTCAGTGGGCTGCACACTTTTCTTAATAGCCGCATAACTTGTTGCATAGTCTGTTTTATGATTTCTTATCATCTGGTTACGATATAGCCATAGACTTATTAATAAATATCGTATCTAAAAACAGCCCTGTATTTTTCACGAAAGTGAAAATTAAGCGGACAAACTGAAAGTAGAAAAACAGAGCTAAAAAACAAAGTAGGTATAACTGAATGTTCTTAAAAATAGGAGTTACGCGGTTGAAATCATAATTCATTAATTTACAATGAGTTAGTATTGTGCACTGCACAATCATATTTCCAGTAAAATCAACAAGTTACCGATTCAACTGCGTAACTCCTAAAAAAGAATAAATGTTAATGAATTAGCCCTCCACATATGGCAGTTTCAATATCAACAGTTATCAGAACATTTGAAAAAGTGAACGTGAGGGATTTAAGATCGTTGCAACTTTTGAGATTTTTAAATCCTCCTCAACTCCCATTTTTCAAAGAGGGAAGATAAACCTACTAATTTCTAAGATACTTTCCCACGCACGTTTTCCAAAATCCGCAGCAAACCCGCCTGATCAATTTTCCACAACGGCGGCGAGGCGGGCAAAGTCGCGACGATTTTATCAACCGCTTGCTCGTCTAAAATGCCCTCATCAACCAAACTGAGCGGCATGTTTAAATCACAATACAGCTTTTCAATGCGGGCAATCACGTCCAACGCACTCACATTTGACAGCCCAAATACATTGCGCCCCAATTGCAATAATTTCTCTTCTTTTGCCACCACCGTTTCACGCAATAACCACGGCTGCGTCATCGATAAAGTGCGTGCGTGATCAATGTTATACAACGCGGTTAAAATCCGCCCTATTGAATGCGTTGCCCAATCTTGCGGCACGCCCAATCCAATAATCCCAGATAAAGCTTGATTTGCCGCCCACATTAAATTCTGACACCATACCACTTCATGACGTTGTTCAAACGTGTCGGATAAATGCACCAAGGCACGCAACACCGCCTCCGCATAACCATCTTGAATCAATGCGCCCACGGGATAGGTTAAATATTGTTCACAGACATGCACAAACGCATCAACCAAGCCATTGGCAAGCTGGCGGTCAGGTAAACTTTGCATGATGCTGGGATCAAGAATGGCAAATTGTGGGCGTATTTTCGGAGAGTGAAACACCGCTTTTTCATGGGTATCGTGCCGAGAAATTACCGCTGTGCCATTCGATTCTGAACCCGTTGCCGCCAAAGTGAGTACCACGCCCACAGGCAACGCACTTTCAATAGGACGTTTTCCCAGCACTAAATCCCACGAGTCGCCCGTGTCTTGCGCAGCAATCGCCAAAAATTTACCGCCATCAATCACCGAACCGCCGCCCACAGCCAGAATAAAATCGAGCTGATTGTTGCGAACGATTTCCAAGGCGCGGTTCAAGGTGGTTAAAGCAGGATTGGGTTCAATCCCTGAAAATTCCATCCACACATGATTCTGCAAAGCTTGGGTAATTTGTGCGTAAACCCCATTTTTCTTGATTGAACCGCCACCATACAACAGCAAAATGCGGGCTTGTTTGGGAATCAGCGCGGCAATTTTGGCGAGTTTGTCCGTGCCAAAATAAATATCCGTGGGCGTATGAAAATCGAAATTGAATAAATGCGGCATCATGTCCTCGGTTTAAAATCAGTGTTAATCTTTGAATTCTAAAGTGTTGCCATCTGCAAAACGAATTAATTTCGGAGTCGTTTCGAGCACCAGTTCTTCTTCTGGCATTTCGACATAAGCCTTGTCTGCGGAAGAGGCTTGTTTATGAATATTCCCACATCGCACGCTGACACTGGCTTGCGGTGCTAAGGGCGTATTTTGTGGAAAACCATCGATATAGCAATGGTCTAAACCCAGATCAAAGGATTCTATCAAGCGTTTTGGTTTCGCGGGACGTTTTTTAATATCGACTACTAATTTGATCGTTTCAATCACGTTCTCAGACGTATTGGTTAAACGGTAGCTCGTCATCAAAATAGGCGTGCTATCAATGGCGCGTTTAGGCACACGGCTGCGCACTTCTTGTAAAAATTTGGGGTCTACCGTCAATTCTTCACGCGGCACAATTTCACGTTTTTCCAAAGCTACCGATAAAACAGCACGTAATGGAGCAAGGGCTTTGTTGCGAATGGCGGCGCGTTCTTGTGCTTTTACTTCAGCTTGCTCTTGTTTGACGCGGAAATTTTTCTGCAAGGCAATCGCTTCACGCACGGTGCGGGCGGTGATGGGGTCATCAGGGTCAGCCAAAGCAGCGGGCAAAACATCGCCATTGGTGCGAGTGACATATTCGACCACCAGCGTGCGATCTTCTTCGGGTAATTTATCCAGTTTTTCTTGAATCGAACTTAAATCAGTTGTACCAAAAGGCAGCCCCGTGCGATAAGGATCGCGAATAATATAAACGCCCCAAAGAATCGCCGCAGTAATTAATATTCGTTTGATGAGTAGTTTTAAATCCATGCGTTAAACTCCGTTAAAGTGATTATGTTTGTGGTGAGTGTTCTGAGTTCAGTCTTTAAACTCCAAATTTTTACCCTCGGTAAAATGAATTAATTTCGGAGTGGTTTCAAGCACAAGCTCCTCTTCAGGCATTTCAACATAGAACTTATCTGCGGGAGATACTTGTACATTGATGTTGCCACATTGAAAAATAATGCTTGCCTGTGGAGCCAAAGACTCATTCACTTTAAGCGCATCGATATAACAAACAGTCAAAGCAATTTCGTGAATAGTTCCTCTGTCCTTGGCTTTATAAATCAGCATTGATGTTCGGTGTATCATCAATGGGATAGAGGGGATAACTGGCTATTAAATAAGGTTGTTCTTATGCTTTATGGGTAGCTTTCACAAATTGGGCGCGTGGCATAATTTCACGTTTTTCCAAAGTGACAGACAATGCAGCTCGCAAGGGTGCTAAGGCTTTGTCACGAATAACGCGTCGTTCCTGCGCCGAGGTCTCACCTTGTTTTTCTTTGACGAGGAAAATTTTTTGTAATTCAATTGCTTCTGATACGGTGCTTGCTGTGAACGGCTCATCAGGGTCAGCCATTGCCATGACTGCGCCTTACATAATCAACCAGTAATTTACGATCTTCAGGTAATCTATCCAGTTTTGTTTGAATCGAACTTAAATCAGTTGTTCCAGAAGGCAAGGTGGCGCGATAAGGATCGCGAATGATATACACACCCCACAGAATAGCCGCAGTAATCAATATCCGTTTGATGAGTATTTTCAAAGCCATGTATTAAATTTCATATAAAATTTATGGTAGTGCTAAAGAAGCATTGATTTGTTGTAATGGTTAATGACGAATATGATAACCTCAATATGATTTTCTAAGGAGTATCATCAAAACAGTAAAAAGAGTATTTTAAAGGGATTGGAATACAGCTTTGCAGGAAACAAAGAATGAGTCGTCGCTACGTTTTGACAGACGAACAACCATAAAATCGTCAACTGCGTTAATAACTCAAATGCTTGCGTTAGATTAGCTGGCTCAGGCTGTTTTAAACTATTTTGTAATGCCTCTAATACTAATAAAACATTAACCTCTTTATTTGCCCATTCTTGAGGCAATTTAATTGAGAGCACCATTTTCGTTAATCTGTGAGTTCATTTGAAATGTATACATAATGATTGCTCACTATTTAAAACTAATTTGGTAATTATAACAATAATAGTATATACCCACTAAAAAATGGTTTTAACCGCCAAAACTTGGGGCTTCAACAACGTATTGTTCATTGGTTTTTTTGTCATTAATACCATAGGTTTTAGAGAAAACGAAAAAAAGAGCGCAATCACATCAGCAATTGCACTCCTCATCAAATCTAAAAAACACAATCTCTAGTATTTAAGCATTACTTTTCAAAAGGTTGTGGACGATGTGTTTTATCGGTAGAAGGTGGCAAAATTGGCAACAGAATGGCGGGTTGATCACCCGTCAAGGTCTTCAAAAATGCCACAATTTTCGCATTTTCGTCAGCACTAAACTGCTTGCCCACTTGCAAACGCCCCATCACATCCACCGCTTCCGTCAAAGTTTCCGCTTCGCCATCATGGAAATAGGGATAGGTTAATTCCACATTGCGCAAAGTCGGCACTTTAAATTTGAAACGGTCGATATCTTTCCCTGTCACCGCCTTCACACCTTCGGCAGGATTGCTGGTTTGATAAGGCTCAATCAGCCCCATTTTTTGGAAAGAATTGCCCCCGACAGCACTGCCATTATGACAAGCAACACAACCACTACTTTTGAACAGTTGATAACCCGCAATTTCTTGTTCGGTGAGTACGGACTTATTGCCTGTCAACCAGCGGTCAAAGCGTGAATTTGGCGTGACCAGCGTTTTTTCAAATTCCGCAATCGCTTGCGTCACTTCATCAATCGTGATTTTATCTTTTGCAAAAACCGTCTTGAATTCGACTACATATTGAGGAATGGTTTCCAGCACTTGAATCGTTAATTCGTGCGAAAACGCCATTTCTTTAGGATTCGCAATCGGTCCGCCCGCTTGTGCTTTCAAGTCTTTGGCGCGCCCGTCCCAAAACTGCGCAATGTTTAAACTAGAATTCAACACGGTTGGCGCGTTAATTGGCCCTTGTTGCCAATGGTCACCAATCGAAGTTTTTAAATTGTCCGTGCCGCCCATGCTGAGGTTATGGCAAGAATTACAGGAAATAAAACCCGATTTAGATAAACGGGGGTCGAAATACAGTTTCTTACCCAGTTCAGCTTGCGCTTGGTTGATGTCTTTTGGGGCTTGTAGTGGTTGAATCGGCTCATCCGCCCAGCCCAATAAGGGGAAAGTGCTCATCATCACGCTCAAGGCGAGTTGTGTAGTTTTTTTCATAGGAGTCTCCTTGTTTAAGAAGTTTTAGAAGATAAGCAGTTTGTCTCAATGTTTGATACTAACATGTTTTATAAGTCAATAAGTCAACATAGAGCAATTTTTAGACTTAATCTAAAAGCTAGTTTTTTCTAAGGGATAATTAATGAGAAGGGATAGGAATGAGTTATTTAGAATTTGCCGCAGAACTAGAAACGCTCTTGCAACACAAAGTGGGCGTTGTTTCACGACGTGGAGTTAAATCAGAATATTTTCAGTTAATTGAGCAAGATGTAAAGAGAAAAGGGAGAACTTTAGACTTAGCTTAGGGCGACACCACTAAGACCCAATAAATCTCCCCTATAATGGCTTAGATTGCGCCACGGAGTTCCTTGTGAACAGCCACAGTGCGAGCCAAAGCTTCTTCTAAAGAAACTTTAGTGCTTTTGGGTTTCAAGGTTTTGGATTCATCAGCAACCTTAACCACCTTATCCCCAGCACCCATGCCCTTGAAATCGCCCTTTTCCAAGCCCAGAATTTCGTTGAACTCATTCCACACCACGCCTTCGAGCAGCGGATAGAAATAAGTCGCGTGACCTTCGATTTCAACAGCTAAGTTCTCTTTGATATTGTCTGCAAAGAGGAATAAAGGAATGCCTGCTTCACAAATCGGCAGATAGGTTTCACAAAACAGCTTGATTTGTTCTAAACTGCCAATATGCCCCGCGAAAAACGTAATTTTGTCGCCTTTTGCGGTTAAAACCACTTGTTTAACCACGGCTTCAGGCGTGCCACGGCTGCTGTGACCCGTTGATTTTCCTTCCTTCATAATTAAATCGCCGCGATACACCAAATTATCGGAGCTTTCCGCTTTTTCGCAGATAGACATTTGCCAGGTTAAATTTTTTGCTTGGATATATTCCAGAAAATTACTCATATAAACCTCAAGGTGAGTATAGAAAACGACAGTTTTAATTAAGTTATCGATGAGATAACCTGTCTTATATTATAACAATCTCACTAATCAGCAAGTATTAAATGTAAGAAATTGCTGCCATAAATCCTATGAAAACAATCGTCTATTATCCAAGGACACAGAATTGTCCTTGTAATCTACATGTTATGCACCGCCGCAAGAATGCCATGCGTCAACGCCCGTGAAACTCTTTTTGTTTTTGTAATTGGTGATAGCGTAAATTTTGCCACGGTCATCACCAGGCGGGCAGTCTTTAGGAAGTGCAACTAAACAGATTTTTACCTTGTCGCCCTTCGCAAAATCGCGCGAATTGTACAAATATTTATCCACATTGCTTTCTGAAGCCAAATAAGGCGCGCTGGTGACGTATACGCCCAAGTCATTACTGAATAGCATATTCAGTTCACCGCCTGCTTCACCGGGCACTGCCCCTTCAAAACGCGTGGTTTTATCCATCAGTACGGCATCGACACATTTACCGACTTTTTTCGGCAAATCAGACGTGGCTTTTTTAGGCGCGCTCGGAGCAGAAGCCGCGACATCGTTTAAAACTTCGATGTGTTCCATATACGCCGTTTTTAAACAGCTCGGGGTTTTACACTTGTTGCGGGTATTTTTTAACCAATTTCTTTGGTCACTTTTCAAAGTTTCCGCATCTTCGACTTGTGACAAGGCGCGTTTATAAACACTTTGCAGCGTGTCATCCAAATCAGACAGTTCCTTATCGCCACAAATCGCTTTTTCCACCAAAGTGCTTGCCTTGTCACAGTCAAAACTTGCACTGTGGGCTGAAAACGGTAAACATAATAATCCTAATAGGACAAATTTTGATTTCATTCGGATTTTCTCCTGTTTGATATTCTAAGTTCTAAAAAATAGCCTTCGCTTTTTCAAGGGAAGGCTATTTAAACTTTACATATTTAAAAAACTAGCTGTTAGAAGGACTTAAGCGAAACAAAGCTTTAATACTTTGTTTTTCCTTAAATTTTAAATACAGATGATAAAACGGTAAAAATTGATGCACGATTAAATTATTGCTATATCCCACTTCACCAAATTCGCGGGGCGGGGCTTTTTCCTTAGGGCTGGGGTCATAAGCCGTGCCAAATAACACATCTAAGAAAATAAAATCGCCTGAAAAATTAGTATCTTGTGCTGCTGGGTCGGTGGAATGATGCCAGCGGTGAAAATGTGGCGACGACAACATCAATTTATGCGTCCAGCGCGGTGCGTCAATATTCGAGTGAATATAACGATCCATGAAATTACGCATGAAGAAATAATACATCACCGCCTCGCCCGTCGCGCCAAAATACGCCATACACATCAAATTGGGCAGCGTAAATAACACGCGGTCAAACATGTGAAAGCGACTGGTTGAAAACGCATCAACAATCACCGAGCTGTGGTGCACGCGGTGAAATTCCCACAAGAAAGGAATTTTATGGGAGAAATAATGTGCAACATAAAACGCAACTTCGCCAAAGAAAATCAATGCGATGAAATTCACCCAAATCGGCTGCGTTGCCAGACTATTTTGTAAATAGCCCATGCCATCGCTGGGGAAAAAGTGCAGTTGTACGCTGGTATTTAATAAAACTTCGACAAAAATTGGGGAACTGGCAGCAAACAGAAATTGCAGGGCGAAACCTTGATAAGTGTAAAGGGTGTCGCTAATCAAGCCCCAACGCCAAAAGGGTTGTTTATAAATGCACCAAATGCGTTCCATGATTGGAATCAGCAAAAACCAGCCGAAGGTACTGATAAAAATGAAGACATCAAGCAGAGTAATGGTAGACAAAGGGCGTTACCTATAAATAAAAATTCGCCCTTACTTTAAATGAATAGCGGGCGTATTGCCTTAATAAAAGTAAAGTTTAGCAATTTTTTGTAAAGCTCCCCCAAAAAATGAGAGAGCCTTGCATCATCCTAGGGGCATAAAGGCGTTAATTTGGGAACAGCCATCCGAATAGAAGACCAGCCCATGCCTAAGTTTGCCTTTTTGCTGGTGATTAAAACCACCAAAGCATGAGGCTTTTCAGGCACAACCATCATGAAGTGATAAGTGTTTTCAGTGGTCATTTGCACTTCTTTGATCAAATGCTTTTTTGCATTGCCACGCATGTTCGCGATCATGTCTTCTACGGCACTGATAGTGCGTCCACGGAACATATCCACAGCGGCGGCGGCGACTGCATCTAAATAAGATTGGGTGAAGTAAGGCACGTTATGAGAAACACCCAGTAATAAACCACTGTTTAAATCAACAACTGCACAACCTAAAGCGGCATCAACATTGCGGACGATGTCTCCACAAATTTCATTAATATCCATATAAAACTCCTTGCTCATTTGAATGATTGCGTGATTTGAAATCACGAGGGGTGTAAATTTTAATAGCTGTCAGACATATCCATGCAAAGCGATATCGGCACGCTATTTTATGATAAACCGCAATAATGTTACAAAAAATATACCAAAATTAGGCACACAAGGGCACAATTTTGGGCAAAGCATTCCGAATTGAAGACCAACCCATCCCTAAATTCACTTTTTTGCTGGTAATCAGGATAACCAGTATATCGGGATTTTCTGGCAAAGTTGCCATAAAGTGCAGCGTGTTTTTAGTCGTCATTTGAATTTCTTCAATAAACTGACTTTCTTCCGTGTGTCGCATGTTGGTGATCATCTGTTCCAAAGCCGTAACACTACGCCCCCGAAACATTTCAACCGCTGCCGCCGCTGCTGCATCCAGATAAGACTGGGTGAAATAAGGAACTTTATGCGAAACCCCTATTAATTGTCCAGTATTTAAATTCACCACAGCACAGCCCAACCCAGCGGTGACACTTTTTACTATTTCTGTACAAATTTGATTAATCGTCATGCAGAATGCCCAGGTCTTTAGGTAAACATCAAATACAGCATATTGCCTATTATCCATTAAAGACACTTAAAACGCTTATTTTTTCCGCAATGTGTCTTAAAAACAGCGAGATTTCACGCAAGATTCACGGTACGTTGCACTAAATAAGCGGCGACTTGTCCCGCACGCTGCTGTTTAATCACCGTCCAGTTTTTAGGCAAGATCAATGCCTGTAATTCTGCTTCAGCTTCAAGGTAAAT
Organism: Thiotrichaceae bacterium; assembly: GCA_028688145.1. Lineage (GTDB taxonomy): Bacteria > Pseudomonadota > Gammaproteobacteria > Beggiatoales > Beggiatoaceae > JAQTYU01. Next base: position 47,481 of record JAQTYU010000005.1, on the reverse strand, counting down.
AAACGCATTCGGTGCAAGCCATCCCTTGCTTTCTAATAATTCACAGCAGGGCGCAAGTAAGTTTTGTTGAAACGGCGGGTCGAGAAACACAATATCAAATCCCTCCGCAGGCGGTGTGCTCAGCCATTGTAAAGCATCTGCCTGAATCACTTGGACTTTTTCGCTGGCAAAGGGCGCGAGTTGCTGGCGTAAACCCTCGGCAATGCTGCGATCTTTTTCGACTAAAATCACTTGTTTTGCGCCGCGTGATGCCGCTTCCACGCCTAACGCGCCCGTGCCTGCAAATAAATCTAAGCAACGGCTGGCGGGTACTTGCCAATTGAGCCAGTTAAATAAAGTTTCACGCACTCGATCAGGGGTTGGGCGTAAACCTTGTTTTTCGGGAACAGCGAGCTTTCTACCGCGCCATTCACCGCCAATAATCCGAACTTTGCCGCGCATCATTAACGTAATTGTTTGCCTGTGGAAGTCATGGATAAAGTTGCGTGCAACACGCCCTTAGGCTGCTGCAATAAAGCTTCTAAGTGTTTAATCTCGCTCGCGCGCCCTTTGACCATAATCATTTCTGCACATAAATCATGATTTAAATGAACGTGGGTGCTCGCCAGAATATTTTGGTGATGATCATGTTGCAACTCTGTCAATTTTTCATTCAACAGCCGCGAGTGATGATCATAAATCAGGGTAATCGTGCCGATGGCTTCTTCATTGGCTTCCCATTCTTGATCGACCAATTTGGCACGAATCAAGTCCCGTAGAAATTCGGAACGGTTTTGATATGGGGTATTTTTGATTAACGCTTCTAATTTATCCAACAAATCTTGTTCGATGGAGAAACTGAGGCGGGTTAGTTCAGACATGAGGTAACTACCGAGCGGGGGGTTTCAAAAATAAGCGGGTTAAGGGAATACGCATCGCTAATAAGATTGCGAGCGCAACCACATATAACCAAGGTTCTGCCAGTCGTGACTTAGATTCAGCCATCCACCAAAAATGCAGCACGCTTAAGATGCCGATTAAATACACCAAACGGTGCAATTGTCGCCATTGTTTGCCGCCGAGGCGTTGAATCATTCGATTGCTTGAAGTGATGGCAAGCGGAATCAGCAGCACGAAGCTTAAAAAGCCCACGGTGATGAACGGGCGTTTGATGATGTCGTTGATAATGTCGCCCACATCGAAACTTTGATCGAGCCATAGATAGGAAACGACATGTGATACTGCATAAAAAAAGCAGTATAAACCCAACATGCGCCGCACACGAATCAGGGCGTGCCATTGCAAAAGTTGGCGTATCGGCGTGACGCATAAAGTGAGTAATAACAGGCGCAACGCCCATAAACCCAACTCGCGAATCATGGCTTCAATTGGATTTGCGCCCAACTGCCCCATGCTCTCGCGCCATAATAACCACACGATGGGGAATAAACACAGCACGAATAGCGTGGGTTTAAACACCCGCTCTGTCCATTGGGGGGATGGGGCGATGTTAATAATCTTTCCTTAAATCCATGCCGTTATACAGCGCGGCGACTTGGTCTGCGTAGCCGTTAAACATCAGGGTTTTACGCTTGAAAAACTCGCCAATGCGGCGTTCCTTTTTCTGACTCCAGCGCGGATGATCGACTTCAGGATTTACATTGGAATAAAAACCATATTCATTCGGCACGGCTTTCTGCCAACTGGTGAGTGGTTGCTTTTCGACTAGGCGTATTGTAACGATAGATTTAATACTCTTAAAGCCATATTTCCACGGCACAACCAAGCGAATCGGTGCGCCATTTTGATTAGGCAGCACTTTTCCATATAAACCCACGCTCAATAAAGTCAGGGGGTGCATAGCTTCATCAATACGTAAGCCTTCTTGATAGGGAAATTCAAACACTTTCTGTTTCTGCCCAATCATTTGTTCAGGACGATCTACGCTGATAAATTGCACATATTTGGCGCGGGAGTTGGGTTTGAATGCTTTGAGCAAATGGCTCAATGGAAAACCGAGCCACGGAATCACCATCGACCAGCCTTCCACACAACGCAGCCGATAAATGCGTTCTTCCAAGGGATAGTTTTTGAGGATTTCGTCCATGCTAATCATGCCCGGTTTTTCGACTTCGCCCTCGACATTAATAGTCCACGGCGTGGTAATCAAGGTGTGCGCATTTTGGGCGGGATCGGTTTTCTCAACGCCAAATTCATAAAAATTATTGTAGCTGGTGACAGAATCGAGCGGGGTTAAATCTTCGGTGGTGCTCAGCGGGCTTTTGGTCGCGCTGGCGAAGGGGTTCGCGGCAGCAAAAATATTGGGTGCAAGTAAACTGGCAGTTGCCGCAATGCCGAGCTGTAAAAACTGACGGCGTTGTAAATAAATCGCCTCGGGCGTGACGGCGGAGTCGGATAATTCGGTACTTGTCTTGATTAACATGACCCTAATCCTCTGTGGTGAAAAACTGGGGAATTCTTAACTGCGCCCCCAACCCCCTAAAAGGGGGCTAAACATTAACACAAGCCCCTAAATCCCCTAAAGGGGACTTAAAAGATAAAATCTTTTATGTTTAGCCCCCTTTAGGGGGTTGGGGGCTTTAGTAATCTTTAAATAACCCCCTTTTTCAAAGGGGGAAGTTTTAACGCACCAATGTCAAACTAATCGAACCATTATTACTGGTGACATCGGTATTACTATAGCTGTCAGGCGGCGTGCCCACACTGCCACGCATGATATTATCTTTTCCTAAATCCATGCGATATTCTGCACTTGCGCCCCAATTACCGCTATCACTGTTCACTTCTAAAGCGAGTAGGCGTTTCAAACGCAAGTAATAACGTATTTCTTGCACAGTGGGATAACTGCGTAACACGGGCGTAGTTGTGGTGCTTGTTTTAGTCGTGGTCGTGGTAGTTGTCGTAGTGGTGGCAGCAGCCGTGCTCGCAGCTTGTGCATCACGATTGGCTTGATCAATGTCTTGAATCAATTGTGCGTAAGCATGGGCATCCATCCAGGTTGCTTTGCCGTCGCCTTTTTGATCAACTAAATATTCCGTGCTCAAAATGCCGCCGACAAGGGTGCGTAAAAAACCACTTGCCGCAGGATCAGGAGAACGGTGCACCATCTCGCCCGTCACCATGCCATTCACTAAGCCATTGAAATAAAAAGTCGTGTCGTAAAGATTTTTGCCGCTGTCATAACGCCCGCGCCATTCTGTACCGCGCAATTGTTGGGACACTAATTCCACATCAAACACCGCTTGCAAGCGATTGTCGATTAAAGAAAAACTGCTATCTTCAGACTTAAAGCCTAAGACTAATTCGTGTTGCGTGCGGGCATTATCATTGCGTACTTCCACGCCACCGACACGCAATTGTGCAGAATCGGGAATAATATACGCTTTGGAAAAATTGACTTCAGCCGCCTGAGCGGTGGTAAAACACAAGACGCTGAGCAGCAGATATTTTGCGGACATGATGAAAACTCTTGCGGAAATGCTCCCACAGTGCAGGAGCATTGGGGAACTTTATAAGGCAGCTAAGGCTTTTGCATAATCAGGTTCTTGTGCGATTTCAGGGACTAATTCGCTGTAAATCACTTTATCATTTTCGTCCAAAACTACCACGGCACGGGCAGTAATCCCAGCTAAAGGACCATCTTCAATTAACACCCCGTAATCGGTGGCGAAACTGGGTGAACGCATCGTGGATAAGGCAATCACGTTTTCCAAACCTTCCACCGTGCAAAAACGTCCTTGTGCAAATGGCAAGTCAGCAGACACAATCAACACCACGGTATTGGGATGTTTAGACGCAGTTTCGTTAAATTTGCGGGTAGAGGTTGCGCACACGGGGGTGTCTAAACTGGGGACGATATTTAACAGTTTTTTCTTACCTGCAAAATCGCTGAGGCTCACATTTTCTAACTTACCATTAACCAGCGTTAATGCGGGGGCGGTGCTGCCAACCACGGGGAAATCGCCAGCGGTGTGAATGGGCGTGCCTTTGAGGGTGATAGTTGCCATGTAAAACTCCTTGGTTTTGGAAGGGGGCGGTAAAAGCGATTATGAAAAATTAATTTAGTATTTTACTATGCTTTTATGCAGGCTTTCAGGAAAATATCAAGCGGAGAAAATAGATTTAAATTTTAAAGTGTGTGAAATTGTGGAGAATAACTTTAATCCATTCCACTTCAAGTCGTTCACCCCCTTTAAAAAAGGGGGCAGCTAAAAAACTATTTCACTCGTTTACCTTGTTTATATTTCAATTCGTTTTTTGCGCCGTCAGCAGAGATGAAAACCCCTTGTCCCGTGCGCTTGCCCGCATTAAACATGCCGTCGTAACGGTCGCCACTGGCAGAAATATAAATCCCTTTGCCTGTGCGCTTGCCATTCACAAATTCGCCTTCGTAGCTATCGCCATCGGCCCAGACTAATTTGCCTTTGCCTGTGCGTTTGCCGTCGGAAAACTCGCCTTCATAACGGTCGCCGTTTGACCAAATATAAATACCTTTGCCCGTGCGTTTGCCTTTGACAAAATCGCCGTCATAAGTATCGCCATTTTTCCAAGTATATTTACCCTGACCTTCGCGCTTGCCTTTAATAAAATCGCCTTCATAACGGTCGCCATTTTTCCAAAGGTAAACCCCTTGTCCTGTGCGTTTGCCTTTGACGAAATCGCCTTCGTAGCTGTCACCATTTTTCCACTTCAGGCTGACTTTATTTTCCCCAAGCTTGGCTTGTGCGGTGGCTTGCGTGTCAGCTGTTTCAGGCTGATCTTCAGTAGTTTGCTCGGTGACTTTTTCAACGGGTTTATCAACCGCTTTTACCGTTTTTTCTGCGACTTTTTCGACAGGCTTGTGTTCGACTACCGCGACTTTCTCAGCAGGCTTTTCGGCAGGTTTCTCAGAAATTTTTTCAGCGGGTTTTTCTACAGGTTTATCAGGCGTAGCGACTTTGGCGGGTTCAACTTTAGCAGCGGCGACGCTGGGGGCTGGAGTTGCAGCAGCAACGGGCGCGGCTTTTTTGGGCGCAGCGACAACTTTACCGCCTTTGCGTTTGCCGTCTTCAAATTCGCCTACGAATTTATCGCCATTTGCCCAGATGTACGTACCTTCACCGTCGCGCTTGTCATCCATGTATTCGCCAGTGAATTTGTCGCCATTTGCCCAGGTGTAAGTTCCTGCGCCATTGCGTTTGCCTTCGACAAATTCGCCCTCGAAATAATCGCCATTTGCCCAGATGTACAAGCCTTTGCCTGAGCGTTCCGAGCCTTCATATTCGCCGTCATAATAGTCGCCATTTTTCCAAGAGACAACTTTTTTAACAATCGGCGGATCATCTCCGCCTGCATCTTCATCGGCAGGTTTGGCGGCATGAGCGGTTAAAGGCAGCAGCAGGAGTAAGGCTAAGCATCCTTTTATACGCATCTTAAGATGTTCCTCTACAGGTTTCGCGGGCTTTGGCATGTGAATTATTGTGAATATCGTTAGCGGAATTGGCTAGTTTGTTTAGTATATAGTCCTGTGGATAATTAGCAATATGAACCTTCGCCCCAAAAAAAGCGGTGTCGCGCTTTGCTTCATCATTCAAAAGTGAGCAACGCGGGATTGCTTCAATATTGGGCTTTATATCAGTTACAATAAGCCTGTCAATTTTTTATCTCCTTATTATTAGTGGAATATTATGAATAAGTTACGCCGCTTTGGTTTGAGTCTATTAATTAGTTTAATGGTACAAGGATGTACTCAAGTTCCGTTTACACTCTCGCCAAAGAGCGCGCCGAGTAAACCCAATCTCGCTTTGGCAAATATGACCGAAGACAGCGTTAAACTCGCGAAACGCTTGGAAAAAAGTGGTAAATATACTGAAGCGGCGAATGAATATCGCGTGCTCGCCAGCCGTTTACCCGCGCCCAGCAAACAGGTTTATCAATTGGCGGCGGTGGAAACTTATTTAGACGGCAATGCGATTCCCGAGGCAAAAAGTTTGCTCGCTGAAATCGATGTCAGTCGCAGCATTGGTTTACAGCATCAGATTGAATTTTCTAAAATTCATTTGCTGATTGCTGAGAAGCGTTTAGACGAAGCCGACGCACGTTTAAACCAAATGGGGGCAGTGAGTTTGCCCGTGAAACTGCGGATTAAATATTATGAATTGCGTGCCAAATTGCAGGAAACACGCGGCAATACTTTGGGCGCGGTGCAAGAATTGGTGCAATTAGATGGCTTGCTCGATGCCAATGTGGCAGATTTGCAAGAAGCCCATGAATACATCTGGCGGATTTTATCAGCATTGCCGCCTGATACTTTGAATTCTGCGAACCTGGGAAATTCTCCCTTTTTGCCGGGTTGGTTTGCTTTGGCAAGCTTGGCACGTAATACGCCGCCTCAGGGTTTGCAAAGCGCGCTGCTCGAGTGGCAAAATCGTTACCCCTATCACCCCGCCAGCCGCAATATTCTCCCGAATTTAATTCAAGCCAATAATTCGCCTTCTTTAAACACCATGGCGAAACAACAAGAACCGATTTCGACCAAGCCGCAGCAAGTCGCTTTATTATTGCCCTTGTCGGGCAATTTCAAAGCGCAGGCAGAAGCGGTGAAAGAAGGCTTTATGGCGGCGTGGTATGCAGATAATGTCACCGTGCCGCGCCCCGACGTGAAATTTTACGATGCGAATAGCAGCAATATTGTGCAAACCTACCAACAAGTGATTACCGCAGGCGCGAACTTTGTGGTTGGCCCTTTGGAAAAAGAAACGGTGAATACGCTAGTCAATAATCAAAGTTATTTACCCGTGCCCACCATTGCTTTGAATTCGCTGGAAAATAGTCCCAATCGGGTGAATTTTTATCAATTCGCGCTGTTGCCAGAAGATGAAGCACGAGATGCAGCGATTCGGGCACGAAATGATGGTTTAAGCATGGCGGCGGCGTTTGTGCCTGAAGGTGAATGGGGTGCTCGGGTGTTAAAAGCCTTTCAACAAGAATGGGTAAAACGCGGCGGCAAGTTGCAAATTGTGCGCAATTACAGCCAGCAAGGTTTTGAAAATAATATCAAACAAGCGATGTTGTCCGCGCAAGTGGACATGGTATTTTTAGCCGCCTCGCCGCCATTTGCCCGTCAAATTCGCCCCTTGTTGCGGAATTTTGGCAATGGCAATTTGCCGATTTACAGCACCTCGCATGTGTACACGGGCACGGTGGATTTACAAAATGATCGCGAATTGGAAGGCATTCGTTTTGGGGATATGCCCTGGGTGCTCGCGCCTGATGACATGGGCAGACAGTTGCAAAGTAGTATTCAACAATCTTCGCCTGAGGGCATGGCTCAATTTAAACGTTTATATGCGTTTGGGATTGATGCGTATAACTTGCTGGTGCAATTGGCAAGTTTGAAGGCACAAAGTTCGATGCAATTACCAGCTTACACGGGCGCGTTAAGTTTGGATGGCAATGGCATTGTGCACCGCCAAATGTCGTGGGCGCAGTTTGCCAATGGTCAGCCTGTGTTATTGGATAGTTTTTCACGTCCTTAAGAAAACGGAAGCCCCCAACCCCCTAAAGGGGGCTAAAGACTTAAAATTTTTTGTTTTTAAAGCCCCCTTTAGGGGGTTGGGGGCTTCTTTAAGGTTTCTCAGAAAAAGCAAAACCGCCGAGCCGTGGGGGGACAAACTCGACGATTTTTAAAATCGATTATCGGGAAGGGAAAGTTTTAAGGGATCAAATGGCTGAGTTGAGTCAATTGCACTTTCGCGGCATTCACCAGCGGCTTATCATAAATAAACACCACGCTAGATAAAGTCACCACCACAGACAAAGCCAATGCAGAAATACTGATTCCCAAAAATAACGTTTTCATCTTCAAACCCCTTGAGTTCCCGAACTGTTGAAAATACTATAAGTCAGTTCATTTATTCCGTAAAATCATTTTTTAGTATCTTAATATTTCTTTTAGTTATATAAAATATCCAGCAGACTTAAAGCCTTGTGATAAGCTCTTAGAATCAAGGTTTAAATTTACTTACCTTCCTAATCGAAACAGCCTATAATTCGCGAGATTTTATACCCATTGATAGTCATCGCTGCCAAAATGCAGGCGTGACTCTCAACTTAAACGCGATAGTGCGGGCTAATCCCTTGAATTTTAATAGAATCAAGCCATTTACCCGCAGATCATAGGCTAGAAATATCCTTAACTTGCTGTAATATCATGGCACTACTGACGATTCTTCATTTTCCTGATCCCCGACTACGCACTGTTGCCAAGCCCGTGGCAACGGTAGACAGTAGCATTAGCACCATTGTCGATGACATGTTTGAAACCATGTACGCCGCCGCAGGCATTGGGCTGGCTGCAACTCAAATCAATATTCATCAACGAATTATAGTGATCGACCTTGCCAAACAAGACGAGCCAAAACAAGCATTATGTTTGATTAATCCACAAATTACCCACCGCGAAGGCGTGCGCATTGGGGAAGAAGGCTGCTTATCCGTTCCCGAAATTTATGACAGCGTCGAACGTGCTGAAAAAGTCACCGTGACCGCCTTAAATCGAGAAGGTGAAAGCATTGTCCTTGAAGCAGAAGGCTTGCTTGCGGTGTGTATTCAGCACGAAATGGATCACCTGCAAGGCAAATTATTTGTCGATTATCTTTCCAACCTCAAGCGTCAACGTATTCGCAAGAAACTTGAAAAACGCCAACCTGAATAACTATGGCTAAAAAAAGAATTGTTTTTGCAGGCACGCCCGAATTTTCCGTGTCCTGCCTGTCTGCACTGTTGAATTCATCCCATGAAATCTGTGCTGTTTATACCCAACCCGACCGCCCCGCAGGACGTGGACGCAAATTAACCGCCAGCCCTGTGAAACAATTAGCAGTTGCACACAATATACCCGTTTATCAGCCACAAACCCTGAAAACGCCCGAAGCCCAAGCGGAATTACGCGCCCTCGCGCCCGACATGCTGATAGTGGTGGCGTATGGTTTATTGTTGCCCAAAGCCGTGTTAGAAATTCCAAAACTGGGCTGTGTCAATGTGCACGCCTCTTTATTGCCGCGTTGGCGAGGTGCTGCCCCAATTCAGCGTTCTTTACTCGCAGGCGACACCGAAACAGGCATTACTTTAATGCAAATGGATGTCGGCTTAGACACGGGCGCAATGTTGAAAAAAGTCCACTGTGAAATTTTGCCCAATGACACTGCGGAAACTTTGCACGACCGTTTAGCCCAATTGGGCGCGGATTTGCTCGCAGCAAATATTGACGACTTGGAAAATTTACCCGCCACCGCGCAACACGACGACTTGGCAACCTATGCCCAGAAATTGAACAAAGTAGAAGCGCAACTCGACTGGCAACAAAATGCCGCTTATTTGGCGCGTCAAGTGCGGGCTTTTAATCCTTATCCCATCGCGCAGGCAGAAATTGCAGGCGAAACTTTCCGCATTTGGGCAGCCGAAGCCTTGGCAGAAGCAGCCACCGTGGCGGCGGGACAAATTCAAGCAGTAAGCCGTGCGGGCATTGATATTGCTACAGGCGAGGGAGTATTACGGGTGCTAAGTTTACAACAAGCGGGCGGCAAAGCGATTGCCGTGCGAGATTTCTTAAATTCGCGTCCGCAGTTTGGACGTGGCGCATGAGTGTGAAATTAAGCCCACAAACTGATGCGCGTTACGTTGCGACGATTGTTTTACAACAGATTTTAGCCGAACAGCGCACCCTGAGCGAATGCTTAGAACCTGCGTTAATCAGCTTACCCAATGCCCGCGAACGCGCTTTAGCCCAAGCTTTGTGCTACGGGGTGATGCGTTGGTTGCCGCGTTTACAGGCGGTGTTATCCAAACTAATGCCCAAACCGCTCAAAACCAAAGATTTTGATGTGTATGCGGTGTTATTAATTGGGATTTACCAGCATTTATATTTACGCACCCCCGCCCATGCCGCCACTGCTGCCACCGTCAACATCGTGAAAATGTTAGATAAAAATTGGGCCAGCGGTTTGGTGAATGCAATTTTGCGTAATTTAGGGCGCAAACAAGCGGAATTAGAAGCGGAAGTTGACCAGAAAGAAAGTGCGCGTTTTGCGCATCCTGCGTGGCTGTTGAACAAATTGCAAAAAGATTGGGGCAAACATTGGCAAGCGATTGCAGAAGCCAATAACTTGCATCCGCCGATGAATTTACGGGTGAATTTGCGCAAATGCAGCCGTGAAGCTTATTTGCAGCTTTTAACGGAAGCAGGTTTAGCCGCGCAAGCTTTGGCATTTACCCGCGCTGGAGTGCAATTAGAGCAAGCAGTGGATGTGCAACGCCTGCCACATTTCGATGAAGGCTGGGTGTCGGTGCAAGATGGCGCGGCGCAGTTGGCGGTGGAATTGTTAGATGTGCCTGCGGGCGCGCGAGTGCTCGATGCCTGTGCCGCGCCTGGGGGAAAAACTGCGCATTTGCTGGAAACCTATGATCCTGCGTATTTGTTGGCTTTGGACAATCAGCCTGATCGCGTCAACCGTTTACGCGGCACTTTGGAACGTTTGCAACTCACTGCGGAAACCCGTTGTGCAGACGCAAGCCAGCTCAGTCATTGGTGGTGGGATGCGAAACCTTTTGATCGGATTTTGCTGGATGCGCCTTGTTCTGCGAGCGGCGTGATTCGTCGCCACCCTGATATTAAATATGTACGCCAGCCCAAAGAAGTGGCTTTATTGGTCACGCAACAAGCTTTATTGTTGAACAAACTTTGGGAGACTTTAGCACCAGAAGGGCAATTGTTATATGTCACCTGCTCGGTGTTTGCTGAAGAAAATCATCTGCAAATTCAGCGTTTTCTCGCCCAACATCCCGAAGCTGAAGTCAGCAACACGGTGATGCCTTGGGGTCATAGTATGCCTGTCGGCTGGCAAGTTTTGCCGGGTGAGCAGGGCTTTGATGGTTTTTATTATGCCCTTATTCATAAACACCCGCCGCGTTAATCGAGGCTGGCAATTTGCCCTGACGTTTTTATGTTGGGGCATTTCTCTAAGCTTGTATGCGCAGCCTGAAATCCATGACGTGAATATACGCTTGGCAGGACAGACTTATATTTTAGATGCCAAAATTAACTACGAACTTAATCCGACCTTGCTCGAAGCCTTGCACAGTGGAATTAGTCTTTCTTTTGCGGTCAATTTTCAAATCAGTCGCGAGCGCGAATTGTTATGGGATGAGGCGGTGAGCAGTTTTAGCCGTCAATATCAATTGCGTTATCATGCCTTAAGCCGCCAGTATTTGCTGCGTTATGCGAACACGGGTTTGCAAAATGCCTTTCCCAGCCTGTCTAGCGCATTGACTGCGATGGGCGCGTTGAACGAAATTCCCCTGATTAAAAAAGTCGCCATCAAAGCGAATAATATGTACCGTGTCAAATTGCAGGCAAGCCTTGATATTGAAGCCTTGCCCGCGCCTTTGCGCACGGTGGCGTATTTATCGAGTGATTGGCATTACAGCAGTGATTGGTATACATGCCCACTATCAGCCCAAAAGTAAGAAAATGGCTCAGCGTCTTCAGTATGTTGGGCTTATTTGGCAGCTTATTATTATCTTTATTGCTGACTTCTGACGCATTACAAAATGCCGCGCGTTTTGAGCAATTATATTCGCTGCTGCTTGCGGTTAATATTATTGCTTTAATTACCTTATTTGGTTTAATTGCCCTAAACTTACGGCGATTGTGGCGACAAGTGCGGCGCGGTTTAGCGGGTGCGCGTTTAATGGTGCGCTTGGTCACTTTAATCGTGATTTTAGCGGTTGTGCCTGTGAGCGTGGTGTATTATTTTTCACTGGAATTTTTGCATCAACGTTTAGGCAGTTGGCTCGATGTGAATGTGGATCAAGCCTTAAATAATGCGCTAGAACTGAGCCGTGTGGCGATGGATGCACGGATGCGTGAAGCCTTAAAAAATACTGAATCCATCGCCCAAGAATTAAGCAATGTCGACCCCGTGCGTTATGTGAGTTTACTCAATGAAGCCCATAATCGTACCAATGTTGAAGAATTAACTTTATTAGGACAAAATGGGCAAATTTTAGCGTTTAATGGCGGTGATGAAATGGGCGGTTTATTGCCGTCTCATCCTTATGAAAGCTTATTATTACAGCTCAAACGTACCAATACTTATGTCAGTGTCGTGCCTATCAAAGATGGTAGTTTACATATTCGGGTAGTGCTGCGTTTCGTACATCGCAATAATAACTTTTTATTTTTACACGCGCTGTATCCCACGCCCGAGCGGGTCAGCAATTTAGCCGCAGAAATCAACAGTGCTTACGAAATTTATAAAGAGCGGTTTTATTTGCGTGAATCCTTAAAATTAAGTTTTACCCTGTTATTATCGCTAATTCTATTACTGAGCATTTTCAGTGCGGTATGGGCGGCGTTTTTTGTGGCAAGACGCTTTGTTGCACCCTTGAGCAATTTGGCAGAAGGCACGCGCGCGGTGGCGAGCGGCAATTATGACAAGCAGCTTCCCGTCAGCCAGTTGGACGAATTGGGCTTTTTGGTGCAATCGTTTAACGACATGACCCGCAACATTGCCCAAGCCCGCGACGAGGCAAAACACAGCCAACAATTCGCCGACCGCCAACGCACGTATTTAGAAGCGGTGTTGAGCCGTTTATCATCAGGGGTGATTTCGCTAGACCATGCCCAATGTTTACGCACTGCCAATCCTGCGGCTTCGCAAATTCTCGGGCTGCTTTTACACGAAAGCGTGGGGATTAATCTCACCCAGTTGCAAGACGAACACGCCGCGCTGCAACCTTTATACCTTGCGATTCATAATCATTGGTTGACGGGATCGCAGGATTGGCGGGCGGAAGTGGTGTTATTTGTGGCAGGCGGGCGTAAAGTGTTGATGTGTCGCGGCACGCAATTGACGCTTGATGATGACATTGAAAGCGGGCAAGTGATTGTTTTTGATGATGTGACTGCCTTAATTCAAGCGCAACGTGATGCGGCATGGAGCGAAGTGGCGCGGCGTTTGGCGCATGAAATTAAGAATCCTTTAACCCCAATTCAATTGTCTGCGGAACGTTTGCGCCAGAAATACTTGCAGAAAATGCCTGAAAAAGATGCTGAAATTTTGGATCGTTTAACCCACACCATTATTCAGCAGGTGGACGCGATGAAGGAAATGCTGAATGCGTTTTCTGATTATGCACGCACGCCGCAAATGCGCTGGCAACGTATTCAATTAAATGATTTAATTAAAGAAGTTTTAGATTTATATCTGAATGAACAGGCATTTATCACCACCAAATTTGATGAAAACTTGCCGCCTGTGGAAGTGGATCGTGGACGTTTGCGCCAAGTGCTGCATAATTTGGTGAAAAACGCGCTGGAAGCCAATCCACAAGACACCAGCATCGCGGTGACGACCCGTTATTTAGCGGAGTCGAATTTTGACTGTGTGGAATTACGAATGCAAGATCAGGGCGAGGGCATTCCTGAACATTTGCTCGATCAAATCTTTGAACCCTATGTCACCACCAAAACCAAGGGCACGGGTTTGGGCTTGGCGATTGTGAAAAAAATTGTTGAAGAACATGGCGGTATGGTGTGGATTGAAAATAATCCGGGGGCTTGCGTGGTGATTCGTTTGCCCGTCGCGCCCCAAGTTGCCCCCCATTTACTGCCGTCTCCTGCCACAGCACTCACGAGTTGATATATTAATGAGCACCAATGCACATATTTTAGTGGTGGATGATGAACCCGATATTCGAGGATTGATGAAAGAAATCCTTGAAGATGAAGGTTTTATCGTCACTGTTGCCGAAAATGGCACGATGGCGCGGCAATTGCGCCGTGAATTGCGTCCCGATGCGGTGTTATTAGATATTTGGATGCCTGATATTGACGGCATTTCTTTGTTGAAAGAATGGAGTGAAAGCGGGCTGCAAGAATCGCCTGTGATTATGATGTCGGGGCACGGCACGGTTGAAACTGCGGTCGAAGCCACTAAACTCGGCGCGTATGATTTTATTGAAAAACCTGTGTCAATTTCTAAACTAATCATTACCTTAAAACGCGCTTTAGAAATGGCATCGCTGCAACGCGAAAATTATGGTTTACGCAAACGTGCGCAAGCTTTGGCTGAACCGCTCGGACACAGTGAATTAATGTGTCATTTGCGCGAGCAAGTGAAACGTGTCAATCAGCACAATACTTCTGTTTTAATCAGTGGCGAGTCGGGCAGCGGACGTACTTTGTGTGCGCGTTACATTCATCAACACAGCCAATCCCATGAAGGGCCGTTTGTGCATGTGCGGGTGGCGGGCATGAGTCCTGAAAATCAGGCAATTGAATTATTTGGCTTGCAAGGCAGCAGCACTTTGTCGCGTTTGGATCAGGCAAATGGCGGCACTTTATTTATTAAAGACATTGCGGATATGGATGATGCGGTGCAGGCGCGTTTGTTGAGCAGTTTGGAAAGCCAGTCTTTTTTACGCAATGGCGGTTCTGAACCTGTGCCGATTGAAGTGCGGATTATTGCAGCGACGGCGCATAATTTAGACCAGGCGGTGATGACGGGCAGATTGCGTGAAGATTTGTATTATTATCTGAATATTGTGCCCTTAATTATTCCGCCCTTGCGTGAGCATTGCGAGGATGTGCCTGAATTATTAGATTTTTATGTGAATCAGTTTGTGACGCAGGAAAATTTGCCGTATCGACGTTTCACCGTTGCCGCACAAAATCGGCTACGGAATTACACTTGGCCGGGCAATGTGCGCGAGCTTAAAAATTTGGTGCAGCGTTTGTTAATTTTGGGCAATAATCTCACCATTGATATTGATGAAATCGAGCCAATTTTGAGCATTCAGCACCGCCCTGCAAGCACGGGTAATCTCTCAATTTATGATTTGCCGCTGCGTGAAGCGCGGGAACAATTTGAACGCGCGTATTTAGAACATCAGTTGCAGGAAGTGGGCGGCAATGTGAGTAAAGTGGCAGTGCGGGTGGGTTTGGAGCGCACGCATTTGTATCGTAAATTGCGGGCTTTGGATATTGATCCGAAGCAGACTAAGAAGTAGAAAGATTGTCTGAATCAGGATTTGCAGGATTATCCGAATTAAGCAGGATTAAAAATACACTGTAACGTTTCAGCTTGTTCTGGCGTTCTCAAAAGTTCTAGTCGGGGTTATAAACCTCGACTGGCTAGGAACATCTTATTAAGTTGTCACAGCCAATGAATCTCCCAATGACAAAGATAAACTTCAAGAGTCTCTTTGTCTTCAACCCAATCATCAAAACAATTTCCCATTTCAGGGATGGGGCTCGTGACAACTATTATAAATGACGTAGTCCCTTTTAATGCGTTAACTCCCGGTAATGGTTCAATTAGGATAAATTTTCCAAGTTCTGGGTCATTCTCTATATCACTCGACACGATTTGACCTAGAGTATTAATTCTTACTTCCATAATACGTTCTCAATTACAAAATGGGATATGGTTATTCACCTTGCTTAATCCTGAAAATCCTTTAATTCTGTGAATCCTGATTCAGACAAAGCCTGTCGTGAGGGATGGCATAAACTAAATTATATATGAGCAAAAATCCATGAGTAGATATGCAGCAAAACTTTTGTTTGAGTTTGATAAATGCTTGCATGGTGTCTCCGCTCAAAAACGACGCGTTTGTGAATCCAAGATTGTTATTTTTCACGCGAATTCTGATGATGAGGTTTATGAGTCTGCATTAACGTATGGTAGGGAAAGCCAGTATTCATATACCCACAATGGCTATGACATTCACTATCACTTTATTGGAATAACTGAGCTTATTTCTTTGAAATATGAAGAAAATGAAGTTTGGTGGCAATTTGAAGAAAAGTTAAGCCCACGCGAAAGAGCAGACAAGTTGATTCCCCAAAAACATCAATTGCGTTTGTTTCAAGCAATATCAGGCAAGGGGAAAATTAAATTATAAAGAGCTTTCCTCGTTCCCAAACGGAGTTTAGGAACGCGAGTAACCTAGCAGGTTTAGTTTGCAGCCCGCATTCCGCTGCGCTCCATACGGGATACAATGCTCAAATATATTTAATAGGGCACATATTCACCAAAGGAGAAAACTATGTCCGACTCAACAAACCCGTATGCCATTCCTCAAAGTAATATTATTGTAGACAACGAAGATTACGGAGAAATTCGTCTGTTCTCCAGTCAAGGTAGAATTGGACGCTTGCGCTATATGGCTTACAGTTTTTCTATTATTTACGGCGTATTCATCTTAGCCGCCGCCTTGGTTTTTGTATTTCCAAATCTGCTGAACTCTTCAACTTATAGAGTTGATGCTATCTTAGTGATTATCGGTTTGTTCTTCTTGTCATTGATGTTCACACCCATTTTATTAACTATCCAACGTCTACACGATATGGATCGCAGCGGATGGCTCATATTATTATTTTTTATTCCGCTACTTAACGCAGCACTGATACTTGGCTTGATGTTCATACCGGGCAATGCAGAACGCAATCAATACGGTGCACCGCCCCCACCGAATAGCTTACTGGTCAAAATTTTTGGCGCGTTGCCGCTGATTGTGATGATATTTGGAATGCTGTCATCGATTTTTTATAAACACGGTTTCTAAAGCTATCCTCTAATTTGTACTATGCTTTAAAAACCACCCTTTTTCCCTCGCGCAAGCTTGGAGAATCCTCATGCAAACCGCCTATATTGTTGCCGCCATCCGTAGCCCCGTCGGCAAAGCCCCGCGCGGCATGTTGCACCACACTCGCCCCGATGATTTGTTAGCCCATGTGCTCAAAGGTGTACTCGCCCAATGTCCCGCGCTTGACCCCGTGCAAATTGATGATGTCATCGTCGGCTGTGCGATGCCCGAAGCGGAACAAGGTCTCAACATCGCCCGCATGGCATTGTTATTGGCAGGTTTGCCCGCCAGCGTTGCAGGCATGACGGTGAATCGATTTTGTGCCTCGGGACTGGAAGCCATCGCGATTGCTGCCAACCGCATTCGTTTGGGCGAGGCGGAGGTGATGATTGGCGCGGGTGTGGAAAGCATGAGTTTCATTCCGATGGGTGGTTATCATCCTGCGTTTAATCCTGAAATTTTCACTCAAAATAATGCTTTAGCCATTGCTTACGGCATGGGCATGACTGCGGAAATCGTTGCACAACGTTGGCAGATTTCGCGTGAGGATCAGGATATTTTTGCCTGTGAAAGTCATCACAAGGCGGCAGCGGCACAACAAGCATTCAACGCGGAAATTCTGTCTTACACCGCACAGGAAGCCGCGCCCGCCCCTGATGGACAAAGTTTAATTCATCACAAGCGCGTGCTTGTCCAAGATGAAGGCGTGCGTCCTCAAACTCAGCCTGCTGATTTAGCCAAATTAAAACCCAGTTTTGCAGCGCGAGGCAGCGTCACCGCAGGTAATAGTTCACAAATGAGCGATGGCGCGGGTGCAGTTTTATTAATGAGTGAACGCATGGTGCAACGTTTAAATCTCACGCCTTTAGCGCGTTTTGTGGGCTATAGCGTCGCGGGAGTTGAACCAGAAGTGATGGGCATCGCGCCTGTGGCGGCAATTCCTAAAGTATTGCAACAAACAGGTTTAAAATTAGCGGATATTGAAAATATTGAACTCAATGAAGCCTTTGCCGCCCAAAGTTTAGCAGTAATACGGCAATTACAACTTGATCCTGCGCGGGTGAATTTGCAAGGCGGTGCAATTGCTTTGGGACATCCTTTGGGGGCAACGGGCGCAATTCGCACCACGACTTTAGTGCACAGTTTGCGCCGTCATCGCCAACGTTATGGCATGGTGACGATGTGTATTGGAACGGGCATGGGTGCGGCGGGGGTTTTTGAGGCGGTGAATTAGATTAATTCAAGCTCCTCTTTAACAAAGTTGGCAGATTTTTCCAAGCATCTTCAGGTTTGATTTCGAGATACTTACGATAAGCTGCAATGGCCTCTTCTATTTTTCCTTGCTTGGAGAGAATATAGCTTAAGTTATACCCAGCGTTTTCATTATTTGGTTCCATTTCTAGTTGCTTACGAAATGCCGCGCGGGCTTTTGCTATATTACCGTTTTTTTCAAAAAAACACCTAAACTGAACCAATCCATTTTATATTCAATTTTCAATGAGCTCATTTTATTGAGCTTTAATTCTGTATTTTCATATTTTACATTTTATACAGGATTCCAAATGGATTCTGCAAATCTAACAAGCATACAGGACATAAGCAATTTTAAAATCAACATTGCTTTATGAAGGCTTGGGGTTCGTCTGCGTTTGTTATAGTAGGGATAACGGCAAAGTGTTAGGAAATGACACAGAATTTCCAACAAGTGTCGGAACAAGTGCGGACTTACCTGAAAACTTTTGAATATCTTCTGATTTCGACATAGGAATAAATGTTTGTTCTGGCGTAAAATATACCAACACTTTTTTATTTCTAGACAGTAGTTCATTAATATTATTGAAAGAACCTATGCTTTTCCCATCCCACAGCACAAAACCATAATCGGCTTGAGCTGCCATTGCTTTATCCTTTTGTGTGTAAAAATCTCTGCCTTTCAATTTTGCATCTACTTGAATAGACTCAACATGCCAATTTCCCAGATTATTTCTACATAAACTGCCTGCATAATAGACGCTTACTTGAGTGTAATTAATTTCGGCTAAATATTTTTGTACTGCTTTGTCTGCACCGTTTGCGTCACCGACAACAATAGAGAACTGCTGATTAACTATGTTTTGTAGTCTATCGCGCACCAATGTAGTTAATATTCTGATTTCTCGAGAACCTGAAATAAAGACAGTGGTCATTTTTTGCTCCGAGTTTTCGTCATGGTGAGAACATAAACATCTTTAACTCCAGCCTGTTGATATTAAAATAAAAGTGTTTATTTAAAAAGCCTCTACGGGTGTTTTCGTAATACCTAATAATGTTAAAACAATTATTTCCAATATATGTCGAAATGTTTTTAAATTAAAATATAAGTCTTCTTTCACCTTAGCTTCGTGAAAAAGCTCATTACGAACAGAAAACGCTTGTTTTATCCCACTCTCGAAATCGATATTCATACCTTTGTCATGCTCTGTGCCTATCCATAACCCAATAATTTGCGGTTCAATTTTCAATTCCTTAATCGTATAGATAACTCGCTCGTAATCCTTCATTTTACACCGTTCTATGTGCTTTGTTTGATGTTTGCAAATAGCCTCAAGTCCTGAATGAACAAGAAAATATGAGGTTTCAAGAACACCATCTTCATAAGAAGATAGTAAAAATAAAATTACGTTTTTTAGTGTTTCATAATTTTCTTCTTTTCGATACTGTTCTAGAATAGATTGCAACTCCTTATCATCAAATTGTTTTAGATTAAACATATTTCGGCTATAGCTTATTCTCGTATTTTTTACATATTGTCTAGTTGGAGAAGGATATGTAAAACCTCTAGGAACGAGAACACACAGTTGTATCTGAGTACATCTGATGAAACATCGAGAAAATAAAGACATTAAAAGAATAATGTCTTCTAGTTGACTTTCTACCCTATCGAATAATTGGGGAATGTTGTGAAGTTTAGGCTCTACCAAAACGATAATTCGAAATTGTTCTATTTGTACAGTGGAATCATGTCCATCGACTTTAATATCTTCATAAGTATAACAGGGTGAAATAGTAGTTTTGCCTAATTCGATTTCCATATTCAACTCAGGACAATTTTTTCCTAGATACTTAATTGAGATCGTTCCATTATCATATAACGTCCTAAATATTAAGTTTTTGAGAAAAGGAGAGTTGGTCAGTGTTATCATGAGAATTAACTTTTCTAAACCACAAGAAGAGATAACTGTTCTTTCAAGTGAATAATTTGAAGTCATTCCCAAATCATAAGCTTGATGAATTAGCGTTAATGTATCCTGACTAACTTGACACGTTCTAATATTAAATATTCTAACATCATAGTCTTCAGGTACTGTGCCGATTATTTTTAACTCCATAACCTGACCAGTTAATGAACATAATTCATCCACATTATAAGTAGAATCTATTACCTTTATCTCTGTCGAAAATTGTTCCGCAGCATATTTAAGATGGGATATTTTAAAAACTATAGAGATGCTTTTTCCAAAAGGATGATTTACTTCACCTCTGCCTTCATAGATAAATGAACCTAACGCATTTTCAATCATAATCAATAAACCTCATTTGTAATTATTTTAAAAATCTTTAGGACATGAATAACTAAATATTGATTAATTACCATGTCCTAGTATAGATTTACTCCCCATCCCGCTTCGTCCGAACCCACGCCGCATCCTTCTTAGAAGCCTTCAGCAAACGCGGCAACAAACGCAATTTCCACAACACATAAAACGGCACACTGCACAGCGTCAACACATCTTTCAACGTGCCACCGCCCACCCACAACGCCACCGCCACATGCCATAGCACAATACTTAAGCCGATGCAGGCATAAATCGGTGCGAGCGGCAACAACAGCCCCAACACCAACACATGCGCCGCCAAAGGCAACAATAATAAATCTAATAAAGGCTCGAATAAGCGCGTATGTCCTTGATTAATCTCTGCCAATAATTTTGGTGCAAATTCTCGAACCATCCGCAAGCGTCCGCCTTCCCAACGCGCCCGCTGCGAATCTGCGCCCTGCTGATTGACAGGCATATCCGCGCGCACTGTACTGCTGTCCACAAATTGCACCCGAAAACCCGCTTTCACCAGCATCAAGTGATATTCCAAATCCTCCACCACCGAGCGCGCCGTGTACGGAATTTGTTTCAACAGCCGCGTGCTTAGCCCAAAACCATTGCCCGAAATCCCCACCGACCAGCCCCAATATTCGCGCCCACGCGGACGCAAAGTATTAAACGCCATCAACGCAACATGCAGCAAACGCGTGCGCACCGTGGCTTCAGGATTATTTACCCCATAACGACATTGCACCGCATCCGCGCCCGCCACAAATTTTTCCGCACAGGCGATTAAAAAATACGGCTCAACCACGGTATCCGCATCAATCACCAGCAGCGCGTCAAATTCATCCTGCAACTGTGAAAATGCAAAATCCAAGGCATAACCCTTGCCGCGCAATTCTGCATTTTCCCGCACTAAAACCTCTGCGCCCGCCAAACGCGCTTGGGCGGCGGTGTCATCGCTGCAATTATCCGCAATCACATAAACTGCAAATTTTCCCTGTGGCTTGGCGCAAGCTAAAACACTGTGCACGCTGTGGGCGATATTGGCGGCTTCGTTGTGGGCGGGAATCACCACCGCTAAATTTAAGCTAGGATTAACAATAGTTTCACGGCGCACGGGAAACATCGCGCCAAAAGTTAATAAGGCTAATTCTATCGTGCCCGCTAAAGTTAAGAGCACGCCCATGATTGCTAGTAAATTCAGAATAAGGGTAAAAATCATGCAGTTTTCTCCAAAGCGGCAAGTCTGCGTTCAAAAATCTGGGCAAGTTTAGTGACATTATTTTTTAAATCATACTGTTCTAACACTTTTTCACGCCCCAATTTCCCCATGTTTTCCCGCAACGTCGCATCGTCTAATAATTTCGCCAAAGCTGCGGTTAAACCCGCAACATCTGAGGCGGCAACTAACACGCCTTCGCCCGCGCCAATCAATTCGGGAATCCCTGTAATTTGTGTAGTGACGCAAGGAATTTGCATAATCATCGCTTCCATCAACACCACGGGCAAACCTTCGGCAAAACTCGCCAGCGCGAAAATATCGGCTTTGGCATACAGGGCTAAAATGCGCTCGTGATTCACCGCGCCTTCAAAAATCACCTGTTGCGCTAAATTTTGCGCGTTCACAGTTTGCTGCAATAAAGCACGACTGGGCCCATCACCAACAAAACGCAGGCGCAATTGATAACCCTGTTGCAGCAGATTCTGCACCGCTTGCAATAAGATAAATTGTCCTTTGACGGGCACGAGTCGCCCCACACAAATGATTTCTAAAACCTCCGCAGCGGGTGCGACAGTGCGGGGAATAAAGGTGCTTGCGTCTACGCCCAAACGGCTGACTTCAAATTTTTCCCAGTGGTTGGGTTCGGATAAAATCATCAATTGGCTGCGCGCATAATGGCTGATGCAGCAAATGAAATCGGCTGCGCGGATTTTTTCAGCCAAATAATAAGCTTTGACGTTGTAAAATTCGTCGGGGCCGTGAATGGTCAGTGAAAGCGTAATCGGGAAAATTTGTTTGGCAAATAAACCCACGGTTGCGACTTCTGTCCCAAAATGCACATGTAAATGTTTAAGCTGCTGTTGCTGCATCCAATGTCCCAACATCACCGCTTCAACAAAGTAAAAAAAGTTATACAGCAGTTTGCCTAAATCCAATTTTCCCAAGCGCAAGGCATAGCCCAGCCCGCGTAAATAGGCTTTTGGCTGACTGAATAAAATCGCGGTGTGCGCCCGCAACGCGCCCCAGATTCCCGCAGGTTTAATATAAAACGTGGTCGCGGCTTGTTGTTGTTCTAATTGGGTTAATTCGGAATGCGAACGGTCGGGCGCATTGATGGACGCGGCACGAATTTCTACGCCCAATTGTTGCAGGCTGTGAATTTCATGCAAAATAAAAGTGTGCGAAATCGCAGGATAACGGCTGGTTAAATAGGCAATATTTTTAACGGACATGGCGAGCAATCACTTGTTGATAAAGTGCGATGGTTTGTTCAATTTTGGCATCCCAGCCATAGCGTTGTTCTGCGCGTTCACGCCCGACTTGCCCGCGTTGCGCCCAGACTTCGGGTTCTACCACCAAATTTTCTAAAGTTTTGATTAATTCTTGCACCACTTCTTTCATGCCCGTGGCGGGTAATAATTTGCCCACGGCATCATCGACAATTTCCGCAGGGCCGCCAAAATTCACCGCTATCACAGGGCGTGCACACGCCATCGCTTCGAGCAACACCGCGCCGCCTGATTCTCGCACCGAAGGCAAGCACAGCACATGCGCTGCGTGTAAACAGCTCACCACTTGTTGCGGTGAACCTTTGCCAAACCAGGTAATCTGTTCGCTAATTCCCAATTCTTGCGCTAACGCTTGCCAGTCGTGCAACAAAGGGCCTTCGCCAACCACGGTGAGATGAATCGGGAATTTCACCGCTGCCATCGCGTGCAATAACATCGGCAAACCTTTGAATGGCAACAGTCTTGCGACAAAAATAATTTCTAGCGGCTGGGTTTCTGAGGGTTTGGCGGGATAGGGCGCGGGGGTGAAAATTGATAAATCGACACCATTTTCGAGCACGGCTTGGCAACGTTGCTGGGCAGATTTGGAAAGGCTATTTATCGTGGCTTGGGTGGCCGTCAGAATGGCGGCAGCGTGGCGGGTGGTGCCTAAAATTTTGTCAATCAACGTGCCTAAATGCCGAATTGAATATAACCAGCCTGAATCTTGGCGCATGATTTCGGGAAAGTGCGCGGGATTGTTTAAACCGCCGTTCCAAGGGCCGACGATTAAAGGGCGTTGTAAAGTATATAAACGCGTGGCGGCTGTCGGAGAAACTGGGGTGACGGCGTGAATCACGTCCCAATCTTGTCCTTGTTTTTGTAATAATTTTAATTGTTTAACCGCTGCCCAGTCGTACACATAGAAATCCAGCGAAGACAGCAAGAAAACTGAATGTTCGCTGTTGGGGAATAATTTTGAGGCGATTTTATAGAGCGGCGCGGCAAACCATTCCGTATCAATGTAAATAATTTCTGAATCGGCAAGCGGTGCACCTGCGGCGGTGAGGGCTTCGCGATTGCGAACGTGGGTAATCAAAGTGGTGGGCACACGTTGCGCGAGTCGTGAATACCAATGCCAGCCAATTTGTGACACTGAACCCATGTTGGGGCCGCATTGATAGGCTGAGAGTAAGACACGCGGAGCTGAAACGGTCATAAGCGATTACTCAATAAGATAAAGTGCTTATTATACCTTGCTCTTGCGTGTTTGTAGCTTGTGGGAGTGTGGGCTATTTACAGTCGCCCTGAAAAACGGGATAGGAGGATTTAATCTTGTAGGAATGAAGATTTCAATTGCGCCCCAATTTCTTTAAAGATTTAGGGGCGCAATTAATCTTAAAACTTCACTTCTGCAATCCCTGCCACGGCGGGGCTGGTTAAATCCCCCGTCAGACCTGAGCCAAGTTTTTCTACAAATTCAGGCGTAAGTAGGTGATAAATCACTTCAGCACGAATCACCGCCACGTCTTTTGCGGGAATGTTGTATTCCAATTCACGCAACTCGCTGGCTTTAAAGCGGGTGTCACTGAGCATTTCCGAAGCACTAAAAGGCAAGGCAACAGTTTTGCCTGTTTCATCGGCAAGGTTATACATAAACATCGCTTTGGGATCATCTTTCGCCTCGGGCGGGAAGGTTTTGAAATTATTAAACAGCAAACGATCCTGCTTATCATAGGCGGTTAATTTCATATAAACATTACGGAAAGGCACACCTGTCGGGAAACGATGCGGCAACATATTTTGTAAGCGTACCGTGGTTTTAATCATCTCACCTTCCGTTTTGGTTTTCAGGGAAACCACAATCGCGCGTTTCAACATGCCTTCACTGTGCCCGCCTAACATGCTGTGATCCGTCGATTCGCCCACTTTTGGCATGTGGCAAGATTGGCAGGTGACGGGCGCATTCATATCAGAATATTCCATTCCCGTTTGACACATCGGTACGCCTTTTTCATTGATGAATTGTTCGTGACAGCCCATGCACACGCGGCTGGTGCGTAACATCAACTGATTAGGTTCCATTTGGAAGGGATGAAACGCATTGGCTTCGGGAGAAAGATAACGTCCTGATGGACCTTGAAGACGGTCAGTAGCCACTTCATACGCTTGAATTCCAAAGCGTAAACCACCTTTTTCAGTTTGTGTGCCTTTATAATCTTTCAGAGTATGACAGACCACACAATTAACCCCTTCATGATAATTTTGCGCATCAATTTTAGTTTTTAAATCTTTGGCTGCGTTGGGCGCGTGACAGTTTAAACAGACAGGATATTGACCGTTTTTCGTCAAACCTTCTTGAGTCGCATCTCCGATGACATGTTTATAGGCTTCCGCAAAAATGGGGTCTTTGAGCGGAGAACTCTGTGAATGCATTGAACCTTTCCATTGTTCAAAGATTTGTTTATGACAAGTACCGCAAGTTTCCGCAGAAAGGTGGTGAGGAGACGTTGCGGAGAAGGTATTTTGCTCGGCGGCATGGCTACTGCTAGCCGTTAATAAGAGTAATAAGCTAAATAGTGTGCGGTGTAACATACAATCCTCCAATTATCAGGTGATAATGCCTCTTTCGAGGTACAGCAAGAATTATTCCGCTTAGTGCGTGTATTGTTGTTATCTTGCTGCTTTAAAGATAACAAAGCTATTTAGCGAGTGCTAGTGATTCGGAAAATATTTATAGAACCGATTTGAAGTCTTTCCAAAGAAGCGAGTTGCTTGATGATAAGTCTGATAACGCACAGTGTAAGTTTTGCATTGGCGTTCTCAAGACTACACTCAAAGTTCTTAATCAGTGACAGCCATTTTTAAGTTGATATAGCATGGCATCGAACAGGATGCGATATGAGTATTTCTAAGGACAGATTTATTTTCTCTTAGGCAATAACTCATTTAATAAAGTTTCAACGATTGCCCACTCTGCATCGTTCGGGCTACTTGAATGAGGGTTCATTTTGTTTAGCTTTTTGTCATCTTTTACACCTTACCAAAGACTTCAAATGGGTTCTAATAGAAAAAACCACTTGTCTATACATGTCATGGCTAGATAAACCCTCACCGCCGCCCAATCTGAGAAATCGGAATCATCACTTCCCCTTGTGGCGCAAGTCGTTCACGCTTTGGCAACGCGCCCAGCGCATGTCCATAAATCACTTCATAGCTCACAGGCAAACCTTCCGCATCGCGATAAGTTTCATAAGCTTGAATCACTGCTTGTAGTTTACCTTTGCCCGTCAAACCCTGAGCGCGTCCTGCGGTGACATTGTGCGCCCCGATTTGTTTTAAATCCTTCATTAAATCTTTCACCGTTGGAAAATGATAAGTCAACCAATCCACATCCATCACAGGATTATGCAAACCTGCGTGCAATAAAGCATCGCCAATATCGTGCATATCAATGAATTGATTCACATGGCTATCCGCATCCACCGTCGCCCAACTTTGCCGCAATTCTTTCAAAGTATCGGGGCCCAGCGTCGAAAATAATAAAATCCCATCAGGCTTTAAAATCCGCGCAAATTCCATCGCCACCGCTTGAAAATCATTGCACCATTGCAGCATTAAATTAGACACGATAATGTCCATGCTGTGCGTGGCAAACGGCAATTGTGTCGCGTCGGCTTGCACAAAATGCTGACGACTGCGGCGTAATAAACGTTGATGCCACGGAATTTGTTGACGCGCCTGTTGCAACATCCCTCGCGCAATATCCGCCGCATACAACTGTGCTTTGGGATAACGTTGTGCCAACAGCCGCGTGATTCTGCCCGTGCCCGCGCCCACGTCTAAAATCTGTTGCGGTGGCGTGAGCAAATTCACAATTTCCAAACGTTCCAGCAAGCCATCACCGACTTCATTTTGCAAGGTCGCCAACGGTTCATAATGCGCCGCCGCACGGCTAAACGCTTCAGAAACTTTGCGCTTATCGAGATGGGCGGCTGAGTCGGTACTCATCAAAAAATCCTTGTAAAATTTGCAGAAATAATTCGGGATGCGATAAAAATGGCAAATGCGCCGCTTGTTTGATGCAGACTTTACGCAAGCCTTTCCAATAACGTTGGCAATCTTCGCCCACCCCGACGGGCACGAGCGCGTCTTTCGCGCCTAAACACAATAAAGCAGGGCATTGAATTTTATGCAGTTCGTGGCGTAAATCGCTATTCAATAATAATTCTAAACCTGCATTGAGCGCGTCAGGATGGGGCAAACCCGCGCTGTGCAAAAATTGCTGTAAATTGCGTAATTGTTCGCGGGCGGTGGGGCTGTCTTTGACTTGCAAGGCGAGAAAGCGTTTTAACGTGCCTGCAATGTCGGCTTGTAAATTTTGGGCAAATTGGCGCAATACGGGTTCTTGCATCGCGTGTTGCCAATCTTCTCCGACCACAAAACGCGGCGAACTGCCGACTAAAACCAAGCCACGCACGGAGTCGGGATAATTTAGTGCGGTGGCAGTTGCCATCAAGCCACCCAGCGACCAACCCACCCAAACCGCTTGCGCGGGTAAATTTTCCGCCAGCAATTTGCTTAATTCAGGCAAGTTGTAATCACACATCGGGCTTTGCCCATGTCCTGGCAAATCGACTTGATAAACCGTCCAATCTTTTGCCAAATGGGCGGCGGTGTCATCCCAAATCTTGCCATTAAATCCCCAGCCGTGCAGTAAAACCAGCGGCTGACCTTGTCCACGTTGTTGAATATGCAGGGGCATTTTAGAAATTAGGGGCGCGGCGCGCGTAGTTGATGAATTCGGGCGTGACGGCAATTCACCGTGTGATGTGAAGTCAGCACCGCCATGCCGCCTTGGTGGGCGTGGGTGTCGAGCAGGTCTTCAATGTGCACAATCGCTTTTTTGTCCAAAGCAGTGAATGGCTCGTCTAAAATCCAAAGTTGTGCTTTGGTAATCAGCAAACGCGCCAAAGCCACGCGCCGCTGTTGTCCTGCGGAAAGGGTACGGGTTGCGCCATCTTCAAAGCCCCGCAAGCCGACATATTCCAGTGCGTCTTCTAAACTGATTTCCGTCGGATGACTGCCCAAGGCGCGCGCCATCGCTAAATTTTCCAGCGGGGTTAAATCGCCTTTAATGCCGTTGCTGTGTCCGATATAAATTAGATTTTCCCAATATTGGGCTTTGATGCTTTCAATATCGCAATCATCCCAGAAAACCGCGCCTTCCGTGGGCAAAGTTAAGCCGCACAAAATTCGTAACAAGCTGGTTTTTCCTGTGCCATTTGCGCCTTCGATTTGTAATAGCTGTCCTTTGGAAACGCTAAAATTCAGTTGGTCAAATAAGATGCGGTCGTCACGAATGCACTGTAAACCCACAATTTTTAAGCGGGTGGCAAGAATTTCGGGGGCAATTAATTGGGGTTCACTCATAGGATTGTTTAGGATTTAACCGATTCCCAAGTTTGGCGATGGGGTCGTGAAGAATGATGGGCTGCATTATAGCATTTTCGTTAAATCTAACTTCGCCCCTAAAAAACTGAAGCCTGTAGCCCGTACGCAGCGGAATGCGGGAATTCGGAGGCACGAACTTTTAACCCCCGCATTCCCCCATTAGCTTAATTACAACTGACCACTTTATTATTCATCAGCTTAAATGCGCAACCAAACCGCGTATTATTAAGCAAGTCGGCTTGATTACGCGCATAGCCCACAAACACCTCACTTGCACCCGCAAACAAACGCAGGGCATCGGCATGACTCAAACTCAAGTTTAAATCCTGTGCATTGGGAGTACTGAATACGTAAGGCATGACTCCGTACATTGCCGTCAATGGATGTAAGGCGGCTATACCCTGCGTGGCTTGAGAAAGCGCGGGCTTATTGCTCCAGCCCAGCACTTGGGTGAATTCATCTAAAAAATATAACACGCCATTTTTCATAAATGCCGCATAAAGATAGCCTGTTTTGCCACGATTGCTGGCGGCGGGTTGCAGCGTCAAACTAATTTCAGTCGCCTGAATTTGACTTTTAAGTGCTGTCGCAGGCTCGTTCACAAATTCAACCGCGCCAATATCACAAACCCCCTCACGCGCTAAACCTCGTCCATCATAAGCTTCACAATTTGCCCCTGCATTGATGGCAGGACTGCCTGCTTTCAGCGGCAACACTGGCACAAGCCCGCCTAAATAGCGCAATTGGCTTTCTAACAAGGGATCAGTTGAGGGCAAATCGGTAAAACAAGGCTTATCAGTTTTCAAGCCGCTGTTGCGTTGTAAATTATTTCCTGCATTTTTAAGCGGGTCAATGCAGTTAATTTGGATTAAATAAGTATTCTTCGCCTCATTATTCGCAATGATGGAGTTTTTAAAGCTGGCTTGTGAACCGCCCCCTTTGACTCCGCCGCCCAAGGCTTCGGCTTGGTTGTAAGCGATGGTGCTGTTAAGTATTTCGTAAGTGCTGGCATTGCTTTGATCTGCAAAGCGTAAACCTGCCCCGAAACCACGTTTCCACTGCTCTTTGTCCGAAATATTGGCAGAGTCAGGACTTTTCACAATGTTGCCCACAATGCTGCTGTTAATAATCCGTGTATTGGTTAAGGTATAGACCCCGCCGCCCTGCAAATCTGAGTGATTATAAGCCACTGTGCTGTCTCGCAAAGTGAATAAACCCGTGGCAGGATGTGCATTCATATAAGCAATTGCGCCGCCTTGTCCATATTGCAGACTCTTATTGCGTAAAAAATAACTGTCGCGAATGTCTAAACTTTCTCCATTATCATACAAATAGGTTTCCAAAGCCCCGCCCGCATGATTGGTGCTATTTTCAATAAACAGGCTGCGTTCAATCAGTAATTTTCCCGTACCTGCATATTGTGCTTTGCGCGTGCCTTCAAAACGCACCGCACCGCCACCCCCGCAATTATTCAAGGTATCCATGTGCGCAGTGTGCAAGGCTTGGTTGCCTTCAAAATAGCTGTCCTGAATACTCACATCACTGAACACCGTATTCACCCCGCCACCATTATTGGCTTTATTACCGATGAACACGGAATTCTCAATCAGGGTAGTATTTTCAGCATCCAACCAAATTGCGCCACCGCCATCGCAGGCATTGGTTTCGCGGCTTGCCACATTATTGAAAAAATTAACATTACTCACCCGCAATTTGCTGTAATAATTCATGCTAATCGCCCCGCCTCGCTCTGAGGTATAGCCATTTTGCAAAGTGATATTGCGTACTTCGAGGACTATATCTTTCTCACCTGTTGTGCTGGAACGCCCCGCAGCCGTGTGAAAAATACGATATTTTCCTTGACCATCGATAGTGATTACATTGCCGCCATTAATCACTGTATTCAGCTTTATCTGTGCCAAATCACGGTTTAATAAAATCGTCGCCACGCCCCCGCAGTTGAACGTCACGGTTTCTCCCATTGCTAACGCCGTTTCTAAACTTTCTTGCGTGCAACTGGCAGCTGTGCCCGTGCCCACCACCGCAGCCCACACAGGCGAGGTAGTTGCTGAAATTAACAGTATGAGTTTACGCCACATAAAAACCTCCTAAATTAATCAAATTAAAACGCGCATTCCAAAACAAATAATTAAAAGTTATCGCTTATTTAAAATGATCATCGGAATATAAACCCCACTGACGGTAGTAAATGGGCGAAAATGCTCGGAGTCTTGATAGGTTTAGGAACGCAGCAAAATCCTAAATCACTTTAATATTCAAAGCATTGTAGTAATGATGCCTTGCCTATAGAACTGATAGGGCTCATTTTATGTAGCTACGCTTGCGTTTTTCTCATCTTTTAAAGTTTACATAAGATTCTAAATCGGTTCTATAGGACAACGAGTCCACATGGTGGTGACTTCCTTATTATCGTGAATATCGGAGTTTATGGGCGTAAAACAGGCGTTATTCACATATTTTTGAGTTGAAAGTGAATCTGGATTAATTTATAAGATATTTTTGAAGCGGACACTGTAAGCTTTTTCTTACGACAATTCAACAACAAGCGTAAGGTGTATAAGCGTAGCGTTATAGACTATAAGCAATTGAAAAACTGAATAAAGTTTAATTCATGCCTACTCTGGTGCATGGCGCGTTGCTTATGCACCCTACAAAATCTGAGCTGATAAAAGTGTCTGAACCACAGTTTACATAATCAAAAACATGTTTTTTGGTTAAATTGTGCAAATTGCGGTTCAGACAAACATCACTTACACCATCACCGTATTCGGAATCGTTTCAGGATTCAAATACACATAAGGATAAGCACGACGTGGCATTGCCGTGTTTAACTCCTCGGACAACTGTTTCAGTTCTTGCCGATAGCTTTCAATAATCGGCTGCGCTTTTGGCTCAAGATTATCTTGCCCCAACAACTGCATACGGAAATTGGTCAGATAAAAAATCAAAGCCTGCGTCATCGAAGGTTGGCGCAAAGGCAACGCATCCAGCAAATACTTCTCCGTCAGCAAATTGCAACCCAAACTCGTTGGGGACGGCGCGTAAGCGGCAAACGGCATTGCAGGCGTAAAACCTGAAAATAAATACTGCGGATAATGCACACTCGAATGATGTGCGCTTGCCGTGAAAATAATTTGCCCCACCGCCTGCGCCAAGGCTTCCCGCGTGCTGAAACTGCTGGGGAAATTTTTAATCCGCATCCCATCTTCATGTGCCGACATTTTCCGCGCCCACGCCTGAACTTCAGTATCCGCGCTCACCGCTGCATCATCGACATAATACAAATTGACATAGTCGCGCACGAATTTCTGCGTCATTTCCCAAATTTTGCGCCCTTCTTCCGCATAGGGATAAAATAACTCAGGATTATCATCGAGATGCCGCGCCTTCAAGTCCACAGGCAAGGCAGCCGCTTGAAAATCGTAGGTTTTAAATGCCTCCGACATCAACGCCACCATTGCATCATAATCGCCCGCCAACTGCGCCCCGAAATCGCCCGGCACGCCTTTCTTATTTTTCAAAAATAAGTCATGCGCGTTCACGCTGAGGGTGTAGCGTAAATGCGGTTTCAGCAGCACAAAAATAGGATGAGTTTTATACAATTCCCAATGTGTCGCAATGATGAAACTTTCCATCAGATAATGAATGCGCGTCGCGTGGCTGATGAATTCTTGATAATTCACATCTGCCACTTGGGCATATAATTTCGCCGCTACCCAAGCTAAACCATCCATCGGCATGAATACGGGATTATCTGCTGCCGCTTTTTGCTGATTCAGCTGAATTGCCACAGGTTGCAACACGCCCGTATCTTGCCGATATAACAGCAAAATCGGTGCAGTGACGTATTGTTTACGCCCTGCATACTCGCCGGGATGATCGACCAAACCTTGCAGCATTTTGTAATCGACATAATAAAAACGCCCTGTTTTTAAGGCTTCATCAAAACTCACGCCGCTGACCACTTCGGAAAATCGGTCTTTAACCCGCACTAAATCCAAATTGTCAGGCAAAGGATTTTCCTGTGTGGCGCGGTGCAAAGTCACATGATTAATCCCAATCACGCGCTGCAATCCAAAGTATTCATCACTTTGAAAGTTTTCAACAAAACGCGTGTCTGGAAACGATTTCAGCCCAAAAAACAGATAATCCTGATAACCCGTAATCGGACGTTGCAGCCATTGTTTAATCTGCGTCCACAAAATGCGCGGCAAACTTGGAATTAAGCCACTGAGATTTTTCAGCATGGCAAATTGATAAGCACAGCCCGCACTTTCCGCTTCAGGGACTTTAATCACTGTGGCGAAGGTTTCGTTATAACTGTACTGATAGGCGTATTGTTTGCGGATTTTTTCAAAATAAGCTTTGCGCTTTTCCGCATCCGCAGGACTTGGCAAACTGGCGATTACTGGCATGTGTCTACGCCTCCTTTTCCAGGATAAACTTCAACGGGAATGGGTTGTTTTTGGTCATCAGGCAAAATAGCAGCGGGACACTCGGCGGTTTGTTTGCTCAAATCGCGAGATTTCAAAGTTTTCAAATATTCCACCAATTCCCAACGTTCTGCGATGGTGAGTGCAGGCCCTAATACGCCACGGAAAGGATATGTTCCGTTCCAATCTTTTTTCTCTTCAAGCCCTAAATCACGGAATTCATGCCCATTGTTGTGATTGCCAACGTGGTCGGTGTCTAACTTAAAGCCTTGAGACACATATTCAGTACTGTAACCCACGTTTTTGGGGTCAAATTCTTGGCTGGTTAAATAGAAAGTACGGTCACGTTCTGCAACGGGAGACAATAATTGATACAAATTCGGCACAGAACCATTGTGTAAATACGGCGGCGTTGCCCAAATGCCTTCTAGAGGACGCGCTTTATAACACAAGGGCGCACGCACTTTATTCGGACGGTAGCCGTTGTATTCATCACGTTTGGCTTGATCAAAGCCCAGTGCGTCATATTTGAGTTTGGTAGCATTTTCAACCGTCAGCGGCAAACCTTGTTCAGCTTTGACCACGCCTAAACCCAATTGTTTCGTTTCCACCGTGCGCCGCGCCCAATCCATAACTTCTTGCGAATCGGTGCCCAATAAATCCACATTCACCATCGTGACTTTCAAGAAACGCTTGTTCCATTCATTGGGTTTGGTCCAATAATCTTGGTGACAAATTTCATTCGAGTCCACAGGCGGCAAATGGCAAGTTGCACATTTTTCACGGTATAAAACTTTACCTTTGGCAGCTTTATCTTGATCAATTGCGCCAAAAATTTCACTGGGCCATTCGGGAGCTTTTAAGCCTTCAAAGGGTTTAGTACCGCCGAGCAATTGTTCAAAAATATATAAATATTGAACAGTTAAGGAAGATTGGAATAAAGTTTGTGAAAGATCAGTTAAATTGATCGGCGCAAACACCCCTAAAGCCTCGCCTGCATTACGGGTCATGGGCTGCATCACTGAACCGTTATATTGCACCCAATCCAGCCAAGACATGCCCCATAAATAGGGGAAAGTGACAGGCGCGTCAACACTGCGGGTATTGCCTTCATACAGTTCCAAGCCGAACACAAAATTCCCAATCCGATTTAAGGCATCTAAACGCCCGAAACCTTCTTCAGTAATGACGGGATATTTTTTGTCTAATGCCATTTGCTTGGTAACGCTAGATTCCATCGCAGCATAAAAATCTTTCTTAAGCTGCGCTTTGCTTTCTGCCTTGTGATCTTTGCCCAGCACCCGCGTTGCGAAACGCTCGAAACGCAAAGGATCGTAATACGTGAATAACATCGCTAAACCCAAAGCATTTTGGAACTTGATAAAGTTCGCCATGCTTTGCCCGCCAACAATGCGCACGCCCGTGCCTTTGTAATTTAATTGTCCCGTATGGCAGGCGGCACAACTCAGACCAATTACCGACATTCTTTCTTGGGTCATCGGATCGACAAAGTTCACATCTTCGGTAAAGCCCACAGGCAAGTTATGCACGGCATTGGGATAAACTTCCTTTTTGCTGGCTTCGTGGGTGTCGAATAAAAATCCGAAACGCCCTAAATAATCTTGACGCTGAAACAGTGAGTTTTCAGGATCAAAGGTAAACACGGGTTGTTCGAGTGCCAAAAACCATTCAGTTTTTAACGAAAACGTACTACCTTGCGTGGTATGGTTGTACCACTCAATACTACCGTGATCCCAGCCTTGCCCCAAGGTGATCACTTTATCCATCGGTTTGTAAGCAGGCACACCGACCTGTGAGTCATAAAAAGACTTGATAAAATAAATACCTACAAATACTGCAATTAACACTAGGATTAAAAAAAATCGCCGACAGGATAAATGCATAAAGCTGTCTCCATAGCTTCGAGAAAGAAATACTTACGTAAATATGTCTAAGCAGTACGCTGAATTAAGCTTAATTGACACAGTGCGCTGAGAGCTTGATAACAGTTTGTCTGTGTCATTTTTATGAAAATGATGAAGGCTTCCTCCTCCAGAAAAGAATTCTAAATTATTGATTATAAAATACTGTTGCTGTTATAAAACACCACAATTTAACATTAAATTTAACTGGGGTGAAAACAATTCGGTAGACTCTTATCCACAAGCAATAGCAACTCAGCGAGAACACTATAACATCATTGAAAATAGCTTTAAATCTTTCATGTTTATCTAAAAAATGTTTCTTGATGATAAAATAACGAAAACTTGCTATAAATCGTGTATAAAAATAAATTACATAAAAACAATAAGATGTTAAAGAATCTTCGTTTCAACATTTAACATAGGCTAATTTTTTATCGGAATGCGCTAATTTACTGGATAGACACATCCTAAACTATGGCTTAATGGCACAGTGAAAAAGAATATGCCTTATCTACAAAATATTGAGACATAATAATGAGATGGTTTTTAAGTTTATAGCGTAAAAATATTTGAATCGCTCAAAAATAAATGGCTTAGGGCACTGTGTTTTTTAGATTTGCTCTATTAGAATTAAGCTCAGCTATGTCAATTTGATGGAAATGCGATAGTTTTGCTGATTTACGGAACGATAAAGATTATTTTTTCCGTGAAAAAAATTATAATAAGTCTGGGAAAGCTCACACTATTGCGGTTAAACTTAGTTTATTCACGACAATTTAAGTGAGTTATTTTTAATTATCGACACGGATTGAGTCCATTATGCTTTCAATACCCAACTATACGCTGCTTGAAAAACTCTCCGATAGCATTTATACCCAGATTTATCGAGGTTATCGCAACAGCGATCAAGTGCCGATTATTTGCAAATTATTAAGTAATCCTCATCCTGCACCTAAAGAAATTGCCCAATTTCAACGGGAATATCAATTAACTAAAAGTTTGGATCATGAAGGTTTGATCCACGCCTATGAACTTGCAAGCTATAAAAATAGTTGGTACATGATTTTAGAAGACTTCGGCGGCTACTCGCTCAATCAATCCATCAAATTATATAAAAATGATATTTCTAAATTTTTAAAGTTCGCAATTCAACTGACGGAAATTGTGGGCGAGCTGCATCAACGCAATGTGATGCACAAAGATATAAATCCTTCAAATATCATCGTGAGTCCTGTCACAGGACAAGTGC
This sequence comes from Thiotrichaceae bacterium, assembly GCA_028688145.1. Classification (GTDB taxonomy): domain Bacteria; phylum Pseudomonadota; class Gammaproteobacteria; order Beggiatoales; family Beggiatoaceae; genus JAQTYU01. The sequence goes on along the minus strand of JAQTYU010000005.1, from coordinate 11,693 downwards.
AATTAATCGACTTTGAAATTGCCACCGAACTCTCCCGCGAAACCCAAGAAATTTGTAGCCCCGATACTTTAGAAGGCAATTTACATTATATTTCCCCCGAACAAACGGGGAGAATGAACCGCAGCGTAGATTATCGTACCGACTTGTATTCGCTCGGAGTCACTTGGTATGAAATGCTCACAGGCAGTTTGCCTTTTGAAGCCAATGATGCAATGGAATGGGTACATTGTCACATCGCCAAAACCCCGCAAACCCCGATTGAACGCAATGTCCATGTGCCTTATCCGCTTTCCGCCATTGTGATGAAACTGCTGGAAAAGACCGCAGAAAATCGTTATCAAGGCACGTTCGGATTGCGTGCCGATTTGCAACAGTGTTTAGAGCAATGGGAACGCACGGGACATATTGAAGCCTTTCCCTTGGGCAGTAAAGATGCCTCCAGCTATTTTCAAATTCCTGAAAAGCTCTACGGGCGCGAAACCGAAATTGAGACCTTGCTGTCCAGTTTTGACCGCATCAGCGAAGGCGGCAAAGAATTAATGCTGATTGCAGGTTATTCAGGGATTGGTAAATCCGCACTGGTGCACGAAGTACATAAACCCTTTGTGAAACGGCGCGGTTATTTCATCAGCGGCAAATTTGACCAATTCAAGCGCAATATTCCCTACGATTCTTTATTCCAAGCCTTTCGGGGTTTGGTGCGTCAATTATTAACCGAAAGTGATGCACAACTGCTGATTTGGAAAGAGAAATTACTCAACGCGCTCAAGCCCAACGGACAAATCTTAGTCGATGTTGTGCCCGAAATTAAACAAATTATCGGTGAACAAGAACCCGTCCCCGAACTTTCCCCCAGTGCCAGCCGTCACCGCTTTAATTTAACGCTGCAAAACTTTATTCGCGTATTTTCTTCTTCAGGACATCCGCTGGTTATCTTTTTAGACGACTTGCAATGGGCAGATGCCGCGACTTTACAGCTTTTAGAATTATTAATGGATGATGATAACCAGCAACATTTATTCATCATCGGCGCGTATCGCGATAATGAAGTGGATGAATTTCACCCGCTGATGTTGACTGTGAAAAATATTCGCCAGTTGCAAGCCACGGTCAACGTGCTGACTTTATCACCTTTGACATTGTCAGATGTCTCCCAGTTAATTGCGGACAGTTTAAAAACCAGCCTCAACGCTGTGATACCGATGGCACAACTTTGTTGGGATAAAACACGCGGCAACCCATTTTTCTTAAATCAATTACTTCATGCATTTCACCACAGCGGCGCAATTGCCTTTGATAAACATTGTGGGCAATGGGAATGGCATTTACTCGAAATGCAGCAAGCTGCCATCAGCGATAACGTCGTTGAACTGATGGTTACCAAAATCCAACAACAATCGCCCGAAAGTCAGGCGGTGTTGGAATTGGCGGCGTGCATTGGCAACCAATTTGATTTAAAAACCCTCGCGCTGGTTAATCAAAAAACCACCACGGAAACCGCAGCTTCATTATGGCAAGCCTTGCGCGAAGAACTGATTATTCCCTTGGGGGATATGTATAAATTCGTGCAACAGTCGCAAAATTTGAACGACTCCGCCGAAAAAACTGCCTCAGAAGATATAAACACCAATACAGTGTTAATTCCGTATTACCGCTTTATTCATGACCGCGTGCAACAAGCTGCGTATTCTTTAATTGATGCGTCACAAAAAGCCGCCACCCATTTACAAGTGGGCAAATTATTATTAGAAAACAGCAGTGAAGAAGAATTAGAAGAACGTTTATTTGAAATCGTCAACCATTTGAATTTAGCTGAAAGTTTGGTGATACTGCCTGAGAAACGCCAACGCCTAGCGACTTTAAATTTAAAAGCAGGCAGAACTGCGAAAAGTGCCGCTGCCTATGGCCCTGCGCTCTCATATCTGGAACACGGTTTACGTTTATTAACCACCGAGAGTTGGAAAAGCGATTACCACTTAAGTTTAGATTTGTATGTGGAAGCTACCGAAGCCGCATTTTTAAACGGCGACTATGTGCAGATGGAAGAATGGGCGCATTTAGTGCTCAAATCTTCTGAAAATATTCTCGACCAAGTGCGTATTTATGAAATTCAAATTCAAGCCTTTATGGCGCAAAATCAGCCCTTAAAAGCGATAGCTTTAGCTTTGGATGTGTTGCGCATTTTGGGGGTAAGATTTCCGAAAAAGCCCAGCATGTTACATATTTTGCGCGATGCTTACCGTGCAAAAATCACCTTGCTCGGCAAAAAAATTGAGAATTTAAGCAAGTTGCCCGTGACCACACGCCCGCATGATTTGGCGGTGATGCGGATTATGAATCGCATTTATTCTGCGGCGTATATTGCGGACACCAAACAAATGATTTTGACTTCCATCAAACTCATGAGTTTCTCGGTGCAACGCGGCAACAGCCCGATTTCAGCGTTTGCTTATGCGAGTTACGGATTAATTTTGTGCGGGGTGATGGGCGACATCAGCACGGGACACCGTTTCGGCAAATTGGCTTTGCAAGTGTTGGAAGATTTCAACGCCAATGAATTGAAATGCCGTACTTATTTCATGGTGTATAATTTCGTGTGGCATTGGGAAGCCCCGCTCCGGGAAACTCTCGCACCTTTGTTGGAAGCTTATCAAGTCGGGGTGGACACAGGCGAGCTGGAATTTGCGGGCTATTCGGTGTTTATGTACTGCAATTATAGTTTTTTTGCGGGCACGCCGCTGGATGAATTAGAGCCAGAAACTGCGAAATATGTCACCGCCATTGACCAAATTCAGCAACAAACTCCGCTGTATTACAATCAAATTGTGCTGCAAACCATTAAAAACTTTCGCGGTGAAAATGCTGCCAATCCGTGGTTATTAATTGGTGAAGCGTATGATGAAACCGCGATGTTGCCGATTCACACCGCTGCCAATGATATTACGGCATTAGCGTTTTTATACGTGCACAAAATGATGCTGTGCTATTGGTTTGAACAATACGCGCTTGCGGTGAATTATGCGGAAAAAGTCAATGCAATGGGCGTGGCTTCGATGTTTCACAGCACGGTATTTCATTTTTACAGTGCCTTATCACATCTTGCCTTGATGCAGGCGGGTGGCGAAACGACGCGTCAACAATATGCTAAAAGTCTGAAACAAGACATTGAAAAAATTAAGAAATGGGCAAAACACGCGCCCAGCAATAATTCACATCGCTATGCTTTAATTCAAGCCGAACAAGCGAAATTGGAAAACAATGAACTGCGTGCCTTGAGTTTTTATAAGCAAGCAATTGAACTGGCTAGAAAAAATGCTTATCGCCAAGAAGAAGGCTTAGCTTGCGAGCGTTACGCGCTGTTTTGGCAACAGCACGGCGACACCCAGATTTCAGCGACTTATATTCGGGAAGCCTATTATTTTTATCAGCTTTGGGGTGCGACGGCAAAACTCACTTCATTAAAAACCCGTTATCCTGATTTAGGGCTAGATACCACGGCTAAACAATCCTCGACGATTACCCAAGCCCGCACTATCAGCACCAATCGCCTGAGTGATAATTTAGATTTAACTTCAATTATCAAAGCCTCACGCAGCTTGTCCGAAGAAATCCAGCTCAGCAGTTTGTTGAAAAAACTGATCAGCATTGTGATGGAAAATGCAGGGGCGCAACATGGAATGTTATTGCTAGAAAAAGAAGGACAGTGGTGCATTGAAGCTCACAGTAACACTCAAGGTCTCAATATTGCGCCCTCACAGCCGTTGAGAATGAACGCGCGCGAAATTCCTGTGTTGCCCGTTTCCTTGGTGCAACAAGTGATTCATACGCAGCAGGCGGTAATTTTAGATAATGCGCTCAATGATAGTCGTTATGGGATTGACCCTTATATTCAAGCACAATATGTGAAATCGGTACTGTGTAGCCCTGTGTTAAATCAGGGGAAATTGTTGGCAGTGATTTATTTAGAAAACAATTTAAGCACGGCGGTGTTTACTGAAAATCGTTTAGAACTCGTACAATTGATTTCCAGTCAGTTGGCAATTTCTATCGAGAATGCGCGGCTTTATGCCCATCTTGAGGAAAAAGTCGCACAACGCACGGAAAAGTTAGCGCAAGCCAATGACGCGATTAAAGAATTAAATCAACGCCTTGAAACTGATAATGCAAAGCTTGCAGAAGCACGTCAAGCCGCACTGTCTGCCGCAGAGTCTAAGTCTTTATTCTTGGCAAATATGAGCCATGAAATTCGTACTCCAATGAATGCGATTATTGGAATGACGGACGTGTTGGAAGATACACCGCTGGACAGCGAACAACGCGAATATTTAAACACCATTCACAGCAGCAGCAATACCTTATTGACGCTGATTAATGACATTTTAGACTTTTCTAAAATCGAAGCCAAAAAACTCACCCTCGAACAACGCGAGTTCGATTTACGTTGTTGTGTGGAAAATGCTTTGGGCTTGATCAGTGGCAGGGCGGTCGAAAAACAGCTTAATCTGGTGTACAGATTTGAGCCAAATGTGCCGCAGTGCATCGTCGGCGACAGCACCCGTTTGCAACAGATTTTAGTGAATTTACTGAGCAATGCAGTCAAATTCACCGAGTGCGGCGAAATTGCGATTTTAGTGCAAGCTACGCCTTGTGATGGAGAACGTCAAGAATTGCAATTCAGTGTGTGCGACACAGGCATTGGGATTGCGGCGGATAAAATCAATTTATTATTTCAATCTTTTACCCAAGCCGATGAATCCACCACGCGCAAATATGGTGGCACGGGGCTGGGGCTGACGATTAGCAAGCATTTGAGTGAATTGATGCAGGGACGCGTGTGGGCAGAAAGTATCTTGGGACAAGGTTCAAGCTTCCATTTCACGATTCAAGTACCGACGACAGACAGTCAACCTCAGCAAATGCTGTATGAGCCACATGCACGCTTACAGGATAAAATCCTGTTGTTGATTAATTTATCTCACAGTAATCAGGTATTAGTGGAGCAGCAAGCTCGCTGCTGGGGAATGCAAGTTTTCACTGAAAAAGCCTTGCCGCCCAGAAAGGCAGACTTGACACTGTTAGACATTAACAACACCCAGCATTTAGATATTTTTGAATCTTTAAGTTCGCCTGTGATGATTTTGGCATATAGCTGTAGTCGGCAAAATCGTCAATTGCCGTTTGGGCTGCCTTTCGGGGCATGTATTGCCAAACCTATTCGCCCTCAACGTTTACTCGAAATCTTTCTACAAATTTTAGATTCAACCTTGGTGATTGTGCCGAAAGTTCCTGAGAATACGACACAAAACGAGCTGGAGTCGATTGTAGAAGCTGCGCCTACTGTGCCTGAAACTCCAGAAACTATCGATACGCCGAGAATTTTATTGGTGGATGACAATGAAGTGAATCGTAAAGTGGGCATCTTGCAGCTTAGAAAATTAGGCTATGATGACGTAGATATTGCGGTCGATGGTTTGGATGCCTTAGATGCTTTGCGCAAACAACACTACGATGTGGTATTAATGGATATGCAAATGCCCAAAATGGATGGTTTAGAAGCCACCAAAGTGATTGTGAATACTTGGGCTGTGGGTGAACGTCCGTGGATTATTGCCATGACTGCCAATGCGATGCGTGAGGATCGGGAAAAATGTTTTGCGGTGGGTATGCAAGATTATATTACTAAGCCTGTACGCACCGCTGAGTTGCAAGCCGCCTTAGAACGCGCCCAGCGCAAAGAGATTCAGGCTACGCCCTCAGCATAATGCTCAAAACCTTTAAGATTTTAAAAACTTGGAAGTCTGCTTTACTCTCTAAATAGAGCCATTATTTATTAGGGTTTAATCTCTTAAGGGTGTACAGTACCATTAGCACGACGCTGGAATTGTTATCATTTTACTCATCCTAAGTGATGGATATTTAATTTAACTTATCATACTCAATTAAGGAGTTATTATGGCAAACGAAGGTTATCATGAACCGATTGCAGAACTGAGCGACGAAACCCGCGATATGCACCGTGCCATCACCTCATTGATGGAAGAATTAGAAGCGGTCGATTGGTACAATCAACGGGTAGATGCTTGTAAAAATCCCGAGTTAAAAGCAATTCTCGCTCATAACCGCGATGAAGAAAAAGAACATGCTGCGATGGTTTTGGAATGGATTCGTCGCCAAGACCCCAAATTTGATAAAGAACTGAAAGATTATCTGTTTACGGATACCCCCATCGCGCATTTATAAGTCTATACCTTCTCAGTTTTCGTATTGAGGTTGTACATGTGCTCGTAATTGTTGTAATACAGGAAGCCCAGTTCAATCGGGTTGCTGGCAAAATTTAGCATGATTAACTTCTTGAGTATTATCTAATTTTACTCGTCATCGCGTTCTTGCCAGGGAACGAGTGAAATTAAATCTTACCCACATCCGCTATGCTCCACTAAGAAGTGGGGCATAGTCACTTTCATTCTTCCGTATACGCATTACGCAATTTCACAGGCGCAGATTGATGACCGCGTATCCGTAAATTCAACATTTCCACCATCACCGAAAACGCCATTGCAAAATAAACATAGCCTTTGGGAATATGGAAGTTTAAGCCTTCACCGACTAAAGTCATGCCGATTAACAACAGGAAACTCAGGGCAAGCATTTTCACTGTGGGGTGGCGTTCCACAAAATTGCTGATTCCGCCCGCCGCAAACAACATAAAACCCACGGCTAACACTACCGCCGTAATCATGATTTCAATTTGCTGCACCATGCCAACGGCGGTAATCACTGAGTCCAATGAAAACACAATATCGAGCAGCATGATTTGCACAATCACTTTGCTGAATGAAATGCTGTTGCCCGCCGCAGTTTGTTCGCTGTCGCCTTCTAATTTTTCGTGAATTTCCAGCGTACTTTTACCCATCAAAAACAAGCCGCCAAAAATCAGAATTAAACTGCGTCCCGAAATTTCATTGCCGAAAACACTGAATAAAGGCGTGGTCAATTTCATAATCCACACCAAAGACAGCAATAATAAAATCCGCGTGCCCATTGCCAAAATCAGCCCTAAATTTCGCGCCTTGGCTTGTTGTGCAACGGGTAATTTTCCCGAGAGGATAGAAATAAAAATAATATTATCAATTCCTAACACGATTTCTAACGCGGTCAGCGTCGCCAAGGCAACCCACGCATACGGATCAAATAGCCATTCCATAACTCTCTTTTACCCTTGCTGTTATAAATTTATTGTTTCGCAATACCCATGCGTTGCTGCACATTTGCCAAACGTTGTTCAGTAATTTGGCGCGCCTCGCCTGCAATCCAGCGTTGTTCTATCGCCCAATAATCCGCACTGCGTTTTTCATTAATCACCGCATTCGCAGCCAAAGTTAATAAAACTGCTTGCCCTTTTTGGGTTTGTACACTATCGCGGGGCACGGCTGCCCAATCAATCACGATGTCTAAAGCTTTGCCCACCGTATTCACCCGATAAGGTTCGTAAAACAAACGCTCGCTGTTTTGTAAATTTAATACTGCATTGAGATGATATTTGTCCATGACTTGAATACTGGTGACGGGGCGATAGACCACCGCCAGCAGCGTGTAACCTTGATCATTGGCAGTATCGACGCTGGTTAAAATGTAAGCTTGGCTATTGGGAACGCCATATTGCTGCAAAATCTTCTGGAAATACGTGGTCGCATTTTTCATGCGCTGAAACACCACGCCCGTTTCTCCATTCGCCGCAACTTTTTGCAGCGACGTACCGTACGCCGATTCATAGGTGTCTTCTAAAGTCAGGCGCGCGCTGGCTTTAATCATGCCGCTGTTAATGTCGTGCACGCTAGTTGCTAAATAATAGGGGACGGAAGCAATGCCTTCCAATAAACCAGCGGCAATTTGGAACGGAGATAATACCAATTGCGCTAGACCCAATAAGGCAGAAGAGAAGCCGCGTGCGACACTGGGCTGGTCTGAACGCATCGGGGCGCAGGCGGTGAGTAAGCTAAAACTTAAACAGAAAATCAGTTTACGCATGAGGAAACTCCTAATCTTCGTGAATTTGTGAAGCTGGTTGTCCTGCAATGAAAAGTGCGCGTGCTGCTTGGATTTGGAGTAAATAAGTGACCAGAACGGGAGACAACAAAGTAATAACCGCTAATATCAGATGCAGAGCTTTGAGAATAATAATACCTGCGGTGGGAAAAGGATGCAGTTGTTGGTAATTATCGGTTAATAATTCCACATAAGACCCCGCTTCAGAAATCAAAAGTTCACCTGTTTGTAAACTGGTGCTCACAGTCACTTTGAGCACTATCAATCCAAATACTAACAACGTTCCCCCTAATAAACTGCGCCAACTGGTTGGGGCTAAACCGAGCAGCATCGCCCATAACAAGGGGATTTCTAAAGTATATTGGAAAACTGAACCAATTTTCAGATATTGATAGCGGCGGCGTGATTTATCTTCAGGCTGTTCTTTTTGCAGGATAACCGTGCCCAACACCCAAGTGTCGCCTTCGCGCTCGATATGCGCTTTGCTTTGGGTGAAGCTGTGGCTGATGATAGGGTTTACACTCAAATACAGCGTGTCTAACAACACAGGTTTGCTGAATAACCAAATGCCCGTAGTTAGTGGTAACCATAAGGCGACTAGGGTGAAATAACGTAACCACGGATGTTTAGGCAGAAACATGATTTGCGGACTCGGTGGAGAGATAAGTAAGCCATACCCCAAAACAAATCAGGCTCACGAAATGTAAAAATAAGGGCCACAATTGTTCGTGTACGGTGTCAAACCATGCGTTATGAAATTGTCCCACGTACACTAAATTAATCAGCCGCAATAGGTTTAAACCCTGAATTGCAAGAATGCCGAATAAAATCCCCATGCCTTTAAATTTCCACGAAGCAGGAAACACCAAAATTGCAGAGCTGAGCAACCATACTGAATTTAAGCCGCTACAGGCATGAGAAACCACGATGGCAAAACCCTCCGCTTGATAACGCAAAGTGTCATTATTTTCTAAAGTAATCGCTGAGCTAAACAAGCGTGCCATGTAAAAACTGAGATGCGCTAATCCTTGGCAAAAGAAATCAATCGCGGGGCTTAAAAAGGGTAAAGGTAGTAGGAGTAAGCCGACTCCGACTAACACTAAGTATTTGATTAAAAAGTTTTTCATGAGGGGATTATGTCATTAGAGCTGGCGGGGGTTTAAATGATGGTCTGAATCAGGATTTTCAGGATTAGCCACTGGGATATTTAAGCTTTAATCCTGTAAATCCTGATTCAAACAATAAGCGGGCTAAAGTCTTTAGTTTTTAGCATTACCCGTTATTTTAATAATCGTCGAATTAATACGCTTCGGACATTTTTTTCTAACAACAAGTGTATCAATATGCTTAATAATACAGTAACTCCATATATACCGACTATTAGCATTCCATTATTCTGAGTCCACTTTTTACCGCCAAAAAAGTAGATTATTTCCATAAACGGAAAATGGATGCAGTACAACACATAACTCGCTCCTCCTAATAACATAAAAAAACGATTTATTTGAACAGGTATCTCTATGATTATATAAACCAAAGACAATACCAATAGACTAGTGCTGGGTGTCATTAGAAAGAACAGTGCATATTCTTGGGATACATAAGGCAGCAGAGATAAACTGACAAAATAGATTGTCATAGACAATGTTAGTAATAATATCCGTCCCGTTACTTTTACATTGGGCATTATTAAATAGGCTCTGTAAAGTAAGAGACCCATAAAAAATTCAACCCAACGTACTAATGGATTAGTGTAAATGGGAGTGTTTAAAGTAAACCAGTCGAATGATGTTGTTGAGGGTAAAAATAGCTGAATTAGAGTGTATTGCAGTGCATAACATACGATGAAAGCCATAAAAATATGTTTAGCTTTGTTTAAAGAACGAGCTAGAGGTAAAAGTAATGGAAACAGCAAATAGAAGAAAACTTCATTAACCACAGACCATAACGGACCATCAAAAAGATATTTTAAACATTCTATAGGACTGAAAAATTGTAGGAAAAATAAGTGTTTGATACTGGCATCTACCCAAAAAGAAAACGTCATTGGATACGGCAAATCATACGTTCCAATGACAGGTCGCCCAATTTGAGTGACAAAATTATCCCCAACGTAAAAATATCCAAGACTCATAAAGCCGATGGAAAATAGTAAGCTAAACAAGTAAGCAGGATAAATTCGAGCAAACCGCAACGCATAGAATAGTTTTAAGTCCGATAGCGTTAAATTTGGATAGCGGTAAGATAAAATAAAACCACTGACAATAAAAAACCATGAAACGGCTGAAGATGCAAAAGCATCCCAAATCGTTGGCACATTGAAAATATAGGATAAATGAACCAGTAATACTAAGCTTGCAGCCACGAAACGAAATATATCAATAAGAAAAAAGGTATTGGGAGAATCTGTACTAATAGCTTGTTGTGACATAGTAAAGGTTAAAAAATGCTGTTTAGATGAAGTTAAAATTGGAGAGATGATAACGATTTCATAGAAAAACTGAAACATAAAAATATATTGGGATAAGGCTTAATGAAAGTTGTGATTAATGAATGGGTGAATCAGCAGGTGAGTGAAATTGTGTTTAAGGCGATTCAGGAGCGGGGGAAAACTGTGCCTTGAGTTAGTAGGGTGGGCATTGCCCACCGAGTTTGATAACTCAGAATTTAACTGCACTAGCAAGAGGGCATCTTACAGAGCTTCCGTTGAAATCCAACACTACTTAGGGTTATTATAATCTTCAATTTATAAGACCTACTACGCTTTCTGACGAGTCGTTTATTCTGTCTTTATATTATAAAAATTTCGGAGTTCATCATGAAATCACGCGATTTATTGACCACCCACAATTTAATTGCTAGTAATTACACTATTACACAAATAGCACCTGGAAAATATCTTCATACATTCACACCTGCTACTACTTCAACAGTATATGAGTTCGAGGCTAATGCAGCAGATGTGATTACAGAGGGTGAACACTATAATATCGGTTACTATATTAAAAATAATAGGAATATTGTTGAGTTGTCAGCTCTTTCGCCTATATCAAAGGTAAATCCACGTATTAGTTTGTTGGAAGCAAAAAAAATATCATCAGGTCTTTTTGAAACTTACAAAGCAAAGAATGATCAGCGCGTAACACATTCAGCTACTGATGGATATTATTGGGGTAAGAAATATGCGTGGCGAGTGTTCGGACTGGCAATTGCGAAGGGCGCATTCTATCGGTATTTGGAAGAAATAAAACATCCCTCTATTCCTTGCATTACTAACGATCCCGAATTGTCATATCCTGACAGTCCATCGATTGCGTATAAAGAAGATGGTTTAGAAGATGCAGTAGAACAGTTAGTTTTAACAGCCGAGCGTGTTACAGCAGCATATTTTAAATCCCCACACTACTCTAGAAAATTCAGCATTTATGATCTTAATGCGATAACTGATAAGAAATAAACCCCCTAACTTCGTAGGTTGGGCTGCCAACGGCAACCCAACCTACGCGACTTCTTTTAAGCTTTTCCTCGTTCCCAAACAGAGTTTCACAGCCATTAAGTTAAGGACTAAAAGGAACTATAGTAATAGACAAAACAGACAGGAAAGCCACTCATGTTAAAAAAGCTTAGGGTTAATTCAAAGTAAAGAG
>JAQTYU010000004.1:80554-183568 GCA_028688145.1 Thiotrichaceae bacterium | reverse complement strand
GACTTGCCTCAAGGCAGCTATAGCTTTTCTGAGCTGCAACCAAAAAGTTTATATAATCGTATTCGTCACATCGTTTCGGATTCATTCCCTTTTCGATGCTACTTTTGCGCCAACTGCGTAACTCCTATGCTTTTTAATAATTCATCTTTGCCCGCCTCTTCATTATTTTTATTATAGATAGCATCCATTAACCTGATCAAAATACGATGTTGTTGATTCATCGCTTCCACGCCAACATCTAATGATTGATCCCATTCAAAAAAAGCCATGATTTTCTCTCCGTGTGTGAGATTGGTTGATTTAAAACCTTAACTGAAACCCCCAACCCCAAGGAGAGTATCAAAGTCGGTTTAAAACAAGCCCCCAACCCCCTAAAAGGGGGCTTAAACAGATTTTGTCTTTAAAGTCCCCTTTAGGAGATTTAGGGGCGCAGTAAATTTTGCTGATCAATAAAGCTTTTAATTAAACGTGACGCAATACTTAATTTAGAAGGCAGCAAGGCGGGCAAATCATCAAGACTACACCAGCGCGCATCTTCAATTTCCACAGGATGCGGGCGCAATTCTCCCCACGCATATTCAGCGGTAAACCCCAACATCAGCGAACTTGGAAACGGCCATGCTTGGCTGCCAAAATAGCGCACATTTTTCACTTCCAAGCCGACTTCTTCACGGATTTCCCGCACCACGGTTTCTTCAACGCTTTCGCCCGCCTCCACAAAACCCGCCTGCACGCTGTATAAACCTTGTGCAAAATGTGGCGAGCGCGATAATAACACCTGATTGCCGCGCTGCACCAAGACAATCATAGCAGGGGTAATCTTTGGATAAAATATCATGTGACAGGCGGGACAATGTTTAGCGCGTTCTTGAGGATGCAGCTCGACCGCTGTGCCACAACGGCTACAAAATTGGTGGGTTTTTTCCCAAAACAATAATTGCGCGGCGCGTCCCGTCAAGGAGAAGATTTCTTCTGACAATGAATAAGTCAACGCACGCAAGCCCTTGGCTTCCAAGCCATCAGGCAAAACACTGTTTTCAACTAACTCCACCAAATAACAAGGCTGACCGCGCCATGTTCCGAAAACTTGTTGATGGCTTGCAATAAAATTTTTACCGAGTGCAGAGCCAGATAAGGGCAGTTTTTCAGCAGCGAGTGGGTTAATCACCCATTTATCCTGCCAAGCCAGCCAATAATACGCCTTAGAATCGGGAATTAAATTCATTTTTCACTACCTTTCTGCGCCCATGCAAGACTGCGTGGGAAAAAGATTCTGTCCTGTTCACAAGGCACAAATTGATAAAGTTGCGCGGGACGATTTGAACCGGTGCGCATTTTATTCGGAATCGGCTGCACCAATTGCGCCTTATCGACCCGTTGCCGAAATGAACTTTTATTGAGTTTTTCTTGCATGATTAACTCATACACCCGCTGCAATTCGCTCAGGGTGAATTCTTTAGGCAACAAATGCACCGCAATATCGGAATAATCCAATTTGGCGCGCAGGCGTTTGGTGGCATCGCTCAAAATAACGGCATGGTCAAAAGCCAGCGGTAAATCGACTTTGTCGCCAAGCACGGGAAACCATTGGGCGGCGGTGGCATCTGTGCCCGGACGTAATTCCACCTCGTGCGCACTGACCAAAGCGAAATACGCGATGCTCACCGTCCATTCGCGGGGATCGCGCTCGGGGCTGCCATAACTGCCTAATTGTTCTAAATAAAGATTGTTGACACCCGTTTCTTCCACGAGTTCACGCAGCGCGGCGGCTTCTAAACTGGCATCGCTGTCGATGCGGAGCGCGCCGCCCGGTAAAGCCCATTGTCCTTGAAAAGGTGGGATACCGCGTTGAATTAATAAGACTTTTAAAGCCTGATCAGCGACGGTGAAAATGGCAATATCAACCATGACCCGTGGCTTAGGATACTGATTTAAATCATCTAACATGTTGCGTCTGAATCATTCCGTGAGTGAGTTAAGGGGCTTTAAGACTGATCTGATAAAGTTGGCGATCAGTATAAAACAGCCCCATATTTTCTGCATGACTCAAGCGCATCATGCTGGAAATATGCGGATCTGCGATGGTTTTCACGGGCGGCAAATGGCGATGTGAAACTTCAAGTTCGCCATCTTGGAAAATCGCGATCACCGTGCCATTGTCCAAAGTGGTGAAATTTAATTCTGCCATATCTCTATCGGGAATAATACGCGCTTGATATTGCTGATATTGCAGGTCAAAACACAGGATAATTAAATCATAACGCCCTTGCTGATAGCCGAGCAACATCACCACGCCGTTTTGATGTTTACCGCTGATGAGTTTGTAGGGCTGCAATTCGGGAATATTCTGAATTAAACAAGCCGTTGGCAGATAAGGAATAATTAAATAGGTCTGTCCGAAAACCGTTTGTGATAATAAACCTTCAAAAACTTGGTGAGCCTTGGGCATAATTTGCCAACTGCGCCCCGCACTGACCAACAAATTTTTCCCAAAACGGGTAATCGCCACCGCAATTAATTGGTCACGCTGAATCACGTAAAGTTGGTTGTTGATTTGTAATAAACGCTGTGCCGCGAGTTGGGTGCTAATGCGTTCGTGGGTGCTTAAATTTTCGATTTGCAACAAGCCCTTATTTAACACTGCCGCGAGAAAAATGCCTTGATTGGGTTCGTAAAGCACGGGCGCAGTGGGTTCAGGTAATTCCCAAATGCCTTGCTCACTAAAAACCTGATTGCCCGCAATCACCCAAGTTTTGCCCAGCGCGTGATAATGCTGCCGAATTGCCGCAGGATAAGTTTTCAATAAACGCATTTGAAAACGTTCCGCGCTGGTGCTGATAGTCAGCGGCACGGAAATCACTTTAAAATCAGCTGGCAAGGCAGGCGGCGCACAACGTGTTCCCTGCTCAAACAGCGCAATAAACCAGTCGCGCCAGGCGGGCGGAATCACGCTAAAATCGCGCACCGTGGCGGGCAAAGATACACTTTTGTTGAAAATCGAAATATTTGCCTGCATTCGTTCAGCAAGGGTTTTGAGTTTGGGATGTTTGCCTTTGTAGGGATGAATGCCGAGCAATAATTGGCAAGCAACCACCGCAAACGCAAACCAGTCGGTGAGCGGTGAAAACCCGTGGCTGTGATAATCCTGAATCGAAGGCATCAGCGCAGTGCCGGGAAAACTCGGGGTTTGGTAAGAATCGACATCGATAAAATACGGGGTGCTGCAATCGCTGCTGACTAAATAATTGATTTCATTACCATCGATTAACAAGCATTGCTGTTGATGAATAAAACTCAGCGTGCTTTGCATTTGCGCCAGCAGTTGTAAAATTTGATGATTTTCCAGGGCAAATTGGCGGCGAAAATCGTGGGTGAATAAGCGCGGCAATGCCAAAGTGTCGGCAACATAAGGCATTTTAAAGCCTGCGGCGTGGCGTTTTGCATCATATACAAGGGCATGGGGGCGCAAAATCAGCGGATGTTCTAACACGCTTAATTCGCGTAATTTGGCGGGTGGTAAAACTTTTTGGGGGTCGTGGGCGATTTTATACGCCCACGCATCTTGCACAAACACTCGCCCTTCGCCGCCTTCTGCCACGAAATTTTGGGCGGTCAGCAGGATTTTTTCACCCGTTTCTAAATAGAAAGTTTCGCTCACAAAAAACCTCTGTCGCTCGTTCACGCTATTCTGGAAAGTCTAGCAAAGATTAGTGACAAAGTAGATGTTGCTTAGTTTTAAATAAAAAATAACTAGGAAATGCGCTCCTAAGATAATCGCTGGTTAATTTTTAGCGCGATTACTTAATTATTGTGGCAAAGCTTCCACCGCCGCCGTGAACAGCTTGCCGCGCTGATCATAGCCCGTAAACATGTCGAAACTGGCGCAGGCGGGCGATAATAACACCGCATCACCTGTTTGCGCCAAATCTGCACATTGTTGTACCGCTGCTTCTAAACTTTCCGTATGAAATAAGGGCACAGTTCCCGCGAGCGCGTCGGCAATAATTGGCGCATCCCGCCCAATTAAGACACAAGCGCGTAAATGTTCCCGCGCAATTGGCGCAAGTTGGGTGAAATCTGCACCTTTACCTTCGCCGCCCGCAATTAAAATAATCTGTTTTGGACGTTCTAAGCCTTGAATTGCGGCAATGCTTGCGCCGATATTGGTGCCTTTGGAATCGTTAAACCAATCTGCGCCCGATTTATTTCCCACCCACACGCAACGATGTGGCAAGCCACGAAATTCCTGCGCTGCTTTTAACATTGCAGGCATCGGAATGCCAACCGCCTCGCCCAACGCCAAAGCTGCCAACACATTAGAACGCATGATTGCGCCTTGCAATTTTAAAGTTTTGACAGGGATTAAAGTTTGCTCTTTTCGTGCTAAATAGTGTTCGCCATTTTCAGAAATTACGTGAAAATCGCCACAATCCGCTTTCAAGCTGAAACTTAAACGTTGCGGCGCATTGCTGTGCATGACGCAAGCTTCATCTTCATTAATCACCGCCGTTTGTGCGTTGTGATAAACCCGTTGTTTAATCGCGATATAATCGGCAAGCCCGTCGTGGCGGTCTAAATGGTCTTCGCTGATATTCAGCACCACCGCTGCCGCTGCTTGCAATGAAAACGTGGTTTCCAATTGAAAACTGGACAATTCTAAAACGTATAAATCGGGGGCAGGTTCACAAAGTAATTCTAGCGCGGGCGTGCCCAAATTCCCGCCGACTTGCACTCGCCAACCCGCTTGCTGCGCCATTTCACCGACTAAAGTGGTGACGGTACTTTTTCCATTTGAACCTGTGATTGCCACCACCGGCGCATTCGCAGCGCGGGCAAATAATTCAATTTCGCTAATGATAGGAATATTTTTAGCGCGTGCTTTTTCTAAGGCAGGTTCACGCAAAGATAAACCGGGACTTATCACAATGCTGCTCGCGGCGGCTAAAACTTCCGCATCAAAACCGCCAATTTTGTACATTAAATCGGGGAATTGTTGTTGTAATTCAGCAAGATTAGGTGGATTTTCGCGATTATCCATCACATAAACTTGTTTGTCTTGTTGCCGCAAGAAACGTGTACAGGCAAGTCCAGTTTTGCCCATGCCAAGCACAACAATATAAGGGGAATTTTGTAAATTCATTTGAGGCGCGTGTGTGTGAAAACACGCAGAATAGCGCAAAATCGTTTTTTTGCAATCATCAATCTCGCACTTCTAAAGCGTTAATCACGTTCTCACGCGGGAGCGTAGTGATAATTTAAAATCTGCCCACACCGTCAATCGCAGTTAAAAATCAAAATGATAAAAATCACAGAGAGGTTCTTATGCCAAACTCGTGTTAAAATAATTCAGTATTAGAAGTAAGTCGTCTGAAGCATCGCCAAATTCTGAAGTTTAATCCTGATTAAAAATAACTATTTAATTATTCATGGTATTTTAATTTCAACACGATAATAATCTTCTGACATCAAACCGCCATTAATTTAAAATAAAAAATCCCTGTCATTTGAGACAGTATTTAATTCCCTAATCAATCTTATAAAAAATGATGAAGCATACAATTCTTGTAGTGGGTGGCGCGGGTTATATTGGCTCGCACATGGTGAAAATGCTGTTGTCCGCAGGTTATCATGTCGTGGTTTTGGATAATCTCTCCACGGGATACCGCGATGCGGTGCTGGGCGGCGATTTTGTGTTTGGCGATTTGTCCGACAGTCTTTTATTAGAGCGTTTATTTAAAGGCTATCATTTCAGCGGCGTGATGCACTTTGCCTCGTTTATTCAGGTGGGTGAATCGGTACAACAACCCAGCAAATATTATCAAAACAATGTCGCCTGCACCCTGAATCTGCTCGATGCAATGGTGAAACATCAAGTTAAAGCCTTCATTTTCTCTTCAACAGCGGCGATTTTTGGTGAACCGCAATATGTTCCTATGGATGAAAGCCACCCCAAACATCCGATTAATCCTTATGGTGCATCGAAAGCGATGATTGAACAAATGTTGGTCGATTACGACCGCGCTTATAATTTAAAAGCGGTGTGCTTGCGTTATTTCAATGCCGCAGGCGCAGACCCTTCGGGACAATTGGGCGAACGCCACGAGCCAGAAACTCATTTAATTCCCTTGGTGTTGCAAGCCGCCAGCGGACAACGTACCCATATTGGCGTGTTTGGGGATGATTACGAAACCCCCGACGGCACTTGTATTCGTGACTATGTGCATATTAATGATTTATGCCAAGCGCATTTATTAGCTTTAGAACAATTATTAGCAGGCGCGAACAGTGCCGCTTATAATTTAGGCAATGGCAATGGCTTTTCCGTGCGCCAAGTAATTGAAGTCGCCGAACAAGTCACGGGTAAAAAAATTCCTGTGGTGATTGGACAACGCCGCGCAGGCGATCCTGCCCGCCTGGTCGCAGATTCACAACTCGCACGCAGTGCCTTACATTGGCAACCGCATTATGCGGATTTGGCAACGATTATCAGCCATGCGTGGCAATGGGAAGTTCGCAGTAAACATCTGAGTAGGTCATAAGTCGTTATGGAATTAATTCATCGGGTGAATAATAATTTTGTGGCAAGCATTGCAGTCAAAACGCAATCAATGCACAGTCTCGCGCCCTGCATTGTGCAAGCCGCGCAATATATGGTAGACAGCTTACAACAACAGCATAAAATTCTGAGCTGCGGCAATGGCGGCTCGGCGGCGGATGCTCAGCATTTTTCTTCGGAATTGCTCAATCGTTTTGAAAAACAGCGCGATGGTTTGGCGGCATTCGCTTTAACCACCGACAGTTCCACGATTACCTCAATTGCCAATGATGATGCTTTTGAATTCGTGTTTGCCAAGCAAATTTACGCGCTGGGGCAGGCGGGCGATGTGTTACTCGCCATCAGCACCAGCGGCAATTCACCCAATGTGTTACGCGCCATCACCGCAGCCCACAGCAAACAAATGTCAGTAATTGCGTTGACGGGGCGCAACGGCGGCAAAATTTCCCAATATTTACAATCTTCTGATGTTGAAATTCGCGTGCCGAGCTATTCCACCGCCCGCATTCAAGAAGTGCATTTATTGGTGATTCATTGCTTGTGTGATTTAATTGACAATATTCTGTTCCCTGATCCTAGCGAGTAAAGGCGGTTGCTATCATGCAAATTGAAAATATTCTCAGTCTCTTAGGGATCATCAGTGTTGCGGGTTCTTACGTGGTGTTATTGCTTGGCGTGGGCGTGATTGACAGCGAATCGGGCAAAAGCCTTTATTTGCTCGGCGGCGTGATTGGGGTATTGATTGGCATGGGTTTGATGGGATTTGCGAAATTAATCCGCACCCAAGCGCAATCCCTGAAACAATTAGAAGACATCGTGAAACTGACCCGCGTGCAAGTGCGCCATTTGGATGAAATGCGTAAAGCTGCCGTGGGCGAAGTTGCTGCACCCGCTACGCCCCCGAATAATCCACCGCCACTGGTCACAAAAGTTGCCCCGAAAGTAAATCCCACAGCGGTTAAACCCGCGCCTAAACAACCTATTAAACCTGCGTAAAGATTGATAAAAAACTCCATGACTGCCATTCGCCTTAATAATATAAGCAAGACCTATACGCACTATGCCCACGGGGTGGATCGCCTGTTAGAAATTCTCACCCACCGCGCCCATCATCAAGCCTTTGTCGCCTTGCACCCGATTTCGATGGAAATTGAACCGGGACAAGTGGTGGGCATTGTCGGCAACAATGGCGCGGGTAAAAGCACGCTGTTGAAACTGATCGCAGGCACTTTGCAAAGTGATGCAGGCGGCAGTTGTGAAATTAAGGGTAGAATTTCCGCGCTGTTGGAACTCGGTGGCGGTTTTCACCCCGAAATGACGGGACGCGAAAATGTGTTTTTAAACGGCACGATGCTGGGTTTGAGCCGCGCCCAAATGGATGAAATTTATCCAAAAATTATGGAATTTGCAGGGATTGACGACTTTATCGACAATCCTGTGAAGACCTATTCTTCAGGGATGTTTGTGCGTTTGGCGTTTGCGGTGGCGACTTGTGTCGAGCCTGATGTGTTAATCGTCGATGAAGCCTTATCGGTGGGCGATGGCGCGTTTGCGCGGAAATCGTTTAACCGCATCATGCAGTTTAAAAAAGCAGGCAAAACTATTTTATTCTGCTCGCACGCACTGTATCAGGTCGAGGCGATTTGTGACCGCGTGATTTGGTTAGAAAATGGTGCGGTGAAAGCCGATGGTTCGCCCAGCCAAGTGATTAGTGCGTACACCGATGCGATTGCTGCCAGCCAATCCCGCACCCAAGCCGTTGACCCCAACGAACCCGAGCGTAAATTATTGGCGGGCGAGGGCAGCGCGCATATTACCAGCGTCAGTGTCAGTGTGGACGGGATTATTGGCAAAGAATTGGAAGCGTATAGCAAACGTAGCGAATTATGTTTAACCGTGGGTTTTGTGTATGACCCGAAACTTGCCACGCCGACCGTTGGTTTGTTAATTGTCGGTTCTGATGGGCGGGTGATTACCAGCGCGGGCACGCAACATGATGGTTTAAAAATTACCCACAATGCCGCAGGTGAAGCCAAAGTTCGGGTTTCTTTTCCCGAATTGCCTTTGTTGAAAGGTGAATATTGGATTGACGTGTATTTGCTCTGCGAAGAAGCGATTCATTTATATGACAAAGCGACCACGGTCGCTTCTTTAAAAGTGCGCCAAGATGGTTTGGAACAAGGCGTAGTCAGTTTAGTGCGGCAGTGGGAACAGATTTAAAAATCACAGCTTAAATTTAAATCAGACCTGCTAGGTTTTTAAAACCTAGCAGGTCTTGAGTCGATCACAATTTAGGACTGGCAGTCCTCCGAGGACTGCCAGTCCTTGATTTATCTATAAATTCAGATATTTTCATATTCGCCACCATAGATATAAAAAACTATGCTCTATTCTTCTTTGATTCGCCCCTTATTATTCAATCTTCCCGCCGAAACCGCGCACGATGTCTCATTAAAAGCTTTAAATATTGGACAAAGTTTAGGTGTAAACAAATTATTATTTAAAGCCCCGATTAGCGATCCCTGCACTGTCATGGGTTTAAATTTCCCAAACCGCGTGGGACTTGCCGCAGGTTTAGACAAAAATGGCGCATACGTGGACGCGCTGGCAAATTTTGGCTTTGGTTTTATTGAAGTCGGCACCACCACGCCGCGCCCCCAACCCGGAAATCCTAAACCGCGCATGTTTCGCCTGCCAGAAGCTTCAGCGGTGATTAATCGTTTAGGTTTCAATAATGAAGGTGTGGATAAATTACTCAGCAATATTCGCAGACGGCAATTTAAAGGCATTTTAGGGATTAATATCGGCAAAAATTTCGACACGCCTGTTGAAAATGCGCTCAGCGATTATGCCTTTAATTTGCACAAAGTTTATCCTTATGCCGATTATATTGCGGTCAATATTTCCTCGCCCAACACCCCGAATTTGCGCCAACTGCAACAAGGTGACGCGCTGGATCATTTGCTATGCGGGCTGAAAGAATTACAGGGGAATTTGCAAAAAGCACATAATAAATATGTGCCTTTGGCGGTGAAAATTGCGCCTGATTTGAGCGAATTAGAAATTGAAAATATCGCCCAGCAATTATTAAAACATGGTTTAGACGGCGTGATTGCCACCAACACCACCATCAGCCGCGATACGGTGGCGAATTTAGCCCACGCCAATGAAACGGGCGGTTTAAGCGGTGCGCCTGTGTTTGCGCGTTCTACGGAAGTGGTGCGCCAATTGAAACAGCATTTACAAGACCAAATCCCTATTATTGCAGTGGGCGGGATTTTAAGCGGAGCGGACGCGCTGGCGAAATTAGACGCAGGTGCAAGCTTGGTGCAAGTTTACACGGGATTAGTTTATCGGGGCGGCGGCTTGGTGCGTGAAGTTGCCCAAGCGATTGCTGCCCGCAAATCTGCCTAATTTTATCCCGATGCAGATTTTAGGATTGTGGGTACTCGCGCTGAGCCTGCCTTCTTTAGGCTTTGTGCAGCGTTTATTTGAAGTGGTGATGCCGATTATTTTCCCACGCCTGCCTTTTCCTGAATTAATGGCAATCGGCGGCATGGCGGGTTATTTATTGGCAGTGTTCGGTATCGTATTTTATTTGCACCGCAAACAAGCCCTGTTTTATCAAACTGTTCAAACCAAACACGCGCTACTCGGTTTCATTTTAAGTTTAAGCGGCTTGTTATTGCTGTTTATGTGGCTGTATCCCTTGGCAACGGCGGGCAGTTTTGGCGGCGGCAGTGATCGCGATGAAGCGTTAAATATTGCCGTCACTGAATTGCTGAACGGACATTATCCTTATTATGCTAAAACCTATGTTGCGGGCTTGCCGCATCAATTGGGCTTAGACGGCAACCCTATCAGCCCGTTGCCCGGTGAATTATTGTTTGCGCTGCCGTTTGTGGCGGGTTTTGGCAATGGCGCGTATCAAACTTTTTTCTGGCTGGGCGCGTGGTTTATGTTGCTCGGCGATTATTTGCAAGATTGGCGCAAAGCCTTGTGGGTGTGGCTGAGCTGTTTGATATTCGCGCCCGTGTGTTTGAATGAAATCATCAGCGGGGGCGATTTATTAGCCAATAGTTTATGGGTAATTATTTTCAGCTATGGCGTATTGCGCAGCAGGTCACGCTTACAAATCATTTTCGCAATTTTACTCGGTATTGGCTTGGCATCGCGTCCCCATTTTTTATTATTGTTGCCGCTGTTATTTGCAGGCTTGTGGCAACAACGGGGAAAACATCAAGCTATACGATTGAGTTTATGGATAAGTTTCAGTTTTCTAGCCATCAGTTTGCCATTTTATCTCTACGACCCTCAAGGCTTTTCGCCGCTACATGTTTATAATAAGCTTGCGCGTTTTAATGATTTATTGCCGTGGGCAAGTGTGCTGATTCCTGCATTGACAGGTTTGTGTGCGCTGTGGCTGTGTTACTTGCCCAGAAATACGGATATTTCGAGCTTGTTTTTACGCATGGCAATCGTGCAAAGTTTGCCGATTGTGGGCGCGGTTGCATTGCATTCGTGGCAACAAGGGCGCGTGAATTTTATGGAATTCGGGTGGTATGGTTTGAGTGCGGGTTTATTTGCGGTGTTGGGTTTGTCGAAACAAATTACGGCGACTTTTGACTGCGCCCCCAACCCTCTGAAGGGGCTAAATATTAATTAAAGTAGGGTGCATAAGGCGTAGCCGCCATGCACCTGTGCGATTCGATTCGTTAAGCACAAGAAGTTAGCTTTGAATGGGTTAAGGTGTATGACGCTACGCTTATACATCCTACAGGTGCTACTTTCAAAAAAGTTACGATTTAAAACCAACGCATATCAATTTAGCGATTTCTACAGATGAAAAAATGGATCGGGCTATTCATCATACTTGCCAGCATTGCGGCGGGCGTGCCGTATTGGACGGGTGTCGAAGTGGAAAAGCATTTTGGCTATTTCCATCAAACCCTATTGCCGTCGAATCAGTGGAAATTAACCAGCTATGAATTTGAACGCGGCTGGTTAAATTCTCAGGCGCAGGCAAGTTTTTTTTATAGCTTGTTTGCCGCCGACGATTATCAGGTGAAATTGCAGCACCATATTTCCCACGGTTGGCAGCCTTTCCACACCAGCACCATTGATACGCAAGTCAGCCTTGCCGCGTTACAAGGCGCGAAGATTGGACAATTTTCCCCCTTGGCGGATTTGCATACGCAAGTGCAAGTGACAGGCGAGAACAGCAGCACTTTAACTCTGTTTCCCTTCAGTGCACAGGATTTAAACCAACAAATTCAACTCAGCTGGACGCAAGCCCAAGCCAAAATTGAAACCACGCCCACCCTCTCCCCGATGAAAGTACGGCTGGAATTACCCGCGCTGACTTGGCAACAGGCGCAACAAAAAATCGCCTTGCAACAATTGCTGGTTGATAGCGAATTGCCCAGCGGTTTGCATGATTTGGGTTTAGGGACGACACGAATAAAACTTGCAAACTTAGCGATGAAATTAAATGGCTTGCTGCCCAGTGTGTTATCGCAATTTGATGCGGTGATTCATAACCAATTGCAAGAACAATTTTTGAACAGTGATTGGCAATTGCACAGCGCACAGTTAGAAATTGGCACATTGCAACTGACGGCGGCTAAACTAGGAATCACTTTGCAACATTGGCACGCCCACAGTGCACGTAATTTAAAAGCGGTTTTATTAGATATACGCGATTTGTCTGCGGTGCAACGTAATCTCAGCTTGATTGGGGCGTTGATGCAATATGGCGTGCCTTTATTGGATAATGCGCCCGAAATTTTCGTGAATAATTTAGAGCTGCATCATGGCGCAGAAGAGCTGCAATTAACCGCCCACGCCAAAATGAATAAAGTGAATATGCAGGCGTTGTTTGACCCCAATTTGCTGTTACAAGATTTGGTTGCAGAATTGGCGTTGCGGGTGGATAAAGAATTATTTATTTCATTGATTGAACAATATTTTGCGTATTATCAAGTGCCGCAAGCCCATGAATTGGCGCAAAATCGAGTGAATGCTTTGATTACTCAGCAATGGCTGCAACTTGAGCCGAAAACGGAGAAATTAAACCTGCAATTAGTGTTTAAAAATAATTTGTTGCAGGTGAATGGGGTGAGTAGGAATTTGGCAGGGGTGTTTAATTAAATTACTCAGACTCAGGACAAGTCGTCATCCGATAACTAAAACTTTGAGCTTCAACCAGCATCACATCTCCGCTTTGAATTTCGATGCTCAAAACATAAGCATGATTTGCTTCGGATAACTTGACCTCATAAATAAACACGCTTGGACCCCAGTCATTTTTTTGAGTGATGCTCAGTGATAATACAGACAAAGCATGTATTTCAAGAAGTTTAAATTCACCTTGTTTGTATTTACAAAAATTACAAGGCTTGCAGCGCACTATCAGTAATGAATCAAAAACCGCCTGTAATTTTTCTAGTTCTGTGTTCATAGCAGAGGCCCTACAGTTAAACTTAAACACAGCCCATGCCCTTAGAACTTAATGGCTATATGAGAACTAGAAAAAACAATTCCAAGCCTAGAACAATACTTTAAAACTCACCCGCCGTTCCTTAAAGTTAGCCGTCGTTTCCCCAAAAGGAATCGTGTTGGGATAGGCAGGTTCTAACAGTGCCTCAGTAGCCCCTTGATTCACTAACCAACGATAAACCACCTCGGCGCGTTGAATACTTAAGCGATGATTTTGTTCTTGCGTACCAATACCATCGGTATGCCCAATGATTTGCAAACGCGGTGGCGTGCGCGTAACGCTTAATAATCGCTGCCACAAATCCAAAACCCCGCGTAAATTATTCTCTTGATACTCGCCAAAACCCGCATCCTGATTAAAATACACCGTGATTTTTTCTAAACGTTGCGCGGTCAACTGACGGAACTTGTCACGGCTTAATAAATTCTGCGATTTAATCGACTCAAAACCTTCAAGACGTTTGAGCTGTTGCTGCATATTGGCAAAAGCCGCATCTTCAACCCAGCCATCAAAGTTTAAAATCCCCTCATTCACTTCCAATTTCAAACTGCTGGGCGGCGATAATTCACGCTGCGCATACGCCATTAAATACGCATCACGTTCTAACAATTGGCTGAAATCGGCTTGTTCCACACCTGCGATGCCTTGCCACGCAGTTTGCACATGTTCAATCCATGCTTTAGGCGCGAAACCTTGCACTGTCATGCGCCCCTCTTTCACTGTCAATTGCACGGTTTCAGGCACAGCCAGCCGCAAACGCGCCCGTTTTTCCACAAAGGACGGGGTTAAATCCTGATACGGAGTCCAATTCATCGCGATGTCTTCTAGCTGAAAATCAGGCAACCACTTCGCAGGGTCTTCTGCAATCGGGTCGCGCAAACCAGTGATTTCACGATGCCCATTTTTAACTTCTGAAGACACTACCACAATGCCTTGCGTGGCTTTCAAAGTCAGTAAGAAAGCTTCAAATTGTTCCCGTGTTTTTTCTAAATACGCATTATTATCTAATAATTGGCTGTCATCGAGCTTGCTTAGCCCCGCCATCAACAACACAGTACGTTTTAATTGATCAATCCAACTTTTATCCGCGTGTCCTACAGCTTGCAAAATCCCGTTGTTTAAATTGAATTTTATATTAGCAGGCGGATTTAACGCCGCTGTCAGCCGTTTTAACACAAATTCGGGGCTTAAATCCTGATAAAACGCCCATTGACTGCTCACTTGCTCCGCACTTAAATTATATTGCAGTGCCATTTGTACCGGGTCGGGCGCGAGCGGGTCGCGTAAACCTCGCAGTAGAATATGATCGCCTTCAATTTTGCTTTCTAAAATAGTAATGCCCGTACTGTGGCGCAGCGTTTCTAAATAAGCGTTGAACTGTTGCGCTTGTTGCCACCGCCAATAATTCCAGCCCAGAAAACTACCGCCTAAAATCACCAAGACGGCAATAAAAGGCTTGGAAAAATAACGACTTTTTTGCTGTTCATTTTTATCTTTTTTCTTGATTTCAACTTGTAATGCCTGTTGCAACAAGGGGCGACAAGGTTCTAAAGGCGCACTGTCACCTTCAAAACTCTCCAGCAAAAATCCATAACGCGCATGAACCGCCTCTAAAGTAATACGCATTGTGGTTTTATATTCGTAAGGCGCAATGCCCCGCACCACACACGCCAGCACCGCAAACGGCGAGCGTTCCAGCCACACCGTGTATTCACCGACTTCGGCACGTTCTAATTCATCATTTTTATTGGATGAAAACGAGTCGCGAATAAAGTCTTGAATCGCGGTCAGCATTGCTGAAACCGCATCACTGTCGGAGACCTCGCTTTCTTCACGCGAGACGTGTTGCACTAACAAACCCGTTTGGCGATGAATTAAGAACACCTGTTCCACCCGATAAACTAAGGTATTTTTCATCACGATTTGCGAATAAGGCACACCATGCCGAATCGACTCAATCCGCCACGCCACCGATTGCGGGGAAATGCTTTGTTCAACCGCGACATTGATTTTTTCCACCATCGCTTTCATCGATTCGTTAATCGATTTACGAATCGCAGGCCCCATTACGGGAAACAGCGCGTCGGCTAAGGTTTGTGCATCATCATTCACCGATTGTCTTAAACATTGCTCGACGGGAATTTTCAGCGAATCGGCAAGCTCTTCCACTTTGACATGCGGCGATGAAAACTGGACGCTTGCCTGCTGAGTCACTTGGCGAATGGCATTCGGTAAAATGTCGGCTAAATCGCGAGTACGATGCTCGGTGTCATTTAAGCGTTGTTCCAATTCACCAAAACGAATCAGGGTTTCTTCTAAAGGCAATAATCGATTGTTCAGCTCGGTTAATTGCTGAGTTAATTTTTCATCCAAGCCTGTCAATTGCTGTTGTTGTAAATTTAAATATTCACGAATTGAGCGCAGGGCTTCGGCAACAACTGTTCTAACGGGTGCGACCATTGCAGGGAGTAAGGGTCTGACGAAACTTTGTGGATTTTTTTGCATTGCCGTTTTAACACAGCTTTCTACAGGTTGTTGCAGTGCAGATTGTAGGGGCACAGTGTCGGCATTTTGCAAAGCAGTCGGTAAAACCGCCGCAATGGATTGGCTCAGGGCTTCAGAATTCCCAAGCTGTTGCTCTAAATTCGCCAGACGTTGTTGATCATCGTGTAAGAGCAAGGAGCGTAGTTGGGTATATTCATCCATTGGGCGTAGTCAGAAATTAAAAGTGATCAGGCGAGAAAGGAAATCAGTATTTTACCTGCACGCACGACCATGCAAAGCGTGCGCAGCAGGGTGATAAAACTTACTTATCGGCTTTGGGGTCTTTGTTCAGACGCAGCGCAAATTCACTGAAGAAGGAAGCGAGATCAGTACGACTTACTTTATCTTCTTGTAAATGTCCCACTTCCTGCTTCACCAAACCGACTAAGTTATCGTTTTGCTGACGCATTTGCGTAACCAGCTCTTGAAACTTGCTGTGCATTTGCTGACGCATTTGTTTCACGTCTTTGGCAAATTGTTCGTCTAATTGGGTGACGCGGGTATTGAGTTCATTTTTGAGGCTGTTGACGGTGTACAGCACTTCTTGATGGGCAGCTTGACGTTCTTGACGATCCGTTTTCGCTTTTTCTGTGAGACCATCAACTTCATTATTCAGTAATTCTTCAAGGGCGCGAATGCGTTGTGCTAAATCATCACGCAGTTGCGTGGTTTCTTGTGAATAACGATCTTCCATGCGCTTGAAACGCTTGTCATAATCGCGCATGTGTCCGCCAAACAAAATATCGCGGATTTTGTCGATGTTGCCGACGGTTCCTGCGGCACTGTCAAGCACATTTTCTGCGGTCACTTTTTCAGCAGGCTCATCTTGACGCAAGCTGACTTCAGCAACGCGCAATTGTTTATCCAAGGTATTGGCATAAGTTTGTTCATTGCCCATTTGGCTTTCTCCCGTGGGTGTCGTATAAACGAGACGTGGCGTATTGGTGTTGGCTACTGTGTCCATGCTATTGACTCGATGCTGTGAAGATTAAGCATTGTGTGATGAATACTCACCCGCCGTGGATTTGGTCGATTTAGGTGAGCCTTTTTTGGAGTTAATGCCTAAATTCAGGGGTTAAATCGCTTGTTTTTATAAGATATTTAACAAATGAAATAATATCTCACTTTTTCCAAGTATAACATATTTCACCTACCTCTTAAAATCACCTAAAATCACAAATTCCCACAAAAACAACTAAAAAATCATGAAGTAAGCTTAACTTTATGGGGAATTGTAGCTAAATATTAACATTATAAATTAACAGTCATTATGTTATTTAAATAGTCGTTATAGCGCATAATTATTAAGCTGCTTTAAAAATTATATTTATAAATTCAATGAGATATTTATCAAACTTACCAGGAACTATTCAATGAAACGTAACAGTGCCGTAGATTGGAATCAGCGTTATCAAAGCAATACTGTTTTACCGACTGCCTGTTTTTCATTACAAAAATATGCATATTTGCTGCCAAAAACAGGAAAAGCTCTGGATTTAGCCTGTGGTTTGGGCGGAAACGCACTGTTTTTGGCACAATTGGGTTTAGAATGCAGCGCGTGGGATTTTTCAGCGCAAGGAATTACCCAATTACAACAACTGGCTCAGGATTTAGCTTTGTCATTAAATACAGAAGTGCGCGATGTGGTGTTGAATCCACCCGCTGTGAACAGTTTTGATGTGATTGTGGTCAGTCATTTTTTAGATCGTGATTTAGCTGTGCCTTTGAAAAACGCACTGACGAAAGGCGGCATTTTAATTTATCAAACTTTTAGTCATGAAGCCGTGGATTTGGACAGCCCGCCGCGCAATCCCGCCTATCGTTTGGCAGCGGGCGAATTATTGCGCTTGTTTTCAGGACTGAAAGTGATTATTTACCATGAAGAAGGCAATTTAGGCGACAGCAGCCAAGGTTTTCGTAATCAAGCCTTGTTAATTGCTCAAGCTTAAATCTAAGCTGTAAAGCGTATTCAACATGCTGTTATTACGCATAATTACAAGATTTTATGCGCACTATCTGTTGCGAACTCTGCTACAATAGCAGCAATTGACTGGATTGGCTCAAGCAAGCTCCAGTGTTTTCAAGGCAAGTTTGTCAATCAAGACTGAACTTGCATGATACGCCTCCATAACTTATTAAACCCAGCATGACTGTGCAGCAGAAACCCATTGGAATTCTTGGCGGTACTTTTGACCCGATTCATCACGGGCATTTGCGTTTAGCGATTGAACTTTATGAACGTTTGGATTTAGACCGCATTCATTTAATTCCCTCCGCCTATCCGCCGCACCGTGAACAACCTTCAGCCAGTGCCGAATTACGTCTTGCAATGGTGCAAGCTGCGATTGCAGGCGTTGAAGGTTTAGTCGCTGATGATCGTGAATTGCGCCGTGCCGCGCCTTCGTACATGGTGGATACTTTGTGCAGTTTGCGTGAGGAATTTCCAGAGCGTAGCCTGTGTTTAATTTTGGGCATGGATGCGTTTATGGGTTTGCCGCATTGGCATCAATGGGAACGTCTGATTGAATATGCGCATTTAGTCATCGTGCAACGCTTGGGTAAATTATTACCCATGAGTGAAGTGATTCGGGATTTTCTGAATACTCACCAAGTGACTGAACTGCATGAACTTGAACGACGCACGGCGGGCGCAATTTTCATTCAAGAAATTCCAATGCTGACCATCTCAGCCACCCAAATTCGCGCGCTCTTGAGCATGGGAAAAAATCCCTGTTATTTATTGCCTGAGCATGTTTTAAAGCTCATTAATACGCATCAACTTTACCGTTAGGAATACTATGCAAACTGATACCGTAATCAACATTGTGATCGAAGCCCTAGAAGATTTAAAAGCCCGTGACATCAAAATTTTAGACGTACACGCCATCAGCAGCATCACCGATACGATGGTTATCGCTACGGGTAATTCGAGTCGTCATGTGGCATCACTGGCGCGCAATGTCGATATTAAAATTAAAGAAAACGGTTTGCGTCCTTTGGGTGATGAAGGTTTAGATGCAGGCGAGTGGGCTTTAATCGACCTGGGCGATGTCATCGTGCATGTGATGCAAGCTGAAACCCGCGAGTTTTACCAATTGGAAAAGCTGTGGGGTGAACTCGGTTCTAAGCACCTCACGCCCATTGCCTAAACTTCCGCATTGAAACTGCTGTGGGTACGGGTTAAATCGTACCTACGCAAACCTCTAAAATTTCCCCCTCTTTTTTGTAGCCCGTATGCAGCGCAACGTAATGCGGGGGAATTTTCCTCGTTCCCAAACTCTGTTTGGGAATGCCTGCACGTCAAGCTCTGCTTGACGATTCGGAAAACCTGAAACATATTCAATAAATAACGAGATAATACATTCAGCATTCATAATTTCTCATTTCCAATGTGAGGACAATATAACTGTACTGTATTGTCAAGCCGAGCTTGACACACAGGCATTCCCAAACAGAGTTTGGGAACGAGGAAACGAGGAAGTTGTTTCTTTAATTCTGAAAATCCTTTGATCCTGTAAATCCTGCTTCAGACAAATAACATCTTTGCAGCTTGAGAGCGTAGTTCTTCACCCTTGAACTCCACACCGCGCAATGTCAGAATTGCTCACTTCCCTTCACTTCAAATTATTCTAAAACACTATGTCTTGCGATTTCACCCAGCTCGCCACTTCTGGCGTACAAGGTTTACACCCCTATCAACCCGGCAAACCGCTTGCAGAATTAGAACGCGAATACGGCATTCAAAACGCAATTAAGCTTGCCTCCAATGAAAACCCTTTAGGCGCAAGTCCGCGCGCAATCGCCGCCATTCAAACAGAGTTAGCAGAAATTACCCGTTATCCCGACGGCAATGGTTTTGTGCTTAAACAAGCGATTTTTGAACAGTTTGGCGTGACTTTGAACAATATTACTTTAGGCAATGGCTCAAACGATTTGCTGGAATTAATCGCACGCGGCTTTGTGAGCAATCAAGATTCAGTTTTATTCTCACAACATGCGTTTGCGGTTTACCCAATTGTGACTCAAGCCATTGGCGCACAAGCGATTATCACCCCCGCCAAAAATTGGGGACATGATTTAACTGCAATGTTGGGCGCAATTCAAACCAATACCCGCGTGATTTTTATCGCCAATCCGAATAATCCCACAGGAACTTGGTTAGACCGCGACAGCTTGCACGCATTTTTGCGCCAAGTGCCGAGCAATGTAGTGGTGGTTTTGGATGAAGCTTATTCTGAATATGTGGACGAGCCAACTTTTCCTAATGGTTTGGAATTATTAACGGAATTTCCCAATTTAGTGGTAACACGCACTTTTTCCAAAGCTTATGGTTTAGCCTCATTGCGGGTGGGTTATGCCGCCGCTGCTGCTGACATCACCAACGTGTTAAATCGCGTGCGCCAACCGTTTAATGTCAATTCTTTTGCCTTGGCGGCTGCGGCTGCGGCATTGCGAGATCAGGAATATTTGCAGCAATCAGTGGCGTTAAATCGCGCTGGTATGGCGCAATTAACCGCAGGTTTTGCCGCGATGGGTTTGGATTATATTCCGTCTGTGGGCAATTTCGTAACTGTGGATGTGGGACAGGTCGCCGCGCCTGTTTATGAAAATTTATTGCGGGAAGGGGTGATTGTCCGCCCGATTGCAAATTATGGAATGCCGCAACATTTGCGTATCAGTATCGGAAAACCTGAGGAAAATCAGCGTTTCTTAGAGGCACTTAAAAAAGTGTTGGGGTAAAACAGCGCCCCTTTTAGAGGATCGCAATTAAAACCCGTAGTTACTTTAGAAGTTATGTTGTTGAATTTATAAGCAGTTCGTAAGGTGTATGGCGGCTACGCCTTATAGAACCGATTTGAAGTCTTGTGTAAGATGTATAAAGATGAGGGATAGAGAATCAAAGCGAGATAAAATGAGTTCTTATTCCAGATTCAACAGTCTATTGGCATTACAAACGATGGCGGGCTACGGGTGTCATCGATAAACTGATGTCTCGTTTACATGAAAGCCTCAGAGAACAAAAACGCTAAGTGGACAAGCCTGATAATGGTGGATTCCCAAGCGGTGACACCTGTCTCGCCAGTCTTCAAAGCAAGGGCTTTTGTTTTTACAAAGCCACCTATGGTATTAAAAGACATTTAGCCGTGGATAGTTCAGGCTTTCCTTTGTTCACGTACTGTAGCAAAGCCAAATATCAGCGATGATGTCGGTTTGATAGAGATGTTCAAGCAGAATCTCGACTACTTTAGGGATAAGCCCTTAGATAGGCCGAAAACTACAATCTTGTTGGATAATAGCTATCACCCAGAACGTATTCGGAAAGAGTTAGAAAAGATTTATCCTGAAATCATGGATAAAATCCAATTTGAGCTATCTCCTAAACCCTCAAAACAAGAAAAGTTAGCGCAATGTAAAACAGGCTTTGTGCCAGTCAAAGCAAGATGGGTAGTCGAACGTTCCAATGCTTGGGTAGAGAGATGTAAGTCGTTAGGTACTCCCCTAACAGGAGGAACTAGTAGCAGAAACACACCCAATTGCACTACTTATCGAAGTGCTCCCAGTAACATAAGGATTATAGCTGCTAATCCCGGAGATGATTGCAATTCGGTAGATTATACGTCAGGCACGTCAAGTATTACATTACCCACCCAAGCTACAATGTATTGTGTTGATACTGGAGCAACTTTTCCCAGCGGTTCCACAGCAAAAGGTCTTCTTACTCTGTCTGGAAATACCTTTGTCTCAGGTGTTTTTCAAAGTTCTAGTGGTACACCTCTAATTGTGCCAGCAGTTCCTACCGCACCTTCTAGTTTTACCGCAACAGTTGTTTCAACGGCTCAAATCGATTTAAGCTGGACAGATAATAGTTCTGATGAAACAGGATTCAAAATTGAACAACCTGCGGGAACCTTAGTTACCACTACTGCTGCAAATGCGACCAGTTATAGTCACACAGGCTTAACTTGTGGAACGACTTATAACTACACATTAAAAGCAACAAATGCTAATGGTGATTCCTCTAGTATTACCGCAAGTGCAACAACAAATGCTTGTACTGTACAAACAATAACTGGTTTCGTGCCTGTAAACTCAGCAACCTATGGCGATAGCCCAATTACTTTAAGTGCCACAGGTGGAGCATCAGGCAATGCAGTGAGTTTTGCTAGTACAACCGCAAGTGTTTGTAGCGTTACAGGTTCAACGCTAAGCATCATCGGTGTAGGAACTTGTACTGTGACTGTAGACCAAGCAGGGAATGCAAGTTATAGCGCAGCTTCCCAAGTCAGCCAAGACATTACAGTTGCTAAAAAATCGATTACAGCTCAAGTAGACAATAAAACTCGCCTCTTAAATGTAGCAAATCCCACTTTTACTATTAGCTACACAGGCTTAGTGAACGGAGACAGCAACAGTGTAATTAGCACCCCGCCCACTGCCAGTACTACAGCGACCGTAGCCAGTGCCCTCGGCAGCTATCCGATTACTTGCGATAATAGCAGTAGTAGTGCAACCAATTATATTATCAGCACTTGTGCAGATGGTAACTTAATCGTGAGTAAGGCAACTCCTAGCATGACCTTAACTTCAGCCGCTCCCTTAAGCACTTTAGGGACTCCTATTACAGTGAACTTTACCGTAACGGGAACGCCTACCCCTACAGGCTTGGCGGTTTTATCACGGGCTATTTAGAAAATGCAGGGATTATCAGTGATATTGAGTTCAAGGGACGTTATATTAAAGGCGGTTTCCTCTCAGGTAAAATCATCAACAGCAGCACTGTGGGTGGTTATCTCGAGAATGTCACCTTCACTGCAAATGCTTCTCTGATAGGTGGTATTTTACAAGGTAATATCAAGGGCAATCCCAATGCTCCAGCCTTATTGGAAAATGTCACTATCAAACAGGGTAGCGTGCTTTGGGGGATTACGTTAGGGAAAGGGGTAATTTTGGAACCAGGGGTCACTATCAAGGATAATATTAGTTTGCCTGTTTTGGAAAAACCTCTCGCAATTGATGCCACAGGAAATAGCACCTCAATTAATACGGTATTCTATGGGGGTATTTCCGTAAGTAATAAACCCTTTGTGCGCAAAACTGTGCAACTACTTGCAGAACCTGTGGTGATACGTGGCAGAGTGATTGCCGAACCTGAACATGTCGGGAAAAAAGTAGACCTGTTTGTGTATTCTCCTTATTGGAGCAGTACGGCTAGTCTAGATAGTAAACCACTGGGTTATTACATAGCTGATAACAAAGCAAATATCTTAGTTTGGGATCAAAAACTCCCTACTTTGGTCGCTTTTAAGAAAGGGGTGTATTTAGACTCTGTGCAAGAAGTGGATATGTTCATCGGCAACTTCATTGCAACAGGTGGCTTGAGCATTGTGTTTGGCTATCGTTTGGAAGATGGGACGGTTATTATGAATACTGTTCCCAACACGATTGATGTGACCATTCAATAGGTTCTATTTGTTCTAAACTAAAGCCCCCCTAAACTTTTATAGTTTGGGGGGGCTTTTTTATTTCAAACTACTAAATTAACACTCAGGAATATTCAACACACTGTTACTGAAAGTAATCGAGCAAGCATTGCTACTGCCAATGCTGGGTAAATTAGTTTCTTTGACTAAAGTGCTGTTGGTCGGGGTGCTGCTTAAAGGCTTAGTCGGCAACACTTGGCTGCTGGGTAAAGTGGCTTTATTTTTCAGCGTGTCATACATCTTATCAAGTGCTTGATGGAAATAATATTGCATTGGCACTTCAGTATCGATGTTATAGCGTTGATTCAAAACATCAAAATGATGCGCATTTTTCACTTCAATATACGCAACTTTTGAACCAGTGCCTTGGGTCGCTTGGTTTAAACCGAAGTAGAAACGTCCGCTAAAATTCGCAGGTGCTAAAGCATCATCACGCCCTTGTAGAATTAACGTTGGCTTGCCCAATAAGTTCGCCGTGGGAAGCACTTGTTGCAAACCCGATTGCACACGGTTTACATTGTTAGAGTCGCTATTCACAATCAACCCGCCCGAACTATTCACCAAACTGCCTGCGGTCACGGCAAGATTACGTAAGCATAATGCGCCTTGGGTGAAATAATCCAAGCCATTGCTGCTTGAAGTGTCGGTGCTCATACGTACCGAAACCCCGAGCTGATTATTCACCAAGCCCACGCTGCCACTGCCTGCCAAACCATTGCTGACTTGATAATCTTTTGACAAAGTTGCCAGCGTGCGCTGTGCGGGCTGATTCGCGTTTAAGCCTGCATAGCTATAACCGCATAAATTATCCACCACACTAAATTTTCCATACGCACTGGCGAAGCCGTGGGCATAACTGGTGTATAAATCCGATGCGCCGTACATATTCGCAATGGTGTTACTGCTGCTTAATGCACCGTAATCATTGAGTTTCTTTTGCGCTTCGGTAATTTGCCCAAGCAAAGTATCGCTGGTTAATAAGCCTGAATTGCGCAACACGGTGCAGCGTCCCGTAAAGCCGCTAAAAGTGCCATCGCTCGCGCTGGCGCAAGGATGGTACAAATTATAGTAAGTCCAAACATCAAATAAGGTCTTGTTATAAACGCTGTTGGCAAAAGTTTGCGTACCTTGGCGAATGCTGAAACTTTGGAGGGAGCTGGAATTGCGCACATTCAGCACGGGCGCTGCGGCGACCACGCCATCAATTAAACCATTGCTGTCTTGCTCTGCGGCTTTCAAAACCGCTGTGCCGCCTGTGGACATGCCCGCAGCAATCACGATGGTGTTATTCGCATTCAAAGTGCTGGCATTGCCCAAACTGTCAGTAACCGATAAATTCAGGATTTGAAAGGCAAATTGTACGGAACTTAAGACATTTGAACCCCAATCGGCTTCGGGATTTTGTTGAGAATGGGCATGTTTTAACGCGGCACGATAAGGATACAGCGCGTTATAACCTGCGAGGTCTAATTGACTCGTACCTTGCGCACTGAAATGCGTGAGTTTAGCGGCATTAGTGGAGGTGGTACGAGAGCCGTCGCGAGTGTTGACGGTGTCGGTGAATAAATCATGTTCACCAATGCCCGCGCCTTTATCCGTGTAGGCAACTGCGCAACCATTTTTTAAACCCCATTCGCCTGCTTGGGCAATTGCGCCGTAAATACCGCGTGCTTCGGGCGATGCGGTGGCAACGATGCAAGGGTTAGTGCGGCTGAAACTGCTGGGTACTTGCACCATTAAGATAACGTTTTTCTTGCCTGAGCCGTCGTCAACATAGGTGATATATTCTTTGCCGGGGACTTTGCCATCGCTGCTGGGGTTGCTGAATTTTCCTGCAACTGCCGCGCCGTATAAAGTGCCATAACCGCTGCGGGTGCGCATGTCCACGGTATTTTGATATTGATTTGCAATTGCAGCACGGCGTAATTCGGCAACAGTGGGATTAGTCGAGTCAGTAATTGCAGGTTGGCTGCTTAAGCCTGATTGCCCTAAACCTGCAGTTAATAAGTCGTCGGTACTGCCATCATAGCTTTGTTCACTGTAGGTTTTATTGGTAACGGGGGTTGTGGTCGTCGTGGTGCTGGAATCGCTACTGCCACCCCCCTTGCTGGCTGCCGCCGCCACTGCCAAGGCGGTAATAATCCCTAAAGTGATATTGCCATCAATACAGCCCGTTACTCCAAAGGGGATAAGTATCAATAAAACTAATAAACGACGTGATAATTTTGACATAAGGTTTCAATAAGTTCGGTTTAAAAAAAGTATGGATATTTTAACGTGCTTGCGGGGCTTGGGATAGCAGAATTGTTGTTTGCGTGGGAAGGCTTATCTGAATCAGGGTTTTCAGAATTGTTTAATCTTTTCTCTCGCTATATTGAAACGGTTTTGCTGATGATTATCCCGAAAAACAAATGACTTGATTATTTTCATCATGCACCTGTGGTGTAGCTATCGGTTTCTAAGCGCAGGAAAGCCAGTAGAGCCATTGCGATGTAGTTGCAGAGCGAGCCTGACATTTCTCCACACCACAGAACTGTTTAAGACCGCGATGATAATTCTCAATCGCCCATGTCTTTTCAGCCGTTGCCACGCGTTCAAGCTCAGTCATGTTGATATTACTGCTTGCCCAATGTGCAGCATCGCCGTTTGTAGCGATTGTTCTGAACACTTTAACAAATCCATAGCCCATGAGATGAACAACACGACCCGTATCACTGATAATCAACCGTGCTATAGGCACATTCCCTGTGTCATCTGGATTGACTAGATGATTTGATTTCAAGCGGGTCAGTCAATGCCACTTCAAATCACGGATGAGTTTGAGATTAGGCTACTGTACCAAGCGTCAAAACATACGTATGCGGGATTAAAGCCCCGTGCATGAGCCGCTTTGACTAAGGCTGCAAAGTGGTCGTTTTTGCTTAAGTTATCATAGGCTTTATCATAGATACGATGCTCGCATGGAACATGTTTATTTTCATCCGTCCATAACAGCGTTAGGAGATTAATACCTTTGACAATGTCGATAGACCAAGGGGATTTTCTGGGCATAGGGTTTATCTAGTGTTGAATCGTCTAACACAAGTAAGCCCTTATCTTTCTCTATCATCGGTTCGGCTTCTTGCCAAGCCAGTTTTGCGCTAACTGTGTAACTTCTATAATGTTTAACGGGAGGGGAATAGTCATTCAATTAGGGAAGAATAGAAACTGTCAATTCTGATCGATGGCAGCGAATAAATAGCCGATTTTATAGTTTTCTAAATCGGCACTGCCAAACCGCGCAAAATATCATTCACAATTTTTTCAGGCTGACTGCCACTAAAGCGAGCCTGAGAATCTAATTTCAAACGGTGGGCGATTACGGCTACAGCCAGTTCTTGAATATGTTCAGGGGTGACAAACTCTAAGCCATCAAACAAGGCTAAAGCTTTTGCTGCCAACATCAACGCCACCGAAGCCCGAGGACTTGCGCCCATTTGTACACCTACCATGTGACGGGTGGCTTGCACTAAATCCACGATATAACGCTGTAATTCAGGACTGATTCGCACTTCATTGACACTTTGTTTTAATTCATTAATTTCTGAAACACTGGCGCAACTATTCAAATTATGTGTGATTTGATAAACATGATTATTTAAAATATCCACTTCTTGCTCAGGGGTGACATAACCCAAACTCAGACGCATAGCAAAGCGATCCATTTGCGCTTCAGGCAAAGGATAAGTGCCATGAAATTCAATCGGGTTTTGGGTGGCAATCACAAAAAAATTCCCCCCTAAACGATGACATTTGCCTTCAATCGTCACTTGTTGTTCTGCCATTGCTTCAAGCAAAGCGGACTGGGTGCGTGGCGAGGCGCGGTTAATTTCATCTGCCAACAAAATTTCGGTAAACACGGGCCCTTGATGAAAACGAAAGGCTTGGGTGTGCGGGTCAAAAATCGACACCCCTAAAATATCA
Source organism: Thiotrichaceae bacterium (assembly GCA_028688145.1). Taxonomy (GTDB): domain Bacteria; phylum Pseudomonadota; class Gammaproteobacteria; order Beggiatoales; family Beggiatoaceae; genus JAQTYU01. The sequence goes on along the minus strand of JAQTYU010000004.1, from coordinate 156,525 downwards.
GAGGGCAATAAATCGGGGGTAAATTGCACCCGCTGAAATTCCAAATTCAAAGACTGCGCGAGAGCTTTGGCGAGCGTGGTTTTCCCAGTGCCGGGCAAATCTTCTAATAACACATGTCCACCACTGGCGAAAGCTGCTAACAGTTTACGAATCGTTTGCTCTTGCCCTTTAAGCACATGGCTTAAATTTTGAGCAATGGTTTGAAAAAGGGCGGTGGATTTTGATAGAGACATAATGGGGATAAATAGTGGGACTTTGTTAATTTTAATAAGTTTAGGAAAAATAGCATAAGCAAGCGATTTTTCATACAGCAAGCTTTTAAGCATTGCTCTCGTTTTTTGCAGAGGACGCACACTGAGAAATCTCATAGGCTTGCGTGCCACTTGAAACCAATTCGGCGCGACGAATCCAAATGTGTTGTGGAATTTCAGGAGAATTTTTATCTAAATCATCGAGCTGTTCTCGAATCTCGCTGATTAAACGGTGTAATTCCATAATTTCGTAAGAATGATAAAGTAGGTAAAACTGTTCCATCATGCGCCCCAATTTACCGTATTGTGTTGCCGCAGTGCGATGCCGTTCAGCGCGTTCTTCAAAACGTAAAAAAGTTTGAATGGTGGACAAGCCCGCCGCGAACACACTGATTAAACCGACAAGAACCCGCATCCAACGATCACCGCCATGTTGTTCCAAGGTTGCAAAAATTGAAGTGCCCACCAAGGTTGACAAAAAAATACTGGGAATGCCTAAATAATAATGTAATTTGCGTAAATGATTGGTTGCGGCAAAATGACAATATTGCGCATATTGGGCGCGGATACGCCATTGTGAGAGTAGTTGAGTGATGGGCTGCCATTCAGTTTCATTCGCCATGATTATTTTCTCAATAGCAGTCAGATATTAAATATGCCACGGGCAATAAACGGGATAAGTTTATTGCCCGTGGTAAAAATTATCCCAATAAACGTTGTTGCGCTTCTAAATATTTGCTCATGGTTTTTTCCACGATTTCATCGGGCAAACTTGGACCTGGAGCTTGTTTATTCCAATCCAAGGTTTCCAAATAATCGCGCACAAATTGCTTGTCGAAACTGGCGGGGCTGGTGCCGATTTTATATTCATCCATCGCCCAAAAACGTGAAGAATCGGGTGTGAGCACTTCGTCAATTAAAAATAAATTGCCCGCTTCATCAACGCCAAATTCAAACTTGGTGTCGGCAATGATGATGCCGTGTTTCAAAGCATAAGCGGCGGCATGTTGATAAATTTGAATGCTGACATCGCGCACTTTGGCTGCCAATTCTGCCCCAACTAATTCCACAGTGCGGGCAAAATCGATATTTTCATCGTGCAAGCCGACGGCGGCTTTGCTGGAAGGCGTGTAAATCGGCTGCGGTAATTGTTGGGCTTGTTGCAAACCTGCGGGCAGCGCAATCCCACAAATCGCGCCTGTGGCTTGGTAATCTTTCCAGCCTGAACCTGCAATATAACCGCGCACAATTGCTTCAACAGGCAGGGGTTTTAAACGCTTCACCACCACGGCACGCTTTTCGACTTGGGCGCGTTCTGCGGCATCAGGCAACACGCGGGCTAAAGACACATCGCTGAGATGATTAGGAATGATTTCACGGGTAAAATTAAACCAGAAATTTGAAACAGCGGTTAGAATCACCCCTTTATCAGTAATCGGGGTGGGCAAAACCACGTCAAATGCTGATAATCTATCCGTTGCCACAATCAACATCGATTGTTCATCAATTGCGTAAATATCACGCACTTTGCCCCGCTGAATAAGGGGGAGGCTGTGCAGATGAGATTCAAAAACTGGGGTACTGGTCATAGTGCATTCCGTAAGTCATACGCTGATATTAGGTAAGGGTTGCATCGGTGTAATGAGACATTTTAGCCCGATTGAGTCCAGTTTTTCCATAATAAATTATTTATCACGGGGTAACGCTTAATAATTTTTTTGAAATCAAAGTATTCATCCCTTGGTTTTTTAAGAGTTTAGCCTTGTATAATTTGAACTGCATGTTGAAACTAGTGTTCTTAAATTTAACTGGATATACTCCCCTCTTTGAACAAGCCCGCATCTTAAAAAACATCCTGTGATTTTCTTAACCACATACTTTATTAAGGTACTTTATGAATAAAAAACTTTCTAACTGGGCTTACTTATTGATTTGCGGATTGTTGGTAATGCTGCCAAAAACCGCCATCTCTGCCGAACCGCAAAATGCGAAGGCTTTAGTTGCACAGTTGTATAAAGCTTATGATTGGGAAACTAAATCAGAGCAGGCTTCAAACCGCCGTGCTTTGATAGAGGAATCTCGCGAAGTGCTGGCTCAATATTTTGATAATAAATTGACAGGCTTGATGCTCAAAGACCGTGCTTGTGTGAATAAAACCAAGGAAGTTTGTCATTTGGATTTCTCGCCAATTTGGGCTTCACAAGACCCCAGCGCGAATAAGAAAGTCAGCATTTCCAACACCGACAACGCGGAAATTGTACGGGTAGAAATTCGTTATGAAGGGCAAACACCGCTCAAACTCACCTATCACCTTGCTGAAACCAAGGCAGGTTTACGTATCACGGATATTGAATATAACGAATCTTCGCTGTTGAAAATTCTGAGCCATTAATCATGCAACGCTTTCTTATTACTTTAGTTTTATTGTGTTGTGCGCCATTCGTATTTGCTGACGGGGCTTATAAAACCTATCACAATGCCAAATATGACTATTCCATCAGCTATCCCAAAAACGTTTTATATCCGCAAGGGGAAGCTGATAATGGTGACGGGCAAAAATTTTTATCGAAAGATGCGGAAGCGCATTTATTGGTTTATGGCTCGAATAACGCGCTGGATGAATCTTTAGAAGACCGTTTTCGGGAAGAATCTCGCGGCGGAATGGCAGATAATCCGAAAAAAGTGGTGACGTATAAACTTTTAAAAAACAATTGGTTTGTCATTTCTGGATTTATTGCAGGACGGGTTTTTTATCAAAAAACGCTGCTGAATGCGGGGCAATTCAAGAGTTTTTATTTTGAATATCCTGAAAATCAGAAAGCGCGTTATGAGCCGTTGATTAAGGGCTTTGTGGCTTCGTTTAAAGGCTAGAACAGGGTAGAGCGGCTGGGTTTTGAAAATTTAGCCGCTCTCAAAATTAATATTTATTATAGGTGTGTTCATACACCGCAGTTTCAAGCTTATAACAAAGACGTTCTAGGGGATGTCATCAAATTATTAAAATATAGAAGCCACGTAAATACCACTCAAGAAATGAGCCGAACATTTGTCATATCGAGTGGCTATCTCTCTGCTTCAACTTGCAAAAGAAGTTCTCTATCAAATGACGTTCCTTGTAAAGCTCTTTATCATACCCACAAGAATCCCAATGTCTTAGCCCATGCCTGTACTGTGTTGATATACTCTCACAATAGTGCTATCTATCATCGAATATTCATTGTCAGATTCAGACCCTAACACCTTAAATATGTACTCCCAAATCCCTCTTTTAGACCAACGAGTGAAACGGGTGTGCACTACACGAAAATCCCCAAAACGTTCAGCTAATTCTCTCCAAGGAATACCGCTACGATAACGGTATAGAACGGCTTCAATGAATAAGCGGTTATCTTTAGCAGTTCTCCTGACCTGTCCTTTGCGTCCTGGAAGGAGGGGTTCTAATCTAGTATTCCAATCGCTTATACCGAACTCAGGTTACATACGAGCATGTCATCAAAAGAGTCAAGATAGTGTTTCAAAGGGATTGGAATATAGCCTGAATGAGTCGGCGCTATGCCTTAACAGATGAACAATATCAAATGACGTTTTTTGTAGAGATATTTATCATACTCACAAGGTGATATACCATTAAATATAACCCATTATATAAATAATGGTACTAGTAAGAGAGGAATCACAACAAGCGAATCATGTTGTTGTTTTTTATGGAATAGTCGGTCTCTTTACTACAAAAATCAGAGAAAAGCTAAAAAATTGCCAATAATTCGCCCGCTTTATTGCGATTTGCCGCATTACTTGAAATAAAGCGTTGAACCTCGAAAAACTCCAATTTTGCCTGTGCATAAATCTGGCGCGTAAATTCCGTATCATGATTAGAAATAATCACGGGAATGCCTTTATTTGCTAGTTTCAGCGCAATTTCTGCCAACTTTTTCTGATGTTCCAAACTGAAAGCCGCTTGGGTATAACTGGTGAAATTGGAAGTTGCATTCAGCGGCGCGTAGGGCGGATCACAATACACCACATCCCCAAGTTTCGCGGCGTGTAGCGTTTCGACAAAATCCGCTTGTTTGAAAATAGCGTGCTGACTTTTTTCCGAGAAAGTGATTAAGGCCTGTTCTGGAAAACTGGGATGTTTATAACGCCCAAAGGGCACATTAAATTTTCCTTTGGAATTATAACGACATAAACCATTAAAACAGTGGCGATTTAAATAAATAAACAGCGCGGCTTTGCGTTTTAAATCAGTAATACTGTTAAATTCTTCACGAAACTCATAAAAACGCATTTCTTGATTATTTTCTGGAATAAATAGCTGTTGTGCTTGTTCAATAAAATTTTGCTTATCTTTTTGAACACAATGAAAAAGATTGATTAAATCGGCATTCGCATCGGCAATTAAATAATTTTCATAATCCGTATTTAAAAATACCGCGCCTGAACCTGCAAATGGTTCGATTAAACGTTTTCCCGTAGGCAAAGCCGCTTTAATTATTTCGATAATTTTATATTTACCGCCCGCCCATTTTAAAAAAGGTTTCATTTTAATACTTCTCTATAATTTTCAGCGAAAAACACACACGACAGCGGATAAAGCTGTGTTTTCGGCAATTCGGGGATTTGGGTTAAATTAGCTTTTCACCCCCTTTAAAAAAGGGGGAAGCTAAGCAGGCAGACTTACTGGGTAATATTGCGCTGCAAATAGGTGTAATCGACTTTAACTTTTTGTTTGGCAGGAATCGGCACTTCAAACTGAATCAGGCGCGAATGTTTGCGTTCAAAACTGTGTGAACTGTCGTGCATTTCCCACTCGTCAGGCATTGGCTCGCGCAACGTCACCACCGCTGGCTGTGATTTGAAATTTTCAATTTCAACGTGCATCACCTGTTCTAAATCATACAAAATCACTTCATTTTTGAAATTACGGCGTTCATTTTGACGTTGTTCACTCATTTTGCGCTGCGTCACCACCACATCGCGGCTGTCGCCCAATTTCAAACGCAATTTTTGCCCGACTGGGGTTAAAGCGGCATTGTCTTCACCGACAAAAATCGTGCTTTGTTGCCCATCTTCGCTGAATAAACGCGCCTTCCCATTCCACAACGCATGTTTCCCCAAGCCTTTTTCGGCGGTATTATCTAGCACATATTGCACAGGAATTCCCACATTATCGGCTTGTTCCTTGGGTTCCCAAGGCATGTTGGCGGCATCAAAAATAAAATGCTTCTGAATCGGTAAATTAGCGGCGGTGAAACTGTGCATCCGCTTGGTTTCGCCTGTTAAAACGGCACTTTCAAAGCTGTCGCCATAATCCAGTTGGAAACGGGTCAGTGGCAAATTTTCCCCTGAAAAATTACGCAAAATTACGAAAGAATGCAGGTCTAATGCCGATTCATCTTTGCGAACTTTGGCTTCATAACTCACAAGGCGGTCGATATTACCCAATAAATAACTGATACGCACCCGCACTTCTTGCCCTTGCGGACTGGAAATTTCCCAGATTAACGCCTGTTCATTCGGGGGATAACTGACATTGAGAATGGCGACGGCTTGCGGCTGTTCGAGCACGGTGAGGCGAATCGAGTCAGGCACAATTTGCACGCCTTTCCACGAAAAATCGATTTGATTCACCCCTTGCTGCAAAGTGAGCACGCGCTCTTCTTCCAACAAAGTCGCGCTGGGATTGTCCAAACGCACCACTGTCTTTTCACGTTCGGGCAAGGCAACGAGCTTGGTTCGTGCCTCGGCAAAGTTCGGCAACAATAAACTACTGCACAGTAAATAACTCACCACACGCATGATTCCTCCTAAGGAGTCGTGATAATTGGACTCACCCGCAAGCTCCGAATGCGACGACTGTCTGCGCGTGAGACTTCAAAATCAAATTCACCGAGGGTTAATTGTTCGCCTTTTTTGGGCAAATGTCCAAAGGCTTGCATCACTAAACCGCCAATGGTGTCAAATTCTTCATCGCTAAAATTGGTTTTAAAAAAGGCATTGAAATCTTCAATCGGGGTCAGCGAGTGCACTGAAAATACCCCATCTTCTCGCGGTTTGATGAAGACTTCGTCATCAACATCGTATTCGTCATCAATTTCGCCGACGATTTGTTCAATCACATCTTCAATGGTGACTAAACCCGCCACCCCGCCGTATTCATCCACCACAATTGCCATGTGGTTACGGCTGGTACGAAATTCACGCAGCAATACGTTAAGCCGTTTGCTTTCAGGAATAAACACCGCAGGACGCATCAGATCGCGTAGGTTGAACTTAGTATTGTCTGCGCCGCTGGTGAAATATTCGAGCAAATCTTTCGCCAGTAAAATGCCTTGAATATCATCGCGACTTTCGCCGGTCACAGGAAACCGCGAATGACCAGTTTCAATCACCAGTTTTGCGAGCCGTTCTGGTAATTCATCGGCTTCTAACACGCTCATCTGCGCACGCGGAATCATGATGTCGCGAACGTGCATTTCTGCAATTTCTATCGCGCCTTCAATCATCGCAAGGGTGTCAGTGGCGAGCAGACTACGTTGTTCTGCATCGCGCAATAAGGTGATCAGTTCTTCTTTGTCTTGTGGCTCACTGGAGGCGAGCACTTGTAAAACTCGTTGAAACCACGATCTAGCAGGGGATGGAGGATTCATAGTTTATTCAGAGTAAGGATTAGGGTAGGTCAGTTTTGCCAAGATTTCGACTTCTAAGGCTTCCATAATGTCAGCATCAGCATCTTCAATATGATCATAGCCCAAAAGATGCAGCGTGCCATGAATGACCAAATGCGCCCAATGGGCGGTTAAACTTTTATGCTGCTCTTCTGCTTCACGCAACACCACGGGGGCACACACCACGATGTCACCCAACAAGGGAATCGGGACTTCAGGCGGGCTTTCAAAGGGAAAAGACAGCACATTCGTAGGACCGGTTTTCCCGCGCCAGCGTTGATTCAGATATTGCCCTTCGTGTTCATCAACAATACGAATCGTGACCTCTAAAGCTTCATCTGCGGGCACGGCGAGTGAACAGGTGACACCGGGATGATTTAAAACCGTTTCAACCCACAATTGTAGAACATCTGTCTCGGGTAAATCGGGTAAATCGCTGGCATATTGCACATCGATAAGTGCGGGTCTCACTATCAATAATCCTTCTGAGCATCTAATTTTTCGTAGGCTTGGATGATGCGTCCCACGATAGGATGCCGCACCACGTCTTTAGAATCGAAAAAGGTGAAACTAATTCCTTCGACTTCTTGTAAGATTTTAATCGCTTGTTTCAAACCTGAGGGACGTTCACGCGGCAAGTCAATCTGGGTGATGTCGCCCGTGACTACGGCAGTTGAGCCAAAGCCTAAGCGGGTTAAAAACATTTTCATCTGATCTACGGTGGTGTTTTGCGCTTCGTCGAGAATGATGAAAGAGTCACTTAACGTCCGACCGCGCATATACGCCAGCGGTGCAATTTCAATCACGGTGCGTTCAATTAATTTGGCAACGCGCTCAAAGCCCAGCATGTCATACAGCGCATCATACAAAGGGCGCAAATACGGATCGACTTTTTGCGATAAATCACCGGGTAAAAAACCCAGACGTTCGCCCGCTTCGACCGCAGGGCGCACTAAGACAATGCGGCGCACTTGTTCGCGTTCTAAAGCTTCGACTGCGCACGCCACGGCTAAATAAGTCTTTCCCGTGCCCGCAGGCCCTATGCCAAAATTAATGTCATGGCGCACGATTTGGTTCAGATAGCGACGTTGATTAATGCCACGCCCTCTCACCATGCCGCGCTTGGTGCGAATGATGACTTCCGCGCCTTCGGGAAATTCATCCGTCAGTGGGGTATCTATTTGTTCTTGCACGGCGGTTTCTACGCTGGAGATTTGGGAAAACAGGTGGATTTGTTCGGGGTTCAATTGTTCGCTGAGGGTGGTTACATAAAGCTGGTGCAACAAGGCTTTAGCTTGTTCGACAGCAACCGCATTGCCTGTAACACGGAATTGGTTGCCACGTTGTTTAATCTCCACCTGAAAACGCTGTTCAAGTTGGTGAAGATGTTCATTGAATTGACCACAGAGATTCGCCAAACGCTGATTGTCTTGAGGCTCTAGGCTGAAGTCGCTGCTAAAAAGGCTTGTAGGATCAGAAACTTTGTTCAACTTTTATCGCAAATCACTGTTTTAGGAAAGATATTGCATAGTATATCATGGAGATGCGGCGCGTATTAAATTTTCCTGCGCGTTTGGGGCGATGATAGTTTTATCTTTCTCGTTCCCAAACTCCGTTTGGGAATGCTTGTTGGTCAAGCTCCGCTTGACAATACAATGAGCCTGACATTTGGAAATGAGAAGTCATGAATGCTGAGTATGTTACCTTCTCATTCGTTGAGTAATGGTTTAGGTTTGCTGAATCGTCAAGCAGAGCTTGACTTGTAGGCATTCCCAAACGGAGTTTGGGAACGAGGAGGCTGAACACACATCTAGCCTTAATAGCAGTGCTTTAGGGACTTGGGAACGCAGTGAATTTTAAGTTTGAGACGAAAAAAAAGCAGAGAGAAAAATCCTCCCTGCTTTTTCAAGATAAACCTAAACTACGGCTTATTTTTTAGCAGTGTCTTCAGTTTTCGCTGACAGGCTGTAAACATAAGCTGCCAATAAATGAACCTTAGCATCGCCTAAGAAGTCACCATGCGCTGGCATCTTACCTTGACGACCTTCTGCAACGGTCTTTTCAATGCTTTCGACAGAGCCACCATATAACCAAATTTTATCGGTTAAATTGGGTGCGCCTAAGGCCGCCATGCCCTTTCCATCGGGCCCGTGACAAGCAGCACAAGTGGTTGCGAACACAGTTTTACCTTTTTCAGCAGCGGCTGGATTGGCTTCTGCACGACCACTTAAGCTTAAAACGTATTGGGTGACGTTTTTCACGCCTTCTTTCCCAATCGCTGCTTCCCATGCGGGCATCATGCCTTGACGACCTGCTTTGATTGAGGTTTCAATCATTTCAGGTTCGCCACCATATAACCAATCATGGTCACGTAAGTTGGGGAAACCCGTGTTGCCGCCTGCGTCAGAGCCGTGGCACACCGTACAATAGGTCATAAATAAACGTTGACCAATTTGCACAGCGTCTTTGTCTTTGACTAAGGCTGCTAAAGGTAGGGCTTTGTATTTATCATACATAGGACCATAAGCGGTATTTGCAGCGTCAATTTCTTGCTCGTATTGACCAACCTGCGTCCACCCTAATAAACCTTTGTAAGAACCCAAACCAGGATACAAAACTAAATACACCAGACCAAACATGATGGTGATATAGAACATATTCAACCACCACATTGGCAAGGGATTATTCAGTTCTTGCAAGTCCCCATCCCATGTGTGTCCCATGGGTTGAACTTTCTCGCCCTTAGCAGGACGTTTATTCACCCAAATGATAAGCCAAATAACACCAACAATGCCCCCTAAAGTCAGGGCGATGATAAACCAATCCCAAAACGAACTAAAAAATATCGTGTTTTCAAACATGATGCTTTTCCTTAACCGTTGAGGCGATAGAGTCATCGTCTTCTAAGAGTTCGTGGGCTACCTCATCAAAGCCTGACTTATGCTTGCTGCTGTATGCCCAGAACACGATTCCCGCAAAGAGCACGAAAACGACTATCGTCCAAATAGACTGAAAAATGGACATAAAAGATGTAAACGAGTCCACAGCTTATTTCCTTGGCTTAATTGCCGTGCCTAAGCCTTGTAAGTAAGCGATGACCGCATCGATTTCCTTCTTACCTTTAAGGGCTTCAGGCGCGTTCTTGATTTCATCTTCGGTATAAGGATGTCCAAAAGTGTCTTTCAACGTTCTCATTTTTGCCACAATGGTTGAAGCATCTAAATCATCACTGGCTAACCAAGGATAACCAGGCATCACCGATTCAGGCACTACGTCACGAGGATTGATTAAATGCGTCTTATGCCATGCGTCGCTATAACGCCCACCGACACGATGCAAATCAGGTCCTGTGCGCTTTGAACCCCATTGGAAGGGACGGTCATAAACAAATTCCCCAGCAACAGAATAGTGACCATAACGTTCCGTTTCTGCACGGAAAGGACGAATCATCTGGGAGTGACAGAGATAGCAACCTTCACGAACATAAATATCACGCCCTGCTAATTCCAAGGCAGGATAAGGCTTTAAGCCGTCAACAGGTTTGGTGGTCGATTGCATGAAGAATAAGGGCACGATTTGCACCAAGCCCCCAATACTCACGAGGAGAATGACCAAAATGATCATTAACCCAATATTTTTCTCGACTTTCTCATGCGCATTGTTACTTGCCATGCTGATAAACTCCTAGTGTGCCAATGCAGGTTCAGGAATGATGTCATTCACTTTTGCAGGTTCTGCACCCGTGACCGTCTTCACCACGTTGTACATCATGATGATGGCACCGAGTAAGAAGAACACACCGCCTAAGGTACGAACGACATAGAAAGGATGCATCGCTTGCACCGATTCCACGAAGCTATAAGTCAAAGTGCCATCGCTGTTCACAGCACGCCACATCAAGCCTTGCATAATCCCAGAAACCCACATCGAAGCGATGTATAACACCACGCCAATGGTGGCAACCCAGAAATGCAATTCAACTAAAGCTAAGCTGTACAATTCACGACCAAACACCCGAGGAATCATATAGTACAAGCTACCCATACTGACCATGGCTACCCAACCTAATGCACCTGAGTGTACGTGACCCACAGTCCAGTCGGTGTAGTGAGATAAGGCGTTTACGGTTTTGATTGCCATCATCGGGCCTTCAAAGGTGGACATCCCGTAGAAAGATACGGAGACCACTAAGAAGCGTAAAATAGGATCGGTACGTAATTTATCCCAAGCCCCTGATAAGGTCATAATCCCGTTAATCATACCGCCCCAGCTGGGTGCGAGCAGGATTAAAGACATCACCATCCCTAAAGATTGCGTCCAGTCTGGCAATGCGGTGTAGTGCAAATGGTGAGGACCTGCCCAAATATAGGTAAAAATCAAGGCCCAGAAGTGCACGATTGATAAACGATAGGAGAACACAGGGCGACCTGCTTGTTTAGGAATAAAGTAGTACATCATTCCTAAGAAACCTGCGGTTAAGAAGAAGCCCACCGCATTGTGACCATACCACCATTGCACCATCGCATCTTGTACCCCTGCATAAGCAGAGTAAGATTTCCAGAAGGTGACAGGCATTGCAGCACTGTTGAAAATATGCAGCATGGCGATGGTGATGATAAATGCACCATAAAACCAGTTTGCAACATAGATATGAGGCGTTTTGCGCTTCATGATCGTGCCAAAGAACACAACCGCATAGGCAACCCAAACGATGGTGATTAAAATATCAATCGGCCATTCTAATTCAGCATATTCTTTGCCTGAGGTAATCCCTAAGGGCAAAGTAATCGCGGCTAAAACGATAACAGCTTGCCAGCCCCAGAAGGTAAATGCTGCCAACTTGTCTGAAAGCAGACGCGCATGACAGGTACGTTGCACGACATAATAAGAAGTCGCAAACAGTGCACAGCCCCCGAACGCAAAAATCACAGCATTAGTATGCAGTGGGCGCAGGCGACTGAAGGTTAAATAAGGTATGTCAAAATTGAGGAAAGGCCATGCCAACTCAGCAGCGATATATACGCCGACGAGCATCCCCACAATTGCCCAGACAACTGCCATAATGGCAAACTGCCTTACAACTTTGTAGTTATAGGTCGTTTGTTCCACCACGTATTTCTCCTAAAGTTTTAAAGTACAAGAAGAAGACGGTCTTTTTTAAATAAATGTCTCGCTAACATTAATCTCTGGCATGAGAACATGTTGCAAGGATTACTCTCCCAAACTGTGCAACTCAATATAATTAAAAAGGCTGTTAAATACTTCAACCTATGTTTAAAGCTATCGATACACAACGATTTAGAAGGCTCATTATAGTCAATAATTACGATTTATGCGATTCTCGCAAGATATTATTAGTTATAATTGTTTACAGTTAAGCTATGAAATAGCTTGCTGTTGTTTGCCGTAATATCTAGAGCTTAAGTTTCTGTTTTTCCATTTTGGAAAGGTTATTGCGATAAAGGCTTTAAATACGGTGGAATTTGATTACAGGAAAAATGCTGACATGAGTTTCAAGCATGGGTATTTTTTACGTATTTAAACATAATGCTGTTCATAAAAGTTAAATTTCCCAATGATTTAGGGTAAACTTCATTTAGCATAAATCCTTGTACTATAAAAAAATCCCGTGCAATAACACTGGCATCAACCCAAATTTGTGGGAAATTTAAATGAGATGCAAGCATTTCTGTCTGCTCCAACAATTTGGCAGCAACACCTTGACGTTGCGCCTGTGGTGCAACATAGAGCAAATCTAGCCACGCATTTGTATCAAGTGAGATAAAACCCAGTATTTCCCCTGACTGTTCTGCCACGAAAAAATACTGTTGTTCCAATTTATTTTCCCATAATGTCCGCGCATTGTGCTTGGCAGCCCAAGCATTTAAATGGGCTTGCGTATAATCTGTTACACGAATGGCCATAATGCTTCGATAAAACACTGTCCGAATCGCATCGCAATCCGCTAAGTTTGCTCGCCGAATCACCATTATAAAAATGCCCATCCGTGGTAAGAATATACGTAAATAGTTAAGCTTTTTCTTCTGTAACTCAATTAAGCAAAATCCTTAGCGCTGGCAAATAAATAAGGCTGACAGGGTTTAAACGCTGTCAGCCTTGGGTCATGCTGTATTTAAAATTAACTTTTCAAAACTAGACGCGCTACGTATTTACATCTTTCCTGTTTCTAAAAAAACTCAGTACGCACCGCGAGCTTTGAGCACCGCAGGAATGGTTTTCACAATCAATTCTAAATCAAACCAAAATGATTGACGGGCAATGTATTCCAAATCTAATTCCACTTGTTGAGGAAAAGGAATTTCAGAACGCCCCGAAACTTGCCAAATACAGGTAATTCCGGGGGTGACTTTTAAACGTTGCCATTGATGTGGAGTATACGCTGCAACTTCTGAGGGAAGCGGTGGACGGGGACCAACCAGAGACATATCACCCCATAACACATTCCATAGTTGGGGAATTTCATCAATCGAAAATTTACGAATAAATTTACCCAACGAAGTGATACGCGGGTCTTGTTTAATCTTGAAAGTCACCCCGCCATTCATTTCATTATGTTGTGCCAAAAGAGCTTTTTTCTCGTCAGCATCTTTTTCCATGGAGCGGAATTTCCACATGGTAAAAACTTTACCATTTTTACCCACCCTGTGTTGAGGATAAAAAACAGGACCTTTAGAATCCAGTTTGATCAAAAATGGTAAAAAGCAAAGTGCCACACAGACTATCATTAAGCCAATGATAGACAAGACGATATCAAAAAGACGTTTTAGAATGAGGGCAACGTGCATTTTTTGAATATCCCAACGTAAATTGAAGTCTAGTAACAAGTGTTGAAAACTGCGTAAATAAGAGGTGTTATAATTGGTCATGATAGTTTCCGCAGAACGTTGTTGACGTGCTTGTTGCAATATACGGTATAAAAACAAAGGATTACCGATAAGGTAGCGTTTCCACATACGGGTAGGTTCTTGTAATAATCGCCAAACCCATTCCAAGCCTATTTCTCGCATCCAAACAGGGGCACGAGGAATACGTCCCGAATAAAAATCAAATAAACCGCCAACCCCCATGCAAACCGCTGGGGTTAATTGTGCGCGATGCTCTGCAAGCCATAATTCTTGACGCGGTGCACCCATTGCAACCAACAAAATTGCAGCCCCAGATTGGTTAATTTGCTCAATGAGTTGTGCGGTTTCTTCTGGTTTAAAGTAACCATCCCGCGTGCCTGCGATTTTCAAACCCGCATAACGTTGCTGCATTACCGTGGCGGTGGTTTGGGCGATACCGGGTTTAGCACCGAGTAAATAAATGGACAAATTCGTATCGGCTAAACGTTCACACAATTTTGGAAATAAATCAGTGCCGTTGACATTGCCTAGCAATTTTTCTTTTAATAAACGACATGCCACACGAATTCCACTACCGTCGGCAAAAACTTGATCCGCCTGAGCCAAAGCTTGGCGATATTTCCAATGACGGTAAGCAATGTTTAAACAATCGGCATTAACGAAACTAAACAAGGATTTTTGATGGGTTTGCGCACGCCGCATAATCTCATCCAGCGCGTCAACTAAGGTGGTATTACTGAGCGTCACCCCAAAAATTTCCAAATGGGGTTTAGCAATTTTGGAGGCGGGTTGATTGAAAATTAGACTGAACAGGGAACGCAAAATCAAGCTCAGATTGCTGCTGAAGGTTTCAGTGCTGAGATATTCGCGTTCTACTTCCAATTCGGTTTTGTAATCAATCCCCAAGCGTTGCTGCAAGGCATAGACTGTAAAAATACCGGGATACGCACTGAAGTGGATTAAATCGCGTGTCCGCGTAAGTTTTGTGGCTTCTTCAGGAGATAAAGCACGAACTCCAGTAAAGCGCATCTCTCCCCGTAATATATTTAGCAATAAGGGCAGGTATTTCCCCCAGCCTTCACTATTAAAAACCAGATAATTAAAAGGCTTACGCTGATAACCGACACACACTTGTTGTTTGAAAAATTGTCCTGTGAGCCGTTTCGATAGCCACATCCGATAAAGAAATATTGGGCTAATACAAACTAATAAAAACAAAGCGATACACTGGCTTGTGCTACGGCACATAAAATTTCCCAAGTATTTACGGGAGCTTGGCGTGGGAGAGCTGGGGATAATTCGCTCAGCTTGTTCGGCAACAGATGCCGCCGCCCCGAGATTCGGAGTTTTCTTAAACATAGTCGCAATCCCTACCTGTTGAGTGTTTGGGAGTACTGCTGATGAATAAAATATCTAAAAATTTAGGTATTTTATGCAATTAACACACCACTATTTAAGATAAAAATAGGGTATAGGAAACCGCAAACTAATCTCAACAGCACTCCTCTTTAACATGATGATTTTATTTATTATTTAACTTCTCATGATAAAGACGTTATTTTATAAATCTCTCTAATTGTAGGCAGGATATTACTAAAAAACAATACTTTTATCGGGCAAATCGGGAGGATTAACTGAGGGTTTTATAGGTGTGGGTGCGCACATTGCGGATCAGCATTTCTTCAAATTTATGGGGCGCAGCGATATTGCGTAACCGTATGTGAATGCCGCCAAATGCTTGTAAATAGATTTTTCCAAAACCGAATGCGCTGCCGAAAATGCCTTGTCGCACCAGAATTTTTTCAAAAATGCCGTAGTTAAATTCTTGATGGGTTCTGAAAATTAAGCCACTTTCAAAAATAACCCGTTTATTGGTTAAAACTAGATGAGTGGTGAATAAGTTTAGGAAATTTAGGAAGAACGAGAACGTGGCATACGCTAATAACGCGATGATCCCCCAACGTACTTCGATGGGATGCGTGTTTAAGAACTCGTGTTTTTGTAATAGGTAATTAAATAATTCTGGATTCACAAACAGTAATTGCACGCTAAATCCAAGAATTAATAAACTGGGTACAAAACTAAACCAATGCAAATGGGCGCGATATTGCGTGTTTTCCACAAGGCTTGTCGTTTTATGTATAGCTTTAGGCGGCACTGCTATTTCTACATTTCCCACGGCGGGAAAAATTCGCGTATCTTTGATAGGCGTGGCGAGCGGGGAAGGTTCTACAAGAATAGTAGGCTGCTCAGCACTGGGTAAAATAATTTCGTTGAGTTTGGCATCATAGGCGGCACGGGTTGCCGCATTATTTAAAATACGGTATGCCTGTTGAATCTGTCGAAAATAAGCCAGCACCTTGGGATTATTGGGGTGTTGTTTCGGATTGTATTTATAGGCTAGCCGTTGTGCCGCATAACGAATATCTTCAGGCGTGGCAGTGGGTTCAACCCGTAAAACTTCATACAATGTTTGTTTCATATTCCCACTTCAACCAAGCTCACTTTCAATAATTCGAGTATATCTTGTGGCGAGACACTGACCAAATAGCCGCGTTTACCCCCATTAATATAAATGGTAGGGAGTGCTAAAATGGTTTTTTCCATGTAAACCGTCAGCGGATGTTTTGTGCCAAACGGAGAAGTTCCGCCCACTAAATAACCTGTATGTTTATTCGCAATTTCAGGCGTGCAAGGGTGCACCGCTTTGACTTTCAAGTCGCGTGCCAGTTGCTTGGTAGAAACTTGTTTGTCACCGTGCATGAGAATAATGAAGGGGTGTTTATTTTCATCTTCCATCACCAAGGTCTTAATCACACAGTGTTCATCAACCTGCAATTCACGGGCTGAAACCGCAGTACCGCCTTGGGCTTCGTATTCATATAAGTGGGAGTCAAAGGCAATTTGTGCTTGTCGCAAGGCCCGAATCGCAGGGGTGACGGGATAAGTGGGTTTTGCCATGCTAAACCTTTTTAGGGTTAAATTTTGTGGGGTATATTCGCATAGCCTCATACACAAAAACTAGCAAGCTTAGGCATTTCTCGGTAAAGTTTAGCTTAGAAATCTGTTGAGACTGAAAACCGAATGCGTTGACTAAAATACATGATACATCCGTCGAATATCCCGCAACATCACAAAAATCCAAGGCCATAACAACATGCTGCTGATGGCAGGATAACTAAACGACCAGTCCGTATGTTGTGCGCCCAACAGGCTGCGTATCCAAATACTTAAAATTTCACTGAGCAGCATTAACACAAACACCCCAACCGCTTGTTGCCAGATGGGAAATGCCCGAATACGGCGGTGTAGTTTCACGCTGATATAGCTAAGACAAATCAAACTTAAAGAATGCTGTCCTAATAAAGTATCGGTCAAAATATCTTCAAAAATCCCCACAATCCACGCCGAAGTAATCCCCACGCGCTGAGGTAACGCAATACACCAATACAATAAAATCAGAGCCACCCAATCAGGTCGCCATGCCACCGCCCATGACGGCAAGGGCATAATGGTGAACATTAAGCCTATCAATAGGCTAGTCAGAATCACCCAACCGCCATGATGTTTTTTACGACTCATGGTTTTTCTTCACCGCCGCCTGAGGCTGCTTTTTGCTTTTCTTCACTCGTCCATACCAGCAAAACTTCACGATTGCGTTCTAAATGTGCACTGGGAATCGCTTGCACTTGTGCATAAGGTTGCCCAATGTCGGGGGTAAATTCTGCCACGGTGCCGACGGGATAGCCTGCGGGAAATTGTCCACCTAAACCCGAAGTCACCAATAAATCCCCGACTTTAATCCCTGAGTTATTTGGCAGGTATAAAAGTTTTAAGCGATTGGTCGCGCCCATGCCCATAGCGATAGTCCGTAAGCCCGTGCGCACCACTTGCACAGGCAGGGCATGGCTGGGGTCTGTAATCAGCATAACTGTACTGGATTGAGGGCCGGTATTGGTCACTTGTCCCAAAACCCCATAAGCATCTAACAAAGGCTGTCCATTAAATACGCCCTGTGATGTCCCTTTATTAATCATAATCTTGCGAGCAAAGGGGTCTAAATCCACCGCTAATACTTCCGTCAACAGCATCCGCTCGCCCAATTTAATCGAGGAATCTAGCAAAGTGCGCAGCCGCTCATTTTCACTCTTCAAGTCTTCATATTTTTGCAGTGAAACTTGGAGCAGTAAATTACGCTCACGCAATTGTGCCATTTCGTTGAGTAATTGTCCGCGTGTGGAAAAATTTTGCGAAAGCCACTGTCCCGTTTGCACAGGCAGACTCACTAGATATTGCAAAGGATATATCGCCGCAGATAAGTCAGTACGAATTTGTTTGACATAACTATACCGGTAATCTGCAACCATTAAGGCTACAGAAATACCGAGAAAGAAAATTGCCCGCAGGGTGATAGAAGGATTTTGAATAAATAGTGATTTAATGGAAATTTCCTCACGCTTAGCTTTCTAAAGCGAATACTCCAATCCCATGTTCTTCAATCATTTCTAAGGCACGACCGCCGCCGCGTGCAACACAGGTTAAGGGGTCATCAGCAATAATCACGGGTAAACCCGTTTCATCCATTAACAGGCGATCCAGATCCCTCAATAACGCACCACCACCAGTCAACACCATGCCCTTTTCAGCCACATCTGAACCCAGTTCAGGCGGAGTTTTTTCCAAGGCAGTTTTCACCGCCCCAACAATCCCCGCTAAAGGTTCTTGTAAGGCTTCGAGCACTTCATGATTATTGAGTTTGATGCTGCGGGGTATACCTGCGGCGAGGTTATGACCATGAACCGTAATTTCACGTAATTCTTTGGAAGAAAACGCCGAACCGATTTCATGTTTAATGCGTTCTGCGGTGGCTTCCCCAATCACTGTGCCATAGTGACGGCGCACATAGTTAATAATCGCTTCGTCAAAACGGTCGCCACCGATACGAATCGATTCAGAATACACAATCCCATTGAGGGATAAAATTCCAACTTCCGTAGTGCCGCCGCCGATGTCAACCACCATCGAACCTGTAGCATCACTGACGGGCATTCCTGCACCAATCGCCGCCGCCATTGGTTCTTCGATTAAGTGCACTTCGCGTGCACCTGCACCCATCGCAGATTCACGAATTGCGCGACGTTCCACTTGGGTAGAACCGCAAGGTACAGAAACTAAAACCCGTGGACTGGGGCGTAAAAAGCGGTTTTCGTGCACTTTACGAATAAAGTGTTGCAGCATGGTTTCGGTAATGGTGAAGTCGGCAATGACACCGTCTTTAAGGGGGCGAATCGCGCTGATATGAAAGGGAGTGCGTCCTAACATCATTTTGGCTTCGAGACCGACCGCCGCGATGTTTTTTGCGCCTTCACCGTCACGTCCTTGACGAATTGCCACCACAGAAGGCTCATTGAGAACAATCCCTTGTCCTCTCACATAAATCAGGGTATTGGCTGTACCTAAATCAATAGAAAGGTCGTTTGAAAAAAGTCCGCGTATGCGCTTGAACATGAAAGTAGATCAATCCCGTGATGTAAATTTAACACAAAAGCAAAATGGCAGGGTTGAACGTTGTTATTTGGGAAAATCACACGAGAGCCATTTATATAGAATGATTCCAAATGCAGCTAAAAACCTGCTGTTTATCCCACACATGGCGGTCATAAGGAAACTTCTTTACCATTTTAAGCAACTGAGCACTTTACCAATTAGCACGTCTTTGAGCAAGCCAACAATGAGGCAACTTTGATTAAAGTCTATGTTTGACTTGGCATAATAGGGGCTATTTTACACCGCTTTATCCTACCATGCGAATCTAAGCATGTAGATAGTATGGCGTTATTATAACCTGAGTTTGCAGCGAATAATCTCTTATTTCGAGTCATTCACGGCGGTATTTCTAAAATGATTATTGAATCAGAACGGTGCTGCTTAGTTTTTTAAGCACGATGTGATAAGGCGTATGCAAGCATTCTGCCAAATTTAATAGGTTTTTGGGGGTGAGGAGAAAATTGTCAGAATCAGGATTTCAAGCGGCGCGGGTAAGTATTAAAAATAATGCGTGCTGAACTGATTCTGACAGATTATCAGGTTTAGCCTTGCCTAACGCGCTGAAGGCTAAACTGGATTATAGGATTATTCTTCGCCAAACAAAGCGGCTAATAATTGCAACAGGCTGATAAATAAATTGTAAATCGAGACATACAAGCCGACAGTTGCCATGATGTAATTGGTTTCATGACCGTTCACAATTTCGCTGGTTTGGAACAGGATTGAACCCACCATCAATAACACCACCATTGCGGAGATGCCTAAAGATAACATCGGCAATTGGAACACAATCGCGCCAATACCTAATAACATCGCGACAATCATGCCTGCAAAAATGAAGTTTCCTAAGAAACTGAAGTCTTTACGGGTGGTCAAAGCGTAAGCGGATAAGCTCACAAACACGGCAGCGGTTGAGGCAAAAGACATCATGACTAACATATTGCCGTTGGCAAAACGGGACATGTATAAATTTAAAATCGGCCCTAAGGTGAAGCCCATAAAGCCCGTCAACGCAAACACGGCAACCAAGCCCCAAACGCTATTACGCAGTGCGGCAGTTGCAAAAAACAGAGCAAAATAAGCCACTAAAGTGATTGCCCAATGAATCGGGGGCATAGCGGTGACCATCGCAATGCCTGCAGTGACAGCACTGAATAATAGCGTCATCGATAACAACATATAAGTGTTACGAATCAGTTTATTGGTATCGCTGGTGCTGACAACCGTTGTGCCCAGTGCGCTTGCCGCGCTGTTAAAATCTACAACTTTATTAGGTTGCATACTATTCTCCTAGTGAGAGTGGTGGAAGTGAATTGACTACAGCCCCCAACCCCCTAAAGGGGGCTTTAAATATTAAACACCTTCTGTATCTAGCCCCCTTTAGGGGGTTGGGGGCTTCTTTAAATGTTTAATTTGGGGGCTGCTTTAAACTTATTTAATAATCGGCTTTTGTAATTTAGTGACGGCTTTCAAACGATTCAAGAGTACATCCCAATTGACCCGCTTGTTATAACCTATCACATCGATGCGCGGCAAACCGCCGCCTTTCACAATATAATAGCCATTGGGGGCATCTTCGACTCCACGCATTTCGCAGACCCCATTTTCTAAACGACAGCCCCAGCCCAAACGCTCATAACTGAAGTTTTCAAAGAAACTGAGCACGCCGCGTGACAGCGCGTTAATTGCGCCATTACCGCCTAAACTTGTCAAGTTATTTACCGCTTTTTGGCTGATTAAATGGGTGCTGTCATCATCTTTTGGGGTGATTAATAAGGCGTTAAATGCTATCGGTTGCCAATTCACCATTTTCAGCCCCTGAATTTTGCCCGACAAACGCCCTTGAATTTCACCAAATTCAGTGACTTGAGTTAAAGTTGCTAAATCAAATTGTTTCACGGCAATATCCGCACTGAGTATAGGGCTGCGACTCGACAATTTATCAATGTGCAAAGTGCGAATAATCATTTCCCCATCAAAAGCTTGCACCGTGAGTGCGCCGCCTAAATCAATGCCATCTTGATGATAACGCACCGAAGGAATCGAACCTGATAATTGTCCATTCAGTTTGGGAAAATCCAAAGCCGTACACAAAGCGGGCAAGGAAATTGGCTGTAAATTCGCGCTGAAATCGCCGTGCATGGTTTCTAAACCCACATCATGCAGGTGTAATTTATCAATTTGAAACGCGCCATCGAGCACGGGCTGATTAAGCGCGCCCAATAAACGTATGCTATGCCCTTGTAATACCGCTTTCAAACCACTTGCCCCAAGCGGAATATGTTTTGCGATAAAACCCGCTTGCCAGTTTAAATACGAAGGCGCGTCCGCTTTTTCACTGCCCCAGATTAATTCACCATCAAGCCCATGAAAAGCAAAGCGTTTATTCGTATCTTCCACATGAATATCATGCAATTGACTACGAAATGTGCCTTGTTCTTGATCCCAATCCAGTTGCAGCGCAATATCGCCCCGCAATTGCAAACTGCTTAAAGCGGATTCTTTTTCCGCGCCTTCTTGCAAATAAGCTTTATAAACAGGCTGTAACAACGTTTTCGGTAACATCACCCGCAAATTTTCAACCGTGAACGGTGTAGAAAATTTGAACTTGCCTTGTGCGCCCAAATTTAAAATGTCGGCGTGATGATATTGAAAATTCTGAAGATGTAGCGCGTTGTCTTGATAATTTGCAGCAAGGCTTGCTTCAATCGGTTTATTTTTTTCAAGCTTGATATAAAGCGGTTGGCTGAGAATCTCGCCCGCCAACAGTTTCAAATCGCTGTTTATTTGCCAAGCGTCTTGGTTTTGTTTCGCTTTGATATTAAACGCTAAATTTAATTGCTCGCCTGCATGGCTGGCATCTGCACTGCTGAAATATAAACGCGTGGTTTGCCCATCAACTTGCACTTGCGAATGTTGCCCACCCATCGTCGCTTTTACTTTAAATTGGGCAATGCCCGCTAAGTTCATCGCGGTTTCTGGCGGAATTTCTAAGTTTTTCAATAACGAAGCTAAATTGAGTTGAGAAGCTTGTAAATCGACTTGGATTTGTTCGCCCGCAGATTCGACCTCGCCCGCCAAAGTGCCGCCCGCCACCGCCCATGATTGCAATTTTAATTGGATTTTTTGGGTTGCAGGATGATATTGAAAACTGAGGTCTGCCACAGTTTTGCTGAGCGCGGGCAAGGATAATTGTGCTTTGGCGCAAGCAATCAAGTCGGCACGGTATTCGATATGCGGACAAGTGATTTCAACTTTATGTAAAGCTTGTGGCAATGAAGGCAAATGCAAGCTCGCAATTTCCAGTTTCATTGCCAAAGGTTCGGTTAATTGTAGTTGTAAACTTACACCTTCGGCTTGCCATGCCTTACCGTCAATCATGCCAAGGGCTAGGGTTGCATGTTGTACGGCTAACACATTACTACAACAGCAATAGCCAATCATTAAACCTAGCCAGCCTTTCCACATAATACGTTCTCACGGTGTTCGAGATGTCTGTTCACAGTATAGACATATTATGTGCATTTTATACTAATTTTCCTGTAAGGCTAAAGGAGATATTTTTATAATTTCGCCCTATTAAGTAAGGAGAGGTCATATATTTCCACACTGTCATCCGTGTCATTGTCTTAAAAGGTAATCATGTTAGAAAGCCAAAATGAGATTCATCGGGTAGAATAGCTTCGGTCGGTTTTCAAGAATAAAGTGGCTTTCACCAAATGAGGTGGGACTTCTTTAGAACGTGGTTTATGATAAAAAAGGGTTTAAACTTGCGTGCGTTATACAGTATTTTACTTTATTTATTAATGCCTTTCGTGTGTTTACGCCTGTTGTGGCGCGGCAGACGTGCGCCCGCCTATTGGCAACGTTGGGACGAACGCTTCGCTTTTACTCTGCCCAAAATTGCCCCGCACGGTATTTGGATACACGCGGTTTCAGTAGGTGAATTTCAAGCCGCACAGCCCTTAATTAAAGCTTTATTAACCCAATATCCTGAATTATCGATTTTAATTACCACCACCACGCCCACAGGTTCAGCGCGAGTGCAGGCGAGCTTTGCGGGACAAGTCAGCCACGTCTATTTGCCCTATGATTTACCGATTGCGATGCGGCGTTTTGTGAAAGCCGTGCAACCACGTTTATTAATTTTGATGGAAACTGAACTGTGGGTGAATTTGCTGCATATTTGTCAACAACATGAAATCCCTGTAATTTTAGCTAATGCGCGCTTGTCCGCACGTTCGGCGGCGGGCTATCAGCGTGTGGTGAAACTCATTCGTCCCGCGCTGCAAAGTTTACACTGCATTGCAGTACAAACGACTGAAGAAGCCGCGCGTTTCCAGCAATTGGGCGTGCCTGCTGAAATTTTAAAAGTCATTGGTAGTATTAAATTTGATTTAGAAGTATCGCCCGAATTACAACGACAAGGGCAGCTCTTGCGTCAGCAATTTGGTGAACGGATAGTATGGATTGCCGCGAGCACGCACGCGGGCGAAGATGAAATAATTTTAGAAGCTTTTCAGCAAATACGCGTCCAAGTACCCAATTTATTATTAATTCTTGTGCCACGCCATCCAGAACGTTTTAACGCAGTCGCAATTATATGTAAACAATCAGATTCTCAATTTAAACGCCGCAGTTTGAGCGAAATTGCCAATTTAGAAACTGCCATTTATCTGGGCGACACCATGGGCGAATTAATGCTGTTATTTGCTGCGTCAGATATAGCGTTTATTGGGGGAAGTTTAGTGCCCACAGGGGGACATAATTTATTAGAACCTGCCGCTTTAGGTTTACCCGTAATTTTTGGGGAACATATTTTTAATTTTAAAGAAATAAGTCAGCGTTTATTATCAGAACAAGCAGCTGTCAAAGTCCATAATATGCAAGAATTAGCAAATCAAGTTTTGGGCTATGCACAAGATATAGAATTACGCCAAGCAACAGGAGCACGCGGTAAAGCTTTTGTGGAAAAAAATCGCGGGGCATTACAACGACTTTTAAAATTGATTTCAGCCGCAGTTTAAATCAAAATTTCTCTATGATGATAAGAATCATTATTTTTAGATAACATCTAAACAAGGTATTTGACCTAATGTTAATCTTTTCTCGATTTCCCTATTTTATCATTAGCTGCTTATTATTTTTAGAAGGAATCTTGCCACGAGGTAAAGGAATCTGGTTTGCTAATAATGTCCTATGGTGCTTTGCAAAACGAACCATCGCACTGTTCATATCTTCTCAAAATAATCAATTAGTTAAGAATTATGCATATTTGACCGCATATTATATCTAATCTTTAGCTTCTTTGACGCAGCCCTCCCCTTTAGGGGGGGGCTTCAGTTCCTACGGATAAAACCGTTCTTCCCCTTCAGGGCGCGATTTAAAACGCTTATAACCCCATTGATACTGACTTGGGCAAATACGCACGCAACGCTCCACTCCTGCATTTAATGCCGCCGCTGCCACACTTAAATCAGCGTTATTGACTTCAGGATCAGCGGGCAAGAAATGTAAGTGAAAACCTTGGGCAGCGGGCAAACGTTCAGCAAAAGTAAAAATCACCGTTGCGTCAGTTTTTTGTGCCAAGCGTGCCACTAAAATCATGCTATAGGCTTGAACACCAAAGAAAGGGGCAAACGCTCCCGTACCACGACTGGGTTCGTGATCTGGTAAAATCCCTGCGATTTCGCCACGGCGCAAAGCTTGAAACAAGGCTTTAATCCCTGCGGAGTCTGTCGGCACTAAACGTGCGCCCATGCTTTCACGCCCAGCTTTCACCAAGCTTTCTAAACCTTGCATTTTGGGAGGGCGGTATAAACTGGTGATTTTGTAGCGCGAAGAGGCAAATAATCCTGCCATTTCCCACGCGCCCAAATGTGGAGTCAGTAAAATCACGCCTTTGCCGCGTGCCATTGCAGTGTCCAAATATTCTAAGCCTGAAACCTGTTTCACCAATTGCATAATCCGCTCGGGCGACCACAGCCACAACGCGCTTAATTCGGCAAAACAACGGCTACTTTGTTGCACACAATCACGGCTTAATTGCGCTTGTTGCTCGGGGGATAATTCGGGGAAACACAGTTTGATATTGGTGCTAATGGTGCGGGTTGCACGACTTTTACGCAGTCGCAACATGATTTTTGCCAAAGCGTCCGCAATGTTATGAATACGTTGTAAAGACAAACGCGCCAAGCCATGCAGCAAGGCTTTCACCAGATGTTCACGAAATTTCATAATCGAAAAAGACTCGCTCTTAAATGAGCAACGAGCTTAACAGTGATTTTGTTTTAGGAAAAGGGGTGGAGTCGTCCGCGCCGCAGAGTCACACTGCTATTAAGGCTATTAAGTTAACCTGAGTACGTCGAGTTATTGAGAAATAATGGGTTTGAAAAGAATCCTATGATGCAGCCAGCTCACTAAAATCAGGGTTCAAACGTAAGTTCAAAGAAGGTTTTTTAGTTTTCCAAGAGTAAGCGATAAGCCCCGCTAACACGTTGACCATAAAACCCAACAAGTTACGATGCCGCGAATGCTCAATCTGTGGAATACTTTTGAGTTGACCAAACACGGTTTCAATCAGTGTGCGTTTTCGTAATATGACCCTGTCAAAATTACTTAAGACTTCTTTCTTCATGTTTTTACGAATAGAGGTCATTAATTCAATTCCTTGCGCTTTAAGACTTTGCTTTAAAGCTTTAGAAATATAGCCTTTATCCGCATATAACTTGCCTTGAATAAATATGATGTTCATAATGCAAAAAAGCGTGAAAAGTTTACAATTAAGACTCAACGAATGGTTTGAAGGAGACACCGTGAGCAGCAGCGTATTTAGGCAAGCACGGGCGAATCTTAAACATACGGCATTTATAGTCCTCAATCACCACAACGTAGAGTTTTACTACAGAGATGGTATTTACAAAAACATAAGGACTTGAGAGTGTTAGTGATTGACGGCTCAAAAGTGATATTACCAAAAGGAGCTCAGATAAAAGAGCAATTTGGAGCGATAAGCTACAGTAATTAAAATTACAGCCAATTATTGGTCTTATATGATGTTTTAAATCGAAGAGTGCTCACAGCGGAATGTGGAGTAGTCCGTACATCTGAAGTTGATTTAGCAATAAAACACTTAATGGATGTTCGCAAGGACACGGAGTTACTACTCTGTAACCGTCGATTTTATGGGGTAAAAATCAGCAACAAGTTAATCACAGCGTTTCATTGCATGCTATTAAAACAGAAGCTTTGAATTTACTTTTTAGCAATATTCCTATGACGAGAGTTTTAAAGAAGTTACGAAAGTTATTTGCGACTAATCCGACTTTGTGTAAAGAAAAACTGACCACGCCTAGAATACCTAAGACAGCTCGCCACTTATTACATTACCATCGAATTCAGCGTAAACATTCATTCTGACTCTTAACTTAATGACAGTGCCGCAGAGCCTGTATGGAGCGTAAGCGGAATACGGGGGGATTTAAAAATCCCCAAAATTTCCACGATCTTAAATCCCCCTCACTCCCATTTTTTCAAAGGGGAAGGCTAAACCCCCTCTAAATATCCAACTTTTCAGCCTGATACCCAAACTCCCTTTACGCCGCGTGCACAAAGGTCTAAGCTTCAAATTACACATATTTTTTCGCATTAAATTCATAAATAATGGGTTAGATCAAAGCTTAACTGCGCCCACAACCCTAAGGAGTTGCTGATGTTACAAGCTGTGTATCAATTTAGCCGTTCCCCGATTTCTGTCAATCAAATCAGTTTTGTTGATTTACAAATTCATTTCAAACCCACCACCCACGAAGTGCCAAAACGTCGTCCGCTGAATTTGAGCATCGTGATTGACCGTTCTGGCTCAATGGCGGGAAAACCGCTTAAACAGGCACTTAATGCGGCGCGGTTGTTGGTTGAAAAATTAACCGCCGAAGATACCTTGTCTGTGGTCGTTTATGACGATGATGTAGACACCTTGTTTGAGCCACAACTGGTTAAAAACAAAGATATTATCTACACCTTGCTGAATAAAGTGGATGCGGGCGGTTGTACCAATTTAAGCGGCGGCTGGCTGCGCGGCTGTGAACATGTGCAAGCGCAGTATTCCGCTGACAAAATTAACCGCGTGTTGCTGCTCACTGACGGGCAAGCCAATGTCGGCATTACGGATAATAAAGTGCTGCTCAACACCGCGCAGCAAAAAAATCTGAACGACCATATCAGCACCACCACGCTGGGATTTGGCAGTCATTTTAATGAAGACTTGCTGATTGGCATGGCGAAAAGTGGCAGCGGAAACTTCTACTTCATTCAAACCCCTGAAGATTTGGTCGAAGTGTTTCGGATTGAATTGGAAAGCCTCAGCTCCTTGGTGGCGCAAGATTTGGTGGTGACGCTCACGCCGCAAAATAATGTGCAAATCGAACAGGTGTTAAACAATTATCGACAAAAAGATAAACCGCCCGCCGTGGAATTGCTGCTCGGGGATGTGTATGCGGTTGAAGATAAAATGCTTTCTTTGGCGTTGAGTATTCCTGCCTCGGCGCAAGTCGGGACGATGCCTATTTTCACTTTGCAATATCGTTATCAAGCGGTGGTCAATGAAGCGATTAGCGTGTTTAACGAGGAGTGCAGCATCAGCATTGCGGTGGACACGCCCGAAGCGGTTGCCAGCGTGCCGCCTTTGCAACAGGTTTTAGAACAAAGTAATCGCCTACGCATTGCCAAAGTGAAAGATGATGCGATTGAATTAGCGGATAAGGGCGAATATCAGCAAGCGGCTCAGAAATTACATGAAGTGGTCAATTTTCTGCTGAAAAGTATTCAAGAGTCTTTACAGGAAACTTTTGAATTAGCAGAAGAAATGGAACAACTCAATTTCTTTGCCAAGCAATTGGAAAGTCGGCATTACGGTGCAAATTTACGCAAGGAATTGAAAGACCAATCTTACCAATCTACCTATCGTAATCGTGGTGATTTAAGCCTGCGCGGCGTGAGTACCAGTAATGCGGTTTATGATTTGCCGATGGTAAATTCTTCAGAAAATGGTGTAGTTTTACAATGTTTCCGTGAAGGTGGGAAATTACGCATGAAAGTGATTTCTGCGGGCTACAATCCTGATTTTCATGTGCAGTTTCCGCGTGCGATTCGTGAGGATGGGGCGCAATATTTGGTGGAAGCAGTGGAGTTGGCGGCGAATGGTACATTTTACCGCGCGCTGGGTGAAATTCGTTTGCTGGTCACGCCAGAGCAACAACAAGCTTATCAAAATCGCAAGTCTTCGCGTGGTTCTGCCACCAGAAAACCGCCAAAAGCGTCGAGTGCACCTGCTACGGCGGCAGATTTGGAAACTACGGACAGCGTGGGTACTGGGGTGTTGGTGCAATGCGTGAAAGAGGGTTCAAAGTTGCGGGCGCGGGTGGTTTCGGATGGTTATAACCCTGATTATAATATTCGTTTTCCGCGCAGCATTCGGGAACTCGGAGTGTTGTATGTGGTTGATGAAGTGATTGAAGCGCCCAAAGGCGGTTCTTATATTGCCTGTGGTAAGGTTAAACGCTTGATTCAGTAGTGAAATTAGACCTGCTGGGTTTTGGATGTCTAGCGGGTCTTGAACCTTTGGTAATACATTATCTAAATCTCATTGTTAATTAAGGAAATAAAATGAATCAAGATTGGTTTGAAATGTCTGATATACGTCGTAAAAGCTTTAATAAATCAGCTTGGATTCCTCTCAAAGCCGTTCAATGTGAACAAAGTGGAAAGCATGGTTATGAAGGTTACAAAGACGTTTTTTTTGGGGCTAGTTGCGCTGTTTTTCCTGTAGATAAAAAAGATTACGCTGAAGAATTAAGATGGAGAGATATGGGGCTTCGTTCTCCTCACTCTGGTTATTGTCATGAAGATGGAACGTATTTTCCTGCGGATGCTTTTATTTATGAAAATAATCAAGGAATTTGTGTTGAAGGTATTTATCTAGTGTTAGTTCAGCCAAGTGTTGGCGAGTATCCTGAAGATTGGCATTTACATCAGGATGTAGTTTTAACACTTGGCTTGTACAGAGAAGGGGATATTTGGATTTGTCCCGAATCTGGATATATCGAAGTTGCAAGACTGAAAAAAAGTGATGATCAACAGCCTGTATTGTTAGAAATGAAAACTGAATATTTAAAGGATTATTTATGCGCCAGAAACATGGGGCTTTATATCTCTTCTTATTATGGGAGAGACGTTATTGTCAATGACATGTCTTTTATTGATTGGAAAGACGGCGAAAAACGTGAGGAAGTTAAATTAGACCGTTGGGAAGGTCGTATTATTCCTATACATGAAGGTGGTTACACATATGGTACAAAAACGGCGGTACACCATTTTTCACGAACAGACATTGATGAGACTTGCGATGTGCCTGACCTTTCGGAAATTCCTGCTGATGAACACTCGAGATCAGAATCATGGGAGTTTTATTCCACAGGGAAAAAGCTGTATCGAATATTAGGGGAATTTTGGCATAACGAATGGGTAGAACCTGGCAAATATAGTTCAAAAATCAGAAGAGATGAAACACCTCCAGTTTTTTTTATTATTGATGTTGATGGCAAGATGGTTAAAGGTAATGATCTTTGTAGTTTACGTCAGTGGTTGTGGTTTAAATCTGATGTAATAATGGCTTTATCTAATCGTCGAGGAGGTTCTTTAACGTTTTATACACGAAACACGGGCAGTATTGCATGTTCAACTGAAGATAGCGTTCATTTTGGAATGAATAGTTTGGGGTATATCAATGTTTATGCAAAAGATATAGGCTTGCTTCCCAATTGGCAACAACAAATCTGGAATGCTCACAATATTACACCTGATGGTGGAGTATCTGATGAGTTATTAGCGTCACAAGTAAGATGTGATCCTACTGATACAAAAGCACCTGAAACATTATTTTGTGAAGTTATAAAGTCCCTCAATGAAATTAGTCAGCAGAAATTAGGATTTTTATTGTTTAATCAGCATGAAATAACTCCAGAGTTACTGCTTAAAGTGCATAGATTTAGAGCCACAGATGATGCAAGTTTATTTGCTCTGGCAAAAGATATTGCTAGATTAACTGCTGATAGCTTAAACGCAGGGGCAATACAAAAAATAGTATCCCCATCTAAAGGTGAAAAATGGGGTTCTCTAAAGTCCCTAGAAAAGTTATTAGCCTCAAAGGTAGGGGCAGAAAGGGCAAGAAATATTATGTCAGCTTTAGCAGGAGTGTATGACCTTAGACTTGCTGATGCACATTTACCCAGTGATGGAAAAACTAATGACGCTTTTAAATTAGTCCGTATAGACCGAAATGAACCTGTGGTGTTGCAGGCTTATCAAATGCTAGATTCATGTGTATCTAGTTTATCTGAAATACTAAAGATATTAGAGGGTTGGTAAACCGCGTAGGTTGGGTTGCTTCTGGCAACCCAACATCAAACAATAGCTGTCAGTTCGCGATTACTAGAATACTCTTGAATTTTCCCGACGTTTTGCCAAGCAAGTTTCTGGCTTTCTGAAAAGCTCTTATGTATGCCTTTCACAATATGCCATGCGGTTTGCATTGCAATTTTACGTTTAGGTAACCATGTGGACTGACGAATACTCCACACCACAGTGACTTGTTCGGGTTGAATCGCAAAAGTACATCCCTCAAAAACATCATCCAACACTTCTATTTCATAGGCGTGTGCTGTGTGTTGATGTACAACAGTTCCCAACATTCCCATTTTTAAGGGCGTATCTGTGAGGTCATAATCCACTTGAACAATATCGCCAATTTCTATCATTTCAAAAATCTCTTATCGCCAGCCCAAGCCACGAGTTTTCCTCTAACGTACCAACCAACGTGCACTTTGATAAAAAATAAAACACACCACCCACGCCAGCCCAAACGACCATAACAAACTGAAAATCGTAAACCGCAAGTTTTGAGATTCTTGCCGAATCGTTGCCACCGTGGACAAACAAGGCGAATACAACAGCGTAAACAGCATAAAACTATACGCCTGTATCCAATCAACCTGCTGGGCAATCGCTTGGGTTAAATGTGAATTATCTAAACCGTAAATCACTGCCAACGCCCCGACCACGATTTCTTTTGCCACAAATCCAAACATCAGCGCAATCACCAACTGCGCCCCGATACCAATCGGCTCAAAAATGGGTGCAAGAAAATGTCCCAAACGTCCTGCTAAAGTTTCCGCACTGGCGGGGTCTGCGGCAGGGGGGAAATGGGTTAAAACCCAGACCAAAATTACCCCCACCACAATGAAATTACTGGCACGTCCGATAAAATGTTGTAATTCCAACCAACTACGCAAAAACATATGGCGTAACGTGGGCAAGCGATACGGCGGAATTTCTAAAATAAACGGCTCGCTGTTGGCAAACCTGCCCTTGAATAAATACGCTGTTCCAAATGCTGCCGCAAAACTTGCGATATACAAACTTAACAACACCAAGGGTGCTTGTTCGGGCTTAAATAACGTGGCAATGAAAAATAAAAATACTTGTAAACGCGCGGAACATAAGGCGAAAGGAATCACCAACATACTCAATAAACGCAGACGACGTGATTGCATCACCCGTGTTCCCATCAAAGCGGGCACGTTGCAGCCAAAACCCATGAGAATCATCACAAAACTGCGTCCGTCTAATCCCATTTTGGACATTAATACATCCATCAAAAACGCGGCGCGGGACAAATAGCCCGAGTCTTCCACCACCGTCATGAACAGAAAAAACAGCAAAATCATGGGAATAAAGGTCGCAACTGTGCCCACCCCATCATAAATCCCATCGAGCAACAAGCCTTGTAAAGGTTTGGGCAAATCCATCAAAAGCGGGGCAAGATAAGTTTCTTTAAATGCGGTGAGTATCCATTCCATGCCATCTTGCAGCGGTGTGCCCAATAAAAAAATTCCCTGAAACAACAAATACATGATGAAGAAAAATATCGGCAATCCTAACCAATGATGCAGGAAAATTCGATCCAGCTTGTGGGTCAGGGTGGGCGAGAGTTGTAGCGGCACTTCAACCGATTGTTTAATCAGGGCATCGACTTGGGGGGCAAGTTCTTCATGGCTTAAGAAATGCGGTAAACCTTGCACCGTGCTCGCGGTGGAATCGGCTAATAATTTTTGGATTTCTTGGTAAAAAGCAGGATAGCCTTGTCCATATTTGGCACTAATGGAAACCATCGACATGCCCAGACTTTTAGAAAGACGTTCAATATCGACTTTGACCCCAAATTGTTGGGCTTCGTCTGCCATGTTGAGCACGACTAAAGTCGGTAATTGTAACTGACGTAATTGCAGCAATAAGCCTAATTGGCGTTCAATCTGAGTGGTATTGACCACAACGATTAACAAATCCAAGGGCATAGTTTCTAAAAAACGCTCAACAACTTTTTCGTCTTCGGAAAGCCCCGGTAAATCATAAATCCCTGGCAAATCAATAAATTCAACCATAGAAGAGCCGATCAGCAATTTCGCTGTCATCAATTCCACTGTCATTCCTGGCCAATTGCCGACGCGGGCACTTGCGCCCGTGATGCGGTTGAAAAAGGTTGATTTGCCAGTATTGGGCATTCCTAAGAGCGCGACACGTTTCATGAAGTGATAGTCACCTTAATATTTTGAGCTTCTGTACGACGCAGCATAATTTCGGTCATGCCGATGCGGACATGCAAAGGTC
Organism: Thiotrichaceae bacterium; assembly: GCA_028688145.1. Taxonomy (GTDB): domain Bacteria; phylum Pseudomonadota; class Gammaproteobacteria; order Beggiatoales; family Beggiatoaceae; genus JAQTYU01. The sequence goes on along the minus strand of JAQTYU010000004.1, from coordinate 123,471 downwards.
CGTGTGAAAATATGCTGCGTAACATTTCTATGGGTTTACCAATCCGCACGCCTGTTGCCAGTAGGCGACGATATAAACCTTCTTCTATATCTAAATTCGTAATGATACCAATTTGACCGGGTTTTAATTGTGCAAGACTGGTGCTGCTCATGAATAACTCCTAAATAAGAATTTAGTTGAGAGTGAGACTCATCTACAGTCTTAAGCGTACCATTGCATCTTAATAAAATCTATAGTTTGTCAGCCAAACGGGGCAAAAATATCGGGGGTTTTAGCTTGTGATTGTTTTCGTGGTAAATCAGTTGGTTATTTTGAAATTCACGAACGTGCTGAAGTTTTAACTGTGTTGTGAATCCTTGAAAGATTAAGATGAACACAGTAATAGTGCAATCAATTAGGATGAATCATACAAGGGCTGTAAAGCAACACTCGTGATCAGGATAATATAGTTTTTGTAATTGGAACGATCCAAAATAGTGCCCTTTATTTTGGCAATAGTTTCTGAACAACAAACATGTATAGAAATACATATCTCTCAAGTAGTTCTGATCTTTATTTTCCTATGCAGGAGTCCATAAAATACTTTTCGATGCTCCTTTGTGAAAGACTTCCACTTTCAGGGTGTTATCTTCCTGAAAGCATTTATCTATCAACTTATTAAAACCATCCATAGATTCAACCTGATGAGTTACTGTCACGCCTCGGAAATGTTGAATTGTATCTATGGAACAAACTCTACGAGCACGTTGTAGTATTCCTTCATTTTCGAGTAATTTCACACTATCAGGACTAATTAACTTTAACCGTTCCTCATGCTTTTGAATTTTATCTCGTAAATGTGTAATTGCTGATGTTTCATCTGAAACACCAAATTTTTTCCATATTGGTTGATGATGACAAAGCCGATTTCTAAGCCAAATTAGATTATTTCCACTAAATTCACTATGTAAAATATATTCTCATGTTGAAAAGTCAGTTTGTGCAATAATTTCATTTAGACTGTTGAATACGCTGGGAAGTCTTTGGGGAGCTCTGCCCACTCTGCATCGTTCAGACTACTGGAATAAGGACTTATTTTATCTCGCTTTGATTCTCTATCCCTCATCTTTTATATCTTACACAAGACTTCAAATCGGTTCTATAGAAAATATTCGTCTCACTTGTGCTGAACGCAAACAATTTTTCTTAGATGACATTCCACGCTGTAAAAAACAAACCGAGTTTTATTAAACAACAGCTAAACTTCTTGAAATATTTACGCCCAAACCTAGACGGCTGTAGTGTTACGTAGTAACATACGCAGCTTAAATACAGCAACCATCTGTTAAATCTGGTTGTTGGTGCTGGAGAGGTGTCCGAGTGGCTGAAGGAGCACGCCTGGAAAGTGTGTATACGTTAATCCGTATCGAGGGTTCGAATCCCTCTCTCTCCGCCAGTTTATGGTGATTCATGTCGGTTCCTTCGCAATGCGAAACTGTGAACCCCGTCAGGTCTGGAAAGAAGCAGCGGCAGCAGTGGAACGTGTGCCGAAGTGTCGCTGGCATGAGTTGCCTCCCTAATCACGCCAAGCTCCCTTATTTTAGACGCAAATCAACATGGCGTATCAAGTCCTAGCCCGAAAGTGGCGACCCCGTAATTTTCCCGAAATGGTGGGACAAGCGCATGTGTTGCGTGCTCTCACAAATGCCCTCGATAATAATCGTTTACACCATGCCTATCTGTTCACAGGAACACGCGGCGTAGGTAAAACCACGATTGCACGTATTTTAGCCAAATCACTCAACTGTGAAACGGGCATCAGTGCCTATCCTTGCGGACAGTGTAAAACTTGTCTGGAAATCGATGAGGGGCGTTTCGTGGATATGATTGAGGTCGATGCAGCCTCACGCACCAAGGTCGAAGACACCCGTGATTTGCTCGAAAACGTGCAATATGCCCCCACACGCGGGCGTTACAAAGTCTATTTAATTGACGAAGTGCACATGCTTTCCACGCACAGCTTCAATGCTTTATTGAAGACCTTGGAAGAGCCACCGCCGCACGTCAAATTCTTGCTCGCAACCACCGATCCGCAAAAATTACCGCCGACAATTCTGTCGCGTTGCCTGCAATTCAGTTTAAAACGCCTGCCCGTCGATCAAATTACCCAGCATCTGGGAAAAATCATGCAAGCCGAAGAAATTGCCCATGATTTACCCTCTTTACAACTCATCGCCCATGCGGCTGATGGCAGTTTACGCGATGCTTTAAGTTTACTCGATCAAGCGATTGCTTATGGTGCGGGCGCATTAACCCAAGCTGATGTGGGAAATATGTTGGGCACGTTGGATCAGCATTTAGTGCTGGAATTATTACAAGCCCTTGCCGCGCAAAATGCCCCCGAATTACTGCAACGTGTCGCCCAATTGGCAGAGCGCAATCCTGATTTTAACAGCGTGCTTGGGGATTTATTAAGCAGTTTGCAACAAATCGCACTGCTGCAATTTGTGCCCAATAGTCTCGATCCGAATCTGGGTGAAAGTGAGCAATTACAAGCTTTAGCACAAAGTTTATCGCCTGAAGATGTGCAATTATTTTATCAAATTGCCTTGCACGGGCGCAGAGATTTACCGCTTGCACCCGATCCGCGTGGTGGTTTTGAAATGGTTTTATTGCGAATGCTGGCATTTCGCCCCGCCGCAGGTTTGATTCAAACCGCTGCGCCCACGGTGCAAACGCCCGCGCCCAACCATGCGCCTCAACAACAAATCGCACAATCTGCCCCGCCCCCTGTTGTTGCACCTGCCTTGCCAAGTGTAACCAGTGACAGTGATTGGGCAAGCATTGTGCGTAGTTTGCCTATCGGCGGAGTTGTCTTGCAACTGGCTTTAAATTGTGTGTTAAAACAGCGAGATGCTACGGTTTGGCATTTGGCATTAAATTCGAATCATAAAGTATTTTTCAGCAAAGATCGTGAAAAGAGTTTGGAAAAAGCCTTGCAGCAAGTGCTTGGGCAAATGATTACCTTACAAATTCAAGTTGAAAATATCGTTGCTGAAACCCCTGCTATTCAGCAGCAACGCGCCCAACAAGCGGAACAAAATGCTTTAGAATCCGAAGTGTTGCGTGATCCCTTTGTGGCGCAAATGAAAGAAAACTGTGATGCCCGCATCACCATTCATCCCAACCCTGATACTCCTCCAGAATAATTCGCGCCGACCATGACTTTCGCGCTGCTACTGTTCACTTTTTGCCTTGCTGCGGGATTAACCCATTATTTTGCCTCGCCTCAAGCGCGTCTGAATTTGTTGGATACGCCTAATGCACGCTCCTTGCATACTCGTCCCACGCCTGTGACGGGGGGAATTGCGATTTTCACGAGTTTAGCGGTTAATTCCCTAATAGCTGCTTTTTTATTCAACTTACCCGCTCAGCCTTTGTTATGGATTGCGATTAGCACGTTATTAGTCGCAAGTGTTTCCCTGATTGATGACTGGCGCACTTTATCGCCCTTGCGTCGTTTAGGTGTGCATTTCTTGGCTGCGTATCTGCTACTGGCGCATGGCAATTTATGGATTACAGAAATCCAAATTGCAGGACAGCTTTGGCATTTACCCAGCGTGTTGCAAATTTTGGGTTCATTGCTGTTCGTGGTGTGGTGGATAAATCTCTACAATTTTATGGATGGTATGGACGGTTTTGCGGGGGGAATGGCAGTTTTTGGATTTGGCAGTTTGGCCATTTTAGGGACTTTAGCGGGAAATTCGCTATTTGTTGGGTTAAATCTGTTAATTGTGGCTGCCACTTTAGGATTTTTAATCTTTAATTTTCCCCCAGCGCGCATTTTTATGGGCGATACAGGTTCATCCAGTTTGGGCTTATTAGCCGCTGCTTTGAGCTTGTGGGGTTCACAATCAGGGATATTTCCGTTGTGGATTGCCTTGCTGATTTTCTCGCCGTTTATTGTCGATGCGACGGTGACTTTAGCGCGTCGTGCGTGGCAAGGCGAAAAAATCTGGTTGGCGCATCGCTCGCATTATTATCAACGTTTGGTGCAACTCGGTTGGGGGCACAAGCGCACGGTGTTGACTGAATATGTGCTGATGGCGGCTTGTAGTGCTTCTGCCTTGTTCGCTTTGAATTTACCTATGCAATGGCAATGGATTATTTTGCTGGCGTGGGTGGGAATTTATGCGGGCTTGATTTGGGGCGTGCATCGGTTAATTAACAAGAAAAGCTAAATCATCATTTGCTGGCATAATTAACTCTCGTTGATGTTGTTGGTAAAAAGTCAAAACTTGGTTGATAATCTCATAAAACGACATCTCCATAGAAATCTTTTATCTTAAAGAACTTATTGAGTTAATGAAAAAATTAGTGCTGTCAATTCATAAGTATAAGTGTTTATAAAATATTACATGGTAATAAACCATTAAAAAAAGGCGTATCCCTCACGAGATATGCCTTTTTCATTTAAACACTGAAAAACTTATTTCAAGTCAGCAAGAATGCTGTCAATTTTTTCAGGGGTTAAATTTTCGTAGTAAGTATGACCAATTTGCATCATTGGTGCGCCACCACAAGCGGCTAAACATTCAACTTCTTTCAAGCTGAATAAGCCATCGGGAGTAATTTCACCAAATTTAACGCCTAATTTCTTGTTCAAATACGCCACGATGTCATCTGAACCGCGCAATAAACAAGAAACGTTAGTGCAAACACAGATTTTATGTTTGCCCACGGGCTTCATTTCATACATGGAGTAGAAAGTTGCGACTTCATACACCGCAATCGGTTGCATGTCTAAATATGCAGCCACGGCATCCATCCATTCAGTCGTCAGCCAGCCACCGTTTTGATCTTGCGCGATTCTTAACGCCGCCATCACCGCAGAACGTTTATGTTCAGGGGGATATTTTGCGATCCAAGTATCGATTTCCGCACGATTTTCGGGAGTGAGTAACGAAGTAATATCCTGTTGAGACATGGGTATAATTCCACTTAAACTGTTAGCACACCGTCTTAACGGTCGATTTCACCAAACACGACATCCTGCGTCCCGATAATGGCGACTACGTCAGCGAGCATGTGCCCGCGTGCCATTTCATCAATCGAAGCAAGATGTGCATAACCCGGCGCACGAATCTTCAAACGGTAAGGTTTATTAGCACCATCGGACACTAAGTAAATCCCGAATTCGCCCTTAGGATGTTCCACAGCGGCGTACACTTCGCCCTCAGGCACGCAATAGCCTTCACTGAACAGCTTAAAGTGGTGAATCAAAGATTCCATATTCGTCTTCATCGATTCACGAGAAGGCGCGGTGACTTTGTGATCATCTGCCATCACGGGACCTGGATTTTTACGCAGCCATTCAATACATTGTTTGACAATGCGATTCGATTGACGCATTTCTTCAATACGCACTAAATAACGATCATAACAATCGCCATTCACGCCCACGGGAATATCAAAATCGACTTTGTCGTAAACCGCATAAGGCTGTTTCTTGCGTAAATCCCACTCAAAACCTGAACCGCGTAACATCGGACCTGAGAAACCTAATTGCAAAGCACGTTCAGGGCTGACAATGCCAATGCTCACCGTGCGTTGTTTCCAAATTCGATTATCGCTCAATAAGGTTTCGTATTCATCGACGCAAGCGGGGAAACGTTGTACAAAATCTTCCAAGAAGTCTAATAATGAGCCTTGACGGGTTTCGTTTAATTTATTAACTGCGCCCTTGCCATGCCATTTTGACACTTGGTACTGCGGCATTAAATCAGGTAAATCGCGATACACGCCACCGGGACGATAATACGCCGCGTGCATCCGCGCGCCTGAAACCGCTTCATAGCAGTCCATTAAATCTTCACGTTCACGGAAAGCGTATAAAAATACTGACATTGCACCAATGTCTAAAGCATGAGCACCGAGCCACATTAAATGATTCAGAATGCGGGTGACTTCGTCAAACATAGTGCGGATGTATTGCGCACGAATCGGGGCTTCAATCCCTAATAAACGTTCAACGGCAATGACATAGGCATGTTCATTACACATCATCGACACGTAATCGAGGCGATCCATGTAGGGCACGCTTTGATTAAATGGCTTGGTTTCTGCCAATTTTTCCGTGCCGCGATGTAATAAACCGATGTGGGGGTCAGCGCGTTCAATCACTTCCCCATCTAATTCTAAAACTAAGCGCAAAACCCCGTGTGCTGCGGGATGTTGCGGACCAAAGTTCATTGTATAGTTGCGAATATCTGGCATGGTTGATCCCTAGTCGCTATAACGGTTATCGTGGCGAATAACGCGCGGCACTAACACACGCATTTCCGTTTTAATTGGCTCGTAAACCACCCGTTTCTTTTCAGGGTCATAACGCATTTCTACGTGACCCATCAAGGGGAAGTCTTTACGGAAGGGGTGTCCCACAAAACCATAATCGGTGAGTAAACGCCGTAAATCAGGATGACCGTCGAATAGAATGCCGTATAAATCAAAGGCTTCACGTTCATACCAGTTTGCGCCACTCCACAAATCCACCACAGAATCAATGCAAGGAGGCTCGCCGCCCACAAAAGCACGCACACGCACACGTTGATTATTTTTCACAGAAAGCAGGTGATAAACCACGGCAAAACGGGCGTGAGTATGGGTGCTGATTTCTTCAACGTGAATCTCGGAGCTGACCCCACGGCTAAATCCCGTGCTGCTGGCTTCGGTATCCCAATCGGCTTTACCGTAATCGAGATAGTCGATCCCACATAAATCCATTAATTCTTCAAAAGCAAATTCATCGCGTAAAGTTTTACACACCGCCAAAACATCAGCCGCCGCGATTTCAATCGTCACTTCTTTACGGTCGATTGCTGATTTCAGCAATAATGCCCCGAATTTTTCCTGAAGCTGGGTTAATAATGTTTCTTGATAAGCCATGAAATCACCTTGTTACTTGGCGCGCGCGATAGTATTGGTGCGCTTGATCTTGTTTTGCAACTGAATGATGCCATAGATCAAGGCTTCCGCCGTGGGAGGACAGCCGGGCACATAAATATCGACCGGCACGATGCGATCACAACCGCGTACCACGGAATAAGAATAGTGATAGTAGCCGCCGCCATTGGCACAAGAACCCATTGAAATCACCCAACGGGGATTGGGCATTTGGTCATAAACTTTACGCAATGCAGGGGCCATTTTGTTGACTAAAGTGCCTGCGACAATCATCACGTCCGACTGACGGGGGCTGGGTCTAAACACCATGCCGAAACGGTCTAAGTCATAACGTGAAGCCCCTGCCTGCATCATTTCCACTGCGCAGCAAGCCAAGCCGAAGGTCATCGGCCATAATGAACCGGTACGCGCCCAATTAATTAATTTGTCGGCGGTGGTGGTCACTATGCCTTCTTGAAATACACCTTCTATTCCCATTCTAGTGCCCCTTTCTTCCATTCATAAATGAAGCCGACGACTAAAATCGCTAAGAATATGAACATGGAAACGAAACCAAACAAGCCTAAACTCGATTTGAAGACCACAGCCCATGGAAATAAGAATGCGATTTCTAAGTCAAAAATGATAAATAAGATAGCAACCAGATAATAGCGCACGTCAAACTTCATGCGGGCATCTTCAAAGGCTTCAAAACCACATTCGTATGGCGAATTCTTCTCACTATCTGGCTTGCGAGGACCTAAAATAAATCCCAATGTTGGCGGCAATACTCCAACAACAACGCCAACAATCATAAAGATAAGTATAGGCAAGTAATTTTCTAACATGGTTATTGTAAAACCTCTTCAGAATCCCGCTTAGTATGGTGCAAAATAAGCTATTATTGTATGACAGAAATCGCTTAGCGCATAGCCTACGTACAGGATTTTGCGATAAACTTGTGTGTTGACAACCCCGTAGCGTGCTGGGAATTATTTTAAATCTGAACCATCTCAAAATCTTGCTTACCTACGCCGCATTCAGGACACACCCAGCTTTCGGGCACATCTTCCCAGCGCGTTCCTGCGGGAATGCCTTCTTCAGGTCTGCCGATTTCTTCATCATAAATCCAATCACAAACTAAACAGATATATTGTTTATAACGTCGTGCCATGTTATTTGCTCTCGTAGTTTCAATCCATACCCGACCTCATCCGTCAGGTGAAATCCGCCGACGGATAGAGGTCGATGGATTGTTCCTCCCCGTGAACGAGGAGCTTACCTTGAAGGATAACGATACTAGCGTATCGTTATCAAAACTTAAAAATTTCCCTAAACGGTAAGGTTTCAAACCAGCAAGGAAATCTGATGAATTATACCGCTAATTTTCAAAAGAAAGCTTACACAATGTCGATTCCTTCCATTGTTTTAGTCATCGCTGGCAATGATCCCACGGGTGGCGCAGGTATTAGTGCCGATATTCAAACGCTTGCACAACAAGGCTGTCATGCTGCGCCTGTGATTACCTGTGTCACGGTTCAGAATACGCATAATGTGCGTGCTAAAAATCCGCTCTCAGGTACGTTGATTCGGGAACAAGCATTGACGGTGTTGGCAGATATGCCGATAGCGGCGTGTAAAATTGGCTTATTGGGCAGTGTGGAAATTGTTGAGGCGGTTGCAGCAATTTTACAACTTTATCCCGAAATCCCTGTGATTCTCGACCCTGTGTTAGCGGCAGGCGGCGGCAATAATTTAAGTAATGCGGAAATTTTGGCAGCAATGCGGGAATTATTATTGCCACGTACTTTTTTACTCACCCCAAACAGTCAAGAAGCCCGCACTTTAACTGCGCCAGAGCTGAATTTAGAACAGGCTGCAAATGAATTATTAAACAAAGGTTGCAAGCATGTGTGCATCACGGGCACGCATGAAAATACGGAACAAGTGGTGAATACGCTGTACAGCCCAAACCTTGCGCCACAAGCTTGGACTTGGGAACGCTTGCCACACAGTTATCACGGCTCGGGTTGTACTTTTGCCTCGAGTGCAGCAGCAGGCATTGCGAAGGGTTTAAACGTTTCAGCCGCAGTGTTTGCCGCCCAAGTGTATACGTGGCAGAGTTTGCAGCAGGGATTCATTGCGAGTACGGGGCAGGCGTTGCCGTTCCGGGTGGGTTAATAGCGGAGCTTTCAGTGTGGGTCTTGAATTGATATTTAACTCAATGTTAGGCTGCTCTCTGTTCTCGTTTGTACTTTAGCGTATTTACGGTTAACAATAAAATTTATCAACTTGATAATACCATTCAATGTGGAGAAAAAAGATGCCGATACAGTTGAGCAAAGAACAGCTATACAGTTTACTAAAAGAGTTATGTCATTTACCTAATGAAACTGAGTGGGTAGAATTTAAACATAATGCAGATGTGGAAAGAATTGGTGAATACATTTCGGCATTAGCAAACTCAGCCGCTCTAATGGGTAAACAAAATGCGTATTTAGTTTATGGTATTGATGATAAGACTCATCAAGTCATTGGGACTACATTTAAACCATCATTAGAAAAGCATAAACAACAAGAAATTGAAAGTTGGCTTTTGCAAAAAATAACACCAAAAATTCATTTCCAATTCTATGAGCTTTTAACAGGTAGTGATGAAAACTTACGTATGGTCATTCTAGAAATTAAAGCAGCCAGTTATACACCAGTGCAGTTTGATGGTATTGAATATATTCGTGTTGGCTCTTACAAGAAAAAACTTAGAGAATATCCTGAAAAAGAGCGGGCTTTATGGCGAGTATTTGACAAAACCCCGTTTGAAAAACAACTTGCAGCAGAGAATCAAACAACAGAAAGTGTATTACAACTACTAGACTATCCAGCCTATTTTGATTTAACTGGATTGCCTTTACCTGAAGGCAGAACAGGCATTATTGAGACATTGAAAACAGATAATATTATTCAACAAGCATCTAGTGAATATTGGAATATTACTAACTTAGGTGCGATTTTATTTGCGCGTAAATTAGAGAGTTTTCATCATCTTAATCGAAAAGCAGTCAGATTAATTCAATACAAGGGCAATAGTCGGGTTCAAACGATTAGGGAAATTGGAGGCAGTAAGGGCTATGCAATTGGTTTTGAAAGATTAATAGATTATTTGAAAACATTGCTACCCTCTAATGAACAAATAGGTACAGCGTTTCGTAAAGAAGTCCCTATTTATCCTGAACTTGCTATTCGTGAGTTAGTCGCTAATGCGATTATTCATCAGGATTTTTCAATCACAGGAACAGGTCCTATGATTGAAATTTTTGAGTCAAGAATGGAAATTACCAATCCAGGCGTTCCATTAGTAGAAACTCACCGTTTTCTTGATACTCCACCACAAAGCCGCAATGAAGCACTCGCTTCTTTTATGCGTCGTATAAATCTTTGTGAAGAGCGTGGTTCTGGTGTTGACAAAGTTGTTTCTGAAACAGAACTTTACCAACTACCTGCACCAATTTTTGAAGTCACAGAAAATCATACGCGCGCCATTTTATTCAGTCATAAAGAATTTTCAAAAATGGACAAAGAAGAGCGTATCCGCGCTTGTTATTTACATTGTTGTCTTCGTTATGTTAATCGAGAACATACACATAATAGCTCGTTGCGTGAACGCTTCGGTATTGAGCAAAAAAATCAAGCGCAAGTCAGTAGAATTATTAGAGATACAGTCAATACGGGCTTAATCCGTCCTTATGATTCAGACGCTGGGGCTAAAGCCATGCGTTATATACCTTGTTGGGCATAATTTGCTTGACCGTTGCTTGACTGGTAAAGTGAATAATAATTTAAAATTCCCATAATCTATTATATTCAAAGGATTATTATTTTTATAATTGCTTGATGATAACACCTGAGTGTTTTTACTCCCATGCCTGGTTTACCTCTTTACATTTATGCCAAAGACGGCACACACCAAGACAACATCACCGACTGGGCACTAAAAAAATTTCGCCAACACTATCAAAATGATAGCATTGAAAAACTCGACATATTTCACTACGTTTATGCCGTGCTGCATAACCCCGCCTATCGACAAAAATTCGCCCTCAACTTAAAACAAGAATTCCCCCGCATCCCTTTTTAGCCAGACTTCTACAAATGGGCAAAAAGCGGCGAAAAACTCATCAACTTACACGTTCATTTTGAAACGGTTACGCCTTACCCACTCACCCGAATCGACACCCCAACAAAAATCAACAAAGTCCGCCTAAAAGCCGACAAAGAAAGAAATTTAATAGAAATCGACACCGAAACCCAACTAAAAAATATTCCTGAAATTGCATGGGATTATCAACTAGGCAACTGCTCCGCACGCGAATGGGTTTTAGACCAATACAAAGCCCCCCAAAGACCCTACAATAAAATAAAAATTCAACACCTACCGCTTCGCCTATTACAAAGAACAAGTGATTGAATTATTGAGGAAAGTATGCGCAGTCAGTGTGGAGACGGTGGAAGAAATTAAAAAGCAGCCCCTAAATCCTATTTAGGACATTTTGGGGCTGCTGTTCAATATTGCTCTAAAACGGCACTAACATTTTTAGCCAAAACGCATGACCTTGAGCGCGGTTATACACATTCATTTCTTGTTGATATTTTGCGGTGATAAACATGCCTTTGCCGTTGTCATATTTAATCGATGGACCAATTGCGAATGCACGTCCTTTGTTATTTGCAACCTTCACCCCGTGCAATTCATCATCGGTGACCTGTTGATACGCATAGCCGCCAATCCCCGCAATCCAGTTTTTACTGATGGCATAACCTGCGGAATAATCCACATGCAATTCATGCCCTGAGCGGTAATCGGTGGCATTATTCTTAAAATTGTAATCAAACATCAGTTTGAAATCAGCATTCCAACCTTTTGGATCGATATAACTGGCGGTATAAACAGGCTGAATTGCCCAATAATTACGCCCGATATTGGTCATATCGTTTTTGTTATAACCACCTGACGGAATCATAATATCCAAGCCGACAATACTATGTAAATTCGGGCTGTGATGAAAACCTAAAACAATCGGCGTTAAATCAATATCGCCAATGCCGTTTTTACTTTGCCCTTGTCCTGCCACATTCGCATCCAAATTGACCAGCGGCAACATGATCGCGTGCCCGACTTGCCCACCGAGAAAGGTATTATTCGTGACCCACACCAAACGCGGCGCAATCACATTGGCAGTGACTTTGAAATCCACAGGCACGGTATTGCCATTATTATCCTTAAGCTTATTCGCATGATAGCTCGTGGCATAAATCGGCACATACACGCCGGGCGGTGGCAATGCGCCACTCAGATAATTTTCCGCGCCCATGGGATAAATCGAACCGCCGCCTTCCGTCGCCTGTGCCGTTTGCATAACACCTGCTGCAATTGCCAATCCGACACCATACGCAATTTTTCTTATTTTCATGCTTATATCCTCCTAAGGCTTGTTTGTAGGTGCGAATTTATTCGCACTGACAAAAACTAATAAACTCATAGACAGTCTTTAAAACTTAAAGAACAGTGCTTGTCTGAATCAAGATTTACAGGATTATCCGAATTAAGCAGGATGCCCCCTAATGAAAATTAAGTTTTTTTAATTCTGAAAATTCTTTAATCCTGTAAATCCTGATTCAGACAATAGACATCACCCATTCACACCGACTGCTGATCAACATGAATCTGAATTCACTCACACCGAGAGATTAAAAAAATCTCATCCTGCCCAGAGTTCAGGATGAGACAATCCCAAAGGTTTGGGTCTCATACCAAAAACTTAACGCCCGATTTCACCCGCACTTTTCCCCCCAATCCCAAAATGTTCTTTAGGCATTTCGGTGAGAATAACGCGCACACTTTCAGGCTTCGCGCCGAGAGATTCCGAAATGGCTTCGGTCACTTTGGCGATGAGCGCACGTTTTTGTTCAACAGTGCGCCCTTCTAATAAATGAATTTGACAAACAGGCATTTGAATTTCCTTGATTAATTGAAACGAACGTGAACGCTGCCCAACTCTTGAATGCGCAAGCTGACATTGTCGCCCGCCTTGACCATCACCGCTTCCGTGATGCCGCCTGAAAGAATTAACGTGCCTGCGGGAATTTCTTCACCGCGTTCTCCCAACAAATTGGCGAGCATCGCAATCGCTGCCGCAGGATGTCCCAACACCGCCGCGCCCGCGCCGAGTGCAACGATTTCCCCATTTTTTTCCATGACCACGCCTAAAGTACGCAAATCAAGGTCTTCCACAGGGCGCATGCGTCCCCCGAGCACAAAACGCGACGAGGAACAATTGTCCGCAATCACACTTTTCAGGTCGAATTTGAAATCACGGAAACGCGAATCAATGATTTCCAAGGCAGGCATCACAAAATCGGTCGCCGCCAACACGCTACCAATATGACAGCCTGGCCCTTTGAGTACCGATTTAGTCACAAAGGCAATTTCAGGCTCGATTTTGGGGTGAATTAATTCGGACATTTTCACCGCGTCGCCTTCGGGCACGGCAAAATAATCTGCTAAAAATCCAAACACGGGCATGGAAACGCCCATTTGCTGCATTTTGGCGCGCGAAGTTAAGCCCGCTTTTAAACCGACAATGCGGCAGCCGCGCGCGATTTTGCGTTGTTTAATCACTTCTTGAATGGCGTAAGCATCATCCCAATCCATTTGCGGATATTCATCGGTGATTTTGAGTGTGTCTTGCGCCTGCAATTCACAATTTTCGAGATGCTCAGCGAGTTTATTAATGGTGTTTTGGTCTAAATTCATTAGTATTTCATCCTGTTACATCAAGCCGCGCGCCCGCGCCAAAGTCAGCGCAGTGTCTTCAATCATATCTTCTTGACCGCCCACCATGCCGCGCCGTCCCATTTCCACCAACAAATCGCGGGCAGGCACGCCATAACGTTTTTCAGCACGTTTGGCAAACAGCAAGAACGAACCGTAAACCCCTGCATAGCCTAACGTGAGTGAGTCGCGGTCGATGCGGATCGGGAAATCCATAATCGGCAACACCAAATCTTCCGCCACGTCCGAAATTTTGAACACGTCAACCCCTGTTTCAATGCCTGCACGGCTGCATACTGCAATGAAGACTTCCATCGGCGTATTACCCGCGCCCGCGCCCAAACCAGCGGCAGCCGCATCAATCCGATTTGCGCCATATTCCACCGCCACCAGCGAATTTGCCACGCCCATCGCTAAATTGTGATGCGCGTGAAAACCGATTTCCGTTTCAGGTTGTAATTTTTCACGCAGCAAGCCGATGCGCGCTTTGACATCTTCAGGCAGCATGTAACCTGCGGAATCAGTGCAATAAATGCAATTTGCGCCGTAACTTTCCATCAACAAAGCTTGTTCTAATAATTTCTCGGGCGCAGCCATGTGCGCCATCATTAAAAAGCCGACGGTGTCCATGTCCAACTTACGCGCATATTTAATATGCTGTTGGGAAACATCGGCTTCAGTGCAATGCGTGGCAACGCGAATGGTGTGCACGCCCAATTGATGCGCCATTTTTAAATGATCGACCGTGCCAATGCCGGGCAATAATAAGGCGGAAATTTTGGCTTGTTTCATCAAGGGAATTACGGTGGACAAATATTCTTCATCGCTGTGCGCGGGAAAACCGTAATTCACCGAAGAACCGCCCAGCCCGTCGCCGTGGGTGACTTCAATCAAGGGCACGCCTGCCGCATCTAAACCTTGGGCGATGCTTGCCATTTGTGCCAAAGACATTTGGTGACGCTTGGGGTGCATTCCGTCGCGCAAGGTCATGTCGTGTACGGTAATTTTTTTGCCTTTAAGAGTCATGATTTATCCTTACGCCACAGTCGTAGATTGAAGGGTCAATTTGCCGCTGAGAATTTCTTCCGCAAACATTTCCGCAGTGCGTGCGGCGGCGGCGGTCATGATGTCGAGATTGCCTGCATATTTGGGTAAATAATCGCCTAAACCTTCAACTTCCATAAATAAAGACACCCGATTGCCGTCAAACACGGGGCCGTTTACCAATTTGTAACCGGGTACATATTTCTGCACTTCTTTGATCATGGCGTGCACCGAGGCGGTGATTTTTTCTTGATCAGGCTCGGTTTCGGTGAGACAGTGCACGGTGTCGCGCATCATCATAGGGGGTTCAGCGGGATTGATAATAATGATCGCTTTGCCTTTTTTCGCGCCGCCCACTTTTTCGACTGCGCCTGAAGTAGTGCGGGTGAATTCGTCAATATTGACCCGTGTGCCAGGTCCCACGGATTTCGATGCGGTGGTGGCAACGATTTCGCCATACGCCACCGTTTGCACGCGCGAGACCGCCGCAACCATCGGAATCGTGGCTTGACCACCGCAAGTCACCATGTTGACGTTCATTTCACGCTTGCCGACATGTTCCAATAAATTCACAGGCGGCACGCAGAAAGGACCAATGGCGGCGGGGGTTAAGTCGATCATCATCACCCCGAGTTCATTTAATTTACGAGAATTTTCCGCATGGACATAAGCCGAAGTCGCGTCAAACGCAATCTGAATTTCATCTTCAAGCACATGTGGCAATAAACCATCTACACCGTCAGACGTGGTTTTTAAACCCATCTCCGCCGCACGTTTTAAACCGTCGGAGCTGGGATCAATGCCCACCATCCACACCGGTTCTAACACAGGGCTGCGCTGTAATTTGTAAAGGAGGTCGGTGCCGATATTGCCGGGACCTATCAACGCACATTTGATTTTTTTCATGTTGTTTAATCCAGTTAATAATTTTTTAACGCGCTCTGAATCACCATAAAGAAAAGGTAGGGTGTATAAGCGTAGCGTCATACACCTTGAACAACTGGTGCATGGCGGCTACGCCTTATGCACCCTACCTTTATGAGGATTTAATTCGCACAGCAACCTCACACCATCGAACGCACCAGCCCGCCATCCGCTCGCAATGCCGCGCCATTGGTTGCCGCCGCCAAAGGACTGCAAAGATAGGCGATCAGGCTTGCGACTTCGCTAGGCTCAATAAAACGTTTCAGTAAAGAACTCGGTCTGACTTCTGCAAAGAAACGGCGGTGCATTTCTTCCAAATCCACCCCTTGCGCCGCCGCCAAACTGATAAAAAAGTCGCCCACGCCTTCGGTGCTGGTAGGACCTGGCAACACCGCATTACAAGTCACGCCCGTGCCCGCCGTCACTTCCGCAATACCGCGTGACACCGCCAATTGCGCCGCCTTGCTCATGCCGTAATGCAGCATTTCCGCAGGAATATTGATGCCTGACTCGCTAGACACAAAAATAATCCGTCCCCAATTACGCTGCTTCATCGCAGGCAAATAAGCGCGAGATAAACGCACGCCACTCATCACGTTCACATCAAACATTTGTTCCCAATCAGCATCTTGAATTTCTTCAAAGGCTTTCGGTTCAAAAATGCCCAAGTTATTGACTAAAATATCCACTTCAGGACAGGCATCGAGCAGCACTTTAACCCCTGCTGCTGTGGACAAATCTGCGGCAATGCCACGTACTTGAGCATGGGGAAGCGTCGTGCGTAAACGTTCACAAGCCTGATCAACACGGGTTTGAGTGCGCCCATTAATCACCACATTCGCACCTTCTTGCGCCAGTGTCACCGCTGTGGCAAAGCCGATTCCTGAAGTTGAACCGGTGATCAGCGCGCATTTTTGGGTCAGTTGTAAATCCATGATCAGCTCCTAAATTCAGTAGAAACGCACTGAACAACTGCCAATACCACCAATGGAAACCCGCAAGTTATCGCCTGCTTTCACGGGCAACATTGCCGCCAATGAACCCGACAAAATCACCTCACCCGCTTTCAAAGGAATGCCTAAACGCCCCAAAGTATTTGCCAGCCACGCCACTGCATTCACAGGGCTGCCTAAAGCCGCCGCGCCTGCGCCTGTCGCCAACACTTCCCCATTTTTTTCCAGCACCATGCCGCAGGTGAACAGGTCCACTTTGCGCGGATCAACCGCCCGATCCCCCAACACAAACACCCCGCAAGAAGCATTATCGGCAACGGTGTCTTGAATCTTGATTTTCCAATCTTGAATACGCGAATCCACGATTTCAAAACAGGGCATGACGCATTCCGTGGCGCGCAACACGTCGGCATTGCTGATGCCAGGTCCGAGTAAATCTTGTTTTAAAATGAAGGCAATCTCGCCCTCAGCTTTGGGCTGAATTAGGCTATTGGCAGGAATTGCCTCGCCTTCGTTGTAAATCATGGTATCGAGTAAATAGCCAAAATCAGGCTGATGCACATTGAGCATATTCATCACCACTTGACTGGTGACCCCGATTTTTTTGCCGACCACATGCGCGCCCGCTTCCAAACGCCGTGACACCATTTGTTGTTGAATGTGATACGCATCTTCAATCGTAATATTCGGATGACGCTCGGTCAGTGGTGGCACGGTGTGGCAATTCGATAAAGCGTTAAAAAGTTGATCGCCCAATTGGGTGATGGTTTGCTGTTCCATAATTTGTGACCTATTTCCCTAAAATGATTAAGGCAAAGTTAAAAAATTAAGCACCAATTGGTTAAAACGCGCCGCGTGTTCAATTTGTGTCCAATGCCCACATTGTCCGAAAACATGTAATTGTGCCTTGGGAATCCAATTTGCCAAGGTCAGCGAATTACTCAGCGGAATCACTTGATCATCGCGTCCATGCACCACCAGCGTTTCATTGGGCAAGGCACGAATTTCAGCTTCAGTGCTCGCCATCGCATCCACCCAACGTTGACGGGGCGCGGGAAACATTGCAGCAAAAGCTTCTTGAAAACCGGGTTGGATGCTGGCGCGATAACGCAGTTCTGCCAGTTCGTCGGTGACTAATTCACGGTTGTAGGCAAAAATATCCAGCAGTTTTCGCATATTGGCGATGGAAGGTTCGTAGCCCCACACCGCATCTAAACCTTGGGTAATTGGAAACGGCACGCCCACACTGCCCATTAATACTAAACGTCTGACCCGACTCGGATGACGAATTGCCAAAGCAAGAGCCAATGCGCCGCCAAAAGAATTACCAATTAAATCCGTTTGTTCAATTTTCAGCGTGTCGAGCAAACCCACGGCTTGCGCCACCCAAGTATCTAAATTGTAAGTAATGCCCTCGGGGCGTTCGCTAAACCCAAAGCCCACCATATCGGGCGCAATCACGCGGCAGTGTTGCGATAAGACGGGAATCGTAAGCCGCCAATTCGCCCACGCGCTCACGCCAGGTCCTGAACCGTGCAGCATTAACACGGGAAAGCCTGCGCCCACATCGTGATAATTGGTCAAAATATTTGCGGCACGACAACTGTTTGCAATTTCAGGATTATTCATGGATTGGCTCATTACAATTTGATACAAATGTTTTTCAATTCGGTGTAAAACTCTAAGGAGTGAACCCCGCCTTCCCGCCCAATCCCTGATTGTTTCGCGCCACCAAATGGGGTGCGTAAATCGCGTAAAAACCAACTATTCACCCACACCAAACCCGCTTCAATTTTGCCCGCAACCCGATGGGCGCGTTGTAAATTACTGGTCCACACCGAAGCAGCTAAACCGTAAGTCGTATCATTGGCGCGGCGAATTACTTCTTCTTCGCTGTCGAAGGGGAAAATGTGGCAGCAAGGTCCGAAGATTTCTTCACGACACACCGCCGCATCGTCGCCTAAACCTGTCCAAATCGTGGGCTGCACCCATGCGCCATTTGCTAAATCGCTTTCCATAGTGGGCACGCCGCCGCCTGTAACGATGAATGCGCCTTCATCGCAAGCTTTTTGGTAATACGACAACACTTTGTTTTTATGTTCTTGGCTGATCAAAGGCCCAATACCAGTGCTCGGGTCATTGGGCACACCGATTTTTAAACTTTCCGCGCCTTGTTTTAACGCTGCGACGAATTTTTCAAACAAGGGACGTTCTACATACACCCGTTCTGTGCCTAAGCACACTTGTCCGCAATTGGAAAAAACCGAGCGCATCGTGCCTTCAATTGCCGCGTCAAAATCACAATCGGCAAAAATAATCGCAGGATTTTTACCGCCCATTTCCAAAGAAACAGGACGCGCACCATCTGCCGCCGCTTTCATAATCGCAGCCCCGGTGCGAGTTTCCCCCGTGAAAGTGATCGCATTCACGCCTTGGTGACGGGTTAAAAATTCGCCTGCGGAATTGGGACCAAAACCATGCACTACGTTGTAAACGCCTTTGGGAATGCCGACGCTGTTCATCACTTCGCCCAACAAAGTGGCGGTTTGCGGAGTTTCTTCAGAGGGTTTGACTACAATGGTATTGCCACAGGCGAGCGCGGGCCCTGCTTTCCATGTCATTAATAATAAAGGTAAATTCCAAGGGCACACAATCCCCACCACACCTACGGGCGAACGGGTGGCATAATTCAACGCGCCCCGACCATCGGGCGTGCTCATTTCAAAAAATTCTGTGGGCACGTTTTTGACAATGTCGGCAAAAATTTTGAAATTTGCCGCGCCGCGTGGAATATCGATGTGACGCGCTAAACTCATGGGTTTGCCAGTGTCGGCACATTCTGCTTCAAGGAATTCGTCAAAACGGCGGTTAATTTCATTCGCCACGCCGTATAACAATTCCACCCGATCCACAATCGTTAATTTGCCCCAAGCCCCTTGCAGCGCACTGCGGGCCGCTTGAACCGCTGCATCGACTTGGGTTTGATCCGCTTCGTGCACGGCGGCGATCACGGCATTATTTAAGGGGGATCGCTTTTCAAAAGTTTTTGCACTGGAGACAAATTCCCCGTTGATAAAATTCTGGATTTGCTTCATTCCACTTGCTCCGTTTGGGAATTTAAAAACTCAGCCTGCCAATCCAATGGCGGCAAGACCTGCACGCGCACATTCTTCATCTTGGGCTTCGGATGCGCCTGAAACCCCAATGCCGCCACACCATTCGGGACTGTCTGCGCTGGTGCAAATCGGTAAACCGCCGCCAAAGATGATCAGGCGCGGGGTGGCGGCAAAACCTAATTTCATGCCTTCGTCATGCCCGACTGCGCCGATCCATGCTTTGGTGGGAAAACCGAAACTTGCGGCGGTGTAGGCTTTGTCAATCGCAAGCTCGATGGAGTGAATAAATGCGCCCGTCATGCGTAAAAATGACATTAAATTTCCACCGCGATCCACCACCGCCACATTGATCCGCCAGCCATTGGCTTCGGCATGACGCACGGCGGCTTGTGTGGCGGCTGCTGCGGCTTCCCATGAAATTTGGGCTTGATTGATTTCTAGCTTCATGATGACCTCGGTAAATTTGGTTAAGCCTAAATACTGAATCCCTGAGAGTAGCCCGTATGGAGCAAAGCGGAATGCGGGTAATTTAACAACTTTCCCGCTTAATCCCCCCGCATTCCGCTTTGCTTCATACGGGCTACTTGTTTTTAAATGCTATTCAAGGGCTGTTGTTCTAGGTATAAACTTCCGTAAACGCCGCGTTCAATTCACCAGTGTGGTAGAAAATGCCGCGCCCGAGGAATTCTTCGCTCCACGTTGTGACTGGGCGATCGGGCTGTGCTAAATAGCCCAAACCTGCGAAGGTTTCATTGCGATTACCGCTCGGATCAAAGAAATAAATGGTTTCGCCGCGCGTGATCCCGTGGCGAGTAGGGGCAACGTCGATGCGTACTTTGTTTTTCCCCATGATGTCAGCGGCTTTGAGCACGTCATGCCAACTGTCCAAATAAAACGCGAGATGGTGCAAGCCTTGACGCGGCCCTGCGACAAAAGCGATGTCGTGCGGGGTGGTGCTGCGGAATAGCCAAGTGGCGGCTTGAATATTTTTTTCAGGACCGACAATAATTTGTTCTGCCATGTAAAAATCCAGCACTTCCATCATGAACTTGGTGTTTTCAGCGACTTTATTGACCCCTGTTTCAGGATTCATTTCGCACATTAACAAACAGTGATCCAGCCAATGCACGCCTGATCCGCGAATATCATCGGGCCAGGGATCGGGATTCATCGTGCCGACATCTGTGCCCACATATTCTTTCTTGGCGTAAATCCGCATTTCGTGCCCGCTGGGCAGGTTGAAACACAGCGTGCGCCCCACAAAAGGTAAAGATTCTGCGGGCAATATTTGCGTGCTAATCCCATAATCTTCAACACGTTTTTGAAAACTATCTAAATCAGCATCATGCTCAGTTTTGTAAGCCACATGATTCAAACCTGCCTGATCACAAGGGGTTAAAATCAAGGAAAATTTGTCCCATTCATCCCAACACTTCAGGTAAACATTGCCCTGCGCGTCGGTGTGGGTGGTTTTTAAACCTAAAACCTGTTCGTAATGTTTAACAGCGGCGACAATATCCATCACTTTGATGCTGATATGCCCAATTCTCATAATGCCCATAATCTGTTGTCTCCTCTTTTGGTGTTATTTAAAGCACGCTTATTTTTGTAAATGTTGTGGGGGTTTGCCGCGCAAAATTGCTGAAACCATCAGCCCGATCACGTCGATTTCTACATCGTCTACAGGCGCGATCCGACAGGCTAAGAGCACGCCTTGCGCTTCCTCTTGTTCAGAAATATGCGCCCGACTCATTGCCCCAATTTTCTTAACATGACCGTGACGGATCGCCACTTTACAAATTCCACAGCCGCCATTTAAGCAGCCCTTGGGAATGCCTTTTCTGCCAATTTTGCACAGGCCATGTAATAAACTTTCCGCACTGCTACATTCGTAACTTTCGCCCGTTTGCAGCAGCCTAATGTGATGATTGCTGCACGCGGTGGTACATAAGGCGGCTAATAAACTGTTGTGACTCTCGGTGCTGTTCATCTCAGATTTTCCTAAATAAAGGACTTCTGACTTGTTGCGCGTCTGCCGCAGAAAAGAACTTTTCGGTATAAATATCGCGCTCGAAAAGTCGTCCTTGCATCAAGGTGGTAATACAGGCATCGATCATCACAGGTGGACCGCACAGATAAGCTTTGTGATCCCGAAAATCATTGTTGAAATGTGCTTTGGCTGCCTCGTGTACAAACCCTCGAAACCCTGCCCACATCTGATCATCTGCGTCTACATTGGAAAGCGCGGGCACATAAGTGAAATTGGAATGCTGCGCGGCTAACGCCGTGAAATCCGCGTGGTAATACAATTCATCCAAGCTGCGTGCGCCATAAATCAAGGTGATCGGTAAAGTGCAGTCTTCGTTTAACAAATCTAAAATCATGGATCGCGGGCTGGAAAGTCCTGATCCGCCTGCCAAAAACAGCAGTGGCACAGCGGCTGATTTACGTACAAAAAAGCGTCCGTAAGGCCCAGAGATTTTTATCGAATCACCGACTTGCAAAGTTTTATGAATCCATGTCGTCACTTTCCCGCCGGGCACGAGGCGCACATTCAGCTCAATTTCATTTTTAGCAGCGGGCGCACTTGCCAAGGAAAACGCGCGACTTGTGGTTTCATTGGGCAAATGAAAATTGATGTATTGCCCAGCTTGAAATTGAATATCCTGATCCAAACTCAGCCAGATACCTTTGATCGTGGGCGTGAGATTTTCGATCCGCGTCACCGTAGCGTTAAAATCTTGCACTGGCAGATTTTGTGCGTCGGCTTCCACTTCTATTTCTGCTTCAATGATCACGTCCGATTGCAGCGTGGCGCAGCAGGCAAGGCATGAACCTTCTTCGCGTTCATAATCCATCAAGGCAAAATTAGAAGCTTCACCGTGATCAACTTCGCCATCCACCACTTTGACTTTACAGGTCGCACACAAGCCATGACAGCAGGCGTGAGGCAGATAAATCCCTGCGCGCAGGCTGGCATCGAGAATCGTTTGACCGTCTTCAACTTCAATGGTTTGGTTGAGCGGTTCAATGGTTAATTGGTAACTCATGGCGAATCCTAGCTACAAGTGCCTTTGATGCCTGTTAAACCGGGCGTGCGGAAACGGAGCACGTCTTTATGTTTAAGACCGTTTTCAGCCAAAGTTTGGTTAAAATTCGGAGTCCATGCCTGCCCTGATTTAAACCATTGGGCTTGATTCCAATCGATTTTTTCCCACTCAGGATGCACCCCAAAGGCGTTGGGCAATGCTTTTTCGAGCACATCCCCAAAGCGCATCGTGGGGGGGAACAGGAATGCTAAAGGGGAGGCTATCATCAGGTGATCTTCCCAACCGATGTATAACAATTGATTGCCGTGAAAGTTTTCGACCCGATCTCGAACTTCACCCGTATAAGCTTGAACTGCGACGACTGCCATGTTTATTTCTCCTTTGGTTTTTTCACTGCGCCCCTAAATCCCCTAAAGGGGACTTAAAAGCGCAAATTTTTTATGTTTAGCCCCCTTTTAGGGGGTTGGGGGCGCAGTAACAACTAGCCATTGCTCTTCGCAGTTTGTCGCCAAGTATCAAAATTCTTCTGATCTTCCGAGCCTTCAAAATCGAGATTGTCGCGCCCGAATTGGATGTTGTACCAATCCAGCACCGCCGCCAGCGGATCAAAGCCTTCCGCAGTCGGATCAACGTCGGGTTTAAAGCAATTGCCTTGGTAAATTTGGTGCACAGGCATCCACGCTTGTACGTATTTTTCAGGCTCGTGATCAAAGATTTCCTTGCAGTGATCCGAGCAGAAATGATATTTCTCGCCATTGTGATCCGATTCGCGATAGCAAATTTTAGTGGGATCATCGGGTTCGGTGAAAAACATCGGAATTTGGCAACATTGGCACAGCATCGGCAGCGTCGTGCTATAAAAACGCTTGCCTTGCTTGGCTTGTTCGCCTAAATATTCGAGGCGGGGGCGATAATATTTGTCGAAAGTATTGGGATATTTTTCAGACAGCCAGTCGAGTTCTTCTTTTTCAGGAATCCAAGTGTTAAAAGCGGCTGCCGCGCCGTATTGGTAGAAAGTCGTCCAAGCTTGGTGGGTGATGTGTTCTTTCTCAATCGTGGCTTGGGCGACACATTTCGGGATGGTGATTCCGTAACGCGCTAAATCTTTGAACAACGCGCCGCCACTTTCTTCAAAATAGATTTCCCAAGCTTCTTTCCAGCTCATCACGCGTTTGGGCAACATGTAATCCATCATCATGCCGACGATGGTGAGCATCCGCACCCCGCGCCAGGTCCATTTATCAATCCAGCCTTGCACGATGGGTAAATTGGCGGGGTCTTGTTCTAACATGAACTTGATCATTTCCAGACCCAAAGTCATGTGGCGGGCTTCGTCGGATTGGGCGGAGAATCCGAATGCCATCGCGCCCATGTCGCCGTTGTAGGCCGCACCAGAAATAAAGGGCACAAACAATAAATTGGTCAGCACATATTCAAAGGAAAAACCAATCGCGACCATGTATTCAAAAGGGCCGGCGGTGACCGCGTCATCAAAAAAGGATTTTGGGACGGAGAGATACCAAATGCGGTCGTGCATGTGCCGCCAGTCATGGAACCCGTTGTAATGCTTGTTGTAATTTGACAGCGAATGAATTTGGGTTTGTGCGTGACGCAGTTCATCTAAGGCCTGCATTTGACAGGCAACCCGTGCGCCTGCCCCTCGAAGTTGTCGCCCGACATGGGCAAAACCGCGATGTGCCATGTATTCCAAAGGCGTGACTGCGGTTAGGAATAATTTCAAGGCATTGATATAACGCGCATCGGTAACGCCGAGATGCCCATTATTTTGGTTAAATGCGTCCAAGATTGCATATAACTTGCGTTCTTTTTCGGCTTGATATTTCCAATAAGCATCCATCGTCAAGCGGAAAGGGTCTTCCCATTTGTCCCAGTCGTGAATCTTGATGCCTTCAAATTTGTCGTAGGGATATACGGTGTCCATCGGCTGATACGTGGTTTCCCAATCTAAACCGCGCGTCATTGCGGCATAACGTTCTTTCAAACCTAATTTTTTAGCGGCTACTTTCATGTCCATCATCTGTGCTCCTTCGGTGCAGCGGGCGGCTTAATTCAGCCAGCTCAGGTTAAATTCGTCGTCGGTTTCATCGATATGTCCCGACAAGGTAATCAAATGAACATGAAGTTCTTGTAAATCAAAATCGCGTCCCATTTTTTCTTCAATGCTGGCGCGTTTAATCGTCAGGCTGTCGGGCGCGTCAATTTTCACCATGGCGGGCTGTTCATTGATAATCGCATTAGGGTTATCGTCAGCAATCGCTTCAATAATGCTGCGAGTTTCTTCATTGGTCTGAAAAGCAATAAATACGTTTGACATGGAATTTCCTTAGAGCTTCAGCCCAGCTTTGGTGGCGCGCATGTTGAATTCTTCAAGCAATGCGTCGAGAACAGCGGGTGCGTTTTCGCCCAGTGCGTAATTGACCAAAGGCGTTAAGGCAGTCAACGCACGATCACGGTAGCTCAGCGTCCATTGCGATAAGATGGCTTGATTTTCGGGGGACTCGCTGGCGGCAGTTTTCACCGAGGCATCAACCCATTTACGGGTTTCGGTAAACCATTCACTTTGGAAACGGGTCAACATCGACATCACAGGCCCTGCCTGCGCGGCAAGCACTTGATCGAGTTGTTCATAAATGAAGGGATACAGCAAACCGTCAAGCACTAAATTCTGAGCAATGAACAATTCAAACCAGTCTTTGACCACCAGCGTATCTTCTACATAACGCCGTAATTCCTGCCATTTAGCATCTTGCAACCATGCAGTTTTGGCTGCCTCTAATTCGGTTTCATCGGCTAATAACAAACCGATACGGGTTAAATATTGCGCCATGCCTAAATGATCCATTGCTTGGAAAATGCAGGGCTGGGTGATTGCAGTGCCGTAGCCATAAGCGCAAATCGAAGCATTATTCATATTTGCGCCCCATTCGACATGGCGCAGCGGCAACATCACTTCTAAAGCTAATTTTTTGGCGGCGGCGGGATAATTTTCTAACAAGCCACGCTCTTCAACTAATTCAAAATCGCCTTCGACTTTTTCTTGCATCCGTGCACGGGCTAAGGTGTAAGTGCCGTAATAAAATTGGCGTGGGTCTTTGAAGCTGTACCAGTCACGCATTTTGATCGCGGTGCGGCTTGCATCAAAAATCTCGTGGGCGGAATCCCACAAGGGGCGATAATGAAAATTCACGTCGGCTTGTAAATCCAACGTGCCTTCTTG
The DNA here is from genome assembly GCA_028688145.1 of Thiotrichaceae bacterium. Classification (GTDB taxonomy): domain Bacteria; phylum Pseudomonadota; class Gammaproteobacteria; order Beggiatoales; family Beggiatoaceae; genus JAQTYU01. Next base: position 97,396 of record JAQTYU010000004.1, on the reverse strand, counting down.
ATAACGTGATGCGGGTTTATTCGTGCCAAGGCGTGCGGCGACATTATCAAAAGTTTGGCGCAAGGGCTTGATGCTGACCGTGCGTAGATCAATGTGCATGGGTTCTATCCTCCTAAAACAGGTTCAAAATGCAGATTTCTAAATCTGCTTATTCTGTTGATTTAAAGCGTTGATGAAGGGCTTGATGCAGACTCCAATCCCAGTCATTTTGCGATTCCGTTTTTGGCGGCAACAAGCTGACGCTATTCGTGGCGCAAAACTCTTTAAATGCTGCACTGGGCATCATTAATTCCACAAACAATTCGGGTTCACCGATGGCAAACTCGAACTCAACCATGTCATCCGCTCGGGTTTCGAGAATGCGTACAAATTTTTGAGTGACGTTAAACATCAGTTTGCTCACATCGAATTGCTTTAATGACTTTCCTAATAGCAAGCCCTGTGCCGTAATTTCGATATAAGTAAAATATCTCGAGATTTTTAGATAAATGCCGTTTTTATTGCAGCGCGTCATTTAGACTGGAATCGCCTTGAAACCTTGAGAATTGAAGCTTTCGACAAGTCTGCGAGAGCAGAATTTGCAAGTCGGAAATTTTTTAGCAGGTAGGATTTGTTGCAGGACAACAAGTAAAACTGAGGGGATAAGAGTGTTTGAAATGATTAAATCGGCTATTTTAAAGTGATGAAAACATCAATTATAAAAAGTGTCAGAAAATAAGACAGATTTTAAGATGAGCTTATATCCGTATATTTTCGCAAAAACAATGGGGTAATTTTAGGTAAAACACGCTTAAGTAACTCGGTTTTTTATACAATATTCATAACTGCCTTAAATTGCCGTCATTACATTAAAATAAGCGGTTAAATTTTCAGTAATATGCCTCAATTTTACACTTGCGATAAAATCTCGAGATTCGTGTCATATTGAAGTCACTATTAAAACTATAATGAAGCTTGAGAATCCAAAGGAAAGATGATGATTAGGTATCCGAATAATCTCGAATTGCGACGTTTAGTGCATTTCTGTACGGAAGATGGCACGATTTGGCTGGGTGAAAACCGCATGATTTTGCTGCATGTCGCGGCACTTGCGACCTTGCGCAAAGAATTATTTAAACTGCTCGGTTCAGAACATACGCGGCGGGTGTTGACGCGCATGGGCTATGTTTGTGGGACGCAGGATGCGGAATTAACCCGTAAGGCGCGCGGACATGATCCTATCGCCGCGTTTATTATGGGTCCGCAATTACACATGTTAGAGGGCAGCGTGCAAGTCACGCCCGTGAAGCTTGAAATGGATATTGCAGCTGGCAGTTTTTATGGGGAATTTATCTGGGAAAATTCCTGGGAAGTTCACGCCCATCTTGAAGAATTTGGCTTGCAATCTGATCCCGTGTGTTGGATGTTGTTGGGTTATGCTTCGGGTTATACCTCCAGTTTTATGGAACGTTTTGTTTTATTTAAAGAAGTCAGTTGTGCGGCAAGCGGTGCAGAACATTGCCGCATTATTGGGAAACCTGTAGAAGAATGGTCTGATGCTGCCGAGCATACGGTTTATTATGAAGCCGACGCGCTGGTTTCGCGCCTGTTAGAACTTGCCACCCAAGTCGATGTGCTGCGTTCTTCACTGGAAGCCCCCTTACAAATTGAAAATATGATAGGCAATTCGCCCGCTTTTTTACGCGCCTATCAATTAGTGAGCAAAGCCGCAGAAACCAATGTCACCGTGTTATTGACAGGCGAAACAGGGGTTGGGAAAGAATGCTTTGCCCGCGCACTCCATCGCACCAGCAGCCGTGCTTGCGAAGCTTTCATTGCGGTCAATTGTGCCGCCTTGCCCCATGATTTAATCGAATCCGAATTATTTGGCGCGGAAAAAGGCGCATTCACGGGCGCACATGCCACGCGGATTGGCAAATTTGAACGCGCCGATGGTGGCACTTTATTTTTAGATGAAATTGGTGAATTGCCGCTGATTGCGCAATCTAAATTATTACGGGTGTTGCAAGCAGGCGAAGTGGAACGTTTAGGCGGCGATCAAACCCGAAAAGTAAATGTGCGCATTGTGGCGGCGACCAATGTAGATTTGCAAAAAGCGGTGAAAGAAGGCAGATTTCGCGCTGATCTGTTTTACCGTTTGCATGTTTATCCGATTGCCATTCCCCCGTTACGAGAGCGCGTGCCAGATATTCCGCTGATGGTGGAAGCGATGATTAAAAAGTTTGGAACGCTGCATAATAAACGCATTGCAGGGATTACTGATCGGGCGATGCAGGCATTGAAGCGTTACCCTTGGCCTGGCAATGTGCGCGAGCTGGAAAATTTAATCGAGCGCGGCATTATTCTGACGGCACAAGATGATTGGATCGAGCTGGATCAATTTTCTTTGTGTTTAGACAGTCAAGCCGAAACCGATATTTGTTTGACCAAAACGGGGCTGTTAGAAGAAAAACATCCGCCGCAACAAAAACAATTTTGTGATGATTTTTTAGCCATGGGGCTTTCCCTGAATGAATTAGAAACCCTGTTATTAAATGAAGCGGTGGAACGCAGTGGCGGTAATTTGGCAGGAGCGGCGCGTTTACTGGGTTTGACCCGCCCACAGCTCACCTATCGTTTGAAACGCAATCAGGATATGACGCAGGAGAAAGAATAAGCATGATGCACAGTCAAAAATTTAAAGCGGCATTTACCGACGCAGACGAAGCCCCCCGAACTTTAGTGGAAGGCGCGTATTTGCAAGTGCGGCGCGATATTATTGAGGGGCGTTTAGTGCCCGGTGAAAAGTTACGAGTAGAACATTTAAAAGATCGTTATGGGATTGGGGCAGGAACATTGCGTGAAGCTTTGGCTTTATTGTTATCCGATGCTTTGGTGATTGCCGAAGGACAACGCGGTTTTCATGTCGCGCCGATTTCTGTGCGCGATTTAAAAGATATAACCCATATGCGGGTGTTATTAGAAACCCATGCTTTGCGCCAATCGATTGCCAAAGGCGATGATGAATGGGAGGCGGGCGTAGTCGCGGCTTTTCATAAATTGAGTAACACCGAAGAGCGTTTAGGACACATCAGCAATGTGCGCGAATGGGAACAACGCAACCGCGCTTTTCATGAGTCTTTAATTGCCGCCTGTGATTCGCGCTGGGAATGTTACATGATCGGCATTTTATATCGTCAATCTGAACGTTATCGACATTTAGCGATTGTCAGTAAAGCGGTGCCGCGCAATGTGCATAATGAGCACACTAAGATTTTTGAAGCTGCCTTAAAACGTGATGCAGAAACGGCAAGCCATGCTTTAGAACAACATATTCGTTTAACCTTTGACTCAATTAATCTGTTAGTGCCAGAATTGAGTTAAGTCATGAGCTATTAAAAAATTGAGGGGCGAGAAATAAACCTGTTCTCCCCTTTACAAACCTTTCCTACAAAACTAGGAGTTACGCAGTTGAATTTATAAGCAGTTCGTAAGGTGTATGGCAGCTACGCCTTATACACCCTACACTCGATAAATATTTTTGAATCAATATGTTATTAATTCAACTGCGTAAATCCTAAAAACAAAGAAATAGTTTGAGAGCCATAGTATAATGAAAGGCTCTCATTATTAGCCCTTCCTGCGTTGACTCCATGCACTGCTTTATTCAATATCTTGTGCTCAAGCGTAGGCAAACGACATCAGCGATTGCTCGAAAGATAAACATGCGTATCTGCAACTGCAATCATCAGCTTCCTATTTATAACCATGCTTAGCATCACCATAGGATCAGGAAACCAGGTTGTGAAGGAAAACATCTCCCCCTTTACCTTAACAGTCAATTCAGTGACTATGGATTTACTGCTTATTCTTCAATTGCATCCCTTGCTTTTGCCCCGATCCAAAAACCAAAAACTATCTGATTTTTTCACAGCGCATGAGGCAAGAGATTAAATGCCAGAGGTGCGGGTGAAAGTATCGCGCAGCAAGCGCGTTTTTGACATTGTTTTCAGTGGACTTGCGATTATCGTACTCAGTCCTTTGCTGTTCCTCATCGCCTTGTGGGTGAAACTCGACAGTCGCGGAAAAGTTTTCGTCCGCCACACCCGCATCGGGCAATACGGCAAACCGTTCAAAATCATTAAATTTCGGACAAGCCGCAGCGGGGTTGAATTCAAACCCAGCATGAAAATTGACACCCAGCTCACGGGCTGCGGACGGTTTTTGTGTCATTATCATTTGGACCAATTGCCGCTGTTGTTCAACGTGTTCAAAGGCGATATGAGTCTGGTCGGGCCGCGCCCCGAAATCCCTGAACATGTTGCCTTATATCCTGATAGTATTCGGGATTTTGTGCTCTCCGTTCCCGTCGGCATGACCGATTACGCGCTGGTCGAATTCAGCAATGAAAAAGAATTACTCGCGGCTTCTGAACATCCTGATATTGATTATGTCGAGAAAATTCTCCCGATTAAGCTCGCCTATCACCAGCAATATGTGGTTGAACACAGTTTTCTGTTAGATATTGTCCTGATTTTCAAAACCTTTAAACGTCTGTTTCGACGTTTTCCCGTGTTACTGCACGATGTGATTATGGTCGCGGTGGCGTGGACTTTAGCAATGGTAATTCGCTACGACCTACCGCTTGAAGCGCATGTGCAACAAGTCTTTTGGCAAAGTTTGCCTGTCGTTTTGGGCGTGCAAAGTATCGTGCTGTGGTACAACGGCTTATATCAAGGGATTTGGCGGTTTTCCAGTATGCCCGACGTTGCCAATATTTTACGCGCCGTCAGCTTGGGCACGTTAGCAAGTGTGCTGCTGTTGGTTTTATTAAACCGTTTGGAAGGCGTGCCGCGTTCCTCTTTATTGCTGTATCCCTTCATTTTAATTTTATTATTGGGAATGCCGCGTTTTCTTTACCGTTTATTACATGAACATTCTTTGGGATTTTTAACCCGTCCTTCTGCCTCACAACGGGTATTAGTGCTGGGCGCAGGTACTTCGGGCGATATGTTAGTCCGCGACATGTTGCGTAATCCTGAATGTGGCTATATTCCCGTGGGTTTTTTGGACGATAAAGCCAGTTTGCACGGCGGCAAAGTACAAGGCGTACCCGTCATTGACCAAATTGACCAGCTTCCCAACGTGCTGGATTCGATGAAAATTGACTTAATTATCATTGCAATGCCATCCGCTAGCGATGAGCAAATGCAACATGTAGTCGAAGTTTGTGAACCCTGCAATGTGCCATTCCGCACTCTGCCCAAATTTGACAGCATTGTGAATAATGAAGTCGATTTAAGTGCCGTGCGCGAAGTCTCAATTGATGATTTGCTGGGACGCGCCAAAGTGCAGCTTGATTGGGAACTAATTCAAACCGAATTACACAGCAAAGTGGTGATGGTGACAGGCGGCGGCGGCTCGATTGGCTCGGAATTGTGTCGGCAAATTGCACGGCTCAATCCCACCGCCTTGGTGATTTTTGAACGTTCTGAATTCAATTTATACCGCGTTGAATTGCAGTTGCGCCAAGAATTTCCTCATTTAATTTTACATGCCTGTCTTGGAGATATTGTCGATGTAGTCGCGGTGCGCCATGTATTGCAACAATATCGCCCCGAAGTGGTGTTTCATGCAGCGGCGTATAAACATGTGCCGATGCTGCAAAATCAAGCGCGTGAAGCAGTGCGCAATAATGTATTGGGCACGAAAATTTTAGCGGAAGCGGCGGCGGCTCAGGGCTGTGCCATTTTTGTGATGATTTCCACCGACAAAGCGGTGAATCCCACCAACATCATGGGCGCAAGCAAACGCGCTGCTGAAATTTTCTGCCAAGCCTTGAGCCGACAGAGTAAAACCCGCTTTATCACCGTGCGTTTTGGCAATGTGTTGGGGTCTGCGGGCAGCGTCGTCCCCTTGTTTAAAGAACAAATCGCGCGCGGCGGCCCTGTCACGGTCACTCATGCAGATATTAGCCGTTATTTTATGACCATTCCCGAAGCCTGCCAGTTGATTTTGCAAGCGGCTGCAATGGGCAAAGGCGGGGAAATTTTCGTGCTCGATATGGGGAAACCTGTGAAAATCCGTTATTTAGCAGAGCAAATGATACGGCTTTCTGGCAAAAAACCTGAACGCGATATTAAAATTGTGTACACGGGTTTGCGGGCAGGTGAAAAATTGTATGAAGAATTATTTCATGCCGATGAACGCTTAGAAAAAACCCCGCACGCTAAAATTTTGCTCGCAGCCCCCCGCCAAAATGATTGGGCGCAACTGATTGAATTATTAACCGCTTCGGAACGCGCTTGTGATGAATATGCGGCTGAAGAGGTGCAAAATTTATTGCAGCAGTTAGTGCCTGAAATGAACTTGAGTGAAACCTAACATGATAAAAATCCTAAATAAAATTCGACAAATCGGCATCATCAGCGAGCCGATTACTTTGGATGACCCCGAGCTGCATAAAATTGGCAATTTGGTGCAAGCGAAAATTGCCACCCAATTTGCGGGCAGTTTGGCGATTCGTCAGGTGGATGTGGGTTCATGCAATGCCTGCGAACTGGAAATTCACGCGCTGAATAATCCCTATTATGCTATCAGCCGTTTTGGGGTGCATTTCGTGGCATCACCGCGCCATGCAGATATGTTGCTGGTCACAGGTGTGGTGTCACGACACATGGAAACCGCGTTATTGCGCACCTATGACGTAACGCCCGCCCCTAAATTAGTCATCGCGGCGGGTGATTGTGCCGCAAATGGCGGCGAATTTGGCATTTCTTACGCAAGCTGTGGCGCATTGAGTAATGTGCTACCCGTGGATGCGGTGATTGAAGGTTGCCCGCCCACACCTTTGGCATTGTTAAAAGGCATTCTCGGCGTTTTAAGCCGTCGTCAATAACTCCCCCACTTTTGAGGCATTTTTATGGAATGGCTGAGCTATTTCTTAGATATTTTATTGCATTCTGATAAGCATTTAGCCGATATTTTTACCCAATACGGCTTATGGATTTATGCAATTTTGTTTTTAATTATTTTTGCAGAAACGGGCTTGGTGGTTACGCCGTTTTTACCGGGTGATTCTTTGCTATTTGCCACGGGTGCACTGGCGGCAACGGGCGGCTTTAATCCGCATTTAATGGTTGCGTTGTTAATTGTGGCTGCGATTTTGGGGGACACGGTTAATTATTGGATTGGCAGTTATTTTGGGGTAAAAGTATTTAACAAGCCGAAATCGCGCTTTTTTAATCCTGAACATTTGCGCCGCACTCATGCGTTTTATGAAAAGTACGGCGGGAAAACTATTATTTTTGCGCGCTTTATCCCAATTATTCGCACCTTCGCGCCGTTTGTCGCGGGGATTGGTGAAATGTCTTATGCAAAATTCCTTTCGTTTAATGTGATTGGCGGAATTGTGTGGGTGGCGAGTTTTATTTACGCAGGCTTTTGGTTTGGTGGCATGCCGATTGTGAAGAAAAATTTTACTTTGGTGATTTTAGCAATTATTGTGATTTCTATTCTGCCCGCCGTGATTGAAGTGTGGCGACATCGGCGCGAAACCAAGCCTGTTGTGGATAATGTTTAAGGCGTAGTTTTAAAGCTGAGAGCACAGTCGCATCATTCAAATTAATAGTTTTTTCACACGAATGATGCGCTTCCTGCCTCAGCACATCCTACTAACACTGCCTATATTTCTAAAACAAGTAGAATCCCATGCCTTTAAGTTGGAATGAAATCAGAAGCCGCGCCATTACTTTCATGAAAGAATGGACTGATGAATCGCGTGAACATGCCGAAGCCAAATCTTTTTGGGATGGTTTTTTTCATGTATTTGGAATTTCGCGGCGCAGGGTGGCAAGTTTTGAGCACCCCGTGAAAAAGCTCAATAATAAGCAAGGTTTTGTAGATTTGCTGTGGAAAGGCGTGATTTTGATTGAGCATAAATCACGCGGTAAAAGTTTGGATGAAGCAGAATATCAAGCAGATTCCTATTTTGAAGGTTTGAAAGAGGAAGAATTACCGCGCTATGTGCTGGTTTCGGATTTTCAGCATTTTCGCCTGCATGATTTGGACACGGACACGCGCAGCGAATTTGAGCTGAAGGATTTTTTACAACATATTGGTTTATTTGGTTTTATTGCAGGCTATGAAAAACGGGTTTATCAAGAAGAAGACCCGATTAATATTCAAGCTGCTGAATTAATGGGGAAAATACACGACAGTTTGCAAGAAATTGGCTATGACGGGCATGATTTAGAAGTGTATTTGGTTCGTCTGTTATTTTGCCTGTTTGCTGACAAAACTGCGATTTTTGAAAAAGGCATTTTTTGGGAATATCTGGACTTAAAAACCCGAGTTGATGGGCGCGATTTGGCGTGTCATTTAGATATGATTTTCCAAGCTTTGAGCACGCCGCCCGCCAAACGCTTGAAAATTTGGGATGATGACCTCAAACAATTTCCTTATGTGAATGGGCATTTGTTTGAAGAACCCATTCGACTTGCGGCTTTTAATCAAGAAATGCGTGCAATGTTATTAGCCGCTTGCGCCTTGGATTGGGGGAAAATTTCGCCCGCAATTTTTGGTTCAATGTTTCAGGCGGTGATGAATCCTGTGCAACGTCGCAATTTGGGCGCGCATTACACCTCTGAAAAGAACATCCGCAAAGTTATTAACTCACTGTTTTTAGATGATTTATACAAAGTTTTTGAAAAAGCGAAGAACAATAAAGGTCAATTACAAAATCTGCACCGCCAACTTGCGAGTTTGAAATTTCTTGATCCTGCCTGTGGTTGCGGCAACTTCCTGATTATCAGTTATCGGGAATTACGGATTTTGGAAGATTTAATTCTACAAAAGCTGTATAAACATGAGCTTGAAAGCGGACAAGGTTCTTTTTTAAATCTGCGCGACATTATTAAAGTTGATGTTGATCAATTCTATGGCATTGAATGTGAAGATTTTGCCTGCCAAGTGGCGCAGGTGGCGATGTGGCTGATTGACCATCAAATGAATGTTCGCGTCAGTCATGAATTTGGGCAATATTTTGAACGTTTACCTTTGAGCAAAGCTGCGAAAATTGTACACGGGAATTCTTTGTTTTTAGATTGGGAACAGATTGTTGCTAAAACTGAATTAAGCTATATCTTGGGAAATCCGCCTTTTGTGGGTAAACAATTACAAAGTGCTGCTCAAAAAGCAGAAATGGAGCAGATTTTCCACGGGGTACAAGGTGCGGGCGTTTTGGATTATGTCACCGCTTGGTATTTGAAAGCGGCGTGTTATATTCAGGAAACCAGCATTGCTTGCGCCTTTGTGAGCACCAGTAGTATTACCCAAGGTGAACAAGTGGGAGCATTGTGGAATGAATTATACAATCGCTATAAAATTAAAATTCATTTCGCACACCAACCCTTTGTGTGGAGCAATGAAGCCAAAGGAAATGCGGCAGTACACTGTGTGATTATTGGTTTTGGTCTGGAAGAGCGGGAAGATATATTCATTTATGATTATGAAACCCTGAAAAGTGAGCCAGTTGGGCGAAAAGTGCTTTCTATCAGTCCTTATTTGACAGATGTGAGTAAGGTTATTTTGAGTAGACGCATGAAGCCACTGTGTCAGGTGGCAGAAATGGTTTACGGTAGCAAACCTGCTGATGGCGGTCATTTATTAATGAATGAAGCTGAAAAGTTGGCTTATTTGGCACAAGAGCCTCAAGGTGAAAAATTTATTCGTCCTTTTTTAGGCTCAGAAGAATTCATTAATGGGATTAAACGCTGGTGTTTTTGGTTGGTGGAGATGCAGGCAGAGGAATTAAAACGTTTGCCCGTGTTAGCAAAGCGGGTGGCGGCGGTCAAAAAAATGCGGCTGGCAAGTGCCAAATTGCCCACGGTGAAATGGGCACAATTTCCCAGCTTGTTTACAGAAATCCGACAACCTGATAGCAATTACTTATTGATTCCACGGGTTTCTTCAGAGCAGCGGGCATATATTCCTATCGGTTATTTAGATAAAAATACCATTGCCAGCGATGCGGTATTTACTGTGCCGAATGCCACTTTATTCGAGTTTGGGATATTGACCTCACAAATGCACATGGCATGGATGCGATACACTTGTGGACGCTTAAAAAGCGATTTTCGTTATTCAAACACTTTGGTTTATAACAATTTTCCGTTTCCGCAAAACGTCACAGTGGCACAGCGAAAGAAAGTTGAAAATGCCGCACAACTGGTTTTAGAGGTGCGGGCGCAAAATGAAAGCAGTTTAGCGGTGTTGTATGATGCTTTGTTGATGCCGCCCGATTTGGTCAAAGCGCATAAGGCTTTAGATAAAGCCGTTGATTTATGCTATCGCCCACAAGTTTTCAGCAGCGAACTCAATCGCATAGAACATCTGTTTAGTTTGTATGAACAATTGGTTGCGCCAATGTTACAAGTTCCGAAGAAATTGCGGGCAAAAAAGAAAACGGAGTGAAGTTTCGCAATGATTGAAGATAAAACCTGTGTAGGGTGTATAAGCGTAGCGTGATACACTTTTACAAATTAAAAAACCGCTAACAATCTGTTTTTTCAAAAATATTCTCACTTAAGTATAGGTTTTGTACTCTACTAAGCTTGGATGTCAGCGCGTTCTAACTATAAATGAGAAAAAATATCACCCGTTAAATGTACTAATATACCAATTCCCAAAAGGTGCGCAATACATCAACTTTTTATGTTTTACCTGAATCGAACCCTCGGAAGTCCCTCTGATATCTTCGGGTTTTATAGTAGAACTATCAAAAATAAGTTTGAGAAAAGAAAGAAAAGATTCTTTTTGAGGTATTCTGAATATATTGTTTAAAGCCCAAATTACTTCATTATTATACCCATAAATTACAAGGTTACCATCTCCCTGCATCTTGCAAACAAGCGCATTCTTTCCCTTTGTATTAGTAGCCCAAATGACAGATTCTTGCTTCTTATTATCTGTGTAATATAAAACGAGATTTCCGTCTTGCTGAAATACCAAACGGGTTACTCCACTGTCCTCGCTATAAACTAGTTCATCATTAGGTAACAAAACTTCCTTGCTCTTTAATTCATTTCGCGAAAATAAATTTTGAACAAAATTGCCTTTTATGTTTTGAAATCTGAGAAAACCATTCATGGTCAGTATTAATGACAACTTATTATTATCTTTAGATGCTTCTCGCAAAGTATATTTTTTGCGAAAGCTTTTATCTTCACTATTCAGCTCATCTTCTTCTTTTGAGAAGTTATGCAGTTGTAATAAACCACTTGGGTGCATAATAAGCATTTCAGGGCGTAGATATGCTTCTGCATCTTCTTTTCTATATGTATCTGATGCCCAAACTGGCTTATAGTTGTCATCATAATCAAGATTAGTGGACTCACTTTTATATAAAACAAGGTTTCCATCTTTTTGAAATAAAAACAAATGTTCATTTTCATTTTTGTAGGATACCTTTTGAAAACATCCTTGAACAAGATACGCACCTGGGAGTAATGTTTCTTGATTTACAAACGGTAGCAATCCATAGAAGTTATCCGATATGGGAAGGCTACTAAATGATGACCAAGAGGAAGGACAATAAGCAAGTAGCCCAATACTATTTACTTTTCGAGTAAAAGCATCTTCGCCTAACTTTTCGCTCAAGACAACTCGCTCCGATTGTATTGAGCCTTGTACTTCATATTTAAAATAAATCTGTGCTGCTGAATTTTCGCTAGGCAAGGAAAAGCCTAGTGTCACACGGGCAGAAGCCTCCATTAACCTTGTTTGAAAAATAGTCAGATCCAAATAATCTGTCGTTAATTCAAGTTTGTAGTATTTGATGTTGTCATAATCTTTGATGCATGAAACTTTCAAAGTTTGATTAGGAGTTAAGCTATTAAACTCCATAATTTCTTTTGAAGTTACATCAAATTTTTTGCGAGTTTTCATCAATCTATCAAAGTCGTTGTCAAAGTCTTGACAAGTTAATGGCACAACCTTGGCGTTAATAGTCTGTTTATTTCTAACTTTAATATTTACACTGTCATCAAAACCAAGTAAGAACTGTGCAGCAAAAGGCGTATAATCTCGTTGTTCATTTGTACAGTGCAAACGATACTCATGATTATTCTGATTTTTTTGTGTTTCACAAAAAGAAGGTAAAATCAAAAAGCGAGGATGAAAGTTATTTTTAATCCCTTGAGCTTTTTCAAGTTGTTTGTTGCCATGATTATATTGCAAAGGCGTATTATCACTTAACCTTAATGCAAACCCCTTCGTGTAGTTAAATTCCTCAAATCGAACTTCTTCACTGTTATAGTACTTAAGCATGTTGGCATACAATTCAAGATTATTTTTTCCAATACAAGCAGAAGGTAAAACGAAACTCAATGAATAAAGCGCGCCACCAAAATTACCCCAATGTAAGGAAAGTTCTTGGAGTTTCTTTAATATTACTTGATTACTATATACGGTTTTTTTAGCATCCAATGGCAAAACATAACTCCAATAAAGAGCCTGTATAACCAGTCTATCCGTTTCAATTATCTTAGGTAACAAGTGCTTATTATAAATCTCTATACTTTCTAAGATTGTTTCGCAAACGACATGAAACGGATAGACAAAAGTTGACTTATCATCAGCTGCTTTTTTTGAAAAGCTGATGAATTTATCAGTTAAGCTTTCTTTATCTGGTTTTAAGTTTTCAGCTATTGAAATGGTATACTCTGAAAAATCAAAGTTAAAAACAGTCATCCCTCCAAAAAGTGCTTGCACAAACTCCTGTATTTGTCCAAATACTTTTCCTCGATAGAATAGCAATGCTTCTAATGAGATTGATGGGTTACCTGTTTTTTCAACGTATCTCTGTACTGCCTGTGCAACGTTACTGGTTGTGATTATTGTGTTTTCGATATTTTGCAGTAAAACAACAACTTTCTGTGATTGATTGTTAAGCGCAATAGCTTCTGGCAGATGCTCAAAATTTTTATTTAAGCTATTCTGTAAATTATCTAATCGCGAATGAAGCTTTTCAAACTTTTCATCAATTTTATCAAAACGCCCTAGTATTTTTTCCAGGTCAGTTTTAGTTTTTGGCGGTTGACCAAAAATGAGAGCTTTAGCCGTCCCTGAAATAGCTTCAGAAATTGATGAGGGTGAAACTGGAATACCAAAATATAAAAATGCTGCACTTCCTAATGCACCCATCACATTAGTAATAATTGACACTGTCAAATCTTGAACGATTTCAGTTTGCTTAGCTTTATCATTGTTACTTATCGCAACTAGATAGTCCCAGCTCGCTTTAACTAATTTTTTTTCTTGGTTTTTCCATATATCATTGCCGATTTTTTGAAAACTACTTTCTTCTTTTTTGACAGAAGGAGCGGCATCAGAAATGGTTTTTGTAAGCAGTTCTTGTTTATCTTTCAACTCTTTGTATTTTTTCAAATCGGAATCAGAACTATTTTCTGATTTAAGCAAGACATCTTTGCTTTTCAAGTAAAGCCCAAACGCATCCCGCCTTTCTTGTTCGAGAGAACCAACATAATCAGTTTTTGAGCGTTCTCTACTTTGCAAGAGAGCATTCTCTCTATATCTATTAGATTTTTCTTCACGAGAACTAATATAGTTCGTTTTTGAACGTCGATTATCTATTCTTATCTCGAAATCTATCTCGTTGGCAATGAGCATCTCATCAATAAGCTGTTCAGTTATGACTGAGCCTATACTATCGGAATCCTGAGAATGGGAACGAGTTGTTACCATTAGGGGTTTCTCTATATTTCTTATTTTTTCCAAAGCATAAAGTAATGAGAAATCTTCTTCATCAAGAAGAATTTTACGCAATTCATTATCAAGTTTTGATTGATTGTTAAGCCGTCGTTCGACAAAAAGAGCATAACAGTCAGTAAAAAATGAGTTTCTTCTTGTAAAGAAGAAGTGTTTAGTGAAAGCAGTATTTTCTAAAATGACGCTCCAAAGTTGCCGAGCTTTCTCAATCTCTGCTGTGTCGCTCAAAAAGTTGACAAAGATTGTTTGCAACCGCACCGTGTCTGACACAAATTTTACTTCATCAACAGCTATTTCACTGAAAAGCTGCTGGATAAGCGCTTTATTAATTCTGGCATATTCAGTGTGCTTTTCTATGTTATTTTGACGCATATTTTCAAGAATACTAAACTCTAATTCTGTCAGCCGCATTGCTGCTACAATTTTTTCGAGGGGGATATCCTCCTCACACTCAATATATTGAATGAATGTCTTAGATATTTCAGACATAACTTTCAAGTATTCTTTAGTGGTTTCTATGGTATTTAGAATATCGCGAGTATTTTTTACAGTTATTTTGTTCATAGTAGAAAATTTCAAAAGTCGAGTTAGATAAAATTAGGAGGTTACGCACTTGAATTGGTAATAGATTTCTATTATCAGTGTAATAACTCTCCGTGGATTATACGTCAAATTACAATTTATGGAACCCTAAAAATCATAATTATAGTTCAAAGCAGTTACTAAGGTAATGTCCTCGCCATATTCCATATTTATCTCCAAAATCAAGAACGAATGTAAATTGTCTGAGAGAGTAGATAAAGACTCAATCACATCCTGAAAAATTTTGCCATCACAAAAGACATATGGTGAGCGCATCAATCGAGGTTAGTAACACGAATAATGCGCCTTATACTTTAAAACATTTTTCAGCTTTTATCCTTTAGGGGGGAAACGACCTTGAGTGGCTATAATAAAGTTAAGGACTGTATAGGGAGGTTGGGTTGGGATGCGCAGGCTTGCACCTGGATTTGTATTATTTCCAACGACAACCGTAGCCCCTGTTAAATTGCCACCCGTTAAACCACCCAAATCAACAGGGCTTGTCAAAGAGCTTGACCACATTTGACCACCTGTCGGACCTGATGGGGAAGCCGACAAATATTTATTTGTTGCACTCGGCGCATAAGTATTTCCAGTTGCGTTGCTAGATGCCTGTAATTTAGGTGCACCGACTGTTCCCGAAAGCGTTGCAGGATGGGTATGAGCGGGTAGATTATTAGCGGTGATGGTCACATCAGCGGTTTCTTTACCCCCTTTGAATGCAAGTGGATATTTTTTTTCTGCTGGAGTACCTGCTCCAACAGTACCTGCTCCAACAATTACTTGACCTCTCAAGTCAGGTACTGCAAATGTTGTGCTACCGTCCCCCCCATATTTCGCACCCAATAATGCAAATAAGGTTTGGTTTTTATTAACAGGTAAAAGACCACCATCACAGAGTACCCAGCCTTCAGGAACATGTGTGCTGGGCCAAATCAGAATAGTGCCAATGTAAACGTCATCCATCATAATACATCCTCTCTTAATAAGTTTGGTGGGAGGTTTAGAGTTGTTTTAGATTATGTTCTAAAGCAGTTACAGAAACCCTCCCGTTGTTTCTGTAACTTAACTAGATAGTTATCAGTTATGATGCACAGATAGCATATAGTGTTACTGGATATGATGTAGTGTCATACATATACATACTTACAGTCCAAGTATCTAATGCACTAGGGTAAGACCCCACTGTCAATAAACTGCTGCTGACAGTAGTTACAAGATATCCACCACCTATTACTTTTTCTCCTGCATTACAGGATATTGACTTTGAAACCACGGTATCAGCTAATGCGGCTGTATAATTTACGGATGAATTTCTAGTGGTATAAGTCGGTGCACTCCCCCCAGAACCGTTTGCAGCAGCAGTTATTCTTCCTTGGGCATCAACAGTGATATTTGCGGAGGTATAACTTCCAGCGGTGACGGCTGTATTGGCAAGACTCAATGTACCTGACGTGGTAATAGGACCACCAGTAAGTCCTGTTCCTGAAGCAACAGAGGTTACCGTACCACTGCCACTTGAGGGCGTGACCCATTGCGTGTTGTAATCCGTCGCGTTTACTTTGGAAAGCACTTGTCCAGCCGTGCCCCCTGTGGGTACACCTTGACCATTTGTCCCATTAGTGCCCGCTGCCCCAACTAAACTTACACCTGCAGGCCAAGCACCGCTGGCTTTAGGGCCATACAAGGTATTCGTTGTAGTGTTAATGTAGAAATCACCATTATTGCCTGTACCTGCCACGGGCGCGGTCGTTCCACTTAGAATACTTGTACCATTCGTACCCGCCGCCCCAACTAAATTTACACCTGCAGGCCAAGCACCGCTGGCTTTAGGGCCATACAAGGTATTCGTGGCGGTATTAATGTAGAAATCACCATTATTGCCTGTACCTGCCACGGGCGCAGTCGTTCCACTTAGAATACTTGTACCATTCGTACCCGCCGCCCCAACTAAATTTACACCTGCAGGCCAAGCACCGCTGGCTTTAGGGCCATACAAGGTATTCGTGGCGGTATTAATGTAGAAATCACCATTATTGCCTGTACCTGCCACGGGCGCAGTCGTTCCACTTAGAATACTTGTACCATTCGTACCCGCCGCCCCAACTAAATTTACACCTGCAGGCCAAGCACCACTGGCTTTAGGACCATACAAGGTATTCGTTGCTGTATCAATGTAGAAATCACCATTGTTACCTGTACCTGCCACGGGCGCGGTCGTTCCACTTAGAATACTTGTACCATTCGTACCCGCCGCCCCAACTAAACTTACGCCCGCAGGCCAAGCTCCACTGGCTTTGGGACCATACAAAGTATTCGTTGCTGTATTAATGTAGAAATCACCATTATTACCTGTACCTGCCACGGGTGCAGTCGTTCCGCTTAGAACACTTGTTCCCGCCGCCCCAACTAAACTTACGCCCGCAGGCCAAGCTCCAGCAGCTTTAGGGCCATACAAGGTATTCGTTGCTGTATTAATGTAGAAATCACCAT
>JAQTYU010000004.1:0-80454 GCA_028688145.1 Thiotrichaceae bacterium | reverse complement strand
TCGTTCCGCTTAGAACACTTGTTCCCGCCGCCCCAACTAAACTTACGCCCGCAGGCCAAGCTCCAGCAGCTTTAGGGCCATACAAGGTATTCGTTGCTGTATTAATGTAGAAATCACCATTATTACCCGTACCTGCCACAGGTGCAGTCGTTCCGCTTAGAACACTTGTTCCCGCCGCCCCAACTAAACTTACGCCCGCAGGCCAAGCTCCAGCAGCTTTAGGGCCATACAAGGTATTCGTTG
Source organism: Thiotrichaceae bacterium (assembly GCA_028688145.1). Classification (GTDB taxonomy): domain Bacteria; phylum Pseudomonadota; class Gammaproteobacteria; order Beggiatoales; family Beggiatoaceae; genus JAQTYU01. The sequence goes on along the minus strand of JAQTYU010000004.1, from coordinate 80,211 downwards.
CTGTATTAATGTAGAAATCACCATTATTACCTGTACCTGCCACAGGTGCTATCGTTCCACTCAGAACACTTGTGCCTGTAGCACCGACTAAACTCACGCCAGTAGGCCAAGCTCCAGCAGCTTTGGGACCATATAACGTGTTCGTTGCAGTGTTAATGTAGAAATCACCATTATTTCCTACACCCGCTGCAGGTGCTACTGTTCCACTCAGAACACTTGTGCCTGTAGCCCCGACTAAACTGACACCTGCAGGCCAAACACCAGCAGCTTTGGGGCCATATAACGTATTCGTTGCAGTGTTAATGTAGAAATCACCATTATTTCCTACACCCGCTGCAGGTGCTACCGTTCCACTCAGAATACTTGTGCCTGCAGGCCCTGTTGCACCCGTTGCTCCAGTTGAACCCGTCGCCCCTGTCGCGCCCGTTGCCCCTTGTGGCCCCGTTGCCCCTGCGGCTCCGATTAAACTGACACCCGCAGACCATGCCCCTGAGGTTTTAGGTCCATAAATTGTGTTGGCGGTGGTATCAATGTAAAAATCACCATCGTTTCCTATGGCGGCTGTGGGTGCACCACTGCCATTTAAAAGACTCTTGCCATCTTGACCTGTGGCCCCTGCAACACCCGCAGTCCCAGCCGTTCCCGCAGGTCCTGGTGCCCCTGCTGCACCAATTAAACTCACACCTGTAGACCACGCACCACTGGTTTTAGGGCCATAAAATACGGTTGCGGCAGTATCAATGTAAAAATCGCCATCAACACCTATGCTTGCGCTGGGTGCTCCCGTACCATTCAAAATGGTTTTTCCATTGGTACCATTCAGACCATTTGCCCCACCACCATAACTGACCACACCTGTAGAACCTGCTGGACCGACCAAACTGACAGCAAGCGTAGGCCATGCATCGCTCGCCTTAGGCCCATAGAGTTTATTCGTCGCCGTATCAATATAGAAGTCCCCATTTTTACCTAAGCTTGTGGCGGGTGCGCCTGTGCCATTCAAAATAGTGTTGCCACTCGTTCCTGCTGAACCCGTATCCCCTTTACTCCCAGAAGTTCCCTCATTGCCATTGAGAGCCATACTCACAATTTTCCCCCGCCAAATTTCTTTATTTTTGACGGGAATATTTTGCAAGCGAACACGGTAATTTAAGACGCGATTGTTATCATTAACGATAACTTGTGCGATATAAGCAGAACCTGTGGGAACGTCATAAACCGAATCAAATAAACCCGTTGGGGTATTCGTGAAACCCAGCAGTACGAATTCATCGGTTTCTTTGAATAAGCCCGTTTTTCCATCAGCGCGTTTTAACAAGACGTTATAACTTTGCACGCCTTGGTTAATACTAATCATGGGAAGACTTAATTCGCCTGTGCTGGAATCATAATTTGCAGAGCTGTTTTGTGCGATGCTGACGACTTTCAGGCGAGAGGGAATGGTGTTCGGAACGTATTGCAATAACATGCGATAAGTCGATGCGCTTGCCGTAAATGAAACTTCTGGCAAATAGCCGACACCGTTTGCGGTGTTGTAGGCAACATTGATTAATTCTGAGGGGACATTGGCGATTGCATTTTGTACAGTGAATTCATCCCCTTCTTTCGGAAAATGTACTGTGCCTGACATTTGCAAGCTTGCAGAGTAGGTCGCTAAACCTTGATCAATATCAACCGATGAAACAGATAAAACCCCCGTTTCTTCGTTGAAGATGGCTGCGGCTTGTGCTGAGGTGTTTGCTAAAAAACCAGCCAGCACACCAAAAATGCACGAAATTTTTCTTTTGAACATGGTTGTACCTGTCAGAGAACAGAATCAGAACGAGATATATAGATATATCTCTATTGTGTCATATCCCAGTTTTGTGAGCTTTATCGGGAACTTAAAATTATAGTTTTTCTATTATTGTAATATAATGGAACTATCCGTTCAATGTTGTCACTATTCGCTGACTGATAAAACTTTAAATCCCGTGTAAACAATGCCCAGCCCCCAATAAAAAAGGCAGCCTTCAAAACGCTGCCTTTTTCACAATTCACACATTAAAGAACTTAAAACGAATTAAGTTCGACCTTGCAGCGTATGTAATTCCATCTTATCGAGAATGTGATGATGACGCACATGTTTACCACGCACGAAGAAAATCACATACTGACAAACATTACAAGCATGATCGGCAATGCGTTCTAAAGCCCGTGCTGACCACAAAATATTCAACACAATCGGAATGGCGCGGGGGTCTTCCATCATGTAAGTGATTAATTGACGACTGATATTTTCATATTCATCATCAACTTCCGCCTCTTCCTTAATCACGGCTAACGCGGCTTCCACATCCATACGCGCAAAAGAATCCAGCGTATCGTGCAACATTTGGCGCACATGTTCACCTAAATGCCGAATTGCCAAATAATGGCGAGGCTGTGCATCTTGCAAATCCTTATCGATCGACATTTTTGCAATAGACTCTGCCTCATCACCAATGCGTTCCAAATCAGTAATGGTTTTTTCCACCGCCAACACTAAACGTAAATCGCTGGCAGTCGGTTGGCGCAAGGCTAAAATTCGCGTGCAATCTTCATCAATCGCCACTTCTAACGCATTGATTTTATAATCACCGGTATAGACTTGCTCGGCTAACTTATCATCGCGTTGCGTCAAGGCTTGCAAAGCATTGGCGAGTTGTTCTTCGACCAAGCCCCCCATACTTAACACTTGATTGCGCAGTTCACGCAATTCAACGTTAAATTGTTGGGAGATATGGTGCTGGGTATCGTCGTCCATCATAGCTGTATCACCTTAAATCAGAGTAAAACCCAACTGCGCCCCTAAATCCCCTAAAGGGACTTTAAAGATTAATAAAAATAATTAGTTAGTCTTTAGCCCCCTTTAGGGGGTTGGGGGCGCAGTTAATTTTATTATTGAACATCAAGCAACTAACCGTAACGACCCGTAATGTAATCTTCGGTTTGTTTCTTAGTCGGATTGGTAAACAGCGTGCTGGTGTCGCCGAATTCAATCAGCTCGCCCAAATACATAAACGCCGTGTAATCAGAAACCCGTGCCGCTTGTTGCATGTTGTGGGTCACAATCACGATGGTGTAATCAGACTTTAACTCGTGAATTAATTCTTCAATCTTCAGCGTAGAAATCGGGTCTAAAGCCGAGGCAGGTTCATCTAACAACAAAATTTCAGGCTCGATCGCAATCGCCCGCGCAATCACTAAACGTTGTTGCTGACCACCCGACATTCCCAGCGCGTTATCGTGTAGCCGATCTTTCACTTCTTCCCACAACGCCGCCCCGCGCAAAGACTTTTCCACCACTTCATCAAGAATGCGGCGGTTATTAATCCCTTGCAGCCGTAAACCATACGCCACATTTTCGTAAATACTCTTAGGAAAAGGATTGGGCTTTTGAAACACCATGCCAACGCGCCGACGTAAATCCGCGACGTTTACGCCGGGATCATAAATATTGCTGCCATCGATCAGAATTTGCCCATCGATTTTTACGCCGTCCACCAAGTCATTCATACGGTTAAAACAACGTAATAAAGTCGATTTACCGCAGCCGCTGGGTCCGATATATGCCGTGACCCGTTTTTCAGGAATTAGCATATTGACGTTGTGCAAAGCTTGTTTATGGTTACCATAATACAAATTCAAATCTTTCACTTCGACACAGATCGACTCGTTCGACAAATTCAAGGTAGACTCATTGCGCCCTAAGGAATTCATATCAATACTGTGGGTTAATACATTACTTTGTGTCATCTTTCTTAATCTCGCGCATCCAGACTTATACCCGTGGGCGAGATTTAAACCGCCCACGACACAAGGGATTAACTGTTAGTTTTCCAAAGCCTTATACTTTTCACGCAAATGGTTACGAATGCCAATTGCAGCCAAGTTCAGCAAGACGATTACCGCCACCAATAAGAATGAAGTGGCATAAACCAAAGGACGAGCAGCTTCAACGTTGGGACTTTGGAAGCCCACATCATAAATATGAAAGCCTAAGTGCATGAACTTACGTTCTAAGTGTAAGAACGGCGCATTTCCATCGAGCACTAAAGAAGGTGCGAGTTTCACCACACCCACCAGCATCAATGGCGCAACCTCACCCGCCGCCCGCGCAATGGCGAGAATTAAACCCGTCATCATCGCAGGACTTGCCATCGGCAACACGGTGCGCCATAAGGTTTCGGCTTTGGTCGCGCCCAAGGCTAAACTGCCTTCACGAATTGAACTGGGAATGCGTGACAAACCTTCTTCGGTCGAAACAATCACCACAGGCACGGTCAAAATTGCCAAGGTCAAAGCGGACCACAGAATCCCCGGCGTGCCGAAAGTCGGCGCGGGCAAGGCTTCGGGATAAAATAATTGGTCAATATTCGAGCCTAGGAAATACACAAAGAAGCCCAGACCAAACACCCCATACACAATCGCAGGCACGCCTGCCAGATTGTTCACCGCAATCCGAATCACCCGCGTTAAAAAGCCTTGTTTAGCATATTCACGCAAGTAAACCGCTGCAATCACCCCGAAAGGAGTCACGATAAATGACATGATAAATACCAGCATCACCGTGCCAAAAATTGCGGGGAAAATCCCGCCTTCGGTATTGGCTTCACGGGGTTCGTCACTGACAAATGTCCAAGCTTTGTGGAAATAAAAACTAATCTTTTCAAAGCTTGATAACACATTGGGGCGGTAGACGCTGACCACTTTCGCAATTTTCAAATCGACCACGCGATCATCCGACACTTTCATGGTGAAGCTGTCGCGATTGATTTGTTCGTACAGCTTGCTCAATTGTTGGCGCAATTGTTCATATTGCGCTTCATATTGAGTTTTCTCGCTGACAAGAGCGGCTTGTTTGGCGGGGTCAGTGTCGTGGTTCAGTTCTAAATGGCGTTTACGTAGGCGTAATTGTTCCAAGCCGTAGTTGATGGTTCCAATCTCATTTTTTTCGAGATGCCGAATTTCATCAAAGATTTTTAAAGCGCGTTGCAGACGGGTTTGTAATTCGCCCCATGCCGCGTCACCTTCACTCACGACCTTGTCGTTTTCCTTAACCGACACCACGTAACCGTAAAAATTACCCCATTCACGGCGTTCAATCACGGTCATTTTTTCAGGATATTGTATTTCCTTAAGGTTTTGCGCCAACACCCAACGGAAATCCAAGTTGAACAATTCCCGATTCCCGATTTTCATCAGGTAACGGGTGACACGTTCACCCTCGACTTTGACCCCTGAATCCCGCAAACGCACTGCGGAAACATTTTCATCATCACGAATTTCGCCGATGATCGTGCTAGATTTTCCATCACGTTCATCGGTATAAGTCGCTTGCATCACCGAGGCAGGCCAGAAATGTCCTAAACCCCGCCACGCGATTAACGAAATTAAACCCACCACCACGATTAAGCTGACTGAAACCGATGAGGCTGTCAGCCAAATCCACGGGTCACCACTTTTCCACCAGTTTTTCATAAGGAGCTATACTTGCGACGTAAGCGTTGACGTATAATTTCTGCCAACGTGTTGAAGAAGAAGGTAAACATAAACAGCACAAAGCCTGCTAAGAACAACACCCGATAATGGGTACTGTGCAATTCAGACTCGGGCATTTCTACCGCGATGTTTGCCGAGAGCGTACGTAAACCTTGGAAGATGCTGAAATCAAGCACGGGCGTGTTGCCTGTTGCCATCAACACAATCATGGTTTCCCCGACCGCACGTCCCATCCCAATCATCAAAGCTGAGAAGATTCCGGGGCTTGCGGTGAGTAACACCACGCGAATCATGGTTTGCCAAGGAGTTGCGCCTAAAGCTAAAGAACCCACAGTTAAATGTTTGGGCACGCTGAAAATCGCATCTTCGGCAATAGAGAAAATGTTAGGAATTACCGCTAAACCCATCGCAATCCCCACCACTAAAGCATTGCGTTGGTCAAAGCCAATGCCCAATTCATGGGTCAACCAGTGACGCATGTCGCCGCCAAAGAACCAGCCTTCAATATGAGGACTGAGGAAAAACGCGAGCCATGCACAAAACAAAATACAGGGAATTAACAGCGCGGCTTGCCAACCTTCGGGCACACGATAGGTAATCGATTCAGGCAGATTTTTCCAAACGTAGGCAAAAGTCAATGTTCCAAGTGGCATGAATAGGAACAGCATAAACACCCCCGGCAGATTTAATTCCACCACAGGCGCAAGCCATAAACCTGCTAAGAACCCTAAAATCACCGTGGGTAAAGCTTCCATGACTTCGATGCTGGGTTTGACAATGCGGCGCATTCTGCTTGACATGAAGTAAGCGGTATACACTGCACCCAAAATCGACAAGGGCACAGCGATCAACATCGCATAAAATGCCGCTTTAAATGTCCCAAATGCCAAAGGCGTTAAGCTGAATTTTGGTTCAAAGTCGTTGCTGGCTGAAGAAGATTGCCAAATATAAGCAGGTTCGGGATAACTTTCATACCAAACTTTGCCCCACAACGAAGCCCATGACACTTCAGGATGCCGATTTTTCACTTCCATGACATGCACTTGACCTTTATCATCTTCAGCAAGCATGTGGTCAGCACGGGGAGACATTGTGAGTTGTGCAATGGAAGATTTCGCAACGGATTCCACTAATAAAGTGCGCTGTGCGGTGGCGTGATAGATGCCCACAGTGCCCGTATTATCGGCGGCGGCAAAACCTTTGCGACGTTCTTCGACTGCAATTGCGGTAATCGGTGCAGTTTGGTCATGGAATTCGCGCACTTTGGATAATAACATTAAGTTATTTTTATTGCGCACGGGAAACCATTGAGTAATCCGCCCTTGATTATCGCCCACCAACAATGAAATATCAGAGGCTAAAAACACCAAGCTGGTAACTTTATTGCCTTTTTCGACCACGGGAAGCTTTTCAATCACATGCGGCTTGGTTTTATCCGCCACGTCTAAATGCCACAATTGCCCCGTGCTATCAACGGCGTATAAAGTTTGTTGTTCCTTATCCAGCAATAAATGGCTTAATTCGTCTTTCGGGTCTAAGGCTAATTCGCCCCCCGTTTTTTCGGTGGTGACGGATTCATCAATGAAAGAAACTTGTTTGATAAGTCCCGCGATCACTAAACGGTGATCGGCGGTGACTGCAATCAAAGTATTCGCCTTTTCCCCAATTTGCAGTGCGAGTTGTAACACCGCATTGCCTTTTTCATCGATAACAATCGGGGTTTCCCCTAAAGGATATTCTAAGCGTGGCGTAATCACTGCTTCATCTTTAGGATAAGTGATTTCATAACTATGACGTACCACAAGCACCTTACCATCACTCAAACCAAAAGCTACCACTCGACTGGACGCATCAGAACTGGCAAAGCTGGTGATTTTCACCCCCGTAGGCAAGGGTAAAGGATGATTTGCGATCACGCTACCATCTTTGGTCTTGAAGAAAATTGTCCGACCTTGATCAGTAAAGCGCACGGCGATCTGACTTTTCTCTTCTGTAGCAATATGTAATGTCTTTCCCGCGTCACCTGCGGGCATAACGAACTGCCCGCTTTGCTGCATACTTGCAGGCACTAACAAAGGAAAAACGACATACAGGAGATAAAAGAAGATCAGTAAAATTGCAAAAATGACGCTGATACCACCCACCGTCATTGCATGACGGGTGATTTTATCTTTAAGCATACGCCAATGACGATAGCGTACGATGGCAGGGTCATTAAGTGCCGATAGGACAGGAGAATTATGATCTGATTTTTGTATGTTCATCCAAATTTTCTTTATGGTCTGAAACCTTCCCCTGTGGGGGGAATTCAATTGTACCCACATGCGTTAGCATGCTATTATTTTTGATAAGCTCTTCGTTTACGGAGATGCAATCCAGCGACCTCTATCTGTCGATGGATTAGTCACTCGACAGATGAGGTTGAGTCTGGATTGAAACAAACAAACAAACAAACATGAGCAGATTTTAAAATTTCTTTGTGACAAAGCCGTGACGCTAGGCGGATGCCTAGGTTCACCACAACACAGCTTCATATTATGCGTGGCAAATATGTCACGAGTGTGTAATTTTTGCAGTGCGACATACAAATTTACAAAACATGTGTTTAAAGCCCCTGAAAAAATATTACATTACTATTTTCAGGGGCTAGTTCAATCCTAGCTGTGAACCGTTTTAGTTTCGGGGGCTGGCTCTGCTGGGGCGGCAACAGGCGTGATTTCAGGCACAGGAATTGAAGCGGGTTCGGGCGTAACGCTGGGTGCTGGAGAAATCGGAGCAGGTTTTGGAATCATCGAAAGTGAGGGCATGACTGCGTTGGTGTTGACGACATCGGGGGTGTCGCGGGGGGGCAATAGATTTTTAATTAGACGATCCAGTGTGCCGTAGAAGAAATCTACGCTGTAACCTGCGAGAAATCCTAAGGCGGCGGCAGAAAAAGTGGAACTTTTTTGAGCAGTTGCGCCCGCTTGTGCGACTTCATTCACCCCTGAAATGATCGAAGGATCAAATAAATTGACAATCAGCCCGCCTGACAATGCGCCCATGAATAAACGCAATCTGTCGGTGGTCATTTTGCTGGGGTCAAAAGTGCGGTTGGTGTGACATTCATTTAAAACTTTGTAGAGATAAATCAATGAACCCACTGCGCCAAATAGGAAGGGGTCCATGTAATGGATGGTGTTGGGTTCGCCAAACAGACGGAAATAAAACATCAAACCCACCAAGACCATGGCAATCCACAACATTTGCCGAAAGCAATTGCTAGCAACGGAAGCATCACCTAGAAAATAGGCGGCAAGGCGTGATTTACGCACCACAGGATAATCTTCGGAGGTTGCGCGCAAGGTGCAACTGGTGACGGGGGCGACTAAAACTGCAATCTGATTATAATGCCATTCTAATTGCGCCTCGGCACGACACAGCGTCGCCACATCGGATTGATGTGAGGGCGTATAAAAAAACAGCTTTTTTAGACTCTTGATTTCTTCTAAAGAAATATCGGGGGTTAATTTCCCCATTTCGACCGCATATTCCAACAGTTCTTCCAGTTCTAAATAGCGATGCCGATAATTTGCATTTTGGATGGCTAAAGCATCTTGGCGGCTGTAGGTAAAATTCCGTATTTCACCATCGGCTGAGATTAAGCTTTCTGCCGCTAATTCGGCTTCGGGGGGCATTCCTGACATTGCTAACTCCTCATTTTAGATTAATTTATTTGATTGCAACTGCGCCCCTAAATCCCCTAAAGGGGACTTAAAACCGCTTTAATCTTTGTCTTTAGCCCCCTTTAGGGGGTTGGGGGCGCAGTGAAACTTTAGGGAATATTTAATAATTTATGGGTTTGTAAACTGAGCTGCCATTGCGGATGAGCAAGACAATAGGTAATGCAATGGCGCGTGTTTTCAGCCTGTGCCGCACCCGCCATCGGCTGCAAAAAGAAGTGTTGAAAACCTAAATTAATAAAGCGTTCAGGTTTCGCCAAGGCTTGTGGATAAACTAGTTTTAATTCATCGCCCCAAGTTTGTTGCAATACGCTATTCGCTTTCGGACTGATACAAATCCAATCCACGCCGTGCGGTACGGGTAAAGTGCCATTACTTTCTATCGCAATTTCAAAGCCTTGTTGATGTAAAGCTTCAATCAGCGCGTTATCTAATTGCAATAAAGGCTCGCCGCCCGTCAAAACCACATAACGCGGCGCATTATTATCCACCGCCTGCCACGCACTCGCAATTGTCTGCGCTAAGCTTGCCGCGTTTGCAAACTTGCCGCCGCCCGTGCCGTCAACACCAATAAAATCAGTATCACAAAATTGGCAAACAGCGGTGGCGCGATCCGATTCTCGCCCTGACCACAAATTGCAGCCTGCAAAGCGGCAAAATACCGCAGCCCGTCCCGTGCGCGCGCCTTCGCCTTGTAAGGTGTAAAAAATTTCTTTAACCGTGTAGGACATCTGTCATCCTAAGAATTTATAAAAGGTATTCTCATGACTGCCAGTCCTTGAAGGACGATAGTCATTAATTAGTATAGGGAGTGTAAAGCGGGTATTTTGACATGATTCCAATTATGATGATAACTGGATGGGAGAAATGTCTGAATCAGGATTTACAGGATTATCCGAATTTAACAGGATTAACCCCGATAAAAAATGAGGTTTCGCTTTTTTTCATCCTGAAAATCCTTTAATCCTGTGAATCCTGATTCAGACAATCTTGAGACAATTTACAACTTACGTTCTAAACGCCGATAGGTAATTGCTTCGGTTAAATGCGGGGTTTGAATATTCTCACTGCCTTGCAAATCTGCCACTGTTCGCGCCACTTTCAAAATTCGATACCACGCCCGCGCTGACAAACCCAATTGTTGAATTGCCATATCTAATAAACGTTCATCTTGCGGAGCGAGCTGACACGCGCTTTCCACTTCACGATTGCCCAGTTGGCTATTGGGTTTTCCAAAACGCGCTAATTGACATTGTCGCGCCGCAACCACCCGTTCCCGCACCGTGTGACTGGGTTCGCGTTGCCCATCTTCACGCAATTGGGTGCGTGGCAAATTCGGCACTTCAATATGTAAATCAATGCGGTCGAGCAAAGGCCCTGAAATTTTGGCGCGATAGCGTTTCACCATCTCGGGGGAACAATGGCAGGGGTGCAAAGTATCGCCTAAATGTCCGCAAGGACAAGGATTCATTGCGGCAATTAATTGAAAATGGGCGGGAAATTCTGCCTGTTGGGCAGCACGAGAAATCACAATGTGCCCCGATTCCAAAGGCTCACGCAGCATTTCCAATACCCGCCGATCAAATTCGGGCAGTTCATCTAAAAATAGTACGCCGTGATGCGCCAAAGACACCTCGCCGGGGCGCGGCTGACTGCCACCACCCACCAACGCCACACCAGAAGCAGTGTGATGTGGCGCACGAAACGGACGAATTCCCCAGTTTTGCGGATTAAATCCACTGTTTGCAATCGATGCCAGCGTCGCACTTTGCAAAGCTTCTTCTTCACTCATCGGCGGCAAAATGGTCGGCAAGCGACTGGCTAACATGGTTTTACCCGTGCCCGGCGGTCCCACCATGAGCAAATTATGTCCCCCCGCCGCCGCCACTTCTAACGCGCGTTTGGCATGATGTTGCCCGCGCACTTCGTCTAAATCGGCTAAATAACGCAGTTGGGGAAGGTCTTCATCAAAATTTGCAGCCGCTTTGGAAAATAGCGGAATGCTCGCAGTACCTTGTAAATGCTGATAAATTTCGTTTAAATGCCGAATTGGTAAAATTTGGGCATGTTTGACTAAGGCGGCTTCTGCGGCATTTTCTGCGGGTAAAACGATTTTTCGCTGGGCGTTGCGGGCTGCCAAGGCGACGGGTAATGCTCCGCGTATGCTGCGAATTTCACCACTCAGAGCCAGTTCACCGACAAATTCATAATCTTGCAAATATTCATCAGGAATTTGATTAGAAGCGGCAAGAATCCCAATCGCAATTGCCAAATCAAAACGCCCGCCTTCTTTGGGCAAGTCGGCAGGCGCGAGATTGATGGTAATGCGTTGCATCGGGAACACGAAATGCGAATTCATCAGCGCACTGCGCACCCGATCCTTGCTTTCTTTGACCGCAGTTTCTGGCAAACCCACAATGGAAAGCGCGGGCAGCCCATTGGTCAGATGCACTTCAATGGTGACAGGCAGGGCGTGAATGCCGACTTGGGCACGACTATGGACGATGGCGAGTGTGGTCACGTTGCTGAAAACTTAGTCGCTGATGTGATTCATTTCTACCGCATTGGGATTTTCGAGTTTGGCAACTTTGCTTTCTAAGGCTTCTAATTGGGCGCGGGTGCGGCTTAATAAAGCAGTTTGCACTTCGAATTCTTCACGGGTAACTAAATTCATGTGATGAAAGGCGGCTTCCATCGCGGCGCGCAGATTTTTTTCAAAATCTTGCTGTAAATTCACCATGCCAGCAGGCAAGTGGTCGGTGACTTGTTTGAACAGGTTTTCAAATTGATTGGGGGAAATCATGGGTTTATTCCTTGTCAGCAGAGTAGTATTTTACGCCCAGTTTGATCACGGGCTTGCCTTGGGCGATGCGCCATTGATTGGTGTCACGTAAAGAATACGCGCAGCCACAATATTCTTGTTGATAAAATTGTTCGCGTTTGGAAATTTCAATCATGCGTTGTGAGCCGCCGCCTTTGCGCCAGTTGTGTGTCCAGTATTGCATGTCGGGATAACGTTGGGCGGCGCGTGTGCCTGCGCCATTGATCTGATTCATGTCTTTCCAGCGCGAAATTCCGAGGGAGCTGGTGAAAACTTTGAAACCATTTTCATGGGCATATAAGGCGGTGCGTTCAAAGCGCATGTCGAAACAGACGGTGCAGCGTTCGCCACGCTCGGGAGTATTTTCTAAGCCTTTGATGCGTTCAAACCAGTTGTCTTTGTCGTAATCGGCATCAATGAAGGGAATATTAAATTTTTCGGCAAAGCGGATATTTTCCTGCTTGCGAATTTCATATTCTTTGAGGGGGTGAATATTGGGATTGTAGAAAAAAATGGTGTATTCCAGCCCTGAGGCAAGCATCGCTTCCATGACTTCGCCTGAGCAGGGGGCGCAACAGGAATGCAGTAGGACTTTTTTCTCTCCCTCAGGGGGAACTAATTGGGGGCGAACCGACATTATTTTCACTCATGCGTACTAATAAAAATATCTATCTATATTAGCTTAGTCGGAATCTGTTGCCTATGGTCTTTAATTTATTCGTGGATTTATCTTTTAGGATTAGGAATCTCAAAATAATACGCAAATCAGCACATCCAATCATCTTGGTATAGTGTTTCTTTCCAAAAACCATTCTGCGGTAAATGGTCTAAATTCCACTCCCATCCTACCAAGCAGGCTATTAACAATTCGCTCATGAAAGTATTCAAATAATGAGCTTTTTTCAAGTAATTCTCCCAAGCGTCGTTCTGTTTCTCCCATATGAGGATAAAAGTAAAAGGCAAAATAAAAGATGACATGTAACTGTTCATCAGAAAGTGAGCATTGCCAAATACTAAAAAGATTTTCTAATTCGGGATAAGATGTTTTTTTATCTAAAAAGCTTTTCAAAACAATCTCAATGCTTCGGAGATAACTGCGAATTTGTCTGTAATTTACAGTTTTTCCGAAGTCCCCATTCATTTTTTTCGCAAGTGAAGATAACGTATTTGTATGATCTAAATTGTACGAAATATATAGATGTTCATCAGAGTTATATTTCTTTAATAAAGACTCTAATAGATCAGAATCGGCTTTACTCAATTGGTGACTTGGAGCTTGTTCTCGTTGAGATATACTCCATAAACTTTGTCTGAACAAAGTACAAAAACTTTGTTGTTCCGCACAACTAATGCCATTTTTTTCAAGAAAAAAACGCACAGGATCAGTAAAATTATCCATTGGTTTGCATTTATTAAAGTAGACGCTACAGTCATTAATTTCAGACTCATAACGTTCCCCTAAGGCTTTCAATTCAGAAAAACTTTCTTTTAGCATCAGCATCGCTGATTCGCTTTTTTGCACTTCTAGTTGTTCTCTTTGGGTTTTAAATGTTATGTAAATCCCCACAAATGCAAATCCACTAAATAGTGTATTCAAAACTCCAAATGCTTGACCTATATCAGAAAAAGTGTGTAACCAATCCTTACTTTCGCTGGGAAATAGGTATAAAAAAGACATCACACAAGAACCCATAATAATTAAACCAAGAAAAATCATTTGAGATGTTTTCTTGTGCTCACCAGACATTAATGTAGAAATTAAAAAGCCTGTGGATAACACAATTGTTATAAAAGAAGCAACCCAAAAATAACCTAAATATTCCATAATATCCTCAATTTATATAGCAAGCGTAGGGTTTATAAGCATCGCATCATACTCTTATTTCTAGTGGGGCTTAGTATAAGCTAAAATTTCAATTATTCCCATAAAATATTCTACGTTGATACTTCCCAATATGGGAAGTATACTAAAGCCTATATAGACAAAGCTACCTCTCAAATAGGAAAAAGTTGCAATGCAGCTCTTGGGGCAAAAGTTACTGACCGATTTTCAAATAAAACACCCGAATGCACGCAAACCACTCGACGCTTGGCGAATCGAAGTGACACACTCAAATTGGAACACATCACAAGACATAAAAGAACGTTATGCAACCGCAAGTTTTTTGGAAAACAACAAAGTAATTTTTAATATTAAAGGCAATGACTACCGTCTCGTAGTTAAAGTTCAATATAAAAGAAATATGGTACAAATTGAATGGATTGGCACTCATGAAGAATATAACAAGAAAAAGTTTTAAGTACCTGAAAGATACTTCAGCAAGGGGATAAACATGAAAGCTCGAATCATCAAAACAGAGAGTGATTACAATGAAGCAATGGCTCGTCTGTCTGAGTTAATGGATGCAGAAGAGAATTCAGCAGATGAGGCAGAACTGGAATTGCTTGCACTAATTATTGAAGATTATGAACGTAAAAACGTGCCAGCTCCTGAAGTGTCGCCCATTGATGCAATTTTATTTCGCATGGATCAAATGGGTTTACGCCAAAAAGATTTGATCCCTTATATTGGCAGTCTCTCGAAAGTCTCAGAAGTATTATCTGGAAAACGTTCTTTAAGTTTGAATATGATTCGTCAATTACACCGAGGTTTAGGCATTTCAGCCGAGGTGTTGATTGCTGATTCAAATATTCTAGCGAATGAACTGAAGATGCCAACCTGTGAGGATTATGCACAGTATCCTATTGCAGAGCTGGATAAGCGAGGATGTTTTGATAAGTTCAAAGAACAACGTGCCTTGTCTATTAGCGGTGCTCAATTACTGGACTATGCAGAAGAGTTAATGCGCAACTTTTTTGAGTCATTAAATATTCGAGGAAAAGCACCGACTTTTCTACGAGCACCCCAACATCAAAATGGGGACAAAAACATGAATGATTTTGCACTCACAGCATGGTTGGGCTGCGTACTTAAAAAGGCGCGAGCCGCTCATTTATCGGGAACTTATCAATCAGGATTGATCACAGATGAGTTCTTATCTGAATTAGTCAGACTGTCTCGTTTTGAACAAGGTCCTTTACTGGCACAAGAGTTTTTAGCCCAACATGGCATTGCCCTTGTGATAGAACCCCACTTTCCGAAAACCTATCTTGATGGGGCAGCGTTAATGGATGGCGATATTCCTGTGGTTGGATTAACTTTGCGCCATGATCGTTTAGATAATTTTTGGTTTGTACTGTTGCATGAACTAATTCATGTACAGAAACATTTAAATCAAGATATTTCTTATATTACGGATGATTTAGACGATAAAGTTCACGCCAATCAATTTATTGAGAAAGAAGCTAATGAATCGGCTAAAAATGCTTTAATCCCACTCGAAAAATGGGCTAAGAGTGAAGTTAGATTTGAATATACCCCTGAAAATGCTAAACAATTAGCCACCGAGTTAAGAATTCACGAGGCGATTGTTGCAGGGCGTGTTCGATATGAGAGTGGAGATTGGCGATTATTATCGGGAATGCTCGGACGAAAGCAGGTTTATAAATTATTCGAGTATCAAATTTCTCCTGTAGACAGTATTTAGCTCATTATAGTGTCTAAAAAAGACCTGCTAGGTTTTTAAAACCTAGCAGGTCTTGAATAATCATTTAATGTGGAAATAGTTTTTTCTACAACCGCCACAAATAAACCGCTTCAGGCTTCAACTCACGCGGCAAACAGCCCTTTACATCAATCACCACGCCGCTGCGTTTTTCTAAAATACTTTGAATCCATTCCCAACCGCCCGCCAAAAACTCAGCATGAGCCACGGCGAGCACGACACAATGCGCAGGTTTTAACGCAGCCTCAGAGCACAAGTTAATCCCATATTCATGCAAGGCTTCATCGCTATCCACTAAAGGATCGTGCACTTGCACCATCACCCCTTGTTTTTCCAAAGCCCGTGCAATATCCATCACCCGCGTATTGCGTAAATCGGAAACGTTTTCTTTAAAAGCCAAGCCCAAAATCGTGACCACACTGGACGGCACTAAAAAGCCCAAACGCCCCAAATGTTCCAAAACCCGCTCGGCAATAAATTCACCCATACCATCATTCACCACCCGCCCCGCAGGAATCACCGCAGGCTGATGTCCAAGTAAAGTCGCTTTGTGCACCAAATAATACGGGTCAACCCCGATGCAATGCCCGCCCACCAAACCCGGTGTGAATGGTAGAAAATTCCACTTGCTCGCTGCTGCTGCCAACACATCATGGGTATCAATACCCATGCGATTGAAAATCATCGCTAATTCATTCATCAAGGCAATATTAATATCGCGCTGGGTGTTTTCAATGACTTTTGCCGCTTCCGCAATTTTAATACTCGGCGCACGATGCACCCCCGCCACAATCACCGATTCATAAACCCGCGCCACAATTTCCAAAGTTTCCGCATCATAGCCCGAGACCACTTTTTTAATCGCGGTGAAGGTGTGCACTTTGTCGCCAGGATTAATGCGTTCGGGCGAATAACCCACGCTGAAATCACGCCCACATTTCAAACCCGATTCACGCTCTAACACAGGAATACAAGTTTCCTCAGTCGCGCCGGGATAAACCGTGGATTCATACACCACAATATCCCCTACTTTCAACTGACTGCCCACGGTTTTCGAGGCTTTGAGCACGGGCAATAAATCAGGATGGTTGTCCGCATCCACAGGAGTTGGCACGGCAATGATATGAAAATCAGCGCGTTTTAATTGAGTCGCATCTTCAGTGAATAAAATATCGACCGCTTGCCACGCCTCAGAACCCACTTCATGGGTATGGTCAATGCCTTGATTCAGCTCTTTAATACGTTGGGAATTTATATCAAAGCCGACCACCGCCCCCAACTTCGCAAACGCGAGCGCGGCAGGTAAACCGACATAGCCCAAACCGATAATAGAAACTTTGCGTCCGTGGGTCATAATGCGTCGCTTAATAGAAAGGGAAACTGCTTTGATTGACGGGAACAGTGGCGCGTGGCCATGCCATTAATAAGGCTTTCACCAAGGTTGCTAAAGGAATTGCAAAGAAAATTCCCCAAAAACCCCATAAACCACCAAAAATCAATACCGCCACAATAATTGCGACAGGGTGTAAATTGACTGCTTCGGAAAACAACAGCGGTACTAAAATATTGCCGTCAATGCCTTGCACAATGCCGTAAATACTTAATAACCAAATAAAATCTGAGCCAAGTCCAAACTGAAAATAGGCGACGATAATCACAGGAACAGTCACCACCACCGCGCCAATGTAAGGGATAATCACCGAGACCCCGACTAACACCGCTAATAAAAATGAGTAATTCAAGTTCATGATGGCGAAGGCGATATAAGTCGCGATGGAAACCACAAAGATTTCATAGACTTTGCCGCGAATATAGTTGCCAATTTGGGCATCCATTTCTTTCCAAACTTGCACTGCAACGGGGCGTTCTGGCGGCAAAAATCCAATAAACCAGTTTAAAATTAAAACTTTGTCCTTTAGGAAGAAAAATACCAATAAAGGCACTAATACCAAATACACCAGCAAAGTGATTAAAGCGGGAATTGAAGACAAGGAATAAGACAGTAATTCTTGCCCAAAATCTTTCACGCCGTTACGAATCGCGTTCATTAAGCTGTCAACTTGTTCGGCAGAAATAATATTGGGATAACGTTGCGGGAGTTGCATAAATAACTCCTGTCCCCGTGTCATCATGCCGGGTAATTCTTGAAATAACTGGCTGATTTGGCGCGATAATAAGGGCATCAGAATAAACAGGGTGATTAGCAACAGAGCTAAAAATCCTGAATATACCAAGGTGACGGCGGCGGCGCGGGGGAGTCGTAGAAAGCGTAAATTGCTGATAATGCCTTCTAATAAATAGGCAATCACCACGCTTGCAAACACGGGCACGAGCATCTTGCCAAAAGTCATGAAGACGGTGAGACCGACCGCGAGTAAAACCGCTAATAAAATAGCTTGCGGATCAGAAAAGTAGCGATGAAACCAACGTAGTAGAACTTGAATCATGGTGAATTAAAATCGCGGACGAACTTGTCATAATGTTGTGAAAAAACGAGTTCTAACCGATCAATCACGCCTTGTAATTCTTGCCCTTGGAGGCAGTGTTGCGTCACTAAATCGGCGGTTTCGTGTAACATTTTGCTTTTATCCAGCATGTAATAACACTGCGATAATCGCTTGATCGCCGCAATTATCGACTCCTCTGGTGATCTGGGGATGTTTTTTGGTACAGGTAAGCTGCGTACAACCGTGGCAGCTTGCGTGCTTGCGCGAGCCTGTAGAAACTCAGCAAAACTCAATAAACTTTCTTGATCTTGTTCCGTCAGTTGACGAAATAAATTTTGTAAGCGTTTGGCTGATGAGGTGGACATATTATATCACAGCTCGGTAATGGCATAAGTCATGCAGAAAAATGAGGAAAATAGCAAGCTAAGCTTTAAAAATCTATTTTTAGGGCGTTTCATTAAATTGTCCATACGGGGAACGCAAGGGTAATTCTAATTCTTCAAAGGGTCTATCCAGTCGATATAACACCAGAATCAACAATAGTGTACCCAGTAAAAACCAAAAGCCCCCAAATAACCATAAAGAAAGTGGGATAGAGATATAATAGCAACGCATTCCCAAAGTGTAATAATTTGCGCCAAACTTGACCACGTTGATAATCGATTGTAATGATTGAATTCCTAAAGGAATATTCAGTTGAAAACTGGCATGATTATAATAGCGAATGGTCAGGGTAAAATTAAAAAAGGCAAAGAAAAAATCAAAAGCTAATAATAGGAGTTTTAAATGCCAAATTCCGGGCGGGTCATGACTGATGAAGCTTAAGTAAGGGGTATTACCAATACTTTTTCCTGTGGTGAGTGCAAAATTCACAATACCTAAGCCAATTACAATGGAAGTTGAGGCGAGAAAGGTGGCTGCCATCGTCCAATTCCGCACGGTTTGCACCGCGAGAATATCTTTTTGTTGGGTGGTGACAAATTCAACCCAAATCGCGCGCATGTAATTAGTGCGCCCAATGGCGGTACACAGCGGTTTATAACGCACTACCGTTAAAAAAATTAGGTGATACACCACTAATAAACCAATAGCGATTAATGAAACGTTAATTTCTAGGTCGTCAGACATGTCTTCTTATCATTAAGCAGCCCATTTTGTAAAAGCGGGCTTGAGTGAGATTTAATATTTTTGGAAATGGGCGACATTTTTCAATGTCTCCCTGTCTCCTTGGTGAAGGATTGCGCCTATTCCCAGAGGCAAATTACAGGCTTATTTTTCGTCTAAGCGCGTGATTCCACGCCAATTTTCTTCGGGCGGTGAGGCTTTGTAAATCGAACAGCGTTGTAAGTAGGTGGATAATAACTTGTCTTGTGGAGCTTGCTGAGATAACTCATTAAATATCATCATGGCAGCATCCCAATGCGCGGTTTTATACAAGGATAAAGCTTCATGATAAGAATTCAAACTGCGAAGTTTAATGTCACGTATCGGTTCGACATCCGCATTGAATACTTCATAAACCGTAATCGCTTCTTCTTTACCCTTCACTTGCACCGTATCCACTTCACGCACTAAAAATTGTTCGGGGTGCGTTAATTGTTGTAGGGTTTTTGAGGTAATCCCAATCGTAATGCCATACATTTTCGTGAGACTTTCCACCCGCGAGGCAAGATTCACGGTATCCCCAATCACGGTGCTTTCCATGCGGCTTTCAAAACCAATCGTACCCAAGGTTAATGCGCCTGTATGAATTCCTACACCAATTGAAATCGGATGATCAATAATCCGATTCGGACTGAGATTAAATTCTTGAAGTTTTTGCATCATGCCCACCGCCGCCGCCACAGCATCATCCGCGCTGCTGCTGAGATGATTGCCTGGGAACAGTGCCATGATGGCATCGCCAATATATTTATCGATAAAGCCCCGATTTTGGGTAATGTTTGGCCCAATCAAACGTAAATAATCATTTAAAAAGATAAAAGTTTCTTCGGGCGACATGCTCTCGGCAATGGTGGTGAACGAGCGAATATCGGAGAACAGCACCGACATTGATTCGTGCGAAGCATCGCCTAAGCGAATATCTTCCACTTCGGTTTTGCCCAAATGTCGAATGAACTCCGTGGGCACGAAGCGTTTAAACGCCTCATTTTTGCGCTCAATTTTTTCATGATTGCGCACATTTTCAATTGCCACTGCCGCCTGTGATGCCAAAGAACTGAGAATTTCAATTTGGTAATTATTGAAGGTTGAATATTCTGAGGTTTTCGGATCAAGCGGATTAATCAGTTGTAACACGCCCAGCAAATTTTTAGAGCGATCCAGCATCGGGATTGCCAAAGCTTCATGCACTTCGTAATGATTAAATAAACAATCAGGACGATATTCCACGATACGCACGGTTTTATCGCGCAGCATTTGTTTACTTTGTGCACAACGCGCCGCAAATCTATCACTATCCAGCGGAATATCAGGCATCTCCTCTTCAAAGGGATAATTACCGCCAAGGAATAAATTAAGGCTCTTGTTTTGTACAATTTCAAATTTGAGCGCGTTATTATTTACAATATATAAAGTGGCTCCATCGGCATGACTGACATTTCGCGCTTCAGAAACAAATAAATCCAACAATTTTTGCACATTATTTTCAGAAGAGAGCGCAATCCCGACGCGGGTTAAGGTGTCCACGGTATTTTTTAGCATTTGGTCAATTTCTTTTTCGCGGGTAATGTCACGAATTAAAATCACCGTGCCGATACAGCGCGAGCCAAGATATTGACTGTCTTCTTCAGAGACGGCATCTTTTAGAATAATGGCAGTTGCCACCGCTTTGCCAATATTGTTATTTGAAAGCTGAAGTTCTGCATCGTAAATAGTACCAATGCTATTTTTTACTTGCGCTTCCAACTCGCCCAGTGCGGGGCTGAAAATATCACTTTCGGTTTTGCTCAAAGCGTCGCGGTGCTCGGGAAACATCGCCAACAAGGCAGGATTAAAACGAATAATTTTGCCGCGTGTGTCACTGACTAATAGTCCATCTGCCATGTTGTCAATAATTGCGGTCATGTGGGCAAGGGTGTTTTGCAAGTTGCGGGTGGCATTTTGTACCCGTTGCTCTAAGGTATTAAATAACTCCTGCAACTGTTTCGCCATGCTGTTGAATGAACGCGCTAACATGCCCAGTTCGTCTTTCAAGTCCATGATGATTTCATAAGATAAATCCCCCGAAGTGACACGCCGCACCCCATCGAGCAATTTATCAATCGGCACTAAAATACTTTGTGCAAGTAAATATCCTAAAATTGAGGCGACCAGAATACAGGCGAGCATAATCCCCAATAAATTGAGCACGGCTTGATCGGTGGTGTCCACATATTTATCCGCAGGCACGCTGACACTGAGCACTCCCACCGCTTTTTTATCAATATCGTATAGGGTTTTATACTGCGCCAATTGTCCACCCACACGAATATTCACTTCCTCCAATTGCGAGACGGTGTGCATAAGTTTTTCATAGGATTCTGATTTAATTTCAGGCGCATCCGTATTATCACGAAAGGTGATAGGTTTCCCGTCCTGATAAATTAAAGTACGCACCCCTAATAATCGATGAATACCTTCGGTCAGTTCAGTGTCGGTGTTTAAAATATAACGGGTGATCACCACGCCCACGACTTCAGGTGAGATATTTTCATTGTCCATATTTTCAGTGTTGTGCACACTTTTAATTGCCTTGCTTTTGAAAATAGGACTGGCGGCAGTGATGGCTAACAGGTGATGATTGGAATCGGTGGTAATTTGTTCGGTGCTGGCAACGCTGGCATTTTGAGCCAAGGCTTGGCGCACGAGCATGTTATTACTAAAGTCTTCTTTACCCTTGAGCAGGGAAAAAATCCCCGTGCTGGCTTCCCCTAAAACTTGTTTGTGCGCATCCAGTACAATGATATGGTGACTGGGTTCATGTTGTAAGCTACTGTTTAAAAACTGTTCAATTTTATTTTTAAGATTAAAAGAAACCAACAGTTGCAGTGTTGCATCCCCTGCTATGGTATTGACGGAACTGCTTAATTCATTAAGTTTATTTTGATAAATAAGTTCTGCAACTTGAATATTTTTTTTCATATTGCCGACCGCTTCTGCTTCAATTTTTGCGGAGAAGAAAAAAATTGAAAACACCGTGGTGGCAATGCTAGAGATGCAGGTAATAATGAAGAAAGAAACTAATAATTTGCTTTTGAGCCTGAGATTTTTAAACATGCGAGTTAATTCCAAGACCTAGGTATTTATTGGAAATTTATTTGAAAATAATTGGGAATTTCGATTTACAGTATAACTGATAGCATTGAAAACCTCAGTAATAACAGCCCGATTTTAAGCTTACCGCTGGAAAATCTGGGGCTGTCATCACCTCTCGGTGTTTAAGCTTTCGTGCGCCTTAAAAATAAGACAAGGCAATTTTATGCAATTAATGCGCTAAAAAAGCGAGGGTGGTGGTGTTTTAGTAGAAATCTTGGTTTTTTAGTAGGATAAACAGCGCAGTTAATCGCCCAACCGCCGTTCACTCAGGGGTTTACCCAATAAATAGGAATGAGCAGAATCCACTACTAAATGTGCATCTCGCAAAGCTGTTCTTCCCAACAGCATGAGATAACGCATACTGGCGCGATTGGTTAAGCTTAATTCGACGTTTAGCAGATGATCGCCCATATTGAGCTGGGTTGCGATGACATAACGTTGTTCACGATGTCCCCCTGAATCGGTTACATGACGTTGTTCCACAATCGCAGATTCACACATCACCACATATTCACGCCGTCTCTTATAAGGGTGTAAATAAAAACGCACCCAAGCTTCACCATTTTTCTCAAAAGCTTCGATTTTAAATGCGTGGAGAGCAGACGTTCTTGCACCGGTGTCTATTTTTGCACGAATTGTAGGAATACCGAGTTCAGGCAGGCTTAACCACTCTCGCCAACCGATAATAGTCACTTTGTTGGACATTGTTGCCTCTCAACCTCAATAATTACCATCGTCATTCTAATCAATTCTAGTGTGACTGGATACCGTCAAACCGTACACCTGCTTTGTCGCAACCTCGATTGTAGTTAACCCAATAATTAGCGGTATATATTATTAGAATTTCCCTAGTTTTTATATTTTTACACGGCAAATACACTTAAACAATGCAAAATACTCAATTATGGGTTATCTTCTAAGATAAGAAGTTTTTATATTAAAGCTTATAGTTTATGTAATTAATCTTAAAAATTGATTATATAAAATCCATATTATTATGATTTTAAATCCATTTTTAAGGTATTTTTTGTTTAGTACACTTTAATAAACTGCATGGGTTTATATAAATGCTACTTAAATATTTACTGAGGAGAATCCAGCATGTTTCGTGTTGTTTTTTTTGCTTGTCTAGGTTTTTTGATAATACTGCCCGCCACTGCCGAAAATTTACGTGTTGGCAGCGTAGTGAGTTTTTCCGACGCTTTGGAGGAAATAAACCACCTTTTTAAAAAAAACTATGGTCACAAGTTACAGATTACGCGCAGTCCCACGCGTCAGCTCTATCCACAAATCAAGAATTCTAATGATCTTGATATTGCGTTTTTGGGCGATGTGAAAACGGCTCAGAAATTAGAGCAAGAAGGCTTGGCTGTCAATAATGAGCATTTTGCCTATGCCATCGGTAAAGTCGTGTTATGGAGTCTCAAGCCCGAATTGGTAGACAGTCGAGGCGATATTTTGAAAACAGGAAATTTTAACAAGATCGCGCTTCCTGACCCGAAGAATAATATTTACGGTTGGGCGGCTCAGCAAGCATTAATCAACCTGGAATTATGGGATCAATTACAGCCTAAAATCGTACTCACCGCGAATTTGTCAGAGACTCAGCAAAAGATTCAGTCAGGTGAAGTAGATTTGGGTTTTATTGCCTTGTCTTTACTCAATCCGCACAAGAAAATTGAAGGCTCGCTGTGGATTGTACCGAAAAAATATTCCCAGTCGATTGAACAGCATGTGGTTTTGCTAAAACCCGCAGAATCTAACACAGTGGCACGGGATTTTTTAAAGTTTTTAAAAACGCCTCAAGTGCGGAATGTTATCGAAAAATATGGGTATAACGTGCCGTAATACTTTTAAACCTCAAATCGCCCCCAATCCCCTAAAAGATAGCTAACAACTTGTTTTTAAGTGCCTTTTAGGGGTTTATTTTAATGTTTAGTCTCCTTTAGATGCTTCACTGCCATTAAGTTAAGCACCGAATGAGATTAGATGCGGGGTTTAGCTTCCCTCTTTTTCGAAGAGGGTGAAAAGCAATAAGTATTGAGAATACAATCAGTTAAATCTTAACTTAATGGCACTGCTTTAGAATCTTGGGGGCGCAGTTCAAAATTAAAACTCACAATTTGCTTTCCCTTAGTTTTTCAAGCTATCCTCAATAACAATACTTGCCACCTCACGAGATATGTTATGTTTGCCCGTATCTTATTCACGCTGTTATTATTCGTTGTATTTTCCACAAGTTACGCCAAAAACTTACAACCCGATGACATTCCCACGCCCTTGCAGCCGTGGGTGAAATGGGTGTTACAAGATGCGCTAAGCTATAACTGCCCTTATTTTTATAATCAAGCTCAGCAAAAATGCCATATTCCCAGCAATTTAGCGATGAAAGTTGGGACAAACGACGCAGAATTTACTCAAACGTGGCAGATGTATCGTGAAGGCTGGGCGGCTTTACCCGGCAGCCAAAACCCGCCGTATAATTTATTTCCCGAAGCCGTATTTTTGAACGACAAGCCCGCGCTGGTGGTTGAGCATGAAGGCGAACCCAGCGTATTTTTACCCGCAGGTTTTGCCACGTTGCGCGGTAAATTCACTTGGGAAACTCGCCCCGAAGCCATCGTAATTCCTAAAAATACGGGCAGTATTCAACTGAGCTTAGACGGCGCACCCGTTGCCATTCCCGAAGTTGATGAAAAAAATTTGCTGTGGCTGCGTCAACAAGGGCAAAGTTCCGAAAGCAATAATGCAGAAAAAGAACATTTAGCCCTACGGGTTTATCGCCAATTACAAGACGGTATTCCTTTTCAAATTAATACTCGTATTGAATTGGAAGTGGCGGGCAAATCGCGCGAAATCTTTTTAGGCGCGGTGTTGTGGGACAAGCAAATTCCTGTTGCTGTAGAAAGTCCCTTACCCACGCATTTGGAAGCGGACGGGCGGCTACGCATTCAAGTGCGTACAGGCACTTGGGTGATTAACGTACAGGCGCGTTTGCCTAATCAAGTCGCATTTTTACAATTGCCACCGCCAAGCAGCACAGGCGTTGAAGAAGAAATTTGGTCGTTTGTTGCTCAACACGAATTACGCAGTGTCGATATTGGCGGCGTGCCCGCGATTGACCCGCAACAAACCAGCCTCCCCGAAGC
Source organism: Thiotrichaceae bacterium (assembly GCA_028688145.1). Classification (GTDB taxonomy): domain Bacteria; phylum Pseudomonadota; class Gammaproteobacteria; order Beggiatoales; family Beggiatoaceae; genus JAQTYU01. Next base: position 54,648 of record JAQTYU010000004.1, on the reverse strand, counting down.
TTGGCGCAAATATCCCGCGTATTTGGTGCATATCGGCGATAAAGTCGAATTATTAGAAAAACGCCGTGGCGACAGCGCGCCCCCGCCTGACCAATTAAGTTTACAGCGCAATTTCTGGCTAGATTTCGACGGGCGAGGCTACAGCGTGCAAGACCAAATCACGGGCACGATGAGCAACGGCTGGCGGCTGGATTTGGCAAAACCCGCACAATTGGGGCGTGCCAGCGTCAACGGACAGCATCAATTAATCACTAAACTTGCCACCGATAAAGAACAAGGCGTAGAACTGCGGCGTGGACAAGTTCAGCTTGATGCCGACAGCCGTTTAGAAGAGGCGGTGAACGAATTGCCCAGCGTGGGCTGGAAACATGATTTTCAACGAGTTTCTGCACAATTACATTTGCCGCCCGGTTGGCGATTATTTCACGCAGAAGCGGTGGACACTGCCACTGAAACTTGGCTGCAACGCTGGACTTTGCTCGATTTATTCGCGGTGTTAATCGTCGGGGTTGCGATTGGTAAATTATACGGTGGGCTGTGGGGCGGCTTGGCTTTGCTCACTTTAACCCTGACTTTTCACGAAAACGATGCGCCGCAATGGATTTGGATTAACTTATTGTTTGCCTTTGCTTTATTACGCGTGTTGCCGCGTTTGGGACGTTTGGCGGCGTGGGTGACAACGTACCGCAACATCAGTTTATTGGTGTGGCTGTTGATTGCCCTGCCCTTTGTCGCGCAACAGGTTCGACAAAGTTTATATCCTCAATTAGAAATGCAATTTACTTCCATCGGCGGTAGCCCGCAAACTGCGGCAATGTCTGCGCCTGCGAAGCCTATGCCTGAATCCAAAGATGAGGCTGTTCAAATGCAACAACAAGTTCCCAGCCCTGCGCCAATGGAAGCGGAAAATGTGCTCAATGCACCGCCACCGCCGCCCGTGGGCGAAAGCCAATTTTATGACCTGCCTTCTTCGCGTGATATTTTTAGCAGTCGTGGCGCGGCGGCAAATTCGATGAGTGGGACTATTAATAATTCCGTCAGCAAAGCAAAGCGCAAAAAGCTGGTTGAAATTGACCCCAACGCCCAAGTACAAACAGGCAAGGGAATGCCACAATGGCATTGGCGTGCGATTCAATTGCATTGGCAAGGACCCGTGCGCCAAGATGAACAGTTAAAACTTTGGCTGATTTCACCATTTTGGAATGGGGTTTTAGGGATTGGGCAATCGATTTTATTATTAGTTTTAACCGCCTTTTTCTTGGTACAAGCCTTTGGAAAAATTCAACTTTCGCCGCTAAGATTTTCTGCAAATCTTTCAGGCATTTTGGTGTTAATCGCGCTGGGCGCATTCAGTTTGCCACAACCCAGTTTCGCTGAAGAATTTCCACCACAACCTTTATTAGACAAATTGCAGCAACGTCTGCTTGCGCCGCCCGAATGTTTGCCAACTTGTGCGAGCATTGCGGAAATGCACGCCACACTGAACGCAAAAGAATTGCGGATACGTTTGCAAGTGCATAGTCAGCAACAGGTTTTTATTCCTTTGCCCAGTCATGCGCAACAATGGCTCGCCCAGCAAGTGTTACTGAATGGCGAAACTGCAAAAACTTTGTGGCGTGATGAAACGGGGCAATTGTGGCTGGGGGTGGAACAAGGCATTCACGACGTACTTTTACAAGGCGCGTTGCCGAATCACCAAAGTTTCACTTTATCCTTACCTTTGAAGCCGTTGCATGTCAGTGTGGAAGCCAAAGAATGGCGCGTTGATGGGCTGCAAGGTTGGCAGCGTGTGGAAAATCAACTGCAATTTACCCGCGAACAGGGCAAAGAAGCGGCGCAAGAATTGAGCATGGGCAGTTTACCGCCGCTGTTGCAAGTTGAGCGCACTTTGTCGCTGGGTTTGGAATGGCAAGTGGAAACCAAGATTACGCGCTTGTCGCCTTTGGGTTCGGCGGTGGTGTTGGATATTCCTTTGCTGTCGGGCGAGTCGGTGACACAGGAAGATGCGCAAGTTCATGATGGCAAAGTGCAAGTCAATCTCGCGCCCCAACAACAGGAAATTAGCTGGAGTTCGGTGTTGACTAAACAAACGCAATTGCAACTTACCGCGCCTGAAAGTTTGAATACGGTGGAAGTGTGGCGTTTGGATATTAGCCCGATTTGGCATGTGGAACTCAGCGGCATCCCAATGATTCACCAGCAAAATAGTGAAGGGCGGTGGCTGCCTGAATGGAGACCGTGGGCGGGTGAAAAAGTGGAATTGAAAATTACGCGCCCCGAAGCAGTGGCGGGACAAGTCACCACTTTAGACCGCAGCGAACTGCATTTGAATTACGGCTTGCGTACCACCGACAGTCGTTTGCTGGTGAATTTACGTAGCAGTCGCGGCGGTCAACACGCAATTACTTTGCCGAGCGATGCCCAAGTGCAAAGTGTGAAAATTAATCAACAAAGTATTCCTTTGCGCCAAGAAGGTCAAAAAGTGGTATTGCCGCTAGTGCCCGGTTCACAGCTGGCGGAAATTGTGTTTCGACAAGCCACAGGTATTCAAAATTATACGCAAACGCCTGTGGTGGATTTGGGCATGGAAAGCGTCAACAGTCACTTATATTTGAATACGCCACATGAACGCTGGATTTTGGCGGTGGGCGGTGTGGGAATTGGGGCAGCGGTGTTTTTCTGGGGCATTTTGGCGGTGGTGATTGTGCTCGCGCTTGCTTTGGGCAGAACCCATATTACGCCTTTGAAAACGGGGCATTGGCTACTTTTATGCCTGGTGCTCACGCAAATTCCAATCAGTTATGCATTGTGTGTGATTGGATGGTTTTTCGCGTTGGGAGCGCGGGCGCAGTTAAAACCTGAAGATTTTCGTCCGTGGAAATTCAATGTTATTCAACTGGGTTTGCTGGGTTTAAGTTTCTTCGCTTTGGTGGGTTTGGTGTGGGCGATTGAAAAAGGCTTGCTCGGACAGCCCAGAATGTATATTGCAGGCAATGGTTCGCACGGGAATTTCTTGCATTGGTATCAAGACCGCATCGGGGCGCAGTTGCCGCAATCGTGGGTGATTTCGATTCCTTTGTATTATTACCGCATTTTTATGCTGGCGTGGGCCTTGTGGTTGGCAACGGCGATGCTGCGGTGGTTACCTTGGGCGTGGCGGTGTTTCAGTGCACAGTTGTTGTGGAAACGCAGTGTGCGTAAACGGGGCGTGGTTGCTGCGAGTACTGAGGTTACTTAGGACAATAGGAGGCGCATCAATCGAGATTGGTAATTCTCACTCGAATGATGCGCTTCGTGCCTCAGCATACCCTATTAACACGCACTTTCCATTTTGACGGCTTACAAATATGGATATACAATGTAATTACATAATCTCTTTGGAAATGAGCAAGTATGAGTAAACCATACGAAACACATTTGTTTAAAATTGGCAATTCACAAGGAATACGTATTCCCAAAGTGTTATTACAACAAGTTGATTTGACGGGTAAGTTAAGTATTGAAGTTGTTGATAATGCGCTGGTATTACGGCAAGTCAGTTCCACACGACAAGGCTGGGATGCGGCATTTAAACAAATGGCACATAACAGTGATGATCAATTGTTGGACACTGCGCTATTGAGCACTGATTGGGAAGATGAATGGCAATGGTCATGCGAGTGACTCGTTTTGAGGTGTTTTTGGTGAACCTTGATCCGACCGTGGGCACGGAAATTAAGAAAACACGTCCTTGTTTAATTATTTCTCCCGATGAGATGAATCTCAATATTGCCACTGTGATTATTGCACCGCTGACGACAGTCATTCGTGGCAATTATCCGACTCGGATTGCTTGTGTGTTTGAAGGAAAGACGGCTCAAATTGTATTAGATCAATTGCGCACAGTTGATAAAAGTCGCCTAATTAAATCATTGGGTTATATTGCAGCTCAAGAACAGCAAGCAGTGATTAATGTGTTGCAGGAAATGTTTGCGGCGTGATGATCTGTACCGTAACGTTGCTGCTTATTCTGACATTCTCAAATGTTCCAGTCGGGGTTATAATCCATTACATATCTTGTTGTAATTTCATAATTATCCATAAAAATCAATTTGTCAAAGCTCTCAACTTATCCATCCATTCTTTAAAATGACGACATTCTCGTTCAATCACTTCAAGAGTAATCTTTTTAGCAGCCAGTGGGCCGTGTCTAGTTTTCTTATATTTCGGATTCAGTAAATTTTCTAGTCGTTTCGAGGGTTTAGTGTCATATCCATCATTGATATGCTCTGGAGTTTCAAAAGCAGTATAAACCTGTTCCAATTTGGAGAAACTGTTCACCCAATTAGGTTCTACTTTGCTTAAAGTAGCAACATCTGAAAACAGTAAACCTTCAAATTCATAAGGTTGAATATATGCAATAAAACGATCTGGACGACATTCGACTGCTTTAACAATGGCATCATGCAAAGCGATTTCTAAGTGTTCAACGCGTGAATAAACATCAGGACATAATTTCGCTTTTTCAAACTCGGGAAAGCTGGTATCTAGCGCGTATAAATCAATCAGTGTTGTCAAAATTGCATTGTGATGTTGTCTAAGTGTATTTCGGGCATTCATTTTGAGCCGTTCAAATGATAATGCTCCGCCTTTATTATCACGAGAGGTATTTAATAATTGAGGTTTTACATAAACTTGTAAATGGTTTAAGGCGGGTGCAACCAAGGTTTTAATAAACTGTTCTTCAGTTTGTCCCTCTGCGAACACAATAACTTCGATCACGTTTTATGGTCTCCCGCCTAAAATATTGCGTTTCCAAAGTTCCCCCATCGCATATTCTTCTAACCAACCCGCAAGTTCTGCTTCGGTATAACGACGAAAAGTAGACGCATCATTTTCTTGATCGACCACGATCACATCTTCGGGCGAGAGTTCATTAACCAATTCAACAGATTGCGTCGAAATAATTAATTGCCGTCGCTCTGCAACCTGTTTACACACATCAGCAAATACGCTGATTGCATACGGATGCAAACCTAACTCGGGTTCATCAATCAAAATCGTTTGAGGTAACAATGAGATAGGCTGCAATAACAGAGTCATTAAACAGATAAAACGCAAACTACCATCCGATAATCGATGCGCTTTGAAAGGCGTGTCTAATTTTCCCGTTTGAAACCATTCCAATTCAACATAATCTTGTGTTCCTTGCCGATACACAAAATCATGAAAAAAGGGCAGCACTAGGCGAATCGTTTCAACAATTCTTTGATATTCTGAAGGATACTTTTCATAAAGCATTCGTAAATAGGCTGCTAAATTTGCTGCATCATTTTTCAACTGTAAATTATCATTGCTGGCGTGACGCTGTTTAACTTTTGCAGTTTCGCTGGTGTCGTGGAAATGGTAAACACGCCAATTGTTTATTCCCCGACTTGTAAATAACGCAATTTTTTCTTTTGAATTTTTAAGTCCAGACTCCCTATTTCCTTTCATGAAAGGTATTCCAAAATTACCACGATCACCACTAAACCCAGCATATTCACGTTCAAAAATCAGTAGATTATCCACAGATGGAATTAAATCGAATTCGTAGCTGTTAGGCCCAAAGTAAAACTCAGCATGTAAACGTTCAGTCACTCCTCGCCCAAAATGCAGCAAAGCATCTGGACCGCCTTGTTTTTGAACGTAAAGCTCTAATTGCTGTTCATAGATTTCATTGAGCAAACGAAATAGCGAGATAAAATTACTCTTTCCCGCCCCATTTGCCCCGATTAACACATTTAAGTTTCTCAGCTCAAAATTTTTTAATTCTTTAATCGATTTATAACCCGACACGCTTAATGATTTCACGATGGACATGATTTTTTCTTTCGTGATGTGACTTGATGGTTCATATTATATTTTTTTACTGTTGATTACGAGATGAAGAACCACGGAAAACTATTTCCAAAGGGTTTATAGAAATAGCGGGGTATTATGGTAGCCGCTGTAAGTTCGGTTGCCAACCGTAACCCTAAATAACCATCAATCCTGACCTTCATTCCTCATTTTTGTAGTTAAGCACAGCTTCAAGAAACAAAAAAGCCCACCAGATTTCTCCAGCAGGCTTTTTCACATCTTAAAACAGGCTGTTACAAAGAACTCGCCGTGCCCCCAATTTGAGCCGTAGGTGGAGTCACTTCAGCACTTTCACCCGCAGAAGGCGGCGTGTTGCTTTGCACTTTAGAACCGCTGTCAGTGTCCGTCCAATCCTTAGGCGGTTTAGGTGTTCTGCCTGCCATCAAATCGGTAATTTGTTCACTGTCAATCGTTTCATACTTCATCAAAGCCGCTGCCATAAGATGCAATACATTGATATGCTCAGTTAAAATACTATGAGCGCGTGCATAATTGCTATCAATCAAAGAACGAATTTCTTCATCAATCAAATGCGCGGTTTCATCAGACACCAACTTATGATGAGTCACGGAATGCCCTAAAAACACTTCGCCATCATCTTCGCCATAAGTCAAAGGTCCTAAACGTTCCGACAAGCCCCACTTCGTAACCATATTTCGCGCCAATTCCGTGGCACGCTGAATATCATTACTTGCGCCCGTGGTCACCGCATCCGCGCCAAAAATCAGCTCTTCTGCAATACGCCCCCCGAACAAACGAGAAATTTGGCTTTCTAAACGTTGCTTGCTGTAACTGTAACGATCCGCTTCAGGCAAGAACATGGTCACACCCAACGCCCGCCCACGAGGAATAATCGTGACTTTGTACACAGGGTCGCTGGAGGGCACTAAATAACCCACAATCGCATGACCCGCTTCATGATAAGCGGTGTTACGCTTTTCATCGTCACTCATCACCATCGAACGGCGTTCCGTACCCATCATGATTTTATCTTTGGCTTTTTCAAAATCGAGCATTTCCACCACGCGCTTATTGGCACGCGCCGCAAACAATGCCGCTTCATTCACCAAGTTTGCCAAATCCGCGCCTGAAAATCCGGGCGTACCGCGTGCAATCAAATTGGCTTCCACATCATCAGATAAAGGCACTTTGCGCATGTGAACTTTCAGAATTTGTTCACGACCGCGCACATCAGGCAAAGGCACCACGACCTGACGGTCAAAACGGCCAGGACGCAATAACGCAGGGTCTAATACGTCAGGGCGGTTGGTTGCGGCGATCACAATCACGCCTTCGCTGCCTTCAAAGCCGTCCATTTCCACCAATAATTGGTTCAAAGTTTGTTCGCGTTCATCATGACCGCCGCCCAAACCTGCGCCACGGTGCCGACCCACTGCGTCAATTTCATCGATGAAAATGATACAAGGTGCGTGTTTTTTGGCTTGTTCAAACATGTCACGCACCCGAGATGCGCCCACGCCGACAAACATTTCGACGAAATCAGAACCTGAAATCGTGAAAAAGGGAACTTTTGCCTCGCCTGCAATCGCTTTAGCAAGCAAGGTTTTACCCGTCCCAGGTGAACCCACCATCAATACCCCGCGCGGAATCTTGCCACCCAAGTTTTGGAATTTGCCGGGATCGCGTAAAAAATCCACCAATTCTTTCACTTCTTCTTTAGCTTCATCCACCCCTGCCACATCCGCAAAAGTGATTTTAATCTGATCTTCTTCAATCATGCGTGCACGGCTTTTCCCAAAGGAAAGCGCACCGCGTCCACCGCCGCCTTGCATTTGGCGCATAAAAAATACCAACACCCCAAACAACAATAACATCGGAAACCATGAAATGAAGATTTGCATCAGCACCGATTGTTGTTCAGGTGGACGTGAATCCACTTGGACTTTTGCCTTCAGTAAATCACCGACTAAACCATTGTCGCCGGGATTGTAGGTGACAAAATGTTCGCCTGTAGTTTTAATGCCGCGAATGGTGCGACCTTCAATCACCACTTTTTGAACACGTCCTTGTTGAACATCCGTAATGAATTCTGAGTAATCAAGCGCTTGTGAAGCATTGTTGCGAGGGCCAAAGTTGTTAAACACCATCATCAACACTAATGCAATCACGACCCAGAGTAAGAGATTTTTTACCATGTCGTTCACGGATAAAGCCTCATTTTGCTGTCAGACAGCTTTCAAGTTAAAAATATCGGTAGATTATCTGGACATATTGCCAGACAAGTTGAGAGTTACTATAACTAAGGGGTGTATTGTCTGGCAAGCGCGTAGACTTCAGCGGAGCGCGCCCGCGAGGCATCGGGTTTACGAATCAACACTTGTTTAAATCGTGTCCGTAAGCTGCGGATATATTCATCAAAACCCTCGCCCTGAAATAATTTGCTGACAAAATCACCCTTCGGCGCGAGCACTTCAAAGGCGAGGTCGCGAGCGAGTTCGGCAAGATACATGCTGGATGGTTGATCAACGGCTCTTACACCACTCATATTGGGTGCCATATCCGACATTACAAGATTAGCTTTTTGTTGTCCGAGCAATTCTAAAAGTTGATTGAGCACGGCTTCTTCACGGAAATCCCCTTGAAGAAAGCTGACATCGGGTAAGGCTTCCATCGGCAAAATATCTAAGGCAAAAATTCTGCACTGTTTTTGTAGACGTTGCTGCGCCCATTGTGACCAGCCCCCAGGGGCTGCACCCAGGTCGATAATCGTCATATTGGGGTAGAATAAACGATCACGTTCGTCTAATTGTGCCAATTTGTACACGGCACGGGAACGATACCCTTCTTTTTGCGCTTGTTTAACATATTGATCGTTGGCATGTTCTTGTAACCAACGTTGACTACTTTGGGTTAATTTACTCATTGCTGCATTAAACGTCCATAATTCAGGCGTTTTGAAGTCGCATTCATTAGTAATTGGCGCAATTCCACTAATAATTCTTCACGTCGATATGCCCCTTTTTGGAACACGGTATCCACGCGATTGCTCAGCCAAATCCGATCTTCCATGGTAATATCTTTGGCGGTCAACACCACCACAGGAATATCAGCCCATTCGCTTTGTTGGCGCAATTGTGCAATAAATTCAAAACCATCCATTTCTGGCATCATTAAATCCAATAAAATTAAGTCAGGTCTACGTGTTTGTAAACATTCTAAAGCTTTCATCCCATTGGTCGCTTCAATCACATTCCAATGAGTTTTATTCAACATACGTACCATCATTTCACGGGTGGCGGTGTCATCTTCAACAATCATCACCGTGCAAGACGCTTTTTCGACGCGATATTTACGCAACACCGTTGCCAATTGGTCGCGGCTGACGGGTTTAATCAAGTATTCAGACGCGCCCAAAGAATAGCCTAAATCTTTATCTTCCATAATCGTGAGCATAATCACAGGAATATGCGCTAAATCAGGATCGGCTTTGAGCTGGGTTAAAACTTGCCAGCCATCCATATTCGGCATCATCACATCTAACGTAATCGCATTGGGGCGCAGTTTTCGCGCTAATTTTAAACCTTCCTGCCCATTTTCAGCAGCAGCGACTTGATAGCCGATTTTGCCGAGATAGGTTTTTAACAAATCCCGCGCCGAAGAATCATCATCAATCACCAACACAATACCACTTTCAGAAGGTGAGCTTGTGTTCACTTGCTGATAAGAAGCCAAGGTATTTTCAATTTCAGGCAAGGTGTGAATGCGTTTTTGCGCCTTAATCGTGGCGGGCAATTTCACCACGAAACTGCTGCCCTTGCCAAATTCACTTTCGACTACAATCGTGCCGCCCAACATTTGGGTGAAATGTTTGGTAATCGCAAGCCCTAAGCCCGTGCCGCCATATTTACGGGTGGTTGAGGCATCGGCTTGTGAAAAACTCTGGAACAGTTTGGATTGTTGGTCTAGGGTCATACCAATGCCATCGTCATTGACTCGAAATACAATCCATTCACCTTCTTCTAACACCCGTTGCACTTCAAGGCTAATGATACCTTGTTCACTGAATTTAGACGCATTGCTGAGTAAATTTAGCAAGATTTGCCGTACTTTGGTCAAATCGCTGTTCATCTCACCCAAATCTTTTTCATACTGCAAATGCAGGGTATTGGCGCGATTATCAATCAAAGGCTGAATCGTGGAAACCACATTTTGTAACATGGATTCTAAATTAAAACCTTCCACATATAAATCCATTTTCCCTGCTTCAATCTTAGAAATATCTAAAATATCATTGATTAAGCCGAGTAAATGCCGCGCTGCGCCTTGGATATTTTTCACATCTTGCAACACGCCCGCACTGACTTCAATATCGCGCAATTCTTCATCCAACATCTCGCTGTAGCCGATAATGGCATTCATCGGGGTACGCAATTCATGGCTCATATTGGCAAGGAATTGGCTCTTCGCGAGATTGGCTTCTTCCGCCTTTTGCTTGGCAATCCGCAATTCTGAGGCGGCGCGTTTTTGTTGAGTAATATCTTCAACGTTTAGCCATACGAAGCGTTCACCGCCCCGGTCGATAATAATCGCTGATAAGCGCACAGGCACATAAAAACCATCGCGATGACGGTATTCTTTTTCATAAGGCCCGTAACGCTCGCCCGTTTTCAGGGCTTGCAACTCGGCGCGGGCGGTGTTCACATTTTCTTCAACCACCACATCCCAATAAGTTTGCTTTAATACGTCGCTGACGTTGTAGCCCATCAATTGCGCGTAAGCAGGATTCACCGTTTCAAACTGCCCCGTTTCCACCCGCCACAACGCCAAACCCACCAGCGAGGATTTTAATAAACTGCGGGTGTCTTGTTCGCTGTCACACAATCCTGTGTAAGAGCGTTGTAAATTAATCCGCATACTATTGATTGCACTGACCACATGTTCCAATTCATCAGGCGTGTCTTCGTGGCGGTGGGGACGTTCTAAATCAAGAATGCTGTCAAAATGTTCTAAATCTAAATGTTCGGTATAATTAGCAATTCGATTCAAATGCCGCCCGATCATCCAATTGAAAACTAACAGCGTTAAAATCGCTAAAAAGGCAATACTGGCGGCGTTAGTCATCAACACCACCACAATTTTATATTTCAAACGGTTATACACATTTTTCAGGCTGAAAATCACCCGTAATTTAGCTAAAATTTGCTGGTCAGGGTCATATTCATAACGAATTAATTCTTCATAGGGAACAATATCTTCATTACTATAACTGCCTTCGATAATATTTTTAGTTTTATCAGGAAATTCCATCGCGACATATTGCACATCAGGTAAGTGCGAGATGCCTTTGAGTAAAGCTTTTAATTGGTGTTCGTTATAGACCCATACGCTTTGCTGAATACTTTCTAAATAAGAAGTTTTAACTTCCTGAGTACGTTCATAAATCCTGTCAATATCTTGTAAGTAATAAGTATATAACTGGATAGAGGTCGTGAGTAAGGTAATGACGCAACTGATAATGAACACGTAAAAAGTGAAGCGGTACGCGATGTTGGTTTCTAATAGTTTAATTTTCAATGGAGTTCTCACTTTCAGGCATCGAGTAAGTGTCACTATTAGATAGCGTCAAATCATGAGGCAAGGGCTGATCATTAAGCGTAGAAATAACACAGGGTGTCAGGCTAAGTATAAAGCAGATTGGACAGATTAGTAGTGCGTCAGTGTATTTCTTGCCCATCGCAGGAAAACACCTCTTCGTGTGTCGATCTTATATTAAAAGCCCTTGATATGAAAGTATCACGACTTCTCGATATGTCATACTATAATCACGATTCGCCGTTTCAAGCGGGAGTTCACCACTTAGCATCGTGAACTTCAAATTATAAGCAAGCTTATTCACAAGAACCTATAAATTCAATCCAATTAATGAAAATAATGAGTAGCAAAATTTGTAAATATTGTTTAGTCAGTGGACGGGTGCAAGGGGTCGCGTTCAGAGCTTTTGCGCGCCGCAAAGCCCAAAGTTTAGGGGTCACAGGCTGGGCAAAAAATCTTGAAGATGGGCGTGTTGCCGTGCTAGCTTGTGGCGATGAAGCCGCAGTCGCCAGCTTGTGCCAATGGCTGCATAAAGGTTCACCCTTTTCAAAAGTCAGCGCGGTGGAATGTGAAACCGTCACCGACCAGCCCTGTCCGCCTGATTTCACGACCGCTTAAACTATGTCACCTGAACTTGAATTACTGCGTAAAATTTTCGGTTATGAACAGTTTCGCGGTGAACAACAAGCGATTATTGAACATATATTAGCAGGCGGTGACGCGCTGGTATTAATGCCCACGGGCGGCGGTAAATCCTTGTGCTATCAAATTCCTGCGATGTTGCGCGGCGGTTTGGGCATTGTGGTCTCGCCCTTAATTGCGTTAATGCAAGACCAAGTCAGCGCATTATTACAATTGGGGGTGAGGGCGGCATTTCTCAACTCCAGTCAATCGACAGAGGATGCTCGCGAAGTTTCCCAACAATTACGGCGCGGTGAATTAGATTTGCTTTATGTCGCACCCGAGCGTTTATTAACCCCGCGTTTTCTCGAGTTTTTAGCCAATACTCAAATCGCTTTATTTGCCATTGACGAAGCGCATTGTGTTTCCCAATGGGGACATGATTTTCGCCCCGAATATGTGCAGCTTTCGGTGTTGCACGAACGTTTCCCCGATGTGCCACGTATTGCATTAACCGCCACCGCTGACAAAACCACCCGTGAAGAAATCGCAGTGCGTTTGGGTTTGGGCAATGCGCGAATTTTCGTGGCAGGATTTGACCGCCCGAATATTCGTTATCGCGTGGTGCAAAAAGACAATCCACGCCGCCAATTATTGCAATTCATCGACAGTGAACACCAGGGCGATTCAGGCATTGTGTATTGTTTATCGCGCAAACGGGTTGAAGAAACTGCGGAATGGTTACAAACCCAAGGCTGGACAGCGTTACCTTATCATGCGGGTTTGCCGACTGCGTTGCGTCAACACAATCAAATGCGTTTTCTGCGCGAAGAAGGCATTGTGATTGTTGCTACCATCGCCTTTGGCATGGGCATTGATAAGCCTAACGTGCGTTTTGTGGCGCATTTAGATTTGCCGAAAAGCATAGAAGCCTATTACCAAGAAACGGGGCGGGCGGGGCGCGATGGTTTGCCTGCGAATGCGTGGATGGCGTATGGGCTGGGCGACGTGGTGATGTTGCGTAAAATGCTGGAAACTTCGGAAGCGGACGAGTCGCACAAACGTTTAGAACAGCACAAACTCAATGCCATGCTTGGTTTTTGTGAAGTCACGACTTGCCGCCGTCAAACTTTATTGGCGTATTTTGATGATCATTTGCCCGCGCCTTGTGGCAATTGCGACGTGTGCCTAGACCCTGTGGCGACATGGGACGGCACGGAAGTCGTACAAAAAGCCTTATCTTGTATTTATCGCACGGGGCAGCGTTTTGGGGTGGGCTATTTGATTGAAGTCTTGCTCGGCAAAACCAGCGACACCCGCATTGAACGTAATCAACATCATTTGCTCAGCACTTTTGGGATTGGCACGGAGTTAGCGGCGGATCAATGGCAATCGGTGTTCCGACAATTGGCGGCGGCGGGCGTGGTCACGATTGATGTGGAAGGTGGCGGTTTGCGGCTCACAGAAAAAGCACGTCCGCTGTTGCGTGGTGAACAAACGATTCGCTTGCGGAAAGACCATAAACCCAGCAGTTCACGCCAAAAATTGCAGCGCACCGCTTCACACAGTCCGTTTGAAGGTTCAGATAAGATGTTGTGGGCGGCGTTGCGGGCAAAACGCTTGGAATTGGCACAAGCGCAAAACGTGCCTCCCTATGTGATTTTCCACGACAGCACGCTGGTGGATATGGTGTGTTATCGCCCCGACACGCTGGAGGGTTTGGGTAAATTATCGGGGGTGGGGATTCGGAAATTGGACCGTTACGGACAGGCGTTTTTAAATGTGTTGGATGAGCATTCAATGCGTTATGAGGGGTGAGTTTTAATTCAGTAGGGTGGAATAGCGTAGCGTATTCCACCCTGAAGCGTGATACTTGTCTCGTTCCAACGCTCCAGCATTGGAATGACTACCTCGTCGCTCCAGCGGCGAGGATTTTACAGGCTTCTACCGTACAATGAGGGTCTTATCGATTTAACTGCGTCATACCTAGAGTTATCACCTTTCTTGGTGGAATACGCTACGCTATTCCACCCTACGACTGCTAAATTTTCTACTCTTCCTTATCCCGAACTCAGGTTACATTACTGCGCCAACTCCCCCACTGGCGTTCCCAATTTCAACAGTGAGGGTTTAAATTTAACCCCCAATTGCAACGCCATCCACGAATTTAAAATCAATTTCCCTTCTTTATTCTTAGTAATCGGGAAATCACTGGGGGATGCACCGTTTAAAATTTTCAATGCGGTTTGCGCCGCCCATTTGCCTTGCTCACTGGGCAATTTCACCATGCTCAATAAACTTAAACGCGCCAAACTTTGATGCAAGGTAACGCCCACAGGAATGCGAACGTTATTTTCGATAAATCCAATAGTTTTATCTAATTCAAAACCGTGCACGCCCTTCAAATTCGCAAGAATCAGGATGTCCACCTCGCTTTGTGCGTCGATAAACGCTTGTTCAAATTCAGCCATCGTTTTCACAAAATAAGTTTTTTGTAAATTAAGCTGTAAATAATTTTTATAAGCAATCGCTTCTTTGCGCTCCGAAAGTCCATCTAACCCGATAAAACCAAGACGATCTCCGCGAGCATAATCCCGTAATTGTTTAATTAATTTGTCGGCTAAATCAACTTCCAGCATTCCCGTGACGTTGGCGGTGGGAAAACCATATTGACTGGCATCCCAATTTACCCCACAAAATACGAAGGGCAAGCTGCTATTTTTGTAATAGGGCACGATTAAATATTTTGCCGCGTCATCATCTGAAGTAATCACTAAATCGGGTTCAAATGCTTCAATCATCGCCTTGGCTCTGAGAGCTGCTGCCTGCTTTTCAGCCTCAGCAGGATGATTTTTAGTGTCCATGTAAAAATGGCGCAACTGCACACCCGTATTCGCGAACTCTTCCTCAATCGCGCGGGCAATACCCGCACTCCATTCATAAGTATTTTCATAAGAAGCCACATAAAGCACTTTTTTTCCCACAAGTGCAGGCTCAGCAAAACTTTGGCAAGAAATTAGGCAGAGTAACAATAAGCAGTGTAAGGTGCGTAAGCTCATAAAATTTTCGACTTTTTCGGTGGCATTTATGTGATTAAACATAACATAGCCACGTTTTTGAATAAAGCGAAATTATTACCTACATAAGCCAATGTTTATAAAGTATAGTTTAAAAATCAGGTGCTTGTTATTAATATAATAAATATTATGAATAAGCCCTATAAACTTAAATACCTATTTAGATAACGGTCATTACAAGCCTAAAATCACACAGTATGATGGAAAACCTTATTTAAAATACTTTTTTGAAAGTCAGTCAAAATCTGAATCGATTAATTATTTGATTTTATAAAATTATTTATGAAACTACCCCGCTATTTTCACCAGCCTATGCTTGAAAAATCATCACACAGAACAACAAAAATAACGGGATTTTAAGGGAGAATAATGCAGTAATTATACCAAGGCAGCCCGCGCCAATTTTGCGGCGGTAACCATGTTTTCTAAGGCTTCATTGGTTTCTTTCCAGCCTCGGGTTTTTAAGCCACAATCGGGATTAACCCATAGATTTTGCGCAGGAATAACCGTGGCGGCTTTTTCTAATAAACGCAAAATTTCATTCACCGTGGGCACGCGCGGCGAGTGAATGTCATACACGCCTGGTCCAATTTCGTTGGGATAATTAAATTCCCCAAACCCGCGCAATAATTCCATATCGGAACGGCTGGTTTCAATGGTAATTGCGTCGGCATCCATCGCGGCAATGTCTGCCAAAATATCGTTAAATTCCGAATAACACATGTGAGTGTGAATTTGGGTGTCGTCAGCAACGCCCGATGCAGAAATCCGAAAGGCACGGGTTGCCCATGCCAAATAAATTTTCCAACGATTTTTACGCAGCGGCAGCCCTTCACGAATCGCAGGTTCATCAATTTGAATAATGCCGATGCCTGCCTTTTCCAAATCCACCACTTCATCACGGATTGCTAAAGCAATTTGCAGCGCGGTTTTGGCACGCGGCTGGTCATCGCGCACAAAAGACCATTGTAAAATCGTAATCGGGCCGGTCAACATGCCTTTCATCGGCTTGGAAGTCAGGCTTTGTGCGTAAACCGTCCAGTCCACCGTCATTGGGGCGGGGCGCGACACATCGCCATAAATCACGGGCGGTTTCACACAACGCGAACCGTAAGATTGCACCCAGCCATTTTTAGTGAACGCAAAACCTGCCAATTGTTCACCAAAATATTCAACCATATCATTGCGTTCTGCTTCGCCATGCACTAATACATCTAAATCTAAAGTTTCTTGCTGCTCGACCGCGTGAGCAATTTCGGCGTGCATCCGCTGTTGATAAGTCGCATTGTCTAACTCACCGCGTTTAAACGCCGCCCGTGCGCTACGAATTTCTGCGGTTTGGGGAAAAGAACCGATGGTGGTGGTTGGAAACGCAGGCAATTGAAAACGTGCTTGTTGCTTGGCTCTGCGCTCGGGAAAAGGCGAATGGCGGCGATCTGCTTCACTGGGCAAGTCGTTTAAACGTTGTGCCACTTCAGGATTTGAAACTCGTTGACTATTGCGACGGCTGGCGAGGGCTTGCTGATTGTCGGCTAAAGCCTCAGCAATCAAGCCTGTTTTGCCATTTAAAGCTTGCTTGAGAATATTTAATTCAACTAATTTTTCCCCTGCAAACGCCAGCCATGACTTCAATTCCGCATCGAGCAAGGTTTCAGTTTCCAGACTAATCGGCACATGCAATAACGAACATGAGGGCGCAATCCATAAATTTTCCCCACGCTGGGCGGCGATGGGGCGTAAAGTTTCCAGCGCGGCGGTTAAATCACTGCGCCAAATATTGCGCCCGTCAATAATCCCCACGGACAAAACTTTATCTGCTGGCAAACACGCAGCCACTTGTGTTAATTCGAGTTTTGCCCGCACTGCATCAATATGTAAACCTGCCACGGGCAAGCCACAGACTAAATTTAAATTTTCTTCCAAAGGCGAAAAATAGCTGGCTAATAAAATCTTGACGGGCAAAGTGGCGAGTTGCGTATAAACTTCTTGGAAAGAGGCTTTCCATTCTTCGGACAAATCCAAGCCTAAAATCGGTTCGTCGATTTGTACCCAAGTGACCCCCATTTCATGTAGACGTTGCAAAATAGCTTGATAAACAGGCAGTAGTTTTGCGAGCAAGCTGTGGCGTTCAAAATCGCTGGTTTTTTCCTTGCCTAAGTACAAGAAACTTAATGCGCCCACCAGCACCACTTTTACTGAGTGCCCTAAATCTTGGGCTTGTTGTACTTCTTCAAATAAACGTTGTGAGCTTAAATTAAACTCAGTGCTTGCCGTAAATTCAGGGACTAAATAATGATAATTGGTGTCAAACCATTTGGTCATTTCTAGCGCAGGGCTGCCTTCCGTATGATGGCAAGCAGTCGCGCATTGATGCTCATGTTCATTCGCCAGTCCCCGCGCCATGATGAAATAACGGCTTAATTCGTTTTGTTCGGGGGCAAATTCAAAACGCGCAGGTTCACAGCCTAAGAGTTGAATATGATTCAAAATGTGGTCGTAAAAAGCAAAATCGCCAACGCTGACAAAATCTAAGCCAGCGGCGCGTTGCAATTCCCAATGTCGCGCCCGCAACACGCGCCCGACATTTTCTAATTCGGTGGCAGATAATTCGCCGCGCCAATATTTTTCGACGGCAAATTTTAATTCGCGGTGTAAACCAACGCGGGGAAAACCTAAAGTATGAATTTGAGACATTGAATTTACTCCTGAATGAATGCAGCTATGATGCGCGGTTCTCATTCATGATTCAAACGCATATATTTCATTTTATTATGTGTATAATTCATTTTAATGCACCCCTAAATCCCCTAAAGGGGACTTTAAAGATTAAAGAATTTTTTATGTTTAGCCCCTTTAGGATGGTGGCTTCAGTTCAAACCTAACAGGATGTTCCCATGCTCGAATTACGTCATCTTAAAGCCATTGTTGCCTTGGCAGATACGGGCAGCGTCACCCGCGCCGCCGCACGCTTGCATCTGACGCAATCCGCTTTGTCGCATCAATTGGCAGCTTTGGAAAATTATTTGGATTTAGCTTTATTTGAACGCCAACAACGCCCCTTAAAATTGACAGCAGCGGGTGAAATTTTGTTGCAAGTGGCGCGGCGGGTATTGCCAGAATTGGAAGCGGCACGACAATCAATTATCCGTTTGAAAGCCGCGCCCCCGACGCGCGATTTACGAATTGCGGTGGAATGTCACACTTGTTATGACTGGTTAATGCCTGCGATGGATCATTATCGCGAGGCGTTTCCTGAAGTTGAATTGGATTTAGTGGCGGGCTTTCATGTGGACCCGATTGCTTTGCTGAATGAATATCAAGCGGATGCGGTGGTGGTTTCTGAAGCCGCGCCGCAAACAGGAATTACTTATTTTCCCTTGTTTGCGTATGAAATGGTGGCATTGACTGCCCGCCAACATCGTTTGGCGGTGAAAGATTATTTGGTGGCTGAAGATTTTATCGAAGAAACTTTGATTACTTATCCTGTGCCTGACCACATGCTGGATTTGGTGCGACGGGTGTTAAAACCTGTGGGGATTAATCCTGCGCGGCGCACTGCGGAATTGACGATTGCGATTTTACAATTGGTGGCTTCGCGGCGTGGCATTGCGGCGTTGCCGCGTTGGGCGGTGCAAACTTATTTAGATCGCGGCTATGTGGTGGCGCGTTCCATTGGGGAGCAAGGTTTGTGGGGTAAACTTTATGCGGCGGTGCGTAGTAATGAACAGGAAATTCACGCGCCGTTTGCGGCGGTGATTGCGGAAACTGCGTTTTCTACTTTGTCGGGTTTGCAGGTGACGGATGGGGCGGATGTTTAAAAAAGCAATTCTGTAGGTTGGGTTGCCCGTTGGCAATTCAATCTACAGAGCTGGATGTGTCCTATTCACAGATTATGTTATCCTTTGCCAATTCATTCTCTTTCGGCAAAAAAGCATGATTAGTAAGCTTGAAATTCATAATTATAAATCCCTGCATGAACTGACTTTAGAAGTCGGTCGTTTTAATGTTTTGATTGGTGAAAATGGTTGCGGGAAAAGTAATTTATTGGAAGCAATTGCTTTGGCAGCGGCAGCTGAGTCTGATAAGTTAGACAATGAATTTCTGGCATCTCGTGGTATCCGAGTGACTGAACCTAAATTGATGCGTTCTGCTTTTGATAATGAACATGTATCAATTCCTATCAAGATTATTCTAAGCTTTCACAATGTAGTGATCGATCAGATATACAGATTTGATAATGATAATCAACCTTATTCGCAGTGGGATGACAAGAGCGTTCAAATATCGAAGATTGCTCGTCTCAGGCAAACGACCTCATCTAAACCTGAATATATTCATATAGAAAATGCTTTGTTAGATATTGCTGCCAGAGGTTTTTTTGATGGTGATGAGACAAAAGCTAAAAATTATCTTATGTGTCCTGATAATTTCGTTGATAACGACAATCTAAAAAGTTTTCTTATTTATTCCCCCGAAAATACAGCTCTAAGAAACTTCAGCAAAGAGGGACAAATCGAACCATTAGGCATTAACGGCGCAGGTTTACTCAAATTATTAAAAGTTATTAAAAATGAGTCTTCTGATCAATGGGAAGAAATTCAAGATAGCCTAGAATTATTCGATTGGTTCGGTGAAATTGAACTTCCTGATATTTCATCAAATGACGATCAAGTCAGCATTACCGACCGTTATTTAACCCGAGTAATTGACCAACGCAGTGCAAACGAAGGTTTCTTATTTGTGCTGTTTTACATTGCCTTAATGGTTTCTAAATATACCCCCAAAATCTTCGCTATTGATAATATTGACACTTCCTTAAATCCCAAATTGTGCACCAAACTGATTAAAGTTTTAATCAACTTAGCCAAAAAATATGACAAGCAAGTCTTTGTCACCACGCATAATCCTGCCATTTTAGACGGCATAAATTTAGGTGATGACGAACAACGTTTATTAGTGGTTTCACGCAACAAATTAGGACACACGAATTTCAAACGCATTGAATTAGCAGACAAACCACGTTCCTCCAACAATGAAGACCTGAAATTGTCCGAAGCGTTTTTGAGAGGCTATTTAGGCGGCTTGCCCAAAGGATTTTAAAATGAAATTATTTGGATTAGCCTGTGAAGGAATCACAGATCAACCCGTGCTCGAAAATATCCTGTGTGGCTATTTTGAAAATTTAGAATTGGGCGAAGAAATCACGTATTTACAACCGCCGTGTGATGAAACCGATCAACAATCTGCTATAAACGGTTGGACAATATTACAGAAATATCTCAGTTCTAAAAGATTTCGTGATGACGTTCTTAACACTACATTTTCAATTATACAAATCGACACTGATATTGCACCAGAATTACTTAGAAATAATAATAATGAAAAGTCAGAAATATTAGTAGAAAAGTTTCGTGCTAAACTGGTGAATGTTATTAACCAAGGTGAAACGGGTTTTTATGAAGAACAAGAGCATAAAATTATTTTTGCTATCAGTATTCACTCGCTAGAATGCTGGCTTTATGCTTATCACAATAAGGAGAAACTGAGTAATCCTAAAATTGTAGGTTGCCATAAGGCGTTATCTCGTTTAAGCAAAAAATTTCTTAAAAATATGAAACTCGATTATGACAAAGACGGCATCGAAAAAACAGTTTCCAATTATAAAAAACTCAGTCACGATTTTTTAACGCGTAAACATGTTGATGTTGTTATCGAAAAAGACCCCAGTTTCCGTATTTTCGCTCAGTCGTTGGAAAAAATTAAACCTGTTGTTTTATAATTGATAGCAGAACTCGATTGAAAAACATCGTACAGCGCAAAACTGCACGATGCTAATTTTTATCCTTCCCGCCCATCCACACGCGGCAACACCATAAACGGCAAATAACGCCACGTCCATACGCCAAACACCTTCAGCCACAACAGCGCGGCGAGAAGATTTAAAGAAATAAATTGATTTAAAAAAGTCACTTCCGCAAGAATCCGTAACACCGCAATCCCTGACACGCCCCAAAAACAAAACCACGTCAAATCATCTGCAACTAATGCCCGCCCCGAATGTCCCAAAGACACCCGCGAAACCATTCCCACCAATAACGAAGTCATAAAACCAATGCTCAGCGCGTGCAACGGGGCTTTCCCGAGCCAAATTTCTCCCGTGAACAAATACACCAAACTTTGCACACTGTATAACGCCAAGGCAATGCTCAGCCATAAAAATGCAAGATGCAGCACTGCCAGCAAGCGCACAGGAAAACTACGCCAGAATTGCCAAATCACAGAATGATAAGCGGCAACGCCCAACAAAGGAATATCCACCAGCCACAACCAGCCATATTGCCCCACCATTTCCAGTAAAAAATGCCCTGTCGTCAACACACTGACCACGGGCAAACTCCATGCTGGCTGGCGCACAGGATAATTTGCCAACGCTGAACTGCTGAAAAACGGCAACATCCGATGACAAACGGCGAATAAAATCGGCACTAAAAACAACCAAATGCCCGCTTTCAACGTGAACAGCAGTAAAAAATCTATCTGCGTCGGAATCCACAACAAATAACTGATAATGCTTAAAATCGCTATCAGTAAACTCACATTTAAGACTTTTTCATATTTCTTATTTTGGCTGGGCGCGTTCACATAAACTGTCCACAACGCATAAACCGCCACGATCCAACCCGCCAGCAATAAAGCGACTGCCGACATCAGCAGCAACTTATGGGTAAATAAGCCCAGATAAAATAATAAACTGCCTGCAAATAACAGCTTAAAGGCAAGACTGTAGGTTTTCTTCGGAATCATTTCGCCGCCCATCCAACGTGGATAAGTAGTCATTAAAAATCCGAAAATAAAAAATGGGATGGTTGCGAATATTAATAGAAACGCATGTGCCCAAGTGCTAGGAAGCACGCTGGGTAGCGTGGTGCTGAAAACGTAACGGCACACTAATTCGATAAACCAAAACGTCAGAGCGAGCATGACTTGCACCAGCCCCCCGAAAAACATCATCCGATGTGGCGCGGCTGAAAAAACTTTCCATTGAAGCATGATGTAATCCTGTAATGAGACGAGAACGTTTAGGTGACAGTCAAGGTGGGCAGTGCCCACCCGACAGAAATTTGGATATTCAGCCTCTTTAGGAGAGGAATTTTCAGAACGGGGCTGTATTTCTCATCTTTCCTGTGGGCGAATAAAAAGATTTAATTTTTGAGTGAATTTGGCATGTGTGACAGATTTATTACACAAAATTAAGAGCTTAATCTTAAAGTGTGAGTATTCCAGCTTTAAAATCATATCAAGTGCTTACTGGCAAAATTCAAAACATCGTTATAGACTCAGATAGACAACGTTCATTACCTAACACTGTTACGATATTTTTCCAGAACCTTGACGACGTACTCCTGTGTTTCTGCGTAGGCGGGGATGCGATTTCCCGCTTTAATCACCGCGTTTTCACCTGCGTTGTAGCCTGCCAAAGCCAGTGTTACGTCACCTTTGAACATCAGTAGTAAATCCCGTAAGTAGCGTGCGCCGCCTTCCAAGTTTGCCAAGGGATCGCTGCGATCTGTTACCCCATAACGGGCGGCAGTGTCAGGCATCAATTGCATTAAACCTTGTGCACCTTTCGGGGAAAGTGCTTGTGGGTTATAGCCTGATTCTACGGTAATCACGGCATCCAATAAGGCAGCATCAATCCCCCAGCGTTGTGCAACTTGCTGTACTGTCATTTGATAATTTTGTTTGCGTGTGCTTAGAGCAGCAGTGTTTTTAGTAGGGGGAGAGGGAGGCGCAAAACGTTTTAGATTCAAACCTTTCGGAATCGGCAACATGATAGACGACACCGATGAAGAAACCTCAGAAGGGACGAGATAACTGCGGGAATATAGCAGTTGATCCTGCTCTTCAGGAGACTTGTTGCTGAGATGCAAAATGCCATTCTCATCAACATATTTATAGATAATCGTGGTGTGCGGGGCTTCATTCGCCCAAAGCGTGTGCGGGCTGCTACACAGTAACAACCAGAATATCGTTCTAAACGGAGACAGGTTAGTCATATTTGTGTTCAAGGTGCTAAGTAGAATTACGCATCATAGTACCCGATTTCTCCTCCTCTGCTAAAGAGTCCAAATCACCATGTTGCACAGCATTCAAAATAAGTTCCTAATTATAATACTATTGTTCATTATATTCATAATGACAGCAGTCTCTGCAACCTTTCTTGTGGTCAACAGTCAGAGTCAGGATGCGGCGATTATCAGTATTGCCACCCGTCAAGGTTCACTGATTTTAAAAATCGAAAATCAGACTAAAGATTTAATTGCTGCTTTGGAAAGTGAATCCTCGGTTGCGGAAAAACGTAGAATCTTACAAGACACCACCCAATTGTTTGACTCTTGTCTGCACGCTTTAGAAAGTGGCGGCACAGCATTAGACAGCAGCAATGTCTATATTGAAATTCCACCCAGCGAAGGCTTAGCGCAGGTGCAATTTAAACAGGTGCTGGCTAACTGGCAATCCAGCAAGCAAGCCCTCAACTTTTTGACTGCTGACAAAGTTAAAACCACCGCCAATGAATTTTACGATGCCATCGATGTGCTCAAGAAAAATTGGGACAATTTATTTGAAGCCTCAAATCAAGCCGTGATTTTATTAGAACGAAGTTCCAGCGCAAAAGTCGAAAATCTCAAAAAAATTCTCCTGCTGACTGCAATCTTGACGCTATTGATCGCCGTGTTAGCCCTGATATTCGCTAAAAAAACCATCGTCGCCCCCATCAATATGATGTTACATGCTTTGCACCAATTACAACTCGCCAATGGCGCAGATTTAAGTCAACGCCTGCCCGATTTTGGGCGCGATGAAATTGGGAAAATTGCCCGCGAAATTAATCAAATGCGTGACAATTTAGAAAAAATTTACGAATCGATTCGCGCCAGTAATGAAAATGCATTGCGGATTAATAAAGCATTGGATAAAGCCGCAACGAGCGTGGTGATTGCCGACAGCCAAGCGCAAATTATCTATTTAAATCCTTCGGCACAGCAATTATTCAGCACCCACGAATTTGCTCTGCAACAGCACCATGCAGAATTTCACGCCGCGCATTTATTGGGTCAATCACTCAGCGTCTTTCAATTGCAACCTTTGGATAAATTTCAAAATTTAGTCCATGTGCAAACCCTCAGTTTAAACAGCACACACTTCTGTTTTGATATTCAAATCAGCCCCGTACTCAGCGCACAAGGCGAACGCTTAGGCTGGGTTTTAGAATTCCGTGACCGCACTGCTGAAGTGGCAACTGAACAAGAAATTAGTCGAGTGATGAGTGCCGCCGCACAGGGCGATTTCAGTCAGCAAATTGACGTAAATGATAAGACTGGATTTTTCCATAATTTCAGCGCGATTGTTAATCAAACCCTGACGGCAAATCAACAAATGATTACCGAATTAATGGCAGTTTTTGCGGCGGTTTCGCAAGGGGATTTGACCGAAACGATTTTGAAAGACTATGCAGGCTCGTTGAAAATCCTGAAAGAGGATATTAACACTACGATTGCTAAATTATTGTCCAGCATGACCTTGATTCGAGAAGCCGCCAATGCGGTGAACACCGCTTCTGAAGACATTTCAGAAGGCATGTTTAGCCTCAGTCAGCGCACCGAACAACAAGCGGCAGCCTTGGAGGAAACCGCTGCCAGTATGCGCGAGATGACCAGCACCGTGCAGCAAAATGCAGACAATGCCCATGAAGCGCGAACTTTAGTTGCAGCGACTCAACGCCGCGCCGAAGAAGGCGGCTCGATTGTGCAGGCAGCGATTTTGACTATGGACGAAATCAACAAAAGCAGTCGGCAAGTGTCTGAAATTACCAGTGTGATTGATGAAATTGCCTTCCAAACCAATTTACTGGCATTAAATGCTGCCGTAGAAGCCGCGCGTGCAGGTGAACAAGGACGCGGCTTTGCGGTGGTGGCGGCAGAAGTTCGTAATTTGGCGCAGCGCAGTGCGACGGCGGCGAAAGAAATTAAACATCTGATCGAAGTGAGCGAACTACAGGTGAAAGAAGGCACACGTTTGGTGAATCAATCGGGCGCGAGTTTGGATGCGATGCGCCGTGACGTGCAACAGGTGAGCAGTATTGTGTTGGCCATCAGCAGTGCGAGTCAAGAACAGGCATCGGGCATTCATCAAGTCAATAAAGCCTTGGATCAAATGGATCAGATGACCCATCAAAATGCGGGGCTGGTGCAAAAAATTGCAAGTGCCAGCGATAATATGCGAGAACGGGCGCAAATCATGGCGGAATATGTCGCATTTTTTAATTTGGGCGTGACTGAAACACGTTCAGAAAAACCGCTAGAACGTCCTAAATTGGTGGTAAATGCGCCTGTTGTCACTCACCCACCGCTGAAGAATCGTAAACCGACTTTAGTTACTCATGAGTGGGAAGATTTTTAGCGATTTTAACGCATTGAATTATCTCGTATGCAGGGTAGTGGTCTGAGTTTCCCGCATTTCGCTGCACTGCATACGAGCTACTGTCCTCTTAATTCTCCGTAAATTCCCGCACAAACATCAAAGTTGCTCCCGCCACCGCCGCAGGCATTGCCAAAAAATTAACAATTGGCAATAGACTGACAACCAGCACCGTCCCTCCAAAACCCAAACTCATCCAACGACGTTGAGCCAGTTTTATTCGTTGCGCTGGGGCAAGGATGCCATGATTTTCAAACGTATAAGCCGCATATTGCAAACTCATCAGCCAAGCACCCCACAGCAGCCATAAAAATGGACTGATGAAATTCACCACAGGAATCAAGCTGATAATCGCGAGCGGAATTAAATAACGCAGGCTGTAGCCCATTTTTTGTACTTCTGCCCACAAGACTTTAGGCGTATTTTTCAATGCGGTGCTCGGTATTGCTTGCCCTGTGAGTAGCATTTCCACTTGTTCTGCCAGCAATCCATTAAAGGGCGCACCCACAAAATTAATTAAACTGGTGAAACCAAAAATAAAAATCAGAGCAGCCAGCAGGATAAACAGCGGGTATAACAGCCAATGCAACCACGCCCAGCCCGCAGGAAGCCATTGTTCAATTAAAACCATCCCCTGTTGTAATCCAATCCAGCCCCCATAAATAGCAAGACTGAATAATAGGATATTAATCAGCAGCGGCAAAATCACAAACAGGCGTAATTTTGGGAGAAAAATCAGTTTGATACCTGAGAAAAAATAGCCCGCGCCACGTAATAAATCACTTGGCATATAAACTGCTCCTAAGGAATTAACCAACAAATAAAAGGAATTATGTATGCCTGCCCATTTTACGCAAACCATCGCCCTCGTCACAGGCGCGACCAATCAAATTGGACATTTTCTACTGCCGCGTTTACAAGCAGCGGGATTTCGGGTGATAGCCATCAGTCGCGCCCCAATTCCCCCTAGCGCACAAGGAATTATGTGGCAACAGCTCGATTTAAATACCCAAGCTTTGCCGCCCGTCGCCCCGAGCATTTTATTTCACCTTGCGCCCCTGTCGCTGTTGCCGAAACTATTGGCAGAATTACCCAATCCCTTACCGATTCAACGGGTGATAGCCTTCAGTTCGACCAGTTGCTTTACCAAAGTCAGTTCTAGCGACCCGAAAGAACGTGAAATCGTGCAAGGTTTAAATGATGCAGAACTCGCGCTCGCCAAAGTGTGCAGTGAACGCCAAATTGCTTGGACGGTGTTTAGACCCACCTTAATTTATGGCGCAGGCAAAGATAAAAATATCAGTTTTATTGCCCAATTCATTCAACGCTTTGGATTTTTCCCGCTGCTTGCGGGAGGCGAAGGTTTACGCCAACCCGTTCATGCGGATGATTTAGCCGCCGCCTGTGTGCAAGCTTATGCTGAAGAGGCGACTTATAACCGCGCCTATAATTTAAGTGGTGGACAAACCTTGAGTTATCGGGAAATGGTGGAAGGGGTATTTTATAGCTTGGGCAAACCGCCGAGAATCATTTCAATCCCTGCACAATTGTTTAAATTAGGCGTGAAAATCGCCCGCAATTTGCCACGTTTTCAACATTTATCACCTGCCATGCTGGATCGCATGAATCAGGATTTATGTTTTGACCACAAGCCCGCCACGGATGATTTTGGTTATCGCCCACGCCCGTTTCATGCCAGCGATTTGGGCTTAAGTCCTAAACCTGTGAACTTGCTGCGTCCCAAATCAAAACAGAATGCGGGTTAAGCCTAAAAATGCTATGCTAGATTGAGAATTTAATCGTCAATTTTGGGGCGAGCAACGGATGGAGTCGCTTGCCACACGTCGGGACTGTTTATCTCTCAGCATAGAAAAATAGTGTAGGTAAGGACTGGAAACATGGCAATAATTGATACCACCCGCGATGTTGTCGTGGTTCGGATTGTGTACGATGGTGCGCCCGCTGCGGGCAAAACGCTCAGTGTGCAAGCCTTAGGCAAACTGCTTGGCAAAACGAATGCGGTGTTCACGCCTGAATTACCCGATTACCCCACGGTCTATTTTGACTGGCTAGAATACACGGGTGGCTTTTTCAAAGGCTTAGCGATTGCCTGCCAAATCGTGAGCACGCCCACCCACAGCGCGGCGCAGCCCTATCGGGATTATTTACTGAGCACCGCAGACACCGTGGTCTTTGTGGCAGATGCCAGCTCACCCAAAAATTTACAAGCTTCTCTGCCGTCTTTTGACCATGCCTGCGCACAACTGGCAGCGATTCACAGTCACGCACCTGTCGAAATGGTGGTGCAATTAAATAAACAAGACTCACCCCACGCCGTGCATGAAGTTGAAGCCAAAGCTTATTTTAATGATCATCCTGATTTAAGCTTCAATGAAAGTTCTGCCACACTGCCCAAAGGCATTCGGGAAACTTTTATTCTGGCAGTGCGCTTAGCCGTCGATCGCTTGAATATTTTAGACAATACCCGCCAATTGCCGCATTTGCCGCGCCCTGAAGTCACCAATGGCGAAGAATTATTAGAACTTTTTAAAACGCAATTTCCTGCCTTAAGCTTAGCTGTGACTCCCAGCGTGGTATATGCGGCTGAAGTGACCCTGCCTGAAGAAGTCATGTTATTAGATGACCCGTCTAGTGAATTGAACGAATTAGAGGGGTTGGCAGAATTGGAAGCCTTGCCCGATGTAGACGAGCTTGCGGGTGAGCCTCAAAACCTAGAAGATTTTGGCGATTTACCTGAATTAAGCGATTTTCCCATGGCGGACACTGTTGAAGAACTTGACAGCATTGACGAGTTTTTAACAGAACTTGCCGCGCCTGAAGTTGCTGAAGTCACTCCTGAAAAAGTGGAAGTTCTCCCCGTTGTTCCCGAAGTTTTAGCCAGTGCACCTGAAACCAATGTGGTTTCCTTTGCCTCGGCTGCCTTGAAAACCAATAGTAAACGTTTGCCGAAATTCCCCGACGAAGAAACTCCCAGTCAATGGATTTGGCCGCCGTTGTCAGGCAAATTGATGTTAAATCAGGTGGTGCAGCATTCGCTTAAACCGACTTTGCAAGAAGATGGAACTTGGGTGGTGAATGCTAAAGCGGGTTGGCGATGTTTTTCTAAATTAGAATGGCAATATCCCGAATTGGCAGGGGCAAAAACGGCGTTGCGAGAACAAATTTCGCTGCATTTACGTTGCAGTTCCTTGTTATCTGAACAACGTTGTGTGGTAATTGCGGAAGAGCGTAAAAATTGGCGGTTGTGGCAGATTTTGCACACTGAACCCAGTTTAGAACAGGCTTTACAAACCGCAATTCATGCAGCAACGCCCGCATTAATCGCCCAAGGTTTATTAAAATGCGCCCAAGATTTGCTTAATTCTTATCGCGATATGGGTAGTTATCCTGCGGAATTTAAATTTAATTTGGCAAATATTGGTTTAGATACGACCCATAATGTTATTTATTTAGGCACTTTGGATAAAAATGCGCACGCTGCCCCCGTGCTTTCGATGCAAGACTTATTAATTCAAGAGTTTTTACCGGTGCTGCATCAAGCGGTGCAACAAGAGGAACTCGCAGTTGAAGCTTTAGTCGAAATTTTTACGGATTATGCAGAAGGCTCTCAAGCGGAATTAGCCGAGCAATTGACGGAATTGTGTATTGCGGCGTTGTGAGAATTTTTTAAAGAAGCCATTAACTGCGCCCCTAAATCCCCTAAAACACTGATGATTTGTAGGGTGCATAAGGCATAGCCGCCATGCACCGCATTTAAGATAACCTGAGTTCGGGATAAGAAATCTTTGTAGTAGGGTGGAATAGCGTAGCGTATTCCACCCTGAAGCGTGATACTTGTCTCGTTCCAACGCTCCAGCGTTGGAATGACTACCTCGTCGCTCCAGCGGTGAGGATTTTACAGGCTTCTACCGTACAATGAGGGTCTTATCGATTTAACTGCGTCATACCTAGAGTTATCACGTTTCTTGGTGGAATACGCTACGCTATTCCACCCTACAGAAATTTAGATTAAGTGTTTAGCCCCCTTTCGGGGTTGGGGGCGCAGTTAAGTTTTTTAAATCCCCATTTTGGAGAAAAATATGTGTCTTGGAATTCCGATGCAAATCGTTGAAATTGATAATTTTATGGCGCGTTGCCAAGCAAAAGGCGTGGAGCGTGACGTGAGTTTATTCATGTTGCAGCACGAAACTATTGCCGTGGGCGATTTCGTGATGGTGCATGTGGGCTACGCGATTCAAAAAATGAGCGAGCAAGAAGCTTTATCCACTTGGGAATTGTTTGATGAAATCCTGAGTTTGGAAGATGCCGCGCTACAAGCAACGCCGCAGTAATTTAAAATTATGCACGAATTATCAGTATGTTATGCCTTAATGCAACAAGTTGAACAACTTGCCGTAGAACATCAAGCCCTCGGCGTGGCAAAAATTACCGTGCAAATTGGCGCGCTTAGCGGCATTGAAGCGGAATTATTAAACAGCGCGTTCAGCATTGCCCAAGCGGGCACCATTGCGGCACAAGCCGAACTTCTTCTGGAAACGATTCCTATCACTGTGCGCTGTCAAAGTTGCGGCGCAGAAAGCGAAGTCACTTTAAATTGCTTGCTGTGCAAAACTTGCGGCGATTGGCAAACCCGTTTAATCAGCGGCAACGAGTTATTACTCAAGCAAATTGAGTTTATCACTGCTGCGGATGCCTGATTTCTCGTTTTAAACCTAATAACTAATTGAAATAAAAAGTAATTCACAACTTCCCAGCGCGGAAGTCGCAATTATTTCGCCTGTTAGTAAGTTGTGGATAAGCTGTTAGTAACTTGTGAATAACTTGTGTACAACTCACTTTTTTCCCAAAAAATATCGCCTTTCACAGCGCAACACGAAAAGTTATTAAAAAGTTATGCACAAATTATCCACAGCTTACTAACAGTTTAATTATTTGAATTTAAATATGAAAATCGAGTTATCCACAGATTTTCATTTGCTAATAATCATTATATTTTTCTACTTATAATATAGTAGCGGTACAATGTGCATAACTTAAAAAATTCTCCACCGCTCTTATTCACAGGCTCTACCCATTTCCCCTATGAACAGTAAAACCCTTTATCTGCGTTTGTTACGCTATGTGCGCCCTTATTGGAAAATTTTCGCGCTCTCAATTTTCGCGATGGTGATTGTCGCAATGACTGAGCCTGCTTTGCCCGCTTTATTACAGCCTTTATTAGACGTGGGCTTTGTGGAAAAAAATGGGGATTTTATGCGCTGGATGCCCATGATTTTAATGGGGCTGATTATGGTGAAAGGTTTGGCAACTTTAGCCAGTGGCGTAGGCATTACCTGGATTGCAAGCCGTTTAGTCATGGATTTACGGGTGGCAATGTTTGACAAGATTTTAACCTTGCCCACCACCGACTTTGACAATACTTCTTCAGGCGTGTTGCTTTCCAAAATCACTTACGATGTCAATCGGGTGATGGCAGCGTCTACCGAAGTGCTGATTGTATTAATCCGTGACAGCATCAGTATTATCGGTTTATTAGCTTGGATGTTTTATTTAAATTGGTTTTTAACCTTGATTGTATTCACCATCGTGCCCTTGCTGATTGTCACCATTCGTAGCGTCAGTAAAAAACTGCGTGGCATCAACACCACTTTGCAAGACACGATGGGCGACATGACACGGATTTTGGAAGAAGCGATTAGTGGACATAAATTAGTCAAAGTTTTCGGTGGCTATAAATACGAGCACCAACGTTTTCACGCCGCCACTGACCAAGTGCGACATTTATCGGTGAAAACTGAAACCACCTCGGAAATTAGCGTGTTTATTATTCAGTTTTTAACCGCTGCCGCGTTGTCGGTGATTATTTACATTGCCTCCAAACAATCCGCCGCCAATGCCATCAGTGTCGGGGGATTTGTGTCTTTATTCACCGCAATGGGGATGATTTTTGCACCGCTAAAACGTTTGACCAAAGTGAATGACCAGTTGCAACAAGGTTTAGCGGCAGCGCAAAGTATTTTTGATTTATTAGATAAAAAATCTGAAACCGACACGGGCACGCAACCGATTGAGAAATTAAGTGGCAAAATCAGCTTATGTAATCTCACTTTCGCCTATCAAGCAAAAGATAATCCTGCGTTGCGTGACTTGAGTTTAAACATTGCGGCGGGCGAAACTATTGCACTGGTGGGTGCGTCGGGCAGCGGCAAAACCACGCTTGCGAATTTAATCCCGCGTTTTTACAGTTTGCCCGAAGGCAAAATTTTACTCGACGATGTGGATATTAATCAGTTGCCTTTGCCCAAGTTGCGGGAAAATATTGCGCTGGTCAGTCAGGAAGTGGTGTTATTTAACGACACTGTCGCCGCTAACATCGCTTATGGCGCGTTGGCAGGGGTTACTAGGGAAAAAATTATTGCGGCGGCTGATGCGGCTTACGCACTCGAATTCATCAATAAGATGCCTGACGGTTTGGATACGATGGTTGGGGAACGCGGCGTAAAACTTTCGGGCGGGCAACGCCAACGTATCGCGATTGCGCGGGCGTTGTTGAAAGATGCGCCGATTTTGATTTTCGATGAGGCGACTTCTGCCTTAGACACGCAGTCAGAATTTGCAGTTCAACAAGCTTTAGAACGTTTAAAAGCGGGGCGCACGGTGATCATTATCGCCCATCGCCTTTCCACTATTGCGAATGCCGATAGAATTGTGGTGTTGGATAAGGGCAAGGTGGTCGAAATTGGAAAACATGCGGAATTGTTGGAACGCCAAGGCGTGTATGCAAATTTGTATCGGACGCAATTTGTGGCGCAGAATGAATCACTTTAACGAATGCTTCACTTTTGTATCCAGCGGCATGTAAACAATATTTGCTAAAGCTCGGGAATTTGCTTAAAAAAATCTGTCAGGCTATCAATATAACCTGACAGAGATGCATTAACATCTTAGAAGTGAAGAGAGAAGTTGCGGATGCTTAAGGAGGACAGCCTTTGCAATTGTCCACACGCGCATCCTGAAAAACGGTATAACGAATTTTCGCGCCAGTTAAATCCGCGCCGCTTAAATCCACATTGTAAAACTTGGTTTCTTGTAAATTGGCATTGCGTAAATTCGCGCCTGCCAACTTGGCTTTAGGCAATAAAGTCATTTCCAAATTTGCCCCTTCTAAATTGGCATGTTCCAGATTCGCGCCACTCATCCGCGCAAACTCTAAATTTGCCCCAATTAAGGACGCATTTTGGAAATTCGCCCCTTGTAAAAAACCCGCCCACGCATTCACTGCCAGCAAATTCGCACCCGCCAAATTTGCGCCTGCTAAATTAATATGTCGTAAATCGGCACGGGCTAAATTCGCACCTTCCAGATTTGCCCCGCTTAAATCTGCCTGCATCAATTGCACATGGCGTAAATCCGCTTTACGTAAATCGGCTTTTTGACAAACGGTTCTCGGTTTAATCACACAGCCATTAATTACCAATTCGGGCGGGGGAGCTTCTTCATTCTTATCAATTTCTTCGGCATAAGTATTAATAGCCAACGCGCCCAATAAAATTGCCCAGCCCTGAAAACATAAACGCATCATTGAGTTCCTA
This sequence comes from Thiotrichaceae bacterium, assembly GCA_028688145.1. GTDB lineage: Bacteria > Pseudomonadota > Gammaproteobacteria > Beggiatoales > Beggiatoaceae > JAQTYU01. The sequence continues at coordinate 21,425 of JAQTYU010000004.1, read as the reverse complement.
TTCAGTGGAATGGCTCACGCCCAAAATTAAACAAGGCGTGAGCACAGGGCTTTATTTAGCAGCGGCGTTGGTCAAGGATTTTGCCCAGGTGGGGATTTTAAACACCCAGAATGAACCACCTTGGGTAATCGGTTTGGTCAACTCTGCCATGTCGCCGCCCCATAACGGCACAGCCCCGCCGTAACCTGAAGTAATCCCGATATACTGTTCACCATCCATTTCCCAAGTAATCGGGCTAGAAATCACCCCCGAACCTGTTTGGAATTTCCAGACTTCTTCACCTGTGGTTGCGTTGAAAGCTTTAACATAACCTTCACCCGTGCCCGTGAAAATTAAATTCCCAGCGGTGGCTAATACCCCAGACCATAAGGGCATTTTTTCCTTATGTTCCCATTCCACCTTGCCTGTTTTAGGATTGACGGCGCGTAAAGTGCCGACGTGGTCATCAAACATGCGTTGGATGCGGAAACCCATACACAAGAATGCCGAGCCTGCATGATAGGCGCAATCTTCAGTCCAATAACTTTCTTTCCAATGATTTGCGCCTAAATAGAACCAGCCCGTATCTTGGCTATATGCCATCGGATTCCAATTTTTGCCACCTAAGAAGGGTGGGGAAACTTCAACAGGTTTGCCGCGTTTTTCACCTTTTTCAGGCAATTGCGGACGATGCCCTTCAACTTCGACAGGTCTGCCTGTTTTCAAATCAATGCTGCTTGCCCAATTAACCCCATCCACAAAGGGGAAGGCATTAATCAAAGAAGTGGGTTTATTGGGTTCTGTGGGCGTGCGTTCTGCTAATTTAGTGCGGTCAGTAATGTAGAAGAAACCATTGCGATCCGCATGTGCGCCCGCTTTGACTTTCTTGCCATTGGCATCTTGATATTCAAACAACACAATTTCGTTATTGCCTGAGAAGTCCCAAGTATCGCTAGGTGTATGTTGATAAAAGCCGATTAACTCGCCAGTAGCGGGATCAACATAGGCTTGTCCCGAGGTGAATAAGCTATCACCGGGATGACGCATCCATGAATTCCAAGGCGCGGGATTGCCTGCACCGACTACGATAGTATTCGTTTCCACATCAAATGAAGCACTTTGCCACGGCGCACCGCCGCCATGATTCCACGCATCGACTAATTTACCGTCTTTATCGCGTGGCCAAGAAGGGGCTTTTGCATTACCCGTGACTGTGCTGTCTTTGCCGTCTAAGCGTCCCATGTGTCCTTCGACCAAGGGGCGCATCCAAATTTCTTTCCCCGTGTCAGGATCACGCGCAAATAATTTGCCTACCACACCGAATTCATCGCCTGACGAGCCGTGTATTAATAACATCCGTCCCGTTTTTTGATCTTTCACAATGGTGGGTGCGCCCGTCATGGTGTAGCCGATTTTGTGATCTTCAAATTTGACTTTCCAAACCACTTTACCCGTGTCTTTATTCAGCGCAACGATGGCAGCGTCTAACGTTCCGAAAAAGACTTTATCCCCATAAATCGCAGCCCCACGATTCACCACGTCACAACACGGGCGAATGTCATCAGGCAGCCGATAAGAATAATCCCAGAGACGTTTCCCGGTACGCGCATCCAAAGCAAAAATCCGCGAATAAGAGGCGGTGACATAAATAATCCCGTCATGAATAATTGCTTGGGTTTCTTGACCGCGTTGTTTTTCGTCACCAAATGAAAAGCTCCACGCAGGTTGCAACATTTTCACAGAATCGGTGTTCAATTGTTTCAAGGGACTCCAGCGTTGCGCTTTAACCCCCATGCCATACATCAGCACATCTTGCGGGGTTTCGGCATCATTGGCGATGTCTTCCCAAGTGACAGCTTTGCTTTCTGCGTGGACAGCACCGAGATGACAACTGAATAAAACTGCACTGAGTGCCAGAGCGAGCGGACGGCGGGTGAGCATAGATAACATCTCATTTATCTCCTTTGATAGCTTTTTTAATAAAAAACTAATTATTTTAGTCTTTAGAAAATATGAAAGCTTATTCAACAGTTAAAACTCAGCCTGTTGTCAGACAGGAATGGCTTATCATGTTTGAATAATTGAGAGTTAGTATAATGAGTGTATCTTAAAGTAGAGAAGGGAAAATATCAGGGTTTTGGCGGGAAGTTTTCCCGATTTTTCGCAGGAAAACTTCATAAAATGCTAGTTTGTTAGCAATTTGTCATTATTTTAATACAAATAAAAATTTAATGATACAAACTGCTTCATTTTTGTAACGGTAAACGGAGTTTTAAAACCGTCCCTTGTTGCGGAGTGCTGTGAATTTCCAGTTGTCCATTTAAAGCTTCGACCCGTTCCCGAATCCCCAGCAAACCTAAACCTTGATGCGGATAAGTGACATCAAAACCTTCGCCGTCATCTTTTATTTTTAAATCAATTTGTTGAGTGTTATGGATGAGTTGAATATTGAGATGTTGAGCGGCGGCATGTTTTGCCACATTGGTTAAAGCTTCTTGAACAATGCGGTATAAATGAATTGAGAAGGCGGCATTTAACTGGGAAAAATCGCCCTTGGTTTGAAAATCCACTTGGGTTTGCGGGTAGCGGCTTTGCCATTCCGCTAAACTTTGTTGCAAGGCTGCAATTAAGCCCAATTCATCCAATGCCGCAGGACGCAAACGCCGAATCATATCTTTTACCAAACCATAGACATAGCCCGCCGTGTCAGCAATGGCGCGGGCACTGGCATTAATTTCGGGGCTTTGCTCGGGGCTGATAATCGAAAACGCATCGGCTTTGATGGCACTTAAACATTGCCCTAATTCATCATGCAGTTCGCGAGCAATCACGCGCCGTTCTTCTTCTTGCAAGGATAAAGATTCTTGTAATAAGCGTTGGTTTTCTTTGTGCACTTGTTGTAATTGTTGCGCCATTGCGTTGAATTGCTGGGCTAAATTGTCAAATTCTGCCAAGTGAAACATCGGCAAACTGGTGTGATATTGTCTGCGTCCAATGGCATCTAAAGCCTGTTGCAATTGGTTTAACGGGCGTAAGGCAATCCCTAAGCCAATGTAAAGTAAAACAATAAGGCTGAGTGCAAAACTTAAAAGTAGCATCAATAAATCTGAAGATTCTTGCCACGCCTCTTCGATTTCGTCACTGGGATCGGTTTGCAAAATAATATCGGTGGCTTGGGTGAACGGCGCGGAAGTGAGGGAACGTCGAAATACACGGGCTTGTGGCGCGACTAATTGGGTAAACCACGCAGGCACTTCGGGAGAAACCGAGAACGTTTTGCTATATTCCAAAGTTTCTTGGCTGTCGATTTGTTGCAGGTGAATGCTGAGATGCCGCCGTTTTTCCATACTCTTCAAGTGATGCAGTGCATTTTGATAATGTGCGCTGTCACGGGGCAGGCTGCTGAACACGGTTTCTAATAAATCTAAGCTGAGTTGCGCAGTGGAATTAATTTCTTTTTCGACGGCACTGCGTGCATTGATCACAATCACCAGCAAGGCACAGCATAAAACCAACACCGTGCCCGCGCTAATAAATAAACTGATTTTCAGCCGTAAACTCATAATTGCACCACTCCGTGACGAATTGCTAAGCGAATCAATTCGGCGGTGTTGTTGACGTTTAGTTTTTGGCGGATTTGGCTGTAATAATTGGCAATGGTTTTGTGGCTGACATTGAGCTGCTCGGCGATTTCTGCGGTGGTTCGCCCTTCTGCGAGCAGACGGAAAATTTCAAATTCGCGGGTGGATAAGTTTTTAATGCCCGCGCTGGCATTGTTTAACACGCTGTGCAGGGCGAGTTTTTGGGCGATGTCGTTGCCGAGATAGGTTTCCCCTTGGGCAACTTGTTCGATGGCTTCGACCAGCACTTCAGGCGCGCTGCTTTTGGTGATGTAGCCCGCTGCGCCTGCGGCAAAGGCATGTTCTGCAAAAATCGGTTCTTCGTGCATGGAAAATACCAGAATTCTGGCTTTGTCATAACGCGCCCGCAAATGTTGAATTGTGGTAATGCCACCGCGTCCGGGCATGGATAAATCCATCACCACCACATCGGGCTGATGTTGCACATACAGTTGATAGCCCGCCTCGCCATTGCTGGCTTCTGCCACAATTTGTAAATGTGCTTGGCGTTCAATCAGGCGGCGATAACCTGCTCGCACCACCAGATGATCATCCACTAATAAAATACGAATCGGATAGTTTATGTGTGCAAGCATCGTGGCAAAATTCCTATGGCGATTATGGTTCGCTATCTTGTATCACTGCCACGTAAATTTCTCAATCGCTCCCGAATTGTTGCGTGACTTAAATTTAAACATTGTAGCGGGCGAAGCCATTAAAAGCGGGGCGCACGGTGATTATCATCGCTCATCGCCTTTCCACCATTGCGAATATAGATAGAATTGTGGTGTTGGATAAGGGCAAGGTGGTTGAGGTGGGAAAACATGCGGAGTTGTTGGAACGCCAAGGCGTTTATGCGAATTTGTATCGGACGCAATTTGTGGCACAGCAGGAAGGATGAAATTTTTGGTTTATTCGCCTGTTACATAAAAAGCAGCCCAGTAATAGGCGTGTTCATAAGGTTTATCAAAGGGAAAATACTCACCTAATTGTTGTTCAATTCTCCCTTGTGTAATAGATGGGAAACTTTCACTAAGTCTCAATAATTCATTTTTAGTAGCATGTCTAAGCCATTTTTGAGCTTTTTTTAATGCAATTGCGGGATTATCTTCATCATGTTTAAAAAACTCATAAAACTTTATCATTAAAAACATCGTTGAATATGCATCTACACTCCATAATGATGACACCACACAAGCGACACCCGCTTGCAATAAACTACTCGGCAAACCCACTACTTCCTCAAAATGTTTTGCGCCTATCATCCCTGTTTCACAAGCGGATAAACTGACTAAACGCGCATTGAGTTTCGCGTCTAAGAAATCTTGCACACTCAAAGTTTCATCATTTGCCATTAACAAACCTGTTTTTAACGGGTTATCTATTTCCGCGCTGCCATGACAAGAAAAATGTATCACGGAATAATTATTGTTTAAGGCATTTTTAACCGTTTCTCGGGTTGCATCTTCATGGGCAAAAATATCAACTTGTGCAAAATATTTTTGAATCTCTTGTATTTCAACGGTACAAATTGGTAAAGCATTGGCTTTAACGGGATGTGGTTCGTTAATCGCTAATAATTTTTGTGGCTGGAGTTCTGGGCGTTTGCGTGCAATTTGTAAAGAAAACGCATTCGGTGCATAGCTAAATGTATAATCATCAATAACATAATGGCGTTTATTATCCACTGTTGAGTCAGAAGCAGCGTGAAGTGGTAATAAATTCAATGCGCCAATCGGAAGCAATGTGATTTGCGCGTGTTGGGGAATATTCTGCAAAATGGGTTGTATGATGGTTTGATACAACCATGTTGTCATTGTATCAATCGTATTAGACCAATTTTCGCCGCGCTCATAGTAGGCTTTAAAATAGCTAATTATTTTTTCTGATACAGTAGTTGTCGTTAATTTAGGCAATGCAATCGCTTGAATTTCGCCCTGAAAAACATTTAACGCGTAGCCGCCCTTTTCTGTAAAGAAAATATAGATTAATGCTTGTTGTTGGGAAACTTGTTTAACCGTGTTTATATCGGTTGCTATTAATAAAAATTTTTCATGTCCTTGCAATTGACGAATTTCTGTGAGTAATTCATTAAACTGCTTTTCTGCGATTTGCCAGTCAGTGTGTGCTTTTTCGTGGATATGTTCAGGAGCATTTTGATAAAAGAGTTGTGCAATATTGACGGCTTGTAATTGCTGTTGATAACGCTCGTATAATTCGGAGCTATCTTGTTGTAATTGGGTTAAATCTGCATCAGAACGTGCTAAGGCACTACTTAGTAAACGCGCAACCCCTTGTTCTAAGGCTTCAACAGCTCCCGCCAATTGTCCTGTTTGAATCCGTGCATAAGCAACTTTTACCGCAATACCTTGTGTATCTTTTAAGATAGTTTCTTTATGCTCTCGCAATAATTGCTTTTCGACTAATTGCTTGCTGGCTTTTTGGAGGGCTGGATAAGCTTCTTCTATTTCTGCCCAGCTATTGCGTTTAAATGCCCAATTAAACCACTGATCTGCTGCACCAAACCATTCTTAAACCGAGTAATTTTCGCCCAATTTAACCGCTTTTCGGAAGGCATCAATCCCTTGTTGTAGATGTGCTGGATTCTGTGAGTCAGAATAATACTGTCTAAATGCAACACCTAAGTTACTAAAATACTGAAGAGACTTGGGAGAGTCAGTAGAGTTTTTTGCAATGGCTTGCTTAAATTGTTCAATTGCTTCTTTTAAATCTTCTATATTCTGCGAACGATTAAAAAAGGTTAGCAATCCATGTCCTAAGGCATTATGTAAGTTTTGTAAAATAACTACTTGTTCATGTTTTTTGGCTAGTGTGAGTGATTGTTTAAGCTTTTCGACACCTTCTTCTAAATCGGTTAAATCAGTGATTTGCTCTGAACTTGAGTAACGGTCTATTAATGAAAGTCCTAAATTTAGGAGTCGTTCAATTAAATCACTTTCTGCATCATCAGGCGTATCAGCAATCGCATCTATCAAAGTGTTAATCGAATCATTTAAATCCTGTAAGTTTTTGAAGAGTAAATAGCGTTCTCTTAATGCTTTGGCGTAATTGTTATATAGAACAGGCAATCTGTTAGATTCAGAGACAGAATTTTCTGCGATATTGATAGCTTTTTTAAACGTGTCTATTACCATTTCTAAATCTGGTATCGCACCTAAATGAGAATAACGATAATTTAATCCTAAAGCCAAATTGTTTAACCGAGTAGGTAAATTAGATAAATCCTGAGATTGCTCAATCACAGAATTAACAATGTCTATTCCAGTATTCAGATATTCCAACAGACCTGTTTCAAGATAAAGACGTAAATATATTTCTGAACAGTCAGTTAACCGATCTAATTCAAATTCTGGATTCATCGTTTGTAGTCTAGGATGTTTCAATGCTTTTTCTAAAACATGTAAAGCCTCATACAAATATTTTGAGTTTCCTGTCGTTATGTAGTTATTTTTGAGTAGTTTGAACTGCTGTTCTAACGAAAAAATAACTTCATCTTTTAATGCTAAATAATGCTGTTTTACAATCATTACTTGTTTTTCACTTTGCTCTTCAGCAATCAAAAGAAAATATTTAAACAAATCTTCAATGTTATTGTCTTCAGTCAATAATTCGGGATAAAAATTTATAACTTCTCTCAATTCTTCGGTACTAGAAGTCTTAAGACATGCCGCCACTGCCTCAACTAACCGATCATCCATCATTATTTCCCTTCCCAATTATGCACTTTAAAACTTTATCACAATTCCCCTTAAAATATTAGTCGTGTAGGTTGGGTTGCCATTGGCAACCCAACGCTCCCCTAAAAAACAATATCCAAGCCTTTTTCTTGTACTAAATGCAGCAATTTAAGGGCAATTCCCGTAGGGCGTTTTTGCCCCACTTCCCACTTTTGCACCGTAGAAACACTGGTATTTAAGAGAGCCGCAAATACAGATTGACTGACATTAGCGGCTTCCCGAATCTGTTTAATTTGTTCGGGTTCTAAGGGTTCAATCGGTGGTAAACACAAGCGATCAAACTCCCGCATCGTGAGTTGATCCATCACTCCAGCACGATGAAAACCTTGTGCCGTTTGGTGAACCGCTTCAAGAATAGCGGATTTATGTTTTTTCATGACATTCTACCTTGATGAGTTCGTTGGAACGTTCCAAGTTTTCAATAATCTGCGGCGGGTAATGTAGCAGTTCAGTGGCTAATCGTTTTAACGCGGTTTGTTCTTTTTGGCTAATATTGCTGCGGTCATTTTTTTCAAACCCGAAGACGAAAAACCAGTGACTGCCTTTGTTAGTGGCAATCAGCGTGCGAAAACCGCCGCTTTTTCCTTGCCCTTGTTTGGCAATGCGTTTTTTTAACAGCCCACCGCCTAAGTCCGCTTCATAAAGTCCCGCTTTCATTTCTTGCACTGCCTGACAAAGTGCCTGATTGCTTAAGTTTCTTGCCCAATTATCAAACCAGTGAGTTTTGTAAATGTGCATTCGATTGAGTTCCATTAATGAATAACAACTATAGCACTAAGTGCTATGAAATTAAAAGGAACTGAATCGATGTTTTCGCAAAAAATAAAAAACAGCTAGCCAAGTAGGCTGGGCAATGCCCACCCTACAATAGAGAGACCTGCTAGGTTTTAAAAACCTAGCAGGTCTTGTCTTAATAAGGCAGGCTCTAAAAGCAATGCGTTAAAAACTACAAACTATATAAAACCTGCACATTGTCATCGCTATAAGTCATTTGATAATCCGCTTTGCCATCGTGATTCATATCCCCAATGACACGCAATCCCAAGGGACTGTTATCCACATTTCTGCTAACAATATGCGATAACTTAGCTTGGAAATTTTGCCCAGCTACATTCACCGTAAATACACCATTTTCTTCACTGAGTTGCACCGCAGGCGCGATATTTTGTAAAGCGGCTTGTAATTCTTCAGGATGCAAAGCCACAGGATATAAAGCTTGTTGGCGCAAAATTCCAAGATTGTCATAAAACACCAAGAAAGTTTGGTTATTTTGTTCAACCAAGCCCGTTGCCAATTGATTGTTAGGCGTAGAACTGACATCAGGGCGCAGTAAAAATAAACTGTCATTTGCGAGACTTATCAGCACAGTACCATCATTTTGCACCTTGATATTTTGTACGGCTGCGATGGGTTGCAAAGCACTTTGCAAAGCGGACAAATTTTGTACCACGGCATGAACATTCAAAGTTTCGCCCGAAGCCAAATTAAAACTCACTTTGCTATTATTGAAATGCACTTCCGTTGTGGCAGAACGTAAATAATTCTTTTGTAAATTATCAGCTTGGAATTTAAAACAAATATTTCCCATATCCGCTTGCAACACATCAGCATCACGACTCAAATTTAAACCTGCTTGTTTCACGCTGGGCAAGGCTTTCAAATCGCTCAATACTTTATCCGTTAAAATACTGCTAACAGCTGTTTTATTCGCAGTAACAGCATTTTTAAGCGTTAATCGCAATTTAACCGTATTTTCATTAAACGTGTAATTTAAAAAAGGCGTTTGCACCGCTTGCGCACTGATACCTTTCACAATTAATACAAGACGCTGCCCACCATTACCGCTTTTGAACAAAGCTTGCACAGGTGCAGAAACATCTTCCCGCCAAGTTTCACCTTGTTTGCGTTTGTATTGGTTTACATAATTTGAGTAATACTTGCCTAATTCACGCTGTGAAGGCAGATTTTCCAAACTGAACATGTCAGGATTGGCATTATTTTCCGCATAAAAACGCAGTTGCCCATCGACATATTCATCATCATGCGCGTTGGTAAACACCAATTGCGCACTGATAATTTCAGCATCTTTTGATAAATCAGCAAAAGAAAACAATAAACCCACAGTATTTTGACTGGTTTCCAAACTGAACATCTGCAAATTCGCACTGACATTACTGCTATCGCTCAATTCTTCCGCAGTAAACACGCTGCTGGTCATGCTGTAAGGATCGACGGCGGTATATTGAACGGGGGGCGTGCTGGAGCTAGAAGTCGGTGTCGTTACAACAGGTTTCGGTGTTTCAGGAATGGGCGTTTGCGTGACGGGTATTGTAGGAGTCGGCGGTGACGTTTCAGCAATAACGGGGGTTGTGGGTTGTTCAATGCTGGGGGCTGATGAACCTGTTGAAGTTGTTGGAATATTGCTGCTGGATGAGCCTTCGGGACGCGGTGCAACCACACCATCCTCGGCAAAACTGGCATGACTTAGCATCATGCCGCTTAAGAATGTGACTGTCAGTATATTTAGGAGTTTCATGGTCATGATTACCTTATAGCCTACCAAGGATTTTAAGAGAATTACTTGATTTTATGCATAATTTATACCATTGGATGTAATGTTATTGATGATTGTGAGTTCATCAAAAGGTAAATTTTTCCAAGTAAATAAGTGTGCAATACTTCATATTATTCCGAGCGTTAAAAGAATAATCCCAAGCAGGTTCATCTCCTAGACTTGGGATTATTGGGATGTTAAAACGAATTATTGCGCGAGAATGGCTTTTACACGCTCCATTGCGCCAAGATTATGAGCCGTTTCAACCCCATTCTTTTTAAGTAATTCGGTGGCGATGTGGCTACGCATTCCGCTGGCACAATACAATAAAACATTTTGCTGTTTCAACGTGGCACAATGTTCTTGCAAGGTATCCAAGGGGAAATTGACCGCATTGGGTAAATGCGCTTTGTCATATTCATCTTTGCCGCGCACATCCACTAATAACGCGCCTTGTTTTAATAAAGTTTCGGCTTGCGCTAAATCCATCGGCACAGTCCATTTGCCCAAAGCCCGCATTAATAATTCATACATCCATGACAAAGTACAAAAATGGGTTGCAATGACAATCGCTTGCAGCACCATCAAGATTCCACCATTAATTAATGCTGCAGTCGGATAGCCTGCTAAAAATAAAATCCCTGAAATAACATTCATCACGCCCGCCGACAGGCAGGCAAGGCGGCGTTGTAGGGGATTGGGTGGCAATTTCACTGCACCAAATAAGGGACGCACCGCATTGTTATACAGTAAATCCATTGGGTGTCCTGCGGGAAAAAAGAATGCCCAAAATCCTAAAATGGCGACTCCAAATAACAAATAAGGCAGTTGATAAATTAAGCCATACAGCGCAATCAGGGCGCAAACGCTGGGGGTGAAACGTAATCCCCATTCCAGTTGTTTGAGTTCGGCAGGGGTATAGCTTTGATAACCTTGTTGAAATAAGGCTTGTTGCTGAAAACTTAATTGGCAAGATGTGCTCATGTTTTTTAATCCTCTCAGTTCAATGAGACTGTATTATATATTAGTAAAATCTAATATAGCAGTGTTAGCTGTGTAATCTGTGCTGCTTTCTTGTTATTTTAAAGGACGTAGAATAATACTTCTCATGAAACTTTAATTATTTTGCAGTATTATCATCATGAAAAATCACAGAATTATTTAATTAACCTGAGTTCGGGATAAGAAATATTTGTAGTAGGGTGGAATAGCGTAGCGTATTCCACCATGAAGCGTGATAGTTGTCTCGCTCCAGCGTTGGAATGACTACTTCGTCGCTCCAGCGGCGAGGATTTTACAAGCTTCTACCGTACAAGGAAGGTCTTATCGATTCAACTGCGTCATGCCTAGAGTTATCACCTTTCTTGGTGGAATACGCTACGCTATTCCACCCTACGACTACTAAATTTTCTACTCTTTCTTATCCCGAACTCAGGTTAATTAGTAGAGGTTAAAATTTTCTGTAATCCCGATATTTTTCATGTACTAAGGAAGGCGTTAATAATGGCTAAAATTTTTTCAGAATTACGCGCTAAGCTGTCTCCAGCCGAACTTGAAAAATTACGAACAGGTGGGCGAGGACGGAAATTCTCGTGGGACTAATTAAAGTACTTAAATATCTGCCCATAAAAAAAGCCCCTCTTCATTAACTAAAGAGAGGCTTTTCATCACCAGTCTAGCGGGGAATTACCCTACCCACTTTCTCGCATTCCAAAACATTTGCATCCACGGACTTTCTTTTGCCTGCCAACTCTTTGGTAAGTAAGAGAATTGTTGACTTAAAAACACCCGTTCAGGATGTGGCATCATGATAGTGAAACGACCGTCAGGCGTGGTCAAGCCCGTAATTCCCAAAGGCGAACCATTGGGATTGGCAGGATACGTTTCCGTGACTTTGCCCGCATTATCCACATAACGCATTGCCACCAACTTTTCAGCCAGCAAACTTTCTGCACTGTGTCCTTCACGGAAAATCGCCTGCCCTTCGCCATGTGAAACCACAATCGGAATCCGTGAACCCGCCATGCCTTGTAGAAATAATGAAGGCGAATCAGGCAGTTCCACCATCACCACCCGCGCTTCAAACTGTTCCGAAGCATTACGCTCAAACGTCGCCCAATGGCTGGCATTCGGAATCATGTCGCGTAATTGCGCCATCATCTGGCAACCATTACACACACCCAAGGCAAAACTGTCATTCCGTTGGAAAAATGCGGAAAATTCATCCGCAGCGCGAGAATTGAATAAAATCGATTTCGCCCAACCACCGCCCGCTCCGAGCACGTCCCCATACGAGAAGCCGCCACACGCCACTAAACCTTGAAATTCGCGTAACTGGGTGCGCCCTGTAAGAATATCGCTCATGTGCACATCGACACAGTCAAAACCCGCATAATCAAAGGCAGCCGCCATTTCCGTTTGACCATTAACCCCTTGTTCCCGCAAAATCGCCATTTTAGGACGAGCCGAAAGAATTGCAGGGGCAGACAAGCTGAAAGTCGTGTCTAAAAACAGCCCTGAATCTTGACGATTTAACAAAGCATCATATTCTTGTTGGGCGCAGACAGGATTATCACGCAGTTTTTGCAACTGATAACTGGTTGCGCTCCAGTCGCGGTGCAATTGTCCCAAGGGCTGGCTAAATAATAAATTATCTTGTTGATAAATATGAATACTGTCAGTTTTATTCGGGCTGGCAATCTGGTGCACCGCTAAACGGGTATTTTCTGCAAACCACGCCAACACGCTTTCAACGTGGTTTGCAGCCACTTCAATCACTGCGCCCAATTCTTCATTAAACAACACCGCCAAACTGTCGCTGCTCAGCCCGTCTAATTGCACATCCAGCCCGCAATGTCCTGCAAACGCCATTTCGCACAAAGTCACGAATACGCCGCCGTCGGAACGGTCGTGATAAGATAGCAATTTGCCTTGTTGATTAAGCGACTGAATCACATAGAAAAATGCTTTCAAATCTTCAGGATTATCCACATCGGGCGCAACATCACCCAGTTGTTGATAAACCTGTGCCAAAGCAGAACCGCCGAGCCGATTTTGTCCTTTTCCCAAATCAATCAATAACAAAGCCGTATCACCGCCTTGCAATTGTGGGGTTAAATGCTTACGCACATCGGTGACGCGGGCGAAGGCAGAAATAATCAGGGATAAAGGCGAAGTAACCGCTTTTTCATCCCACACCGTGTTCATCGACAAGGAATCTTTGCCCACGGGAATATTAATTCCCAGCGCAGGACACAGCTCCAAACCAACCGCTTTCACGGTGTCATACAACGCGGCATCTTCACCGGGTTGCCCGCAAGCTGCCATCCAATTCGCAGACAAAACAATGTCTTTCAGCTCAGCAATCGGGGCGGCGGCAATATTGGTAATCGCTTCGCCAATCGACATACGTCCCGAAGCCGCAGGATTTAACAAGGCAATCGGCGCACGTTCGCCCATCGCCATCGCTTCGCCCGTGTGGCTGTGAAAACTGGTCGCAGTCACCGCACAATCTGCAACCGCCACTTGCCAAGGGCCGACCATTTGATCACGCACGCTTAAACCACCGACACTGCGATCCCCAATAGTGATTAAAAAGCGTTTATCTGCCACCGTGGGTAAATGTAGCACGCGCTTAATTGCGTCATATAATTCAATTGGTTGACGGTTTAAGGGCTGAGTAGTGGGGGTGATATGTTGCACTTCTCGGCGCATTTTTGGCGGTTTGCCCAATAACACCGATAAAGGCATGTCGATAATCGCTTCTTCCGCTTTGTCCAAATGCAAATGACGGGCTTGGGTTGCCGTGCCTAACACCGCATAAGGACAGCGTTCGCGTTCACACAAGGCTTCAAATAAGGGCAAGTTTTCGGGCGCAATCGCGAGTACATAACGTTCTTGCGACTCGTTACACCACAATTCCATCGGCGACAAACTGGGGTCATCGCTGGGGATGGCTAGCAAATCGAATTTTGCACCGCGTTCGCTGTCATTTACCAGTTCTGGCAAGGCATTGGACAAGCCGCCTGCGCCCACGTCATGGATGGAAATGATGGGGTTTTCGCTGCCACGTTGCCAGCAGGCATCTATCACTTCTTGGCAACGGCGTTCCATTTCGGGATTTCCGCGTTGTACCGAGGCAAAATCTAAGTTTTCGCTACTTTGTCCGACTGCCACGGAAGAGGCAGCGCCGCCGCCCAAACCGATTAGCATCGCCGCTCCACCTAAAACCACTAAAGCTGCGCCTTCGGGAATGGTATTTTTGGCGACGTGCACGGGGCGAATATTGCCCAAACCGCCTGCAATCATGATGGGTTTGTGGTAACCCCGACGTTTGCCGTTGACGGTTTGTTCAAAACTGCGGAAATAGCCGCACAAGGCAGGGCGACCGAATTCGTTATTAAATGCGCTTGCACCCAGCGGGGCTTCCAGCATGATTTGCAAAGCACTGGCGATGCGGTTGGGCGAGCCGTATTCATTTTCCCAGGCCTGTGGCGCGTCGGGAATGCACAAATTGGAGACGGAAAAACCGCTTAAACCTGCTTTCGGTTTTGCGCCGCGTCCCGTTGCGCCTTCGTCCCGAATTTCACCGCCTGAGCCTGTGGCTGCGCCTGCAAAAGGAGCAATTGCGGTGGGGTGATTGTGGGTTTCGACTTTCATTAAAATCGCGGTATCTTCTTTAACATAATGATACTGCTGAGTTTTAGGGTCTCGCACTAAACGCTCGGCTTCAAATCCATTGATGACCGCTGAATTGTCGTGATAGGCAGAAATCACCTCGCCGGGGTGGGTGGCGTGGGTGTGGCGAATCATGCCAAATAAGGAATTAGCCTGAGTTTCCCCATCAATCACCCATTCCGCATTAAAAATCTTGTGGCGGCAATGTTCGGAATTGGCTTGGGCAAACATCATTAATTCGACATCGCTGGGATTGCGTTGCAGAGCGGTGAAATTGGCGACTAAATAGTCAATTTCTTCGTCTGATAAGGCTAAACCTTGGGTTTTGTTGGCATCGACTAAGGCTTGCTTTCCTTGTTCTAACAAGGGGATAATCCGTAATTTGCCCGCGCTGTTGTGTTTGAATAAGGCGTGTTCTGCGTGGGCTAAATCATTGCTCACGGTTTCGGTCATGCGGTCGTGTAATTGGCGGGCAAGTTGGGCTAATTCGGTTTCATTTAACGCTTGCTTGCTTTGCCATTGCCACAGAATGCCACGTTCTAAACGATTGATTTTATTTAAACCGCAAACATGAGCGATGTCGGTGGATTTGCTTGACCACGGGGAAATTGTGCCAAAACGGGGTAAAACTAGCAGATATTGCCCTGCGTTTAAATTCAGTGAATTTGGCGAACTTTCTGGCAATAAGGCGAGGAGGCGTTGTTGTTCGTCCTCAAGCAAGCGGGTGTGGGGTGCGTGGAGTTCGACAAAGTAAAGATAGCGAGCATCTAGCTGTTGCAGCGTGGGGAGTGTGGGGAGTGTGGTAAGGAGTTTATCACGACGAAAGTTTGAAAGCGCAATACCGCCCTGATAGTACATAGATGCCCTCTTTTTGGTTGCTTAAGAAAAATGTTTAATCATAGCAAATTTTGGGGCAGAGGTTGATGTGAAAAAGTCTGAATATTCTATTTTCAAGTAATATTTTCAATGAGTAACATAACTTCTTTTTAATTCATCAATGTATTTATTTATATTACTTATGGTTTGGCTAATTTTGGGTAATTTAGAAATCTTTTGTAATTCATCTAATCTATCTTTGGATGTCGTAGGGTCTAATAATTGCGTACCAAAATTCCATGTTGTTAATAAACATGATGCGCAAAGTTCATCTTCATCCCCTTGATGGGTATGTAATATGGGTGGCATTGACTTAATTAATGCAGTACATTCATTCTGTTTAGAAACACCTTTTTCATAACAAAATAAGGCTTGTGGGACTATGTAAAAACTGAATACACACATGCTAAAGATAAAAAGTCTTTTCGATACAAGTTGTCCCACTGGACAAATTGATTTATGGGCATGGCATGCTGACTCTATAATTACCCATAAATGTACAAGTATTCCAACGAAGACTAATAACAAATATGCACTCACTGTTACGATAAACATCGTAATTCCACTGAGAATTTGCCCATTATACAGGTGTCCCAATCCAGGTATTAATGAACTTAGTAAAATCGTTTTACCAAGACTTTTTTTTTGAAAGTATTTAGGAAATAGTCTGTGTAACATTTTTTGAAAAAATGAAACTTTCAGAGTGTTTTTTTTGGGCATCGCACTTTTCAATGTATCTTTTATGGAGTCTGTTTGCTTTTGCAAGTGGTTGTTTGGTTTTGTAGTGGGATATACTTTTTGTGAGTGTATAGCACCTCTAAGTATATCTCTAATATTATCAACCGATTGATTTATAGGGTAATGAGGTGATTGTATGATGTCATCAAGCGGAACTAAATCATCAGTCGAGCTCTTAGCACAAAAATCAACCAACTGTGTAGTCATATTCTGTATTTTAGGCGATAGAGTACCTAGCTCACGAATAATTTTCGACAATGCTGGATTTTCAAAATCACTTGCTGAAAATAATAAGCCCTCAGAATCTTCGATATCATAAGAAGTCCACAGTTTTGGCTTTTCTGCTAGACTGCACAATGACAGATAAATTACAAGTTCAGAAAAGTAATCGACTTTCTCACTAACTTCACGTGTACTACGCGGATTTATTCGTGTCGGATGCTGATAAGCAGGTAGTCCTCGTATTTCTTCTTGACCCTTTAGATTTGGAACATACAAACTATCATAATCTATTAACTTCAAGCTGACCGTATTTTTATCATAACTAACTAATATATTATCGTGTTGAAGATCCCCATGGGATATTCTAGCAACATGAAGTGCTTTTACCATACTAGAAAATGCATGAGCTGTGGCAAGTAATACAGTTGGGTCATTAATATATTTAGCGATAAAATCTTTTAACCTATCACCGGTCGCCCAATCCATACGAATAATAGGGTACTTTAGACCTTTTACCAGAATACCTTCCTGCACATAGGCAAAGTCTACAAAATACGGCAATTTTACATTCTGTAAGTACTTTGTAATTTCGATATAACGCTTATCTGCATTACTTAAACCTGCTGTCCAGCAACGAAGAGCAAGTGTTTCTTTACCTACATCAATAGGAAACACAACCGAAAAACCACCACTATAAAGGATTAATCGGTGAGACTTAGGACATGACCGTGCCCTACCACCCTTAAACTTCGGATCACATATAAATTTGTCTAAGTGTGTAACAGAATCAACATAATCTCTGTGTACCGGAAACGGCATTATTACTCTCCAAGAAAATCAATCAGGTAAGACTAACTCACCGGTTATTTTTGTTTTATAGAAAACGACATTATCTTGAGTCTCCTGACTTAGTTTGTCGAACTGCCAACCTTTCTCCAAGTTGAATATTTTATTCTCTGGTGTTACATCTTCTAGTCTAGGCTGTTTTCGAAATGCTAGACCATTATTTCCTCCTTCAGGATAATTTATAAAAAGCTCGTTACTGTTGATCTCTGTCGCAAACTTACCATATTGTACTTTTTTCCTAGTAACAGAATATGAATACACCCACCCAATTAATTCAATTTTTTTACAACCAAAATCTAAAAACCTGTAGTTACTCGTTGTTAGATCATTTTCTAATACTACAATTTTATTTTCTTTTCCTACCTTAATGTTAACTCGTTGTCCCTTATTAAGGATTACTCGACATGAAGTTAAATTAACATTTTGTGTGATAACTGTTCTATACTCATTACTTTTTTGTGGTATATCAATGGGTGGTTGATTTATTATACCCGTTAACTCAATTATTTCTTTCGAAAAAAGCGCGAGAATGGTTAAGCTACTAACAATCAAAATTATTACAGCTGAACTAAGATATTTTTTTGACTGCTTCTTTTCATTGAACTCTAGTTCTGAGAAGTGCTCACTGTTTTGTTGAACATTGTCTACTCTTTTTTCCTTGTTTAGTGAAACAATCAACAAGGTAGTATCGTCATTATCCATTGGAAACTCTTGACTATTTCTTTTTTCCTCAATGAAATGATTAAATTCATATTGAGAATCTATTTTTTTAAGGCTTGCCCATGTTTCTTTCCATCTATTTTCACCTCTCTCGTGTTGAGTAAGCAGCCATTTGGCCAATGCATCGGTTGCTAACAGAAAAATGTCCCCTTCATTTGCTGTAATTCGAATAACTTCTGGATCATAAATGTTAGCCTTATTTATGCTAGCAAAAAAATCCGGTTTAGACGTAAATTGTTCGGCGCGTTCAAGTAGATAACTTTTTTTTATTTTAAAATCGATAGCTGATATGTGAATGAGGCAACTATCCCCAACCACTACAGCATACCAATTGTTACTTTTGGAACTGAATGGCAGGTGCAATCCAACGAACGTAGAAACAGCGGGTTCATTTTGGGTAAACCGATTAGTAAGATAATATTTATTTTCTTTTTGAACAATGTGTTCTATTTGATCATGCCATTTTTTTTGAAGCGGTTTTAACCATTCGATCCATACATTCCTTCTTAAAAATATAGTCACATCAGTTTGGTCATCATTGCAAAAACTTTCGACAAGAGCCCTAGACCATTGAGATGGAAAAAATGATTGTGTCGCACCATCCGCAACAGCAAACTTAAATTGCTCATCATTGACCGCAAAAGCGTCTTGACATTCGTCTTCGCCATATTTTTTGACTTGAAAAGCTTTTGATGTTACTAACATTGTTAGTGTGTCTCGAAGAATTAATAATAACCTACATAGTCCAAAAAAGATGAAAATCTATCTTGGACTAATATCATTATCGTAACGCCCCTATAGAACCTAATGAACCAAAATTCAGCAGCTTGATCATAGACTCTGGTCCTGCATTAAATACAAAACCACGTGAGTGAGTCTGAGGTGAAAATCCAGCTTTTTCAGCAGCTGAGATCAAGGTGTCCGGTAACATACTAGAAATACTGAATAAAAACTTAGCATAGGGGTTATTGAACATGCCATCCGTATTCGGTAAACAGATTTCCCCAGCACTTGCATCAGAAATATGCGCGTTTAATACTAATACATTGCCATCCGATGTTTTCTGTTCCATCACTTTCTTGGCAGCTGTAAATGTTGCACTTTGATCATTAGGTTCCCCGTCAGTAATGTTAATTACAACAGGAGGAAAATTATCAGGATATCTTTCTATCCAGTCTTCAATTGTCTTATACGCCAGTTCAAAAGCTTCAGCCATTGGCGTTCCGTTATCTGCCTTTGGCTCTAGCCATATTGGCATTTGAATATCCAATTCAACCAAGCCACCAGCACCATCGGATTCTTTCTTTTTAACGCGGTCTATTCGTTTCGGATTATCGGCAAGTTGGGAAATCATTCCAAATACTTGCAAATCGATCCGTGCGCCATATCCAATAACGCTAATAAAACACCTATCTTTAACGTTATTACCACTTTGACAAGCCATCCCTATCGCATCAATGACACGATTGACTGCCTTAGCCGCAACATCTTTTTTAGCTTCACCTGTATTAAACGCATCATTCATTGACGCTGATTGATCTACCAAGATCAAGATGAAACCGGGGTTTGCTACTCCAATTAATTTTTTGTAACTCATAACTCCTCTCCCTAAAATAGTGGACATCCAAACCTAAACACTAGATCTGTGGACGTTTAGAACTGTTACAAAATAAAGCCTATTTTTTCGATGAAACACTACCAATTATATTTACAATTATATGTAAAACCACAAATTCGACTTTGTCACCATGAGTCAATTCTATAACACGGTTGTTAATTTTATTTTCATACCATACCTTACCATTTTCCATTTTAATAATAGCTGTTTTCGGTAAAAATCCCTTTTCTGATGGTAAATAGACATCAGCTTCTTCAGAACTTCCTAAAATAACTGGAGTGTGACCTAATGAAATAGTACGCCGGTCATTGTTACCCCAATCAACAATTAACCAAGCTTCACGTAATACTTCTTCAAAAAGCGCGAACATTAGTCCCACAAAAAAACCAACAATAGCCGCCCCCAACAATCGAGATATAGAATCCGATAACAGGTTGGCTAATATGACAAAGAACAAACCACCCAATAAACCACCCAATAAACCACCCAATAAAGCACGTATAGAAGGATAATTAGGTATCACTATTCTTGAAACTAATCCAATAGTTACTCCAACTCCTCCCCACGCCATTATTTTCAAAAAGTCAGACGGATTTTCAAAAAACCACAATAAAACAGATCCTACCCCTAATCCAGCAGTAAAGCCAATACTGCATCCTATAAGGAGTTTATTAAGTTTAACAGCTTGTTTTAAGTAAATATTCTGTGCAATTATCAAACAAAAAACTGTTCCCAATGCAACCGCTCCCCACCAAATACTAAGAACGAGTAGAATATTATTTTTCATATTATTATCATATTTTTCATTCTTAGAAAGAATCGTATTAAGTCCTTCGGCTATTTTCAGTCCAATGTTAGGCATAGCACTTTCAAAACTTAAACTACCATCACTAATGTTTTGAAGTGGGAATATCATTCCTTTAGCAATTTCTTGCAATGGCTGATAATAATGTATATTTTGCTCGTAAATAGCCAGATGTAATTGGTAAATCGAATTATTTGTTAGAAACAGCTTAACATCACCTATGATTTTCCCTGAAAAATCTGTGGATTTTGGTGGGGCGTCAGTTATTAAAATCAATACTTTCTTAGTGTTTTCTCTGAATTTCAATGTTGAAGCTAAAACAACAGCATCAAAAGCACTTTCTGGTTCATCACCCCCACCTTCCGCAATTATTTTATCAACCTCGTTTGAAAATAACTCATAATTGTCAGTAGTATCTTGCCCGTGAAAAGTGATTTTTCCTAGTGCATTAGTATCTACAAAACGATCTCTGAACCAGACAAATCCAACATGCAAGTCAATATTTTTATTAAGAAACATACTAGAGAAGTGTTTTATGCCATTTTTTACACCATTAATTTCTTCTGACATGCTACTCGTAACATCAGTAACAAAAATAATGTCCACCTTTGTTTTAGTTTGATTTATTTTTGGTAAATGATAAATTAAAGATTCAACTAACAATGCAAATAGTAAAGCCCCGATAGAGCCTGCGAAACCAAAAATGATAGTTTTTTTTGTAGTAAATTTAAGAAAGTTAGAAAACATTTAATATACCCAAAACAATTTAAATATTGATCTCTAATTTATGCGGTAACGTACCACAAAAATTATGTCTATTCAAGAGCAGTGTAAGGGGAAACGGAGGTGTATTAACAGAAAATATTTGTAGAGAATCGAAATGAGAAACCCCCTTATCTTTTTCAAGATAAGGGGGTTTAGTAATAAAGCCCTGGCAGTGACCTACTTTCACATGGGGAGACCCCACACTATCATCGGCGCTAAGTGGTTTCACTACCGAGTTCGAAATGGT
>JAQTYU010000019.1 GCA_028688145.1 Thiotrichaceae bacterium | reverse complement strand
ATACAGAGGCATAGCGACTCGATATGATAAATGCTCAGCCCATTTCTTGAGTGGTATTTACCTCGCTTCTAGTCTCATTCTTTTGGCTTAATAACCCTCTAGTTCTTTTTGATGACACGCCCTAGCAAACTTAAGATTAAGACTCCAAATGGGTTCTATCAATGGAGGTGAACTTGTTTAATGCCGCTGTTGCCGCTCACCCTGATACAAAGTCAAGGTATAGCCCAGTGTTGATTGGCTTTGCGCCGCGACGGTCACACGGTATTTGACCGTGTCAATATCCACTTTTTCATACGTGCCTTTGAATTCAGGCGCGGTTTGTAAAGACCAATAGCCGCCCTGAAAATGCCGTACAATTTCCACATCCACAGGAATATCGCGGCTGTTTTCTATTTTCAATTGCCAAGTTTCCAGTTTGTCAAAACCTGCAATATTGCCGCGACGGTCAAATACAAAATTATTAGTTTTGTATTCCAATAATACGGGTTCAATTTTAACATCGACCGTTGTGCCAAAATCCAACTCCACTTCCTGTTCAATCGGAATATATTTGTTATACATCGAGCCGACATAACTTAAATTTTGCTGCGGCGACAGTTGGCGGTAAATCATCACCTGACCATCAGGCAAGGGCGTGTCGCCCAGATGATGCGCTTTGTCATTTTTAAACGACAATAAACGGTGGGGCATATCGTGTCCGTAGCGATTTAAATCGTGGCGATATAAAGCTTTCACAGGAATATCCGCGATTTCCAAAGACAACAAGCGTTTCCCCCAACCATTGGGAATGCTTTCTGTGCCTTCGATACTGTATAAAAAATATTCAGAAAGCCCTTCTTTCACGATTTGCTTGGGCGCAGCTGCTTTCATCATCGGTGCGGCGGCGGCGTAATTTTCACGGCGTGCTTTTTTGGCGGTGGAACGTTCATCCATTGAGGCAGGTGCCGCGACATCTTCCAACATGCCGAGTATGTGCATGTCTTTCACAGGCGAGCCATAAGGCGGCGAACGTTTTGCTAATTCAGCAATTTGGTCAAGCAAACTGATTTTCCCAACCACCACCCGCGTTTGCGCCTCGGCATAATCTTCGCCGCTGTGATTATCTATGCGCACATAATTTTGCAGGCGCAAACTTTGTTCATCTGCGGACAAAGTGCCAGTGTAAAAGGAACGCCAGCTAATTCCTGAAGTGAAAAAAGTAATTTCCACAGGCACTGCGCCTGCAATTTTGGAATCAATTGTCCACACTGCGCTACCGTTGATATTCGGCGGATAAGAAACTTCACGTAATTGCACTTGTTCGGCATGTTGGGGCGCGGTCAATTGCACCGAGGTCGGGTCGATTAAAGTATCTGCCCAGCCAAATTCTAAGCGATTAATCCCTGCTTTGAGGGTCAGCGTGCGCTGTTCCCGTACAAACGTTAAATCTGTTCCATTATAAATAGTTAATTGCACTCGGTCGCGTTGTGGCAAGGTGACCAGGTCAATTTTTGCCTGGGTATTTGCCGTGATCCCTAATAACAGCAAGGCACTGTATAAGTAAGCATTGCGCATCAAACCTCTCCTCAATGGCATGAAAATAATTTATTTAAACTGCGCCCCTAAATCTCCTTATCTTCTTTGTGAAGATGGGGAGCTTGGTTTTAAATTTTAACGTACAGGGTAATTGGATGAATTATAGGGCTGATTGGGTAGATTTGCAGGCGGTGGGGGAGTTGTATTTTCGGGATAGCTTTGCAGCGTTGGATAATTATTGCTGTTGGGCGCGCCATAATACGGATAATTTTGTACGTTGGGATAGCCTGGGGTGTTATCGGTGCTGGGTGTGACTGGGCGCGGCAACTCGGGCAAGGTGACCGTTTGTGGCGCGGTCAAAGGACGATAACGCGGCGGTTCAGAAGTATCGCTGCCCTGTGAAGGATAGGCTGCAATGTTTGGGGCTTGCCATTTGGGGTCTGCGACAGATTCAGTTTTTGGAGTGGCGGCTTGTGGGGTTTGCCAAATAGTGCCTTTGGTTTCTTCAGCATCGCCCCGATAACGCGGGCTTTCTGCCGCACTGTGCACTGTCGCGCCCATCAGCACGATACCGATTAACAAATAAAGCTGGCGCATTGCATATCCTGAAAGTTGGAGAATTGATTGGGCGATTAAAGCAAACTGCGCCCCTAAATCCCCTGAAGGGCGTTTAATTTGGTAGGGTGGGCATCGCCCACCAAAATTGGCAGCGTGTTGCGGTGGGCAATGCCCACCCTACTGACTTTAAAAACAAAAATCTTTTATGTTTAGCCCCCTTTAGGGGGTTGGGGGCTTCTGTAAAAAACCATCAACGCGGCTGAACCTGCTTCCAAATCACCGACAAGGCACTGTTTTCAAAAGCATCAGGTTGAATAATGCGCCGTGATTTAAACAGCACTTTCTTTTCAACAGGTTGGATGCCGTAATTCCAGCATACACTTTTGCTTAAGAAATACACGAATTCTGTGCAGGACATGGCGTTAAAATCATCAAAATTAAAATCAAAGTCGTAAGGTTTTCCCAATTGACTTAAAGCGGTGTGAAAGAACAGCGGAAATACTTCTTTGGCAAAATCCAAGGTTTCGCCTTGCAATAAGCGCGTTGCCAAAGCTTGCTCGGCTAAAATCGGTTCTTTACCATATTGCCCGTGAACTTCTGGCGAGTTGAAATATTCTTGAACGCGCTGCGGCACGGTTAAACCTGCTTGATGTTTTAATTGGTGTGGAAAGCGTAACACTGCCATACCATCGCAACGGCAAAAATTAATCACATCTTCAAGAAAAATCCCGCGCGCCATCGAGTGAATCACCATTTCATCACCCGTTTCTATTTCAGCTAAATCGCTAGAATTGCTAATCCCGCTGTAGTTTTTGACATCATCATCCGTGACTTTGCCAAGGTAAAACCCTGCATGACTGAAGGTGCCCGGAATAAAGTAACCGTCTAAATAATTCTTGTAAGTGCGTAATAAAATATCGCCCGGTTGCAATAAATTCATCACTTCCCGCGTTTGCTTGCCCTTGATGGCAAAAGTGCGTGGGTCGTAAATCATAAAGAATGGAAAGCGAAAAACTTTAATACCGCCAAAGATAATTAAAAACTGTTGCAAGACTCTATCAGCGTAATTTGCCATAACATTCAAGCTCCTACCTTAAACACGCTCAAACAATACGCTTTAAACTTCAGCCAAGGCAGCGCGTTGTTTTTCTAACAATTGGTCAACGCCTATTTTGGCAAGGGCTAACATACTTTGCAATTCGTCAGGACGGAAAGCATGACCTTCGGCTGTGCCTTGAATTTCGACAAAGCTGCCCACGTCATTCATCACAATATTCATGTCGGTTTCGGCTTCAGAATCTTCGGCGTATTCTAAATCTAAAATCGGCACGCCCTTATAAATTCCCACAGAAACGGCGGCAATTGCGCCATGAATGGGAATATTACGAATTTTTCCAATGCGTTTTAAATGGCGCATCGCATCGACCAGAGCAACATAACCGCCTGTAATCGCAGCAGTTCGTGTGCCGCCGTCGGCTTGAATCACGTCACAGTCAATAGTAATGCTGCGTTCGCCCATCGCGCTTAAATCCATCACCGCCCGCAAAGAACGCCCAATCAGGCGTTGAATTTCTAAAGTGCGCCCGCCTTGTTTGCCTGAGCTGGCTTCACGTTGCATTCTTTGATGAGTAGAACGCGGCAACATGCCATATTCCGCAGTCACCCAGCCGCTATTCTTTTCTTTGAGGAAACGCGGCACCCGTTCTTCAATGCTGGCGGTGCACAATACTTTGGTATTTCCAAACTCGACTAAAACCGAGCCTTCTGCATATTGGGTATAATGGCGAGTGATGCTGATGTTACGCAGTTCTTGGGGAGTACGACCGCTGGGGCGCATAGTATTGGCATTCCTTATTGGTAAGATTTACACTATTTTACGCAATCCGCAGGCTTACGAATAGCGCGGATTCCCTTTAATCTGATGTCCTGCTCTGTGATAATGACCGCCTTATGAAATTACTTGCCCTTGATACTGCCACCGAAGCTTGTTCTTGCGCCTTATTATGTGACGAAACCCAGTTTGAACGTTCCGTGATGACCACGCGCCACCATGCAGAATTAATTTTGCCGATGATTGATGAAATGATGCAGCAGGCAAATTTGCGCCCGCAACAATTAGACGCGGTGGTGATGGGCTGTGGTCCTGGCAGTTTCACAGGTTTAAGAATTGCCTGCGGGGTTGCCCAAGGCATTGCTTTCGCGGCAGAAGTGCCGATTATTCCGATTTCAAGCCTTGCAGCCTTGGCACAAGCGGCTTATCGCGATAAAGGCATGACCCATGTTCTCGCCGCAATTGATGCGCGTATGGGTGAAGTCTACTGGGGTGAGTATATTTTAGGTGAAAATAAATTAATGCAGTTGTGCGGTGAAGAAATCGTGTGTCCGCCCGAAAGCGTAAAATTATTAGAAAATAGTGCGGCGTATGGCGTGGGTTCGGGTTGGATGGCTTATAACACGGTATTATTAAAAGCCTTGGGCACGGTGACGGCGATCAGTGTTGAAACTGAAACCACTTATCCGCAAGCGTCGGCAATGTTGCCCTTGGCAGCGGCGGCATTTGAACAGGGTTTGGCAGTCAGCCCAGAATTGGCGTTACCGATTTATTTGCGCAATAAAGTGGTGCATGGCAGTTAATTGTGCCCCCAAATCTGTAGCCCGTATGCAGCGCAGTGGAATACGGGAGTTCGCAGGCGATGATTTAATTCCCCCCGCATTCCGCTTTGCTGCATACGGGCCACTCGTGAAAGCGCAGTAAGACTACTAAGCAGGCACAGCCAACATAACACTGCTTGCTTTAAAAGCTGCCAACAAACTTTCACCGATTTGGATACCCAAATCCATTAACGCGGCATGAGTAATCACGGCTTTCAATACCGTGCCGCCCGCCAATTCCAAAGTAACTTCCGCATTGACCGTGCCGTGTCGAATTTCTCGTACCGTTCCCAACAAACAGTTACGGGCGCTGATATGTAGTCCACAGTCAGTGCGTAGCAAGAAAATTTCAGGGGCTTTAATCAAGGCATAAACCTCAGAACCTTCCTCTAAACTCAACTCGGTCAAACTATCAGCCGTCAGTGTTGCCACCAGTTTATCATTACCCTTCAGCGTAATTTCAATTTCACTGTTTACTATACCAATCTTGATGTTACGAATGACACCAAAAAATTGATTACGCGCACTGGTTTGCATACTAATGACCCTCATGATTTGAAAAAAGTTCTCGAAATCTTCCACCTGTTTACTCAGCCGCTTCAAAAAGCGTTGATGTTCTTTTTCAATATTTTTGAATAGTGTGACTAATTTACGGGCATATTCGGTTAATTGCGTTCCACCGCCCCCTTTTCCACCCGTCAAGCGTATCACCAACAAATGAGGTGACACATTATTCATCGTATCAATAGCATCCCATGCGGCTTTATAACTCATCCCCATGGCTTTAGCAGCTTTGGTAATTGACCCTAATTCGTCAATTTTCTCAAGTAGTTCTATGCGACCTTGTCCCACAAAATCTTTCGTTGAACGATTAATCCAAATACGCCCCTCTACTTGTGCTCCGAGCTTTGTCATCAGCAAATATCCTAAAAACGTTATCTGTTGTTGAGTATAACGCCCTCACTTGAAATGTAAATATTTTCAGCAAACCTCATGAATACCCTAGTGATTTACAAAACTAAACTTTCCACCCCTCAGAAAATATGCTAGAAAGTGGTTTATCAGGATTCACAGGATTAAAGGCTTTTCAAAATTAAAGAATAAAGCTTCAATTTATCTCGTTCTCGGGTTAATCCTAATGAATCAGATAATTCTGTAAATTATGATAAATCATAGGAGTTACGCAGTTGATTTAATAAGCTATCAATTTAAAACACTTTATTGAGGTTTAACGTAGGGTGTATGGCGGCTACGCCTTATACACCCTACGAACTGCTTACAATTTCAACTGCGTAACTCCTAAACTCAGTAAATTAACGAGAATCAGCATGGATCAAACACAAGCCTTAAGATTTGCAGAACAGTGGGTGAACGCTTGGAATCAACATGATTTAGAGGCAGTTTTAGCCCATTACACCGAAGATTTTTCCATGACCACGCCCATGATTCAAAAACTCACAGGCGACCCAGCGGGCACATTGCAGGGAAAAGCGGCGGTCGGCGAATACTGGAGAACGGCGTTAAAAAATATTCCTGATTTGCAGTTTAAAATTATTGCAGTCACCAGCGGTGTGGACAGTGTTTCCATTTACTATCACTCTGTGATGGGCAAAGTGGCAATAGAAACCTTTTTTTTCAACACAGAAGGCAAAGTCTACAAAGCCCTTGCTAATTACGCCTAATGCTCACCGATACACGCCTTCACGATGAATTTTGGATGCGGCACGCCCTGCAATTAGCCGACAATGCCGCCGCGCAGGGAGAAATTCCTGTGGGTGCAGTTTTAGTACAGCAAAATCAATTGATTGCAGAAGCTTGGAATCGCCCAATTCAATTGCTTGATCCCACAGCGCACGCGGAAATTGTCGCCATTCGGGCGGGCGCACAGGCACTGCAAAATTATCGTTTATTAGAAACTACGCTCTATGTGACTTTAGAACCCTGCGTGATGTGTGCCGCTGCCTTGCTTCATGCGCGAGTCAAACGTGTGGTATTTGGTGCATACGACCCTAAAGCAGGTGCGGCGGGCAGCCGTTTTGATGTGTTGCGCGATACACGCCATAATCATCAAGTTGACTGTGTCGGGGGCGTGTTGACGGAGGAATGTGGAGAGCAATTGCGGCAATTTTTTCAGGAAAAACGGGAGTTCGTGTAATTTACACACTTGTAATCAAACCCTAAATTTTTTCAAAAAAAGCTGAACAGAACCAAATCCACAACAAGCAATTATTCAAGTAGCCTCATTTAACATGCAGCCGTCAACCGCTCAATAATGTCCGCATGTTGTGGATAAGTTGCCCACAATTCCGCACGTTTTCCCAGCTCAAAATCTGCAAAATCAAATGCAGGCGCAACCGTGCACCCGACCAACACATATTCCCCATGTGCCACACACGCCCCAAACCAGCAGCCCGCTGGCACTCGCTGTTGAGGTTGCTCGCCCCGCGCTAAATCTAAACCCAAACGCAAGATTTTTAATTCACCTTCGGGCGTAATTACGTAAATATTTAAGCTGCCGCCCGCGTAAAAATGCCACAACTCATCCGATTTAATGCGATGCAAAGCCGAAAATTGCGAGGCTGGCAATAAATAATAAATTGCACTGGCAACGGGACGGGCGGCGGCAAAATTTTCAGGCAACACGTAACAATCTGCGGTGTAATTACGCCGATAAAACCCGCCTTCAGGATGCGGTTCTAATCCCAATTCTGTAATCCATCGGGTGTACATGACAAAATATCTCCCGTAATCTTTCTATTAATCCGAAGCTTGATGATATAATGCGCGGCTTAGCAAACCATTTTCAGCCCCCAGATGTCCAAATGACTACACCGCTGCAACGCTACCAACGCGATTTACAACGTGAAGGCTTTACCGCAGATGCGGCACAGAAAAATGCCGTGCACCATTTGCAACGCCTGTTTGATGAACTTTCAAGCCCGCCAGCCTCCCAAGGCTATTTTGCGAAACTGCGTCAGAAATTTACCCGCAACCCCCAATTAATTAAAGGCTTATATTTCTGGGGCGGCGTGGGACGTGGCAAAACTTATCTAGTGGATAGTTTTTATGATTGTCTGCACAATGAAAATAAACAGCGCGTACATTTTCACCGCTTTATGCAGCAAGTGCATCAAGAATTACGCGGCTTGCCCGAAATTGAAAACCCGTTAACTATCGTCGCTGAGCGCATCGCCGCACAAACGAAGGTATTGTGTCTGGATGAGTTTCATGTTGCCGACATCACTGATGCTATGTTATTGGGTGGCTTATTAAAAGCCTTATTTGAACGCGGCGTAACTTTAGTGACCACCTCCAACGTTGTGCCCAACGAATTGTATAAAAATGGTTTACAGCGCGACCGTTTCTTGCCCGCAATTGCCTTATTGCAAGAATGCACTGAAATCATCAATGTCGATAGCGGCATGGATTACCGCCTGCGGGTTTTAGAGCAAGCGGAGATTTACCACAGCCCTCTAGATGCGCAGGCAGAACGCAATTTATACGATAGCTTCCTCAGTCTTGCGCCCGATGAGATTTTAGAAAAGCATGTGCTGGAAATCAGTGGACGACAAATTAAAACCCGCCGTTGCGCGGATGGAATTGTGTGGTTTGATTTTTTAGCCCTGTGCGATGTGCCGCGTGCGGTGGCGGATTATATTGAATTGGCGCAGTGTTTTAACACGGTGTTGCTCAGCAATATCCCACAATTGCAAGAACGTGATAATGATAAAGCTTTACGTCTCATTAACTTAATTGATGAGTTTTATGATCGCAATGTAAAATTAATCATTTCCGCAGCGACTACGCCCGAGGCTTTATATCAAGGCAATCGTCATGCTTTTGCGTTTCGGCGCACCATCAGTCGCTTGCAAGAAATGGGTTCACATGCGTATTTGGAGCGTCCTCATTTACCCTAACCGAGTCGCGTTGTGAAACTCCTTCCTAACAGTTATCGTCAAGCAGCGGTGGTGCTGTTATTGAGTGCGGCGGGAGTTGCCAGCCTTGCATGGTGGGTGATTTCCGATGAAACGCCCACTATTTTACCCCCGAATAATGATGCAACTTGGCAGCTCCCCGCAGCTCCCAAACCTCAGGATATGAGTGCACTCACGCAAAAATTAAAGACGCGTCCCTTGTGGGGCAAAGAACTCACCGAAGCCGAAAAGAAAACCGCCTCTGCCAAACAAACATGGCGTTTGGTGGGCATTGTGAATGAAGGCAGCAAAAAAGTTGCGTTGATTGCAGACAGCGAAGGAAAGGTAAAACGCTACGCGCCTGCTGCAAATTTGCCTGATGATTCGATTTTAAACAGTATTGCGTCTGACTTCATTAAAGTGCAGCGCGAAGAAAAAGACCTTGAAACTGTCTATCTCTATCCCCGTGTTGCCACGCCATAGGCTGACACC
Source organism: Thiotrichaceae bacterium (assembly GCA_028688145.1). Lineage (GTDB taxonomy): Bacteria > Pseudomonadota > Gammaproteobacteria > Beggiatoales > Beggiatoaceae > JAQTYU01. The sequence goes on along the minus strand of JAQTYU010000019.1, from coordinate 34,901 downwards.
TACCTCATAAGATTAACTCATGTCGTATCGCTATCTCATTGTTATCATTCTTCTATTTGAATTAACCGCGTGCAGTGTGCCGTATTCTATTCAAGGCACGCCTGAACCGCTGCGTGACACTCAAGCCAATACCTCACAGGCAAGCCCTGTGGTCGAAAGAACCCAGCCAAAACTTTCCCGTACCACAGGTTTTAAGGAAACTCCGAGCTATCAAAATGCCGTCGATAAAGTTTCCCCCCAAGGCAGTGGCAGTGAAACTCAAAAATTCAAGGATAATAAACCGCTACAAGTGAATGTCGAAAGCCTGCCCTTGCCCGCATTTATTAATGAAGTGTTTGGGAATTTGTTGGGTATGTCTTTTGAAGTGGAAGCCAGTCTACAAACGAAGAAAGATTTAGTCACCTTGCGCGTTAGCGAACCCCAAACACCCGCGCAGCTTTATCAAGTGGCACGGCAAATTTTGGATAATTATGGGGTCACGGGGGTTAAACAAGGCGATATTTTGCGCTTTGTGCCCACGACCGCTGCCCCTGAAGGGGGAGAACCGCCGATTTTAATCAGTGGGCGTGCCTTGCCTGATGTTCCTGTTTCACACCGTCCCGTGTTCCAAATTGTACCCTTACGGGTGGTGCGAAATGTTCATGTCGCAGGCTGGTTGCGTCAATTATATCCTTCCAAAAAATTACAAATTTCTGAAGACCCTGAACGCAATGCAATTATTTTATCGGGAATGCCTGATTTAGTGAGAAATGCAGCCGAAGCAGTTGCTTTTTTAGATCAGCCGAACATGAGAGGGCGTTATAGTTTACGCATAGAACCCGTCTTCTTAAGCGCGGATGAACTGTCTACGCAATTAGTCAGTGTGTTAAATACCCAAGGTTTTACTGCAACCCAAGGTGCAGGTTTAGCCAGTGTAATCGTATTACCCTTAAAAACCGTGAACGCAGTGATTGCCTTTGCCGCTGACGCTCAAGTTTTAGAGCACGTCAAACGTTGGGCAGGCACTTTAGATAAACCGGGGCATTTACCTAAAAAAGAACAGGGCTTATTTTTCTATCCTGTGCAAAATACCAAGGCTGAAAATCTTTCCAAAGTGTTAACGCCTTTGTTGCAAGGGGTTTTAGGAGATACGAATCTGACCACACCTAACCTAACTAACCCTGCTGTACCGCAAAGTCCTGCAACTCCCATGAATTCAGCCACAGGTAGACGCATGGTAGTTGACACGAATCGTAATGCAATTTTATATCAGGGCGATGCCGAATCTTGGGCGCGTTTGCTGCCAATCTTGAAAGAAATGGATCAGCCTTCTAAGCAAACCTTAATTGAAGTTACCATTGCCGAAGTCACTTTAAGTGATCAAGAGCAATTAGGGATTGAATGGTTGATTAAAGATTTAAATTTAGGCGGTATGACGGGAACTTTAGCTTCAAAATTGGGAGTTGCCACCAGCTCAGGCTTAACCTATACCTTTGATAGTGCAGGACAAACGCGTGCTGTGTTAAACGCTTTTGCAGGCAATAGCCAAGTGAATATTCTATCTTCACCGCGTGTGATGGTGAAAAGTGGAGAGTCTGCCAGCATTAACGTGGGCACGGAAGTCCCCATCGTCACTAGCCAAAGCACAGACCCCACTACGGTACGCGCAGGCACAACAGGCGTATTACAACAAATTCAATACCGCCGCACGGGGGTCATTTTGCACGTCAAGCCCACGGTACACGCAGGCAATCGCATTGATTTAGAAGTGAATCAAGAAGTGAGCAGTGCAGAAAGTAACAGCACCAGTAACATCAGTTCGCCTGTGATTTTAAACCGTTCCGTAGAAACTAAATTAAGTTTAAGTGATGGTGGTTCAGTATTGCTGGGCGGTTTAATTTCAAACAGCACCACCCAAGGCAACAGCGGCGTGCCGATTTTAAAAGATTTGCCGTTGATTGGGAGCATTTTTCGCTCAGACAAGCAAACCCGCAACCGTACGGAATTGATAATTGTGATCGTGCCTTATGTGATTAACACCGACCAAGATGCTCAATCCATGACCGAGACATTTCGACAACGCTTGAGTTTAGACAAGCCGTTCGCGCCTAAACTTCCAGAATATCTTAACTTTATGAAAACAAAATAAAAAGATGTCGTCTAGTTAAAACAAGCCCCCAACCCCCTAAAGGGGGCTAAAGATTAAACCTTAAAGATTGTTTTATCTTTAAAAGTCCCCTTTAGGGGATTTAGGGGCTTCTTTAAAGGAAATTGGATGAAAATTTTAGTCACAGGTTCAGAAGGATTTATCGGCTCGCATTTGGTGGAAGCCTTGGTGAAACAAGGGCACAGCGTGCGCGCTTTCGTGTTGTATAACTCATTCAATTCTTGGGGATGGTTGGAACAACTTTCCCCCGAAATTTTGGATGCGATTGAAGTGTTTACGGGCGATATTCGTGACCCGTTTGGGGTTAAAAAAGCGATGTTAGACTGTGATGCGGTGATGCACCTTGCCGCGCTGATTGCAATTCCCTATTCCTATCATTCGCCCGACACTTATGTAGACACCAATATCAAAGGCACGCTACATGTCGTACAAGCGGCGCGGGAATTGGGCATTCAAAAAGTGATTCACACTTCCACCAGCGAAGTCTACGGCACAGCGCGTTTTGTGCCGATTACGGAAGAACACCCTTTGCAAGGACAATCGCCGTATTCTGCGACCAAAATCGCGGCGGATCAGTTGGCGTTGTCTTATTATTATGCCTTTGGTACGCCCGTGTGCGTGATGCGCCCATTTAATACTTACGGTCCACGCCAATCTGCGCGCGCCGTGATTCCCACGATTATCACCCAAATTGCCGCAGGGAAAAGCCAATTAAAACTCGGCGCATTGCACCCAACCCGCGATTTTAATTACGTGCAAGACACCGTCAGCGGTTTTATTGCAATGTTGCACAGCGATAAAGCGGTGGGCGAGGTGATTAATATCGGCAGTAATTACGAGATTTCCATTGGGGAAACTGCGCAACTCATCGCCGAAGTCATGGGCAGTTCTATCAGCATTGAAACCGATAATGTGCGTTTACGCCCCGAAAACAGCGAAGTGGAACGTTTATGGGCTGATAATCAAAAAGCACAACGCCTATTAAATTGGAAGCCCAGCTATGGCGAGCGTGAAGGCTTTAAACGCGGTTTGCAAGAAACTGTGGAATGGTTTACCAATGCGGACAATTTAAAACGCTACAAAGCGGATATTTATAATATTTAACCCCAAAGCGAGAAGAAAAATATGAGTTCAACAGCGAATATTCAATTTTGCGTACAAGCAGGCGGTAAATTACAAGGTGAACACCGCGTCGCAGGGGATAAATCGATTTCACACCGCGCTTTGATGTTGGGTGCGTTGGCAGAAGGCACGACCGAAGTCACGGGCTTTTTAGAAGGCGAAGATACGCTGTGCACCTTGGCGGCATTTCAGGCAATGGGCGTGAACATTAGCCGTCCTGCGGCAACTCAAGTAATTGTGCACGGCGTGGGTTTACATGGTTTGCAAGCCCCCAAACAAGAATTATATTTAGGGAATTCAGGGACTTCAATGCGCTTACTGTCTGGCTTATTGGCAGGACAAGCCTTTGATTGCACTTTAACAGGTGATTCCTCCTTATCACGTCGCCCGATGAAACGGGTTTCACAGCCGCTCGCGTTAATGGGTGCACGCATTGACAGCACCGAAACGGGCACGCCGCCTTTACACATTCACGGCGGGCAAAATTTACAAGGCATTACGTATGCAATGCCGATTGCCAGCGCACAGGTCAAATCGAGTTTATTGCTGGCGGGCTTGTATGCCCAAGGCACGACTTGCGTGATTGAACCCGCGCCCACCCGTGACCATACCGAGCGCATGTTGACGGGTTTCGGCTACCCTGTGCAACGCGATGGTCAAAAAGCCTGTTTGCAAGGCGGGGGCAAATTGACCGCGAGCGCAATTGATGTGCCTGTGGATATTTCTTCAGCGGCATTTTTCATGGTCGGGGCCAGCATTGCCGAAGGTTCGGATGTGTTATTGCGCCACGTCGGCATCAATCCGACGCGCACGGGAATTATCGATATTCTGCGTTTAATGGGCGCGAATTTGGAAATTTTAAACGCGCACGAAGTCGGTGGCGAACCTGTAGCAGATATTCGGATTCGTGCCAGCCGTTTGCGCGGGATTCATATTCCTGAAGCCTTAGTGCCCTTGGCAATTGATGAGTTTCCCGTGTTATTCGTTGCCGCCGCTTGTGCAGAAGGTGAAACCGTATTGACGGGTGCGGAAGAATTGCGGGTCAAGGAAAGTGATCGTATTCAAGTGATGGCAGATGGTTTAAATACTTTGGGAATCAATGCGAAACCCACGCCCGACGGCATGATTATTCAAGGTGGGCAATTACGCAGCGGCACGATTGACAGCCACGGCGACCACCGCATTGCGATGGCATTCACCATTGCAGCATTACGCGCCCAAGGTGAAATTTTAATCAATGATTGCGCCAACGTGGCGACGTCATTTCCCAATTTTGTGAGCATTGCACAAACGGCGGGGATTGGTTTGGAAACCAAGACGGTGTAATTTATTAATTGACTGCGCCCCCAACCTCCTGACGGGGGCTGCGTCAAAGAAGATAAATATTAGATGTAGTTAAATAAGTACATCCCTTAACCGTTTGATTTATAACACATGAAAAGTGTGACTCTCGTAAAGCCAAAAGCATTAGTCATCAACAAACACCTATCCTCAACAGTACCATTTACACTGGGTGGCGGAAGAATGAGCATGTGTGCAAGGGTTGAGTCTGATTAGCCAGTTCCCCCTTAAGCAAAGTGTTTGCATAAGAGGGAGTTACAACAACATCTACTTTAACTGCTTATTTAAAAACGTGATTTAAATATTTGCCGCAGCCCTCCCCTCATTCCCCCTTTGTCAAAGGCTCGAAATCTGAAAATACAACAAGCTAAATTATGATAATCACTTTTTTAGAGGGCTTCTATTAAAATTCTGAAATCCTCCATGCTTAGCCTTTGAAAATAAGACTTAATCTTAAAATCGTATTTTTATAGCGACGTGATTAGGATAAAATAGCAAAAATCAGGCTGTAATCAGCAATCTTCTAAAAAGCGGGATATTTTAAATCATGATGAAAGGTATTATTCTTGCGGGCGGTTCAGGGACGCGCCTGCATCCAGTGACTCAAGTCGTGTCTAAACAACTGTTGCCGATTTATGATAAACCGATGGTTTATTATCCGCTCAGCACCTTGATGTTGGCGGGAATTCGTGACATTTTGGTGATTTCAACCCCACAAGATACTCCACGCTTTGAACAACTACTCGGCAATGGCAAACAATGGGGCATCAATATTGAATATGCGGTGCAAGCCTCTCCCGATGGTTTGGCGCAAGCTTTTTTAATTGGTGAAGATTTTATCGGTGGCGACAGTTGCGCCTTGGTTTTGGGCGATAATATTTTCTACGGGCATGACTTTCAAAAACAAGTGCAACGCTCTGCGGAAAAAGAATCTGGCGCAACCGTATTCGCCTATCCTGTGAAAGACCCAGAACGTTATGGCGTGGTTGAATTTGATAAAGCAGGTAAAGCCATCAGCTTGGAAGAAAAACCTGTTAAACCTAAGTCACATTATGCAGTCACGGGCTTGTATTTTTATGACAACCATGTGATTGATATTGCAAAACAAATCAAGCCATCGGCACGCGGTGAATTAGAAATTACCGATGTGAATAAAGTGTATTTAGAACGCGGCGCATTGTCTGTAGAAATGCTGGGGCGCGGCATGGCGTGGCTAGACACAGGCACGCATGAGTCTTTATTAGAAGCCTCTTCGTTCGTGGAAACCATCGAAAAACGCCAAGGTTTAAAAATCGCCTGCCCCGAAGAAATCGCATGGCGCAAGGGCTACATCAGCAACGAACAATTAGCGGCGTTAGCCAAGCCTTTGAGCAAGAACGGTTATGGGGCTTATTTGGAATATTTATTGAAGTTAGAAGCTTAAGTGAAAGCCCCCAACCCCCTCATTCCCGATGGCTGCATCAAAGAGTTAAATCACTATATTAAATAAAAAGTTACGATACATATTACTGTAACTCATTCTTATCCAAACACTTTATTCTGAGGGGCTAGACTGGCTAATCAGCCCCATCAGGGTTTCAACCCCCGCACACATTTTCATGATTCCCTCACTCACAGAACTCACACCTGCAAACCTCAGTAAGTTTAACCCGATGCTCCGTAAAATACCCATCACCAAGGCTGAATTTGGTTTAGAGATTGCGCAGCTATCTTCTTTCAAAACAACATCCTTTACCCAGTGTAAGTTGTTCTCTATGCGCCTTGTATCCACTTTCCAAACATATAAGCACGCGCCTTCTCCCTATCTTTAGCTTCTTTGACGCAACCCTCCCCTCAGTCCCCCTTTTTCAAAGGGGGAAGCTAAACCCCTCATCTAGCCTCATTCTACGCTTAACTTAATGGTAGTGGTTTAGGGTGGAGACACAGTTTATTTAAGACTCAGGCGGTTTCGCTTTCTTAGCTAACATCGCTTGAATTAATGCTTTTTTACGCGCCGACTCATCCATTTCCGCAAGCACTTCAGGCGCAACCACTTCACTGCTTACTTCAGCTACTGGAACTTGTTGATGACGCGCTTCACGCGCTTGTTTTTCACGCTCTGCCCGCAATTGATGAAATTCATAACGCCGTTTAGCTTGTTCTGCTTTTTTATTTTCCTGATTAATTTCCCGCACTTCCGCTTTCGCATAGCGGTAATAATCCACCAAGGGCAAATTGCTGGGGCAGACATAAGCGCAACAACCGCATTCAATACAATCAAAAATATTATATTCCTGCACTTTTTTGAAATCCTTGGCGCGGGCGTACCAATATAATTGCTGCGGCAATAAATTCAGCGGGCAGGAGAGTTCACACGCGCCACAACGAATACAAGGCAAGGCAGGGGCGGGCGGTTCAATGCTGGCAGCACGATGCGCAATTAAGCAATTGGTGGTTTTAATCACGGGCATTTCATCGCTAGACAACGCAAAACCCATCATCCCGCCGCCCATCACCACGCGTTCTAAATCCGCTTTGCGCCCGCAGGCTTCCAGCAATTCAGACATCGGCGTGCCGAGCAAAACTTCTAAATTTTGCGGACGTTCCACCCCATCGCCCGTAATGGTGACGACCCGTGACACCAAAGGTCTGCCGCGTTGCACCGCCCGATAAACCGCCCGCGCCGTTTCAATATTGTGCATCACAATGCCAAATTCTGAGGATTGCTGACTGCGCCCAATTTCAATGCCAAGCAGAATTCTAATTAATTGGCGTGCGCCGCCGCTGGGATACAGCGTGGGAATTTTAATCAGTTCCCAGCCTTGAATCGCGGTATGCTCTAAAGCATCTTGCAAAGCTTCATAGGCTTCGGGTTTATTGTCCTCGACCGCAATAATGCCGCGTTTCGCCCCGCCCAACACATGGCGCATAATTTCTGCCCCGGTGATGACATCGAGCGGACGTTCCTGCATTAAACGGTCATCGCAAGTAATATAGGGTTCGCATTCTGCCCCATTGATAATTAAGGTATTAATGCCTTGCGGCTTCAATTTAATATGGGTTGGAAAACCCGCGCCGCCCAATCCGACAACCCCCGCTTGGGCAATATGACGACGCACTAAATTCGGGTCAAGCTGTTGATAATGTTCTAAAGGCTGACGCGCAATCCATTCATCTTTGCCATCGGTTTCGATGATGATACACATCGCAGTCAAGCCCGACGGATGCGGCACTTCACGCGCTTCAATCGCCAGCACCGTGCCCGAAGTGGAAGCATGAATCGGCGCACTCATTAATGAATCTTGATTTTCGCCCCGACAACGCGCAATCACTTGTCCCGCCAACACCCGTTCACCAATACTCACAATCGGTTCAGTGGGAACGCCTAAATGTTGTAACAAGGGCAAAATCAAAAGCTTAGGAATTTTGGCTTGCACAATCGCTTGTTCGCTGGAAATGCGTTTGTGCCCGTCAACATGTACGCCGCCGTTAAATTTCCACAATTGCATTAGGCTCTCCCCACGGTGTTAAGCAAGGGGTAGGGGAATTTCCAATTGCTGGTTGCTAAAGGAATTTCACGCATTTCAATACAATCCACAGGGCAAGGCGGTAGGCATAATTCGCAGCCCGTGCATTCGGAGGCAATCACGGTGTGCATTTGTTTTGCCGCGCCTAAAATTGCATCGACGGGGCAGGCTTGAATACATAAAGTGCAACCAATACAGCGGTTTTCGTCAATAATTGCCAAAGCTTTGGGCTTTTCTAAAACCACTTCAGCATCCAAAGGTACGGGCGCACGTCCCAATAAATTGGCGATATTTAACATCGTGGTTTCGCGCCCCGGGGTGCATAAATTAATTTCTGCCTCGCCGCTGATAATGGCTTCGGCATAGGGCGCACAGCCGGGATAACCACATTTTCCGCATTGTTGATGCGGCAATAATTCGGTCACTTTTTCTGCCATTGGGTTGCCTTCGACTTTGAATTTAACCGAGGCATAACCTAGTAATAGCCCGAAAATAATCCCTAAAACACTCAATAATATAATGGCTGACATGGTGTTAACCTTTCACCAAGCCGCTAAAACCCATGAAGGCAATCGACATAATGCCAGCAGTCATTAACGCAATTGGTGCACCTTTGAAAACTTGCGGCACATCTGCCACCGCCACCCGTTCCCGAATCGCGGCAAACAGCACTAAAACTAAGGAAAATCCCACCGCCGCGCCAAAACCGTATAAAGTCGAATGCACAAAGCCGTGTGCTTCTTGCACATTGAGTAAGGCAACCCCTAAAACGGCGCAATTGGTGGTAATCAGCGGGAGAAATATCCCAAGTAATTGATAAAGCACGGGGCTGGTTTTGTGCACCACCATTTCCGTGAATTGCACCACAACCGCAATCACTAAGATGAAAGTAATGGTGCGTAAAAATTGAAGTTCTAAGGGGATTAGCAAGTAAGTATCGACTAAGTAACTGCATACCGCCGATAAAGTCATCACAAAGGTGGTCGCCAAACCCATGCCGATGGCGGTTTCTAATTTGCTAGAAACGCTCATGAATGGGCACAGCCCTAAAAATTTGGAAAGTACGAAATTATTCACCAGCACGGTGCTGATAAAAGTCAATAAATACGGGGTCATCGCAGTACAATATAAGCAGTGAAAGAGTTTTAAAGTATGGCGTGCCTCGGGGGAAACCACAAGGGAGTGTTTTCGCCTATTCCTAATATAATATAAAGGGAGCGTGCTAATAGGATGTGCTCCTATTGCGCTACGCTTGTTTTATTTTTGTTTAGCTACAAATCCTTCGCATAGATGATGTAAGAGCGTACTGTCCTCACCTTCTCCATGACATTGCCATTTTTCTTTTACAGGAGAATAAATGAAGTGTATTTTTAATTTAAGATGCGTATGTTCTTTAAAGGAAAAAATATATTGTAACGGCAATGTCTCAATAGCAGAAATATATCTAGGGTTATTAACACATGCTCGTTTCAATCCTTCAAAAACAGAAGGGTTGATACAAGCTTGTTCTAATAATTTAGTTGCCTCTTGCCATGTGTGATTTTCAACATAGTGACTAATAGCCAGTTGCTTAATATCAGAAAATACGAGCAATGCTTCTATCATCATATAGTGTTTATTCGCCTTTTCTAACTCATATTCACCAAAATAGATTCCTCCTGTAATGAGTAGTATAAAAATCAAGAAGAAAGGAAATATTTTTTTGAATAGTGTATGTAAGAACATAATTTAAAACCAAAATATGAAATTAGCAATATTTAGAATAATACTACTAGTCCTGTTTTTCTGTTGGATTTTGAACGGAGATGAATTTTACGATTTTTTAATATTTGTCGTGTTTGGGATATTGGGAATAATATCTATATTTAACCTATTGTTTCTCATTATTTTTAATAAAAAACTAGGCAGCTATTTTGCGTCTATCTGTTATCTGAATTGTTGTAATAGAAATTCTTGTGAAGCATTAGGGAATAAATGGACTTTAAAAAATAATGGCGTGATGGTTGCCGATATAGCGGGATTTGGGACTAATTTACATATTTACTATATCCGACAAAAGAATAGTTATGATGTCAGAACCAGCGTATTTTCCCCACCGCGCTATTTTTCGCGGTTTGATTGCACTTTATGGAAAAAAGTAGTAAATAGCTAATAGAATGTGCTGTGGAAATTGTTGATCTCGATTGATGCACCTCCTCTCGTTGGTACATCCTATTGCGCTTATCAGTTGACCATCAGCTTATTGCAAAATCTTCTTTTGTTCTAAAGCATGTTCAAGTGCGTTTTTGAGACGCATGATAGAAGACTCTAAGGCATCAAACTCATGGAAAGCGTCTTGGGACAATTCTCCTGCACGGGCAATACTTTCAAATTTCACACATAAACTCACCACTTCATGCGCACGTAAAGTCGCCGATGCGCCTTTCAAACGATGGGCGGCGAGATATAAGGCTTCAGTGTCTTGTTTTAAAATCGCATCTTTGATTGAACTGAGATAATCTGGCAATTGCGGCAAAAACATTCCCAGCAATTTTTCAAGCGGGATCGGGCAACTGCGCAAGTCGAATAAGGGCGTGTCGTGGCTGCTAGTAGATGGCGTGGGAATTTTTTGTATGGGCAGCGTTGTCGGCATATTCATGAGTGCATCATTGGCTTCAATAGGAACTTTCGACAACCAACGTTGCAAGATGCGTTGTAAAGATTCATGGGTAAATGGCTTACTGACATAATCATCCATGCCCGCCAACAAACAACGTTCCCGATCGCCCTGCATCGCATTGGCGGTGAGTGCCACAATAGTTATATGCGGTTGTGCCGATTGGCTTGCTTCAATTTTACGAATTTGTTGGGTGGCGGTGAAACCATCCATTTCAGGCATGTGACAATCCATAAAAATCAGGTCGTATTGACGCTCGTGATGAGCGCGTAACGCGGCTTTGCCATTCGGCACAATGTGAATTTCACAGCCCAATTGTTGCAGCATATCACGGGCAACTTCTTGATTAATTAAATTATCTTCTGCCAACAAAATTTTCCAACGCAGCGTATTTTTAACCGCCGCCATTGCTTGATCGTTTTGGGAACTGTTTTCTAAAGGATTACGTTTAACTGCGATCAATAAAGCTTGTAATAAGGCATGTTCACAAATGGGCTTGTGCAAGGTCATGTTTAATAAATGATCGTTGCTCTTGTCTAAGGGATAACTCAAAGATGCCATCATCACCAGCGGCAAATTTTTATGCTGTGGATTTGCTTTGATAATTTGCGCAAAAGTAATGCCGTCCACTTGGGGCAAAGTATAATCAATCAATACCACATCAAAAGGCGCAGCTTGTATATCACTTTGATTGATATGACTTAAGGCTTCAATCGCGTCACTCACAATGATTGTATGCATTCTCCAATATTTTAATTGTTCTTCAAGCACCATGGCTTGGGTTTTATTATCTTCTAAAATCAGCACTTTTAGGTTTTCTAACAGATGGCTATATTTGTGCTCATGCGGTGTGCTGGACTTGCTGACAGGAAGATTAAACCACAACGTCGTTCCTTTCCCAATTTGACTGGTCAGCCCGATTTCGCCGCCCATCAATTGCACTAAACGCCGTGAAATCGCCAAGCCCAACCCCGTGCCGCCATAATGGCGTGTGGTCGAGCTGTCCGCTTGAGTAAAGGGTTTAAACAAGCGTTCGCCGATGACATTATCAATGCCCACCCCCGTATCACGCACTTCAAAATGTAGGATGACATCCTCGTGGGTTTCTTCCAATACATCGACATGCACGCTGACTTCACCGTGTTCGGTAAATTTAATCGCATTGCCCAATAAATTATTTAACACTTGGCGCAAACGACTGGGATCGCCAATCAAACAAGTATTTAATTTGATGGGATACTGACACACCACTTCTAAATGCTTACGTTGGGCGGCAGTTGCAAATAAGCTCACCACTTCTTCAAGTAAATGATGCAAATTGAATTCAATATTTTCCAAAGACAGTTTCCCTGCTTCAATCTTTGAAAAGTCTAAAATGTCATTGATCACATGCAGCAAGCCTTCGCCCGAGTTGCGAATCATATCTACGTAATGTTGTTGCTGATTATTCATCGGCGTGCGCAATAATAAATCCGTGACTCCAATAATCCCATTCATGGGAGTGCGAATTTCATGGCTCATCGCTGCTAAAAATTCACTTTTGGAATGACTGGCACTTTCTGCCAATTCTTTGGCGCGGTGCAATTCGCTTTCATAACGACGACGTTCAGTAATATCAATCGCGACTGCAATCGTGCCCGCCAGCCGATTTTGCTTGTCGCGCAAGGGCGAATATTTAATTTCTAAAACGCTTTTTTCACACGGCTGTGCGTTAATTTTACGGTTGGGTAATTGGGTGACGCTGCTAAAACTATCGCCCCGCAACGCGCGTTGCAAATCGCCCAAGAACGGCAATTGATCCTGATAATATTCAAATGCTGACTCCCCCACCAATTCATCTTGTTCCAAACTTAAGAGTTCTAAACCCTTGCCCCGTAATAACGTAAAACAGCCTTGCCGATCCAGTGCGAACAAAATCATCGGCACATGGCTGATTAACATTTGTAAACGTTGTTCACCTTGGCGCACGGCATCTTCAGCTTGTTTGCGTTCGGTGATGTCCATATCCGTGCCCAGCATACGATACGCTTTGCCGTCGGTATCCCGCATAATAATGCTATTGATCAGCATCCAACGTGCACTGCCATCTTTGTGTAATTTTCGATGCTCACTACTGAAATAGGTTGTGTCGCTTTGAAGGCTACTTTTCAATTCTTGTAATACTCTGATCTTGTCTTCGGGGTGTAAATATTCTGCCCACTCATCTATCGAATTAGAAATTTCATGATCTTGATAACCCAGCAGGGCTTTTAAACTGGGGTCTAAATATAGCTCGCGTTTGATCAGATCAAAATCCCACACCCCCATGTTGCCGACTTTGACTGCAAGCGCGAAACGTTCTTGATTACGTTGTAGTTCTTCGGCCGCTTTTTTACTGGCAGTGATGTCATAAGCAATGGATAAATGCGCTAAACGTCCATCAATCCAGAGAATTGAACTGTCATGAATTTGATACCAAACGTTTAGCTTGGGATCATATAATTCCCAGCTCGTGGTTCCTATAGAAGACGAACCTTCTGAATTTAACAGACAAGGGTTATGACAAAAGTTGCAGGGGTTCTTCTTAGATTGCAGATTGCCCCAAAAAACTTCCCAGCAATGTTTCCCAATTACATTGCCATACAAATGTTGGGTGTGGTTGTTGATGTAACGAATTTCATAAGTTTCAATATCAGAAACATAAACCAAAGCATCCAAACCATCAAACACCGCAAGTAAGCGTTGATGCGCCTGCTGGGTCGCGAGTTCGGCTTTGCGTAATTGACTAATATCACGGATCGTTGCAATCGAATGTAAGATTTGCTGATTCGCATTCGGCAAGGCTTGCATGATGACTTCAACAGGAATCAACTCGCCCGCTTGGGTTTTATGCAGCGTGCTAAAAGTGATAACTTCTTTTTCACCTGTGCGCAACGGACACAAAATTTCCCGAAATCGAGCTTCGGTAAATTCGGGCTTAATTAATAACGGGGTCATTTTTAGCAATTGTTCACGACTGTAGCCTGTTTGTTTGACTGCGCCCTCGTTTACATAGACAAAATTTAAGCTATCCAATTCAATAATAAAAATCCCATCCACAATGAGTTCTAGTAAATTATTAAACTGAGACCATATCGGGGTAACTTGTGGTGCAATGGTTTTATAATTTTCAATCTCGATGGCCAATAAACAAAGTTGCTCATCTTCCACCAGACTGATTTCCCACAGCCACCAGCGATAAGCTTGATTATTATCTTGATAACGATTTTCAAAACGTTGCACGGTTCGCGTGGCGCGGGCTTGTTGCAAAGCCGCCTGTGTGTGGGCAAGGTCTTCAGGATGTACCGCACTGAGATAATATCGTTGGGCAAGCGTGTCCTCTGCCAGCATCAAACGTTGCGCAAAAACAGGAGTCCAAGTTTGAAAAGCCCCTTCAGTATTTAATAAAGCAATCGGAAGGGTTTGATAAGGCAAAGGGTTCATGAAGTTCAGTACCAACGAAAGAGTCTATAATTTATTAAGCTTTTTAATATCGCGTAGAGTCGCTATTTTATCTTTAAAATTCAACGAAAAATAATATTATTAAGCTTTATTCCAACAATATTATGCATTTATTGTGCTATCTTTCGTGCTATCCTAAAATAGCAATAATAATATAAGTTATTGTATATAAATATGAATTACCAAATTCTTATAAAATTGACTATGTTCGATTAAAACATGATGCTATTATTTATGAAACACTTTGTTTTTGTTGTGTAAATAACTACAGTATTCGCCCTTATCCTTTGCTTACTGCGTGTTTCCCTATGTCCCTTAAAATTGCAGACTGTCTACAGTGTACTTATCAACATGATCGCCTTGTCGCGGGCAAATGTCGTCCGGGAGATTGTTGCGTTCAAGTTGAAAGTGGTCGTCAAATTGATCGCTTTTTCCGTAGTAATCCTGAGCTTGCGCCTGAATATCGGCAACACAGTTTTTGGGAAATGCGTGCTATCGTGGCGCGTTATTTACCACAAGCACAATTGATTGAATTGATGAATGATCCTGATGAAACTGTGCGCCGAGCAGTCGCCTATCGTTTGCCTGAAGAGTTTCTGCCGCAAATGATGCACGATGAAGATCGTGAAGTACGCATTACTGTGGCGGATCGTTTAGAGCCTCATTTGTTAGAAAGCCTTGCCCTTGATCCCGATTATATGGTGCGAAGCTATGTCGCAAAACGGATGCCTGAAGGACGTTTATTTCGCATGATTTTGGATGCGGATCGACAAGTGCGAAAAATCGTCGCACAACGCCTACCTCAAGTAAGCTTAGCATTAATGGCAAATGATGTGGAATCTGAAGTACGACGCATGGTGGCAGAGCGTATGGATGAAGAGACTGCCATCATGATGTTAGATGACACCGATTGGATGGTTCGTTTCATCGCGGTACAAATCGTACCGTTAGACGCTTTGCCGAGAATGCTAGAAGATAAAGAGTCTGATATTGTCGAGTTGGTGAAAGCACGTTTAGCAGCCGCCACCCAAAATTCAAACTCCTGAGACTTAGGCGGTGATTGCGGTCGTCACAGCCAGGGGATCACTGCCGAACCAATAAGCGAGTTCTTTATTTAAAAAAACTTCGGCGGGCATATATTGTGAACCATCGCTGGAAAAACTCAGTCCAACCATACCGTTCATGATATTTAAAGAGCCTGAACGCAGATATAAAGTTTCGTCAGCAAGACGCAGCGTGCGGAAACGTTCCAACACTTGGCGCACTTGTTTCAGGCTCAAGGTCGATTTTTCTGAATAGGCACAGCGCGGGTAGGCGAGATACATGTCAGGATCAAGTAATTGGTCTACGCTATATAAGCGATATTGATAAGGGTCATCGCGTTGCCATAACATCGCTTGCGCACTGGCATAATGCAAAGTGCAGTGAAACACGCCATTTTCTTGAATCAGTTTGTATAATACTTCAAGCACAGTGTTTAATTGCTGATCCAAGGCACTGTTGGTGCGTTGTTGTGCGGTGTGGCGTTGCGGTTGTTCATGTTGCCACAAAGGGACTTGTGCTTTAGATGGACTGACGGACAAGGGCAGATGACGAATATCAAAATCGGCAACAACAAAACCTAAGAAATGTTGATCATCCATCACGGGCTGAACCGCGCTCACGCAAGGACGACCGCTGACTTGGCTGATGTAAACTGACGATAACATAAAATGGCGTTTTGGATATAAGCTGACTGAGTAAGGGCGACGTGATAAGTCTTGACCCCGAAAAGTCAAATCAACACCCGCAGCTCCCACATTGGCACTGACTTGTTTACCAAATTTATCAATTGCATAGAGCAAATGACAGTGCGGAATACTCGCAAATTGCTGAGACAGCAATTGATCAACTTCTTCAGGTTTTGACCACACCGCAATACTTTGTTTTGCCAGTTTCAACATGACGGGTTCAAACAAAGCCGTTAATACTTTGCGTTGTTCCCCAATGGTTTGTTTAATCCACATCGCGAATCCTCCATCTAACAGTTAAATATTTACGAGTACACTTTACGAGGTTTTAATGACAGCGAAGTGACAATGAGATGACGGTTGCATGAACTTAGTATAACCTGAGTTAGCTCTAAGGAAGGCAAGCTGAATAAAATCTGAGAAAATATAAAGTCTCTACATTTCATAATTCTCACTGAGCTTGCTTATTATGACTTTAACACGATTGTTTTGTGAAGTAGATGATTTCTGCAAAGGATTTATTCCTGAATGGGAAAAAACTCAACTGGATGAGGGCGGTAAAAAAAGACGCAGAGCTTAAAGCTTAAGCCCTTCTGAAATCATCACCCTTATCGTGTTGTACCACTCATCTGGCTACAGAGCCTTCAAATGGTTTTACACCCGTCATCAACATCTGTCTCAAGCATTTCCGAAGCTTATCTCCTACAATCGCTTCATTGAGCTTTTACCTGACATCTTGATTCCACTGACGTTCTTTATGGAAAGCTGTTGCGCCACAGGGAATGGGATTGTCTTTATTGATTCAACGCCTTTACGGGTTTGCGATAATCTGCGGATTTCACGTCACAAAACCTTCAAGGATGACACGGAAAAGAGAAGCGAGTTGTTTAATGATAAGCCTGATAAAGCACAGTTTGGTATTAGCGTTCTCAAGACTGCGCTCAAAGTTCTTAACTAACGACTTACATCTCTCTACCCAAGCATTGGAACGTTCGACTACCCACCTTGCCTTGACTGGCAGAAAACCTGTTTTACCTAGGGTTGCCTTCTTTTGAGGGTTTAGCTGATAGCTCAAATTGGAGTTTATCCCTGATTTCAGGGTAAAACTGCTCTAATTCTTTAGCGGTTTGTCCCTGAAATAATCGAGATTCTGCTTGAACATCTCAATCAAACCTACGTCATCACTAATATTGGCTTTTGTACAGTGCGTGAACAAGGAAAAGCCTAAACTATCCACCGCTAAGTGTCTTTTAATACCATGGGTGGCTTTGTAAAAACAAAAGCCCTTGCTTTGAAGACTGGCGAGACAGGTGTTTTTCACCGCTTGGGAATCCACCATTATGATGACACCCGTAGCCCGCCATTGTTTGTAATGCCAATAGACTGTTGAATCTGGAATAAGGACTCATTTTATCTCGCTTTGATTCTCTATCCCTCATCTTTTACATCTTACACAAGACTTCAAATCGGTTCTATAGTAGGCTGCTATCCTGTAAAACTTTAACACGAGCATGAAAGGTGCATCAATCGAGATTCGCAGCTTTTACGCGAATGACGCACTTTGTTCCTCAGCACATATTAATTGTGTTTTAGCTCTTTTCCCAAAAACTGTATCATTTAGGAATTACGCTATTGAATTTATACACCCTACGCTTAATAAAGCCTTTTAAATTAAAATGTTATTAATTCAACTGCGTGACTCCTATCATTAAAATTAATTTAAAATACTCTTATATCCAAAACTTCGACCTATAAATAAAGAGAATTGATGATGAAATTTTTAGAACGTCTCAAACAACGCGTTTTACTGTGTGATGGCGGCACAGGCACACTGATTCAAGCCGTAGACTGGGATGTTGAAAAAGACTTTCTGGGCTTAGAAAACTGCTCAGAAATTTTATGCGTCACCCGTCCCGATTTCGTGATGCAAATGCACCGCACCTACTTTGCAGCGGGCGCAGATTGCGTCGAAACCAACACTTTCGGGGCGAATAAAGTCGTTTTTGTCGAATTCGATTTAGTCGAACGCACTTACGAATTAAACAAACTTGCAGCAGAACAAGCCCGCGCCGTCGCCGCAGAATTTCACACTGAACAATGGCCGCGCTATGTATTGGGTTCAATTGGACCTGGGACAAAATTGCCCAGTTTAGGACACACCACTTATGACGTGTTAGTCGATTCTTACGCCGAACAAGCACGCGGCTTAATCGATGGCGGCGTAGACGCGATGCTGCTCGAAACCCATCAAGATTTATTGACGATTAAAACCGCCATTCAAGGCTGTCGGATTGCCTTTGCAGAACGCGGCGTGACTTTACCCATCATTGCACAAGTCACCATCGAAACCACAGGCACGATGCTGGTCGGCTCAGATATTGGTTGTGCAGTCACCGCCTTGGCAGCGATGGACGTAGACGCGATTGGCTTAAACTGCGCCACGGGCCCCGTCGAAATGTCCGAACACGTCAAATATTTAGGCGACAACTGGCCCGGTATGATTTCAATCATGCCCAATGCAGGTTTACCTTTATTAGTGGATGGCAAAACCGAATATCCGCTACTCGCCCCAGAATTGGCAGATTGGCAGTCGCGTTTTGTGGAAGAAGACGGCGTGAATTTAATTGGCGGCTGTTGTGGCACTACGCCTGCACACGTTGCCGCCTTGCGGAAAATGTTAGATGCTCGCCCCAATCCCGCCCCCAAAGTGCGCGAGGTGAAATTAACCCCCGCCGTCAGCTCCTTATACACTTCCGTAGATTTGCGCCAAGAAAATACGGTGTTTGCCATCGGAGAACGCTCCAATGCCAACGGCTCGAAAAAATTCCGTGATTTATTAGCCGCTGAAGATTGGGACGCACTCACCGCTATCGGACGCGACCAAGTGCGCGAAGGCTCGCACGCCTTGGATTTATGCGCCGCTTACGTCGGCAGACCCGAAGCCAGCGACATGACCGAATTAGTGACGCGCTACCGTGGACAAGTCAGCGTGCCCTTGGTCGTAGATTCCACCGAAACTATCGTGTTGGAAACCGCACTCAAATATTTGGGCGGCAAAAGCATCATTAACTCCATCAACTTTGAAGATGGTGAAGAAAAAGCGCACACCGTGTTAAAACTTGCCAAGCAATTTGGCGCGGCGGTGGTGGCATTGACCATTGATGAAGAGGGCATGGCGAAAGAAGTCGAGGATAAATTACGCATCGCCACGCGCTTGTTTAATTTTGCCGTGGCGCAGGGTTTGCCGCCCTCCGATTTAATTTTTGACCCACTGACTTTCACCATTTGCACGGGCATGGAAGCGGATCGGATGCACGGCGTAAATACCTTGAACGCCATCGAAGCGATTGCCAAAGCCATGCCCGAGTGTCAAATCATGCTCGGTTTGTCGAATATTTCTTTCGGCTTGAATGCGGCGGCGCGGCATGTGTTGAATTCGGTATTTTTACACCATGCTTTTCAACGCGGCATGACCGCAGCGATTATTCACGTCTCGAAAATTATGCCCTTGCATAAAATCGACCCCGTGCACCGTGAAGCCGCTGAAGACTTAATTTTCAATGTAGTACGCGAAGGCAGAGACCCGCTGCTGTATTTTGTGGACTTGTTCAAAGATGTGAAACTGGTGGAAACCGTGCGCCAAAAAGCCACCACGGTGGAAGAGGCTTTGACTCAGCGCATTGTGGACGGCGACAAACAAGGGCTGCAAGATGATTTGCACAAGGCGATGGAAAAATATCCACCTTTGGAAATTATCAATACCTTTTTATTAGAAGGAATGCGGATTGTTGGGGAATTATTCGGTTCAGGTCAAATGCAGTTGCCTTTCGTGCTGCAATCCGCTGAAACTATGAAAGCGGCGGTTGCGATTTTAGAACCTTTTATGGAACGAGTTGCAGGGCAAGAGAAGGGAATTATGGTGCTCGCTACGGTGAAAGGCGATGTGCATGATATTGGAAAAAATCTGGTTGACATCATTTTAACCAATAATGGCTATAAAGTGATTAATTTGGGGATTAAACAGCCCTTGCAAAACATCATCGACGCTGCCAAAGCCAATAATGCGGATGCGATTGGGATGTCGGGCTTGTTGGTGAAATCTACGGTCATCATGCGGGAAAACCTTGAGGAAATGAAACGCCTTGGGATTTGTACGCCTGTGATTTTGGGTGGGGCTGCGTTGACACGTCGCTATGTGGAAACTGATTGTCGCGCCAGTTATACCGTGTCGGAAAATGTGCATTATGCCAAAGATGCGTTTGCAGGTTTGCGCTTGATGGATGAGATTGTGACGGGGAAGGCGCAGGGGTTGTAGAATAGTTTTTTAGACCTGCTAGGTTTTTTCTCGAGTAGGATATGAGTTGTTTTAATTTTTAGGGTGTATGACGCTATGCTTATACACCCTACGCTTGCTTATCACGTTTTTTAGTCAGTTCATGTGGCTTTAATTTTCATATAATAAATACCCATAATGTACCAAGTGGGATTTAATTTTAAGAGGCTGATCAGGTTTGCCATGTTGATTAGTAGAAGTTTGTTTTCCACGTTTACCATTAGCAGAATTCACTGTAGATGATCTAAGTTTTATACTAGTTTTTATCTCTTTAATTATCACAAAGCGATGTTCATAATTTTCTAAAAAAGAAGTCTGCTCCCAAAAGACACGTCCTATTTCTCTACAATAAATAAACAAACATTGTGCACCTCTCAATTGTGCGATTGCTTCTTTCTCATTTTTCCCTGACTTCATTTCCACGAAAGTAACATACATTTTTTCTGTGTCAATTAACATGAAGTCTGCTCTTTTACACTCATCTCGACTGCCTCTAAATAAACTCTTAGGTGCTTCAAATTTATCAGTTTTAATGACAATCAAGCTACCTTGATCTGGTACTTTTTTTATCACTACTTTGTATTCTGGTTGGTTAGGTTCACTCAGTTCTAGTTCGTTGCCTTCAGTGGTTTCCTTAATATCACTACTCACTACATTATCGATAAACATGTCCTTTAAAATTTGAATATCTGTCAAAGACATTTTTCATCCCCATAAAATTTCATCTTGAATGCGATTCATTGTATCTATAGTTTTATCAAAGCTACGAGCCTCAATACCTGATTCATCTGTAATCACCGCTGGCGTTAATGTTTGGCAGCGAACTTTACGTTGAGCATCATCTAACTTTACAAGTGCTTCTTCTGCAATGTACATTTTAATTTGGGATGCCTGCAATAATTCAGAGGTTTGATAACCTTCTTTTTCTCTAATTTGTTTCAGACGCGGATCACTCTCTTTTAGCAGAATCAGCGTGTTCAATTCTTTAATAATATAATCGCTGTGTGTAGTAATAAAAACCTTTATTCCAATATTGACTAAACGAGCAAACAAACGTGCAATTCGACGTTGATTTTCAGGATGTAAATTGAGTTCAGGCTCATCTACTATCAGCAAATCTCCTTCTTGAGCCACATGTTTTAAATAAAAACCAATGTCTAGCAACGAACGCACGGCACTAGAGCTTTCACCCATTGTCAATTTAACGCGCTTCCCTCCTGTTGGGGAAAAATATAATTCATCACGATTAGTAACAATGTATTTTCCACCAATAATATCAGAAAAATCTTGCAGAATTTCTGAGTACTTTTCTGTAATGAAACTATTATGTTTAGCAATACTTTCTAAGTTTCTAGTGAAATCAACATTTTTATTTACTGGTAAAGCATAATCTTGATAAGCTTCAGATAGTAAATCACGCGGATTTATATCTTTGTATTGACTCATTTTTTGTAATAAGCGATTACGTGCAAAGTTCAATTCCTTGCGAAAAATAGCCGCCCCTGTCCGTTCTGCACTTGCAATAAACACATGAGATAGGAACGAAGAAGAAGAAAAAATAATCTCCTCAAGTACCTCTTCAATAACTTCTCTAACAATAAATTCGCGGATATGATCAGGAATTTCTTCCATATGTTGTTTTTCTGCGAGCAACGTGATAATCAAAGAATGATCTTTTTTCTCAACAGACAAAAATTCATTTGATCCAATGCTTACTCTCTTTACATAATTATTTGGTAATTGAATAGATTGGATATCAATATCAACCAAAAATTCACTATTACTGAACCTCTCTTCTGGTGCAGCAAATACTTTTGCTAAATTTTTAGTATAAAGCTGACACATTTTTTTTAGTATAAACGGAACCTTTTCAAGATAATTATGAAGGTCAATTTGGTAAACTCCTTGATTAAGTAGAGTTTCCAATTCTTCATTATTTAAAATATCATCAGATGATATATTGCTGGATGTAGCTAGTTGATCTAAAAAACCAAACAGAGCATAAGTTGCATATGTTTTACCAGTATTGTTTTCACCGCACAAAATGGTCATCTCACCAAGTGTAAACTCAGCTTGTCTTAACACTCCAATATTCTTAATCTTTACACGCATAATTATCTGTTTCCTATTATCTACCTAATCAAGAGCAAACATACAAGCTTGGAATTGTATACCGTAACACCCTATCGCCAAATCCATTTTACAAAGATATTTCTTTCATACGCGATGAAAGTCGTTTCCAACTCCCTAATTTAGCCTATAAATTTAAAGCAGTTTTATGCTAAAAATATGATGGAGATTCATTCTAGTTGATATATGCGCGTACCGCAAACCCTAAACAACTCTAAACTCATCCAACACACAAAACCCCAAAATCGCATTACACAAAGCCATTTTCTCAAAATTAGGCAACATTGCGGGCGTAATCTCCATTAAATGTAGTTCCCCTGATTATTGAGAAATTTAACAAAACATTAAGACAGCGAGTGAGTCGGTTAGCGAGAAAAACTTTATCTTTCTCCAAAGAAGTTAGAAAATCATATCGGAGCTATCATTTATTTCATTAACCATTACAACAAATCACTCCTTCTTTAGCACTACCAAAAACTGAGCTTACAAGACCTGAAAAGCTGGTTAAATACCCGTCAGGTCTTGAAATCACAATTTAGGATTCAAAAAACCTAAAAATCAATACACCGCCCCGACTTCTCCCAATCCCCAAAACGGGTCGGTTCTAAACCATCGCGCCCACCAATTTCCACTTCAGACTTGCCATGTAATTCTGCCCGCAATTGCGCAATCACACTGGCAGTTTCAGGACGCACGCCGCGCCAAAGGTAAAATGCTTCTGCAGCCTGTTCGACCAACATGCCCAAACCATCGCGCACTTCACCCGCGCCCGCCGTTTGCGCCCAGGTCATGAATGGCGTAGCCGTCGCTGCATACATCAGGTCATACGCCCAACTGCTTAAACTGAACAAATTTTCAGGTAAAGGCGGCACCTCGCCCTGCAAACTGGCGGAGGTGCCATTAATCACCACATCAAAATTTTGCCCCGCCAATGCCGCATATTCACAGGCATGTAAACGCCGTTCAGGAAACAATTTCACCAATTCCTGAGCCTTCGACAAAGTGCGATTTGCAATCACACACGCGCTGGGACGCTCAGCCAAAATCGGCTCTAAAATCCCGCGCACCGCTCCGCCTGCCCCCAAAATCAACACGCGCTGGTTTTCTAAGATAATCTTATGATTTTCTAATAAATCACGCACCAAGCCCACACCATCGGTATTATCGCCACAGCACGCACCTTTTTCATCAAACCACAGCGTATTCACCGCGCCCGCCCGTTCCGCACGCGGCGTGCGTTGCGTCGCCAAAGCCCACGCGGCTTGTTTAAACGGCACAGTCACATTTAAACCTTTGCCGCCTGCCGCCTGAAATGCCAAGACTGCCTTTTCAAATGCACCTGTTTCTGTCGCAGCTAAAATCGCCTCATAACTCAGATTTTGCGCGGTTTGTTTGGCAAATAAACTGTGTATTTTTGGAGATTTACTGTGTGCAATCGGATTTCCGAAAACTGCATAACGATCCATCATTTTTCCCCTAAGCCCAGTGTTGCAAACGCGCCCGCGCCCGTGCCACACCCATCAAAGGCAGTAAATTTGCCATTTCAGGACCGTGGGTTTCCCCCGTCAAAGCCGCGCGTAAAGGCATAAATAAAGCCTTACCCTTCACCCCCGCACTTTGCTTTAATTGCTCAATCAGTTGTTTATAGTCAGCTTGACTATTTTCCAAGGCAACTAAGGCATGTTCAAAAAAAGCCTTGCCTGCATTGGCAGTGACTTCACGGGCTTCATCGCTGTAATGTAACTCATCTGTAAACAGCATTTTCGCCCATGCCAGCGCATCTTGTGGGAATAAAATATTAGCGCGCACGGCACTGATAAAAGCATCTTTTTGAACAGCAGGCACGAGTTGATAAACCTCTTCGCCCATACCTTCCCAAAGTTCTGAAGCTTGGCAAGTCAACATCGCTTCTGATTGCCAGTGACGCAATTGATTTTCATCATAACGTGCAGGGGCTTTACCGAGGCGTTCTAGCGAGAAATCCCGCGCCAAATCTGCCAAAGGCAAGAAGCCTTTTTCTTCGGTGTAGGCATGTCCCAAACGCGCCAAATAATTGACCACGCTTTCTGCACGCCAGCCTTTTTCTTTTAAATCTTTAATGCCTTGGCTGCCATTACGCTTGGATAAAGGCGTGCCATCGTTCCCTAAAATCATCGAAATATGTCCATAACTTGGAATTTTCAGTTTTAAGGCTTGTAATATCAAAATTTGACGCGGGGTATTTGTCAAATGGTCTTCGCCGCGCAATACGTGAGAGACATTCATCAAAGAATCATCAATCGCATTACAGAAAAAGAAGGCAGAGCCGCCATCACCGCGCCGAATAATGAAATCGCCTAAATCATCGCTGTCAAAAGTTTGCATTCCACGCACAATATCGGGAAATTGGACTTTTTCACCACGGGGCACACGAAAACGTAAAGTTGGCTTCAATCCTTGGGCGAGCTTTTTTTCCACATCAGCGGGGCTTAAATGCGCACAAGTGCCTGCATAGCGCGGGGCTTGCCCAGAAAGGCGTTGGACTTTGCGCGATAATTCCAATTCGGCGGGGGTGCAAAAACAAGGATAAGCTAATTTATTTTCACTTAACTCATTGTAATATTTTGCATAAATTTCGCCGCGTTGCGCTTGATAATAAGGTTCGCCACTGCCGCCAACGGACGCGCCTTCTTGCCAGTCCAATCCTAACCAACGTAAATCCTGCATTAATTGCTGCGCGAATTCGTCGGTGCTGCGTTCAATGTCGGTGTCTTCAATCCGCAGTAAAAATACGCCGCCCATTTGATAGGCAAATAAGGCGTTAAATAAGGCAGTGCGGGCGTTGCCAAGGTGCATGAAACCTGTGGGGCTGGGGGCAAAACGGGTTTTAATCGGGGGATTTGTCATAGTTTGAGTATTCAATGTTCGTAATTACTAATGTGATAAGAAATAAATTTGTGATTAAAAAATATACTCGTGCTAAAAAAGTAATCATTGCTTGTAATAGTTAATGAAAAAAGATAATTTCGATGTGATTTGTTATCTTTTTGGAGAAAGATAACTTTTTCTGCACTAAATGACTAAAACGTATTGTTAAGTTGCTCAAATTGTTTCTCGTACAAACGGTTTGCATAAGCTTATCGCCATTTCCATGAGAGTCCTGTAACGCGGGCACAATCCCTTGCAGAGGTAAGTTCCCTTTTAACAAGTTATTTGCGCCCACGTCTCTTGGCTGATTTCTTTCTATTCAAAAACTAAGCAATCGGCGTGAGTTCAGTTAAACCGCCCATATAAGCTTGCAATACCGCAGGAATCGCAATTTTGCCGCCTTCATCTTGGTAATTTTCCAAGATTGCGACTAAAGTCCGCCCCACCGCCAAACCTGAACCGTTCAAACTGTGCAATAACTCGACTTTCTTGGTTTCAGGATTACGCCACCGCGCTTTCATGCGCCGCGCTTGAAACGCTTCAAAATTACTGCAAGAAGAAATTTCGCGGTATTTTTGCTGACCTGGCAACCACACTTCTAAATCGTAAGTTTTCGCAGAAGAAAAACCAATGTCACCCGTGCATAAACTCATGGTGCGATAAGGCAATTCCAGCTTTTGCAACACGATTTCCGCATGTCCCGTTAATTCTTCCAAAGCCGTGTACGAATCTTCAGGGCGCACCAGTTGCACCAATTCGACTTTTTCAAACTGGTGTTGCCGAATCATGCCGCGCGTGTCCTTGCCATACGCGCCCGCTTCGCTGCGGAAACACGGGGTATGCGCCACAAATTTCAAGGGCAATTGTGCCGCTTCCACAATCACATCACGCACGATATTGGTGACAGGCACTTCAGCAGTGGGGATTAAATAATAATCCTGCGCGGGAATGTGAAATAAATCTTCTTTAAATTTAGGGAGTTGCCCCGTACCCAGCAAACTGTCGGCATTCACTAAATAGGGCACATTCAGTTCTAAATATCCATGTTCGCCACTGTGCAAGTTCAACATGAATTGAATCAAAGCGCGGTGCAATCTCGCCAAGCCGCCACGCAACAAGGCAAAACGTGAACCCGTGATTTTTGCAGCGGTTTCAAAATCTAACTGTCCCAAATCCGCGCCTAAATCAACGTGATCTTTTGGCGTGAACGCAAAAGTTTTGGGCGTGCCCCAACGACGAATTTCTTGATTTTCGTCTTCGCCCTTGCCCACGGGAACGCTGGCGTGTGGCATATTCGGCACGCCGAGCAGAATTTCATTTAAATCCGCTTGAATCACTTCTAATTGCTGTTCGCTGGCAGCTAATTTCGTATTAATTTCAGCGACATCTGCCATTAAACCCGAAACATCTTGCCCTGAAGCCTTGGCTTTGCCGATGTCTTTAGAACGTGCATTGCGTTCATTTTGCAGATTTTGGGTTTCAACTTGGCATTGTTTGCGCGCAGTTTCTAATTGGCTTAAACGTTCTACATCAATCACATAATTGCGCGTGGCTAAACGTGCCGCCACTTCAGTTAATTGGCTGCGAACAATTTGGGGATCAAGCATGGTAAGGTTCTCAAAAAGTTAATTATTTTAATCGTTTAAATGGGCAGTCCACTGCACCACATGATCGGGGGCGACAGGCAGAATTTTTAAAACCTGTTGCACTTTTTCGGGAATGTCGAAAAACTCCACAATCAGCGGCAAATCAAAGGACAAATCAACCAAGTGGGCATTATGTAATTTTCCCGATTTGCCAAAGCCCGAAATGCCCCGCAGCACGGTGACACCGCGCACTTCAGCATGTAATAAATCGAGTAATTTAGGCAAATGGGCGTGGGATTCGGAGAGGTAAATTCTAACAATCAGGATTTCAGTCATAGTTGCTTTGCCAGCACCATTCCAAACCATGTCGCGAGCAAACCTAAGCTGACGCTGAGGAAAATATTGCTAAAAGCTTTCCAATGCTCGCCTTCGTTCAAAAGGTTCAGGGTTTCAATAGAAAAAGTAGAAAAGGTGGTGTATGCACCAATAAAACCGACTAATAAAGCCGCCCGCCATTCAACGCTGGCAACGCGTTCTAGCATCAATACCGATAAAAATCCCATTAACCAGCAGCCCGAAAGATTCACGATTAA
This sequence comes from Thiotrichaceae bacterium, assembly GCA_028688145.1. GTDB lineage: Bacteria > Pseudomonadota > Gammaproteobacteria > Beggiatoales > Beggiatoaceae > JAQTYU01. The sequence continues at coordinate 7,371 of JAQTYU010000019.1, read as the reverse complement.
CGTGCCATAAGGAAATTCGCGCCCGAGTACGGCATAAATTGCAGTGGCAACCCAGTAACGCATCAGTGCGCCCGCAGAGCCACCTGCGGCTATGGCTAATAATTGCGCCATCTTATTGACCTGCTTGTAAAATCAGACCTTTGACATTGATTTGTTCACGCACTTTTTGCAAAGCAATCTCCGCAGCACGCCGACTGTCCAACACAGGCGTTAGGCGCACAGTGTGTTGTCTGCCTGCTTTGACCACTTCTGCGGCGATATTTTTATCTTTCAGCTTTTGCACGAAACCTTGAGCGCGTTTGTCATCATTGAAGCTTGCAACTTGAATCGCCCACTTCTTTCCATCGCTGGGCGGGGCTTCTTCGACGGGCACTTCAGGTTTAGCCGGGGTGCTGGATGTGGCGGAATCTGGCAAGGGATTGACTTCATGCTGCATCGGTTTGCCATTAATATCTAAAAATACAAAACCCACGGGCAATAACACATTACTTTTTTCGACAGGTGCAGCGCGCGAGGTAACCTGTGCGGCGGGATTATTGGCAGGAAGTGTACTACTGTTTGTGGGCGGAACGATGGCAGCCACGGTGCGGGTATTGTTGGCAACACGCACTTCTTCGGCAGTGATTTCGTCGGGCAAGGGATCATGCAAAGCATATTTACCCTGCGCACTGGGGGCATAACCGAGTAAAATTTTTAAGATAGAGTAAATTAACAACATGATCAGGACAAGCACAATGCCTCCGACCAGTCGTTGTTTAGGATCGTAGTGGTGGGCTTCAGCAGCGTTGCGGCGAATATTTGGCAGGGTCATTTGATGTTATCAGCAAGCAAAATCAAGCAATCCACCGCTTTCGCGGCAGATTGCGGTTTTTTTGTGTTTGAGCTTACGACTATAACTTGCTTTGCCTTTTTCCGCTTTGACAATTTTCAGACGGTATTGCGGCACCAGTACCAGACTTTTTGCGGTTTTTGCCATTTTATTTCTTCCCAATCCAAGCCCAATGATTAACAACGGGCAAACTCTACTATGCGCATAATGATAGCACATAGTTAAGAATTCCATAACATGAACGGGTTACTACCTTAATCTTGAATTGCATCCAGCTAAAGGGGGGGCGAGTCAAAAAATTAAATAACTGGGCTAAATAATCAGTTAAAGTATATATTGCTGTACGGTTTTCTGTGCAAACTGTTCTAACAGCGATTACATTTCCAGCGATGTAGGTTGCACCGCCATAATTCGTACTTGACCACATTAATAGCATTAGTAAAGTCAGCGGTTGAGGTTAATGTTACTTAACCTGAGTTCTGTTTAAGAAATAGCAAAAAACTTAATAAATCTAGTTAGTTAAAAATAAATCTTATCTAAAAAATATGTCGGGTTTTGTCAATTACCCAACAATTCCATATAAATTTAGACCGTAATTTTTAACTTATTGTTATTTGAAAGACTTAAGTTTTCTTATCCCGAACTCAGGTTAGATAGCACTATCGTCAGTGCACATCAACACAGTGCAGGCATGGGTGAAGACATCGGTCGTAGCAGAGGCGGTTTAAGTACAAAGATTCATGCGGTGGTTGATGCTTTGGGCGATCCGCTCTTTTTTTAACGGCAGGACAGGCAAATGACCTTGTCGGGGCTGATGAACTTCTCCCTCAAGTATTCTCATTCTTTTGGGCTAACAGGATGTTATCGCAACCGCATTCAAAAACATTTCTTGATGTGGAATGCCAGCATCCTCAAAAACATCACTACACGCCGTAAATCCAAATTTATGGTAGAAAGGGATAGCATAAACTTGAGAATGTAAAAAAATTCGAGAACAAGCACGAACCTGTGCAATTGCCACTATTTTCGTCAATAGGGCACTGCCCACACCCTGTTTACGCCAGTCTGCCATCACCGCCATGCGGCTAATTTGTCCACTGGGCAACAAGCGCACGGTTCCTATCGGATTTCCAAAACTGTCTAATGCCAACAAATGCACCGCCTGCATTTCATCCTCATGGCTTTCCCACTCCAAGGCAATGGGAACGCCTTGTTCTTGAATAAAAACTTGTTCCCGAATCACGCGTAACAACGCCGCCTGTGGGCTATCCCATGCCACAGTGATAATTTCAAATCGACTCATAAACTCCCCAAATATGCCCGTTTCACCTCGGGATTATCCAATAATTCCGCGCCCGTTCCGCTCAATTCAATCTGACCATTCACCAAAACATAAGCTCGATCCGCCAGCTTTAACGCATGATTCGCATTTTGTTCAACCAGAAAAATGGTCATGCCTTGCTTCGCAATTTCTTCCAAAATCTCAAATAATTGCTTAACAATCAGTGGAGCAAGTCCTAAACTGGGTTCATCTAACAGCAGTAATTGTGGACGACTCATCAACGCGCGCCCGATGGCTAACATTTGCTGCTCGCCGCCCGACAAAGTACCCGCCCGCTGTTTAAAACGCTCTTTCAGCCGTGGAAACATCTCCAAAATCTTTTCTAAATCCACACTGGCATAAACACTGTTGCGCCCGCCCATCGCCAAATTTTCCGCCACCGTCATCGCAGGAAAAATGCGTCGCCCTTCAGGCACTAGCGCAATCCCCAAACCCGCAATATGATGCGTCGGTAAATGCGCAATATCCTTGCCTTGCCAGTAAATATGCCCGTGCGTGGCGCGTGGATTGCCGAAAATCGTCATCAGCAAACTGGTTTTTCCCGCACCATTAGCCCCGATTAAGGTGACAATTTCCCCTTGCTGCACTTGTAAAGAGACTTTATGCAACACAGGCAAACGCCCGTAACTGCTTTCAACTTCTTGTAAAGAAAAGAAACTTTTATCCATATTCCGTCCCCAAATACGCAGCCAACACCTGCGGATGTTGCTGAATTTGTGCGGGCGTGCCTATCGCAATCACTTCGCCGTGGTCTAAAACAATAATATGTTGTGAAATTTCCATCACTAAACGCATATCATGCTCAATTAACAAAATGCTGAGCTGGCTTTGCGCACAAAGTCGTTGCAACAAGCGACTTAATTCGGCAGTTTCTTGAGGATTCAAACCAGCAGCAGGCTCGTCTAAACACAGTAATTGTGGGCGCGTACACAAAGCCCGGGCAATTTCTAAACGGCGTTGTTGTCCATAAGACAGTTCTGCGGCTAATTTATTTAAATACGGGCTTAATTCAAAGAAATCTAACCAATACCGTGCAATTTCCAAAGCGGTGCGTTCGCTGTTTACATAGGCTTGCGTGTTAAATAAACCACTGAATAAATTGCCTTTTAATTTGGTATGTTGTGCCACTAATAAATTTTCCATCACACTCATTTGTTGAAATAAACGAATGTTTTGAAACGTCCGCGCCACACCTAAATGATTCAACACATGTGAGCCACCAAAAAAACGCGCCTGCAAGCTTTGTAACAAGCCTAAATCACGGCTTAACCAACCTGGGTTTAACAAACCGCATAATTCTGAAGTTTGCCGCGCCCCGTGCAGAAAAATTTTGCCCTCACGGGGGCGATAAAAGCCCGTGACGCAATTAAACAAAGTAGTTTTACCCGCGCCGTTGGGTCCAATTAAGGCACTAATTTGGTTGCGAGGAATTTGGAAATTGACTTGGTTAAGCGCGACAATGCCCCCGAATTCGATGCTTAAATTTTCCACGCGAAGAATCGGGTTCATGCTGCGCCCTCAAATTGGCGGCGTTGCAAACTGATAAAACCACGCGGTCGCCATACCATCATCAACACCATCAAACCACCAAATAAAACAATGCGATATTGTGAAAACTCGCGCAATACTTCGGGTAATAAAGTCAGCACAATCGCCGCCAACACCACGCCCAACGTCGAACCCATGCCACCGAGCACCACGATTGCCAAAATTAATGCAGACTCAAAAAACGTGAACGAAGTTGGGTTGATGAAACCTTGTTGCGCGGCAAAAAATACCCCCGCCACACCGCCCACCATCGCGCCCATGCTGAAGGCGGACAATTTCACCGTGACAGGATTAATGCCTAAAGAACGACAGGCAATTTCATCTTCGCGTAAGGCTTCCCACGCCCGTCCAATCGGCAAGCTGCGTAAACGATTCAACACAAAAATCATCGCGCACACCACCAAAAACAGCACTAAATACAAAAACCAATAGCGGTACGCGGTGGAGTAGGCAACGCCTAAATATTCGTGAATCGGCACGCCGCCCGCTTTGGCAATGCGGGTAAATTCAAAGCCAAATACTTGTAAAGTAGGGACTTGCACGCCATTCGGGCCGCCGGTGACTTCTATCCAATTGGTTAAAATCAGGCGAATGATTTCCCCAAAACCCAAGGTGACAATTGCTAAATAATCGCCATGCAAACGCAGCACGGGAAAACCTAACAACACACCACACAAGGCTGCAATCGCGGCTGCGACAGGAATTGCGCCCCAAAATCCCAGCCCAAAATATTGCCCGCCCAGCGCGAAGGTATACGCGCCGACCGCATAAAACGCGACAAAGCCTAAATCCAACAAGCCCGCCAAGCCGACTACAATATTTAAACCCAAACCCAGCAATACATAAATCAAAGCTAAAATAGCGGTGTTTAAACCGTAATTGCTTAAGGTAAATGGCAAAACCAACCCGAATATAAATAAAATCAGTAGTATCCAGTGACGTTGTGGACGCAGAATAAAACGTGGGCGGTCTTCACGGTGAATTAAGCGTTTCACCCACTGGCGAGAATGATAGGTGTGCAGCGCGTAGGAAAAAATAAAACGCCCTAACATCACCATGCCTGCCAATAAAAACGGCACATGTAAGCGGGCGTTAAAACTGTAATTTTCAGCCAACGCGATGCCTGTCATCGGGAGAAATAGCAGCAATGCCAAAACTCCGACAAGCAGCGCATCTTTCAAGGCGTGTTTTAAGTGCATCAAACTTTTTCAACCTCGGGTTTGCCCAATAAGCCGCTGGGGCGGAAAATCAGGAAAATCACCAACAGGCTGAATGCAAACACGTCTTTGTAATCGCTGTTCACCAAACCCGCAAACAGCGATTCACTCACGCCTAAAATAATCCCGCCCAACATTGCGCCCGTCAACGAGCCAATCCCGCCCAACACCGCCGCTGTAAACGCTTTCACGCCCATCACAAAGCCGATGTTGAAGTCGAATGAACCATAATTCATGGTGACTAATAAACCCGCCACCGCCGCCATTGCTGAGCCGATGACAAATACTAAAGAAATTACTTTATCAGTATTAATCCCGAGAATTTCTGCCATGCCGCGATCTTGTTGGGTAGCGCGACAGGCTTGCCCAAACGCGGTGTGTTGAATGATGAAATTCAAGGCAACCATGCTGCACAGCGCAATGATAAGAATTAACACTTGAATATTGCTGATTTGCACGTTATTCACAGCGTCCCCAAAACGAGTCACGCCTTCGATAAACGTTGGAATGCCTTTGGTTTTCGCGCCTTGGGTGAGCACGGCATAACTTTGTAAAATTAAAGAAATCCCAATCGCAGAAATCAGCGGGGCAAGGCGCGGGGCATCGCGCAGCGGACGGTAGGCGAGGCGTTCAATCACCCAGCCATACAGCGCGGTCATGCTCATGGCAACGCCTAAAGTAAGCAAAATCAAGACTAAAGGAGATTGAATGCCCCAATAGACTAAAACCGCTAACACAATCGTGCTCAAATACGCGGAGAGCATGTAAATTTCACTGTGGGCGAAATTAATCATGCCCATGATGCCATAGACCATGGTGTAGCCGACGGCGATTAGCCCGTAAATTGCGCCGAGCACCACGCCGTTGACTAATTGTTGTGCGAGAATATACGCAGTCATTGCAGCGACTTACGGCGCGACTTCGGCGTATTTTCCGTTATTATCCCATTGATACATCACGTAATCCGTGACTTTTAAGTCGCCTTTTTCATCCCAAGCTTTGTCGCCCATCACCGTACTCACGGTATTGGCTTTTAACCATTTGGAAAGTTTCATACCGTCGGTGCTTTTTGTCCCTTGCACAGCGGCGGCAATCGCTTGCATCGCAGTGTAGGCGTACAAGGTGTAGCCTTCAGGTTCAAAACCTGCTTTACGGAATTTTTCGACTACGGCTTTACCAGAAGGCAGTTTGCGAGAATCCGCGCCAAAGGTCATATAAACCCCTTGTGAGAATTGTTTGCCGCCCGCTGCGGTCACGAAATCTTCAGACACAATGCCGTCGCCTGCGATAAATGCCGCTTTCACGCCTTGTTCACGCAACTGACGCACTAATAAACCCGCTTCGTTGTACAAACCGCCAAAATACACCGCATCAGGATTTAAGGCTTTGATTTTGGTAACTAAAGCATTGAAATCTTTTTCGCCACGGGTTAAACCTTCATATAGAGATTCAGTGATTCCGAGTTTTTGCAAATTGGTGCGCACGGAGTCCGCAATGCCTTGTCCGTAGGTATCTTTGTCGTGAACTAAAACGACTTTTTTCGCTTTCAACTTGTTGACCATGTATTCTGCGGCGACTTTGCCTTGTTGGTCATCGCGTCCACAAGCGCGGAAAATCGTGGGTAAATTACGTTCAGTGACTTTGGGATTGGTGGAACCGGGAGTAATCGCGAGAATGCCTGCTTCGGCATAAACTTCGGTGGCGGGAATGGTGGAGGAGGAACAGAAATGTCCGATTTCAGCTTGCACTTTGTCCACTTCTACAAAACGCTGCGCGACAGAAACCGCTTGTTTGGGTTCGCAGGCATCATCGCCTTTGATTAATTCAATCTTTTTGCCATCGACACCGCCAGCGGCATTAATATCTTCGGCGGCTTGTTGTGCGCCCCGGAAAATTTGATCGCCAAACGCGGCATTACGTCCTGTCAAAGGCACACCAACCCCAATTTTCAAAGTATCGGCGGCAAAACTGAATTGACTTAAACCCAGAGAAAATAATAAAACACTCAAAGTGCGTAAGCGATGTTGTTGCATGGGAAAACTCCTTTGGGACTGGGATAGGAATAAAAAATAAGTGAAAATGCTTACTGAATACGCGCCAGCTGTCAAGCGGTTTGTGTGAGATAACCACTTTATAAAACAATGGATTTAATCAAGCTTTTGAAGGAATTATGCGGTAGTTATTGAATTAATCATAGCGTCTACACCCGCTAAAGATTCAAGGTTTTATCTTGCTTTATTCCTTGCTCTGATGCTCTCCCGCTGCTTGAGCGAAAACCCGTTGCAGGATAGCTGCTTTTTTGTTTGAATTAGGAGTTACGCAGTTGGCGCAAAAGTAGCATCGAAAAGGGAATGAATCCGAAACGATGTGACGAATACGATTATATAAACTTTTTGGTTGCAGCTCAGAAAAGCTATAGCTGCCTTGAGGCAAGT
>JAQTYU010000002.1 GCA_028688145.1 Thiotrichaceae bacterium | reverse complement strand
TTCTCTCTGTCAAGTTTTATTTCATATTTAAGTTTCATCATTTTGTCACTTAAACATGGGAAACTTGATACAACTGAGTTTCCAAACTTGCTTTCTACTTATTCAGTAGAGTGGCGCATTATACAGTGTTTCTTCTCACTGTCAAGCTTTTTCATCTTAAAGTTTTTAACTCATTTCTGAATCAACTCTAACACGGGAAGGTTTCGACTAAGTAATGAACTACTTACTAATTTAACATCTTCCTGCTTGTCTCTGCTTCGTCAGCAGAGTGGCGTATTATACAGCATCTTTCGCTACTGTCAACACTTTCTTTTAGGTTCGTTTCAGCTTCTAACTAAATCAAACTAGAAGTAAAACTTAAAACTACTTTCCTAAAATGGAAAGCAATACTCCTCTTCCCTTTCTCTTCAACTTTACTGCTTGTCGTCGAGAGATGCGCATTATACAGCCTACACAGTCCTTGTCAACTTTTTCGTGAAACTTTTTATAAGCTTTCACTAAACTGTCACATTGTTTACTTAGAATTGGCGACTCTAAGTATTATGTTTCAATAAGTTATTCAACATAAGTTGGCTATTTGCAAGACCACTGTGGGCATCTATCATGAGTGCAGTTGCACGGGTTTCTTCGCTATTAATCCCGATTTCACCGATTACTTTACAACACAAGATTAGTGAAGTGGGTGATTTGTTCTTATTAGATAGTTACAACCAACTCTTATCATTACCTATAGTAGATAATGGTCGGGCTGTGGGTGTGATTAGTCGCTACGAGCTGATGAAGATATTTCTTCAGCGTTATGGGCGAGAATTGTATGGTAATCAATCCATCGGGCAGATTATGAATACGAAACCGCTGATAGTGGAAAGCTCGCAAACCATGCAATCCGCCAGCGAATACATTACTGAACATATCCATTTCCCGATAATGGAAGACTTTATTATCACTGATAAGGGTGAATATAAAGGCATTGGTGTGGTGTTACACCTTCTAAAAGCGATGGAACGACAGCTTGCGAAACATTCAGGTGAGTTAGCAAAAGCCTATAAACGTTTACAAGAATCTCAAGCACAATTAGTACAGTCTGAAAAGATGGCATCTTTGGGGCAAATGGTCGCAGGAGTTGCCCACGAAATTAACACGCCCTTGGGTTATGTGCGCAATAATGTCGAGATGACACAGCAATTATTTACCCAAGCGCAAGAACTGGTCAGTGTCTACGATACTTTGGTCACAACTCTATATAGTGAAGAAGAATCTGACGAAGTCCAGTTACAAGCCCAGCTCAATGATATTGCCGAACGTAGTGCAGTCTTTAAAGAAGAGGACAGTTTTGCCGAAATGCAAGACTTATTCAAAGATACCTTATATGGTGTTGAGCAAATTTCAGAGTTAGTGCTGAATTTAAAGAATTTTAGTCGCCTTGATCAAGCCAAAGTAGATAATATTTCTCTAAATGATTGTTTTGAAAGTACCTTAGTGATTGCCAAAAACACGATAAAACACAAAGTGAAAGTGATTAAGCAGTACGGTGATATTCCAAAAATCCCCTGTTCTCCCTCGCAAATTAATCAAGTTTTTCTCAATCTTTTGACCAATGCCGCCCAAGCCATGCCCACGCAAGGCAACGTATTACTGAAAACATACGCGGATGAAAAATGTGTTTATGCGGTGGTGCAAGACGATGGCAGCGGAATTCCCAAAGAAGTGTTACCTAAAATCTTTGACCCCTTTTTCACCACCAAACCGATTGGTGAGGGAACAGGTCTGGGTTTATCAATTAGTTACAAGATTATTCAACAGCACGGTGGACAGATTAAAGTTGCCTCACAACAAGGTAAAGGCACACGATTTTTAATCAGTCTTCCGATTGCTCCCAAAAAAGCCGCTCCACCGCCCGCGCAAGGAAAGCCCAATGAATGAGAAAGCCCGCATTTTATTTATCGATGACGAAGAACGTATTTTACGCTCGCTGAAAATGTTGTTTCGGGGACAATATACCGTTCACACCGCAATTGATCCCGAAGAAGCTCTGGAAATTGTTCGTAAAGAAAAGATTCATGTCGTTATCAGTGACCAACGGATGCCCTCAATGTTAGGTGTGGACTTCCTGCGTTGTGTGAAAGAAGTTTCTCCAAACACCATGCGTTTATTACTTACGGGCTATTCTGATTTAAGTGCCGTGGTCAATTCGGTCAATGAAGGCGAAATTTTTCGTTACATCAACAAGCCTTGGAATTCTGACGAGATTAAAGACACCGTTGCAAAAGCCGCTGAAATTGCTATCAGTTTGGAACAATTTACCCAGCCAGTCCCAAAAACGGACGGCGTTGCCCGTGATGCTTTGCATTTCTTATTAATCGACGACGACCTGCAAACCCAGCAAACCTTATGTAATGTATTGGGCAAAGAGCACCATTTACATCATGCCAGCAGTTTAGATCGTGCCTTTGAAGTTTTGGAATCGCAGCCGATTGCAATTGTGATTTCTGAAGTGCGGGTCGGTGCGGAAGAAGTGAGCGGGGTGATTAAGCTGTTAAAACAATACAATCCGCAAATGTTGACCTTGGTTTTAACCTCGTTCCAAGACACGAAAATTTTGATTGAACTCATCAATCACGGACAAGTTTATCGTTTCTTGCCCAAACCTATCCACGATGGTTTATTAACCAAAAGTGTGCAAGCCGCCGTACAACATTATCGTGCTATGAAAGAAACGCCTCAATTATTAAAGCGTTATCAAGTAGATGCTGTGGCTATTGCCCCTGTGATTGCAAATGCGAAAGTTTCCAGTCGCATCATGTCGTATATCAAAAAAATTCGTTTATTGCCCCAAGCTCGCCAGTAAACAGTGTTTACGAATCACGCTGTAAGGCTTGTAAATAACGCCGTACTACGGCCAATTGTTTTAAGAAGCTCGCCCGATCAGTGGGTAAAGTTTGTGTTTGTAATAGTTTGAATAGATTGAAATTACCGCCTGTCGTTTGATATAACAGGCGATATTGCACCGTAGAATAATACAGCCCCAAGCTTTCGCCATAACTGACAAAATCCTCAAAACTGGGTGCAGTTAGGCGATAACATGGAAAGAATTCCGCATTGATTTTCTTATGATTTCTGGTGCTAATCATCAGGGAAAGTTCTGGATTATGCAGCGTGTTTAACGCCGCCCATAATTTATCTACGCTATCCACACAGTGCTCCGCTTCAATTACACAGAGCACTTTCTTTTTTATTTCAGTAAGTTTTGAAATTTGTTGTAAATTATTCAGCACAAAACTTTGCTGTTGTGCCGAGTGCAAATCACGCCACAATTGTTGTAACAGCGCAGTTTTTCCCATGCCCGCGCCCCCTTCCAAAATAATTACCTGTTGTTGGGCTAACAGTGCGTGCAATTCTCGCAATTCACGGCGACGACCGATAAATAGAGCAGGCGGCGTAGTTTCTATTATAAGGTCAGATTTTTCCAGCAGTCGGGTTTGCGGATTGTCGCTGTACAACACAGGGAAACTCCACTGCATCGCATTCGGCACAGCACAGGGACGATGATATTTATCGCGCCACACTACCCCTTGCGTTAATAAATGCTGCATCGCCAAACGCGCTTGTTGTACCGCATCGCCAATATTTGCCCCGCGCACAATTTCCGCACAAAAGTTTTCCACAAAAACCTGACTTGCCCGATCTAAAATACTTTCCCGCATTCCAATCACATGCGGCACACTTGCTGCTAGGGTTTGGGTTAAACTGGGTTGTGAATTGCTAGCATGAGCAGATTGGCAGGCGGCTAAAATTAAACACTGTACAGAAGCTTGTTTAAATAAGTTTTGTAGTTGGGTTGTGGAAACGGCTTCAAAAGGCTGATGCTCACTTTCAAAGAGTAAACAAGGACTTGTAGCGGCTAAGGCATGTCCGCTAAAAATCACCAAATCCCAAGTTTGTTGCTGCAACAGTTCACAAAACTTTGAAAAACGCCCGTCGTAATTGACCACAAAGCGCACGGTGGCGGGATAAGCTGCAAATAAGTGCTGTAAGGCTTGTTGTTCCTGCTCTAAGCCAAGTCGTTGTTTAACCTGTGTATTAAATAATAAAATTTGTACAGGCGAGTTTCGAGCGGGTTTGAAAGTTGTGGCGGTTTTTGGAAGTGCACGGCTGATATTTAAATTTAAACTGTGCGCTAAATAGCCGTGTTGTGGATGGGCGAGTGTTTCCCAAGCCAAGTGCTGAATCTTGGGATCGTCGCTACAAATCTGTAAATGTGAATTCGCATTAGGCAAGTGGTAGCCAATATTTTCTAAACTTTGCCACAGCAATTCACCATAAGCCTGCGGATTGGTTTGTGCTAAAGCGGCATCCAATTCAGCGGGCAGTGAAAGTTGTGAAATGTCAGGCGTAAACACGTTAAGCTGGGAGGAGACTGTACGCTCTTGGTTTAAAAAAGAACGTACAGTGTGTGACTTAATTATTGCTGCGTTCAGGACGCGGCAACACGACACCTTCTTGTACAGGCTCTTGTGTCGTAGGTTGTTCAGCGCGTTCGTTGGAAATCGTTGCCGCTTCGCGGGCTTTGGGTTTAATTACCCATAAGTCATAAAGTTTGGCGTATTCTCCCGAATCTCGAATACGGGAAACAAACTTGTTTAATTGTTCGATTAAAGCTTGATCTTCGGGGCGCACTAAAATTACATAATTCAATGCGGCATCGGATTCTTCAGAAACTTCGCGCATGTTGCTGGGCAAAGGAATCACCTGCATTCCTTTTAACTCATCGAGTTCTTGACGGGTTAAACTGGCAATCAGGAAATCCACCGTGCGCCCGAGTAACATATTGGACATGGCTTGAGGCAACACTAATTTAAGGTCAACCTTGTTTTTATTGCTCAAAAAACTGTCGGTGAATAATTTTGCTAAATCCGCTTCCAGACCAACAATTTCTTGACGTGCGTTAAGGGTATTCAGCATGGTTTGCACACGCTTCACCCCAACCAGCAATTTTCCACGCGCCTTGATGGTTTCCATCACATTGGGCGGCGGGGGAGCTTGCACCGTTTTCGGCACAACTTTAGGCGGCGGAGGTTCATCACCACAAGCACTGAGCAAGCCCAGCGTGCACAATAGCAATCCTATTTTTTTAAGAGAACTCATATTCACTCCTTAATTCGCCCACGGGCGGTTGGCATAATAAACTTTAAACACGGAATGATAACGTGAAAAATCACTGTCTTGCATTTTATAGTACAACTCGATACCCTATAAATTTACACAAAAATATGGTGTTAGTTGTGAATAAATTTATGAAAAACATCTGGCTAGCGATTGCCTTATTCGGGCTTGCGTGTCCAAGTTTTGCGGCCCAAATTATTAATGTTCATGTGACCAAAGTCAGTGCCGAACAAAGTCGGGTGATTTTTGAACTCAGTGCACCTGCCGCCCACAATATTTTCACTTTGGATTCACCACAGCGTTTGGTGGTCGATCTGAAAAATGTGGAATTGCAGGGCAACATCACCGAAGTTGCTAGCGATCATAGCTTATTTAAAGAAGTTCGCACGGCGCCGCGTGGTGGCAATGATTGGCGATTCGTATTTGATTTAAAAATGAATGTGCGCACCAAAAGCTATTTAGCCAAACCTAGCACGGCGGGCGGCGCATATCAATTAATTGTCGATGTGTTTTCAGCAAATTCACCTGCGCCTGCAACTCCTGCAACGCCCGCACCAGTACAAACTGCACCTACGCCTGTTGCACCTGTGACTCCCGCAGTCCCTGCAAGTAAACCTGTACCAACTCCCGCGCCTGCTCCAAAAGCTGCACCTCGCAGTGAAATTGCGGTCGAAAGCATGAAAGTTGCCGAATCTACCACCCCAAACAATGGGCGTGAAATCATCATTGCGGTGGATGCAGGACACGGCGGTATTGATCCCGGAGCTTCAGGACGCTATGGCACGAAAGAAAAAGATGTGGTGCTCCCCTTGGCAAAAGAATTGGCGCAAATGATCAGTGCGCAACCCGGAATGCGGGCGGTGTTGATTCGAGACGGAGATTATTTTCTCAGTTTACGGAAACGCATTGATTTAGCACGACAACATCAAGCGGATTTATTCGTTTCAATTCATGCGGATGCGGACGCGGAAAAAACTTCAGGTTCACACGGTTCTTCAGTTTATATGCTCTCGCAGCGCGGTGCGAGCAGTGAGGCGGCGCATTGGTTGGCAGAAAAGGAAAATGCGGCGGATTTGATTGGCGGTGTGAGTTTGAATGATAAAGATGAATTGCTGGCTTCGGTGTTATTGGATTTATCGCAGTCGGGCACGCTGGAAGCCAGTGCGCATTTGGCGCAAAGTGTGTTGAGTTCTTTGAGTAAAATCGGCAGTATGCACTATGCACGGGTACAACAGGCGGGATTTATGGTGTTGCGCTCACCTGATATTCCCTCAGTTTTGGTGGAAACTGCGTTTATTTCAAATCCTGTGGAAGAGCAGAAATTGAACAATCCCCAAGCACGGCAACGCATGGCGGCGGCAATTTTCCAAGGCATTCAGCAATATTTTAATAAATATCCTGCGGCGGGCTTGTTGGCAAAACGCTAGTTTGAAAAATTTACCACGCTCCACTGAAAACTTAAGCCTAAGGGCATAGCCTGTATGGAGCGTAGCGGAATGCGGGGGAATTTAAAGCTTAAGCACGCCTCTCCCCCTGAAAAAGGGCTAAATACTGGGTTTGATGTCTAGGGCGTGGACCCAGTCAAACTAAGCACATAAGTTACCTTGTTCAAACTCCGCCACCATACGATCCCACACCTCATACAAAACCTTGGTGTTGGGTTGTTTGTCAATGATTTCTTTCAGTTTCATGTAGTTTATGGCTAAATGATCTGATTCACCATGTTCGGCAAAGTGTCCCAGTTGCAGTGCGAAAATGTAAAGCGCGTTACTAAATGCGGTGAATTTGTCTTCATCCATGACGGTCACTTGTGCAATTGCCGCGCTGAAATCATCGATATTCGCCTCAATTTCGCGGGCGTAATACATCATCTTGTCAATTTTAGTGGCTTGTTCTTCATTCATGACTTGCCCAATCAACCAGTTGGCAATGTGTATTTGCCCAATATGAATTCTCACACCAGAATCCCACAAACCACCACTTTTACAGGGCTGAATCGTTGCGCCTGCAATCATGGAATTGCCAATAATCACATCTGATTTTGTGCAATTCACTAAACCTTTTTCAGTTTTGCGAATCAATTGGCACAGCCGCGAAAAATTACTGGGTTTGGTAATCGCAATCCCTTTAGGATACATAATCAGGGAAGCAACCCCTGTTTTTTGACAAAAATAATCTTGTAAAGTCTGTAAGCCTGCAACTTTAAAAAACTGGGTGATAGGTTCATGTTGATCAAAATCGGCAGCGGGAACAATTTTAATAATCGTGGCACTCATTGTATTCTCCTTACAACGTTCTTGTTGTTATAAATCCTGTCTCTACCTATATCACAAGGCATCGCTAATTCTTTAGTTTTCCTTGTTGATAATCATCAATCATTTTATCCCAAACCTCATACAACACGGAGATATTTGATTGTTTAGCAATGATATTGCTCAACTCTGTTTTGCATTCAGTAAAGTTGTCAGCCGTCTTTTGTTCTGCGAAACGCCCCAACTGCTTGGCAAATATAAACAAGGCATCACTCAATGCAGTGAATTTGTCTTCATCCATTACCGTGACTTGGGCAATTGCCGCACTGAAGTCATCGATGTCTGCGCCAATCTCATAGGCATAATTCATCATCTTATCGATTTTGGTAGCTTGTTCTTCATTCATCACTTGTCCAATTAACCAGTTTGCCACATACGTTTGCCCCACATGAATGCGTGCGCCTGAATCCCACAAACCACCGCTTTTACAGGGCTGAATCGTTGCACCATGACGGGCAGAACTCCCAATAATTCTGTCGGAGTTGGTGCAGTTGACACCCCCTTTTGGGGTTTTGCGGATCAGCTGACATAAACGAGAAAATCGACTGGGTTTGGTGATAGGAATGCCATTGGGATACATCATGAGGGAAGCGACCCCCGTTTTACGACAAAAATCATCTTGCAAAGTCTGCAATCCTGAGACCTTGAAAAATTGGGTAACGGGTTCGGCTTGGTTGAAATCAGTGGCGGGAATAATCTCAATAATGGCACTCATCGCTCTCTCCTTAACACTCACTATACTTTGTAGTTATCAATTAATCACTTCTGTTTATTTTTAGCATACTACAAAATCTGCTAAACACTCAGTTTTCCATGATGATAATCTTCAATCATTCTGTCCCAAACCTCATATAAAACTGAGATATTGGGTTGTTTAGCAATGATGTTGCCCAACTCCGTTCTGTATAACCCACTGTTGTCTGCGACAAGGTGTTCTGCAAAATGCCCCAATTGTTTGGCAAACACAAACAAGGCGTTACTGATTGCAGTGAATTTGTCTTCGTCCATCACCGTGACTTGGGCAATCGCCGCACTAAAATCATCGATATTTACCCCAATATCACGCGCGTAATACATCATTTTATCGATTTTGGTGGCTTGTTCAGCATTCATCACTTGCCCAATGAGCCAACTTGCAATATGCATTTGCCCGATATGAATACGCACACCAGAATCCCACAAGCCGCCACTTTTACAGGGCTGAATGGTTGCCCCATCGCGGGTAGAACTCCCAATAATCTTGTCAGAATTAATACAATTTGCTTCGCCTTTTTTAGTTTTACGAATAAGCTGACATAAACGGGAAAAATTACTGGGTTTGGTGATGGGAAGACCATTGGGATAGGTCATGATCGAGGCAACCCCAACTCTGCGAGCGAAATCGTCTTGTACAGCTTGTAAGCCTGAAATACTGAGGAAATCAGTAATTTCTAAGGGAACAAATGTAGCAATTTCTGACACTGTGGGAATATTGATTGTGTCGCTCATGATGAATACCTCAATATACTGATATACAAATTAATATTGCTGATAAAATCTATGAAAAGTTCTAATAATACTAGCGCAGGTTGCGTAATATACAATAAACAAATGAATATTTTCAATAATACAGTTATTTATAACAATAATCATTTTTAACATATTGAATTAAATTAATATTATTTATTAAGACACTTTAGACTTTGTCTAATAAAAATATTATTATCCTTGCATTATTTAAGCAATAAGCGAGCCATAACAGTGTTGCAATATTTGGTGTAGACTGGAATTTATCTCAGGCAGTGTGCATAGGGTATTCGCCATTCTTTAGGACGTTTAAAAGCAATGTTAAAAAATATTTTCAATTTTGGGCAGGTTTGGGCACGCGGCATCACCATGTTGATGTTTGTGTTGTTTTTTTATTATGTTGGGATTTATTTGGTGTTGGCGGTGGTGGCGATTCAATTTGGTACGGTGCTCAGCACGGGAAATTTGAACGAGCAATTGCTGCAATTTGGGCGCAGTCTCAGCATTTATGTGTATGATGTGGTGAGTTATTTGACTTATAACACCGACGAAAAACCTTTTCCTTTCAGCGATTGGCCGCGTGATTAAATCATGGCAAGCAAAAGTAAAACGGTTTATAACTGCCAAAAATGTGGGGCAATGTCGCCAAAATGGATGGGACAGTGTCCCGATTGTGGCGAATGGAATAGTTTAGTGGAAGGCATTGCCGAACCGCCTTCGAGCACGCTGCGCAATGCCGCACGCTTTACCAATTATGCAGGGGTACAAGCTGGGGTTTGTTTACTCGATGCCGTCGAAGCCCGTGAAGAAAGTCGCAGTTTAAGCGGTTTAAGCGAATTGGATCGTGTGCTTGGAGGCGGCTTAGTTTCAGGTTCGGTAGTGCTGATTGGCGGTGATCCGGGGATTGGGAAATCGACTTTATTAATTCAAACCCTCTCTGCGATGAGTCACCAGAGCGAACAAAATCCCTTGTATGTGACGGGGGAAGAATCGCCACAACAAGTGAGTTTACGCGCCCATCGCTTGGGGCTGGACGTGCACAAGGTGAAATTGCTCACCGAAACCCAGATTGAACGCATTTTACAAACTGCGCAAAAAGAAAAGCCGCGTGTGATTGTCATCGACTCGATTCAAAGCGTGTACACCGAGAGTTTGCAATCCGCGCCCGGTTCTGTCGCCCAAGTGCGTGAAAGTGCGGCTCAATTGGTGCGCTTTTCCAAACAAACCAATACCGCTATTTTTCTCGTCGGACATGTGACCAAAGATGGTTCGCTAGCAGGGCCTCGAGTTTTGGAACACATGGTTGACACCGTGCTGTATTTTGAAGGTGACAGTAGCAGCCGTTTTCGGGTGTTGCGGGCGTTTAAAAATCGTTTCGGGGCAGTGAACGAATTGGGCGTGTTCACCATGACCGACCGTGGGTTGCGTGAAGTGAATAATCCTTCTGCCATATTTTTATCGCGCCACGAGGAAGAAGTCGCAGGCAGTGTGATTATGGTGACTCGCGAAGGCAGTCGCCCGATGTTGGTGGAAATGCAAGCTTTAGTCGATGAATCGCACAGCCCGAATTCGCGGCGGGTGACGGTGGGTTTAGACCAAAATCGCTTGGCGATGTTATTGGCGGTGTTGCATCGACATGGCGGCGTGGTCACTTATGATCAAGACGTATTTATTAATGTGGTCGGCGGTGTGCGCGTGAATGAAACAGGGGCAGATTTGGCGGTATTACTCGCAATTTTGTCCAGTTTGCGAAATGCGCCCTTGCCTCGGGAATTGGTGGTGTTTGGGGAAGTCGGGCTGGCGGGGGAAATTCGTCCCGTGCCCAATGGGCTAGAACGTTTGCGGGAGGCGGCAAAACATGGTTTTAAACGCGCCATCGTGCCTAAAGCCAATGCGCCGCGCGAGCCGATGGGCGATTTAGAAATTGTGCCGGTATTGCGTTTGGTGGATGCGTTGCACAGTATTTAAGATTAGCTATTGATTTAAGACCTGCTAGGTTTTGAAAACCTAGCAGGTCTTATTTTTTTATTATTGGTGTTCAAAAGTCAAAACATTCAAACACCCGCTACAACTTTGTAAGCGTGTGTTCAAGTCTGCGGACATGTTTTGATTATTCTCTTGCCACTGTAAAGTGTGTACTTTGTCGTCGCTGACGATGTCATCAAAGCCTTTATTTTGCAAAGCAGCCACAATGCTGGCAGCTTTTGGTAAGTGCATTATTTGCGGTAAATTCTCTAAAACAGCATCTTTGTAGCGTGAAGCCATAAAGTAAATCTTTTCTGTGCCTGTGGTTTTATCAAGGCGAAAGGATTTTTCTTTTGTGGGCAACACGTATTGTCTACCTTTTTCGACGGGGTTGTGATTGTTTAAGCGAATGCCTTTGTATTCTTCCATGGGAAAAAGGCGTTGCACTTGGTTGCTGGCATCTTGTTGGAAAATATAAACATACAGGTTTTCGTTGGGCGTAAAAATCACTTTGTAGGTGTCGCCAGAATGCAGCACGGCATTTTCCGTGAGGGCTTGAAATTGTCCTGTGCTGTCTTGGGCGGAACGAAATTGGTAGCTCATCGGGAATTTTATCGGGGTTTCGGTGGTGGCGGCTTCTATTTTTTGCTGGGCTTGCTGAATGTTTGCGAGGTGTTTTTCTGCATTGGCTTGACGTTGCTCAAGTTTTTGATTCATTTCGCTTTGCATTTGCACCAAGGTTTCAGACAGTTTTTTGACTGCGTTTTCTAATTGGGGCGTGGTTGCGGTTTGTTTTTGTAATTCGTCAAATTTTTTGTTGAGTTCTGCAATTTGTTGTTGATGTTGAGTCAGCGCGTCTTGTGAGGGATTTTTTGGGTTAATGTAATCTTTGGTGACTTTTCCAGCAACATCAACGACGTATTTTTTGAACATGTCTATGGCAAAAGTGATGGCAGTGGTGGCTAAGGGATTTGCCATTGCTGGGGGTGCACTGAGCAATACAGCGGTGACTAAGAGACTGGTTTTGATAATAAGTTTCATCGGTGATTTTCTCAATTGTATTTCAAGTCGTGGTGGATTTATTATAGCTGTATTTTCTTGGGATTTTAAAGAAGTTTGTCTGAACCGCAATTCACACAATTACCAAAATTAAAAAATATTTCTCGTTCCCAAACTCTGTTTGGGAATGCGTGCATGTCAAGCTCTGCTTGACGACTCGGAAAGCCTGAAACATCTTTAATAGATGACGCGATAATACACTTAGTATTTTCTCATTTCCAAATGTGAGGGCAAGATAACTGTACTGTATTGTCAAGCGGAGCTTGACTGACAGGCATTCCCAAACAGAGTTTGGGAACGAGAAAAATATTTTTTAATTTTGGTAATTAAGGTAATTGTGTGAATTGTGGTTCAGATATAAAAAAGGAGGCAAACATGTGGCGATTTTGTTTATTTTTGATGTGGATAGCGCAAGCAAATGCGGCTGATTTAATAATTCCCCAAACAGCCATGCAAATCAGTGAGGCTTTAACTAAGCCTAAACAAGCTGTGTTTGATGAGCAACTTGAGGACAAAAGTTTGTCAGGTGATGATAAGGGTTTTGATGCCATTATTAATGATTTGCCTGCGGATTTGCCTAAAGTGGGGGCGTTGATTCATTTTGCTTTTGATTCGGACAGGATTGAGGCAGATTCTTATCCTTTGTTGCGAGAATATGCGGCAGCTTTGAAGAGTGATTTAAAAGAAGCGGTGATATTGATTGCAGGACACACGGATTTTAAGGGCACTAAAGGCTATAATTTAGGTTTGTCTTTGCGGCGGGCGCAGGCAGTGCGGGAATTTTTGGTGAGTGCTCACGGGGTTGAGCAGACTCGTTTACTAATCAAGGGTTATGGAAAAGAAAATCCTGCGGCGACTAATGAAACGGAAGTGGGGCAAGCTTTGAATCGGCGGGTGGAGTTTGTGCGTTTGAAGTGAGTTTTTCTTACTCCCCCCTTTGAAAAAGGGGGCTGGGGGGATTTAAAAATCTCGAAAGTTCCCACGATCTTAAATCCCCCTCAATCCCCCTTTTTCAAAGGGGGAGGTAAAGATTTTAAAAAGGAAACCAGCATGTATCTATATTTATTGTATTTTTTAATGATTTTTGCTTTGCCTGCACAGGCTTTGCAAAAGCAGGCGTTGGTGATTGGAAATGGGGATTATCCTGAGAAGTGGGCGTTAAGTAATCCTGTGAATGACGCGACGGATGTGGCGGCGGCTTTGGAAAATTTAGGCTTTAAAGTCACGGTATTAACTGATAAAAATAAACGCAGCATGAGTAATGCGGTGCAGAATTTCGCCAGTGGTTTGCAAAATGGTGATGTGGCTTTATTTTATTTTTCTGGGCATGGTTTTAGTGGCAAAGATCCGAATGCACACGACACGAATTTTTTAGTGGGCAGTTTTCAGGAGATGGTGAGAACGCGGGACGCTTTAGAAGAAGAGTCGCTTGATGCGAGTTTTGTGGTTCGGAGTTTGCGGAGCAAGAATGCACAGGGCATTAATGTGATGATTTTGGATGCGTGCCGCAATGTGCCTTCGGGTTTTCTGGAAGAACATAAGGGGACTTTTGAGGAAGGTTTGGTGAGTTTGGGTAAATATGAACGTTTTATCATGAATTATGCAACCCAGCCTTTGAAAAAAGCCTTGGGCAGTAAGAATCAACGGAATAGTTTTTATACGCAGTATTTGGTGGAAGGTTTGAAAAACCGCAGTTTGACCAGCCGAAATATTTCTGAATTTTTTAATGAAGTGGGTTTGACGATGGCGGATACTGTTGGAAATCAACAAGTCCCATTGGTGGAAATGTCGCCGGTGCGTTTTTGTTTTGCAGGCTGTGGGGGTGTGGTGCAGCAAGCTCTTGTGGCAGAGCCTGCACCTCCCGCTCCAGAACCTGCGCTAAAACCGTCTCGTCAAGCGTATGAGCCTGAAATGGTGTTGATTCCAGCGGGAACGTTTGAGATGGGGTCGACTGATGGGGAGAGTGATGAAAAGCCCGTCCATGCGTGGAAAATGTATTCATTTTACATGAGTAAGTATGAAGTGACAGTGAGACAATTTAAAGCGTTCATGCAGGAAACGGGTTACACAGGTGCAAATGTTGGTGAATATGAGTGTAATAGCTTAATGAATCCCAAAGGATTTACGCCCGCCGATAATCATCCCGTGAGTTGTGTGCATTGGAAAGATGCAGAAGCGTATACGGCATGGTTAGGTAAAAAGACAGGGAAAGCATATCGTTTGCCGACAGAAGCAGAATGGGAATATGCAGCACGAGCTGGTTCAACGACAAAGTGGCATTTTGGAAATGATGAAAGTCGTTTGGGGGAATATGCTTGGTATGGTGCGAATTCAGGTAGCCAGACTCATGCGGTAGGTCAAAAGTTGCCGAATGATTTTGGCTTGTATGATATGGCGGGAAATGTATGGGAATGGACGTGTAGTGAGAAAGGATATTACACGGATGGAAAGGATGCCAAATGTGCCAGTGGAGGGAGTTTTCGCCTGTTGCGCGGTGGTTCTTGGGGCAACGATATAAATAGTTGTCGTTCTGCCTATCGTCCCAACAGCTCAAATAGGGGCTTCAGCTACGGTTTCCGTGTTGTTTTTCCTATCCCAAGGGCTTAGCTCCGTAGGTTGGGTTGCCAACGGCAACCCAACACAAACCCCAATCCATCACACAGAATAATCGTGGGATAAAATGCCACGCCCTCGATACCCCGAGACGCAGCGCGTCTCGACGGCATTCCCACGCAGGCGCGTGGGAACGAGAAATGTGTTCCCGCAAGGGTTCGGGAAGTTTCACCCATTGGCGAGCATCTTCTGCTATCGTTGCCGTAGAAATACAACAGCTTATCAACACTAAACTCCAGAGCTTTATATGCTTCATTGAATATGCCTTCATTAAGTTTTTGTCTTAAATAGTTGCCAAAAATCCCGATACGCCTGCCACAAAGGTTTTAACAGGAAAAAATCACCGCGTGCACACACCGCCACCGCTTTCAAACCAAAGCGCATGATTGCAATCAGCCATAAACTGCGCGGGTAAAAATTCGCACTGTATTTTAACGTGCTCAAATTTTCATAATAATTCGCGCGTTGCAATTTCGATTTATTGCCCGCTTTGACATTGCCCACGGTGGCACTGCCCTGATGATAAACCCAACTCGCTTTACACCACGCAATTTGCAGCCCCGCTTGTTTCAAACGTTGGGTGTAATCTAACTCTTCGTAAAATAAGAAATATTCTTCATTCAGAAAACCGACTTTGTATAAAACTCGCGTCGGAATAAACAAGGCTGCGCCGCTGATATAATCCAGCCGCAAATCTTCAGGATATTCCATCACTTTCACCAAAGATTCGCCCTTGCCCACACTCTGCGTTCGGGTCAAATACGGCTGATAACGACAACCGCCCGCCGCTTGCACCTGTTCAGGCGCGTCCAATTCCAACAAAGTGCTGCCCCACAATCCCACTTCGGGGCGACGATTGGCACAATGCACCAAAGCAGTCAGCGCGTTGGGCACAATTTGAGTGTCATTATTCAATAACCACACTGCTTGATAATTGCTGCAGGCCTGCACATAACGCATTGCCACGTTCATGCCGCCCGCAAAACCCAAATTACGCGGCGTTTTCAGCAGCACAAAATCTAAAGGCGTGTCTGACAATTCATAAGGCAAATTCAAGTGTGTGGCGCGTGCAGTTTCGGGAAAATGCGTCGCCGCCCACGCGCTAATTTGTTGAATAGAATCATCTTGAGAGTCATTATCACAGACAATCAGCGTTTTATTGGGATAATCGAGGGCGAGTAAACTTTCTAAACAGGCTAAAGTGTCCGTCACGCCTTGCCAATTCAAAACAATCACCGCAACCCGTTGAATTTCTTCCATGTCTATAACCAACGGTTGAGTTTAAACAAAAATAATAACAAAGCGGACAAGCTCAGCATTCCACCCAAAGTCATTAGCACGCCGTCTGAATTATGTAAAAACGGCATGTGCTCGAAATTCATCCCGAAAATGCCTGCAATCAGATTTAAAGGTAGGAAAATCACCGAGAAAATCGTCAGTATCCGCATGACATTATTGGTATAATCCGAGGAAACTGAGAATTGCAATTGTACAAGAAACTCAATTTCTTTTTGCAAGCTGTGCACATGGCGCAATACGCGCTGCAAATGCTCATTTAAATCATTGAAACGCACCGCCGTATGATCATCAAAATTGAACTGGGTTTCTTCGCGCCATGTGGTCAGCGCGTCCATTTGCTGTTCACAAACAAATTCGAGCCGACGCAGTTGCCGTTGTTGATTTAATAATTGTTTCCACTCGCGGAAATTGCGGCGTAATAATTTGACCCGCCAATTGTCGAATTGTTCAGAAAGGGGGGCGCGTAATTCTAAAAACTGATTAATCACTAGATTCAGTAATAAATGCAGCAGACGTTCCGTGTGCATTGCGGGCATCTTACCCCCTGATAATAAGTGGACTTTGAACTGATTTAGCGGGTCGTGGGGCGCGGTGTGAATCGTCACCAGAAAACGGTCAAACAGGAAAAACGCCAAGGGATGCGTTTCCATGCT
The DNA here is from genome assembly GCA_028688145.1 of Thiotrichaceae bacterium. Classification (GTDB taxonomy): domain Bacteria; phylum Pseudomonadota; class Gammaproteobacteria; order Beggiatoales; family Beggiatoaceae; genus JAQTYU01. Next base: position 545,574 of record JAQTYU010000002.1, on the reverse strand, counting down.
GTGCCAGTCATGATTGCCTAGGCTTTGCACAATCAGCATTTCGTAAGGGTTCAAACTGTCAAAATACGGCGGATGCGCGTCGTTTAAACTGTCATTGATATGGTGTTCGTGAATTTCACAGCCAATGATTTCATTGACGGTTTGCACCCAGTCTTTCGCTTCGGCACGCTCGAAATCGAACCAGAGAAAATCATCGCTGCGAATGCTGCTGACGGTATGAACCCGTTGTGGGTTGTGATTGGGTATAAAGTGAATAATGTCCATAAGACAAACGCTCGGTTTTAATGCGATAATGTTAGTAGTTTCTAATCACCCTGATGAGAAAAATCGATGACTTTAAACACCAGTGCTGCGGTTAATATCGCTCATGTTTTAACAGAAGCGTTACCTTATATCAAACGTTTTGCAGGCAAGACCTTTGTCGTGAAATACGGCGGCAACGCGATGACCGATGAGGCGTTAAAAAGCAGTTTCGCCCGCGACATCGTGTTGATGAAATTAGTTGGCATGAATCCGATTGTGGTGCATGGCGGCGGCCCGCAAATTGGGAATTTATTGAATCGTCTGGGCAAGCAGAGTGAATTTTTTGAAGGAATGCGTATCACCGACAGCGAAACTATGGATGTGGTGCAAATGGTGCTGGGTGGTTTGGTGAATACTGACATCGTGACTTTGTTAAATAATCATGATGGGCGTGCGGTGGGTTTGACGGGCAAAGATGCGCAATTAATTCGTGCGCGTAAATTGACTTTTACCCGCAATAATCCTGAAATGAATGTGCCTGAAATCATTGATATTGGGCATGTGGGCGAAGTAGAAAGCATTGATATTGCGGTAATTGATACTTTAATCAAAGGCGGTTTTATTCCTGTGATTGCGCCCGTCGGCGTGGGCGAAGATGGTCAGTCTTATAATATCAATGCGGATTTGGTCGCGGGCAAATTGGCTGAAGTGCTGAAAGCTGAAAAGTTGATGTTGCTCACCAATACCAGCGGCGTGTTGAATAAACAAGGTGACGTGTTGACGGGTTTATCCGCTTCCCAAGTGCAAGATTTAATTGCCGATGGCACAATTTATGGCGGCATGTTGCCCAAGATTCGCTGCGCGTTGGAAGCCGTGGCGGCGGGCGTTGGCGGCGTGCATATTGTCGATGGTCGGGTTGAACATGCGGTGTTGTTGGAAATCTTCACCGATGCAGGCGTGGGTACTTTGATTCGGCAGGCGGTTTAATTTAAAGATTAAAGAAGCCCCCACCCCCTAAAGGGGGCTAAACATTAAAGATTTTTGCTTTTAAGTCCCCTTTAGGGGATTTAGGGGCTTGTTTAAAGTCTTTAGCCCCCTTTAGAGGGGTGGGGGCGCAGTTGAATTAAGAAATTCCCCTTCAGGGAATTCAAAGGCTTGTTTTAAAAAAATATCACTACAGGATATTGTGCGTGAAATTATGCCATTTTGAAGCGGGCTTAAATCGCCCCTTATTTTTGATTGCGGGCACTTGCGTGATTGAATCCGAGCAGCTCGCCCTCGACACCGCAGGCTATTTGAAAGAAATCACCGACCGTTTGCAGATTCCCTTTATTTATAAATCTTCTTTTGATAAAGCCAACCGCTCTTCGCACCAAAGTTTTCGCGGCTTTGGCGTGGAACAAGGTTTAAAGATTCTTGCAAAAGTGCGTGAACAAATCGGCGTGCCCGTGCTCACCGATGTGCATGAAGACACGCCTTTAAACGAAGTTGCCAGCGTGGTTGACGTGTTGCAAACCCCTGCATTTTTATGCCGCCAAACCAATTTTATTCAAGACGTGGCGCGGCAAGGTTTGCCTGTCAATATCAAAAAAGGACAGTTTTTAGCCCCGTGGGATATGCAAAACGTGGTGGCTAAAGCGCGTGCTGTGGGCAATGAGCAAATTATGGTCTGCGAACGCGGCGCAATGTTTGGGTATAATAATCTGGTTTCGGACATGCGTTCTTTGGCGGTGATGCGTGAAACGGGTTGCCCCGTGGTTTATGATGCCACGCATTCAGTACAATTACCGGGGGGGCAAGGCACATCTTCAGGCGGACAACGTGAATTTGTGCCCGTGTTAGCCCGCGCTGCCGTTGCTGCGGGGATTTCAGGTATTTTCATGGAAACCCATCCCAATCCTGAACAAGCCTTGAGTGATGGCGCAAATTCAATTCCCTTGGGAAAAATTGAAGCCTTGTTGACCCTGCTGAAAGAATTAGACAGTTGCGTGAAACGCACTGATTTTTTGGAAGAGAGTATTAATGCTTAATCTTTGTTCTACGGAATAAGGCTTAGGGTTTTCTTGTGTTAGATTCTGCGGTTGCTACTTATGAACAAAAAAGACTCCTATATAAAACCAAGCAATTGTTTGATTCCAGAAGGTTTGTATCCTACTGCTGATGAGGTTTCAAAAGCCGAGCAAGATGCAAGCAGGATGTTTAAGCAATTTCTAAAGCGTGCTAAACGCAAAGATCCTCAAGCTCAGTTTAATTTAGGAGTTTGCTACACTGAAGGCAAAGGTGTAACCCAAAATCATAAAGAGGCGTTTAAATGGTTTAAAAAAGCTGCAGAGCAGGGTGATGCTCAAGCTCAGTTTAATTTAGGGATTTGCTACCGTAATGGAGAAGGCATAACCCAAAATTATGAAGAAGCTTTCAAGTGGTTTAAAGAAGCCGCACAACAGGGTGATGCTCAAGCTCAGCTTGCTTTAGGATTTTGCTACCGTAATGGAGAAGGCATAGCCCAAAATTATGAAGAAGCTTTCAAGTGGTTTGAAAAAGCTTTCAAGTGGTTTAAAGAAGCTGCACAACAGGGTGATGCTCAAGCTCAGCTTACTTTAGGGGTTTGCTACCGTGATGGAGAAGGCATAGCACAAAATTATGAAGAAGCTTTCAAGTGGCTTAAAGAAGCCGCACAACAGGATGATGCTCTAGCTCAGCTTAATTTAGGGATTTGCTACCTTAATGGAGAAGGCATAGCACAAAATTATGAAGAAGCTTTCAAGTGGTTTAAAGAAGCCGCACAACAGGGTGATGATCAAGCTCAGTATAATTTAGGGGTTTGCTACCGTGATGGAAAAGGCGTAACTCAAAATGATGATAAAGCTTTCAATTGGTTTAAAAAAGCAGATGAACAGGGTTATGCTCGGGCTCAGTATGCTTTAGGGGGTTGCTACAGTGATGGAAAAGGCGTAACCCAAAATGATGATGAAGCCATTCATTGTTATGAACAGATAGTTGCAAAAAAAGATGTTTTGGAAGAGCAAGCTATTGTTATATTAGCACAATATGCACTATCCAGTATTTACAAAAACAACAATGATATTGCAAAAGCAATAGAATATTTGCACGACATTACGGAAGATAAAGAGGTTGATTCTAGCTTTTTATTAACGCTTCAGAGCGTTAATGAAGAAAATCAAGAAATGGTTACCCGCGTGATTCGTAAAGTAGCGGCGGATGAGTTAATTGAATTGGAACGTGTAAAAGCCAAAGAAGCCGCAGATAAGGAAATGCTTTCGTTTTTAACACATACATTAAACAATAGTTTAGGGACTGTCAGTGACAGTGTAAAACATGTCATTGAATTATTAGGCACAGAAGATTATGAGACTGACCCGCGAAAATTTGAAGCGGTTTATCAAATGCAGTCCTTATCCGCTACGTTTTCAACTATTCATATTTTAATACAAACCTTTAAGCAATATGCCACCGATCCCCGAGAGTTTCAAAAAAGTTGGGAACAGGATAATACGGGTTCAGCCAGTATTCATGCGGTGTTAGCTTTTTCAGTCAAACAAACTTTAAACCGTTTGCTGTTTGAATTATCCAACGATTACCTAAGCAAATTTTTCCCCACACTGTCAGATGAAGCTTGTGACAGCTTGCGACAAAAATTTATGAGGGAAATTGTGCTGTCTACAGTGAAAACTCCTCAGCATTGTTTGACGTGGGTCGAAAACAACTTTAATATTTTCGAGTTTCATCTTGAACAAGATGCCATCCGCTTTCGAGAAAACGGCAAGCGTTATACTTTACTCTTTGCAATTTTTTCAGAACTGATTTACAACAGCATTCGTTACGCACAAGATAAACCGATTGATGTTCAATGGAAAACAGAGGGAGATTTTTACCATTTCTCCTGTAAAAATAACTATGTAGCAGAAAATCGTTATGCTGAGGCAGGCAGCAAAAACGGATTACTTTTTATCAAACGCTTACTCGACTTATTAAAACAGTCAGAACTAAGGTTTGACGAACAAGACAATTACTTCACTGTCACAGTGACATTACACAAGGATAATTTCGCATGAATGTATTATGGGTAGAAGACTTTGGGGGATCATTAAAACCGGAAAAAGCAGTGCGCAGTATTTTTAAAAATCTCATTAGTCAGTTAAGCCTAGGGCGCACCCATAATTTGAAAAAAGAACCGAGTAAGCTAAATAACTTAGCTTCAGATGCTCATGATTTTCATGAAATAACACTGTGTAGACATTATTTTGATTTTAAAGATTTTTTAAATGATAACTCACTACAAAATATCGATGTTATCTTACTAGATTTGAATCTGAGTGAAGGCGTTGATTTGGAAAAAAATCTCGATGAATCAGATACAAATTATGACCATAAACGCGGTGGTTTATGGATATATAATTATTTAATATTGCAAGGTTTTCCAAAAGATAATATTTGCATATTAACAGGTGAAAAGAATACGCTGGATAACTTTCGCGAACAATGCAACGCTATTTTAATGCCAGAATCCCCTGTTTCTTTTGAAAAAATATCCACGGAAGATGAGGAAAGTGCGGAAGGTTTTAAAGGCTTGCGTAATTGGCTATCCAGTAAGGAAAAAACGCCTTATTTACAACTAAGACGTGGCATTATTAGCGGCTGCCAATTTATTCGTAAGTGTATTAATACAAGTTCAATAGCCTCTATTCAATTCAAAAACTTCCTAGATAAGAAACCGACAGATAATGAACTAAAAGTTAGTCTATTAGATTATTTAGAAACACTTGAAAAGTTTTTCCCAGCCACAGAACCTGTTTCTAAGACACGTACCTATAAATTATTTCTTCGCACTTTAGCCCATGAATGGGAAACTAACGCGAATTCTAATTATCTTCCTCTGTCAGATAGACAGAACACATGCTTATCCTCTTTCGGTTGGATTATGAAAAATCTGAGAAACTGGATGGCACATAATGTGTTAACCGATAATTTTACCGAACAAGATGTTGCTTTTTTATTCATCACAGCAATGCGCTGTATGTTTAAGCTTCCTGATGACGTTCAACGTTATGAATGGGCTTTATTTTCTCTTTTCGATCCAATTGAAAAGGATGAAATGGAACGTTTATTGTCTGCTCGAGAAATACCTTTAGCTGCAACGTATTCAGAAGTGCAAAAGAATTTATTAGATAAATTAAAAAGCAGAAGCCTAAAAGAATTAAAAGAACATAGCAGTTTTAATGAGCTGTTAAATACCTTCCAACAAAACAAAGGTAGCTACAATTATAACGTAGGCTTATATCAAATATATTGGCTAACGCTGCCTAAAATGGAAACTAACTTCGGTCCTATATCAATAACAAACCATACTGCCAGTTTTAATACCACGTATGAGTTTAAAGAAACTAACAGTTATGGAATTGATGATTGGAAAATGAACGAAAAGCGTTTTTTGTTTCACTTTTCTAGACATATTTACAAAAATAGTTTCCCTTAATATATTAAAACTTCTGAAAACATTCAGAAATTTCGCCTAACAAACCCTTTTCATAACAGGAACATTATTAAAGATGTCAAAAATCGTTAAAGTACATGGACGGGAAATTTTAGATTCACGCGGCAACCCCACGGTAGAAGCCGAAGTCACCACCGCCACGGGCAAAGTCGGCAGAGCGGCTGCGCCTTCAGGCGCGTCAACGGGTTCTCGTGAAGCTTTAGAACTACGTGATGGCGACAAGTCCCGTTATTTGGGCAAAGGCGTGAGCAAAGCGGTTGAAAATATTAATCTTGAAATGCAACGCCATTTGCTGGGCTTTGAAGTCAGCGCACAGGTCGATATTGATAATTATTTAATTAATTTAGATGGCACGCCTAACAAAGGGCGTTTAGGCGCGAATGCCATGCTCGCAGTGTCTTTGGCGGCGGCAAAAGCGGCGGCGGCTGAATTAAATCAGCCGTTGTACCGTTATTTGGGCGGCGCGGGCACGATGCAAATGCCTGTCCCGATGATGAACATCATCAACGGTGGCGCACATGCTGATAATAACGTAGACATGCAAGAATTCATGATTCTGCCCGTGGGCGCAAGCAGCTTCAAAGAAGCGGTGCGTTATGGCGCGGAAGTGTTTCATGCTTTGAAAAGCGTGTTACATGCCAAGGGTTTAAATACCGCTGTCGGCGATGAAGGCGGTTTTGCCCCAGATTTACCTTCCAACGAAGCCGCAATCGAAGTTATTTTACAAGCAATTGAAAAAGCAGGCTTTAAAGTCGGTTCTGATATTTATTTAGGCTTAGACGTTGCCAGCTCTGAATTCTATCGTGATAGCAAATACGATTTAGCCTCCGAAAAGAAATTGCTGACCGCTGAAGAATTCACCGAATATTTAGCCAAATGGGTGGACCAATATCCCATTCTCACCATTGAAGACGCAATGGCAGAAGGCGACTGGGCAGGCTGGGCTTTATTAACCCAACGTCTCGGCGGTACAGTGCAATTGGTGGGCGATGATTTATTCGTGACCAATACCGAAATTTTGAAAGAAGGCATCGATAAAGGCATCGCAAATTCCATTTTGATTAAACTCAATCAAATTGGGACGTTGACCGAAACTTTAGCCGCGATTGAAATGGCAAAACGTGCGCGTTATACCTGCGTGATTTCTCACCGTTCTGGCGAAACCGAAGACAGCACGATTGCGGATTTAGCGGTGGCAACTTCTGCGGGTCAAATCAAGACGGGTTCTCTCTCCCGTTCTGACCGCATTGCCAAATATAACCAATTGTTACGCATTGAAGAAGAATTGGGCAAAGCTGCAACTTATGCAGGCAAAGCCGCCTTTTATAACTTACCCAAGTTCTAAAAGCTAAGCTTGAGCGAAATAAAAAGCCCTGTCAGTGTTGAAAGCTGACAGGGCTTTTTCATGCGTTATTGTCTGAATCAGGATTCACAGGATTAAAGGATTTTCAGAATTAAACTTCAGCTTCGTTTATTATCGGGGGCTAATCCTGCTCAATTCGGATAATCCTGTAAATCCTGATTCAGACATTTATAATCTAAAAAATATCTTATGCTTAAGCACATCACCGACTTCAGGAGGCACAACTATGCAATTAAATGACCCGCGCTTATTTCGCCAAACCGCCTACATTAATGGTGAATGGATTAGCAGCGCGCAAACCATCGAAGTATTTAATCCCGCCGATCATCAATTATTGGGCACAGTACCGAATTTAGGGGAGCATGAAACTGCCGCCGCCATCACCGCCGCCAATAATGCACTGCCCGCATGGCGTAGCAAAACTGCCAAAGAACGCGCCGCGATTTTGCGTAACTGGTTTAATTTAATTCTTGAGAATCAAGAAGATTTAGCGGTAATGATGACGCTCGAACAAGGCAAACCTTTGGCAGAATCGAAAGGCGAAGTGATTTATGGCGCGTCATTTATTGAATGGTTTGCCGAAGAAGCCAAACGGGTTTATGGCGACATCATTCCCGAACCGATGGGCGGGCGACGGATTTTAGTGTTAAAACAACCGATTGGCGTGGTTGCCGCCATCACGCCGTGGAATTTTCCCAACGCGATGATTACCCGCAAATGCGCCCCCGCGCTTGCCGTGGGTTGCACCGTGGTGATTAAACCCGCAGAAAGTACGCCCTTCTCCGCGCTGGCATTGGCAGAATTGGCAGAACGCGCAGGTTTTCCGAAAGGCGTGATTAATATCGTCACTGGCGACCCCAAACCGATTGGCGCAGAACTGACGCGCAACCCCTTGGTGCGTAAATTATCGTTCACGGGTTCGACCGCCGTCGGCAAATTATTGATGCAACAATGCGCCAGCACGGTTAAAAAATTATCTTTAGAATTAGGCGGTAACGCGCCATTTATCGTGTTTGACGATGCCGATTTAGACCAAGCGGTCGCAGGCGTGCTCGCGTCCAAATATCGCAACACGGGACAAACTTGCGTGTGCGCCAATCGTTTGTTGGTGCAAGACAGTATTTACGACGCATTTGCAGAAAAACTCACCGCCGCTGTGTTAAAACTCAAAGTCGGACAAGGTTTAGAAGCGGGCGTGCAGCAAGGCCCTTTAATCAATGCGGCGGCTTTGCAAAAAGTCGAAAGCCACGTTCAAGACGCACTCAGCAAGGGCGCGAAATTATTATGTGGCGGCGCAGTTCACGCTTTGGGCGGCACATTTTACCAGCCCACAATTTTGGGCGATGTCACCCCGAATATGCGGATTGCGCGCGAAGAAACTTTTGGCCCGGTTGCGCCCTTGTTCCGTTTTCACAGCGAAGCCGAAGCGATTACGCTCGCCAATGATACTGAATTCGGATTAGCGTCATATTTTTACAGCCGCGATTTGGGTCGCGTGTGGCGCGTCGCGGAAGCCTTGGAATATGGCATTGTGGGGATTAATGAAGGAATTATTTCGACCGAAGTCGCGCCCTTTGGCGGCATCAAAGAGTCAGGTTTTGGGCGCGAAGGTTCAAAATATGGGCTTGATGATTTCTTAGAAATTAAGTATTTATGTATGGGTGGTTTGTAGGTTTTAAGTTTTGAAAAACTGAACCACAATTCACACAATTAATAGAATTAACACAATTAAAAACAAGCGTGGATATTTCATTGTGATAATTGTGTTAATCATGTTAATTGTGGTTCAGACTTCAGTTAAGGTTTAAATTATTAAGGAAAAAACATGAAATTCATTCACGCAGCCGACATTCATTTAGACAGCCCTTTGCGTGGGCTTGCCCGTTATGAAGGCGCACCCGTTGAACAAATGCAAAGTGCAACCCGCCGTGCGTTTGTTAATCTAATCGATTTAGCTTGTGAAGAAGCCGTCGATTTCATGATTTTGGCGGGCGATTTATATGATATGGATTGGAAAGATTACAACACGGGTTTATTTTTTAATCAGCAAATGAATCGCCTTAATCAAGCGGGCATTGCGGTGTATTTGTTACGCGGCAATCACGATGCTGAAAATTTAATGACCAAACAATTACGCCTGCCTGACAATGTGCATGTTTTCAGTGCGCAACAGCCTGAAACCTTTGTGATTGATGCTTTAGGTGTGGCATTGCATGGACAAAGTTTTGCGGGGCGCGCGGTCACTGAAGATTTGAGTGAAGCGTATCCGCCCGCCTTGGCGGGTTTATTTAATATTGGGGTGTTGCACACCTCGTTAAATGGGCGCGAAGGGCATCAAACTTACGCGCCTTGTACTTTGTCGGGTTTGTTAATGCACGGCTATGATTATTGGGCTTTGGGGCATGTGCACAAGCGTGAAGTCTTGAATGAACAGCCTTATGTGGTGTTTGCGGGCAATTTACAGGGGCGACATGCACGGGAAACGGGGGCAAAAAGTTGTACTTTGGTCGAAGTACAAGGCAAGGAAATCAGCCTTCGTGCCTGCGAAGTCGATGTGTTGCGCTGGGAAGTTTTAGAATTAGATGCCTGTGAATTGCAGCAAATCGATGAGTTATTAGATCAAGCCGATGTTGCCGTGACTCAAGCCTTGCAACAAGCGGAAGAACGTCCTTTGGCAGTGCGTTTGGTGGTAACGGGACGCAGTAGCTTGCATTCGGAATTACACAGCCAGTTTGAACAATGGAGCAATGATTTACGCGCCACGATTAATAATGCAAGTTTTGGAAAAGCGTGGGTGGAAAAAATCCAGCTCAAAACCCAGCCGCTGCGTGACAATTTACCGCTGGATGGTCCTTTAACCGAATTGTTTGAAATTTTACGCGCCTTGCCAGACAACGCGGCAGAATTGCAAAAGTTGGGTGAAGAGTTCAAGGGATTAAAACAAGCATTGCCCAGCGAATTGCGGACTCGTGAGGAAGGTTTCGACCCAGAAAGCCCTGAAACCATTAAAGCCTTGTTGCCGCAGGTGGAAGAATTATTGTTAGGACGGTTGTCGGCTTGAGCATTTGTCTGAAGCATAATTCACCTAGTTCACAAAACGGTCATGTTAGAGTCATTGTGGGTAAGCTTATTGAGAACTATAAAGTATAGAAATTTTATATATTTTGAAGATGTTATACAGCTTACCCTCCTTATTCCGAACTCAGCTTCATTTAAGATATTTTCCTTTCATCACCTCAAGCTCAATTCCTAATTTAATGCCAACGCTTTAGGGAGTGGGGGGCGCAGTTAGCAGCCAATGTGTTTATAATGAATAAGTTCTTATCCAAATGTTATCGACCATGTCATCTGCAATTATCGAAATTAATCAGCTATATACCCAATTCGGGAGTTTAATTATTCACGAAGCCCTGAATCTAACGATCCAAAAGGGCGAAATCATTGCGTTGATTGGGGGCAGCGGCACGGGGAAAACCACCTTGCTGCGTGAAATTATTTTGCTCGAAAAGCCTAAATCAGGCTCGATTCGCGTGTTTGGACAGGAAATTTTAGAGCTGAGTGAAACCCAAGCGATTTGGCTGCGGCAACGTTGTGGGGTGATGTTTCAACATGGCGCATTATTCAGCTCGTTGACGGTGGCAGAAAATATTGCTGTGCCGCTCAAAGAACACACTGATCTCAGTCAGCGCATGATTGATGAAATTGTGGCGTATAAAATTGCGATTGTAGGTTTGCCGCCTTATGCAGGAGTTAATCATCCTTCACAGCTCAGCGGCGGCATGGTGAAACGCGCCGCGCTTGCCCGCGCCCTTGCACTTGATCCAGAAATCTTATTTTTAGACGAACCCACCGCAGGTTTAGACCCTATCGGCGCGGGCGCGTTAGATGAATTAATTTTGCAACTTAAAAAATTATTAGGATTAACCATTGTGATGGTGACGCATGACTTGGATTCATTGTGGAAAGTGACCGATCGCATTGCGGTGTTGGCAGATAAAAAAGTCATTGCCGCTAAACCGATTCATGAATTGGTCAATATCAATCATCCTTGGTTACAAGCTTATTTTCATGGCGCACGCGGACGTGCTGCACAGGAGTCAACATGGACAGCAAAGTAAATTATGCATTTGTCGGTTTAGTGGTGATTATTTTAAGTGTTGCCATGCTTGCCACAATATTGTGGATGACCGCCGCCACTGATCGACGGGTTTATCATTCTTATCAGGTGTATATCAAAGAATCGGTTTCAGGTTTAAATCGCAAAGCCTTGGTGAAATATCGCGGGGTGGAAGTCGGGGAAGTGAAAGATATAGGCTTAGACCCCACGCGCCCCAGCGAAGTTTGGGTGTTGTTAGATATTGAAAGCAACACGCCCGTTAAGCGCGACACGATGGCAACGCTCGCCACGCAAGGCTTAACGGGATTGGCTTATATTGAACTCAGCGGCGGTTCAGTGGACGCGCCCGCCCCAGAAATAAAAGCAGGACAACATTATCCTGAATTAATAGCAAAACCTTCGTTATTAGTGCGTCTCGACACCGCGTTTTCCAAAGTAATGAAAGACTTTGAAAGCATTTCAGGCTTGGGCGATGAATTACTGAAAAATTTAAATGGCGTTTCTGGGGTGGCCCGTAAATTATTATCTGAAGAAAATCAGCTACGTGGCGTGCGCATTTTGGAATATATCGAAGCGATTTTGCACAATATCGCTGCCCACAAAGATGATATTGAACACAGTCTAGTTGCGTTGGACAAAACTTTAGAAAACACCGCCGCCGCCAGTGCACGCTTGCCTAATCTCTTGGCAAAATTGGAAAAAACTTTAGAAAACGTCGAGCAAACCACCCAGCAAGCCAGTAGTTTAATCAGTGACACCCGCCAAGATATTAAACAAACCACGCAAGCGATGGCGCAAATCAGCAAGGGTTTGAGCAGTTCGGTGAATAGTAGTCGGCACAATGTGGACCAATTTAGCCGTCAAGCCTTGCCAGAAATGACCGCATCCTTGCGTGAACTTCATGATTTATTGGAAAGTTTGCAACGATTTAGCCGTAGTTTGGAGCAAAAACCGAACATGTTATTGTTGGGTAAACCCAAATCAAATCCAGCTCCCGGAGAATAAAATGCGCGTTTTAAAAACATTTTTCATTATCAGTAGTTTGGGTTTAAGTGCGTGTAGTTTAGTGCCCAGCGAAGATACGCCGATGGCACAGTATGTTTTTGATTTACCGAGTTTTCCCACGAGCAACCCGCACAGCTCCACAAAAATTGTACAAGTGGCAATGCCGCAAGCGGTGGCAGGGTTTGACAGTCAGGGCATGACTTATATTCGTCATCCGATGCAATTGGAACGTTATACCAAAAGCCAATGGGTGGACACGCCCGCGCACATGTTGTTGCCGCTGTTAGTGCGTAGTTTGGAAGCCAGCGGACAATATCAAGCGGTGCTTTCGGCGAGTACGTCTAATTTATCGGGCGAGATTCGTGTAGACACTGAAATTTTGCGCTTGCAACAAGAATTTATTCCACCACAGGCAAGCCGTGTGCATTTAGTGTTACGGGTGCAAGTGTTTCATTTAGTGGAAAGAAATATTCTGGCAACGCAGGTTTTTGACCTCAACGAAATTTCATCCAGTGAGGATGCCCAAGGTTATGTTGCCGCCACCAATCAAGCAATTATCAAATGGCTACCTGCATTTCAAGCCTTTGTCAAAAAAGCAATTTACGGTTAAAAAAAACTTATGTCTGAACCTCATGATTGTGGACATCATCACGCACATTCCACCGACAATATTAAACTCGCGTTTTTCCTGAATTTAGGTTTTGCCTTGTTGGAATTGGTGGGCGGCATGATGACCAATAGCATGGCGATTATGTCGGATGCTTTGCACGATTTTGGCGACAGTTTAATGTTGGGCAGTGCGTGGTATTTGGAAAATGTCAGCGAGCGCAAACGCGACCCGCAATTTCCATACGGCTATAAACGCTTTTCTTTGCTCAGTGCATTGTTAAACAGTGTGATGTTATTGCTGGGTTCGCTGTTTATTATTATTCATGCGTTGCCGCGTTTGTGGCATCCCGAGACCATCAATGTGCAAGGCATGTTAGCTTTGGCAGTATTTGGCGTGGCGGTGAATTTAGTCGCGATGCTGCGCTTGCGTCAAGGGCACAGTCACAATGAACAAGTCATTAGCCTGCATTTTTTAGAAGATGTGTTGGGTTGGGTGGCGGTGTTGGTGGTGGGCGTGGTGATGCTGTTTGTGGATGTGCCGATTTTAGACCCCTTACTTTCTATCGGTATTGCGGCGTATATTGCGAGTAACGCGCTGAAAAACTTGTGGGCGACGGCACGGATTTTCTTGCAAGCGATTCCGCGCAGTGTGCAACCTGATGAATTAGTTCAAGGTTTGCGGCAACAGTTTCCCGAATGTTTAGAAATTCATGATGTGCGTTTGTGGACGATGGACGGCAATGAACATATTTTGTCTTTACATTTGGTGGTGGCGGATGCGAGTTCTACGGCACAAATTAGCGCGTTAAAACAGCAGGTTCGTGAATATTTGCAGCAACAACAGATTGCACATGTGACGATGGAAGTGGAATATCGTAGTGAACATTGTCAATTTGTTACATCATGAAATCAGGGGGCAGTATGTCTTTGAAAGATTATATTGAACAAAATTTGTTTTCTGAAAACCTGCTCCCGAAATTTCCATTTTTGAAGGCGGGTTGGACAGCGCATGTCGTTGATTGTGGCGGTTGCTTAGAGGAGCCAGATTTTAAGTTACTTAAAATGTGTATTGACCAATTTACGCAAGATGCTTCGATTAAATACTGTTTGACTACGTTTTATACCGCAGATGGATCATGGGTTTCAGAATGGGAAACTGATTGTACTTGGGAGGAGTTCGAGAACTCGATTTGTGAAAAAGCTGCCTTTTCTTATTCTGGCATGTACTTTTTTGGAAGTTCTGAGAAATGGGGCGGTATCATCCTTGAAGGTGAGGATGTTATCATTGGTGGTGAAGCGGAGTTCATGGCAGAATTTGAAGAACTTTCAGGCGGGTATGCAGCACTTAAAAAGCGATTTTATGACAGTCGCTATCCAAATGTACCCGATAATAGTTTCTCCATAGAGTTTAGAGAAACTTTTTATCCACGCTAATAATTCAAGGACTGGCAGTCCTTTGAGGACTGCCAGTCCTGAATCCATCCCCAAGATTTACTTAAAATACCGTTCCTGTTTATCAGGATTCGGATTCAGCATAAACAACAAACGCTGCTCGCGTTGTTGCACCTTTTGTAAACTGCGCCCGCCTTGCGCAAAAATCGTACAAATCGGGTCGCCCGCCCGAATTTGCCGATGTGGCGCGGGATGATCCGCAGTCCATGCAGGCCATTGTAAATTATCTGGAATTTCCACATCATTGCCCGCATACAAAATAGAATGCGCACGTTGATTTTTCGGATGCGGCAAAGTTTCAGGCAACACCCCATGACAGGCTTGCAAATGCCAATAAAATAAATTCCCTTGCAATTGATGCAATTCAAAACTCGCGGTGGGGCGCGGATTGATTTCCAAAATATGAAACCCGCTCGCATTCAACATCATATCCATGCTACACAGCCCGCGTAATCCTGTCGCGGCAACAATCGCATTGACCGCCTCTTGCAAACCTTCCTGCAACGGCATGTCTGCAACACTCATCGCGCCCTTGTATAAAAACGGGGTTTGTGTGGTAAAACTAAACTCTTCATCGTGCCATTGTTCATTATAACCAATGATATACGCCTGTTCGCCATTCGCCAAAAACACCATCGAATGCGGATTACCCGCCAAACGCTTTTGATAATAAATTGCCCCCGCGCTGCTATTGGCTTGGTGTTCCTGCAAGGTTTGCACATGTTGCCCGCCCGCGCCACCAATTTGCTTAATTAACCATTCTTCATTGAATTCAGGTTGGCTTAAACGGGTTTCGGGGTGAGGAATTTTCAGGCTTTTAAGCAAGGGGAAAAAATAAGCGGGGTCTTTCAATTGCTCAATCAGTGCGGGGGAATTGCCCAATAATTCGCGCCCCTCCGCCAATTGCGCCAACAGTTGCGGATTAGATTCAAAGCCCGCGCCGTAAACCAGCGGTGTATTTGCGGGACACAAAGCTTGTGCGGCTGCGAGCAAGGCTTCGGGGTCAAACACAGACTCCTTGGAGGCGACACGCTGGCTGGCAATGGCGCAGGCTTGAGTGTCGGTGTCATTGAATAAATCCAAAACATACACGGGAACACCCAATTTATGGGCGGCGCAGGCAAGGGCGCGTCCTGAGAGGGCGACGACTAATAATGGCGTTTTTAATACGTCATGGAGTGCGGGTTTCATGGCTGAACTCCTAATAAACGACAGGCGATTTCAAAGGCGTTATGAAAATCAAGGCACACCGATTGCTCGGTGCTAAGCATTTGTTGAAACAGTTGGTGTTGAATCTTATACTTCAGTTCTCGAATCGGCACTGCGCCAAAACTGACCGCATAATCATTAGCAATGCCTAATAATTGGGCATTATCTTTCAAAGTAATGCCTGCAATGCCTGCGGGAGGAATGGCATTGGTATCGACTGCAACCCGTAAATATTGTGCAGTCGTCAGTTCATCACGTTTTAAAACCAGTGTGCCCGTTTTGGCGGCATTAATCACCACAATCGCATTCTCCAAAGCTCGCAACCGTGTTTCTACGGTGCTGCCATCTGCGCCCATGAGATTTTTTAAACGATAACGTGCGCTGTAAGCATCGGCAATGGTTTGTGCGGTTTCATAGCTGCGATGACTAACCACGGTAACATTAGCTTGTTGTTTGGCGGCAAGTAAGGCGGTGCTGATTCCTAAAGCACTGGTGCTACCAAAAATCACCACTTTTTGTTGTGATAGGTTTTGAGAAGATTTTTCCAATTGCTGCATCACTAAAGCAATGATGGCAGCGGCGGTGGAAAAAGCTTCGCTGGGGTCAGCAAGTAGGGAGACGGCAAAAGGGTGATACATCGCTTGTTTGGCTTGGGAAAGCATTTGCTGCGCAACGGCAACATCTTTGCCCCCAATGAAAATTCCCGTATACCGACTGTCTTCAACTCGGCGTGAGAAAATCGCATCTTGGATTAATGCTGTGATGTCATTGAGTGCGACTTGAGTATAAGGGACAACGACATCATACCCCGCATCCACTGCCATATTCACTTCAAACGGGCTGGCATGTTTTTCAGGCGTGAATATATGCAAGATTCTGCGTTTTTCCATTCCCTCCTCCTCTGTTATGACTTACAAGATTCAAACACAATATTTATGACGAATTCGAGACTAGGATAATCGCATGATAGATAAGAATTTGTAAAGCGGTTGTGTCAAGATGCGGGAAATAATGTAGGGATTCATACCCAGCTCATAAGCATTAACTTAGACGTACAATAAGGCTAAATGCGGGTTTAGCATTCCCCTTGGAGAAAGGGAGAATCGGGGTATTTAAAATTCAAAATAAACACATAAACTATAAAGTTGTAATCAATTCTACATCATCTAAAGCGAGTAACTCAGCCAGCTTTTTGGAGATATAGCCCCTATCCCCAAACACTTTACCGATTCGGAGTTGGTGTTCTTATTTCAAGTGATGGAGCAGTGATGGAGCTGTGTTCTTTATTCCTAAGTTAAAAATTAACAGTCCACAACCTATAACCATGGGAATAGACCATATCCAATAAGTAATGTGGGATTGTGACACATTATCAGGCTTATATTTAGTCTTCAATGTTTCTGATGTTGTGAAGCATGAATTTTTCAAGATTATCCGTCGTTCAGCAATATCTTGTTTTAATGCTTGAATATCATGTTTTAATTTAAATCTTACATCTGCCTCTGTGGACAGAATCAAGGCTTTCTCAAGCACTAATAATTTTTCACACATTAATATTAAAAGTGCATCTTGTTCAACTTCATTATCATTTATTGACATCGAGTATTTCTCATCTCAGGTATAGAGAATCAGTTGTTATATCCGAAGCTTGTGAAATCTACCAGAAAGTCATTTTTTACAGGTTTTCAAGGTATTTTGTTTTACCGATAGTCAACTTCTTGTCATTTGAAGTTGACGCTGTGACAAAATCATATTCGTCCCTTGACAATTAAGTAAAGTAAAAATTGAAAATATCCTCTTATAAGCTTAATTATAAGCTATCTTTAAAAATAACCTTGATTTCTAGCATGAAGTCATGGAATGAAAAATGCCTAAAACATGAGCGCGTGCATAGTCTGGATAGTGAGAAATCCAACAATGCAGTTCTGTACAATTCAAGATATAATTAATCATGTAGCGATTGCATGATTCTTATATAGTAAATCCTAGATCGTCATAATAATAATTAATACACCCGCATAAATTCCCTTACCCTGACGTTATATAAGGACAGTGCTATGTTTGCATTCCTAAGCCGCCTCCCTTTACGGGTCATTTTGATTGTTCCTTTTGTATTGCAACTCTTCTTAGCCGTTGGGGTAACAGGCTATTTAACATTTACCACCAGCCGTGATGCCGTTGACGACATGGCAGTCCAGTTACAACACGAAATTACCGAGAGAATCCGAGAATATTTATCCTCTTTCTTGGCATCTCCGCACCGTTCTAATCAATTATTATTAAAAACAATTCAACGCGAAAATATTGATGTCACTCAAATCAATAAAGTAGCACCTGCGGTATTAACCAGCTTAGAAACTTTCGACAGCATCAGCGGTATTGGTTTTGGAAATCAAACCTTGGGTGAATATGTCGGCTATGGTTATCTGCTTGAAAATGGCTATAAACATCTTTATGGCGATGTTTCAAATGCAGAAACAAAAAATATTTTTGTCCACTCTCGGTTGGATGAAGCCTTAAAACCTATCGAAGAACTGGGTAAAACCCCCGGTTATGACCCACGGAAACGCGGCTGGTATCAACAAGCCTTACGTGACAGAAAAGCCATTTGGACGGATATTCAACCTATTCCTGGTAAAACTGACGATAATCGACTCGGGATTCTGACAGGGCTTGCCTTATTTGATGCACAACAACAGATTACAGGCGCAGCAGTTTCCTTACTCAGCCTTCGCAATATCAGTCAATTTTTAGAAAGCCTAAAAGTCAGTCGCACAGGACGGGTATTTGTTATTGAGCATTCAGGATTATTAGTCGGTAGTTCTGATGGACGCTCTCCTTTCATTGCCCACGGTACGAAAAGTGAAGATGTGGTTCGTATTGCCGCGATAAACTCAGAATCTCAGCTGATCCGTGCTGCCGCCCAACATTTACACGAACGCTTTGGTAACTTAAATAAAGTTGATAAACAGCAACAACTCGATTTTGACTTTGGTAATCAACGCCAATATTTACAAGTAACGCCGTTGCGAGATGGCAAAGGGATTGATTGGTTAATTGGGGTGGTGATTCCACAAAGCGAATTTATGGGATCAATCGAGCAAAACATGCAAACCACTTTGATCTTATCCTTGATTGCCTTATTGCTGGCAGTGGGTGTGGGCATTGTCACTGCGAGCTGGATTAGTGCTCCGATCCTACATTTAAACAGTGCCGCAAAAATGCTCGCACAGGGCAAATGGGACAGTGCTGACATTTCTGAAACTCAGCGTCAAGACGAGGTCGGACAACTGGCGCAATCTTTCACCAGTATGGCAAAACAGCTACAACAGACCTTTGCAGAACTCACCGCCAGTCAAACTGCCTTACAAGAAATCAATGCCAACTTAGAAGATGAAGTTGCCAAACGAACCCACGAATTGGCAACCGAAAAAGAAGCAGCCGAAGGCGCAAACCGTGCAAAAAGCGTTTTCTTAGCAACCATGAGCCATGAATTACGCACCCCTTTGAATGGGATTTTGGGTTATGCCCAGATTTTGGCGCGCCCCAAAGATTTAACCCAAAAACAACAAGAAGGCGTACAAATTATTCAATCCAGCGGCGAATATTTGCTAACCCTGATTAATGATATTTTGGATGTTTCACGGATTGAAGCAGGCAAGGTGGAATTACAACCCAGTGATTTCCATTTTGGGGCGTTCATCGAAATGATCACCAATTTATTTGAAATGCGTGCCAAGCAAAAAAATATTGCCTTTATTTATGAGCCAGTGACACCCTTGCCCATCGCAGTACGCATTGATGAGAAACGCTTACGTCAAGTGTTGATTAATTTATTGGGCAATGCGGTCAAATTCACCCTTTCTGGGGGCGTGAGCTTGCGTGTGTCTTATGAACAAGGGATTGCAAGCTTTATCGTAGAAGATACGGGGGTTGGGATTGCAGAAGAAGATATTGAACGGATTTTCTTGCCGTTCCAACAAGTGGGCGACCATAAACAACGCGCTGAAGGCACAGGTTTAGGTTTAGCGATTACGAAACGCTTGATCGAAATGATGGGTGGACAGTTAAGCGTCACCAGCCAATTAGGGCACGGCAGTTGTTTCAAAATCACCATTGAGTTGCCTGCGGTGGATACTCCAGTGCAAGCTAAAGTGGAAAATAATCAGCCGATTATCACAGGTTACTCAGGCAAACGTTTAAAAATCATGGTGATTGATGATAAGTGGGAAAATCGTTCCGTATTATCCAATCTACTTTCACCCTTGGGTTTTGAAATTACTGAAGCCTGCAATGGCGCGGAAGCTTTGGAACTGTTGGCGCAAAATGTGCCCGATTTAGTCTTGACCGATTTAGTGATGCCTGTGTTAGATGGTTTTGAATTCACACGTAAAGTTCGTAATGAAACCGAGCATCAACACTTGCCGATTATTGCAGTGTCTGCCAGCGTATTTGATTTGCATCAACAAGACAGCATTGATGCAGGTTGTAATGCCTTTTTAGCAAAACCAATCCAAGCCGATACTTTGTTGCAAAGTCTGCAAAATTTTTTGAAATTTACTTGGGTCTATGCCGCCAAGGATTTTGTACAAGCCCCTCTCGCCTCGGGTGCAGACCATGATGCGCTGCTGCAAGGAGATGCACTGCCCTCGTCACAAGAACTGCATACCCTATATAATATGGCAGAGGCAGGAGATATTGCAGAAATTCGTAAACGCATTGATGGCTTACAAAAAGTTCAGCCGCAAATTGCAGCCTTTGCCGATCGTATTCGTAGCCTTGCCTCTTCGTTTGATGAAGAAGGTCTTTGTGATTTTATTAAAAACCAGTTGAGTGATTCCGAATGAATGCCCTAAGCCCCTACAGCAATACCATTTTACTGGTAGATGACTTACCCGCAAACATCAGCGTACTGTTTGATTTTCTGACAGATAATGGATTTAAAGTGCTGGTTGCCCAAGATGGCTTACGCGCGTTGAAAAAAGCAGAGTTGGTTAAACCTGAGCTAATTTTGCTAGATGTAATGATGCCAGGCATTGATGGTTTTGAGACCTGTACCCGTTTGAAAGCCAATGTGAAAACCGCCGATGTACCCGTAATTTTCATGACCGCACTGACCGACACCGTGGATAAAGTGCGCGGCTTTGCCGTGGGTGCAGCGGATTATATTACTAAGCCGATTCAACAAGAAGAAGTCTTAGCTCGCATTCATACCCATCTTAACATTCGTCGTTTGCAACAAGAATTACAACACCGTGGCGAAGAGCTAGAAAAGCGCAATGCTGAAGCAGACGCGTTCGCCCGCACTGTGGCGCATGATTTGAAAAATCCACTGAATTTAATCGTTAATTACAGTGAAATGATGCTTGAGCATTGTCAAGATGATAAGACTGCGATGAATGGTGAGAATTGTGAATTAGTTAACGTGATTTTGCAGACAGGCAAGCGCATGAATAATATTATTAATGCCTTATTGCTATTGGCAGGAGTTTCAAAATCAAAAAATATTCCGCGTGAACCTATAACCACGATGCAAACCATTGTAGAACAAGTCTTAAATGAGCGTTTACGTTATTCATTAGAAGAAACTAAAGGTACGGTCAGTTTCCCTGAAAGCTGGCAAGCCGCGATGGGTTATGCACCTTGGATAGAAGAAATTTGGAGTAACTACATCAGCAATGGTTTGAAATATGGCGGCGCGAAACCTCACTTAGAAATTGGAAGCGAAGTACAAAGAGATGGTTATGTGCGTTTTTGGGTGCGTGACCACGGTAATGGAATCGCAGCCGAAGCCCAACAACAACTGTTTATTCCTTTCAGTCGCTTACATAATGAACAACTGGGAGAAATAGAGGGTCATGGTTTGGGGCTTTCGATCGTGCAACAAATCATTGAGAAGTTGGGGGGACATGCGGGTGTGGAAAGCAGTATAGGACAGGGGAGCTGTTTTTATTTTACCCTGCCTGCTATTCCAGAAGTTAAGCAATAAACAGCTTTGCCCTCGTCTCACCATTCTTATTCCCCAAACATCCTTCGCGATGGATTTATGAAAAAATAAGCAGCGACCAAGAGATTTGTCGCTGCAATTCTATTTTTATTAGATTAAAATTTGACTGCACCAGAGGAGGATTGCTATCTCGTAGCCTGCGTATATCTTTCTTTCATATAATCTTTATTAATTATAGGAATTACGCAGTTGAAATTGTAAGCAGTTCGTAGGGTGTACAAGGCGTAGCCGCTATACACCCTGCGCTTAATATTAATAAATTGTTTTAAATTAATATGTTATTAAATTAACTGCGTAACTCCTAAATTATATAAAATAATAGAAATCATTATCGTATTCCCAAAAACTAGGTGTCGGTTATCAAACGAAAATACTTAAGGCTTTCAAATATCAAAAAATGATAATTGCATTCGACGTGAAAAAATTGGCAAGCTTAGACTTGTGCGAGATCGCACTGTGCCTGACTGTTGCAAATTTATATCAGTCACAGTTCTAAAAACAATTATGATTTTGGCAGTTTACGATGAAGCGTTTAGAAAATTATTTGATATTTTTATATAGTTTTCGTAACTATTTCAATGAACTTGATACACTGCAAATGCAGTAATTTATGTGTCTGCTACTCTCAAATGGTAAACAATATGCTACCCACAAAAAACCATACTATCTGGATTGAGTTAGTCACAGGACAATGTGGCTATCGCTGTCAGGCGGTTCCTGCCAGCATGATGCTTGCACGGGTCATCCGCTCGGTACAACGCGATAGTTCCCCCGAAAATATTCAGCGGTGTGTGAGTGAAATTCATGATTTTTTTGCACGCTATGAGCGTGTGTTACAACAAGACATTAACGCAATTTTTGGGTTATCCCATTAACCCCCGCATTTTAACTACAAACATGCTTAGCAGTTTGTAGTGGCTTTCATTTCATAAAGGAGCATGAGCCTAATGTTAATCACTGTTGAACAAGCTACCCAACGTATTCAAGCGGGGGAAGTGCTGCTGCTCGCGGGCGATGAATCCTTGCTCAAGCAATTGCCACAAGGAACATGGATTGGCGGCACAATTCCCTATTTTATGAGCGAGACAGGGGGGCAATGTAATACACAACTACTATTTGCACATCCACTCCCGAAAGATGTCCGCGTTACTAAGATTCACCATTACACTGAAACTGAATTAGAACAAATTCCAGAAGACGCGCCTGAAAACGGTTTTTCTGTGATTATTATCCCCGCGACCAGTGCAGCACACGTTGCTTACGCTCAAAATGCGCCGAGTTATCCGAATATTTTTTTCAAGCCGATTATTGGCTGGATTGCAGGTGTGCATTTAGATCAAGTGGGCGAAATCAGCCCGAAAGTATTCAATGGGCAAACCACAGAAATGACTGAACAAGCGGCAGTCGTGATGCATGTCAGTTTGCCACAGGATCAAGTCGCGCTGATTAATATTTTTAACCTGTTCGAGCAAGGTGAGGGGGATGAAATTTACTTTGAAGAAGAAGGCTTTAGCATTAGCAATTGCCTTGTGAATGGGAAGTCACATAATTTTGCCCAATATCTGTTGGAAAAAAAGGTCGATATTAAATATCCCCTCGTCGCAGATTATTGTGGGGCAATGGTGAATGTGAGTTTTCAAGGCATTGACATCGAAAATCGCACAGTGAATCTGTACGCGCCTGTGTTTGCACATACCGCATATAAAATTGCAGCCCCTGTAGAGGATTATGTCAGTGCTTTTCAAAGAGCTTTTCCCGAAGGAGTCGAGCCAATTTTTGCCTGTAACTGTATTTTGAATTATCTGTATTCAGAATTGGAAGGCAAGAAAACGGGCGCAATTGTAGGACCTATGACTTTTGGCGAGGTTGCCTATCAATTGTTGAATCAAACCTTGGTGTATCTCGAAATTAAACGGGTGTGATTGCGGACAATACGGTGATTCAATATGCCTATAAAATGAGCTTGGATCACCGTGAGTTCTTGCGGATTTTTGCGCAAGGGGAATACTTACCTGAGTTTGGAATAAGCTATTGGAATAAAATTAACAAATATTTTCTGGCCATATTCAAATAATATATGTCTCTAGCCCCCGTTAATAATGGGGTTGGGGGCAGCTTTAAAATTTATCGTGGCTGATCATCCAACAAATATAAATACGGGTGCATTCGTCTCACAGCTTCTTTTTGCCAACTGGCATCCTTGCGCCCTTCTTCCAACGCTGTCAGCCGTGTATGACACAGAATTTGTAGCAAAGAGGGCCAGCCTTGACTTTGTTCCAGCATCCAGCCAACGTCACTTTCTGAAAATGGAATTGGCGAACTGCCAATAAGCTCCAAACTTTCCTCTTGCGTCAACGCGCCCAATTCAAAGCTGTGTCCGAAAATATTCAAAAATGGTGAAGGCTTGTCCCCATAATGGTCAATCAAGCGGTCAGGACTTTGATGCGAGGCAATCAAAAATCCAATTTTTGCCTTGCTGTTGTGATTGCTGCCCAAAGAGCGCAGCGTCCACCATAAAGGTTCATACAATTCTTCAGACTCGAATGCCGCACCAATCTCATCAAATAAAAACAGCGTGGGAATTTCCACGTATTGATTAATAATTTCAGCAAAGCTAATCAAATCACAAGGCTCAGGAATCGGTAAATCCAATTCGAGCAAAATATGGCGCAATAAAGTTTCGACACGGTGCATTCGCGGGTCTTGGAAATCGATAAACACCCACTGATAGCCCGGCAACAACCAATCATTGCGTTGATGAGGACGTAATTCACTGCTTGGAGTATCGACAATGCGCCGCACATAATGCAGCAACGAAGTTTTACCACTGCGTTTTGCCCCAATAATCGCGGCATGTTGAAACGGTGTACCTTTCCATAAACTGAAAATACGTTTCAGCAGATACTCCCGCCCAAAAAATTGGCGCGGTTCAGTGATGGGCGGCCCAATAATAAAGGGGCTATGTTCAAAAGAATCTAGGTTTGGCAGACGGATTGACAAGGGTAGACTCGATGAGATTGACGAAGCCACACGCTCAGG
This sequence comes from Thiotrichaceae bacterium, assembly GCA_028688145.1. Lineage (GTDB taxonomy): Bacteria > Pseudomonadota > Gammaproteobacteria > Beggiatoales > Beggiatoaceae > JAQTYU01. The sequence continues at coordinate 521,018 of JAQTYU010000002.1, read as the reverse complement.
GTTGAACCCTGCCGCAATCAATAATTCATCACGCTGAGGTGGTGAAAGTTCCAAAAACTCGGCACATCGCAAAACATCCTCTCGTTGACGCGGTCGATGAACTTCACCACTCAACCAGCGCGACACCGTGGCACGGCGCACGTTAATTTGCTGGGCCAATTCTAGCTCGTTGAGAAACTGAGTTCTCAAGTGACTGCTGAGCAGCTCTGCGAATGAGTGCATAGCAATTTGCTTGGTTCGGGTCTTGGAAGAGGATTTTGAGATCATCTAATTTGGCGCATACCAGATAAGGAGTTATCACAAATAGTGTACCCTAAAATCCCTCATTCATGCTTAAATTTTGCTAAACTTAACACATTAGATAGCATTATTACGCGAGCCAATGGCGACGTTGTTAGAGGTGATTTTTATGTGGCGTTTTACAGTAGTGGCGATGAGTCTCTGTCTTGTGAGTATGGCACAAGCAGCAGATGTTGTAGTGGTTCGATCCAATAGCGTGGAATATCCGAAAGGTACATTATTGGATAGTCACACTGCAGTCAACTTGCCTGCGGGCAAGGAAATGACGGTGGTATTTTCCAGTGGGCAGGTTCAAACATTCAAAAATGCCTATGAAGGGAGTTTACAAGACAATAGTGGCAAAGCTGCCACCGTCGGCTTGGTTGATACCTTGGCAAGCTTGATTAATACCGCGCAACCCATTACCCGTGGGCATGATATTCCGCAAGATGTGTGGTTGGTGGATATTAGCAACAATAAGCGTTTTTACTGCGTGGCAGCCAATGAGCATGTCACTTTGTGGCGACCCGACAGTGAAAGTAAAACCGCAAGCACTTTGCAAATTAAGCACAAACCCACAGGGCAACAAGCCCAAGTGGTGTGGCCTGCGAATAAGTCTACGATTGAATGGCCTAGCAATATGCCTGTGGTCTATGGCGATACCTACACTTTAGAATTAAGCAGTTTACGCGGACATTCGACTTTTAAAAAATTGGTGTTATATCAATTGCCTGACAGTTTACCCAGCAAGTCACACCAAGTAGTGTGGATGGCGGGTAAAGGCTGTATTCCTCAAGCAAATCTGTTACTGGTTAATTTGCGTTAAACTCAAGATTTTAAGCCTCGCTCTGAATTGATTAGAGCGAGGTTTTTCTTTCTGAAAACCTCTTATCAAGTTAGTTTTATCCTCACATAAAAAGACAAGGACTATTTCAGAATAATGTGTTTTAGCAAAATAACGCCTTAAATTAACTTAAAGTTAATGTGCAACAGAATGTGATGTGTTAGATTGCGCTGTTATCTTGAAAATTATGGATTATTCTAAATAATGCTTATACCCCCGATATTCACTCGTTTCGCGATACTTTGAAAATATGACGAGTTCCCAAAATTCTTGCATGGATGACTACGATAACGAATCTATTTCTGTTGCTGAGGCGTTACGGCGTATCGAAAGTGATTTAATCCCAATAACAGAGAGTGTACAAGTCGCTCTCCGCAGTGCATTGGGGCAGGTTTTAGCCCAAGATGTCTGCTCACCGATTAATGTGCCTGCCTTTCCCAATTCTGCGATGGATGGTTATGCCTTACGTCACTGCGATGCCGCCGCTCCCCGCTTACGGGTCGTGGGCACTGCCTTTGCAGGGAAACCTTATGCTCAAGTAATTCATTTGGATGAATGTTTGCGTATTTTCACAGGTGCGATGTTACCTGAAGGCGCGGATACAGTCGTAATGCAAGAATATGTGCAAACTGACGGCGAGTCTATTCAGCTCACCACCGCCTGCACTTTGGGACAGTTTGTGATCAAGGTGGGGGATGATGTCAAAGCAGGGCAAATCATTCTCAGAGCGGGCAAGCGTTTATTACCAGCCGACCTTGGTTTACTGGCATCTTTGGGCATTACTGAAGTTGCGGTAAAACGGCGTTTACGGGTAGCCTATTTCTCCACAGGTGATGAATTATGCGCTTTGGGAGAAGTGCCGAAACCAAGTCAAATTTATGACAGCAATCGTTATAGCCTAGCGGGCTTGCTGAGTCGTCTAAATATGGATGGTTTAGACATGGGTATTATCCCCGATGACCCCGTGGCTGTAGAAAATGCGTTTTCACACGCGGCGCGAGATTGTGATGCCATTATCACCTCAGGCGGTGTGTCGGTGGGTGATGCGGATTTTGTCACCACGGTGCTGCGTAAAATCGGGCAAATTCATTTCTGGAAAATCGCGATGAAACCCGGGCGACCCCTCACTTTTGGAAAGATTCAAAAAGTGGTATTTTTCGGTTTATCGGGCAATCCTGTCTCGATGATCAGCACGTTCTATCAATTTGTACAACCTGCCTTGCGCTATCTGCAAGGACAACAAAAAGTTCAAGCCTTGCGTTTTCAAGTGCCTTGCCTGTCACCGCTGAAAAAGCTACAGGGTCGTGTGGAATTTCAACGGGGTATATTAGTTCCCGATGAACAAGGTAAGCTCAGCGTTCGGAGTACAGGGAAACAAGCTGCAAACATGTTAAGCTCTGTCAGTCAGGCAAACTGTTTCATTGTATTACCTGTAGAATGCAGGGAAGTCGCTGTAGGCGATGTTGTTTGGGTAGAACCTTTTGAAGGTTTAATTTAGTGCTGAGAATACTGTCAGTTTTCAAAATTATCGTTTAGAATTTCGCCCAATATTCGGTAAAACCAATGGTATAAATATTGCTTGTCTTTTAATAATTAAGTTTATATTTTAAGTAGGAATTCGTGTGTCTATTCACTAATATTTATATATATCAATTGCTTACTGGTATGACCTCTTCTTTCAGCAGCATTTGCAAAGTATAGTAGCAACAAGTTGTTATTAAAAACATCAGGAACATTACAATGTCTAGTCAAGCTAATCTCAGTATTTCTTGCGTGGAACTGAACACTATTGATTATTCAGTGCTTAAGGTTGCCACGGGCTTGCTGGAAAAAATGTCCGTACAAGTAGATTTGTTAGCACAGGGGGACACCTCAGGCAATGTGTTGGTGGTCGATGTTGACAGCGAGCCTGGCAAGCAATTTTATCAACAATTTAATCCTTCTCGCGCCCACACCCTGCTGTTGTTATCTTCAGATGCTTTAAACGATAACCGCAATTTAATCTTGCGTAAGCCGATGCGGGTGCAAACTTTAAAAGATGTCTTATATGATATTCATTTAGACAATGCGCCAAAAAAGAAAGCTGAGCCTGAAGTTAAGGCTGATGTAAATGCGCCCGTCAAAAAATTTGATCCGCAAAACGTGCTATTTTTCCTCTTATTAAAAGCGATGGAAGAAAAGCAAGTCTTACAAATCTTTTGTCATCCTTATTCGCCTTTATTTGTTCATGCAGAACAAGGCATTGTCGCGACTTCTTCCTCTCGGGATGTGTTGCGGAAAATTACGCATAGTTTAACTGATATAAAAAGCACCAAACTTTCAGCCTCGGATTTTGAAGTCTTAGCAAAAGGGCAACTTATTATGCCGCTTAAGAATTTGTTATGGAGTGCCGCGCTGTATGGTTCTCAAGGGCAAATCATTCCTTTACATTCGCTCGATGTACCAGTGCGCTTGAAAGCTTGGCCTAACTTATCGCGCTTGGATTTTGACCCCGAACACATGAAAATTGCCTCTTTGATGGCAGCCCAAGCGATGAGTTTGAAACAACTCGCAGAACGCACCAAATTACCGTTAGCGACAGTGATTGGTTTTTACAATGCGGTCTTTATCATGGGATTGGTATTAATTAATCCGAATAAGAGCAGCACACAACATGCGTCTACCCCCGTAGAGCCTGAAAAAATGGGTTTGTTTAGCAAAATCGCCCAGCGTTTAAAGCTTGCAACCCAATAAGTTTAGATTTTTACGACTTTTAAAATTATTAAAACACCACGACTTGCTACCATACGACCACATAGATTATTTTCACTTCTTAAAATGGGATAGCAATGAACAGTGCATGGATTGAGTTTTTAGCCTCTCAGGGAACAAATGTTCCCCAAACTTTGAATGAAGCCGCCTTAACAGGCAATCTGATGACCGACTTATCGAATCTTGCCGTGATTAGTGTCAGTGGCGCAGATGCCGAAAAATTCCTACAAGGTCAATTCACCAACGATGTGAAACAACTCACTGCCAGCAAAGCACAGCGCAGCGCGTGGTGCAGTGCTAAAGGGCGAGTTTTAAGCAGCTTTTATTTGGCGAAAACGTCTGAAGGTTACAGTTTAATTCTGCCGCAGGATGCCGTAGAAACGCTGTTAAAACGTTTACGGATGTTTGTGTTGCGTGCCGATGTGAAATTTAGCCTTGCGGAAGATTGCGCCCTGCTCGGCGTGATGGGTGAAGGCAGTGCCGCATTATTGCAAACCGTGCTGGGTTCAGAAATTACTGCACAAACCTTAAGTTATAGCAGCACGGAAGAATGGCAAGTGCTGTGTACGCATGAATCGCCCTTGCGCTATTTGGTTTATGGCAAAGTAGAATTGTTGAAAAAGCTGTGGTTACAAGCAGTTGCACAACAATTTATTCCCAGTGCTAGCAGCGCGTGGGAATTATTGGATATTTTATCAGGCATTCCGCAAATTAAGCCTGAACTCAGCGACGAATTTATCCCGCAAATGTTGAACTGGGAAGTTTTGGAAGGCATGAGTTTCAAAAAGGGCTGTTATGCGGGGCAAGAAATTATTGCACGCACTCAATATTTAGGCGCGTTAAAGCGGCGTTTATTCTTGGTGAAATTCGCAAGCACGCAATTGCCCGCGCTGGGGGAAAATATTCTCGTGCCTGAAGACACGCAAAGTGTTGGGAAAGTGGTGAATGTGCAATTACATCCCGCAGGCTACGCGCTGGGTTTGGCAGTATTGCAACTCAGTCATGCAGAAGCCACGAATTTAAAACTCAGTGACGGCACGGCGGTAGAATGTTTGCCGCTGCCTTATACGGTAGTGACGCAGTAAAAACCTAATTCAGGACTGGCAGTCCTTGAAAGATTGCCAGTCCTTTGCATTTCGCGGTTTAAACCCCTACTTCGCTCCGATAAAACTCTGCTTAATCACAGCCTGTCCTGCTGGAGCGAGTGTCCAATCTAAGAAAGCTTTCACTTCACCCTTAGGCTCGCCTTTGGTGGTGAAATACAAGGGGCGTTTGATGGGATAATTTGGATTATCCACAACGGGATTTTGTCCATTCACAATCAGCGGTTTAACTTGGGTTTGCCCAATTAAAAAAGACAGGCTAATTTGTCCAATACCGCCTTTTTCCTTCGCAACACGCGGCACCATCGTCGCATCAGGGGTTGCCACTTCCACATTTTGATACGGAGTGTCGCCTAAAATCGCTTTTGCAAACACTTCACGGGTTGCCGAAGCTTCTTTCACTACGAAGGGTTTAATCGGCAAATCCGCACCGCCCACTTCAGACCAATTCTTAATTTTCCCTGAGAAAATATCTTTCAATTGCGCACTGCTTAATTCTTTGACAGGATTATCATTGTGCACAATTGCGGCGATTGCATCATAGGCGATTAAAGTCGCGACCACGCCCTTGCTCAACACATCAGGCGCAACAACCCGCGCAACACCGCCCAAATCGCAAGTACCCCGCATCGCACATTGTTCCCCACCCGTGCTTTCAGGAACGACATTCATATTGAATTTGGAGGTGGTGTAAACCGTGCCCGCACTGCTCACATATTTTCCAATTGTGGAAGAGCCTTCATAATTAATCGTGCCTGCAACAGCGACACCCATGCTTAAACAACTCGTCATCCATCCTGCAAGCTTGCTGATACGCATTATTTTCCATCCTGTTTGAAATGAGACTTAAGCCCCCAACCCCCTAAAGGGGGCTAAACACAGTGCTAAATAGATAATAATATTTATCTTTTCTCCCCCTTTGAAAAAGGGAGCAGGGGGGATTTAAAAATCTTCACAGTTTCCACGATCTTAAATCCCCCTCAATCCCCCTTTTTCAAAGGGGGATGCTATTTAGCACAACCTAATGTTTAAATTCCCCTTTAGGGGATTTAGGGGCGCAGTTAAGTTTTAATGTAAGCTTAACTTTAGGCAGAAATCAGCGAAGCTTCAATATCAATTAAAGCCTGCAACGGATCAGCGGCTTGGGTAATCGGTCGACCAATCACCAAATAATTTGCCCCCAAAGCCACGGCTTGCGTTGGAGTCATGGTGCGTTTTTGGTCGTCTTGTACGCTGAGGTTGGGACGAATCCCGGGTGTAACCAATTGTAATTCTTGCCCCAATGCCGCACGAATCGGCGCGATTTCATGAGGCGAACACACCAAACCATCCAAACCGCTGGCATGGGTCAAACGCGCCAAACGCAACACATTATCTTGCAATGTGCCGTGCAAACCTAAGGCAAATAAATCATTTTCGTTCAAGCTGGTCAAAATGCTCACTGCAATTAACAGCGGACGCGGTGAAAATTTTTCAATCGCCTCCCGAGCCGCAAGCAACATATCGCGCCCACCAAAGGCGTGCACATCAATCATCCACACCCCAAGTTCTGCCGCCGCTGCGCAAGCGTGGGCAACGGTGTTGGGAATGTCATGAAATTTTAAATCCAAAAACACTTCAAAACCTTGTTCGACCAAAGTTTCTACCAAATTCGCGCCACTGCGGGTAAATAATTCTTTACCCACTTTGACTCGACAACGGTGTGTGCCCAATTGTTGGGCAAATTCTAAGGCTTGTTGAGGTTTGGAAAAGTCTAAAGCTATGATAATTGGAGAAAGCGTATTATTCACCGTCGATCCCTTGAATCGGTTTGAGCGTGTTCCACTGTTTACAACTGGGGCATTGCCAATGCAGACTTTTGCCCATAAAGCCGCATTCACGGCATTGATAAACCGCTTTATCTTTCAATAAACGGCTGGTCATGGTTTTGAGGAGTTGTAAATGTTGCGGCGTTAAACTTTGCGCCTCGGCAAGGGCAAGTTCTAATAAATAATCTAAGCCTTTGAGCGAGGAGCGTTTTAAAAGATGTTGTGATAAAAAAGCAGCGGCGGCGGGTTCGCCTTGCTCTTGTTTGATGAGTTTGGTCAACACCACCAAGGGCACAATGCCGCCGTAATTCTCTAAAATATGATGTAAATAAGCAATAAATTCAGCTTGCTGTCCTAAATTTCGATAACAAGTTTGTAAAGGTTCAATAATTTCTGATAAGTAATCCGTATCTTGCTGTTCGACCCGTTTAAAAGCCTGAATGGCAAGACAAGTATCTCCTGTGCTTAATGCCAATTGCCCTTCCAACAAACTGGCACGCACACAACGCGCATCAATACTTAAAGCTTGCTGCAAAGTATGTAATGCGGCTTCACGCTGTCCTTGTTCGCGAAAAGTATCTGCCTGTTGGCAGTAATAATGCGCAATCACAGGATTCAAAGATTGCCCCGAGACTTTGGCTAAATCTTGAGCGGTGGCAATGGCTTTATCCCAATCATGTTCCTGTTGATAGACATCGAGCAATTGCTGATACGCATATTCGCGATATTGTTCGACGCTTAATAATTCGGTAAACACATCTTCTGCACGATCTAATAAACCCGCCCGCCGATAATCTTGCCCCAATTCAAGCAGGGCTAAACTGCGTTGTGCACTGGTGACGGAGGGATGTTCGAGTAAACTTTGATGAATCCGAATCGCACGTTGTACTTCACCGCGCCGCCGAAATAAAGCCCCTAACGCCAAATGCGTTTCTACGGTTTCGGTGTCTACAGAAATTAATTCTATTAACACATCAATGGCTTTATCAGGCTGCTCATTGAGCAGATAATTTAAGCCTTTGAGATAATCGGAAGAAAGTTTAGAAACAGAATGTGCTGCCTTTTGGAAACTCCGCTGTGCAGCAAACCACCCTGAGGCGGCAGCGACAGGGAGTAACAGCCATAATAATTCACTCATTGTGGCAAGGTATCCTGAGCAGGTCGTCCCAGTGCACGGTCAAATTCACGTTGCAACTGCTGATGACGTTTGCTTAAGCTTGTATATTTTCGGTATAAATTCCACACCCAAAGCAGATTGAAACCAATCCCTAAGATCATGCCTATTCCCAAGGTACATACTAATAAAACTGCCAAGGGTAGTTGAACACTCCCTAGATAATACTGCAATGTGACGCTTTGCACATTAGGAATACTCAAAGCCACGGTTGCACAAAAAATGCCTAAGCAGAACGTCCAAGCGATGATACGGAGCATCTCGCCTCCTCAATAACCTGCATCTATAGGCGGCAACTATAGCAGATTCTGGGGGCAGATAGGTGAAAAGGAAAGCTTGTGGGAGCTGAAACTCTGGGAAAAGTCATTTGAAAGGGCAGAAATCGAAAGCGGGTGAGGGCAATGCCGGGGAAACAAGTTGTCTCCCCGCCCTCATGTAAACAGGGTGCACGCTAATTAGAATAGGCGATAACCGTAGAATACAACTGCCTAACGGGCTGATTACTTAGAACCGTTACCCGTCCCATTGACGCGGTCACGTAATTCTTTGCCGGGTTTAAAATGGGGGACATATTTTTCAGGTAACTTCACTGCATCCCCAGTTTTGGGATTACGTCCCGTACGAGGTGGACGGTGGTGCAGCGAAAAACTCCCAAACCCACGAATCTCAATGCGTTCTCCATTTGACAGAGAATGCGCCATATGTTCTAACAGCGTTTTGACTGCCGAATCAATATCTTTCTGCGTCAATTGAGTTTGTTTGAGTGCAATCGCTTCGATCAGTTCAGATTTTGTCATTGTCGCTATCCGTGATTAAGTCAAACGCTAACTATTCCAAATAACGCCCTGTTCTGATACAAGGCGTTATTGGAATCAACCAACAGTTATTCTTTGTTTTCTAACTGTTCTTTGATCAAGTCGCCAAGCGTCGTGCCCATTGAAGGCTGTGAACGATTGTATTCTTGAATGGTGTTCTCTTCTTCTTCGCTTTCTTTGGCTTTGAGAGAGAGGGAGATCACGCGTTTCTTGCGATCCACACCAATGAACTTCGCTTCTAATTCTTCGCCTTCTTTTAACACGGAGCGTGCATCTTCTACACGTTCACGGGTTAATTCGCCAGCACGCAAGTAACCTTCAACGCCATCACCTAAATCAATGACTGCGCCTTTCGCATCGACTTCACGCACGATACCTTTCACGGTACAACCCTTGACATTCTCAGCCACAAAGTGGGAGAACGGGTCTTTTTCTAATTGCTTGATGCCTAAGGAAATACGTTCACGTTCAGGATCAACCGCTAACACCACGGCTTCGATTTCATCGCCTTTCTTGTAGTTGTGAACCGCTTCTTCGCCCGTCACATTCCAAGAAATATCAGATAAATGCACTAAGCCATCAATCCCGCCATCTAAGCCCACGAAGATACCGAAGTCAGTGATGGACTTGATCGTGCCCACAACTTTATCGTTCTTGTTATGGGTGGTTGCAAAATCATCCCAGGGATTAACTTTGCATTGCTTGATGCCTAAGGAAATACGGCGGCGTTCTTCGTCGATGTCCAACACCATGACTTCAACTTCGTCGCCCACTTGCACGATCTTAGAAGGATGCACGTTCTTATTCGTCCAATCCATTTCAGAAACGTGAACCAAGCCTTCTACGCCTTCTTCGATTTCAACGAAGCAGCCGTAATCCGCTAAATTGGTGACACGACCTTCTAAACGGGTATTGACGGGGTAACGACGTGCAATATCGACCCAAGGATCTTCGCCCAATTGCTTCAGACCTAAAGAAACACGGGTACGATCACGGTCGAACTTCAGAACCTTCACTTCGATTTCGTCGCCAACATTCACGACTTCGCTAGGATGCTTGACGCGCTTCCAAGCCATATCAGTGATATGTAACAGACCATCGACACCGCCCAAGTCCACGAATGCGCCGTAATCGGTGAGGTTTTTAACCACGCCGCGCACAACCATGCCTTCTTGGAGGTTGTTAAGTAAGCTTTCACGTTCTTGACTGTTTTCTTTTTCGACCACAGCGCGGCGAGAAACCACCACGTTGTTACGACGGCGATCTAACTTGATCACCTTGAATTCTAAAGGCTTGCCTTCTAAATAGCTGGTATCACGTACAGGACGCACATCAACTAAGGAGCCGGGTAAGAACGCACGAATATCATTCAAGTTGACGGTGAAACCACCCTTAACCTTGTCGGTGATAATCCCGATAATGGTTTCAGTGTTTTCAAAGGCACGTTCCAGAATGGTCCATGCAGCCGCACGTTTCGCTTTTTCACGAGATAAACGTGTTTCACCCGTACCATCTTCGACAGCATCTAAGGCAACTTCAACATCATCGCCCACTGCAATTTCTAATTCGCCGGCTTCGCTGTAGAATTCCTTAATAGGAATCACGCCTTCGGATTTTAAACCTGCGTTGACAATGACAACGTCGTCACGAATGGCAACGACTCGACCAAGGATGATGCTCCCTGGTTGCATTTGTTTTTGACTTTCACTCTGTGCAAACAATTCAGCAAAGCTTTCGCTCATTACGAACCCCTGACTCTTAACCATAATATCCTGATTTGAATATTATTTGTGAGTCTTACTTAAGTTAAAACCGTACATTGGCACGGGTTAGTTAAACATCTCTCCCAAAACTGTGAAACTGCCACAGCGGGATACCCCAAATTAATCAAATTATTACAATTTCTAAATCTGCGCTGAAATCGCTGTCAATATCTGCGCGACAACCTGCTCAATCGAGATGCCTGTGGTATCAATCACTAAGGCATCTGGCGCGGCTTTTAAGGGCGCGGCACTGCGGGAACTGTCGCGTTGATCGCGTTGAGCAATCTCAGCAGTAAGACTTTCAATGTTAGCATCTATTCCTTTTTCTTTCAACTGTTTATAACGGCGTTGTGCACGTTCTTCTGCGCTGGCTGTCATAAATATTTTAAAAGTGGCATCAGGAAAAACCACCGTGCCCATATCGCGCCCGTCGGCAATTAGACCGGGAACTTGGCGGAAAGCATGTTGTCTTGCCAACAAGGCAGTACGAACTGCTGGAAAAACCGCAACTTGCGAGGCAGCTTTGGCAGTGGTTTCGGTGCGCAATTGGCTGCTGACTTCTACACCGTCGAGAATCACGCGGGTTTCGCCTGAGGCAGTGTCTGGAATAAATTGCACGTCTAAATTCAAAGCCAATTCAGCTAAAGCGGGTTCGTCGTCGAGTGAAAATTTACGGGCTTGGGCGGCACAGGCGAGCACGCGGTATAACGCGCCACTGTCTAAGGTGTGCCAGCCGAGGTGGGCGGCAAGGCGTAACATCACCGTGCCTTTGCCTACGCCGCTGGGGCCATCAATGGTAATTACGGGGGGAAGTGTCATTTAATAAGCTGTGCTAAAAAATTAGTGGGGTATTTTAGCAAACTCTGGGCAAGAATGTCTGAAGCATATTTCAGAAAATGGCAACGCCAAATAAGCAAGGGTTTTAACCTGAATCGGACAACACCTTACGACTTTAGCACTAGCAAACTATGTTAGAAAACTGGAAACTCAACGCACCAATTCGGCTTCCACTTTATCCCGTATTGCCTTCCCGACTAAAATTTCAATTAAACTCAGGGAAAAATCCATGGCGGTACCTGGTCCACGCGAAGTAATCACCTTATCATCGCGAACAATAGGCGCGTCAATGAAATGTAATGTCGGCAACTGCATTTCCGTCAACACGCCGGGGTAACTGGTTGCTTGCTTATTATCCAATAAACCTGCCGTCGCCAACACTTTGGGGGCGGCACAAATAGCAGCAGTATATTTTCCCGCCGCGTGCAATTTTTTAAGCAATTGATGAATACGCAGATCATTATTTAAATTTTCCGCGCCCGCGCCACCACCTGGCAACACAATCATATCGAATTCTTCATCAAGCACTTTGTCTAAACTGCAATCTGCAATCAACACCACGCCACGACTTGCCAGCACAGTTTTTTCATCTAAACTCGCTGTGACTACTTCAATCTGAGCGCGTCGTAATAAATCGATGATGGTGACGGCTTCTAACTCTTCACAGCCTTGCGCTAAAGGAACTAAAACACGGGGCATTATTTTTTCCTTCCAACAATGAGGTTTAAATTATTCAAGAGCTTTCCGATTTGTAAGATACGAAGTCTCTGATGGTCACAGTGTAACTCGAAATCCTCATTGTTATTATCAATAATTAACCGAGTTTTTGTATAAGTGGAGTACAAGGCTGCTTTTTCCACTCAAGGCAAATTCGGCGGCTCTGTCACCACCAAACCTTCTAAAATCCGCTGCAACTCCTCCAAACTTTCCGCTTCCATATTGTAATTACAGCAAGGATAAGTGACTAAACGTGCGTCACTGCGTTGGATTATTCCCTGAACCACCTCACCAACCCCTTTTACCCCAGAAATATAAACAGGATAAACAGGGGTTTGAGTCTGATGTGCCAACCACAAACTGCCTCGTTTTAATTTATGCGGCAATTCACTGGGGGTGACAATCCCGCCTTGGGGAAACAGCGCGATCACTTCCCCCATTTGCAAAGCCCGCATCGCAGCCCGCAATGCATTTTCGGGGCGACCTGTGCGATCCACAGGAATGCAGCCCAAAGCACGAAACAGGAAATTCACGAATTTAATATCATAAATTTCCTTGGCGATGAGGAAACGCAGCGGGCGACGGGTTGCCGCCACTAATAAAAAGGGGTCAAGCCCTGAAACATGGTTGGCAACCACAATCGCCGCACCAGTCTTCGGCAAACTTAAGGCGGTGTAGCGCAAACGGTGATATTTTTGGCACAAAAGACGGTTTAAACCGTCCAAATAATTGAGCCAAGTGTGCCCCCAATCGGTGTAATTAGCCCGCGCACAAGCACGTAAACCATAAATTATCGCTAAAATACATAAAAATCCTAAGCCACCCCATACATTCATCCAATTTCCTTTATGATCCGAAACCTCGCCCTTCAGGGTAATAGTTCAATCGTGCCAACACGCGTTAGCATGTTATTATTTTTGGTAAGCTCTTCGTTTACGGAGAGGCAAGCCATTAACCTCTATCTGTCGATGGCTTTCTCACTCGACAGATGAGGTTGGGTCTGGATTGAAACATAAACCTTGCGGCGGAATAAATCATGACGACGGCTCACCAAACGATCAATAAATAGTAAGCCGTCCAAATGATCGAGTTCATGTTGTATCGCACGGGCTTCAAAGCCTTCCATGTCATATTCATGTTGTATGCCGTGCTGATCTTGAGCCATTAAGTGCAAATATTGTGCACGAATCACATTCCCTGTGTAATCAGGAACAGACATGCAGCCTTCGCGCCCAATTTCAAAGCCTTCCCATTGGGTAATTTCAGGATTAATCAGCACCAAATTACCATGATGTTTGATTTTAGGCTTGCTGGAAACATCTAATAAAACAATGCGTTGAAAACATCCCACTTGGGGAGCAGCAATACCCACACCGCCAGGTCCTGCACGCATAGTGTTTTCCAAATCGATTAAAAATGCCTGTAATTTGGCATCGAATTCGGTGACGGGAGCAGAAATAGTTTTTAAACGGGGATCGGGATAAGTCAAAATTTCGAGCAAACTCATTACATCACCAAAGTTTCAATAGGTTCGAGTTGTACTTTTAAATCAGGATGTTGGGTTGCCAGCAATTGCTGTAAAGCTTGCGATAATTGGGCAATTCCTTGGGTGGCAATCCCTTCAATGTGCATGATATAAAATGGATTATTGGTATTACCGCCGACATCTGATTCTAAATCTAAAATATTCAAACCCGCCTCGGTTAATACGCTGGTCACTTGCGCCACAATGCCCGCTCGGTCTGCACCATGCACCGTAATCCGCACTTCAGGATCGCGGTGTTGATGTAAATGTCCTTCAATCACATCAATATGCAGGTGTAGATTTAATTCCCGCACCACTTCTTTTAATAAATCATAAAGTTGCTTGTTATCACCTTCATAACTCACCATCAACATGATGGTAAAATTACCGCCCAAACGTAACATCGACGCTTCGCCCAAATTGCAGCCGCCTTTATACAGTGCGGTGGTGACTTTGGCGACAATACCGAGCTGATCTTTTCCCACCAGTGTCAACATATACCATTGCGACATAAGTTATTCCTTAGTTTTTAATGTGTTAGTAACTACAATTTAGAATTAAACCTGAATGCGCTCCTCAGCTTTTTAGAGAATGAAGGCGCAGTGAGACTTTAGCACAGTGTGATGACGGTTTTCAGTATAGGGAATTAAATTTGCTGTATGCCACAATCAACAGGCAAGGGTTCGCTTGGTTCAGCGTGAGATTTGGGAAATTCGACGGTGAAAGTTGTGCCCATGCCTAACTCACTTTCGCACCACACCCGAGCTTGCAAAGCATTAACTAACTTTTTGACAATGAATAAGCCTAAGCCTGTGGAATGTTCACCGCCTGTGGGCTTGGCGGTTAAACGGGTAAATTTGCCGAACAATTTTTGTTGATCGGGTTCGCTGATGCCCTGCCCCTCATCGCGCACCGTGCAACGAATCCAGCTTTCTGAAATACTGACGCTGATAAAAATGGATTTTCCAAACGGTGAATATTTAACCGCATTAGAAAGTAAATTATCCATGATTTGTAAAAACGTATTTTTATCGCTGTAAATCCAGCAAGCTTGCACTTCTGCATTAAAATGCAAGTAGATGTTTTTTGAAATTGCCCGTGTTTGATAATCATTTATTAAATTACTTAATAAAATAATAATATCAATAGCTTGTAAAGATAATTTTAAATTACCCGATTCTATCGCATTCACATCTAAAAGATTAGTAATCAGTAAAAACATGCGTTCCGAGCTTTCTTTAATGATGGTTGCATATTCACGAATTTCAGCAGGATTGGGCTGTTCTGCCAGCAGCATAACTTCGGCTAAACCTGCAATGGCGGACAGGGGATTTTTCAGGTCGTGGGCGGCAATACCTAAAAATTCATTTTTTTCTAAGTTGACTTGAATTAGCTCTTTATTTTTAGAGGAAATTTCTTCACTAAAACGCAAGGCAATATTTTTGGCTTCGCGCTCTTCAACCAAACGCAGCCGATCCGCTTCTGCCTGTTTTCGAGCTGAAATATCTTGAAAAGCTGCCACCGCATAGCAAATTTGAGTTTGTGTATCAAACACGGGTGCGCCCCACACTTCAAGCGGTGTGACTTGTCCTTCAACTAAGTGCAATTCCATATCATCGATACGGCTGTGTTCTCCGCGCAGAGCGCGAACAATGGGTTGCCGTTCCAAGGGATAAAATTGGTTAGTATCTGTTAAATAAGCATTATATAAACTTGAAAAATCATGGAGTTTAGAGTTTGGAATAATGCCATGCCCCAAAATTTGCTGCGCAGTTTGGTTGGCATAATAAGGATGTCCTTTTTCAGTGACAATAAAAATGCCCACGGGAATCGCTTCTAAAAACTGGCGAGTTTTTGCTTCATCAGCGGCAATCACTTTGAATAATTTTTCTAATTCTGCTGCCATTTGCTGAAAAGTTTGTGCGAGTTGTCCTAGTTCGTCATTGCGTTGCGCGGGCAAATTGATGACTTGTTGCCATTGTCCTGTGGCGAGATTTTTAGCTGCGTTGTTCAGTTCTAAAATCGGATGCACTATCCATTGTGAAATTCCAAAACTAATTATCAAGGCGACGCATAATGCGATAATACATAAAAATAAAGTTAAACGAGTGTTGCTATCGATGTAGGACATTAAGTCAGATTTTGGGATAACGGCGGTGATTAACCAATCCAAACCGCGTTCATCTTGATAGGGCAAAACTTGTAAAAAGTAATCCGTGTTTTGATAGCTAAAATCGAGCTGTTGCGTGGTTTTTAGGTTTTCTAAGTTTTCCCCAAATTGATTTTTTAAGTAATGAAATGCGCCTTTTATCATCACATTATTGCTATCTGAGGCGTGTAGACGGCTGCTTTCATCACTGTTGCCATGAAATAAAACTTCTTGGTTCGCGGTTGCCACCAGATTGCCCGTGCGCTCCATAATGAAAGTTTGTCCTTTTTTACCCACTTTCATGCTTTGCAGAAAATCACTGAGTTCTTTCAGGCGCAGAAATACCACCATGCTGCCCAATAAGCTGCCATTGCTTTTATACACGGGTTGCACTGCGGAAATTTGCAAAGTGTTATAGACAAAGTGCGGATAAATTTTGCTCCAGCGTGGACTTTCGCTGGAGACTAAGGTTTTATACCAAGTACGTTCCCGCGCATCATAATGCGCAGTGGTACTGTTAATACGTCCTAAGTTGCCTTGTGTATCGACATCATAGGTGCGTAATTCGTGATGGGTATTTTCATTAGCGAAGGCTGCCATAATTACTTGGCGTTCGTTCATGCGCCCAACACTGACAAAACTACCATCGGCTTGATAGGCAAATCCAAGGGCGAATAAACCAGTAAAAACTTTTAACTGCTTAAAAAAATAATGGTACAGCACCATTGGATCATGAAAATCTAAGTTCCCATCCTGCATACTGTTGGCATTATGCTGGTTGATTTTGTGGGGAAGTTCGAGATAGTGATGTACATTTTGGGCGATGCGAGCGGTGATTTCATGCCGCAATTGCCGTGAAATATCATTCACAGCCTCTTCGCCATTGCGCCATGAAAGAAAGCCTACCAATCCCACTGCCGCGACAATTTGCACGACAAAAGGAATCAGTAATACCCAGCGCAGGGGAAGTTTTGCAAACCATTTGAGAGACATCATCACAGCCTAAGTAGCGTTTATTGATTGGCAATAATATTGTGATTTATAGGCGGTATTGTAGCGGATTCCCTGAAAAGACAATATGGTATTACTGGGTATTTTGGGGTAGAAAAATTAGGGGAAACTGCGTTTGATAATAAAAACCTTACTGTATAATTGTGTAACAATGTAATTCATAGAGTCGTAACAGGCATTATTTTTAATCTCTCCAAAAAGAAAATTTAGGGATTTCGCTGAATTTGCAAGCGGTGTTTAGCTTGTTATCGAAGTAAGCAGAGACATTGAAAGAATTTTTTACCCTAAAGAAGGTGTTAAAAATGCACTGGGAATTAGCCATTCGTCAATTGTGTCGCGCCAATGCTGCAACTTTAGCAGTATGGCTTGATGAAAAAGACAGCCGTTATTTACGCCTGAGTTTAATACTGATTTGTGTTGGGGGCGCGATGTATGGGGCGGCTTTGGGCAGTTGGCGCGGGGGATTGCAAAGTTTGTATGTTGCAATTAAATTCCCATTGCTACTTTGCCTCACCGCGCTGGGTAATGCCCTGATTAACAGTATGTTGGCGCAACTGTTGGGTGCACCGATTAGCTTTCGACAAAGTTTATTAGCAGTATTAATGAGTTTCGCACTGCTAGCAGTGATTCTCGGGGCTTTCGCGCCCGTGGCAGGATTTATTGTGCTGCATTTGCCTGGTTTGGGCAGCCGAGGGCAAGTTTTAGGCTATGATTTTTATATTCTGCTCAATGTCGCGCTAATTATGTTTGCAGGCGTGATTGCCAATAGCCAGTTATACCGTTTATTAGCCCATGTTTGTAAGAGTCAAATTCAAGCAAAACAAATTCTTACCGCATGGCTTGCGGTCAATTTATTTTTAGGCGCGCAAATTTCTTGGAACTTACGCCCATTTTTCGGAACGCCACGTTTAGAAGTCAAATTCTTACGCGCCAATCCGTTTGATGGCAGTTTTTACGAAGCTATCTTTTATATAGTGGTCAACCGTATAGGAAATAAAAACCATGAATAATGATGATTCGAGCACATTCCCACCTTTATCGGAGGAAAATTTCACCCTGCCGAAAGTGCAACTTCCCGACAACATCCGCATGATGCACTTGGTGGATTTGCTGCTCAAAACGCCACAGCAGTTTTTTGAACACATCCGCAGCGAACAGCCCTTACTGCATTACAATATTAAATTGATTTTGCTGACATTTATCGGCTTGGCAATTTATGGCGTGATTATGGGCAGTTTCACAGGCGGGGTGCAATGGGTGGCAGTGCCGATTAAAATTATTGTGGGCGCAACGATTTCTGCTTTGCTTTGTTATCCCAGTTTATACATTTTGGCGGCGTTGAGTGGTGCGGATTTACGTCCCGCACAAATTGCTACCTTACTCAGCAGTGCTTTGGCATTGACCGCAATTTTATTGCTGGGTTTTGCCCCGATTGCTTTCGTGTTCACTTTCTCGATTCAAACCTTAGAATTTATGGGCGCGATTCATTTATTGCTGGGTTTTGGAAGCTTGTATTTTGGCGTGCGCTATTTGGCGCAAGGGCTGGAAGCGATGGATAGCCAAGACAGTTCGTTTATAAAGTTTTGGTTGATTGTATTTATCGTCACCTTATTGCAAATGTCTACCACGTTGCGCCCGATTTTAGGACAAGAAGACTATTTATTGACCTCCGAAAAGAAATTTTTCCTCACGCATTGGAGCGAATCTTTGGAGAAGTTGCGGCATTAATGAGCTTTTTCTTTTGGAAGAAACTCGCCGCTGGAGCGACGAGGTAGGCATTCCCACGCGGGAGCGTGGGAACGAGAAAAAAAATCTCAGCTTGATTAATTCGTAGTATTAAAGGCTTATCGTATGAACACACTTTGCACGCTCGCCTTAGCTGAGTTCTCAAAAATGTCTCAACTGGAAAAGCTGACGTGGTTAAGTAGGCTCTTACATTCCGCTACTATCGATGCCAGAGATACTTACCAAGTGGGCACAAATCAGCTTGAGAATCCTGAAAAACTTAGAAGATATAATGAGTTCATGCACCGCGCTCTGGGCTTTCAGCTGGCAATAGCGTGTGACCATAATTCCAGAATGCCCGATGAGCAATTTTTTGAAATGTTGGAACATGTAGGCAGAGAGCTACAAATGGTTTACGTTTACTCACACGTAATAGTACCCACCTCTGGATTAAGTGAAGAACAACTTAATCAACTCAGGCAAGCCGCAGCAGAAGCCAAAAAATTTAACTGTGTCCCTAAATCCCCAGAAGAGAATTTAAAAGATTAAATCTGTGTTTTTAGCACTCTTCAGGGGGTTGGGGGCGCAGTTAAATTTTTAAAATCCCCCAGCCTCTTTTCCAAAAGGGGAGCATTTCTAAGCAAATTTTATGAAAACATTCACTGGCAGGAATCTCGATGAAAGCAATTGAATATCGTATGGCATCCGCCGCCCGCGACGCACTGCTATTTTTGCGGGGCGTGCCCAATATCGCGCTCGGAGACCGCGTGCAAGTGCGTGATTATCAAGGACGCACCCGCAACGGGCAGGTTATTAGCACCAGTCAAGAAGTGGTTTTAGTTCAAGTTTTTGAAGGTACGCAAGATTTAGATTTAGAAAGCACTTGGGTGCGTTTTTTAGAAGAACCCTTTGAATTACCATTGTCCCCCGATATTTTAGGGCGTGTTTTCAACGGCGTAGGGCAAGCCCGCGATAATCGTCCGCCGCTGATTTCCAGCCTCAAACGCAATGTGAACGGTTCTTCGGTGAATCCTGCGGCACGCGCCTATCCCAGCGAATTTATTCAAACGGGAATTTCCAGCATTGACGGGCTAAATTCTTTAGTGCGTGGGCAAAAATTACCGATTTTTTCAGGTTCGGGTTTGCCACACAATCGGCTCGCTGCCCAAATCGTGCGCCAAGCCAAATTACCGGGGCAAGAATCCCAATTTGCGGTGGTGTTTGCGGCAATGGGGGTTTCTTATGCCGATGCGCGTTTTTTTCAGGAAGAATTTGAAAGCAGCGGTGTGTTAAATAATGTGGTGATGTTTATCAATTTGGCAGACGATCCGCCGATGGAACGCTTAATTTTACCGCGCACTGCGCTGACTGCTGCGGAATATTTGGCGTTTGAATTGGATCGACATGTACTCGTCGTTATCACCGACATGACCCATTACGCGGAAGCTCTGCGCGAAGTTGCGACTGCTAAAGGCGATGTGCCCGCCCGCAAAGGTTATCCCGGTTATTTGTATTCCGATTTGGCAGAAATTTACGAACGCGCGGGGCGAATTAAAAATCGACATGGTTCAATCACCATGGTGCCCGTGGTCAGTATGCCCAGCGATGATATTACCCACCCGATTCCTGATTTAACCGGCTACATTACTGAAGGGCAAATTGTGCTGAGCCGTGAATTGCACAATCAAGGGATTTATCCACCAGTGAATGTGCCGCCGTCCTTGTCGCGCTTGATGAAAGATGGTATTGGCAAAGATTTCACCCGCGAAGATCATGCGCGTGTCACTAATCAACTTTATGCCGCTTATACGCGTGCTTTGGAAGTGCGAAATTTGGCTTCGATTATTGGCGCGGAA
The DNA here is from genome assembly GCA_028688145.1 of Thiotrichaceae bacterium. Classification (GTDB taxonomy): domain Bacteria; phylum Pseudomonadota; class Gammaproteobacteria; order Beggiatoales; family Beggiatoaceae; genus JAQTYU01. Next base: position 500,661 of record JAQTYU010000002.1, on the reverse strand, counting down.
GAATTGGCAGAAAATGATCGGCGTTATCTGAAGTTTGCCGAAGCTTTTGAAAAACGTTTTATTGGGCAAGGAGAAAGTACGGATCGCACGATTTTGGAAACGCTGGATTTAGCGTGGGAATTATTATCAATCCTGCCCGAAGATGCGTTGACGCGGGTCAGTGAAGCGGATATTGCTAAGTATTATCAGCATGATAGTGCAGTAGCGGCGTAGTAAATCTACGGCATCCACAAATAAAAGCCCCATCGCGCTTTCGCAACGATGGGGCTTTTTCACAAGCTTAAAACGAATCTGCGTTAAGGCGCAATATTGATATTAATTGGTTGCAGATTGAAAACTAAAGTTTCATCCGCCAATTTATACGCGGCATACACTTCCAATTTGCCAGGCAAACCTTGTAATCCGCCACTGAAAATATTGATTTCTTCAGATTCATCCAAAGCATCGCGATTGTCTGCAACTTCCAATTGATTGACCTGATCGGCGGTGAAATTCGTGCCTAAACTTTGCCAATCACTGCCACTGCGGGTAAACCATTCAGGACGCGCCGCGCGGGTGTTTGGGGTGTAAGCCGCTAATAAAACAATGCTTGCAGGCTGTCCGACGTGGGTTTTATCAACCGCGACCGTGCTCGAAATCGTCACTGCATCCTGTTGTGAAACCGTGTTGCCGACTTTGTCCGTGCTGTTATTCACCACCGTGCCCTTAAAGGCGGCGGTAGTGGTGCTGCTGCTACCCGTTTTAGTGATGGCAGCGGCAGGCACGGTGCTGGCGACAGGCGGCGTACTGCTGGAAACTTCAAATGCGCCAATATCACAATTGAGCACACGCAGTGCACTGCGTTGGTCGGTGGTGGGACAATTGCTAGAACCGCCTTTATTAATCGCAGGACTGCCGCTTAATAATGCCATCGTCTGGGTTAAACCGCCATTATCTGCCAACAAGCCGAGCAAAGGATCAACCACGGCTTGCCCTTTGATACATTCATAATCATTACCATTGCTGGTGAGCCGCGCAGGAAATTGAATATTATTGCCGCCATCGATCATATTCGCGGTGCAGTTTTGCTGAATTTTCCAGCCTGAACTGCCCGTGTTATTGGCGATGATGGTGTTTTTCAAAGTCACGCTTTGCCCACTGATTGCGCCGCCCCAAGCCGCTGCCTTATTTTTGGCAATGGTGGAATTAATGATTGTCGTGCCTGTCCCTGCGACTAATGCGCCGCCGTGTCCGCGTTTCCAATTATTCACATCGGTTGCGGGAATGGTGACGTTTTCCACAGAATTGCCTGTGAACGTGCTGTTGACGATTTGTGCGGGCGATTGTACGCGCACCCCGCCGCCTAATTCACCTTCGGCGCGGTTGTTGATAATGGTCGAGTTTTTCAAATACATCAATGCGGTGGCGGTTGCAGTTTCGGGTGAACCGTCATTGCGTTGGTGATAAATCGCTCCCGCGCTGCCACCCAATTTATGCGTGCTGTCGGCAGGGTCAACCCAGTATTTCGCCACGTTGCCGCTGAAAGAGCAGCCATTGACTTCAATCGTGGTAGAACCGTGAATAAAGCTAAACAACGCGCCGCCTAAGTGATTGGTGGTGTTATTGTTGAACTTGGAACGCAGAATTTTCAACGCGCCAGCCCCGCCGCCGCCTTCACTTTCCTTTTTCGCGCCGTCGATATAAATCGCGCCGCCGCCACCACAGTCTGCAAGTTTGTTAATCGCATTGCTATGAATCGCTTTATTATTGGTAAACACGCTGTCGCTTACGGTCAAATCAGTGCGTAAGTTATTAATTGCGCCACCATTATTCGCAGCATTACCAATAAAACGGCTGTTGCTAATCGCGGCGCGACTGCCCGCCCCAATAAATAACGCGCCGCCGCCGTCACAAGTTTTGCTGTCGCGGGTGGCTTTGTTGTTTTGGAAAGTGACGTTGTCGATCACTAAATTATTCCAATACCCGACTTGAAAAGCACCGCCCTGATCCGTGGTAAAGCCATTGTTCAGATTGATGTTTTTCAGGGTGAATTTGAAGCCGCCCGTGCTTTGTAAAGCATAGCCCGTATCGGTTCTTAAAATGCGGGATTTGCCCTTGCCATCGAGGGTAACTTTGCCATAGCCATCGAGGGTGATACCGCTGACGGTGATAAATTTTTCCGTGGTAATCGGAATAGTGACAGCGGTACTGCCACATCGAAAACCAATGACTTCGCCCGTTTTTGCGGCGGCTAATACGGTATTAAATGCCGTTTCGGTGCAGCTTGCCGCTGTGCCTGTGCCCACCACGCCTGCCTGTGCGCCGAGGGGGAGTAATCCCGCCAGCCACAGTAATTTGGAGATTTGTTTCATCGTAGAATACTCATAGAAAGTTTGCTGAGTAGTGTACATCAATCTCACAAGGTTTTTGAATATGACGCTAGGAAAGATAGGGGTTTATCAGATAATTGGAAAAATATGGGGGAATTATAGAAAGAATCAGAGCTGACCGAGGGTCATAGGGATCAGCTCTGAAAAGGCTGGATTACGAAAATAACTCGCGCAAACGTTGTTCAATCCTTGCTAAAACGGCTTGTTTTTCTTCAGGCGTTGAGTTGTACCATGCGTTGATTTCGTCCATCGTGCGATAACAACCGCTGCATAAATCATTATCTGAATTAATGCTGCACACGCCGATGCAAGGTGAGGGAATATCATTGTGATTGCTGTCAGTCATTTAAACAGGTCTCATACTGGGGTTCAAAAAGCGTTAGGGTGAATATGTCAGGATTAAATAAACATGCCGCCAGAGGCTTCGATGCGTTGCGCATTCACCCAACGATTATCTTCTGAAAGCAGGGCGGCAATGACACCGCCAATATCGTCAGGCACACCGACACGCCCCAAGGCAGTTTGTGAGGCAACAAATTGATTAATCTGTGCATTATCTCGTACTGCGCCGCCGCCAAAATCGGTTTCAATTGCGCCCGGTGCGACCACATTCACCGCAATGCCGCGCACGCCTAACTCTTTTGCCATGTACTTGGTCAGGGTTTCAATGCCGCCTTTCATCGTGGCATAGGCTGCATAACCGGGTAACGCAAAACGGGTTAAGCCTGTGGAAACGTTGATAATGCGCCCGTTGTCAGCCAGCAGTGGCAATAATTTCTGGCTCAGGAAAAATGGGCCTTTCAGATGAATATTCACCAGTTGGTCAAATTGTTGTTCGCTGGTTTCGGCAAATGAGGCATTAATTCCAATGCCTGCATTATTTACCAAATATTGAAACTGCGTTTGATTCCAAGTTTGCTTAAGTGCGGCTGCGACTTGTTGCACAAAATTATCAAAACTTTGGCTGTTTCCAATATCTAACGCCAAAGCGACAGCTTTTTGCCCCTTGCTCTCAATTTCAGCAACCACGGCATCTGCTTCGGCTTGTTTGCTGTGATAGGTCAAAATCACGTCAATGCCTTTGCCTGCAAGATGCAGGGCTGTATTTTTGCCCAATCCACGACTGCCACCCGTTACAATTGCAATTTTATTGCTCATTTTGAAGGCCTCATCTTGCTGATTTGTGGGAAGGTTTTTAAAGTAGCCCGTATGGAGCGAAGCGGAATGCGGGGGGATTGAAGTTCTTAGCTCCGAATTCCCGCATTCCGCTACGCTCCATACGGGCTACAACTAACTATTTTAAAACACCCTTCAGGAGACTTAGGGGCGCAGTTAATTTTTACGAACTCAGTTTAAACACAACATCCTGTAAATACGGCATTCCCTGAATCGCACGACTGCCATACCACGACAACATTTAGCCATCGATTAATTGCAAGCGCGAACGAGGAGCAATACTGAAATCGCTTTCAAATTTAACCAAACTATCGTGTTTGTATGAAATATGAGGCGACATAAAAAATGGCGGTATTTAATTTGATTACGATCAGTTTTTCGCAAGAAACAGCGTCATCTCCCATTAAGAAATAACGCTGTTTCCAAAATATAACTTACGCCACAACCCAATCAGGTTTACGCTTTTCTAAAAACGCGCTTAAACCCTGTTTACCTTGTTCAGAAGCCCGCATTTGTGCAATGCGCCGCGCCGTTTCAGCAATCAGTGCCTCGTCAATTTTCGCCGCGCTGACTGCATAAATTAAATCTTTTGCCGCCACCACCGCATTTGGACTATTTTGCAGCAAAATCTTAATTAACTCATCCGTTTTCGCCTGCAATGCCGCCGCATCGGACACCACTTCATGCACCAGCCCCAAACGTTGCGCCGCGTACACATCAAACCGCTCTGCTGTGAGAAAATAACGTCGTGCCGCCCGCTCACCAATGGCTGCAATCACATAAGGTGAAATCACCGCAGGAATTAAACCGAGCTTCACTTCTGACAAACAAAAACTCGCATTTTCCGTGGCGACGACCACATCACAACACGCCACCAAACCCACACCACCCCCAAATGCCGCGCCTTGCACCATTGCCAACGTCGGCTTTTTGAGGAAATTTAGGGTTTTCATCAGTTCCGCTAAGTTCATCGCATCTTTGAAATTTTCCGCCTCGGAATATTTCGCCATGCGCTGCATCCAATTCAAATCTGCGCCCGCAGAAAAACTATTGCCCTCTGCTCGCAGAATGACGAGACGTACTTCAGGCATCGCTTCCAAAGTTTGCAAGCATTCCGTGAGTTCTGCGATTAAAATTTCATCAAAAGCATTGTGTAATTTTGGACGGTTTAAACTCACCGTCGCCACGCCATTCACCGCGAGCTGCGTTTGTAAATACGTATAATTTTGCATGATTACATCCGAAACACGCCAAATTGAGTCTTTTCAAAATCAGCATTCATGCTCACTGACAAGCCCAAACCCAAGACCATGCGCGTGTCCGCAGGGTCAATAATGCCGTCGTCCCAGAGTCGCGCACTGGCATAATACGGATGTCCTTGGGTTTCATACTGCTCCCGAATCGGATTTTTAAAAATCTCTTCTTCGGTTTTTGCCCAGTCTTTGCCGTCAGCTTCAAAATTGTCGCGCCGAATTTGCGCCAATACATTCGCCGCCTGCTCGCCGCCCATCACTGAAATGCGGGCATTGGGCCACATCCACAGGAAATGCGGGCTATAAGCGCGTCCGCACATCCCATAATTGCCCGCGCCAAAACTACCGCCCAGCAACACCGTGAATTTTGGCACTTTGGCACAGGCGACCGCCGTCACCATTTTCGCGCCATCTTTGGCAATGCCGCCCGATTCATATTTTTTGCCAACCATGAAGCCCGTGATATTTTGCAAAAATACCAAGGGAATGCCGCGTTGGCTGCACAATTCAATAAAATGCGCGCCTTTTTGGGCAGCTTCGGAAAATAAAATGCCGTTGTTGGCGACGATACCGACGGGATAGCCCCAAATATGCGCGAAGCCGCAAACTAAAGTCGTGCCGTACAATTGTTTGAATTCGTCAAATTCTGAACAATCGACCACGCGTGCAATGATTTCGCGAATGTCGAAAGGTTTACGGGCATCGTTGGGAATCACGCCGTAAATTTCTTGCGGGTCAAATAAGGGCGGTGCAGGTTGACGAATTGCCACGGGCGGACGTTTCACCCGATTCAAATTTGCCACAATTTGCCGCGCAATTGCCAAGGCGTGGCGGTCATCGCGGGCATAGTGGTCGGTAACTCCCGACACTCGACAATGCACATCTGCACCGCCTAAATCTTCCGCCGTCACCACTTCGCCCGTGGCAGCTTTGACCAGCGGCGGGCCGCCTAAAAAAATCGTACCTTGATTTTTGACGATGATGCTTTCATCGGACATCGCAGGCACATACGCGCCGCCTGCGGTGCAAGAACCCATCACCACCGCGATTTGCGGAATCCCTAAACCTGACATTGTGGCTTGATTGTAGAAAATTCGCCCGAAATGCTCTTTATCAGGAAAAACTTCGTCTTGTTTGGGCAGGAATGCGCCACCTGAATCGACTAAATAAATGCAGGGTAAACGATTGATTAACGCGATTTCTTGGGCGCGTAAATGCTTTTTCACGGTGAGCGGGTAATAAGTGCCGCCTTTCACCGTGGCATCGTTGGCGACAATCATGCACTCTACGCCCATGACCCGCCCAATCCCTGTAATTACGCCCGCAGCGGGGACTTCATTGCCATACATGCCGTAGGCGGCAAATTGGGAAAGTTCTAAAAATGGCGAGCCTACGTCTAATAAGGTGCGAATGCGTTCACGCGGTAATAATTTACCACGTTCCAAATGTTTGGCGCGGGCGCGTTCGCCCCCGCCTTGGCTGATGAGATTTACTTTATCGCGTAAGTCTTGCACTAAATTTTGCATCGCGGCGGTATTGTCGCGAAAGCTGTCGGAACGACTATCTAAGGTGGTTTTCAGGATGCTCATGATTTTGTAATTTTTTTCAGCAGAATTAAGTTGAACATACTACAAATCAATACTTGCCGCTGTACCTGTACCCAAGTTTGATAATAGGGTTTGTAGGCGGAAAAGTATAAGTTGTTCCACATGGGGAAAAATTGTAGTTTCATAGTGACCTCCATCACATAACAAGATTACCGTTTACGTTCACGTCAATCAAGTAGCTTTCAATATTTAATCAGTCTAGTCTCTTTTATCCAAGCGCGATGAATATGAGTTAAGTTTATTAAAGTTTAGGCGTTACGCATAAGTAGTTCGTAGGGTGTATAAGGCGTAGCCGCCATACACCTCACGCTTGATAAAGCTCTTTGAATTAATACTTTATTAATTTAACTGCGTAACTCCTAAAAGTATCAAAGAAAATAATAGGGAAATAGCGCGAATCTTTCACAATTTTTGCATAATAATTAAGTGATCTCTCTAAAACAATAAAGTAACAATATGACATTATCTTGAAATCTTATTCCATTCATACACTTTGAATAGCAGTACAACACATGCGAAACATGCAAAATCTTGCATGTGGGTGACTAACTTGGGGGAATTTGTGGTGTGGAAGTTAATGGGAGTGTTCGTGCTGATCTTGCTCTGCGCTCAGAGTGCTGCCGAACAGCTCACGGGTAAACGGGTGTTATACGTGAATGCGTATCATCAAGGTTATCCGTGGAGCGACGGTATCAGCAATGCGATCCAACAAGTATTACAAGCCAAAGGCATCCAATTAAAAATTGCGTATATGGATACTAAGCGGCGTGCGACTGATGAATCGAAGCGGGTTTCTGCCTTACGTATCAAAGCACAAATCGAGAGCTTCAAGCCCGATGCGGTGATTGTCTCGGATGACGATCCTGTACAGTATTTAATCGTGCCTTATTTCAAAGATGAAGAATTGCCTTTCGTGTTTTGCGGAGTCAATTGGGATGCCAGTTTATATGGTTTGCCCTATCAAAATGTGACGGGGGTTTTAGAAGTTAGCCATCTCGACCGCGCAATCCCGCTACTGCAAGCACATATACGGGGGAAGCGTATGGGTTTTATTGCAGGCGATGGTTTTTCTGAACGGCGTTTGCATGAGGGATATGAAAAATATTTACATTTCAAATTTGAGCAAGTTTATTTTGCACACAATTTTGAAGAGTGGAAACAAGATTACTTAGCACTGCAAAATCAGGTCGATATTATGTTGATTGAAAGCTCCAGCACAGTGCTGGGTTGGAATCAACAAGAGGCTAAAAGTTTTGTTGAACAGCATATTAAAATCCCAATCATTGCCTCCCACGAGTGGCTTGCGCCGTTAATGGTCTTAGGGATTATGAAAAGCCCGCAAGAACAAGGCGAGCTGGCAGCTCAGATGGTTCTGCAAATTTTGGCGGGCACAAATCCTAAAGATATTCCCATCGTCGCAAATCAAAACGACAAGCTTTATATCAATCAAACGCTTGCCAAAAAATTGGGAATCAACTTTTCTGCGGAAGTGCTGAAAATGACCGATCAGATCATTCCGTAAGCAAACCTGAATCTATTCAAAGCGGTTTTATTCGCAATTATTCGATGCCGTTTTGATAAGCTCCACATAAGTTAAGCTATGTAAACTGAGAGGGTATTTTCTAAATACCCTCTTTCAGAGATAGATTTCCATCTGCTCATGGGTACTTAAAAATACAGTGACCTGCAAGTTTACACTGGGTTAAAACTATTCTAATTGGTCCATTTGTGACCGCAAATTTACCATCCCAATCCAGTTTACGAAGTTTCCTAGTGTATTAGTCACATCTTTTGCATGTCATTAAATGATTGAGTAATCTATGCTGCTGTTGACTAACTTTTAGGAGGACTACACTTGACACTAAATAAATCGACTGTCTGGAAATTTATCAAGCTGTTGAGTTTATTTTTTTTCAGCATGAACGGTTTTGCAGAAGACTTTGCAGGTAAGCGCATTTTATATGTCAATGCCTATCATCAAGGCTATCCGTGGAGCGATGGCATCAGCGAAGCAATACAACGCATTTTGAAAAATGCAGGTGTTGAATTAAAAATTGCCTACATGGACACCAAGCGACGATCTACCGACGAATCTAAACGGGTTGCGGCATTACGGATTAAAGCGCAGATTGAGCATTTTAAACCCGATCTGGTCATTACTTCTGATGATGATCCTGCCCGTTACTTGATCGTGCCTTACTTCAAAGATGAAGCACTTCCCTTCATATTCTGTGGCATCAATTGGGATGTCAGTGCCTATGAATTTCCTTACAAAAACGTTACAGGAATGTTAGAAATCAGTCGTCTGGATGAAATCATTCATCATCTACTCCGCTATGCTAAAGGCAAACGGGTCGGCTTTCTTTCAGGCGATGGTTTTTCTGAGCGCAAAGAACAAGAAGGTTACGAAAAACATTTAAACTTTCACTTTGATAAAGTCTATTTTGCCAATAATTTTGAGGAATGGAAGCAACAACTGCTCACCTTGCAAAATGAGGTCGATGTGTTAATTCTTGAAAACCCAAAAACGATTCCTGGTTGGAACGACCCAGAAGCACAGCGATTTGTGGAGAAAAATATCCGCGTGCCTTTTGGCGGGGCGCACGCATGGCTTGCCCCCTTGGTATTGCTCGGGATTGTTAAAGACCCGAAAGAACAAGGCGAATGGGCTGCCAATACGGCACTCAAAATATTGGCGGGTACGTCACCACAAGAGATTTCAATTAGCCATAATCAACATGATGTGCTTTATTTAAATCAAAAGTTGGCCAGAAAATTAGGCATTACTTTTTCTGCTCAATTACTCAAAAATGCCGCCCATATTATTCAATAACTCAGATAATTTAGTAGGATATATTATGCGTTTCAGCCACTATTTTGGAATTGTCGGACTGAGTGCCGTGGTCAATTTGGCAGCCGCGCCGATTTCTGATGACGTTATTAAAGTTGGAGTTTTAACCGATCTACACGCCACCTATGCCGATATTGGAGGACAAGGCGCAATCGTTGCCGCACAAATGGCAATTGATGACTTTGGCGGCAAAATTCAGGGCAAACCAATTGAATTGATTTCAGCCAATCATCAAAATAAAGGCGATATTGCTACCAGTATTGCCAAGGATTGGTTTGAAAATCAAAAAGTTGATGTGATTACCGAAATGGTAACTTCATCAACTGCCTTGGCAGTTCAACAATTGGGAAAAACTAAAAATCGCATGGTGATTACCACAGGTGCGGCTTCCCCCAGTTTGACCAATAAAGATTGTTCGCCCACAGGCATACATTGGGTGTTTGATACTTATTCACTCGCCGCAGGCACAGCAAACGCGATTATCCAACAAGGCGGTGAATCTTGGTTTTTCCTCACGGCGGATTACACTTTTGGGCACGCTTTAGAAGATGATGTTAGCCGTGTGATTAAAGCGCGAGGCGGCAAAATTTTAGGCTCAGCCAAACATCCTTTTCAAGCCCCTGACTTATCCGAGTTTTTAGAAAAAGCACGGGCTTCTAAAGCACAAATTATCGGGCTTGCTAATGCAGGCAATGACACGATTAACAGTATTAAACAAGCTGCTAAAATGGGAATTACTCAAGCAGGTCAAAAGCTTGCAGGTTTATTGGTATTTATCAGCGATATTCATAGCTTAGGATTAGAAGCAACGCAGGGTTTATTATTCACCACTGCTTTTTATTGGGATTATGACGAGCAAACCCGCGCGTGGTCAGAACGCTTTATGGCGAAACATCAGCGCGCCCCAACCATGGTGCAAGCGGGGGTTTATTCTGCTTTGACCCATTATTTTAAAGCGATTGATGCCGCAAAAACTGACGAAGCCAGCGCAGTGATTGCGAAAATGCGCGAATTACCGATTAATGACTTTTTTGCACGTAATGCGAAACTGCGTGAAGATGGGCGCATGGTGCACGATATGTATTTAGTCGAAGTGAAAAAGCCCAGCGAATCCAAAAAACCTTGGGATTATTACACCGTAAAACAAGTCATTCCGGGCGATCTGGCATTTCGGAGTTTAGAGCAAAGCACTTGTCCATATCTTAAGAAATAAGAGACTGCGCCCCCAACCCCCTAAAGGGGGCTAAACACAAATATTAAAGTGGTTTTAAGTCCCCTTTAGGGGATTTAGGGGCGCAGTAAAAATTAACCGCGACTATCCACCGCCGCCTGCAATTGCTGAATTAACAGTTTAACTTGCGCGTGTTTCATTTTCATCGCGGCTTTATTCACCACCAAACGCGAACTGATGTGGGCAATGTGTTCCAACGGAGCTAAACCATTGGCACGCAAAGTATTTCCCGTGTCCACCACGTCCACAATGCAATCTGCCAAACCGACTAAGGGCGCAAGTTCCATCGAACCATAGAGTTTAATCACTTCAACTTGAATGCCTTTTTCCGCAAAGAAACGCTGTGCGGTGTTGACGTATTTGGTGGCAATGCGTAAACGTCCATGCGTGGGCGCGGGCTTGTCCACAAAACCTGCGGTCATTAAACGGCACTGGGCAATTTTTAAATCCACAGGCTCATACAAACCTTCACTGCCATATTCCATGAGCACATCTTTGCCCGCCACGCCCAAATCTGCCGCGCCATATTCCACATAAGTCGGCACGTCAGTGGCGCGAATAATCACCAATTTCACTTCAGGATCATTGGTGTCTAAAATCAATTTGCGGGATTTTTCGGGGTTATCCAGCGGCACAATGCCTGCCTGCGCTAACAGCGGCAAAGTTTCATCAAAAATACGCCCTTTCGATAATGCAATTTTGAGCATAACAACTCCTAATTAGGAATACGCCGAATCCGCGCCCCAAGTTGCGTGAGTTTTTCTTCAATACATTCGTAGCCACGATCAATATGGTAAATCCGATCCACCACGGTATCGCCTTCTGCCACCAAACCCGCTAACACCAAACTCGCAGAGGCGCGTAAATCGGTCGCCATCACAGGAGCTGCTTGCAAGGTTTTGATACCATTAATAATCGCGGTGTTGCCTTCAATGCGAATCTTCGCGCCCATACGTTCCAATTCTTGGGCGTGCATGAAACGATTTTCAAACACATTTTCGGTCAACATGCCCACGCCGTCTGCAATCGCATCCATTGCGGTAAATTGGGCTTGCATATCGGTGGGAAACGCGGGATAGGGCGCGGTGTGAATATCCACTGCAATCGGGCGTTTGCCGTGCATGTCGAGTTCAATCCAATTGTCGCCCGTGGTGATTTCTGCGCCTGCTTCACGCAATTTCATCAGTACTGCATCTAATAAGTTGGCGGAAGTGTCTTTTAATTTGACTTTGCCGCCCGTCATTGCGGCAGCGACTAAATACGTGCCTGTTTCGATGCGGTCAGGCAATACGGTGTAGCGCGTGCCGAATAAATGTTCCACGCCTTCAATCCGAATGGTATCCGTGCCCGCGCCCGTGATTTTCGCGCCCATGCCGTTTAAGCATTGTGCCAAATCCACGACTTCAGGTTCACGCGCTGCATTTTCGATTAAAGTCACACCGTCTGCCAAGGCTGCCGCCATCATTAAGTTTTCTGTGCCAGTCACGGTGACCAAATCCATACACAAGGTCGCGCCGTGTAAACGTTTGGCTTTGGCGAGAATGTAGCCATTTTCAACACTGATTTCCGCGCCCATTGCACGTAAGCCTTGAATGTGTAAATTCACAGGACGCGAGCCAATCGCACAGCCGCCGGGCAGTGACACTTGTGCTTCGCCAAAACGTGCTAACAAAGGCCCCAAGACTAAAATCGAGGCACGCATGGTTTTGACTAAATCATACGGTGCGGTACAGGTGTGCAGCTTGTTGCTGTTGATTTCGATGTTCATTTTTTCATCGACTACCAACTCCACGCCCATGCGCCCGAGCAGGCTCATCATCGTCGTAATATCTTGTAAATGCGGCACATTGCTAATATAACAGGGACTTTCTGCCAATAAGGTGGCGGCAAGAATGGGCAAAGCTGCATTTTTTGCCCCTGAGATGCGAATTTCCCCCATTAAGGGAGTTCCGCCAGTAATCTGTAATTTATCCATTGTTCATTAACTATTTCGTAGAATTTAAAGTTTGCCATTGTTCTGGCGTGTAGGTTTTCAAACCGAGGGCATGGATTTCGTTGGTTTGCATCCGATTGCCCAAGGTGGCGAACACCACTTGATGGCGTTTAATGGGGGTTTGTCCTGCAAAGCTTGCAGCAATGACCACGGCTTCAAAGTGTACGCCGTCATCGCCTTGAACCTGTGCAATTGCGCCGGGTAAACCCGCTTCTATTATTTGTTTCACTTGTTCTGGATTCATAATGAGTTCGCTTGAATGGCTTAAAAACAGAGAACGGAATGTAAGGCTGTTCCATTACATTCCGTTGGTTTTTGGTTTGGTATTAAATTTTTTTAACTGCGCCCCCAACCCCCTACTAAAGGGGGCTAAAGACGCAAATGAATTCTTTTAAAGTCCCCTTTAGGGGATTTAGGGGCGCATTTGATATTACCCTAAAGATTTCTCAGAGACGATAACCCCATCTTCATCGGCATACAGGTAATGACCCGGAAAAAAGGTGATGCCTGCAAAGTTGATGGGAATATCTTTATCGCCCCGTCCGCGCTTTACGCTCTTCAGCGGATGGGTGTTTAAGGCTTTCACGCCAACGTCCATTTGGTTAATCGTGGCGGAGTCGCGAATGCAACCATAGACAATAATGCCAGCCCAATGATTATCGATTGCCAATTTTGCCAGTAAGTCGCCCACCAAGGCACAGCGCAATGAACCGCCACCATCGACGACTAAAACTTTGCCCGCGCCTGCTTCACCTAAAAGATCGCGCACTAATACGTTATCTTCGTGAACTTTCAGCGTGACAATTTGCCCACCGAATGAGGTTTTCTTGCCAAAGCTTTTAAACAAAGGGTCTGCAACTTTGACGAGGTCGGGATTTTCATCGCATAGATCAGCAGTTTGATAGCTCATGTGCGTTCCTATTTAGGTATGGGATAAAATTAAAATACATTATAAAGCATGTTATCGTAATTTTCTTATGCGTTTGTCTTTTAACCTCATCCCCTTTGAAAAAGGAGGCAGGAGCTGGTGTTGGAAAATAGCCAAAAGTATTTACGATAAACCTTGCTAAGATAACTGGATGAGCCTGCTTTAGGTGATAAGGAGCGGAAACACGCAGCGTCCTGTCAGCTACAAGTATGGGCGGTTCATTCTCCTACGTAGACGAACCGAATCCAAGAGACATGGGTGCAAGAACTTGTTTATCAGGAACGTGGCTACAAGGTACAGTGAGATGTAGTCATTACAACTACTCCCTACTTGTTTAGCACTGCCAAAATTTTAATTATTCAGTATATGTTTTGATAGCCATTTTCTCAGAGATTTAAAGAAGATAATTTACCTTATGAGCCTTGCCCTATGTCTCAATAGTATTGTAAGTTATGAAAACCCTTCAATCAGTTATAGAGTTTATAGCGATTTCAATGTTGCGTTTCAGCGTGATTACACCTGCCTACCGCGCCCAATCCTTCTTGCCTGATTTGGCTTTGAGTTTGTTGCAACAAGACATGAAAGACTGGGAATGGTTGGTTGTTGCAGATGACTTGCAAGCAGACGAATATGAAACTTTATTGCGCCCCCTCATCGGCAAAAAATTAACGATTTTGAGCACAGGAAAAATTGCAGCCGGTCCTTCTGTGGCGCGTAATCTTGGCTTGGAAGCAGCACAAGGAGATTTATTATCCTGTGTTGATGCCGACGATGTTATCCAAGCCAATCGTCTTGCCATTTTAGGCAAATACGCCCTGCAATATGGTATCGCGTGTGATAATCACCAAATTATTCAATATGAAACCCATGCCTTTTTAGGGCGCGTCCTGCCGCCCGACACTGAAAACTGGGTGACACTGAACTCCACAATGTGCTGGACCCTGCCTTTTTTTCCTGTCTTTCACCGCAATTATCTGCAAAAATGGGATGAAGATATTTTCTTTGCAGAAGATGTATTATTTAACCTACGTTTGTTATATAAGACGGAAGGCATTTACATATATCCGCAGCCCTTATTGAGTTATCGAACTCATACAAATTCAATTTGTAATACTATGCCTGAAGGCTATTTTCGGGCGAAAAACGGCTATCAAACGATTTTAAATAAGCTCAGCGCAGTGGATAATTTAGGCAAAAATATTTATCTAAACGAATACTTGCCCCAATTCAGAGCCGATTTATTGAACATGTTTAAACATAAATTTGACCTGAACGAACAGTTTTGGGATGCCTATCAAGCGGGACAATGTCAGAATTTCAATGAATTTCAAGCGCAGCTGTTACAAGAATAAATTAAAATTTTCAGTGCAAATGTGCCAGAATAATGCCCCGTTTTAAAGAAGCCCCCAACCCCCTAAAATGGGCTAAAGATAATAATCACCCCCCCCTTTGGAAAAGGGGGCAGGGGGGATTTAAAAATATCGATTATTGCCACTATCTTAAATCCCCCTCAATCCCCCTTTTCCAAAGGGGGAAGTTAAAGGAATTTAGGGGCGCAGTAAACCATAAACTCAAATCTAATTAATAACTTAAGTCATAAAATAGAATGCACAAAACTACCTTAAGAATTGCCACCCGCAAAAGCCCGCTCGCCCTGTGGCAAGCCTACCATGTACGCGATGCGATTCTCGCCTTGCATCCCCAATTACAAATTGAACTGGTCGAAATGACCACCCAAGGCGACAAAATCCTTGACGCGCCGCTTGCAAAAATCGGTGGAAAAGGCTTATTTGTCAAAGAATTAGAGCAAGGCTTGCTCAATGCCGATGCCGACATTGCGGTACACTCCATGAAAGATGTGCCCGTCGAATTCCCCAAAGGCTTAGAACTCGCCATCATCATGCTACGTGAAGACCCGCGTGATGCCTTCGTTTCCAACAATTACGACAGTTTGGAAGCCTTGCCACAAAACGCCATTGTTGGCACGTCGAGCCTGCGCCGCCAAAGCCAATTACTCGCCTTACGTCCTGATTTAACGATTAAAATCTTGCGCGGCAACGTCGGCACGCGATTGGGAAAATTAGACCAAGGCGAATTCGACGCAATTTTATTAGCCGCCGCAGGTTTGCACCGCCTCAAATTAAACGAGCGCATTCGCCAATTTATCGCCCCAGAAACCATGTTGCCCGCGATTGGACAAGGCGCAATCGGAATAGAATGCCGCAGCGATGATGCTGAAACGAAAGCCATTATTGCCCCTTTAAACGACATTGCCACCCAACAACGGGTACGCGCAGAACGTGCCATTAACAACACCCTCGGCGGCAGTTGCCAAGTCCCGATTGCAGGCTTTGCAGAAATCAATGTGCCGGGCGAGTTGTATTTGCGCGGTTTAGTCGCTTCTGCGGATGGCTCGGAAATTTTACGCAGTGAAATTCGCGGGCACGTTGCCGATGCCGAACAACTTGGGCGGGCGGTGGCGCAACACCTGATTGAACAAGGCGCGGACAAGATTTTGCAAAGTTTATTGCACCCATGAAACCGCTGGCAGGCGTGCGCGTGTTAGTCACCCGCCCCGAAGCCCAAGCCGCGCCCTTGTGTGCCGCTTTGGAGGAATTGGGCGCGATTGCGGTGCGCCTGCCCGTGTTACAAATTGAAGCGATTGCAGATAATCAGGCATTGCAGCAAGTTGCGGAAAATTTAGCGCACATTCAAAAACTGATTTTTATCAGCACTAATGCGGTGGAATATGCGCTACCGACTTTATTAGCGATAAATCCACAGCTTTTAAAAATAATTCCGTGTTTTGCGGTTGGAAAAAGCACCGCACAAGCTTTACAACTTTATAATTTAAATGTGAAAGCTGCACCACCACCCTTTAACAGCGAAAGTTTATTAACGCTGCCTGAATTACAAAATTTATATAATGAGCATGTGGTGATTATGCGCGGTGAAGGTGGGCGTGAATTGCTGGCAGAAAGCTTAAAAGTACGCGGCGCACGAATCGAATATTGCAATGTTTATTGCCGAGTTTTACCGCAGTTAGAGAAAAATCCTGAAAAAGTCGATATAATTTTAATTACCAGCAGTGAAGGCTTGAAAAACCTCGCTATTTTATTGGGGAATTGTGCATGGTTACGCCACACTCCCCTTGTGCTCATCAGTGAACGCATCGCCGCCCCCGACTGGCAAGCCCCGCTGTTTGCGGCAAGGCAGGCGAGTGATGAAGGCTTGATTCAAGCCCTGCTCGAATGGCAACAGGTGAACCCCCATGTTCGATAAATCTCCCCCCGAAGTCGTCAATTTACCGCCGCCAACGCCCGCCCCACGGCGCAGCAGCTTCGGTTTTGGCATGTTTGTGTTGATGGTGACCGCCGCCGCAGCCAGTTATTTACTGTGGCAACATTTGCAAACCGTGCAGCAACAATTAGGGCAGCAAAATTTACAATTAGCGGAACAAGTTCAAGAATTGCAAAAATCGCTGACTGTCTTACAACAAAATCAACCCAGTACTCAATTAGTTGAGGCACTGCAACAACGTCAGAAGTTTTTAAGCGAACAACAATTACAAGTTGTCGCCCAATTGAATGCACTGCGTCCTCAAGAGAATTCCGACTGGATTGCCGCAGAAGTTTCACATTTGCTGACCATTGCCAACCAACGCATTTTACTGGCGCAAGACAGTGCGGGTGCATTGCGAGCCTTAGAATTGGCGGATGAGCGATTGAAGCGTTTAAATAATCCCAGCTATTTGCCTGTGCGCGCCAAACTTGCCGAAGAACTGCAAAAACTACACGCGCTGGGCACGGTGGATATTGATGGTTTGGCGGTACGTTTGCGCAGTTATTTGAAAAATTATGAAAACTTCCCTTTATTACAGAATTTACAGCGTGGTGCAATTACCACTGAGAAAGCCTCACAAATTTCCCCAGAAAACGGCTTGTTAGGGAATTTAGAAGAGCAATTAAAGCAAGTCGTGGTGATTCGTTACAGCAGCGAAGCCAGCACGGGCTTGTTGACCAGCACACAACGCTATTTTGTGGCGGAAACTTTGCGCCTACATTTAGAAACTGCGCACGCGGCTTTGTTGCGGCGCGATCAAAAACAATTTCGTGAAAGTTTACGCAATGCGCAGGCTTGGCTAAAACGTTATTACGACCAAACTAATAATGAAGTCAAACAGTTACAACAAAGTTTAGATGCAATGCAACAAGAAGTGATTGCGCCGAATTTGCCCGATATTTCAGGTTCGCTGCAACTGATGCACCATTTGACTCCCGCACTCATGGAGCTGAAAAACCCATGAAAACCTTGTTTGTGGTGTTGGGGTTGATGTTTGGCGCGGTGTTATTCACCTTGTTTGCTTTGGAAGACCCCGGTTTTGTGATGATGGGGCGCGGCAATTGGACGCTAGAAACCAGTTTGGCGGCGTTTTTATTGGCGTTATTTGTACTGGGATTTTTGACTTACCAATCAACACGGATTTTAAGCTGGCTGGGCGCAATTCCGCATTATTTCACCACGCGTTATAGCCGTTATCATCAGCGCAAAGCCACGCAAGCCTTGTTTAACGCGCTCAGTGCCACAGTGCAAAATCAATGGCAAGTTGCTGAAGATTCAGCTTTAAAAACTGTGTCCACAGGCGAATTAGGCGCGTTGCATTATTTAATTGCGGCGTATGCGGCGACTCAGCAACAAAGTTTTCACGTCGCCCAAGCGCATTTTGTGAAAGCTTTGGAATTATTACCGCAACACGCGGTAAGCCTGTATTTATGGCAAGCGCAAGTTCAAACTCAGCCTGTGCTGGCGTTAAATGCCGCGCTGGATGCTTATCAGCAAGCCCCGAAAAATCCACAGGTTTTACAAGTATTGGCGAGCTTATATTTGCATTTAGCCGATTGGGAAGCCTTGGTGAAATTATTGCCTGAATTACGGAAACGTAAAGTTGCGCCCAACGAGCATTTAGCCAGTTTAGAACAGCATGTGCAGCTTGCTTTGTTGCAACGTCAATTGCAGACTGCGGAAAATTTGACAGTTGCTGCGAATATTTGGGCAAAACTGCCAAAAACTCAACGTTTACAAGCAAACTTTGTGCGGATTTATGCGAGCTATTTGCAAGCGCAAGGCGATATGGAAAGCTTAGAAGCCTTGTTGCGCGAAGTCTTGCGTTATCATTGGGATAAGCCTTTATTAAAAATGTATGCTGGCATAAAAAGTGCTGATTTACCCAGACAGTTGCAATTTGCAGAAAGCTTGCTGAAACAATATCCAAACGATGTAGATTTATTTGAAGCTTTGGGACGTTTACATTTACACGCCCATCAAATTGATAAAGCTATTTTTTATTTGCGGGCAAGTTTAGAATTGCAAAGCAGTGCTGCAATTCATTATTTGTTAGGTGAAATTTTTCAGCAACAGCAAGATAATGTGCAAGCTTGTGTGCATTATCAACAAGGCTTGGCTTTGGCGTTAGCAGAAAATAACCTTATATTTATCAACAGAATAAGCCAGCTAAAACTTGAGTAAAACTTTTGTTTATGTAACTATAATTGCTGTAATGCTCAGTTGAGGAGGAGAGAATGAAAAAAATTGCATTTTGTGTCATTGTGGGTTCATTACTAAGCCCCACGCTATGGGCTGCGCCAGAACAACCAGACACCCATAAGATTCAAATTATTCCCTTAGGACATGCGACCCCTGAAGAAGTGATTGCTAAAGTTAGAGCCGCTGCTGAAGTTTTAAAAACTGATGCGGATTTAGCGCAGTTTAATGAAATTGAGGGAAATCCTTGGGTTTGGAAAGATACCTATATTTTTGTATATAATTGCGAAGCGGACAAGATGAGTGCACATCCAATTAAAGAAAGCTTGATTGGAAAGCCGATTATGTCCTTGCGTGATTATGCGGGCAATTTATTTTTTGAAGAGATGTGTCGTGCCGCGCTCGAACCTGACGGCGGTTGGGTGAAATATTCGTGGCCAAAACCCGGCGATACCGAAGGTTCTCCGAAGTTTTCGTATAACTTGCAAGCGCAAGATTCAAAATACCAAGTTGGCGCGGGGATTTATGGGGACAATACCACGGTTGAAACCCTAAACGTGTTGTTGTCTAAATAAATACATTTGATGAGTTCATCAACCCGCCCTTTTTATAAGGGCGGCGTATTTCCTGCAAACTCCCCAGTTTAAATTTACAAGTTACTCACTGCGTTGTAGCGGGCAGCGTGGGCTGATGTCTAGCAATTGAATATATTCCCCCCACTGATGAATCCCCAAAGTATTGGCTTGTAACACCGCTTTACCACGCACTCTTAAATTAGTTTGTTGTAACATGCGTGGCAAATTAGTGGCTAAATATTTTTGCCCCTCGCTACTAACAATTCCATAAAATCCCCCTTCCATCTCTAAATAAACAATTTTACCTTCAAAATTGAAAGGTGCATTCGGACTTTGTGCAGCGGATACGCCAAAAAACACTAAGCCTAGAAGAATTAGGAACAAACGATGTGAAATTTTCATGATAATCTCTGAGCATGGAATTGATGAACGTAAAGGTGACTTATTCCAATAGAAAAGTCTAGAAGTTCTATTAAAGAAGAAAATACGCTAACTCACATCTTGTTAAGGTGAATTTAATCGATTATATTAGAGATTAATAATATTACTGCTAGTTTATATAGCTTGCGAGTATTATTGCGCATCATCGATATGTCTTAAGGTGGGTGTAGTTAAGCGTAATTATCATCATTCTGGTTGAAGAGGCGATCATGAAAAAATTATTTAAGGCTTTAGCAATTTCCGCAGTGTTAGGAACCGCTGCTTTTACTGCATCCGCTAATGCGTGGTGGGGTATGCCTGGTTGGGGTGGTCCTGGTGGTTATAACAATGGCTATAACAATAGTTGGGGTCCTTTTGACGGCAACGGCTGGGGAAATGGCGACTTCAACATGAATTTCTCAGGCGGTGGACGCGGTCAAGGCTATGGTCAAGGACAAGGGCAAGGTTACGGGTATGGATACGGTAATCCTTACTACGGCGGCTATTATCCTCCCGTTGGCGGTTATGGTTATCCTCCTGTCGGTGGCTACGGGTATCCTCCCGTTGGCGGTTATGGTGGTTATCCTCCTGTCGGTGGCTATCCTTACGGCGCGCCTCAACAAGCCCCTCAAGCTCCACAACAACAGGCTGCTCCTGCACAGAAATAATTATTTCTGAAGACAGCGCGAATAAAGAGGAATGGCTTGCCATTCCTCTTTGTGTTTCGCAGGATTGATACAGTTGAATACAAAAATTACCACTTTCCACTAAGAAACATACCCATTCCCAATCAATAACCTGTTAATTTAAGTATTATTTAATCCTAATTATCTCTGCTAAAATTGCGTTTCGACCAACTTAGATTATTAGGAAACACATTGATGTTATCAGGTATTTTTAAGCGTAGGAATTTTAGTTATTATTTATCACTTTTTATCGTTGCATTACTCAGCATTTCATTTTCTGCTAATGCTACTCTAACCTGCTCACTCAACCGAACTATTGCGGGCGCAAGTGTTGCGGGTACAATAACGGTTGATACCATTGGCAATGTCACTGCTGCAAATATCACTGCGTGGAATATTACGGTAACCACAATAAGCTCTGTAAATTTTACAAATACTAACAGTGTGCTTGATTTGGGGACGGATGCCCCGACAATGACGGCGACTGCAAGTGCATTGACCATTACACCAATACCCTTAGCTACTTTAACTTCGGGGCAAACTTCACAGTTCCATATCAATATTGGCGGATTTTCGGGACAGTTTTATGGTCTGTTTAATGCTGGAGCCACAATAGGAGGACCTGGTGGTGGTATGCCTGCGTCCTCCTCAGAGGTATTCCGTTTCAGTGGCATAGGTGCAGAACAAGTCATCAATTATTCTCCTCCTGCCTCCTTAAACTTAACTTGTACCTGTGCAGCACCACTGGTTTGTTCCTCAGGTGCTGTTTCCGCACCGATTGGTTTATCCCTGGGTGAAAAACCTGTTATGTTCTCGAAAGAAATAAGCGTTAAATAAACGTTGAGTGTGTAAATATTCAAGTTACACACTCTATTCCTCTCCAGTTCCCCCGACAGGCGTAATCACAGGTTTTTCCCACGCCCCAGTGATGTGATACTGATAATTAATTGCCTGTTCGATTTCAGCTTGCAGCAATTTTTGCACAATTAAGACCCCAGCCCCCACCCCCAGCCCTCCCACTAATGCGCCCACCACGGGAATCGTGTTGGACACATGCGGAATCACAGTGACGACTTGATCATATTGGCGAGCGGTTAAATCCGTGCGTCCTTGAATCTCAATTTTTGCAGCAGGCGCGATTAATTGCAGATTTTGAGTGTCAGCAAAGCCATTGACGAAATTAAAATCCCCAATAATTTTAGAAAAACCAAAGCCCTGTGAAAACACATCGCTGAAATCCAAAATCAAACGGCGCGGTAAAGTTTGTAAATCAAATAGCCCCAAAACTCGCCCTAATCCCGGTTCAAAATCCGCAATTTGCCCTTCCGCAATGGCGAGGTGTAATTTCCCGCGCAGCTTTTTCAAGGAAAATGCCAAGGGACTGCCTTCCCAGTAACTTTCCCCCGCCAATTCGGTTTCTCCGCCTCGTAACGGTGGCGGGTCATAGCCAAAAGCCTGCAATAATTCACCCAAATCATCACTGCGAACTTTGGCTTGCAAATGCGTGTATTGGGGAACAGTTGCGACCTGCCATAAACCATTCGCAATCCATTGAAAATGCGGGTGGTTAATTTGTAAATTATCTAATTCCCAACCCGCCGCCGTGGGGCGCAACGCCAGTTTAAGCTGCCCTAGTGAACGTTGATCCAGCTGTAATTGTTCAATATTGCCCTCGATTATGGGTAAAGGACGCGGATCGCTATTTTTTTCAGGTTTAGCTTCAGCAAATTTTTCGGGGAGTTTTAAATGCAATTCTTTGAAATTAAAGCTGATTTTTTCAGGCGTGGTTTTAGTGAATTGAATAGTTCCATGTAACGCGTCACTGTTAAAATGAGCATCAATTTGTTCTGGTTGGATTTTCGCCTTGAGTTTAACTTGGTTGAAAACTTGCCCTAAAATTTCTAATTTATTGACTTGCAAACTAATATTTTTCGTTATTCTCGAAGCTTTGAGTTCTGGGGCTTCTGAAAACACCTTCTGCCACGCACTCAACGACAATTCAGGCAAACTGCCGTCCACCGTCAAGCCCGCCGTTGCCGCCAATTGTGGATTCAAAGCATTCAATTTCACCGTGGCGCGGCTCAATTTGCCTTTTTGCAACTCAAACGCGCTGTGTAACCAGTTCCCATATTCAATCCATAAGGCATCCTGATCGGTTTCCGAAAGCCGTGCGGTCAAAGTAAAATTTTGGCTTTGCTCAGCTTTCTTCTGAAATGGAAACGGTAAATCGCTGCTTAAACCTTTTAAATTACTGGCTAAATATAAATAAGTATCGCTTGATGTTGAGGTCGTATGCGGGCTGGGGCGCGGCAATTCTAAACGCAATTGCCATGCCGTCTCGCCTTTTAAGTGACTGTAAAATGGTAACTTTCCAAAATCTTCATCGATTTTCGTCAATCGTTGTTTGATAAAATCGGCATCGGCCTTGCCCGCCAAATTCACTTGGACGATGTTGCGTCCTTGCACTTGCGTGGTTTTCAGCTCCAAAGTCACGGGTTTATTAAACAACAAAGCTTTTAATTGTTCTGCATTTAACTGCTTATCATCAAACAATAAAATGCCCTTTGCTTGCTGTAAAGTAATCCCTAATTGGGTATTTTTAATTTTTAGGTCTTTAAAGTTTAATTTTCCCCACACTTTTTCTTCGCCGTGTGAAGCCTTTGCCAAAGGAATTAGCAGCTTTAACTCTAAGTCCATTGCGCCACTGAGTTCAACGTGTCCTTTTTCCAAATCTACATTATTTTTTAACGGGCTTTCTTGTAAATAACGCGCTCCGTCCTGCGCTGTCCCTTCTAATTTCCCTGTAATATTTAGAAAAGGAAAATCTGCGGATAAATCGGGAATTTCGGCTAAAACATGTTGTAAATGGCTTTGAAAAATCCGTCCTTGTTGCGCAGTCACGCTGAGTTTGCGCCCGACAATATCCACTGTGGCAGCAATTTCGTGAATCGGGGGATAGCGCGGGTCGAAATTTAACTGTGCATTTTTTGCCAAGCCTTTGAAAATAAAGTTTTTGGTATTTTCATCGAATAATTTATCTGCTGCGCCGTCTAAAGTGGCATAAGCTTCGCTAATTTCGCCCCCGACCAAGGATTTTTCCAACCACGCGACCGTGTCGGGCAGACGTTGTTCAGGCAAATAAGTGTGCACACGGGCAATTTTTCCATTGCGTAATTCCGCACGCAGATGTAATTGTGGCATTGCCTGCTCGGGCAAATCCACGCTGCCACTGAGTTTAATCTGCATTCCGCGCTCAACCGCTTGAATTTCTTCAGTTTTAATTTGCCAATATTTTTCCAAACGTTGCCAATTGAGCTGTCCCTGCATTTGCATCAACATCATTGGCAAACGGTACAATTTTGGCGCGGTTAAAGTGAATTGCGAGTTTTCTAGTTGGAAACTGCCTTGCTGCGGGCGCAACGCTAAAGTGCCTGTAATGCCGCTAATGCCAAACTGTGCCGCCTGCGAATGCGCGCCCATTTGCACACAACGCGCTTGCAGATTCCAATCTTGCACATTGTGATATTCCAGTTGTAGCCGCGCACATTGCCCCTGTAATTGCCACGTCGCGGCGGTTTGTAAAATGGGCAAATGCAAGGGCAGGGCTAAGGCATTGAGATAGGGCGGCAACCATGCTAAAGATAAATTATCGGTTTCTAGGCTTAATTCGCCCGTCGCCTGCCAACGCGCCCGAAAACTGCTTAACACATTGTTATGATTGGCGACTTTAATTTGCGGTTGCACTTCGATTACCCAAGTATCTGCTTGTGCAGTGCTGTGAAATTCTGCGATTAAATTCGTGGCGGGCGCGGTGAAAGTTTGTAATTGCAGTTGTCCTGCCACATTTTTCAAGGCGTTGTCTTGCCAATGCAGCGCGGCACTGAGTCCTAAATGACTGGCGCGTCCTGCTTTAGGCGGGAGTAATTCTGCCGCCAGTTTCCAATGCTGCAAATTATCCGCATGTTTTTCGATAACCCATGAAACGGCGCGTAAATTTAACGGGGCTTGTTGGGGCAGGGTGAAATTAAGACGTTCTAAATTAAGCGTTAAATCAGTACGTTGTAGCCATGCACTGAGCGCGTTTTCAAATTTGGAAGGGCTGGCGGGTTCGGGCGGAACAGTGGGAATAATCGGGAGGAAAAAACCTTGGAGCTGTAATTGTCCCGCGCTGTCGGTGAGCAGATTTAATTCGGGCGCGTGCACATAAACTTGATGCGTCACCCATTGGCGTTGCCACAGCGATTCCCACAAATCAAGGCTGACTTCGACTGAATTGAGCGTGAAAGAATTATGCGGCTGTTGTGCGGAATGTACAGTTAATTTTTGCAACGCGAGCGTGGGATTACTGCCCAACCAGTAGGTTTCGAGCTTTTCAAGTTTTAACTGGTGCTGCCAATGACTGTTCACCCAGTTCAACAGCGCGCTTTGATGCTCAGGAAGGCGGGTAAATACCCACAAACCCAGCACAAAGCCTAAACACAGCAATAGTAATAATATCCGCGCAACACGCCAAGCGGTGTGTAAACAACGAATATAAAAGCACAAACACGAGTGCACCATAAAAAATCGCTGGGGGAAACTATCCTAAGTCAGCACAATATCATATTGTTCTTGCCCATAAGAACTTTCCACTTGAAAACGAATTGGGCGATTAATGAATTCTTCCAATTGGGCAACGCTGGCGGATTCTTCATCCAGCACCATATCCACCACTTCTTGCGAGGCAATGACTAATACTTGCTGATTTTCGATTTCAAACTGACGGGATTCGCGCAGAATTTCGCGAAAGATTTCATAACAAATGGTTTCAGGGGTTTTAATCGTGCCGCGCCCGCTGCAAGTGGGACAGGTTTTACACAGCACATGCTCCAAACTTTCGCGGGTACGTTTGCGGGTCATTTGCACCAAGCCCAGCGAAGACACCTCGCTAATATGGCTCTTGGTGTGGTCGCGTTCCAAGCATTTTTCCAAAGTGCGCAACACTTGCCGCCGATGTTCTGCATCAGTCATGTCGATAAAATCGAGAATGATAATCCCGCCCAAATTGCGAAGGCGTAATTGGCGGGCGATGGCTTGCGCGGCTTCGAGATTGGTTTTAAAAATCGTTTCTTCTAAATTGCGGCTGCCCACAAATGCGCCCGTGTTCACGTCAATCGTGGTCATGGCTTCGGTTTGGTCAACCACCAAATAGCCGCCTGATTTAAGTTGCACTTTACGATCTAGGGCTTTGGTAATTTCGTCTTCAATATTGTAGAGGTCGAAAATGGGACGCTCGCCCGGATAATGTTCAATCAGCGGAATTAAATCGGGGATAAATTTCTGGGCAAAACTGATGACTTCGACGTAAGTTTCTCGGGAATCAATGCGCACTTTTTCAATGGTTGTACCCATCAAGTCGCGAATGGTGCGGATGACCAGCGATAAATCTTCATAAATCAAGGAGCTGGGTTTTGCGGTTTGCTCTTTTTCTTTGATGTCTTTCCACAAGCGCGTTAGAAAATCCATATCCGCACACAGCATTTCTTCAGTGCAACCTTCGGCGGCGGTGCGAATAATAAATCCGAAATTCACTTTCCCGGTGCGCGATTGCGTGCTGGAAAAGGTTTCCAGTTTAACATTGGCATCATCGCTGCTCTGTTCGACCGAACTTTGTCCCGTATAGCCCAAATGTTTGAGCACGATTTCTTTTAAACGGTGACGTTCTTCTTCACGCTCGATGCGGGTGGAAATGCCGATGGTATTTGGCGAATACGGCAAAATCACTACGTAACGCGAGGGAATTGAAATTTCCGTGGTCAGCCGCGCCCCTTTACTGCCGAGCGGGTCTTTTATCACTTGCACTAAGGAAGTTTGCCCTTCGTGCATCAATTCGTTAATCGAAACTTCGGTTTTATTACGCCCGAATTCCATTTGTGATTGCAAAGTGACGATGTCCGAGGCGTGCAAAAATGCGGCACGTTCTAGCCCTATGTCCATAAACGCCGCCTGCATTCCAGGTAACACGCGGCAGGCACGCCCTTTGTAAATATTGCTGACTAAGCCGCGTTTACTGGTGCGCTCAATCATCATTTCTTGCAATACGCCATTTTCCACCATCGCAACCCGAATTTCTCGGGGTGTGATGTTGATGAGAATTTCTTCACTCATGAGACTGTCCTAAAATTTTTTAAAAACTTATTCCCAAGGTTTGGGGTTTGCGAATAAATTCTTAAGTAAGGGCTGTGTAACATACCACGCGCACGCATAAATGGGGCGGTTCTCGCGCTAAAAATCTTTCATCTTGGGTTCTACGCGCCACAGCTTCGGCAAAGTATTTGCATTCTTATCTATTACTGTTGCGTGCAACTGCATAAATTTTCAAGTAAAGTGTGAGGATTAGGGCGCGGTTTACGAGAAAGTCTTTCTCTTACAGCCGCTAAATTCCGTTATAATATCAAATGATGAGCTTTAATTAACTTCATTATCATACCTCTCATTGCAGTAACCCGCCCATCGTACACTTCAAAATTTTCAGCGCGGCAGGTATATTCATTCTATTCATCGGCAACACGGGACAGCATTGTGGAAGAATTTATCCAAAACTATGGATATTTGGCGATTTTTATCGGTACTTTTTTTGAAGGTGAAACAATTTTAGTCGTGGGCGGCATTCTGGCTCAACAAGGTTTGCTCGAATTGCCTCTTGTTGCACTGGCCGCTTTTGTGGGAAGTTTTTCGGGCGATCAATTATTCTTCCAAATTGGACGAATTAAAGGCAAAGCTTTATTAGATAAACGTCCTTCATGGAAAGCCCGTGCTGAAAAAATTAATGATTTATTAGAACGTTATCGTGATTGGATTGTGTTGAGTTTCCGCTTTTTCTACGGTTTACGAAATCCCACGCCGTTTGTGATTGGCATGAGTAGCATTTCTACGATACGTTTCATGACGCTGAATGGGATTGGTGCATTAGTCTGGGCTTTCACCATCAGTACCTTGGGTTATGTATTTGGTAATGCGATGGAAGCCTTCATGGAAGATATGAAGCATTATATGATTTATGTAATCATCGGGATTTTTACGGTTGCAGGAATTGTATGGTGGTATGTCAATCGTAAACAAGCGGTGGTGTCTCCCAGCACGCCCCCTAAGGAAAAATAAATTTAAATAGTTACCGTGATTTAACCTCAAGGAATCTGCAATGTTGAACAAGTTTTCACGTTTTTTAATTCTTTTGAGTTGTAGTTTATTCTTGCTTGCTTGCGCGGCAACCCCCGTGCGTCATGTGGGTTGTTATGTGGCCGATCCTGCGTTGCGCGGCAATTATATGGGCGCGTGTCAAAATGGCAAGGCACATGGTGTGGGGCGTTCCACAGGTCAAGACAGTTATGAAGGGGAATTTGTACGCGGCATTGTGCACGGCAAAGGAACTTATTACTGGCATGATGGTGATCGCTACACCGGTGATTTGCGCAATGGCAAGGCACAAG
Organism: Thiotrichaceae bacterium; assembly: GCA_028688145.1. Taxonomy (GTDB): domain Bacteria; phylum Pseudomonadota; class Gammaproteobacteria; order Beggiatoales; family Beggiatoaceae; genus JAQTYU01. The sequence goes on along the minus strand of JAQTYU010000002.1, from coordinate 472,562 downwards.
GCAAAGGTGTATTCATTAGTAAGTCAGGTGAGCGCAAGTCAGGGATTTGGGTGAATAATGTGTTACAAACCCCTGAGTAAAATTTGTTAGAATGAGACCTGCTGCATTTTTACAATCTGGCAGGTCTCGAAGTTTAGAGCGTTTTTGAATACTCTCACGGGCTGTTTACAAACAGCATTCTCAATTCCCCGCATTATCTCCCTTCTCAATTAATGCCGAAATATTAGCTTTCAGCACATACATTACTCCCTAGTAATTGCAGTGGTACGCTCAAGAATAACGTTATACAGGCAAGTATATTGCAGCGAAACCTTATGATGTCGCAGGGTACTGCACTGATTTCAGTTTCAATGGGTAGGAATTATAGTTTCGTTCACACGCGCCGCATGATTGCTGTTAAGTTAAACTCTTATTTATTATTGATTTTAACTGCCCTAAGTGAGTCAAAACACTTTTTATCTTTAAAGCTCCCTTCTCGGGGCGCAGTATTCCTAGGTTTGATATTTCGAGCTATTTTTATGCACATTGATCCCTTTAGCACGCTTACCTTCAATGCCATAGGCTCACTCTTGATGAGTGTGATTCTATTCGCCGTCTCACGAGGGTATTTGGGTGAAATCAAAAATATTATTCACTATTGGATAAAAGCCTTACTATTGCAAGGTGTGGGCAGTGTGCTAGCAGCACTGTGTGGGGTTGTCCCTGATGTTTTTTCAATGGTTATCGCGCCCACATTTATCGCTCTGGCACTGGCTTTATATTTTCACGCCTTGGTTAAATTCAAACAGGCGCGTGTCCCGCTGCAATGGGTTTATTGGATAGTTGGCTTGGTTTTTGTGGGGCATGTTTATTTCATCTTAATCAGCTTTAATCTTGCCGCCAAAATCGCGTTATTGGCTTTGTGCTCCGCTGTTTTATTATTCGCCAGTGGTTTTTTGTTATTAAAAAAACAGTCGGTTGCCCCGCCCCTCAGTCATCGTTTGACAGGTGGCATGTTTTTATGGGCGGCATTGATTGGATTAATCCGTGGTATTTATTATGCTTTTTGGAATATTCCTGTCATACAAAATATTTTTCACCTCAATCTTATTCAAGACCTCACCTATTTAACTGCATATATCACGGTCATCATTATCTCTTTTGGATTCGTCCTGATGTGTAACGATAGGTATTTGAGTGAAAAGAATCATGCTCAATCTGCGCTGCAAGAGGCTTTAGATCGTTTACAAAAAATCGCCAGCCGTGTACCAGGTATGGTGTATCAATTTCGTTTAAACACCGATGGCACTTTTTCTGTTCCCTATAGCAGTCCTTCGATTCATTGCATTTTCCGAGTCAGTCCTGAAGAAGTGCGCAACAATGCTGACCAGATTTTTGCAGTGGTGCATCCCGATGATCATAACAAAGTGACAGCTTCTATTCTTGCCTCTGCACAAAATTTAGCGCCTTGGCAATATGAGTTTCGCACCCGTTTTGAGGATGGTACTGAACGTTGGTTACACGCAAACGCATTGCCGCAACGTGAAGAGGATGGCGCAACCCTGTGGCACGGTTTTGTGACTGATATTACCGAACGCAAACAAATAGAAATTAATTTACAAGCCAGTGAAGACCGTTTCAGAAATCTATTTGATAATGCGCCCTTGCCTTATCAATCACTCGATATTCAAGGTAACTTAGTGCATGTTAATCAAGCATGGCTTGAATTATTGGGCTGCAAACGTGATGAAGTGATGGGGAATTTTTTTGGGGAGTTCATGACGGAATCTTCAAGAGCCTCGGTTTACCCTATCTTCGCTCGATTCAAAAAGGAAGGTTTTGTTTCCAGTCCCCTCTTTGAATTAATCCGCCGCGATACGGGAGAAATACGTTTAGTCACGGTGAGTGGTCGCATTGCCCGCGACGGTCAAGGCTCATTTCAGCGCACCCACTGCATTCTGACAGACGTGACTGAGCAATATCGCGTCGAACAAGAATTGAAACAAAGCGAACAACGCTTTCGTCAGTTAATTCAAAGATTGCCCTTAGCCTTAAGCTTAAGCAATGATAAAAATGAAATAATTTTTATTAATGAGCGTTTTAAACGTACTTTTGGCTACACCTTGGATGATATACCTGTTCTAAAATATTGGTTTTTACGCGCCTATCCCAATAAATACTATAGGAAAAAAGTATTAAAAACATGGTCGGCAGCCCTTGAACAGGCAAGACGTTTGGGCACAGACATAGACCCCATGGAATATCGCGTCACCTGTAAGGATGGCAACGTGCGGGTCATGTTGATTTCAGGGATAGAGCTTGATAACTGTGTTATTGCTACTTTTGTGGATATTACTGAGCGTAAAGCTGCGGAAGAAACCATTAAAAAATTGGCATTTTATGACGCATTGACGCAATTACCCAATCGACGCATGTTATATGAGCAACTCGCACAAAGCATAAAAAATAGTCGCTCAACGGGGGGCGGCTTGGCAGTATTGATGATGGATTTAGATAAATTTAAAGCGGTCAATGATACTTTGGGTCATGCGATTGGCGATGAATTATTACAACAAGTTGCAGAACGTATCAAAAAATGTTTACGTGTGAATGATTTGGTGGCTCGCTTGGGCGGTGACGAGTTTGTCATTTTAATTGAAGACATTAACCATCATCTAGCGGTTACACAATGTGCCGAATCTGTCATTCTCGCTTTAACCCAAGCATTTATGTTGCGTAGTCTTTATCAAGTGAGCATTGGTGTCAGTATTGGCATTGCGCTATATCCCGAGCACGGTGACAGTGTAGAAAGCTTGCTTGATCATGCCGACACCGCGTTATATCGCGCCAAAGACAGGGGGCGTGGTTGTTTTGCTTATTTTTCAGAATGATGCACTGATCCCGAAAAACCAAGCTAAAAATAAGATTTTTTATTGAATCTCCTCAGCCGAGAATGTTCTAAGTCAAAAATGTTTTTCAATGGGTTATTAATAGTTTCGATGATACAACGCTTACGTAACAATAAATTATCGAAAGCGGCTAACACTCTAGGTTTCATATTTTTCTTCAAGATGCTAATCAGTTCTACGTCATCTAAAGCGAGTAACTCAGCCCGTTTTTTGGAGATATAACCCCGCTCACCAAACACTTTACCGATAATGTTTTTCAACATATTCGGAACAGGCTTTCTATCATCGACTAAGAGATGCAGTTTGAAATCATCTTTACTTCTCTTCTACAAACGATTACTCATACAGTTTTATCCTGTTCAAATCCAAATCAAAAATAAAACTGTCTGCTTTTTGCTGTAAGTAAACTTCATAAGTTTGAGTAGTCTGAGGATTTCCAAAAACTTCCACATAAGGCAAGTAAACCAAGCCTGTATTTGGGGCATAAGTCGCGTGGATGGGCATTGTATTAGGCGTAGGCACAGTTTTCACTCGATTCAAATCTAAGCTAAAACTAAACCCCTCTTGCTGCGTCAAATAAACTTCATAAGCTGCGCTCACATCGCCGAGCTGTTCAATATAGGGAAGATAGAGTTCACCCGTGCTCGGAATATAAACTGCATGATAACTCGACTCTAATCCTGCATCTGTCAGCTCAAACTGCATTTTCCCGTTATAGGTGTTATTACAGGTAATGCTGGGATAGGCAGCGTCCTGATATGTCGTCCGTAATTGTGCACGAACCAAATAACTGCCTGCCGCATTATAAGTGTGAAATGTCGCCGCATTTCCCTTAATCCAAGTTTCTTCGGGAACATCTCCAAAACTCCAATAATATTCCTCATTGAGGAGATTCATTTGTGGCTTGGCTTTGAAACTGGCAGTAAAAGGGGGCGCAGATTTTACAGCAACAACTTCCATGACTAATGGAATAGTATCGATAATCCACTGATTCGCAGTGCAGTTAAAACCGGGTGGTGGTGCCCAAGCCCGCTGACTGAGAAATAAGCCACACAATAGAATAAAGCCGCTGATTGCGGGGCGAGAGAAAATGTAATGATTCATCATGAGTATACTTCGCAAAAGCTTATCTTTAAGAATAGCCTAGATTGCAAGGTAGGTGATTGTGAACCACAGGGATTTAATAGGGATGATGAAGATTTAACATTTTGGAAAGCGGGCGCAATTAAAAATTTCTGAACCACAATTCACACAATTAAAAATTTTGGTCATTGCGAAAATTAAGTAAATTGTGGTTCAGACTTCTTTATTCTTCAGGCTTTTCAAAATGCCTACGCTTTTTCAGCGTAATCACAGGGCGCGCACTGTCAGTCGCTGTGCGTTCCACGGGCGGCAAATCGCTCGCCAACTCGCTGCGATACTGTGCTTTCGACATGATTTTAGGCGCGGGCTTGTTGATGTCCCCAAACTTAGGCGCGGCATTCGCATTGTTTGCAGGATGTGGACGCGGCTTATTTTGTTGCCCTTTGCGTAAGAAATTCGCTTTTGCAGGACGTTCCGCAGTGCCCCCCGTTTTGGGCGGTGCAGTTTTCGGTCTCGCAGGTTTGGGCTTGCTGGCAACGGTTTCCCCAGCTGCCAGCTTTTGCTCTTTGAGACGTTCAGAAGCCCGCGTAATCGCTTGCTTCCCAAGTTCTAAATGGTCCGTCTCCACCGTACCGCACACCGCGCCATCTAAATCGACACGTTCTGCGCCGAGGACAAGTTTCTTCCAGTACGCAGGACGTTTGGTGTAAATTTTTAAGGCATCACGGATAGAACGTTTACTGGCTTGATCCTTGAGAGCGATAAATAAGTCATTATGAATATTAATTTTTAACGGCAGGACTTCTTTATCATCACTGGTGAACACGCGAGGGTAAAGAGTCTGGAGTAATTCCAGTGTTGGATAGGCAGTGCTACGTATTTTCATGCGGATACTATGGAATTCAGTCGGTTTTAATGCTTAATAATAAGGAATAGCCTTTATGAACACAATAGGCTGTTTCGAGAAAAATGACAGACCCGCAAAATTAGCGTTAAGATCATGTTACAGTATAACAAGAATCTTGGGAAATCTTATGTTCGTCATTGATCAATTACACTTTGCATATCTTGCAAATACCGTGCTAGAAATTCCACACTGGCAGATGGCACAAGGTGAACGTTGCTTGATTGTCGGCGCGTCGGGCAGCGGCAAAACCACTTTATTGCATTTACTGGCAGGTTTATTGACTCCGCAACAGGGCACATTAATTGTGCTGGGTCAGGATTTAGCCAAACTCACCCCCAGCGCGCAAGACAGGTTTCGCGGGCAAAAAATTGGCGTGGTGTTTCAACGTTTGCATTTAGTCGCCGCGCTTAACGTCTTGGAAAATCTGCTATTGGCGCAAACTTTAGCACAACTGCCTCGCGACAAAGCGCGCGCCATTGAAGTTTTAACCGCCTTAAATTTACAAGATTTTGCAGAACACTATCCCGCCCAACTCAGCCAAGGACAAGCGCAACGGGTGGCTTTGGCACGCGCAATTATCAACCGCCCGCAATTGATTTTAGCTGACGAACCCAGCGCGAACTTAGATGATACAAACTGCTCGCAAATGTTAGATTTATTACAACAACATGCCGCACAAGCCAGTTTAGTGATTGCCACCCACGACCAACGGGTCAAAAATTATTTCCAAGGAACTCGCCTGCTGGAGTTGTCGCGATGAATTTATTTCAATTGAGCTGGGCCTATTTACGCCAGCGTCCCCTGAATACTTTATTAAACCTATTATTAATCGGCTTGGGCACAGGCACGATTATTTTATTGTTGTTGCTCAGCACCCAACTTGCCGATAAATTGCACCGTGATGCGAAAGGCTTTGATGTGGTGATTGGCGCAAAAGGCAGCCCGCTGCAATTGATTTTATCGAGCATTTATCATGCAGATTTGCCCACAGGCAATATTGCGCTGAGTGCCGCTGAGCCGTGGATGCAGCACCTTTGGGTTAAAACGGCAATTCCCCTCGCCTTGGGTGACAGCTACCAAAGTTTACGCATTGTCGGCACGACTCCAGAATATTTACAGCATTATCACGCCCAATTTGCGGCGGGCAAAGTTTGGGAAAAACCCTTAGAAGTGGTACTCGGTGCACAGGCAGCAAAAACCATGCAACTCAAATTAGGACAAACATTTTCAGGTGCACACGGTTTAAGTGCGGGCGGCGAAACCCATGCACAAGCACATTATCAAGTGGTTGGAATTTTGCAGCCCACAGGCACGATTTTAGACCAGTTAATTTTAACGGCTGTGGAAAGTGTTTGGGCAGTGCATGAACATCACGAGCATCCAACTGAGGCGCAGCACGCCGCCGAGCACGAACTCACCGCCGTATTAATCACTTATAAAACCCCATTAGCCGCCATCAGTTTTCCGCGTTTGGTCAATGCCCAATCTGCCTTACAAGCCGCCGCGCCACCTTTGGAAATTGCGCGTTTATTAAAATTAATTGGCGTGGGCGCGGAAACTTTGCAGGTGTTTGGCGCAATTTTCAGCCTCATCGCGTTTTGCAGCATCGGCGTTGCTTTATTAAATGCCTTGCAAGAACGCCGTTATGATTTGGCAATCATGCGCACGCTGGGCGCGAGCCGTGCTTATATTTTCTGGCAATTGCTTTGTGAAGGCTTATTATTAGCGGCTTCGGGCGTGATAATCGGTTTATTATTTGGACATGCTGGCGCAAGTTGCTTGGGCTGGTGGATGAATGACCCGCACGCGCTGCATTTCACAGGCGCGTTGTGGTTGCCGCAAGAAAGCTGGGTGATTCTTGCCAGTTTAGGCTTAGGCATTGCCGCTGCATTAATTCCCGCAATTCAAGCCTATCGCACGGATTTAGCACGGATTTTAGCAAATTCTTAGGACAAAATAGCCAGAAAACGCTACAATAACACATCATCATTCGCAGTGATTCTTATGTCAAAAGTCGCCCGTTTTTCCTTGATTATTTCGCTTTGTTGCTTCGCCTTGGTTGCCTGTGGCGATGACCCGCCGCCTGTGCATTCTGGCAAAAAAACCCCTGAGGGGAGCGAGCCAAAAAGCTCGGTGAAATTACATTTGGATGTGCCGAGTTTGGCGGGTTGGAATCTTCAGGAGTTGCGCTTGAATGAGGGCGACACCGTGGAATTGCGCGCGACTTTAGAAAACAGCGTGGGCGATGGCATTCTCAATGAAACGCTCACCTTCAATTCTCAAAAAGGCAACGGTTTCAGCGAAGACCAGCTTCCCACCGACCAAGACGGACAAGTGAGCACGATTTTGCTGGCGAATGTGCTCGGGCAAGATGTGATTTCCGTCACCAGCGCGCAAGGTTTAGTCGCGCAACTGAAAATTATCATCAATAAAGCTAACACTGCACCCGTCACCAATCCCAATAATTTACCTGAATTGCCCGGCGTGGTTTCCTGGAAAACATTGGGTAAAGTCGCGATAAAATATGGACAACCCGAATTTGATAAAGAAATTCTCGCATTGAATGGAAAAGAAGTTAAATTACAAGGTTTTATGATGCCTTTGGAGAATGACGAAAAGCAACAACACTTTTTGTTAAGCACTAATGCGCCTAGCTGTTTTTATTGCTTGCCTGCGGGGGCTGAGGGCATTGTCGAAGTTTATACCACGCAAGAAATTCCATTCACATACGACCCGATTATTGTCAAAGGGCTGTTAGAAGTGGTGAAAGGCACAGAAATGGGTTTATATTACCGCATGAAGAATGCCCAACGCAGTGCTGCAAACTAACAGTTTACTGCTGGGTGATAATTTAGAATTATTACGCGGCTTGCCCGATGCCTGTGTGGATTTGATTTACCTCGATCCACCGTTTTTTTCCAATCGTCATTACAGCGTGGTTTGGGGCGATGCGGGCGAGGTGCGCAGCTTTAGCGATAAGTGGGCGGGTGGCATTGAGGAATATATCAGCTGGCTGAAACTGCGGGTTCAAGAAATGTACCGCGTGCTCAAACCCACAGGCTCGCTGTTCCTGCACTGTGACCATCATGCCAATGCGTATATTAGAGTGCAGATTTTAGACCCGATTTTTGGGATTCAGAATTTCCGTAATGAAATCATCTGGTGCTATAAAAGCCCGTCGAACACCAAAAAATATTTCCCCAGCAAGCACGATACGATTTTTCGTTATTCCAAAACTGCCTTGTTCACTTTCAATAAAGCCGCTGTGTTGATTGATTATGACGCGCTGACTTTGGAACGGCGACGTTATGCAGAAACCCGCAGCAAGGGGATTCCTTTCAAAGGCAAAGCGTTTGAAGTCTATTTAAAAGGGCATTTGCCGAATGATTGGTGGGACGACATTCCCGCAGGCGGGCAGATGTCGAAATATGAGCGCATGGGTTATCCCACTCAAAAACCTGAAAAGCTATTGGCGCGAATTATTGCAGTGGCAAGCAATGCGGGGGAATTGGTGCTTGATCCGTTTGTGGGCGGTGGTACGACGGTGGTGGTGGCACAGCGTTTAGAGCGGCAATGGATTGGCATTGACAGTTCCCCTAAAGCCTTGCAGGTGACTGCGCAACGTTTGCAGGCTTTGGAAAATGTTGAACTTGGATTAGGATTGGAACTAAAGCCCCCAACTCTCTAAAGGGGGCTAAAGACAAATATTAAATATCAAAAGTAGCCTGTATGAAGCGCAGCGGAATGCGGGGGAATTGAAATCATCACCTACGAATACCCCCTGTATTTAATATTTAAATCAAATGGATATATGGTATTCAAGCTGCGCTATAAAAATTTATTCACGCAATTGCTTGCATTTTTAAAATATGTTCGTATAATGGCGACTTCTTAACGCGATGGGTCGTTAGCTCAGCCGGTAGAGCATCGGACTTTTAATCCGGTGGTCGTGCGTTCGAACCGCACACGACCCACCACTCTTGTTAAGAAACTTATCACATTTTTCTCCTATGTAGAACGCAAACTACATAATTCGCTGTAATCCCTGATTAAATTCCCTCGTTTTCAATCAAAATTTCCAAAAAAATTATTTAATTTTTTAAGCCTTATCTCGCTAAGAAAATCTATTTTTTCGCTTAAATTTCTCCAAACGCTAAAAATTGCTAAACTTTACTCGGCAATTAACGGCGTTGATCTGTTTTCGCCCGCCGCAAATGACACTGCACCTCGCCTTGTGTCTGTAAAAAATTCCGATGAGGCGTTCTCAAAGCGCATTGCACAAAAAATTTCTTTATAATAAGCCGCATTAACACATTTTTTCATGCACTACTAACGATGCTTTATGCTTAAGGAATCTGTATGAAAATTGCCATTTTATCCCGCAATTCTAAACTGTATTCAACCTCACGCTTAGTCGAAGCCGCACAACAGCGCGGGCATGAAGTTTCAGTTATCAACCCCTTGCGTTGTTATATGAATATCACGGCAAATCATCCTGATATTCATTACCGTGGGCAATCGCTCAGTGATGTTGATGCGGTGATTCCGCGAATTGGGGCATCCATTACTTTCTATGGCACGGCGGTGGTGCGCCAGTTTGAAATGATGGGCGTATTTTGCCTGAATGAATCGGTCGCAATCAGCAGTTCTCGTGATAAGTTACATTGTTTACAACTACTTGCACGCAAAGGGGTTGGAATGCCGATGACCAGTTTTGCGCACTCGCCAGATGATACCGAAGATTTAATTGCGCTGGTGGGCGGTGCACCGCTGGTATTAAAATTACTCGAAGGCACGCAAGGTAAAGGTGTCGTTTTAGTGGAAACCGAGCAAGCCGCAAAAAGTGTCATCGATGCTTTTCGAGATTTAGATGTTTATTTTCTAGCTCAAGAGTTTATTAAAGAAGCCCAAGGCATGGATATTCGTTGTCTTGTGATTGGGGATAAGGTCGTGGCTGCGATGTCGCGCCAAGCCCAAGAAGGAGAATTCCGTTCTAACTTGCACCGGGGCGGCACTGCATGTCAGGTACGCATCACCCCTGAAGAACGTGCGATGGCAGTCAAAGCTGCAAAAATCGTGGGTTTGAATGTGGCAGGCGTTGATATGATGCGCACAAATAAAGGGGCTGCGGTGCTGGAAGTGAATTCTTCGCCCGGACTGGAAGGCATTGAAAAATCAACCCGCTTAGACATCGCGGGGCTTTTGATTGAATATATGGAAAAAGTTTTCGCATCCAGGCAACAGCGTCTCCAAAAAAGCCGCTTGCGCCCGAAAACTGAATAAACCTTGTGTTCAGTCATCAATAAAATACGGATCGTCTATGTTAGAATACCCTAAGAAATCAACAGACATCGAGAAGCTTATCCGCACTCTCCCGTTGAATCACCGCTAAGAATAATGCTCACGCCTTGTTCACAGTCTCACCCTGTGATAGACCCCGAAACTATGTATCGAACACACTATACTGACTCGCAATTATTTGACCCCCAACAAATTGTTGACGCACTAAAATCGGGTACGCCCGCGATCAAAGTGTTCCGCGAGATTTTGCAGCGTGGACATGAAATTCTCAAAGCGCGTTACCAAAGTCATCACAATGCCAGCGAATATGTAAAACAACGCGCTTGGTTAGTCGATCAAATCCTGTGGCGCGTTTGGCAGCAATATTCATGGCGTGAACCCGAAAATATTGCCCTGATTGCGGTTGGGGGTTATGGGCGCGGGGAATTACACCCCAGTTCTGACGTAGACATTATGATTTTGTTTGCGCGTGAACCCAGCGATCCTGCAACCTTGAGCAATGTTGAAAGCTTCATCATGTTCTTGTGGGATATTCGTTTAGAGGTGGGGCACAGCGTGCGCACTTTGGAAGAATGCGCTGAAGAAGCTGCCGCCGACATCACCACCGCGACCAACTTGGTGGAAGCGCGTTTGTTGATTGGGCCGCCCGAATTATTCCGCACCATGCAAGCCCGCATTTCCTCGGAATTCATGTGGACCAGCAAAGAATTTTTTGAAGCCAAAGTTCAAGAACGCATTGAAAGACACCGTAAATATCACGACACCGCTTATAATTTAGAACCGAATGTGAAAGAAGGTCCTGGCGGTTTACGCGACATTCAAATGATTGGCTGGGTGGCAAAACGCCATTTCGGCGCAACCACGCTTTACGACTTGGTGCAACACGGTTTTCTCACCGAATTTGAATATCAAAGTTTGGTGGCAGGACAAGAATTTATTTGGCGCATTCGTTGCCAATTGCATTTATTAGCAGGGCGACGCGAAGACCGTTTATTATTTGATTATCAACGCCCACTTGCCACGATTTTCGGCTTTCACGACGATGACGCGCATCTTGGCGTAGAAAGCTTTATGAAACAATATTATCGCACTATCATGGAGTTAGGCACGCTTAATGACATGTTAATGCAATTATTTCAAGAAGTGCTGTTGTATGGTGACGCGCCTGCTTCAATTTACGCGCTCAATAAGCGTTTCCGCGTGCACAATGATTTTATTGAAGTTACCTACGACAAAGTTTTTTTACATTATCCGTTCGCGCTGCTCGAAATTTTCCTATTAATGCAGCAACACCCTGAAATTAAAGGGGTACGCGCCAGCACGATTCGTTTAATTCGCCAATATAAATGGCTGATTGATTACGCCTTTCATAAAGATTTACGCGCCCGCAGCTTATTTTTTGAAATCATTCGTCAGCCGCAAGGGCTGACCCACGCGCTACGCAATATGAACCGTTATGGGATTTTAGGCGCGTATATTCCCGCTTTTGGGCGCATCGTCGGACAAATGCAATATGATTTATTTCATGTGTATACCGTCGATCAACACACGATTTTCGTGATTCGCAACCTGCGCCGTTTCAACATGGTCGAGCACGCCGAAGAATTTCCATTCTGCTCAAAAATCGCGCAAACTTTGCCCAAACCTGAATTGCTGTATTTAGCGGGTTTATTTCACGACATCGCCAAAGGGCGCGGCGGCGATCATTCGCAGCTCGGTGAATTGGAAGCCTTGCATTTCTGCGAGTCGCACGGCTTAAGCGATTACGATTCGCGTTTAGTCGGTTGGCTGGTTAAAAACCATTTGATTATTTCCACCACTGCACAGCGTCAAGATATTTCTGACCCCGAAGTGATTAATGCTTTTGCAGAACGCATTGGCGATACTGTGCGTTTGGACTATTTATATTTGCTCACCGTGGCTGATATTCGCGCCACCAATCCCACCTTGTGGAATAGTTGGAAAGATTCTTTACTGGCTGAGTTGTATCGTAAAACCAAGCATGTGTTGCGCTATGGCACGGAGAAAGCCTTGGATAAGCAAGTGCGAATTCAAGAAATCCAAAATCAAGCGCGTCATCTGCTCGGGATACGCGAAGACGATGCTCGGATTACAGGTTTATGGTTGGATTTGGGCGAGAATTATTTCTTGCGTTCCTCGCCGAATGATGTGGCGCGGGAAACTGAGGCAATGCTGCAACATTCCGCCAATGATGCGCCGCTGGTCTTAGAACGCCCTGATAAACAAGGCGGTACGGAAGTTTTGATTTATACCTTGGATCGGGATTATTTGTTTGCAGACACCACCTATTGTCTTGAACAGCAGCATGTGAATATTGTGGATGCTTATGTTGTCCCTACGCAACGTGAGTATACAATTGGTGGCTATACTATCTTAGAAGAAGATGGTACGGAATTAAGCCGTGAACGCATTGAAGAAGTGTTACAAAGCCTGCGTTATGCCTTGAATCGTGATAATAGCGTGCCGTTTTGCCCGATTAATCGCCGTGTGCCGCGCCAATTAAAACATTTTCCTGTGCCAACACGGATTACTTTTGCCCAAGACCCGCATAACAGCAGTTTGACCTTGATGGAAGTGATTACCACTGACCGTCCCGGCGTGTTATCACGCATCGCACAGGCATTTGTGAGTTGTGAAGTGCGCTTACACAAGGCAAAAATTGCAACCTTTGGTTCACGGGTTGAAGACGTGTTTTATATTTCAGATATGCAAGATCAGTTGTTACATTCAGCCGATCAACTCGATAGTTTACGTGAGCAGCTTTCAGTATTGCTCGATGCCGATTTATCACCGATTCCAAACCATCCCTTAAGTATTTAATAAAACTTGGCGGATTGAATGGAAAGTTTGTTATGATTAATCTTTACAAACAAAGCAACTTCATCTCAAGGGGCTGTGGGTAATAATGTCTTTTAAATATCTTTTGAATACGGTCGCGCTCTTACCGCTCCTGAATTTGCCGATGGCTACACAGGCTGCGGACAACGACTTTGCGGTTAAAAAATTTGAAGCCGCCTTAAGCAATTGTGAAAAAGGTTTACAAGCTGAACTACCAAAAAGTTCAGGTTCACTGAAAATTTTTCAATTGTTATACAAACGCTATGAGCGTGATCGAGATGAAGCTTTAGGATTAGACTCAAGCCTTAAAGAAGCTAAACATTTACGCTACACAGGAAAATTCTTTGTAGAACGCAGCTTTGATGATGTTTTTCAGACTTGTGAGCGTGATTTTTCAGCCAAATTAGGGCAAGCTGAAAGTGACGTCAATACTAAAGAACAAAATCGCCGAGTTAAACAAAAAGAACAACAACCTCAAGTTGATGCCTTGCTGAAAAAATTAAATACCGCTATGCAGTATGTCGCCGTGGCGGTGAATCAGCATTGTGTTGGATATTTACGCAGTCCCACCCCGCAAATTGCGGCTGTGGTGTATAAACCTTATTTAGCTGCCAAAGCCGCTGCTTTGGAAGCCTATCCTGATGTGGTCAAACAATTACATGATTCAGTCATTATTGATCCTGAAGAAGAACGTCAAGTCACGAAAACCGTGCAGGCATGGTTTAATTATTGCGACGAAGCTTTCAAAAATCCTGCGGGCATCAATGCTGAAAAACCTGTAACGGCTGAACCTGCTGCCGTAGAGACACCTGTGCCAGCAACCCCAACACCTGTCACAACGCCCGCTGTGGTAACGCCACCGCCCGTTGAGGTCAAACCTGTCACCCCACTTGCGCCTGTAAAACCAAGCTTGCCTTCAATTGAAGATGAAGGACCGATGCCACAGTCTGCTCCTGCGACACCTACTCCTATGGTTACACCCGCGCCTGTGGTAACACCTCCTCCCGTGGTCACGCCACCTGTTGAAGTTAAACCTGTGGCTCCAGTGACGCCCCCGCCTGCGGTGACTCCCGTGATACCTCCATCCTCGACAGGTGCAACACCTCCGCCTGTTGCCGCAACGCCTTCAGAAACGGTGGATGATCCTAAGGTGGAATATCAGAAATTGGTGAATACAGTTGAGGGAGAACGTCAAAAAATCTTGAAGGATGAAAAACGTTTGCCTGATTACATTAATGATGAAGAGAATGATTACAAGAAGGCGGATCATTGGCAATATGAATCGGAAGACGGCAAAAAGTGCACGATGTACATTTTTGCTAAAGATGGAAAGGCAACGAAGAAGCCGATTAATGGCGAGTGTCCTCCGTTTAAATAAGATGATGTTCTGCTGTATTTAATTGTAATGAAAGGCGACATAGATTATTTTCTATGTCGCCTTTTCTTTGATTGTGCTCATGGAATCAGGATTTTTAGAACTATTTTTATGTGAATCCTGCTTAATTTGGGAAGTCCTGAAAATCTTGATTCAGGCAATAATCGGGATAAAATCCGATTATCAAAAAATGATACACCGCTCACCTTCCCCCAAACCTCTAAATAACTCATGTCACACATTTAAACCTATTAGCGTAAATTAAATGAGTTACGCCGCACTTCAGGCGCAAGCAATGAAGGTGCGTTGCGATGGGCTTTTGAATATTTGCTCGAAGCCATTGGCGAAGAACATCAATTAATTTTATATCCTGAATATCAATTTAAATCCCCTACAGGGGCAAATTTACGCGCTGACGGGGTCTTCGTTGACCATTTGCGTTTGGTGCATGGCTGGCGGGAAGTGAAAGATGGAAAAGATGATTTAGACAAAGAAATTAAGGCGAAATTAGCGAAAGGCTATCCTGCCAATAATATTATTTTTGAAGACACGCGCACGGCGATTTTATGGCAAGATGGCAGTGGAAATACTGCACTGTTCAGTTGAAAATGCCAAAGCATTACAAAAATTATTAGACCAGTTTTTTAGCTATGAATCGCCCGAAATTGAAAACTTTCGGGTGGCACGGGACAAGTTTTTAAGTGAGTTACCCAAAGTTGCCGAAGCTTTGAGTGCTTTATTTAAAGCAGCATATCAGGATAATAAGAAGTTTCAACAAGGTGCAGCTAATTCTTTATTATTGTGTAAGCGTGCGATTGGTAAGCGGGTAGATGCCTCACATATTGATGAAATGCTGATTCAACATATTTTGACGGGTCAGATTTTTCAGGCAGTGTTTCCAGACAGTAATTTTCACGAAGAAAATCATCTTGCCAAAGCGATTGGTGAGTTAGAAAAGAGTTTCTTTTTTGGGGAAACCCATAAAAATCTGTTAAAACGTTTAGCAGACAGTGGTTTAGATATTCTTGACCCGTGCACGGGAATCTGAAATTAATGTACCCGAGCCATTTACAATCAAATGGAAAGTTCTAAATTGTGGTAGTGAAGCACAGAAATGTAACTGTATTCGTGGTCAAATCGTAGATGATACTGGCTATAAAAAATGCAATGAATCGACAAATTTTAGGGGAGAACATGTTGTCGAATGCTATGCCATAAAAGATGGTATTGTTGTAGCCAGAGATCGTATTGATGTACCTATCCAATGAGGTATTTATGACGAAAGAAGACTTACTAATAAAGAGTATTGCAGATACTGGGTATAATGTGGGTTTTGGAGCAAAAAAACATTTTGCAACTTATGATATTGTTGAAAAAATGCCTGGATTCATTAATTTTATTTCTATAGTGTTTGGTATCTACGCTCTTATTTTGATGGTCTATCAGCTAAGTTTTTATCAGCATCGCTTATCATTTTGGGGATAATAGGTCTTTATGTTTTACTGTATGATATAAAAAAGAGTGATTATGAAGAGTCTGGAAAAAAACTTACAAAACTTTACAATGAGCTTAGTAAGCTTTACAAACATACTAAGAATGCTGAAGATGACAAGTTGATAGAGCTTGAAAAACAGCTTATTGATATTGAAGAGCAGTTTTATAAATGCTGTTAGAGTAAACAAATACTGTTTAGTGATTGGTATGCACATTATAAATTCTTTTGGCAACATCAAATTGATTGGCTTGATGAACAAAAACAATTTCGGTTATTTCGAGATTAAATACCTTTAAGCTTTTATAGCAATAATCATATTGTTTTTTGTAATTATTGGACAATTTGAATTAATTTCAAAAATATGCACTATTTCTTAAATAGACGTAAGACGGCGTAGGGTCACTGCCATTAAGTTAAGAGTCAGTGCCAATAGGATGTGCTGAAGAACGAAGCGTATCACCGCCCTAATTTTTATGTGGAAAACAAGGGAAATGATGGGATATTTTCCTTAACTTAATGGCAGTGACGCTCCAGCGTGGGAACGAGAAAAAACTAAACACATTTTTTAAATGTCCCCTTTAGGGGCTTCAGTTAAGATTCAATATTTAATTACCAAGTAATTTGCTAAACTTATATCGCTTGACCGCCGCACATTTTCACACGAGATTTCCCCATGTTACCTGCACGTTCTATATTCTCCTATCGACCCTATTGGGCTATTCGTTTCGGGGCCGCGCCCGTATTGCCGATGTCACGCGCCGAAATGGACGAACTCGGTTGGGATAGCTGCGATATTATCATTGTCACAGGAGATGCTTATGTCGATCATCCCAGTTTTGGCATGGCGATTATTGGACGATTGCTAGAATCACAAGGCTTTCGTGTCGGAATCATATCCCAACCCGACTGGCAAAATGCCGACGCATTTAAAGCCTTGGGCAAACCGAATTTATTTTTCGGGGTGACGGCGGGCAACATGGATTCGATGATTAATCATTACACCGCCGATCGCAGAATTCGCAGCAATGATGCCTACACCCCCGACGGCGTGGCGGGCAAACGTCCTGACCGCGCCGTTTTAGTGTATAGCCAGCGTTGCCGCGAAGCCTATAAAGACGTGCCGATTATTATTGGCGGGATTGAAGCGAGTTTACGCCGCATTGCCCATTATGATTATTGGTCCGACAAATTGCGCCGCTCGATTATCATTGACGCAAAAGCCGATTTATTAAGCTATGGCAATGGCGAACGTTCTATGGTCGAAATTGCGCACCGTTTGGCGGCGGGCGAACCGATTAGCAGCATTAATGACGTGCGTGGTACGGCTTACATTTGCTCAAAAACGCCCGAAGGCTGGACAGAAATCGACGCCAGCAGCATTGACGTGAGCAGTGCGCCAATGCCGATTTTAAACCCTTATGCCGACGCGCCTTGTGAAGATAAGCCTGAAGAAACGCCTTTGGAAGCAGGCGCGCAAGTCATCAAAATTCATCCAAAACCGCGCCTTGATCGGCAACGCAGTTTTATCCGTTTGCCTGCGTATGAACAATTGTTAAAAGACAATGTGTTATACGCCCACGCCTCGCGGGTGCTGCATTTGGAATCCAACGCGGGCAATGCACGTTCTTTAATTCAACGGCATGGGGATCGTGATGTGTGGCTCAATCCGCCCCCGATTCCTTTAACCACGCCAGAAATGGATCGGGTTTACGAATTGCCCTACACCCGCCGCCCGCATCCGAATTATGGTAAAGCACAAATTCCTGCCCACGAGATGATTCGTTTCTCGATCACCATCATGCGTGGCTGTTTTGGCGGTTGTACGTTTTGCTCAATCACCGAACACGAAGGGCGGATTATTCAAAATCGTTCTGAAAATTCTATCATTCAAGAAATTGAACACATTCGCGACACCCAGCCAGAATTCACGGGGGTGATTTCTGATTTAGGCGGCCCGACGGCGAACATGTATCGCCTGCATTGCAAAGACCCAAAAATTGAATCCGCGTGCCGCAAATTGTCCTGCGTGTTTCCCGATATTTGCACCAATTTAAATACCGATCACAGCCATTTAATTAAATTATACCGTCGCGCCCGCCAAGTGCGTGGGGTGAAAAAAATCTTGATTGCCTCGGGTTTGCGCTACGATTTAGCGGTGCGTTCGCCTGAATATGTGAAAGAATTGGTCACGCATCATGTCGGCGGCTATTTGAAAATCGCGCCTGAACACACCGAAACCGACGTGTTGAATAAAATGATGAAGCCCGGCATGGGCACGTATGACAAATTCAAAACCATGTTTGAGCAGTATTCAAAAGAAGCGGGCAAGGAACAATATTTAATTCCGTATTTTATCGCAGCGCATCCCGGCACCCGCGATGAAGACATGTTGGAATTGGCATTGTGGCTGAAACGCAATAATTTCCGTGCGGATCAAGTGCAGGCATTTTTACCTTCACCGATGTCCTTGGCAACGGCAATGTATCACAGTGAAAAAAATCCCTTAAAAGCAGTGCGCCGTGACAGTGACCCCGTGTTTATTCCCAAAGGCATTAAAGCGCGGCGTTTACACAAGGCGTTTTTACGTTATCACGATCCTGAAAATTGGGAATTGTTGCGCGAGGCTTTGAAACGCATGGGTCGCTCGGATTTAATCGGCAATGGCAAACGCCATTTAATTCCGACCTGGCAACCTGCGGGCACGGGTTCGCTGGCAGAAGGGGCGCGTCGTCCCTTAAACAGCAGTGCGAAACCTGTAGTTAAAACGGGGGCGAATAGCGCAGTGAAAACGAATGTTGTGAGCGCGAATAGTGCTGCAAAACCTGCGGCGAAAACACAGACGTTTCGCACCAAACACACGGGTTTGCCCACGGTGAGTAAAACAGGAAAACAGTTGGGGATTTTTGCTAAAAAGCCGAAAGGGAAAAACTGAACTTAAGATGGCGCGCCCGACAGGATTCGAACCTGTGACCTTTGGCTCCGGAGGCCAACGCTCTATCCGGGCTGAGCTACGGGCGCATGTTATGAACGCGCATTATAACGTGATCCCAGCTTATCGTCTATGCTTGTGGAAATTTATCAATCTATGATAATTTCGCTTCAAGGACTGGCAGTGCTCAGAGCACTGCCAGTCCTTATTCTGAGCTAACTTTTCAATTCCCCAACAACAGCAAACTCGCCGCCGCACAATTATCCTGTGGGCCTTGGCTATTAATCAGCAAATGCAGCATTTTCTCAATAGTTTCTTGTTTGATATTGCGAGTAATAAATACGATTTGCGTGCGCCGTTCCTCACTGTGCCAATGTGGCAAAGTGCTCGGAGCTTGGAAAATATGTTGCACACCCTGCACCACCACAGGCAAATCGGTTTCCACGGTGTAAGCAATGCCTTTCACCCGCAACAAATCTTTACCACGTAACGAGGTCAATTGTTGAAACCAATGATTTAATACTTTCCAATGCAGCGGTTGGTCATATTCCACCACAAAGGAATGAATATGTTCATCATGCCGTTGTTTTTCCTCAGGTTCATGATAGCCTAAATCATGATCTTGATGATGGGATTTATGAGCTTTGGGTGCAGTTAAATAGGCTTCCGCTTGTAGCCATTGTTGCACATCAACATTTTTGGTTTTGGGATCATAAAGCTCGGTGCTGAATAATTGCGCGGGATTGAAATTTGCCTCAGCACTTTTGAAAAACACTGCCGCAGGGTTCAATTTTTGCAGGCGTGCAATTAAACGTGCCACTTGTTCAGGTTCTGCAATATCGGTTTTGGTCAAAATCAGCCGATCCGCCACCGCCGCTTGTTTCACGGTTTCGTAATGATCATCTAATTGATCATAGCCGTACACACTATCCACCGTGGTCACGACGTTGTCGAGGCGATAATAGGCTTTTAGCACGGGATCGTTGATTAAAGTGTGAATAATCGGTGCAGGATCAGCCAGCCCCGTGGTTTCAATCACCAATTTGTCGAATTCGGGAATTTCCATGCGCACGCGCCGCAAGAATAAATCGTGCAAGGTGTTGACCAAATCCCCGCGCACCGTGCAACACACACAGCCGCCTTCGACCACGATCACATCTTCTTTGGCGGTACGCACTAAAAGGTGATCCAAGCCAATCGCGCCAAATTCATTGACCACCACCGCTGCACGTTGCATGTCGGGATGACGCACTAATTTATTCAATAAGGTGGTTTTGCCGCTGCCGAGAAAGCCCGTAATTACCGCAATCGGTAAACGGCTGAAAGAAGTGTCCAGCGGAAGTAACAGTTTTTGAGTCATGAGCAGGCTGCTATCACAAATTTGAATTGTTACATTATATCATTTATGAGGTATTACGCAGCTAAAACCTCGGCTAAAGCATTTAATAATCTTTCCACATCAGCGAGTTGATGCAAGGCAGACAAGGTAATTCTTAAGCGGGCGGTATTGGCGGGCACGGTGGGTGGGCGAATCGCGGTGACTAAAATTTCTTTGGCAAGCAATGCTTCGCTTACGGCTAAGGCGCGTTCTGCACTGCCTAGCATTAAAACCTGAATCGGGGTGATTGAAGGCAATAGCGGAATATTGCGTTGTGCCGCGCCCACTTGCAAATAAGCAATTAAGGTTTTTAACTGCTCGCGTCGCCATGATTCGCTGTCGGCTAATTGCAAGCTGACTTCTGTCGCGGCGGCAAGTGCGGGCGGCAAGGCGGTGGTATAAATATAACTGCGGGCATTTTGAATTAAAACTTCAATTAATAATTCGCTACCTGCCACAAATGCCCCAAAAACTCCGAAAGCTTTGCCGAGTGTGCCCATTAAAATCGGAACATCTTGCGCGCTTAGCCCAAAATATTGCAACGTGCCACGCCCTGTTTCCCCCAACACGCCCAAGCCGTGGGCATCGTCAACCATGACCCACGCATCATAGCGTTTTGCCAAGGCGACAATCGCGGGTAAATCGGCTAAGTCGCCGTCCATGCTGAACACGCCATCGACGACAATTAATTTATGGGCGGCGGTGCTTTTGGCGAGTAAATTTTCTAAGGCGCTTATATTGTTATGCGGATAACGTTTTAATTTGGCGCGGGAAAGAATTGCCGCATCGATTAAGGAAGCGTGGTCAAGTTTGTCTAAAAATACCTCATCATTGCGCCCCATTAACGCGCTGATCACCCCGACATTTGCCATGTAGCCTGTGGAAAATAACAGGGCGCGTTCTCGGGCAGTATAGGCAGCAAGTGCTTGTTCTAATTGATGATGGGCGGTGGTGTGTCCTGTGATTAGATGCGATGCGCCACTGCCGACGGCAAATTCTTCAACCGCTTCTTGGACTGTGGTTTTTAGCAAAGGATGGGAGGCTAAGCCTAAATAATCATTGCTGCAAAAGGCTAAATAATCGCCTTGCTCTAAATGTAAAATCGGTGTTTGCGCCCCGTGGTGTGCGTGGCGCACGCGGTAGAGTTGGGCAGCGCGGCGTTGCTGTAAAATATCTTCTAAATAACTGTCCATCGGGAAATCTCATTTTAAAGTTTTGAATTTTCTCGTTCCCAAAACGTGTTGGAATTGGAACAAGAAAAATATCCATCAGTACATTTAAGGGCGTAGTTCTACAAACTCGCCAAATTCCCCTTATCTTCCAACCATTGCTTGCGATCCGAAGCGCGTTTTTTCGCAAGCAACATATCCATCATTTGTTCAGTTTGTGCAGGATCATCTAAGGTCAGTTGCAATAAACGCCGCGTGTCCACCGCCATCGTGGTTTCACGCAATTGCAGCGGATTCATTTCGCCCAATCCTTTGAAACGCTGAATATTGACTTTGCCGCGCTGGTTTTCTGCGGTGATACGTTCCAAAATCCCTTCTTTTTCTTCTTCATTCAGGGCGTAATAAACCTTACTTCCGATGTCTATCCGAAACAGCGGCGGCATTGCCACATAAACATGTCCACATTCAATTAACTTTTTGAAATGCTTAACAAATAAAGCACACAGCAAAGTTGCAATATGTGCGCCGTCAGAATCTGCGTCCGCTAAAATACAGATTTTTCCATAGCGCAGCCCATCCAAATTTTCACTATTCGGGTCAATCCCAATCGCCACCGCAATATCATGCACTTCCTGCGAACCCAATACTTCGCCCGCATCCACTTCCCACGTATTCAAAATCTTCCCGCGCAAGGGCAAAATCGCCTGAAACGTTTTATCCCGCGCCTGTTTTGCCGAACCGCCCGCAGAATCACCTTCCACCAAAAATAGCTCAGTGCGGCTTAAATCCTGTGAAGTGCAATCCGATAATTTGCCCGGCAAAGTCACACTGCCTAAGGCTTTTTTACGCACCACTTTTTTATCGGCTTTTAAACGTTTTTGCGCCCGCGCAATCACCCATTCGGCTAATTGTTCGCCTTCGCTGACATGCTGATTCAGCCAAGTGCTCAAGGCATCGCGCACCACCCCCGACACGAAACTTGCACAAGTTCTTGACGATAAACGCTCTTTAGTTTGCCCCGAAAACTGCGGCTCGCTGAGTTTGACAGAAAGAATATAAGCGCAATTTTCCCAAACATCTTCAGGCGCAAGTTTGACCCCGCGCGGCAATAAATTACGGTAATCACAGAATTCGCGCATCGCTTCCAACAAGCCGCTGCGCAAGCCGTTGACATGGGTGCCGCCTTGCGCGGTGGGAATTAAATTCACATAGCTTTCATTGACCGCCGCACTCGAACCTTCGGGCAGCCACAATACCGCCCACGCCGCCGCTTCAGTCGTGCCCATTAATTCACCCACAAATGGCGGATTCGGTAAATATTCGCCGTCAGGAAAATTCTCTAATAAATAACTGGTTAAGCCGTTTTCATAACGCCAAGTTTGGGTTTCGCCCGTATTTTCATCGGTGAATTGCGTGGTCAAACCCGCACACAACACCGCTTTGGCGCGTAATAAATGCACAATGCGCGGCAAGGCGAAATGTGGCACTTCAAAATAGCTGGGATTGGGTGAAAAACGCACCGTCGTACCTGTGGTTTTCTTGGGAACGCTGCCGACTTCGACCAATTCGCTACACTTTTCCCCATCGGCGAATTGCATTTGATAGACTTTGCCATTGCGGCGCACGCTGATTTCCAAATGCGAAGACAAGGCATTCACCACCGACACCCCAACCCCGTGCAAACCACCTGAAAATTGGTAATTTTTATTGGAGAATTTGCCGCCCGCGTGCAAGCGCGTCAAAATCAATTCCACGCCGCTGATGCCTTCCTCGGGGTGAATATCGACTGGCATCCCGCGCCCATTGTCACGCACACTCAACGAGCCGTCGCGGTGTAAAGTGACTTCGACCGTATTCGCATGTCCCGCTAAGGCTTCGTCAATGCTGTTATCAATCACTTCTTGAGCAAGGTGATTGGGGCGACTGGTGTCGGTATACATGCCGGGGCGTTTGCGGACAGGGTCTAGCCCCGTCAATACTTCGATGTCTGCCGCTTCGTAACGGTTACTCATGCTGCTTTATTCCTTCATCGTGATTCGTGGGCAAGGGTCGTAAATGATACAATTTATAAAAATCGCCGCCTGAATGAAAACTGCGTCACTTGCCAAGGCTGCGAAGTGTAGCAGGTAGGAATTTTCATCACAGTCTTAATTTACCAACTCTTGTTAATAAGCCGATGCTATCTAAAAAACTCTCTCAATTCAATTTACACAGTCCACGGGTGTTTGGCGGGCTGATTCTGATTTTATTTTTAGTGGGGGCGATGGTGCGACTGACCCCGCTACTTGACGAAACCCGCATGTTTAAATCCATTACCGAAGATGGTTATTTAATGATGACTATCGCCCGCAACATGGGGTTAGGGTTTGGAATGAGCACCTCGCTCGGACAATTGCCCACCAATGGCACACAGCCTTTAACCACAGGTTTATGGGCGGCGGGCTTTTGGCTGTTCAACGGCGATAAAACGCTGGGCGCAATGTGGGTGATTTGGGCGCAGTTTATCATTGCAAGCCTTGCCGCGTTTTTATTGTGGCTGGCGGGCAAACAGATTTTACATTCTCACCGTTCTGCCTCCACGGTTGCCGCTTTAGCCGCTGCAACTTGGTATGCCAGTCCTGTGACCTTAAAACACACCATGAACGGTTTGGAAACAGGTTTATACGCGCTGTGCGTGATTGGAATTACTTTATTTTTCAGCATTGCCGCAGTGCACACTTGGCGATTATGGCGTTATGCGGTGGTTGGGGTGTTATTGGGGCTAACGTTTTGGGTGCGCAATGATGCCGTATTTTTCATTTTTGCCGCCTGCTTGACGCATATTTTACGCGGTTCATGGAGCTGGGAAGTGTTGCGTGAACGCATTTTACAAGTATTTGTGATGGGCGCAACTTCAGTGATAATTGCAATCCCATGGCTGATTAATAACATGGTGAATTTTGGACATTTAATGCCTGTCAGCGGGCAATCGGAATCGATGATTGCGGCGATTTCTGAAAGTGCGTTATTAGTGCCAGCGATTTCAATGGAATATATGCTCGCCTTTTTACCCATTCAGGGCTATGGATTGACCGCCGATAAAAATCTGGCTATTGGCGCGATGCTTTTGATTTTTCTCGCGTTTGGATTGGTGCTGTGGCATTGGCGACAATTTCACGCGCCCGAAAGACGTTTAGTGATGATTGCGGGGATTTTCGGCTTATGTTTGGTGATTTTTTACGGAATTTTCTTTAATGTTCCACACTTTATCGGGCGATATTTATTCCCTATCTCCCCATTTTTTGTATTATTGTGGGCGGCGGTGGTGGTGGGTGCATGGCATCATCTGGAACAGTCGCAACTACGAATTTTACTGCCTGCGGTGGCGGTGAGTTTTGCGGGTTATATCATGTTAAGCCACGCACAAGCCTATTGGGGTAACAATCAATATTATCTGGGTTCACAGCATTTGCATTGGCAAGTGGTGGAATGGACTCAGAAAAATGTGCCTGAAACGGTCTGGGTTGGCGCATTGCAAAGTGGCACCTTGGGCTATTTTCATGACCGCACCATTAATTTAGATGGCAAGGTCAATCCTGAAGCGCTGGTGGCGCGTCAAACCAATAAAATTGGAGATTATATTCAACAAAAAAATATTGAATATATTGTCGATTGGCCGATTTCAGAAATGTGGATGGGCGGCAAGGAGGTGTTTGCCAACGCAAAAATGCGCCGTCGCTTTTCAGATAACAGTGAAAATTTAGCAGTTTGGCAACGTATCCATTAAAGGAGCTGTTTATGTCACGGGTATTTAAAGTTTTTATAGGTATCTTGCTGAGCATAGGCACATGCGTGCGCTTATTGCCCTTACTGAGTGAACAACGCATGTTCTACTCGATTTCGGAAGATGGTTATTTAATGATGACCATTGCCCGTAATCTGGGCTTGGGTTTTGGCATGAGCACCGCTGACGGCACTTTGCCAACCAATGGCACGCAGCCATTAATGACTTTTGTATGGGCTATTTTTTATTGGCTCACCGATGGCGATAAAAGCATCAGCGTGATTTTTATCGTGCTCACCCAGTTTGTAATCAGCGTGCTTGCGGCGTATTTGCTGTGGAAATTAAGCGTCAAGCTTTTGGAAAATCACCCGCAACAGTTTGAAATTGCGGCTTTGGCTACGGGCATTTGGTTTGCAAGCCCTGTGTTTATTGGCATGAGCATGAACGGCTTGGAAACAGGCGCGTATGCCTTGGTGGTGTTGGCGATTTGTTACGGTTTATTGCTGAATTTGGAAACTATGCGCTGGCGACAAGTTGTCTTTTTTGGTTTGGCGTTAGGTATTTGTTTCTGGACGCGCAATGACGCGATTTTCTTCATTTTTGCAGTCTGTGTCAGTTATATTCTAGTCGCGGGTGAACGCGCCCAACAAACGCATCGCTTTTATCAAGTGTTGGTGATGGGAAGTTTATCGGTGTTGGTTGCAGTGCCGTGGCTGGTGAATAATTACAAAGGCTTTGGCAGCATTATGCCGATCAGTGGGCAAGCCGAATCTTTAACCGCACAATTAGGCTATAACTTGCCATTTTTGCCGCCCGTGTTGGTAGAAAATTTTATGGTGTTTCTACCCATACCAAACAGCATTCAAGACACACCGCCCGTGCTTGCATTCTCCTTAATTTTCTTGCTGGGGGCATTTTGGGGGCTGCAAAAACTTTGGCAGCATTTGCAAACGCGGGCGCAACGTTGGCTATTTGCACTGGTGAGTATTTACGGGCTGGGATTTTGCGGATTTTATGGGCTGTATTTCGGCGCAGAATATTTTATTCCGCGTTATTTTTACCCGCTCACCCCATTCACCAGTTTGTTGTGGGCGGTGTTGGTGCTGTGGATTTGGGGGCGCATCAAATGGTTTGTGCTGAAAGGGGTAGCAGTCAGTTTAATGTTGTTAATTATTGTGGGTTTACACGCCCGCGATTTTGGAAAATCTGCCTCACATCCGCATTTTCAGGTGGTGGATTGGGTACATCGTAACGTACCCACTTCAGAATGGGTGGGCGCAATTCAGTCGGGCACACTGGGCTATTTTCATGACCGCACCATTAATTTAGATGGCAAAGTAAACCCTGAAGCCCTTGCGGCGCGGCGGCGGGAACAAGTGGGTTATTACGTGGTCAGCAAACCGATTAATTATTTAGCCGATTGGACGGGAAAATGGATGTACGATCCCGTGCTCAGTAGATATTTTCTGATTGTGGTGAATGATAACGAACACAATTTAGGCGTATTACAGCGCAGGCAAAATAGATAGTTCAGTATTTCAATTGGGGCGCAGTTTTGTAACATAAGCTCATTAAAGTTTTTACCTTATTCGCTCCTTACTATAAACTTGAGTTTTTAACTTTCACCCAACAATCAGGAATCCTACTCATGAACCAATTTAAAAAACAACCTAAGTTATTGATGTTAGCCATGGGCGTAGCGATTGGTGGTACACAAGCCGCAGAAGCCAATGTGTTCCAACAAACCGATTTAGCGCAAGGTTATATGCAAGTTGCTGAAAATACGACGACTGCGCCTGCAACTGACAAGACCACCACGCCCGCAGCCCCCGCCATCGACAAAGCCAAAGAAGCCAAATGTGGCGCGAAAAAATCCACGGAAGGGAAATGCGGTGAAGCCAAGTGTGGTGCTGAAAAATCTAAAGAAGCCAAGTGCGGAGCTGACAAATCCAAAGAAGGCAAGTGTGGCGAAGCTAAATGTGGTGCTGACAAGAAGTCTGCTGACACCCCTAAAGAAGAAGCCAAGCCAGCAGAAACCAAGCCTGAATAAACCGCTTACCTTAAGCTATTAATTTGGCGAAACCTTCCCGTTTTTGCAAACGTGGAAGGTTTTTTTATGCTGTCACTAATGCACTGTTTAAGCGCGTAATACGGGCGTAAACGGTGAGCGACGAGTTTGATCGTGTTCTATCATGCGATAGTGCACAAATGCCGCACTGGTGGCACAGTGTAAAAAGGGATTGCCTGCCACCTGTGCCGCTAAAGTGGTGACTTTTTCCACGCCGTAATCATGCCCGCTGTATACCAAAGTGTCTGGCGACACCCGCGCTACCAAATCTTTTAAGCTGTGAAATAATTCTGCCGCATCGCCGCCGGGCAAATCACAGCGACCGCAACCATAAATAAACAAGCTGTCCCCAGTGACTACCTTGTCATCAAAATAATAACAAACCGAACCTGGCGTATGTCCTGGCGTGAATAATACTTTAATCGCAGTTTCCCCTAACTGAATTACATCGTTATCCTGATGCAAAATCGCAGTTTTTGGCGCATTTCCCCAAAAGGAAGCTTCTGCTGTGGACAAATGAATTTTTGCTTCGGGATAGGCATCACGAATCATCGATAAGCCATTGATATGGTCGTAATGGCTGTGCGTCAATAAAATATCCGTCAGCGTCAAACCCTGTGCTTTCACAAAGTTGATAATATCTGAAACATCCCATGCAGGATCGACTACCGCCGCCCGTTTGCTGGCAGTGTCATAAATTAAATGCACGAAATTATCCATATTCCCTAATTCAAAAGATTTAATGCAGGCAGTTTTCATAAATAACCTCGGATGAATTTAAAAATAGCGTTCGTGCGAAACGTGGGGTGTAGCTTCCCCCTTTGAAAAAGGGGGACTGAGGGGGATTTAAGATCGTGGGAACTTTCGAGATTTTTAAATCCCCCCTGCCCCCTTTTTCAAAGGGGGTGAAAGGCTCATATCCTGTTTAGCACTACTAAAAATAGCGTTCGTGCGGCAGATCATTTTTCTTCAAAAACCGCCCGCATTTTGTGAACCCCTTGTTGTAATTGAGGGGCATCAAAAGCTGAAAAACCCAATACCAATCCACAAGCTGGGGCAGTTCCTATGCGGTAAAACGACAGCGGACGCGCTTCGATGCCTGCTTTAATTAAACGGTTTGCTACCTCAACATCATTTTGAAAAGGGCTTGCTAACAATGCTGTGGCATCCAGCCCTGTGGTAATCGGCAATATTGAAAGCCATTCGCCCAAATGTTCAACACAGACTTGTTGAAACACCGCCGCCCGTTCGCCATAAAGCAGACGCATGTGTCTAAGATGGCGTGCGAAATGCCCTTCTTCAATGAAGCTGCGTAAAATGAGTTGCGTTTGTAAAGAAATATGCCGACAAGTTAAAGAAATTGCAGAGGCAAACGCATCGGTAAGCCATTCAGGAACAACTACATACGCCAAACGCAACGCGGGAAAGAGTAATTTGCTAAATGTACCCATGTAAATTACCCGCCCTTTGTCATCCAAGCTTTTCAGTGCCGCCAAGGGCGTGCCGAGATAGCGAAACTCGCTGTCATAATCATCTTCAATAATCATGGCATTTTGCGCCTCAGCCCATTGCAACAAGGCAAGACGGCGTTCTAAGCTCAAAGACATGCCCAGCGGTGATTGATGCGCGGCGGTGACATAGGCTAAACGGGCGTGCGGGGCGGCGGCAATGCCTGCGGTAATATTCATGCCGTATTCATCCACCGCAACAGGGATAATTTGCCCGCCTGCCATTTCAAAAACCTGTTTCGCACCGGGATAACCAGGCTCTTCTAACCACACCTGATCGTCAGGATTCAGCAACAAACGGGCGCATAAATCCAAAGCTTGTTGAGCACTGCCTAAAATCATCACTTGTTCGGCATGGCAATGAATGCGTTGTGAATAGCGTAAATGTTCCGCAATCGCACGCCGCAGCGGAAAATAGCCTTGAGAATCGCCATGCAACATTAACGCGGGTTTGGTGAAATGGCTGCGTTGCGATGCAATTTTATTCCATATTCGTAGCGGAAACGCATTCAAATCAGGTTGATTGGGACAAAACGGGCGCACGGCTTCTAAAAATTCTTTTTTCGGAAAGGGCGAATTTGCCAAAATCTGCCCACGCTCGGAAAGTTTGCCTCGGTGCGCTGCAATACTGGGGTTTGGTGAATTTAACGCTACATTTTCCAAATTGGGCAAACAGGCAGAAACCCGTGTGCCACTGCCGACTTTTCCTTGTAAATAGCCTTCTGCGGTCAATTGTGCATACACTGCGAGCACTGTGCCGCGTGAAATGCCTTGTTGACGCGCAAAATCTCGGCTAGTGGGCAAGCGTACTGTGGGTTTTAGTCGCCCGCTCAAAATGGCGGCACGTAATTCCCCATATAACCATTGTTGCAAAGAAGCATCGGCAGGTTTGGGAGCAATGGCGAGTTCGATTTCTTTGGCGCGACGCATACGTTTTTACGCTAAATGGCTCAATAATTTTTGTAATAAATGGCTATTTTAGCAAAGCCATTTAAGCGATAACATGATTTTCATCGCAACAGTTTTCTAATTTCTTATTGATGAATTTGAGGTGTCACAGATGGAACAACGCTTTGATTTAACAAAAATTACCCCCGAAGGTTATAAAGCCATGTTGGTGGTCAATTCCTATGTGGAACATAGTGGCTTAGATATGGGGCTTTTAGAGCTGGTCAAAATCCGCGTTTCACAAATGAATGGTTGCGCATTTTGCCTCGCGATGCACATCCCTTTAGCGCGCCAACATGGGATTAGCGATGATCAAATTAATCTGGTGGTGGCATGGCGTGAAGCCCCGATTTATAGCCCAGAAATGCGGGCAGCTTTGGCATGGGCGGAAGCGATAACCCATTTAAATCATGGGGAAGTTTCAGACGAAGTTTACAATGAAGTTAAAAAGCATTTTTCAGAAAGACAAATTGCAGACTTGGCGTTTGCCGTGGTTGTTATTAATGGCTGGAATCGCTTGATGGTGTGTTCACGCACTCCGCCACAATTGGCGTAAGAAATCTGAACGGAAGCCCCCAAGCCCCGATAAACATTATTTTATAGGGTGCATAATTATTAGAAAGGTGTATGACGCTACGCTTATACACCCTACATTGAATATTAGGGGGTGGGGGCTTTCGTGACACTAAATAACTTGTTTCGCATGAAGTGCCAGCCACAATGTTGGCTGGATGCTATCCGTCCACGCCACCCGATGCCGACAATGCGCAGGAATTAACACATAATCACCTGCCTTTAATTCGTGAACTTCTTCTTGAAATTCCAACCCTGCCCGCCCTTGCAACAAAATCACCCATTCATCCCAAGCTTGATCGTACCATTCCCCTTCGGGCGAAGCCTGTCCTGTGGAAATAATCCGTTCCAAAGTAAACGCCGAATTTCCCCACAGGGTTTCAAAAATTTCTGTAGGGGCTTGAGCGGGAATATTTTGAAATAAATTATTGATTTTCATGACCCGAAATCTTGCTGCTGCATTCGTTACGCGTATAGCCTGAAGGATCGTTTAAACGGGGGGGGATTTCCAAAAAATCTAAAACGATAGGGCGAATCGGATTATCCAAACCATCTAAACTGACCGTCGAAAAATGATTTTGTCCTGCCAAGATATGCCAAATAGTATCGCTGTGTCCTGCGGCAATTAAGGCTTCGGCAAATTTTTTCGAGCCTTCCGCAAAACCCATAAAATCATTATCCCCCGCCAAAATCAAAAACGGCGGCGACTCGCTGGCAACGTGAGTGATGGGAGAGGCGGTGATGCGTCGCGTAACATCATCGCCAAACACTTGACTATACCAACGCGCATGGCGTTTAGTGGGGGCGGCTTCGGGACGCACGTCATAAATGCCACTGATAGCAATCACTCCCGCCAAAGTTTCCACAGGCACTAATTTATATTCGCCTAAATATTGTGGGTCGAGTGCGAGTAATGCCGCAATATGCGCCCCTGAGGAATGTCCAATTAAAATAATACGTTCTCTATCAAAGCCATATTCCGAAGCATGTTTATATAAAAAGGCAATTGCGGCGGCAACATCTTTCACTTGGGTCGGGTGTTTTTGTGCAGGTGAAAGCCGATAACGCACGGAAGCGACTACAATTCCTTGATTTTGGAAAACTTTGCCGATGGTTGTGCCGATTTGATAAAAATCGTCTGATTCCATCCAATAGCCGCCGTGTATAAATACCACCAGCATTGGATTGACCCCATCTTCAGGCTTGCCGGGGTGATAAATATCCAAAGATTGGTGGCGCAAAGTCTGCGGGGCTAAATGTTCCACATAAGGAATTTGTTCAAGCACCGTGGGACAAGTCCCAATTGGAGAAGGGGGCGGTGGTGCAGTTGGAGCCGCTAGGCTGTGAAAACTAGCAGTGATTAATAATAAAAAAATCCCTAAACGCATCTTAGCCTTCCCGTG
Organism: Thiotrichaceae bacterium; assembly: GCA_028688145.1. Lineage (GTDB taxonomy): Bacteria > Pseudomonadota > Gammaproteobacteria > Beggiatoales > Beggiatoaceae > JAQTYU01. The sequence continues at coordinate 440,915 of JAQTYU010000002.1, read as the reverse complement.
TCACCCGTAATAATTCTTCTAAAGACGTATCGCCCGCCAACACCCGCCGCATCCCATCTTGTGAGATATTGGCATTGGAACGATGCGCATATTCTTCTAAAGCATGTTGTCCCGCGCCGTCGTGCACCATGCTACGGATATGCGCATCGAGCGGAATTAATTCATAAATCCCGGTGCGCCCGCGATAGCCAATAAAATTACACTGTTTACAGCCTTGGGGCGAATATAAAGTGGCTGCTTCTTGTTGATGTAATTCTGCCAATTCGTTGCTGGGCGCGTCGTAGGCTTGTTTGCATTCGGGACAGAGTAAACGCACTAAACGCTGTGCCATCACCCCAATCAAGCTGGAAGACAGCAAAAACGGTTCAACGCCCATATCGCGCAGCCGTGTCACCGCGCCAATGGCGGTATTGGTGTGTAAGGTGGAAAGCACCAAATGCCCGGTTAAACTGGCTTGCACTGCAATTTGTGCGGTTTCCACGTCACGGATTTCCCCAATCATCACTACGTCAGGGTCTTGGCGCAAAATCGCCCGCAGCCCGCGTGCAAAAGTCATGTCTACTTTAGTATTCACTTGGGTTTGCCCGATGCCGTCTAAATAATATTCAATTGGGTCTTCTACGGTCATGATGTTGCGGCTGTGGTCGTTTAATTCGTTAAGCATTCCATACAAACTGGTGGTTTTCCCTGAACCTGTCGGCCCTGTCACCAAAATAATGCCGTGCGGTTTTTTCAATAAATCGCGCAAACCGTGCAAAGTGGCATCGCCCATGCCGATTTGTTGCAGGTCTAAACGTCCTGCTTGTTTATCCAGCAAACGCAATACCACGCGTTCACCGTGCCCCGAGGGAATCGTGGACACCCGCACATCCACCGCCCGCCCTGCAATTCTTAAAGAAATACGCCCGTCTTGGGGCAGACGTTTTTCCGCAATGTCTAATTTCGCCATCACTTTAATCCGTGAAGCCAGCAGCGGCGCGAGCACTTTGCGCGGTTGCAATACTTCACGCAATACACCATCGACCCGCAGCCGCACCACTAAACGGCTTTCAAACGGTTCAATGTGAATATCGGACGCATTTTCTTTAATCGCTTCAGACAGCAGCGCGTTAATCAGGCGAATAATCGGCGCGTCGTCAGAACTTTCCAATAAATCTTCTGGTTCTAATTGTTGCGCGACTTGAAATAAATCCAGTTCTTCGCCCAAGCCTTCCATCATTTGCATCGATTGATTGGCGGCGCGTTGTTCGTAATGCAAGGTTAAAAGCTTTTCAAATTCAGCCGCAGGCACACTTTGTAATTGCAAGGGCATTCCGAGCCAACGCCGTACTTCGCTGAGGGTTTGGCGTGTCACTTCGGGGCGATGACAGGCGGTCGCGCTGTGGGCGTTATACGCGGTGATTAAAATGCCTTGGCGTTTGGCAAAAGCAAAAGGTAAATTTTCTTGGCGCGGCGCGGGCATGGGGATTTCCTGAGGTGAATTATTTCTCGTTCCCATGCTCCAGCGTGGGAATGCGTATAGCGTCGCTCCAGCGGCGCGTCTATTGTGAAGTTCTCACGTTATTAAGTTAGTTCAATTCCATAGTTCAATAGGATGTGCCGACAGGCGCATCAATCGAGATTAACAACGCGAATGATGCGCTTCGTACCTCAGCACATCCTATTGGCATTTAAACTCTCGCCGCTGGAGCGACGAGGTAGGCATTCCCACGCGGGAGCGTGGGAACGAGAAAAAGTTAAACCCTATTATTATGATAATTGTGTAAATTAATAAAATTACAGTTCAAAAACCATTAACTGCGCCGCGCCTTAATATAATTCAACAAGCCCGCCGTTGACGCATCATAAGCCGTACTGGGTTCAGTTTTCGCAAACTCAGGCAACAAACTATTAGCGACTTGCTTGCCCAATTCAACGCCCCATTGGTCAAAGGCGTTCATATCCCAGCACACGCTTTGCACAAAGGTTTGATGTTCATACAGCGCGATCAAACTGCCCAATAAATGCGGCGTAAGCTTTTGATAAACTAAAGTCGTGCTTGGCTGGTTGCCAGCAAACACGCGGTGTGGCAATTGTTCAGGCGCGAGCTGGCTTAAACTGGCTTGGGTTTCCGCAAGATTTCTGCCTTGCATAAACACATGGGTTTGCCCCAAAGCATTAGACAGCACCGCCGTTTGATGATGCGGTAATTCGTGCTGGGCTTCAATCGCAATCAACACATCGCAGGGCACACATTGCGTGCCTTGGTGCAACAATTGATAAAACGCATGTTGTCCATTATTGCCCGCCGCGCCCCAAATAATAGGGCAAGTTAAATAATCGACTTCTGCGCCATCGCGGGTGACATGTTTCCCCAAACTTTCCATAATCAACTGCTGCAAATACGCGGGGAATAATTCCAGCGCGAAATCATAAGGCAGCACCGCACGGCTTGCAGCTTTGAAAAAACTGCTATACCACACGCCAATCAAGCCCATGAGCACGGGTAAATTTTGTTTCCACGGCGCAGTTTTGAAATGGCTGTCCATGTCGTTCGCGCCCGCCAGCAGCGCACGAAAATTATCCGCGCCCAGCAACACCATAATCGGTAAACCAATCGCTGACCACAGCGAATAACGTCCCCCGACCCAATCCCAAAACTCAAACATATTGGCGACATCAATGCCAAACGCTTGCACTTGGGCGGCATTGGTGCTGATGGCAACAAAATGGCGGGCAATCGCTTGTTCATCGCCCAACTGCTCAATGATCCAACGACGTGCACTGTGGGCATTGAGTAAGGTTTCTTGGGTGGTAAAGGTTTTGGAAGCGATAATAAACAAGGTAGTTTCAGGATTAATCTGCGCCAAGGTTTCCGCTAAATGCGTGCTGTCGGCATTGGACACGAAAAAGCCGCGCAAATGGGGAGCTTGATAGGCGTGTAACGCCCGTACTACCATCGCAGGCCCTAAATCTGAGCCGCCGATACCAATATTAACTACGGTATCAATTGGCTTGCCTGTGAAACCTTTCCATGTACCACTGCGCACCGCTTCGCTGAAGCTTTGCATTTTGGCAAGCACGCGCTGCACTTCAGCAGTGACTTCTTGCCCGTTGCTATACATCGGTTGTGGGCTGCGCAAAGCGACATGAAAAGCGGCGCGGTTTTCGGTGTGATTGATTTTTTCGCCCGCAAACATGCGTGCTATCCATGTTTTCAGTTGTGCGGTGTCAACCAGTTGGGCGAGCAATTCTAAAGTTTCGGCGGTGACATGGGTTTTAGAATAATCCATGAGAACGCCGCAGGCTTCGTGGGAAAATTCGGTGAAGCGTTCAGGATTTTGGGCAAATAAATCGCGCAAGGGCGTTTTCGCCAGTTGTTGCTGGTGTTCGGTTAAGGCTGTCCAAATCGGAGTATGACTTATTGAGGGCTGCATAATCGCGCTTTATCCTCGCGGTGGTGGTTATCTTTCTAATTTCCGCAAGTGTATCATTTTCTTTTCTTTAATCTATACTAAGTCCTAGTAAAACATAGTTGTTTATTCGGTAGAGCTAAATTAAGTAATGATTTATTGTAATGACTAATGAAATATATAATCGCCCAGATGTGATTTTCTAACTTCTTGGAAAAAACAAAGTTTTCTGCACTAAGTCTCAACATACTGCTTACAATTTCAACTGCGTAACTCCCACTTATTTTAACATCCTTATCTATTTAGCTCTCCTGACTTGGGGACATAATTGGCAGTTATTCGCATTCGCATATTCAAAACGTGCTAAATTCAGTAAAATAATTGCAAGTTATGAAAGTCTCGCTTTGCAATTTCCCTTTTTCTACAGGACATAATGCAGTTATTTATGAATACACAACGTGGCTTTACCCTTTTAGAAATGTTGGTGGTGTTGGTGATTATTGGCTTATTGGCGGGCTTAGTCGGGCCGCGCCTGCTGGGGCAAGTCGATGGCGCGAAAGTCAAAACTGCCACCGTGCAAATTAAAATGCTCAAAGGTTCATTAGAAACCATGCGCTTAGATATTGGACGCTTTCCCACCAAAGAGGAAGGCTTAGCTTTATTGCGGGTCGCGCCCAGCGATGACAAAATTAAAACTTTGTGGAAAGGGCCTTATTTAGACGAAGACCTGCGTAACGATCCTTGGAATCATCCTTATCAATACAGCTTACCCGGCAGTGATGGACAGCCTTTTGCCTTATATTCTTTCGGTGCAGACGGACAGCTCGGCGGCACGGAATATAATGCGGACATCGGCTATTTACCGCCCCGTTAAGTTTGTAAGGGCGTATACCCTCCTAGAATTGCTGGTGGTGTTGGTGTTAATGAGCCTGCTCACCAGCTTAATTCTCCCCCGCCTAGCCCAAGTTTATGACAGCCTGCAAATCGCTTATACCCGCGAAGAAATTATTAGCCGTCTTGCAGGCTTGAGTTATAGCGCATTTCAGCAAGGGCAAGGTTTCCAACTCATCAGCTATCCGCTGGCGAAAGGCATGTCACCCATTCCCTTGGAACTGCCCAGCGGCTGGAGCTTGACCACCGAAACCCCAATAACATTTCGTGCCAATGGCGCGTGTACGGGCGGCGTGGTCTTGCTGAATTATCAAAGCCAACAATTGCGCGTGAATCTTATCGCCCCCTTTTGCACGCCGCGCCGCACATGAAAGCACAAGGTTTTAGTTTGCTCGAAGTGATTGTCGCGTTGGTGCTGATTACCAGCACGGGCATGGCATTATTCAGTTGGATGAATACCAACACCATGAGCCTACAACGGGTGCAATTCGTGCAACAGCGCAACATCGCCACCCGCAACGCACTGATGTATATCAATACGATTAACCCCTTACAAAATCCGCAAGGCAGCACCACGTTGGGCAGTTATATCGTGAATTGGAATTCTAAGGCGTTAGAACCGCCAAAAGATGGCATGGCGCACACGGGCGGGCAAGGTTTTTACCAAGTGGGCTTATATGAAGTGGCGGTCGAAGTGCAGGATTTAGATAAACAAGTGCTGGCAAATTTCACCGTGCGCGAAGTGGGCTATTTACAAGTGCGTAAACCTAATTTAACTGATATGTAACCTGAGTTCGGTATAAGCGAAGCGATTGGAATAAAGGAATCAAATCCTTTTTAGCAATATTCAAGGAAAGTAATTTATCCTGATAAGAATAAGCGACCAAACCTGCAACAATATTAATCATATAATTGCTTAGTGAACGATGCCGCGAGTGTTCTAGGTCAAAGATGTTTTGCAACTGGTCATTGATAGTTTCTATAATACAACGCTTACGTAACAAGAGGTTATCAAAAGCGGCTAGTACTCTAGGCTTCATGTTTTTCTTTAGGATGGTCATCAGTTCTATGTCATCTAAAGCGAGTAACTTTGAAACAGGTTTTAGCCATTACACGGGGTGAATACAAAATCAATGACTTTTGAGATGAGAATTTTCAGGGAAATTAGGGGGATAATATCAAACAGTTTTGGGGGAAATAGATACCCTCTCAATTGTAAAAGAGTATCTATAAAAATCTTATTCAGCAACTTTTTTGGCGGCTTTATGAGCTTTAGCTTTGTGAGCCTTGCCTTTATGGTGGGCTTTGGCTTTATGAGCTTTGCCTTTACCAGCATGAGCTTTTTTAGCGGGTTTTTCGTCAGCAGCAGTGTCATCGGCTGCAGCATCGGCGGCTTTCTTATCAGCAGCTTGGACGTTGTGATGTGTTGCAGTTACGCCAGCATTGGCAGCGGTTGCAGGCGTTGCAATGAAAGCCAAATTTAAAGCAGCGGCAATTGCAAGGGCTAAAGTGGTTTTTAACATACTCGAGTTCCTTATAGAGTAAAACGCATGAACAAAACCCGTGTCTCTGTCTTATGCGCGGTGCTGTCATAAGCGAGGGGAAGTGTAAGCACAAACTGTGTCAACGCCTGTATTTTAACACTTCCCATTGTTTACGCTAGTCTAATTTGATACGCATGTGGGGGAATAAGATGACATCACGAATAGACGGTTTATTGGTTAATAACATTACTAAACGGTCAATCCCAATGCCCTCGCCAGCGGTGGGCGGCAAACCATATTCCAAGGCGCACACGTAATCGGCATCATAGTGCATGGCTTCATCATCGCCCGCTTGTTTGGCAAGCACTTGTTCTTGAAAACGCGCGGCTTGGTCTTCAGCATCATTTAATTCAGAAAAGCCGTTGGCAATTTCACGCCCGCCAATGAATAATTCAAAGCGGTCAGTGATGCTCGGGTCTTCATCATTCTTGCGTGCCAGCGGAGAAATTTCCGTGGGATAAGCGGTGATGAAAGTTGGGTCTTTTAATTGGTGCTCGACGGTTTCTTCAAAAATATTGACGTGGATTTTACTCAAGCTGTCGGTGGGGCTGTGGGCAATATTCAAACTGTCGGCGAGACCGCGCGTAGTTGCCATGTCATACAGGTCTGCAACTTCAACGCTGGGATTATAATGCGCAATCGCTTCGAGAATCGTCATTCGCGCAAAGGGTTTGCCAAAATCGTAAACATCGCCTTGATACGGCACATCGGTCGTGCCCAGCACCATTTCTGCCAATTCGCGGAACATTTCTTCAGTCAAGTTCATCAAATCGCGATAATCCGCATAACCCATATAAAATTCTAACATGGTGAATTCGGGATTATGGCGCGTGGATAAACCTTCATTGCGGAAATTACGGTTAATTTCAAACACGCGCTCGAAGCCACCGACCACTAAACGCTTCAAATACAATTCAGGCGCGATACGCAAGAATAAAGGCATATCCAGCGCATTGTGATGGGTTTTGAACGGACGCGCACTGGCACCGCCGGGAATGACGTGCATCATCGGGGTTTCGACTTCCATGAATTGGCGTTCATTCAAGAATTGGCGAATGTAATTGATGACATTGGAACGGGCTTTAAAGGTTTGACGGGTTTCTTGATTCATAATCAAATCAAGGTAACGTTGCCGATAACAAGTTTCTTGGTCAGTCAAGCCGTGGAACTTTTCAGGCAAAGGACGCAGCGCTTTGGTCAGCAAACGCACTGCCGTGGCTTTCACCGAAAGTTCGCCCGTTTTGGTTTTGAAAACTGAGCCTTCGACTCCGATAATGTCGCCAATATCCCAAGTTTTAAAGCTTTCATACATTTCTTCAGGCAAATCTTCACGTTTCAGATAAACCTGAATTTTCCCCGACATGTCTTGAATGTGCACGAAAGCCGCTTTTCCCATGATGCGCCGTGTCATCATCCGTCCACCCAGTTTTGCACGGATATTGCGAATTTCGAGGGTTTCATTGTCTTGATGGCTGTATTCTTTATGCAGCGTTTCAGCAAGGCAATTGCGGCGGAAATTGTTGGGGAACGCATTGCCTTTTTCACGCAATTCTGTGAGTTTTGCTTTGCGTTGTGCAACTTGTTCGTTTTCGTCTACGAGGGGTAAAGATTCGTTATCTGGAGTGTGAGTCATTGTGTGCCTTGAAGGGTGGTACATCGTTATTTAAATTGAAGCGGAAAATGGGCTTCTACAGCCCTTATTTTAAATTTCGACGACGGTTTATAGCGTGTGCTGTGTTTGAGCAGGAAGTTTAAAATGAGAGCAGTCGCTGATAATTATGACAGCGTTTCATTTTAAATCGATTAATTTTAAACATCAAATCTGAAGGCTTGTTTGCAGGGTGATGGGGATTTTTCAGAAAATTACAAATAGCATATTGATGGGCAAGATAAAATATGATTATTGCAGAGGCAGAATTTTAGATTGAGCTGGCGACAGCAGCTTTAATCAGGATATGGGTAATTATGACTGAAGTTTGTCACTTATAAGCTGACAGCTTTTTAAAATCTGTCAGCTTGGATTTGCGCACTTTAAACTGCAATCGTTTTTTCAAACAAACTCAAAGCCCGCGCCACGGCTTGATCCATATTGTAATATTGGTAATCTGCCAAACGCCCCGCAAATAAGACTCGTCCATTCAGGCGCGTCACTTCTGCTTCATAACGACGATATAGCTCGCGATATTCTTCTTTCGGAATTGGATAATACGGCGTATTTTCACCGCGCTTGTAGGCTTGAGGATATTCTTCAACGTAAGTCGTGCCAAAAGTGCGTTGTCCCGTCAGGCGTTTAAATTCCGTGGTGCGGGTGTAAGCATATTCATTGGGATAATTGACCGTGCCCACCGCCTGCATATTGTCTTCGGGCGAGTGGATAAATTTGAAATGCAAACTACGATATGGCAATTCACCATGACAATGTTCAAAGAAATCGTCAATCGGCCCTGTGAAAATCATGCGCTCATATTGCACTTCGCCTTCCAATTCTTTGAAAGAAGTATTCAGCAACACTTTAATATTCTTGTGGTTTAGTAAATTGCGGAACATTTCGGTATAACCTAATTTCGGCATACCTTGATAAGTGTCTTGAAAATAGCGGTCATCGCGGCTGATGTAAATTGGCACACGCGCCGTCACCCCAGGCCCTAGTTCTTCAGGAGTTAAATCCCATTGCTTGCGGGTGTAATGATAAAACACGTTGTTGTAAATGTAATCCGCAAGGAAACGTAAATCATCGCCTGTGGCACTTTCCCGAATTTTCAAAATCGGCACTTTCACATTAAAACCATATTGCGCCAACAGTTGATCGGCTAATTTATCGGCATAGCGTGGCGGAAATAGCGTGTACAAGGAATTTAAATTGAACGGAATCGGCACAGGCTTGCCATCCACATAACCCAAAACATGGTGGTAATAACTGTGCCATTCGGTATATTTCCCCAAATAATCCCACACATGTTTGGCATTGGTGTGAAAAATATGTGGTCCATATTTGTGCACTAAAATCCCATGTTCATCATAATAATCATAGGCATTGCCCGCGATGTGGTCGCGTTGTTCCACAATTAAAACTTTTTTGCCCAATTGGCTGGCAATCCGTTCTGCCAACACCGCGCCTGTAAACCCCGCGCCCACAATTAACCAATCTACTTTCATTAATAAATACTCCACAGTGATTCTTTTTAATAATGGTAACAGGTTTATTTGTAAAAGTGCGCGTTTGCAAGGCTGTGTGGACATTCAAACGCCATTTTTAACCGCAGCAATTACTTATTTCTCGCTCCATGCTCTTGCGTGGGAATGCCTATCGCGTCGCTCCAACGGCGCGAACGAGAAAAATTTGGAGCTAAAGCTGGGTGTAATGGTAGCGACAAGCCACAATGTAAAGTGTGCCGCCTTCGGGCAAGTAAACTAGACGGTGTTCTTTGGTGATGCGGCGTGACCAAAAACCTGTTAAATCGCCACGCAAAGGTTCAGGTTTTCCCGTGCCTTTAAACGGATCGCGTAAACATTCTTCAATAAGTGCGTTGATTTCATCAACAATTTTTTTATCTTCAGCTTGCCATGAAAGATAATCTTCCCAAGCATGTTTACTCCAAGATAAGAGAACAGCAGCTTTAGTCTGCTGTTTATTCTGGGTTTTCTTGTTTTTCATTGCGGATTAATTCCCGTTGTAGGGCTTTACCTGCTTTAATCTGTGCAATGGATTCCATAAGGCGGCTGGCATTCTTCTGAGAGCTGAGAAGATATAGAGTTTCCTCCATACTGTTGAAGTCTGCCAACGATAACATCACGACATGTTCGTTATTGACACGGGTAATCACTGTAGGACAGTGGTCTTTGCATACATCATCCATAACAGATTTTAAACTGGCTCTAGCCTCGCTAAAAGTAAGTATATTCATTGTGTTATCCCTAAAAGTGTTAGGTGCTTATCTCGTTATGTTTAGATGTTCAATCTAAATTTTTATTATGTGATAATTGTACAATATATTGTACAATTATCACCCAGTCGTAAAATAGTAAACTTGGCTTAATTCCTGATTCTTTTGATTTTAAAATCATTCTTTAGCGGCATTAAAAACCCTACTCAGCTCATTTTTCAGGATAAATTGAAAAAAAGTTGCCCTCAGCATGGCTTTTCGGTAATCAGCGCATGTTTCAATCCATACCCGACCTCATCTGTCGGGTGAAACCCACCGACAGATAGAGATCGATGGATTGTTCCTCCCCGTGAACGAGGAGCTTACCGTAAAGGATAACGAGACTAGCGTATCGCTGTCAAAACTTCCCCTCCTGAAGGAGGTGGTTTCAAACCAGCAAGGACATCTGATGAATTTTTCTGCTGAATTTTTCTGCACAAACCGTTAAACTGTTGGGCTTTACGGACACTGGCTATTCCCTGCGCGTGTGGGGATCAGGTCGTTGGGCATGTTGTAACTGGAGTCCCCTCATGGCAAATGAAGTTTGTTTTAGAAACATTCACTTAGACAAATCTTGGACACTTCCCGTGTATGAAAGCACGGGCGGATATGCAGTTTTGCGTAAAATCTTAAGTGAAAAGACCCCACCTGATGAAATCATTCAGAAATTGAAGGCTTCAGGCTTACGTGGACGCGGCGGCGCAGGCTTCTCGACGGGTTTGAAGTGGAGCTTTATGCCACGTAGCAATATTCAAAAATACGTGGTGTGTAATTCTGACGAAGGCGAACCCGGCACTTTCAAAGATCGTGATATTTTACGCTATAACCCTCACGCCTTAGTTGAAGGGATGATTATTGCAGGCTATACCCTTGGGGCAAGCGTCGGCTATAACTATATTCGTGGCGAATTTAACGAACCGATTGATCGTTTTGAAGCTGCCTTGGCAGAAGCTTATGCCGCAGGTTTATTAGGGAAAAATATTTTAGGTTCAGGTCTCGATTTCGATTTATATACCCATCACGGGGCAGGTGCTTATATCTGCGGCGAAGAAACTGCCTTATTAGAATCCATCGAAGGTAAAAAGGGACAACCTCGCTTTAAACCTCCGTTCCCTGCAAGTTTTGGCTTATACGGCAAGCCCACCACGATTAACAATACCGAAACCCTCGCTTCTGTCCCCACGATTTTAGAAAAGGGCGCAGAATGGTTCTTAGGTTTAGGCAAGCCTAATAATGGCGGTTCTAAGTTATTTGCGGTTTCTGGACACGTCAACCGCCCCGGCAATTATGAAATTCCGATGGGCACGCCGTTCTCCGAATTATTGGAAATGGCGGGCGGCGTATTAAACGGGCGCAAACTGAAAGCGGTCATTCCCGGCGGTTCTTCTACCCCCGTGCTGCCCGGTGATGTGATGATGGGTTTAACGATGGATTACGATTCCATCGCTAAAGCAGGTTCAATGCTGGGCGCGGGTTCAGTCATCGTGATTGATGAAACTGCGTGCATGGTGAAATTACTCGCACGGATTTCTCACTTCTATTTTGAAGAATCTTGTGGACAATGCACCCCTTGCCGCGAAGGCACGGGCTGGCTGTCACGCATCGTGCACCGTATTGAACACGGGCAAGGTCGTCAAGAAGATTTAGATTTGTTGTCCGATATTGCAGACAAGATTTCAGGGCGCACGATTTGTGCTTTGGGAGATGCGGCTGCGATGCCTGTGGCAAGTTTTGTGCGTCAGTTCCGTGATGAATTCCAATATCACATTGATCACAAGAAGTGTATGGTCGGTGCAAGCTAAATTTTAGTTTATCTCTAGTAAGTTCTGAATCAGGGTTTAAGGATAATTTAAACCTAAAAATCTGGATTCAGAGCTTGCTAGAGTTATCGTCTACTAGCAAGTCCTCTCTTCCTCTGAAATAAACTTTCCAATTCAACATCCGCTTGAGCTGCACTTAGCTGCGTGTAACATTCCACTCGCTAAACAGCGGTTTTAATTTCTCTAAGTGTTGTTCTAAATTCATCGACAACAACGAAGAAATTGAAAACAAAGTCGCTAATACGTCTAAATTCGTATCGGCTTCCGTGGCGACGCGAATGCGTTGTAGGAAATCGTAATTCAAGGTTTGCATATCTTCGTAATGCTGCTTTAAACCTATCAAATCCCAATCAGGTTGCTGCCCATCTTTGTACAAATACAATTGGGTTAATAAGTATGAAGTGGTGACGCGAAACACAATTTCATCAATTGACGCGAACGGCAAATGATAATGTGCCATGCCGCGCATTCTCGAAAGAATCGGACAAGCACTGGTTGCCATCACAAAGCCAATCAAGGCACGTAAGCCCGTTTGTGCATCACAGCGTTTGAAATAATCGCGTTCAGGGGTAATCACCTGCACATCGGTGGTGCTGCATGAGAGGATTTCTTTAAAACCTAAAATAATCTCTTTTGCGTCAATAGCGACGGGACAGTGTGAATACTCAGTTGATTTTAAAGGGCAATTACCGCATTTTTGAAATTCTAAACGTGTCCATTCGGGATAGTTTGCATTGTCTAAAATTTCGGCGCGGGGGCGGTCAAAATCAATTTTATACCGTAATACTTTGCCCTCATCGAGGGTAAACGTATATTCAATATACATCTGGTCACGTTGGTCAAACATGATGGATAGTTCTCGGTGCGGCGGGGAGGGAGAGATTAAACAAACAGGTGTTCAATTTCTTTCAGGTGTCTATCGAGCGTTAAGGAAATCATAGAGGAAATTGTAAATAAAGTTGCCAACACGTTCAAATTAGCATCCGCTTCACTGGCATCTCGAATTCGATCTAACACATGAAAATTGACAGTTTGCATCTCTTTAAAATAGACCTTGAGTCCTTCAAATTCAAAATCGGGCTTTAAGCCTTTTTTCTGTAAATAATACTGCTTGAGTAAATAAGACGAGGCAACCCGATACACGGTTTCATCAACCGAGGCAAAAGGCAAATGATAAAACGCCATGCCGCGCATCATTGAGGAAATCGGGCAGGCACTGCTTGCCATGATAAAACCAATAATTGCTCGCAACCCTGTTTGTGCATCAGTGCGTTTAAAATATTCACGCTCGGGGGTTTTGACTAAAATATCGACTTCTTTACAAGAAATAATTTCAGAAAAACCTTGCACAATTTCATGAGTATCCACCGCCACGGGACAATGAGAATATTCCGAACGGCTGAGGGGACAATTGGGACATTGATGAAATTCTAAGCGTGTCCATGAAGGATATTGGCGAGCATCTAAAATACGTTCACGGGGTCTTTCATAGTCAATCCGATAATGTAAGACCTTTCCATCATCCATGGTAAAGGTATATTCAATAAACATTTTTAGACACCTATCTCAAAGTTGCCAAAGTTAAGACATGCTAACTTGTGCATCAGGGCATTATGCCTGAAATAGCGAATTTTATGCCAATTGACAGAGAGAGTTAAGTGCTAATATGAAAAATATGCGAAAATACTTTGCACGAGGCTTAAAATCGTACAGAGTTGGGTAAAACTTGAAAGGAGTTACAACAGAAATTTTGAAAAAAACAGAAGGGAAAATTTTGGTACCGAGGGTCGGAATCGAACCGACACGGTGTCACCACCACCAAATTTTGAGTCTGGCGCGTCTACCAGTTCCGCCACCCCGGCAATAAATTTGAAGTGCTTATTATAGAGAGCTGTGTTAAAAAAGCAAGCTTTTTCTGTTTTATTTTTCAGTTTTGCAATTTAGCGGTAGACTGCTTACCTAAATCAGTTCGTAGAGTGCATCAAGGCGTAGCCGCCATGCACCAAAGAGAGCCACTTTCTTACATGAGAGCTGAGTTTTATTACGCAAGGTGTATGACGCTACGCTTATATACCCTACGTTCTTGAATGCAGTAACTCCTTCACGTTATTTATACGGTTATCAACTAAAAACGCCTATGCAACGCCAAGATTTCTTTTTTGAACTCCCCCCCGAACTCATTGCCCAACAACCCAGCCCCGAGCGCACAGGCAGCCGTCTGCTGCATTTGGATGGCGCGACGGGAAACTGTAGTGACTATCAATTTACCGACTTACCGCGCTTTTTAGAAGCAGGGGATTTATTGGTGTTTAACGATACCAAGGTGATTCCTGCACGTTTGTTTGCACAAAAATTTTCAGGGGGCAAAGTTGAAATCCTGATTGAACGTTTTCTTGATGAAAAGCGAGTGCTCGCTCAAGTGCGTGCCAGCAAATCGCCCAAAGTTGGGGGGCGTTTACGTTTAGAAAATGACGTAGTGGTGGTAGTTGGTCAGCGCGTGGATAATTTTTTCACGCTGGAATTTATGATTGATTATCCTTTGAGCCAATTATTGGAAGCGGTGGGACATATTCCCTTGCCGCCCTACATTGATCGCGAAGATGATAATTACGACCAACAACGTTATCAAACCGTCTACGCCCGTGCCCAAGGCGCAGTGGCAGCCCCGACGGCGGGTTTACATTTTGATGAAGCAATGTTGCAAACTTTACGCGAACAAGGTTTAGAAACCGCTTTTGTGACTTTACATGTGGGCGCGGGAACGTTTACCCCTGTCCGTGTCGATAATTTAGCCGAGCACAAAATGCACGCGGAACAAGTCGAAGTTTCTGCGGAGGTGGTGGCACAAGTGCAAGCGGCGCGGGCGCGGGGTAAACGAGTGATTGCCATTGGTACGACCAGCGTGCGCGCTTTGGAAAGTGCTGCCGCCGCGATGGGTGAATTACAGCCTTATCAAGGGGACACTCGTTTATTTATTACCCCAGGTTATCAATTCCGTTGCATCGACGCGCTGCTCACCAATTTTCATTTGCCTGAATCAACGTTGTTAATGTTGGTTTCAGCTTTGGGGGGACAGGATGCCGTACTGGCTGCTTATGCGCACGCCGTTCAACAAAAATATCGCTTTTTCAGTTATGGGGATGCGATGTTTGTGACGAAGAAATAAAAATTTTACTGCGCCCCTAAATCCCCTAAAGGGGACTAAAAAATAGCTTTGTAGCCCGTATGGAGCGTAGCGGAATGCGGGCTACATTCTTATAGAACCCATTTGAAATCTTTAGTAAGACGTAAAAGATGACAAATAGAGAATCAAAGCTAAACAAATTTTTAACAGAAGGACAGGCAAGTGACCTTGTCGGGGCGGATGCTCTTCTGGGTAATAAATCCTTTGATGCAGATAAGCGTGTCAGAGCGGTTTTAAGACTCAGAGAGATTCGTTGTGTGATTCCTTTCAAGAAAAACCGTTTGAATCCTTGTGAGTATGATAAAGAGCTTTACAAAGCCCGTCATTTGATAGAGAACTTCTTTTGCAAGTTGAAGCAGAGCGATAGCGACTCGATATGACAAACGTTCAGCACATTTCTTGAGTGGTATTTACTTGGCTTCTATTCTCATTCTTTTGATTTAATCTCCATATTTTAATAATTTGATGACACGCCCTAGTTATTTAAATCTTCGATGTAGCCCTTCCCCTAAAGAGGCTTGGGGCGCAAAACTTGCCTAATACCCCAATTGCTTACGTGCATCTTCAAAAGATAAATCTTGCTCCATCATCAAAGATAATAAAGTGGCTCGTCGCCTAACTTGTTTTGCCCAGCGTGAATTCAACATTTCGTGGGCTGCGCGAGGATAATCATCACTAAACGTCGCATCTAACATGTTTTGAAACGCCAACAGCCCCGATTTTCCTTCTATACCGATGCCCATGTTAAAACACATGTCAATCAGCACATGCTGGCGCGGTTCTGAAAGCTTATCAAAATCATCATCAAATTCGTCAGTTAAATTATCGACTGCCTCATCAATATCATTACTAAGCAACAACATCGCTTCTTCTTCAGTAATGCTATCCCCCACTTTACTGATCGCACGCCCTAATTCTTCCTCGGTTGGATTGGCAATCACATTACGTCCAACTCCAATGGTTAAAATCCCCATGGTGTCGAGATAAGCATTTAAACGCACTCCTTCGTGCAAGATTAATTGTGGCATTAATGTGTCTTGGTTCATCCTACTAAAATCCTTTGCTGATCTTATCTTTCTTAGAAATAACTGCACTGTGCCCCTAAATCCCCTAAATGGGACTAAACATAAACCAAATATTTAGTGTTTAAAGTCCCCTTTAGGGGCGCAGTTTACTTTACAGAGTAAACGTAAAATCTTTCACCAATGCTCCACTCATCAAGGTACTGTTCACAGAACGTTGTTCATAAGTATCGCTGTCGATAATCATTTCCTGTTCTTGGGTCAAGGCGAGCAGATTATCACCCAAAATATTAAAAATGGTTTCATCAAAACGCATCACATCCAAAGGCGCAACAATCTCGCCGTTTTCCACCCAAAAACTCGCAAAACGGGTCATACCCGTAATCCGACAAGCGGCGCGGTCGGAATAATTTAAATACCACAAATTATTAATATAAACGCCCGTATCCAAAGTTTTCAAAACATCAGCTTGGGGAAAATCACCCGCCGCCAATTGTAAAGAATTGGGCATTTCTTCTTCATCTGCGCCATTGGTAATTAATCCAAATTCTTGCGCGGAACGTGGCGAAATTAAAGGATTTTTCCATACGCCATTTTCAATTAAAGTCACGGCATCAGGTTTGATAAATCCCTGTGCTTGAAATGCAGGTGCAATGCCGCCCGCCGTGTGTTCGCGCAGGGTAATGCTGGGATGTAAATTTTGTTGGGGGGCTTGCGACATGCGCAGTAAAGGACTTTGTTTAGAACAATGTGCTTTTGCGCTAAAACCATCCCATGCCAACATTCCACAAATTTCCGACAAGGCAGCGGGCGCAAGATACACCCGATATTTGCCGCGTGGGATTTTGCGCGAAGGCTGTTTCAGTAATTCTAATTCTTGCAGTGCGCGATCCACTTTTTGTTGAAACGCCGCATTATTCCAATGCAGCCCTGCATAAGCGGTTTTTACCGCTTTATCTTGGCTGTGATAAAAACTCCAATCCAAATTAAAACTGTAGCTGCTGTGCCAATTGCGCTGTCCCAAAGAATTAGCAAAACCTTTGAAAATGCCCCCTTCGGCATAAATCCCCACAAAGTCATTGCCTTGCACTTGATTAATAATTTCCATCACTGCATCTTTAGGATGTGGTAATGCATTATTGCCCAAGTGTTCACTAGAATTAATTTCCGTCGCGTATAACAAATGCGGATCGGACGGTAAGCCGGGTAAAATCGCGCGTAAATTGTTCAAAATCGTTAAAAGCTGTGCCTGATCCAGTAATTTTTCACCACTCAAGGTTAATTTTGCATTGGCGTGCCGTGCGCCATCAATAAAATCTAGGGTTAAATAACGCTGTTCTACTGTGCCCGCTTGGCGAATTTTGGCATGATTAAATCGAGTAAAATCAGAATGTTCACCTTCAAATTCACACAGAAAAATTTCAGCCCCATGCAATTGCGAGGTTAAATAATCCATTAATTGGTAAAAATATTGTTCCATTAGGCAGCCCCTCCGAAGACTTCAACGTCTGTAAATGCACAAACAGGGGACGCGTGTCCGACTTGAATCACTTGATTAGGCTCACCTTTTCCGCAGAAAGGCACGCCTAAGACTTGAAATGTGGATTGATTACCGACTTTATGTAAATTGCGCCAAAACGTTGCTGAGATGCCGCGATAATTAGGATTTCTAACCACTTGGGTTAATTTGCCGTTTTCTATCAATTGTCCCATCTCACAGCCGAATTGGAATTTATTGCGGGAGTCGTCAATCGACCAAGAAATATTGGTTTGCATGAAAATGCCGCGTTCAGTGCTCGCAATAATTTCATCAAGGCTACTGTCGCCTGCGTCAATATTTAAATTTGCCATGCGATCAATCGGCGGACGATTCCAACTACAAGCGCGCGCATTGGCAACGCCTGTGCTGCCTGCGCGGTATTGAGAACTAATGCCACCTAAAGGCGCTTGCAAAATCCCTTCACGGATCACATAGGTTTTTTTAGCCGCCGTGCCTTCATCATCAAAACCGTAACTTGCAAACTGTTCGCTAATCGTGGGATCAAAGCTGACATTGAGCAGCGGCGAGCCATATTGATACGTGCCAAACATCTCCATGTTGACAAAGCTTGTGCCTGCATAATTGCGTTCATCGCCCAAAATCCGATCTAATTCCAAAGGATGCCCAATAGATTCATGAATTTGCAATAACATTTGATCAGGCGCAAGCACTAAATCGCGGGTATCAGTCGGGCAGTCAGGCGCGGAGAGCAACATTAACGCTTCGTCCGCCAATGTGCGACAAGCCCCGTAAAAGCCAACACGATCCAATATTTCTAAACCGCCTTGTTGGGAATGACCATGCGCCCCAAAACTGCGGCGTTGGGTGATTAAACCTTCATTGGCAATCACGCTGATGTGCGGCACAATTTGCTGAATATGTTGATAAACTTCACCGCCTGCATTGGTCAAATAATAATGCTTGCTGTCTGTCCATTCTAAACCCAGTTCGGTTTCAACAAGGCGCGGATCAGCGGGGCATTGTTGGGCTTCGTGTTGTAATAAGGCAATTTTTTCAGCAATGCTCAAACTTTCCCACGGGGTTTGAATTGGGGAATGATATTCACCTTGCGGATGTGGCATCGGAATTTTTGAAAAATTGGTGACGCTGTAATGGCGACTGCGTTGCGCCCATTGGCGCGCCCGAATGATGGCTTCATACAAGCCTGCTGTGCTTAAATCGCTGGTTGCGGCATAACCTAAGCCGCCTGCTTCAATGACAGTAATCATCGCGCCCGTGTCATAATTCAACACAGGTGGTTCTGCAATGTGATTCCGCACGGTGATTTCTTCGCTACGTTTGACCACATAGCGTAGGGAACAAAACGGTAAATCGGGTAATACTTTGCGAAAACGTTGCTTAATTTCGGCGAACATCGCTTGTTGACTCCTAAAGACTACTTATAAGTTTAAGTGCTTGCCAAAACACGGGCACGTTTGCGCGCTTCGTGTGCACAATTTTTGTCACCCATGCCTTCACATGCCAAGGCGATGACGACCCAATTGCGAACTCGCAACCATTTACTGTCGTTAGAAAAGGTATTGGATTTTGAGGCGAGATTGGCAGCACGCGACCAATCCTCTTGCTGAAGGCGCACTCCTGCAAGATTGTGCCATAAAATGGGGTTGCGCGGATCAATCCGTAACGCACGTTCTAATAGCGCGGCGGCTTGTTCGCTTTCGCCTGCTTCAAAATGCTTTTTGGCATCATTGAGCAAAGAAGTAATGGCGGAAGAAGTATCGGGTGCACTGGATCGGGGTTCTGTCGCCCGCGATTCATTGTTGCCTGCCGCCTGTATGCTGATAGAAAATGCCATCAATACTGTCAATAAACCTATTATTTTCATAAGATTAACCTGCTTAATTCGTTTTTAATATTATACTAAGTTGATTTTGTAATACAGTTTTATTCTTAATACTCTTTCTTGGAAAAGGGGGCTAAACAGGCTTGTTTAGTTTTTAACATCCTCTTTTATCAAAACTTAGAACTATTTTTTTGGGGCAATCCGTGGCAAAAACACGGTGAAAGTACTGCCTTTGTTCAATTCGCTGCTGATAGCAATACGCCCACCCAACATTTCCGAAAAAGATTTACTAATGGCTAAACCCAAACCCGTGCCCCCAAATTTGCGCGTGGTCGAACTATCTGCCTGCATAAATGGCTGAAACAAACGTTTTACTTGTTCGGGACTCATACCAATCCCCTGATCAATCACGCTAAAAACCATCCAATGATTGCCATCGGCTGTATTTTCTTCGCGAACAATGAGACGAATTTCCCCATATTCACTAAATTTGGCAGCATTGCTCAACAGATTAAATAGAATTTGTCGCACTTTGGTGGAGTCGGTATACACTTCCCCAAGTTGTTCGGCAATTTGTAATTGTAAAGTATTGTGCTTTTGTTGAATCAAGGGTTGAACAATTAAGGTAATTTCTTTGATCAAGCTTTCAATATTAAAACGTTCTAAATGCACACTGACTTTCCCCGCCTCCACTTTAGAAATATCTAAAACATCATTAATTAAACTCAATAAATGCAGCGCGGCAGCCAGAATTTTTTCCATATCTCGCGCCCAGTGGGGGAAATTATTATCATGCATTTCTTCAATTAAAATCTCACCATAGCCAATCACGGCATTTAAGGGCGTGCGTAATTCATGACTCATATTGGTCAAAAACGCAGTCTTTGCTCGATTCGCCATTTCTGCGGCAATACGGGCTTGTTCTGCGGCATCTTTTGCCTGATATAGCTCCGCATTTTTCTCTGCCAGTTCGCAAGTACGTTGTTGTACTTTCAGTTCGAGATTTTCTTGAACTTCTAACAGTTGCGCTTCCATTAAATCGGAATGTTCTGTGACTGCGTCCAAAGCAATGCGTAATTGCAAGTTTTCTTTTTCAAGTTCTTGGAGGCGTTCGTACAATGAAGTAATTTCGTGATTTTCCATAACGCACTTGCCCAGTCCTTGTTAATTCAGCAGATGCACTTGTAGCGTGGGTAATAGACGTTGTAAATTAATACATAATTTATCTTGCCAAGCAATTTGTTGTTGCGCTTGAAACACCAGTGTCAGTTTGAGCTGTTTTATATCGCTCACATACATCACAAACTTGGTGAGCATATTAATTCCTGAGCTGTTCATGAATTTCAATGCGCAGATATTGACCGTGAGTTTATTCGGTTCTTGGGTTTCCGCCGCTTGTTTTAATAATTGCAAAATCGGCTCATAGGCAGGCGCACCATTGAGTAATAATGAACCCTCACAGATCACACTGGCAGTTGCGGGATCGTACACAATTTTATATTTATTATCGTGAAGTTCGAACATGTTCATTTTCCCTATTAAACACCAGTACCTAAAGTCACCATAGCAGTCACGCTAATCAGCGGTGAATCTTGGAGAGTTTCAAATTTCCAGCCGAGTTGAGCCTCATAATCGCATATCATGCTTAACAAACCTATCCCTGAACGCTGTGCATTTTCTTCGCGAGCACTGTCGCGCATCGCCTCGAAATAAAGTAATTTCGGGTCGTTTGCAAGCAGTTGTTCAATAAACTGCTGGAATAGCGTAGATTGTTCGAGTGTAATGCTGTGGGTAATGTAAAACACTAAGCGTTTTTCATACAGTGATAAGAAAATTTGTGCCACGGTGGGATATTCAGTGGGGGCTTGGAATTTCATCGCATTTTCAAGCAGTTCATTAGCGACATATTTCACGCTATTACGGATATTCTCTAATACTACTTCTTTAATATTCGCCTCTTCAGGTTCTTCTTCGGAGCTAATGTAGAAAATCTTAAAATATTCCGAGATAAAATCAGCGGATAAGCCATTATTTTCCCATCGCTTTTTTAAAGGCAAACGACTTGGGGAAAATTGAAGCGACAAATACTCTTCATTTTCAGGCTGTTTCTTGTCGTGAAAATTGCCATAGACTACGCTACCCATACCGCCTCCTCCTAAATTACGCGCTTTACCACAACTAAAGTTATATCATCTTCAAGGGCTTGCGTGCCCAGATATTGCCGTAACTCTTGAATTACGGCTTGCTGAATATATTCAGCATTTCCCGCTTGCCAATGCGTGCTGATTTGTTGGCATAAACGTTCAATGCCATACATTTCATCCTGCGCATTGTGTGCCTCGGTAATACCATCGGTATACAACACAATCCCATCACCGACCGCCAATTGAAGTTCCAGATGTTTTGAAAATGCGCTGATGTCGGCTTTCAGACCCACAATAAAGCCTAAATTAATGGTATCAATCCGTTCTACGCTGCCATCTTGACGTACTACTAAAACTTCTTCATGTTGCCCCGTCACTTGCAAACGACCTTGATGATAATCCAAAAGACTTAAAGTCAGGGTTTTGTCAGAATTCATACGTTGCAAGTTGGCAAAAATGGCGCGGTTGATGATGTTTAAGAAAGTTTCAGGATGAGTGACTTCATTTTCCAATAAAGTCAGTACTGCCATTTGCACCATCAACATCACTACGCCACTTTCTAAACCGTGTCCCACGACATCACCAATGCACAGTTTAATATGTCCTGCGTGCGGCAAAATATCGTAATAATCCCCGCCAACTTCGGTGGCAGCTTCCATAAAACCTGCAATGTCTAATTCTGTTATCGCTGCGAGTTGCTGCGGTTTGGGTAACAGCAATTGTTGTAATTGACGACTAATTTCTAACTCTGCTGCCATCCGTATATTTTCGTTTTGTAAGCCTTCGTTCAAACGACGGATTTTTTCATGCGCTGCCGCAAGTTCCGAGGTGCGCAATAAAACCCGTTGTTCTAAGTTTTCATTCAGATTTTGCAAAGCGTGTTGTTGCTGATTCACCTTCAGCGACATATTGTTAAAACCTTCGCTGATTTTTTCAAACTCGCCCTCAAAACCTTGCAAGCGATGTGTGTAATTACCCACAGCAACCGCCTGCATTCCCTGCTCCAATTGGCTCATGGGATGAGTGACTGTGCGCCGAATAATCACTAATACCGCAAAAAATATACAAGTAAATCCCGCAAAATGCAGTAGCGCACCTTTTTTAAATGTTTCCCATGCCCGCGCCTTAATCGTTGTTGCAGGCAGTTTGATACTGAGTAAACCGCGTAAATCACCTTCTTTGTAATTCCATGCGGTGTCATATTTTTCACGAATCAATTTGGGGGCATCTTCGCGCTTGCCATGACAGGCGAGGCAATATTTCTCCGTCCACACGGGGCGTGCATATAAATAATATTCTTCACCATTTTTTTGGGGATTATTAAAAGGTTTGAATAAAATCTGATCCTTGGGATGTTCGCGAAAATACGCCATTGCTTCTAATTCAATTGTATCAGCGGCATGTTCTGGATTGCGAGGTTGATCGGAGACGTTTTCAAAACTGAATCCCGAGTTATCCCAATTCGGATATTCTTGAGAAATTTTACCCACGGCAAAAGCAGGCAAAAAATTTAAATGAACGTCATCCATTTCAATTTTATATTTCAAAATTACTTGCTGTTGATAACGTCGGAATGCCATCAACACCGCGCGGACTTTTTCAGCCTGCCCTTGTAAATCTTGTACAGCATTGTGTTGTGCGTCTTGATAACTGCTGTATTCAACCGCCGTAAACACCAACAGCAACACAACACCAATAGTTAACAGTAACTTGGTTTGTAGCCGCATGATCTTTCTCCAATCGATGAATACTGTTTAAATGAGGAGTTACGCAGTTGAATTTATAAGCAGTTCGTAGAGTGTATAAGGCTTAGCCGCCATACATTTTACGCTTGATAAATTTTTTAAATTAATATGTTTAGGCGTTACGCAGTTAACATCATAATTCATTAACTTACAATGAGTTAGTATTGTACGCTGCATAATTATATTTCCATTAAAATTAAAGAGTTACAAATTAAACTGCGTAACCCCTAAATTCATAAGAAAATATTTTTAATTAGTTAAATTTGAAAGTTTATTTTTATACAGACTAGCAGCTTGAAGTTATAAACTAGATAAAATAAGCTGAATTAGCGTGATAGTTCACATTCAGTATAGTTTAGTCAAAAATACTAAGCTATACCAAATGAGGATTAAGGCTGGAATGAAGGCTATTGATTTCGCACCACATCTGCCGCAAGTCCGTGACTCAAGATTTGTCCTCGGGCTTGATTGGCTTGATTCGCATCTTGAAACGCCCCGGCACGCACCCGATACCAAGTTTCACCATTATTCAAAGTCACAGGCAGCACAAAAGCCGCAATGCCTAAACCTGACAAATGCGCTTTTAAAGCTTCGGCACTGTTCGCGTCTCGGAATGAACCGACTTGTAAAGCATAATTGCCAATAATGGGAGCAGGTGCGGACGAGTGTGGCGGTGTCGCTGTATTATTAGGCGCGGGCTGAGTTTGTGCCGCTTGCGCGGGTTTTGCCACAGGCTTGCCATTGGCGGGCAGCACGTCATAAAACTCGAAACGCGGGGCTGGTGGAGTCGGGGGCGCAGTTGTTGCCACGGGCGGCGGGGTTATAGGGGCGGGAGTTGGAGGCGCAACGCGCGTCGGTGCTGAGCCTGTTAAATTATTAATCGGCAAGGGAATATTGGGTGCGATTTCTCGCAAATACCACAAAAAAGATAAAAAAATGCCGATTAAAATACCCGCCAGCAGCCATGCCCAACCCGGAGGACAATGGGCAGGAACTCGGGGGGGAGGGGGAGATCGCCGTAATGCCACGATGAATGAACTCCTTGAAAGCGGGTAATTTCTCAGCGTGTGCCAATCACCCGCTGAGAACGGTAGCGCGTTACATCACGTCTGGCGCAGAAACACCGATGATGTTTAAACCATTGCGCAATACTTGTTGCACCGCTTTGCTTAAACTTAAACGCGCATTGCGTAAGTTGGCATCGTCAATCAAGAATTTATACGCATTGTAATAAGTATGAAAATCCTGTGCCAACTCGCGTAAATAATAGGCAATTTGATGCGGTTCATAAGCGCGGGCGGCGGCTTCAATCACTTCAGGATAACGCGCCAAACGGGTTAATAAAGTCTGTTCGTGCGGGCTGTCTAAACTGGCTAAATCAGCGGCATTGAATTCGTGGGCGGGAAAACCGCGCTCGGTCAATTCACGCAACACGCTGGCAATCCGCGCATGGGCATATTGCACATAATACACAGGGTTATCGCTGGATTGTGATTTTGCAAGGTCTAAGTCGAAATCTAAATGTTGCTCGCTCTTGCGTTGCACATAGAAGAAACGCGCCGCATCGTTGCCGACATCATCACGCAATTCGCGCAAGGTGACAAATTCGCCGCTGCGGGTCGACATTTGTAAACGTTCAGTGCCCCGGTACAAAGTCGCAAATTGTACCAATAAAACGGTTAAACATTCAGGATTTGCGCCCAAGGCAGACATTGCGGCTTTAACGCGAGGAATGTAGCCGTGATGATCCGCGCCCCAAATGTTAATTAACACATCAAAACCGCGCTCGATTTTGTTCAAATGATAGGCGATGTCGGAGGCGAAGTAAGTCATTAAGCCATTTTCACGCACTAACACGCGGTCTTTTTCATCCCCAAAACTGCTGGAACGAAACCATAACGCGCCGTTTTGTTCGTAGGTGTGCCCTTGGGCTTTCAATTTTTCAATGGCGCGTTCGACAGTGTGATTGTCGCTTAAGCTGCGTTCGGAAAACCAATTGTCATAAGTGACGCTGAATTCTTCCAAGTCTTGGCGAATGTCGCCCAAAATATCCACCAAACCCGCTTGGAACACTTGTTCATATCCCGTCGCGCCAAGCAGTTGTTTACAGCGTGCAATCATCGCATCGATATAAATTTCTTTGTCGCCGCCTTGAGGTTCATCGGCAGGCAAGTCGGCAAAAACGGCACTGATGGGATGATGTAAACTGTCACCATATTGCTGTTTCAGTGCAGCGGAAATGTCGCGAATATACACGCCTTTATAGGCATTGCTGGGGAAAGTGAATGGCTCGCCATAGCTTTCTAAATAGCGCAGCCAAACGCTGGTGGCAAGAATATCCATTTGCCGCCCCGCATCGTTCACATAATATTCTTTATAAACGTCATAGCCTGCTACACTGAGTAAGTTAGACAACGCTGCACCGTATGCCGCGCCGCGTCCGTGCCCAACATGTAAAGGGCCTGTGGGATTGGCAGACACAAATTCCACCATCACTTTTTGACCCGCGCCAACTTGACCACGCCCGTAGTGTTCGCCTTGTTGTAACACCGTGGCGATAACCTGACGGTAGGCATTGGGCACGAGGAAAATATTGATAAATCCTGCGCCTGCAATTTCAACTTTGCTGACAAAATCTGCACTGGGCAAGGCCGCAACAATTCGTTCCGCCAAATCTCGTGGACGCATTTTGGCAATTTTGGCTAAGACCATTGCTAAATTACAGGCAAAATCTCCAAACTTGGGATCGCGGCTGTGTTCAAGTTGAACTTCAACCACGGTGTCTTGTGGAATCAAGCCTTCGGTTTGGAGTTGTACAAGTGCGTGTTGGAATAAGGTTTGAAGTTGTGGTTTCAAGGAAAAGCTCTGCCCTGTTAAATTTATTCTAAGAATGAACTCGTCGTGAGAACGGGTAAAAACCTTGCTATCATTGGAGTTAGTATTGACTTAATAATACCTGAAATAGTGTTTAAAGTAGAGAGGGTTGTCCCGTGAAAGACGCAGGCAGGTTATTCGGAAAGTTTGGACTACTACTGATTATGATGGGAATTTGCTCACAGGCTGCAAGTTTAGAACCGCACGTTCCTTATACCCCTACTTTAAGAATAAGTATAAATGACTGGACAGGTCAGCATTTATCCTCCCATATCATAGGGGAAGTGTTAAAAAAAGCAGGGTATCAGGTGCAGTATGTGGAAGTTGAATATTTAAAACAAATCAAAGAATTAACACTTGGAAACCTCGATTTTGTGATGGAAGTCTGGGCAACCACAGGAAAAGAAGTTTTAGATGAGGGTTTGAAGACAGGAAATATTGAGTCTTTCAGCGACACGGGCTTGATGTCCATTGAAGAATGGTGGTATCCGCTTTACATGAAGGAAAAATGTCCGAAACTGCCCGATTGGCGTGCGTTAAATGACTGTGCAGAATTGTTTGCAACACCTGAAACCGCGCCCTTGGGACGTTATTTAGGCGGTCCTGTGTCATGGGGCGGTTATGATGAGGAGCGTATCGAGGCATTGGGATTGAATTATAAAGTGGAGCATGTGGAAAATGATGCTCAACTTTATCAGGAGTTAGATGTAGCCTATAAAGCGCACCAACCGATTTTATTATGGATATACGCCCCTTATTGGATTCCTAACGAATATGCGGGGGAATGGGTGGAGTTTCCGCGTTATCAGCCTGAATGTTATACCAATCCCAGTTGGGGGATTAATCCTAAGAAAACCCATGATTGTGGAAAGCCACGCGGCCCGATTTGGCGGGTGGTTTCTAAACATGTCATTGCGCAATATCCTAAAGCCTATAAGATTTTCCGCGCTTTTCGTTTAAATAATTATGAAATGAGCCGCATGGTCAAACAAGTTGATGTGCACCACGAAAAAATTGAGGATGTCGTGGCTGCGTGGATGCAGAAAAACACGCGGCGGTGGCAGGCATGGCTGAATTAAAGGCTTGTCGGTTTGCGATGCCTTCTCCCAGTCCAGTAGAAGAACAGGCTTATCTGGAATGGCAAGCGCAGTTTATGCGCCAGCGGCTAATTTTGGGATGGAGTATTGCCTTACTTATTATTCCAAGCTTTATCATGTTAAATTTGCTAGGATTAGACAGTTCTTTAGAAAAAACGCGTGAAATTTGGTTTAATATCCAAATATTTCAAGAGATTGCTCTTCTAATTTGTGTATTGTTAATGCACAGTCGTATCGCATTAACAATCCTGCCTGCCTTATTTTTAACCGTTTCTTGGATTGTCACCATTACCCCGATTTACTATAACCTTGAAGCAGGATATTTGCAGTTTGACGTGATTTCTTGGACACTGGTTTTCCTCTCGCAAACCGTGCTTTCTCCCGTGTGTTGGCGATGGCATTTATTATCACAACTGGGCACATTTTTATTCTTTTTCACTGTGAAAGCACTGTATCCTAATTTAATTGCAGTGTCCGCGATACAAACCAACAGCCAACCACTGTTTTATCTTTATTTATTTTGGTTTTGTGTCATTTGTTGCGTGTCAGTTTACTTTTATGAGAAATTACAACGCGATGAATTTTTTGCCCGCATCAAATTACAAGCTGAACAAGAAAAATCGGAACGTTTATTATTAAATATTTTACCCGCTTCCATTGCAGCCCGTTTGAAAGACGAACAAGTCATTATTGCCGATCATTTCGATGAAGTCAGCGTATTATTTGCAGATATTGTGGGATTTACCGAGCTTTCCAGTCGCATGTCCCCGACACAATTGGTAGCAATGCTGAATCACATTTTTTCGAGTTTTGACAATTTGGTGGAACGCCACGGCTTGGAGAAAATCAAAACCATTGGCGATGCCTATATGGTGGTGGCGGGCTTGCCCACGCCGCATCCTGAGCATGTCATCCATATTGCCAATTTAGCTTTGGAAATGCAGCAGGTTTTAGCCGAATTTAACCGCGACGCGCCGACACCGCTCAGCATTCGGATTGGGATTCACACAGGCGCAGTGGTGGCGGGGGTGATTGGGATTAAGAAATTTGCTTATGACTTATGGGGCGACACGGTGAACACCGCAAGCCGTATGGAATCGCAAGGGGTTATCGGGGCAATTCAAGTGACACAGCAAGTCTATGCTGCCTTAAAATATCATGCAGATTATAGTCTTACACTGCGGGGCACTTTAGAAATCAAAGGCAAAGGACAAATGCCTGTGTATTTATTGGAAGGGGCGGAAGTTTCAAGCTGAATTGGAGTTTGTTGCCAATTTCAGGACTGTAGTCCTCACAAGGACTGCCAGTCCCAACCAGCAGTTAGCCGACACGTTCTACTTCTTCTGCAACAATCACGTAACGCCACGGATCGCTTTCAGAAGAACAGCTATAACAGCTAATTAAAGTTAAACGACGATTCATAATCGGGGTTAATAACTGCATATTGCTCTTTTCGACCACTTGAATATCTGAGACTTTATAACGCCATAAACCACTGCGTAAAGACTCCAGAATTAACAAATCACCGACATGTAAATTCTGTAAAATCCGCAAATCGGTGTCAGGATGCACACTGAGAATGCTATTTCCCAATTCGCCAGGAATGGCACTGCTGTCTAAATGACCCAGCGCGTAGGAAGAAACGCCTTCGCTCGCTCGCGCTAAAATCACCCGTTCAAAATTCAATTGAGGAATGGATAAACGTGCCAATGGATAAGTATTTGCCCAAGGCCAAGGTTTAACTTGACGACCACTGGCTTGCGTGCGCACCCAAGCCGTGTGTAATAAGCCATGAGCCACCCATGCTTGTGGGGAATACAATGATTTTCCGTGACTGCTATTCCACACAATCATCATCAACAAAGCACCTATGACAATCCAGCTTAAACGCGAGAATGTCCGCAAGGTGTGCTTAGCCATAATTCCTCCAGATAAAACGAAAGTTACAAACTTAACTTGCCGAAGAAATTAACAATACTACGCCTGCTAATACGACAGCGGAAGAAAGCCCCGCCAACAAACTAACCCCAACAAAGTTTAATAAACTCATAAAAGGGGCGGATTGGGAGCTTGATTTCAGCGTAGTCGTATTCATGTCGTATATCTCCAAGGTAATTAAAAATTGAATGGGTATAAAAACGCACTTAGTTTACCAATTATGGCACTGCGTTCAACTAAGATGACTGCCATTGTAAAAAGGAGTTATGACAAAGCAAGGGCGAAATATGGCAAAAAAATGGAAATCTGCCTTTTATCTCAACTCATTTAGAGTTTGACCCGCCTTTAAATAAATTTGAAGTCCCATTTACGAGCCTGTTTTACATCCTCACAATTCCATCGCTCCCATTCTCAACTGCGTAATCCCTAAACTTATGCGATAATGTTGACATAAGAAACGATTCGCTTGGATTTTTTAAAACGCGCCCAAAAATGCTGATTCCATGCGCTAATCGCCCCCGAATCTTCTCATTATCAAACAGTCTTAAGGAATCTCCAGCATGTTTGAAAGCCTTACCGAACGTCTTTCCAAAACCCTGCGCGACTTGCGCGGGATGGGACGTTTAAATGAAACCAATATCAAAGATGCCCTACGTGAAGTGCGCCTTGCCTTATTAGATGCCGACGTTGCCTTGCCCGTGGTGAAAGTTTTTATCGAGCAAGTGCGGGAACGTGCGCTGGGGCAAGAAGTCATTGCCAGCCTGACTCCCGGACAAGCGTTAATCAAAGTGGTGCGCGATGAACTCATCAGCATCATGGGCGAGCAATGCGACGAATTAAATTTACATGCGCGTCCGCCCGTGGTGGTGTTGATGGCAGGTTTGCAAGGGTCGGGTAAAACCACCAGCACCGCCAAACTAGCCCGCTGGCTGATTGAACGCCAAAAGAAAACTGTAATGGTGGTGAGTTGCGATATTTATCGCCCCGCCGCAATCAAACAGTTAGAAACCCTTGCCGAAGATGTCGGGGCGCAATTTTTCCCAAGCTCCATCGACCAAAAACCTGTAGACATCGCCACCGCTGCACTGGATAAGGCGCGTAAGCAATTTGTGGATGTATTGCTGGTCGATACCGCTGGGCGTTTGCACATCGACATGGACATGATGGAAGAAATCAAGCAAGTCCATCGTGCCTTAAGCCCCACGGAAACCCTGTTTGTGGTCGACAGTATGACCGGGCAAGATGCCGCCAATACTGCCAAAGCCTTCAATGACGCGCTGCCTTTAACGGGCGTGATTCTCACCAAAACTGACGGTGACGCACGCGGCGGGGCAGCTTTGTCGGTGCGCCATATCACAGGAAAACCGATTAAATTCATTGGGGTGGGTGAAAAAACTACCGCTTTAGAACCTTTTTATCCTGACCGCGTGGCTTCACGCATCATCGGTTATGGCGACGTTTTAAGCTTAATCGAACAAGCCGAGCGCAGCATTGATAAAGACGAAGCTGAAAAATTAGTCAACAAGCTTAAAAAAGGGCAAGGCTTTGATTTAGAAGATTTCCGTATGCAATTGGTACAAATGCGCAACATGGGCGGCATCGGCAGTTTAATGGATAAAATGCCCGGCATGACCCAAATTCCTGAAAAAGCTAAAGCACAAATTAATGACAAGGAAATTAAGCGTTTAGAAGCGATTATTAATTCAATGACTGCGCATGAACGCCGTTTTCCTGCGGTGATTAAAGGCTCGCGTAAAGTGCGCATTGCCAACGGTTCAGGCACGCAAGTGCAAGATGTGAATCGTTTGTTGAAGCAATTCACCCAAATGCAAAAAATGATGAAGCAGATGAATAAGCGCGGCGGTTTGATGAGCATGTTGGGCAATCTTAAAGGCAGATTGCCGCCCGGCATGGGGTTTTAACTGGCTTTTCACCCCCTTTGAAAAAGGGGGCAGGGGGATTTAAAAATCTCAACAGTTATGGAAATATTAAATCCCCCTCAATCCCCCTTTTTCAAAGGGGGAGGTTTATAGGCTTAACTTAAAGGTTTCCTATCATGAGTGCGCAACGTCTAAAAACGCCCCCCACCAAAAGCACCTTATTGATTCTTAAGCGTAAAGTTGCGTTCCTTGAACAAGGACACAACTTACTGGAGCATAAAAAAGAACTGCTGACGCGCTTGGTTTATGAACGTCTCAAGCAGTATCGCAGTTTGCGCCAAGCCGCGAAAACTACTTTAGAACAAGCCTATAAATGGTTAGGAATCACCCACATGCGTATCGGTAGCCACGGTTTGCGTCAAGCGGCGGTCGGTCTAACTCCTTCTTTAAATATCAATATTTTGCCGCGCAGCAGTATCGGGGTGCAATATCCTTCGGTGACTGCGGAAAAATTGCCTTTGCAGCCCGTAGGTTTGATGGGAACGGATACCAGTTTTGACGAAACCCGTCGCCATTTAACGGAACTGGTTGTTTTATTTGCACAATTGGGCGAGGCAGAAACCGCGTTGTGGCGGCTACTTGAAGAGCAGCGCAAAACTCAAAAACGAGTTAATGCTTTGAAATATAATGTGATTCCTAAATATCGGGAAACTATTCGTTTCATTAACGCCAGCTTGGAAGAAGAAGAACGCAATACCCTGTTTCAAATCAAGGTGTTGCGAGAATCGAAGCAAATTAGTTAGAAACTTAAAAAAGCCCTCCCCTTTAGGGGTGCAGTACAATCATTCCAAATTTGCCCGAGGCAAAATAAAGCGAAATGCACTGCCTTTATTGATTTCACTGTCCACCCAGATTGTGCCTTCTTGCTTGACCACAAAATCTTTACAAATCACCAAGCCTAAACCCGTGCCCTTTTCCTGACCTGTGCCATAGGTAGATTGATTCACGTTTGAAGTGAATAGCTTATTTTTAGCTTCTTCAGACATTCCTACTCCATTATCAATCACCGCAAGTTCTACATATTCGTCACGCGCCTGCACAGAAACTTCAATGTCTCCGTAGGTTTTAGTGTATTTAATCGCATTAGACACCAAATTACGCAAAATCGTATTTAACATATTTTTATCTGCATAAACAGCGACATCGGCAGCGAAATAAAAATTTAAGCTGATGTTTTTATGCTGTGCTAACGCACTTAAACTATTGAGCACATCGATGATCACGGGGGATAAGGGCACGGTTTCTAAATGAATGCTGACTTGATTGGTTTGCGTTCTCGCCCAATCTAGTAATGTATTCAATAATTTGAAGGTATTGTCCGCCGCACCATAAATATTTTGAACTAAGGAACGATTTTCTTGAACAGAACCCATTTCTAAACGTTCTAATAAATACTCTGACAAACCCAAAATTCCTTGGAAAGGGCTGCGTAAATCATGCGCAATAATTGAAAACAAGCGGTCTTTGGTGGTATTTAATTCATTAAGTTGGGCTTCTCGGGTTTTCAAGGCAGCATCGATTTGTTTACGCTCAGTGATGTCGTGCACGATGGAAAATAACAAACTTTCGCGTTTCCAGCTCACGATTGAGGCATGAACTTCCACATCTCGAATTTCTCCATTCGCTAAACGATGGCGAAACTCGAAATATTTACAATGCTCATTTTTTGCCCGTTGCATTTCTGCTTCAATTTCTGGGCGGCTCAGCAGGTTAATATGATCCACATGTAAAGCACGTAAACTTTCTAAGCTGTAGCCGTAATAATCTAAGGCTGCCCGATTTGCCTCAACAATATGACCTGTTTCAGGATTGAGCAAAAACATCACCGCACTGTGCAAATCAAACATACCATGAAACAAGGCTTCACGTTCTTGTAAACTTTCATTTATGCGCTGAATTTCAGCAGTGCGTTCTGTAACCCGTTCTTCCAAATGATCTTGAGATTTACGTAAGGTATCTTCTACTTTTTGTCGCTCAATAATTTCAGCCGCCAATTGTTTCCGTAACCAGTAACTGCGCCGTAATAACACGGCTAAAATACTTGATGAAATGAACAGGGCTACGCTGAGCAAAATCATTCCCCAGATATAGGTTTTATATTGCTCATAAAAACTGTGGGGCTTATTAATGATGATACTGTCGGCAGGTAAAGCCGTTTCTGAAATATTAAAACGTTGCAGTGCATTGAAATCAAAAATTTTACTGGTGGGCGTTTCCATCACCACGGGAATTTGATCGGCGGGCTTATGATTCAGCACCTGAAGCGTTAAGTCTGCCACTTTGCGCCCTTGATCAACTCCTGTGACAATTTGCCCACCCATCATGCCAGTATTCAAAATAAAATCCCAAAAAGCATACGCAGGAACAACACTTGCGGCGGCAACTTCATGATAATAGGTTTCGGTTGAAATGATTTCCTGCTCCCGATTATCCAAAGGATCACCCAAAACAAACACGAGAGCGTCTGAGGATAAGTTGGCTAAGTTTTTTTTAAGTTCCTGTAGATACAGGTTTTTTAATTCGCTCACGGCATAGCGAGTTTGATAAGCAGGAATCAGCTCTTGTTCTACAACATCTTGATTGCGTTTGCCATTCACATAATAATCTGAGGTGACAAATACCAATTTTTTGGTGTGAGGATGTATTTTGAGAGCCATATCAATCGTGCCCTTAAAATCGATTTCTTCATTCACTCCTGTGATATTGGTGATGCCGTTCAAGACTTCTGGGCGAAATGAATTATAACCACAAAAAATAATCGGACTCTTTGGAAAAATTTTCTCGCGATATTTAATCGCAAAATCGAAGGCAGCATTATCTGAAATGACGATGGCATCATAGACAATATTGCTGTGTTTGGAGGCAAAAAACTCTGCAAGACTGGGAGAATTATTGAGATTTGGAAAACGCTTCATATCCAAAAATTCAACAAACAAATCAATCTGTTGATTGGATTCTTTCAGACGTTCACGTAAACCTTGTTCAATGCCATCATTCCAAGCATAGCCGCGATGATAAGAACTGATATAGAGTACACGCTGTGGATTTTGTTCAGCAGCCCTACTTTGACTGAAACTACTGCCCATAATGAGCAACAGCATGAGACGATAAAGTAGCGGTCGTTGTGAGAAATATTGAATAATCCATTTACCCATTATGATACCCTTGGCTTTCTGAAAATTGCTCGAGCAACGGGCTTGCAGAAAAGTCACAAAATTCTCGTCAAATTGGCAAGGCAATGTTCTTATTAATATGTATTAAATGAGGTTGCCATTATAGCGATTTTTAATCCGAAAAATCTTAGGAATTACGCAGTTAAATCTAAAAATCTCAGCACTCCTTTTCTCGGAAACAGGCTAAATTTAAAGACAGACTTCGCTATAATTCTGAATAAATTTTAATTTCTTCTCTTTCAACCCACACATTTAAAATGTCACAAGCAGCTACTCTTATCGTCGGCATGTCGGGCGGCGTTGATTCCTCCGTTTCAGCCTTATTGCTCAAGCAACAAGGCTATGACGTGCAAGGCTTATTTATGAAAAATTGGGAGGAAGACGACACTTCCACCTATTGCAGTGCGGCGGAAGATTTACGCGATGCCCGCGCCGTGTGTGAAAAACTCGACATTCCCTTGCACACTGTGAATTTTTCCAGTGATTATTGGGATAAGGTGTTTGAATTCTGCTTGCAAGAATTTCAAGCAGGACGCACTCCTAATCCTGACGTGCTGTGTAATCGTGAAATTAAATTTAAAGTGTTTCTCGAACATGCGCAACATTTGGGCGGCTGTGCGATTGCCACAGGACATTATGTGCGCCGTGGCACGCGGGGCGAAGAATTTCAATTACTCAAAGGTTTAGACCCGAATAAAGACCAAAGCTATTTTTTATACATGATTGGGCAGGCACAACTTGCACAAAGTTTATTTCCCGTGGGCGCGTTGCCCAAAGAGCAAGTCCGCCAACTCGCGCAGCAGCACGATTTAATCACCCATGATAAAAAAGACAGCACAGGCTTATGTTTTATCGGGGAAAGACCATTTAAAGAGTTTCTGGCGCGGTTCATTCCTGCTCAAAAAGGAGTTATGGTCACGCCCGAGGGTAAAGTGGTTGGCGAACATGATGGCGTGATTTATTACACCTTGGGACAACGCCAAGGTTTAAAAATTGGCGGTTCGACTGCGGGCACGGGCGAACCTTGGTATGTGTTGGGGAAAAACGTCGCGGAAAATTGCCTGATTGTGGGACAAGGACATAATCATCCCTTGTTATTCAGCCAGCGAGTACAAGGCATTGATACCCATTGGATTGCAGGATACGCGCCTGAAATTCCCTTGCGTTGTACGGCGAAAACCCGTTATCGCCAAGCAGATCAGGCGTGTGAAATTGTCAGTTTGGAAAATGGCAATTGTGAAGTGCACTTCGAGAATCCCCAGCGCGCAGTGACACCGGGGCAATCATTGGTTTTCTATCAAGGTGAAGTGTGTTTGGGCGGGGCAATTATTGCCGCTAGCGACTGATGCTGGCTAATTGCTGTTTCGCGCTTGCGAGAATTTTGCCGCGTGAGAACAGCAATTGCCAGCGCGTGCCGCCTTTTTGTCGCCACAGCACCGCAGAGCGTATGCCTGCCAACAATAAAGCACGAATCCGATTGGCATTGTGTTCGTTTTCTAAATGGCGTTGTTCGCCCACTACTTGAATACGATAATCAAAAGTGCTGAGCGTGCGCACATACAGTTTGCCCACTTGGGAAATCATCACCATTTGGGTATAGGCAATATCTTTGTTTTGCTCGGCAATCGTTTCGATGCCTGAATGCACGGCGCGGGTCATGGGCGTGTCTTGGATAAATTTTCGTTCTAACACCATGATACTGAATACATATTTCAGCACTTCTAAATCACGTTTATTGCTGTCTTCAAGCGCGGCGCAAAGGTGTTGCAAACCAAGGCGCACGCCTGTTAAACCGCCATAAACGTCTTCACAGCTTTTTGCGTCTAATTTAAAAATACTGCCAATGCTGCTATCAAAAGCCGATTGTTCGACTAAGCCTTGACGCGCAACTTGTTTTACCAAGGTTGCAGCCTGAAGAATGCCTGCTAATGCAAGTGTAGTTTCTTGAATACTCATGAGGGGGTCGTCAGTTCGTTGGCTGGTCGGCAGTTTTTGGGAGAACCCCATGCAAAACTGCTGAATTGGGTGGAACAATGATGATAAACTCTGTGTATTGTAGCAAATCATAGACAGGCTGTGTGCGACTTGTCGCGGCTCTGTTAAAAGTGCATTGCGTCCTTGCAGTTGTTTGTCTGAATCAGGATTCACAGGATTACCCGAATTAAACAGGATTAATGCCTACTAACCAATAGCGGAAGTTAAGCTTTTCTCTCTAATTCTGAAAATCCTTTAATCCTGTAAATCCTGATTCAGACAAGTAAAACTCAAAAGCCCCCAACCCCCTTTTTCAAAGGGGGTGCACACCGACAACCCTTTAATAAATATTAAGAAGATTTCAATGAACTCCCCCTTAAATATTCTAGTGTTATATTACAGCCGTCACGGACATGTCGCGCAGATGGCGCAAAAAGTCGCGCGTGGCATTGAAGAAGTTGAAAATTGTCAGGCAGTGGTGCGCACGGTGCCGCGTGTGTCTGCGGTGTGTGAAAGTGTCGCCCCGAGCATTCCCGACAGTGGCGCGCCTTATGTCAGTTTGGAAGATTTACAAAATTGTGCTGGCTTAGTGTTGGGCAGCCCCACGCATTTTGGCAACATGGCAGCCTCACTTAAATATTTTCTCGACCAAACCAGCGGTTTATGGTTGTCGGGCGCGTTGGTGGGAAAACCTGCGGCGGTGTTCACTTCAACAGGCAGTTTGCACGGCGGGCAGGAAACTACTTTATTATCAATGATGTTGCCTTTATTGCATCACGGCATGTTATTGGTAGGCTTGCCGTATACAGAAAGTGCGTTATTAACCACCAAAACAGGCGGCACCCCTTACGGCGCAAGCCATTTGGCTGGCGCAGATAATGCAAACAGTCTCAGCGATGAAGAACAGCGTTTATGTCGCGCCTTGGGGAAACGAGTGGCACAAACCGCAGCACGGTTAAATCATTTATGAATGGATTAAAAATCAGTCGCGCCCTTGCTTTGGGTGGATATTTTGGCTTATTTTTCTGGCTATTGCTGAGCAATACCGTATTAATGCCATCACGCTTATTTCCTATTGCTTTGGTGCTGTTGGTGTTGGTGATGCCGTTGACGTTTTTCATGCGCGGTTTATTAAACGGCAATTTAAGAACGCATATTCTCGCCAGCTACATTTCTTTGTTTTACCTTGCCTTGGGGATTAGCGATATTTTTTCTTATCCGATGCAGCGCGAATACGGCATGATTGAAGTGTTATGCAGTGTAGCGTGGTATGGCGGCGCGTTGTGGTATGTGCGGCAGCGTTTGCGCCAACAGGCAAGTTAATATTTAAAATAAGCCCCTAAATCCCCTAAAGGGGACTTAAAAGCGTTTTAATCTTTATCTTTAGCCCCCTTTAGGGGGTTGGGGACTTTCTTTAAATCTTTAAATCCCCCCATCCCCTTTTCATAAGAGGGAATATTAACGATGTTTTCCTAGACGCTAAGCTATAAATGACATTAAAATAGCTCGATTACTTATTGCAATGCCTGAAAAACTTACATAATTTTAAAAAATATGTTTGAATGATTCGGTATCCACGACAAAGCTTTTGACCATCTGGGGGCTTTACATGAAAGGGCAGTTACTATTTGCGGGTGTGTTGGTTGCGAGTATCACAGGATGTACGCAACGTTATATTCCGCTCGCCGCACCATTTCCAACCACGACACAGCCAAAAATGGCGGCAGCGCATCATTGGGATGTTTTGGCGGAAAATGTGGCGGATCGTTTAAAAGACACATTGGATCGGATTTTTACCAATGCGGTGGTTAAGCCACCGATTTATATTCGCTACACTAAAAATGAAGAAGAAACCGATTTTGGCAGAATCTATTACAATTTCTTACGCGCTGAATTGGCTCGCAAGGGTTTGACCGTACTCACCAATAATGATCGTAACACGCTGATTTTAGATTACGGTGTGCAAATTCTGCAACATAAAGAACGTGCAGCGGTGGCTTCTCAAGATGAAACAGGAACTGAAGCGGTGATTAATACCAGCGTCACCTATGGAACGCAGCACATTTTTGACGATGCACAAATGTTTTACATTAATACTGAAGACGAAGATCAATACCGTCGCAGTGGGAGACGTTTTGCGGTGGTCAATTGTCAACAACAAAGTAGCTGTCAATAAGCTACTGTTTCATAAAGGTAACAAGACGTGCGGAAATCCATCCTTACTAGCTTTATGATGTGCTGTGTGCTGTTGTTGAGCGGTTGCATCCAGCAAGGCACTAAAGAAATTGAAGATCAAGACTTGGTCAGTGCCAGTTATGCCGCCGCCGAAGCTTTGGCACAAAAGGCTGCGGAAAATGGGTATTCTTTGTTCAAAGAAAAACCAATTCTGGTGGCAAGTTTTGTGAATGTCGATGATGTGCGCTATTCCTCAACCTTTGGACGCATGATTGCTGAACAAATCAGTTCGCGTTTGGCACAAAAAGGTTTCAAAGTGTTGGAAGTGAAATTACGCGATAGTTTGTTTATCAAAGAACAAACGGGTGAATTATTATTATCGCGTGAAATTTTAGATATTAGTAAAGTACATGATGCGTTTGCGGTCGTGGTTGGTACGTATGCTGAAGGCAAGCGCACGGTCTATGTCACCACTAAAATGGTGCGTGCGGATGGCAATGCGATTATCGGGGCTTATGATTATAGCCTGCCTGTTGGCGTTGATACCCGCCAATTGCTGCGCGATAACAAGCAACGTCGCCAATAGCTATTTTATCATCTGCCATTATAAAAACGGGGCGAAACGATTCGCCCTTTTTTTATGACATTTAAAAATAAACAGCATCCTGCATTTCAAAACCGATAATTCAACTGCACAATGCCTAGACTATAATAAAATTACTGGTCTAAGAATTGCTATGCCTTGTAAATTATGCAATTTAGCCGCAGCTTGGATGGAAAGATTGACTGCATTGGGAATGAAATATCATGGTGGATAGCTTACGAATTGTACAAGTGAGCGATATACATATCGGGCACACTGACGAACCGATTTCAGGCGTTGATGTACGGCGACAATTCTTAGAGGTGCTGAATTGCATTAAACAAGAGCCTTTAGACTTACTGGTGATTTCGGGTGATATTGCTGCTTTTGCAGGAGAAATCGAATCTTACCAATGGGTGAAAGCCCGCTTGCAAGATTTTCCAAGCCCTTATTTAGTCATGGCAGGCAACCATGATCATGCGGGACGTTTGGCAGAAGTGTTTAATTTGCAGGCGTTCATCACCGCAGAAATGTTATTTTTTGAACAGACTGTCAAAAATAAACGGGTGCTTTGCCTCGATACGTCCAGTTATTTACTCCCAAAACTCCAAATTGACTGGTTACGCGCACAACTTTCCAAGCAAACTGAACCCTGTTTATTGTTCATGCACCACCCGCCGCTGCTGTGTAATTGTACTTTTATGGATACCTATTATCCCTTGCGCAATCACGATGAAGTTTGGGCAGTGATTCGGGAATACCCCCTGATTGAAGCGGTATTTTGCGGACACTATCACGCAGAACGCGCCTTGTTCAAAGACAATAAAGCTGTCTATGTCACCCCTTCCACTGCCTTGCAAATCGACACGGAAAACCTGTGTTTTGAAATTGAACATCAGCGCGCAGGTTGGCGAGTGATTGATTGGAATTCACAAGGCATTAACACACATGTGCGTTATTTAGCCAGCTAAAGCTCGATAATTTAAATTTTGACCACATTATGAATGGAACTCAACAATGAAACCAATTTTTCCCCTTTTGCTGCTTAGCATGAGTTTTTCAGTATTCGCAGCGGAAAAACCGTCGGTTAAAGCTAATTATATTGAACCTGAAATGGTGTTGATTCCCGCAGGCAGCTTTCTGATGGGTAATATTCAAGATGGTAAAAATGGGGGCGAACCCGATGAATTACCCGTCCACAAAGTAACACTCAGCAAAGCGTTTGAAATTGGGGTTTATGAAGTCACGTTTGCCGAATATGATTTATTTTGTGCAGCTACCAAGCGCGAAAAGCCTCGGGATAATGGCTGGGGACGGGATAAACATCCCGTGATTAATATTTCTTGGCATGATGCGGTCAGTTATGCCACATGGTTGAGCACCCAAACAGGTAAAAAATATCGCCTGCCCAGCGAAGCGGAATGGGAATATGCTGCACGCGGCGGCACAGAAAACCGTTTTTGGTGGGGGAACGAGCCTCAAAAAAATATGGCCAATTGTGGCGATTGCAGCAGCGAATTCAGTGAAAATCAGCAACCGCAGGTTGTGGGTAAGTTCCCAAAAAATCCTTATGGTTTACATGATATTATCGGCAACGTTTGGGAATGGGTAGAAGATTGGTACGGTTCTTACTCCCCAACCGCGCAAACTGATCCACACGGTGCAACTTATGGGGTGCACAAAGTGATTCGGGGCAATGCGTGGTCAGACACAATTTGGCGGTCACGTTCTTCGTTTCGGGGCTATCACGAACCGAAACGTAAAACCAGTTATTTAGGCTTTCGTTTGGTGAGACAACCGTAATGGGTCAGGTATTAAAAAATATTTTTTATGGCGTTTTATTGTTGTTGGCGGCGGTGCTGGGTGGGGGAAAAGCTTTTGTCGATTACACCCTAAGCGACAGTTTACAACAAGCGGTTAAAAGTGTTTCTAAGCAGATTAGCTTACGTTATTCAACGGCTTATTTGTCGTGGATGGGCGCGGTGGTGGTGGAAAATGTACAAGGCAGCACACCGTTTGGTTTAAATTTTTCCGTTGCCGAAGTGCGTTTGCCTGCGGCTTATCATTGGTTGAGTTTGCCCGCCGCTTTGCCGAGTAACTTTTCACTGGAATTAAATGATGTGCGGATTCCGATTCCTGAAGCAGCGGCGCAAGATTCTTGGCAAGCCGTGTTTAAAGCCGTGGGTTATGGAAATTATTATTTAAGCAGCAAAGAGTTACGCAATTTAGGCTATGCACAATGGCAAGGCGATATTGCTTTTTCAGGTTTGCAACAGGCTGAAGTGTTGAAAGTCGCGACGGTGATTAAATCGAGCGCGTGGGGCAATTGGTCTGGAGTGCTGGAGTTGAATAAAGTGCCTGCTTTGCCAAAATGGGGGCAATTATCAGGGCAAATGCAAGTGGCTGAAACACGGCTGGCTTATCAAGACACGGGTTTAAGTGCGCGTCTCTTAAGTTTTCTGGCACAACGCCAAGGGCAGCCAGTGGAAAGTTTAAAAACCGCTTTGGCGCAAAAAATCACGCAAGATATTCAGCAATCAGGTTTGGTGATCGATGGCAGTGTGAGCAATAGTCTGAAGCAATTTATTCAAACCCCTGCGAATTTAAATGCTTTATTGCAGCCTACGCCGCCGATTACGATTAACGAATTATTAAATGCACCTATAGAAAAATTACCTGTGCGTTTGGGTTTGAAAATGACAACGGCACAACCATAGTCTACACTCAGAGCACATGTTCATCCAATTTTTGAAGGTTTGAAAGCGCGCCCTTCAGGAAGATCGTTCAATTGTGCCCATGTGCATTAGCATGTTATTATTTTTAGTAAGCTCTTCGTTTACGGAGAGGCAATCCGCCGACCTGTCGATGGCTTTTTCACTCGACAGATGAGGTCGGGTCTGGATTGAAACATAATAAAATAAGGAGAAATGGAGATGCGTCTGTTAGCTGCTATTAGCTTGTCACTTGCAGGATTATTCCTGAGCCTTCCCAGTCATGCAGGGCAATTTGAGACTTTTGGGAATTATGTGATTCATTACAATGCCGTCAATACCGAAGTTCTATTACCCGAAGTTGCCCGCGCCAATCAGATTGTCCGCAGTAAAAATCGTGCTTTGTTAAATATTTCAATCCGCAAGAGCGGTGATGATAAGAAACTGGGGGATAAGGCTGTTCCCGGTA
Source organism: Thiotrichaceae bacterium (assembly GCA_028688145.1). Lineage (GTDB taxonomy): Bacteria > Pseudomonadota > Gammaproteobacteria > Beggiatoales > Beggiatoaceae > JAQTYU01. Next base: position 398,972 of record JAQTYU010000002.1, on the reverse strand, counting down.
CGGTCACGGCGACTGTGACTAATTTGAATGGGCAATTAGGTGTTATCGACATGCAAACCATTCAAGAACAAGATGCTATTTATTACATTGGGGTGTTCAATATCAACAATGAAGACACTCTCAATTTTAAAGTGAAGGTTGACCCTGAAAATAAAGGGAAAGCCCATGAGTTCACATTCCGCCAACAATTTTTTACCAATTGATGCTAAGTAGTTCCTAACCCGTTGTAGTTGCAAGGTTGATTTGGGAGGTATTTTTAAAATACCTCCTTTTTTTATTGTGTTTTAACTGCGTCCCTAAATCCCCTAAAGGGGACTTCAAAGATAAAATCTTTTATGTTTAGCCCCCTTTAGGGGGTTGGGGGCTTCAGTGAAGCTTTTTTTAAAAATCAGGAATATTAATTGAATACGCCCCGCTTTCGTCGCCACCTTGGCGCATTTTTCTGCATTGTGGTGTGGGGACTTTCCTTTGTCGTCACCAAACAATTATTAAATGAACTCACGCCCGCCGCAATTGCTTTGATTCGTTTCATACTTTCCAGCGGATTTTTAGGCATGTACTGCCTGCTGAGCGGCAATAGTTTAAAACTTCAAGCCTTCACTTTGTATGACTTTAGCGTGTTTATGTTGCTGGGTTTAAGCGGCTATTCACTGTATTTCTGGTTTGAAAATACGGGGGTGGGCTTAACCACGGCGGGCAATACCGCGCTGATTGTCACCACGATTCCCTTGTTTACCGAACTGATTGTTTCATGGCGTTCACGCAGCTTTAACCCGCAATTGTATTTTGGGCTGGTGCTCTCTTTGCTTGGGGTTTACGGCTTGGTCAGTGGGCAAGTGCAATTATTGGAAGGGGAGCATTTCATTGGCAATTTATTCATTTTTATCGCGGTGTTTTGTTGGGTTGCGTATAGCTTTTTGATTCCGCCTGTGGTGAAAAAGTTTGGGATTTTGCCCACGACTTTTTATGCTAGTTTATGCGGCATTTTCACTTTATTGCCTTTTTTAGAAGCTGAGGCGACGTTAATTCCTGGCCACGGCTGGACAGGGATTATTATCAGTCTGTTGGTGTTTCTCAGTCTGATTTGTTCATTGTTGGCGTTTATTTTGTGGAATCAAGCTTTGTCTGATTTAGGCGAGGGCGTGACCAATGTTTATATTTATCTGATTCCCGTGGTCACGCTGTGGGGCGAATATGTGTTTTTAAACCAGTCTTTGGAAATGAGTAAAATTGTCAGTGCTATGCTGATTATTTTGGGGGTGGTGATTAGTCAGCGGCGGTTGAAGATATAAAGTTTTCGTAGGGTGGGCATCGCCCACCATTGTGTATAACTTTATAAAATATGGGTGGGCAATGCCCACCCTACAACAACTATAAAAGCTATTTACATACAAAAAAATATTGCTTTTATATTAATTCGCTCTTAAACTCCCAAATCCTAACATAGCTACTATAAACCTCAACAACTCACTAACGGATGATGAAAAACATGGCTCAACAAATTGAATGTGACAAACTTCTTGTGAAAGATTTATTTTCAAAATGGTTTAGTATTCCTGAATACCAAAGACCTTATGTGTGGGATAAGGAACAAATAATGGAATTACTTGATGATATTACACAAGCAAGAACTAATAGTTCCGCTTCTCAATACTTTTTGGGATCTATGGTATTGAGAAAAAACTCAAAAGAAGAAAGGGATACTAAATACGAAGAATATGATGTACTTGATGGACAGCAACGTTTGATAACGTTATTTCTTATTACAGCTGTTATCAGAGATATGTCTGATGATAACGATTTAAAAGAAGCCTGCGAAAAAGCCATATTCCAAAAACAAGATAAATTCAGTAGTGTACCAGAAAGATTGAGAATTGTTTTTGACATACGAAGAGAAGTAAAAGATTTTATAGACAGTTTTGTGAAACAATATGGTGGCACAACAAAAAAAGATGAATTGCAACATAAAGTTGCAAATAATAAAGAAGATATTTCCATTCGCAATATGGCAAAAGCAATTTTGACCATTAGGGATTATTTTGATGAAACTAGCAGTATTTCGGAGTTTTTTCTTTACTTGCGCTTAAATGTTCTAATGATTTACGTTTCCGCAGAAGGACTTGAAGACGCATTTAGACTTTTTACTGTGATGAATAACAGGGGTGTCAAACTCAGAAGTAGTGATATTCTCAAAGCTGACAATCTTGGAATGATCCAAGATGACGCAAAACGACTTGAATATGCAGAGAAATGGGAAACTGCCGAAAATTATTTTGGAGAAGCTTTTGACATTTTTCTTTCACACCTGAGAACCATTTTAGTAAAACGAAAAGCTTCTGCCAGTCTGTTAAAAGAATTTGCAGATAATATCTATCGCCCAACAAGCTACGATTTATCTACTAAAACAAGAACTTATTCCCAGCCACTTTTAAGTAAAGGGGAGAAAACGTTCGATTTTATCAATAAATACAAGAAACATTACGAAGACCTGTTCGATAATGCGTATGAAGTAATGAAGAATTTCGAGCGTGATAAGTATGAGCTTCATAATTATCTGTATCTTATGAAGAAAGGTTTTGAAGCTGATTTTTGGGTTGCGCCTCTACTAAGGTTCTACGACAGATTCAAAACAGATAAGCTTATCGACTTTGTAAAAGCATTGGATAATAAGTTCGCTCATGATTGGTTACTAGAGTACACGCTAGCCAAGAGAATTGAGCAGGTAAACGCGATAATTCAAGTAATTGATGATGCAAAAACTCCAAACGATGTTTTGCAAAGCACTTGCCTGTCTCTTGAGAGTAAAGCGCTGTTAGCTAAACTTGAGGGTAATATTTACGGCAAACCAACAAGGGCTAGATATATTCTGCTTAAACTTGACTTACTGTATCATGGACATACCACAAAGTTTAATCCAACTGATGAAACAATCAGTATTGAACACATCTTGCCACAAACTCCACGTGATGGTAGTCAATGGAAGATTGATTTTGACAAAAGTCAGAGAGAGGAATGGACAGATAAACTCGGCAACTTGGTATTAATTTCAAGACGCAAAAACTCTGCACAAGGGAATCAAGATTATGCGGATAAGAAAGACAAATACTTTAAAGGTAATGTAGAGTTGTTCAGTAATTCAATAAGAATTTACAGTCAGTATTCGACTTGGTCTTTAGCAGATTTAACAAAAAATCATGCTGAAGTCCTCGCGAAAATTAAACAAGGCTTTGGGATTCCGTGAAAACCAAAGTAGATATGAAAGTTAGAGACACCCAATAAAGAAAGCCGAGTTTTCAAACTCGGCTTTCTTGTCTGAACCACAATTCACACAATTACCTAAATTTACACAATATAAAACAAATTAGGTTTTTAATTAAGAAAATTAAGGTAATTGCGTAAATTGCGGTTCAGACAGACCTTCATTCAACCCCGCTTAAAACAACTCATCACTCATTGCCAAAATCGCCACAGAACCTTGCGTCACTGCATGACTCAAGCCCGCCGCTTGCGACAACATGTAATCAGCATAAAAGCGCGTTGAAATAATCTTCGCTTCAAAAAACGCATGATTTCCCGAAGATTGTTGCAGTTTTTGCTGAGCAATAAACGCAGCCCGCGCCATTTGCCAGCCACCCACCACATAGCCAAACAAACGCAAATAGGCGACAGAACTTGCATTCGCAGCCTGTGGATTCTTCTCAGCATATTGCTGCACAATCCAAGCCGTTGCCGTGGTCAAAGCCTCCAAACCCGTGCTCAAACCTTGACGAATCACCGCAAAATCATCGCCGTGCACCGTCTCCAAATCCGCTAAAGTCGCCTTGATTTTGACAAATAACGCCTGTGCCGCCACGCCCTTATCTAAACCCACTTTGCGCCCAACTAAATCATTGGCTTGAATGCCCGTCGTGCCTTCGTAAATCGTGGCAATGCGTGCATCGCGGAAATGTTGCGCCGCGCCCGTTTCTTCAATATAGCCCATGCCGCCATGCACTTGAATGCCCAAAGAGGTCAATTCAACCCCCATTTCCGTACACCAGCCCTTAACCACAGGAATCAACAAATCCACCTGAGATTGTGCCTCTGCACGCACTGCATCATCAGGCTCATGCCCAGCTTTATCCAACAAAGCCGCCCCATAATAAGCCACAGCGCGCGTCGCTTCGGTGACAGACTTCATGGTCAACAACATGCGGCGCACATCAGGATGTTTGATAATCGCGACTTTTTGACCCGTGCGTGAACCAATTTCAACGCCTTGAATACGATCTTTCGCATAAGCTAAAGCGCGTTGATAAGCGCGTTCACTGATTGCCACCCCTTCCAAACCCACCGCCAAACGCGCATGGTTCATCATGGTGAACATGTATTTTAAGCCTTGATTGGGTTCGCCAACCATGTAACCCAACGCGCCTTCATTGTCACCAAAGGCAATCACGGCGGTAGGACTGGCGTTAATCCCTAATTTATGCTCGATAGACACACAGTAAGCATCATTGCGTGCGCCTAAACTGCCATCGGCATTCACCAAAAACTTAGGCACAACAAACAAAGAAATCCCTTTCACCCCTTCAGGCGCGTCGGGCAAACGAGCCAGTACAAGGTGAATGATGTTTTCAGCGACATCATGTTCACCCCAAGTAATGAAAATCTTTTGTCCATACAGACGGTAATGGTCGCCTTCAGGCACGGCTTTACTGCGAACCGCGCTTAAATCTGAACCCGCAGAAGGTTCAGTTAAATTCATCGTGCCCGTCCAAGTGCCTTCAATCATTTTGGGCAAATAAACGCTGCGAATACTTTCATCGCTGCAATGGTGCATTAAGGCTTCAATTGCGCCTTGGGTCAGCATTGGGCACAAACTGAATGCCATGTTTGCCGATTTCCAAATTTCAGCCACGGCGGTAGACACCAAAGAAGGCAAACCTTGCCCGCCGTAGTCTGGCGAACTGGCAACGCCCGTCCAGCCTGCTTCGGCAAATTGGGCATAAGCTTCTTTAAAGCCCGTTGCCGTGGTCACGGCATTGTTTGCAAACTGATTGCCTTCTTTGTCGCCACTGTGATTGATGGGGTCAAGAATATCGGTGGCAAATTTGCCCGCTTCTTCAAGAATTGACTCCACCACATCGGGGGTAATTTCAGCGTATTCTTCAAAAGCATTCAGCTCAGAAAGCCCCGCCAATTCATTGATAACAAACAGCATATCCTGAGTGGGTGCGTGATAGCTCATGCGTGCTCCTTGAGATTAACTCAATGCTTGGGTAAGTTCGGGAACGGCTGTGAATAAATCAGCCACTAAGCCATAATCTGCCACTTGGAAAATTGGGGCTTCTTCATCTTTGTTAATCGCAACAATCACTTTGCTGTCTTTCATGCCTGCCAAATGCTGAATTGCGCCTGAAATTCCGACGGCAATATACAATTGGGGCGCGACGATTTTGCCCGTTTGTCCCACTTGGTAATCATTGGGCACATAGCCCGCATCCACTGCGGCACGCGATGCGCCAATGGCTGCGCCTAACTTGTCCGCAAGGGCTTCAAGAATCGCAAAGTTTTCACTGCTGCCCATGCCGCGCCCACCCGACACAATAATCTTTGCTGCGCCCAATTCAGGACGGCTGGACTTGGTCAAGGTTTGTTCAACGAAACTGGCTAAACCGCTATCGGCTTGAGCGGCTAAGCTTTCAATTGCAGCACTGCCTCCCGTGGCGGCAACAGGGTCAAAACCCGTGGTACGGATGGTTAAAACTTTAATTGCATCGGTCGCTTTCACCGTGGCTAACACGTTGCCCGCATAAATCGGGCGCACGAAAGTGTCCGCATCCACGACTTGAATCACATCAGAAACTTGAGCCACGTCTAATAAAGCGGCGACGCGGGGTAAGAAATTTTTCCCGAAGGTCGAAGCAGGGGTCAAAATGTGGGTGTATTCTTTGGCAATGCTCAGCACTAAATTGGCAATATTTTCTGCCAAGGCATGGGCATATTGAGCGGCATCAGCGTGTAATACTTTGCTTACACCTTCCACTTGCGCGGCGGCTTGTGCCACACTGCTGGCTTCATGCCCTGCCACTAAAACCACCACTTCGCTGGCAATTTTACGCGCCGCTTGAATGGTGTTGAGTACGCCTGCTTTCAGGCTTTGATTATCATGTTCGGCAACCACTAACACGCGCATTTAAATCACCTTTGCTTCGTTCTTGAGTTTATCCACTAAGCTTTGTACATCAGCCACTTTGACCCCTGCTTTGCGCACAGGCGGTTCTTGCACTTTGAGGGTGACTAAATTTTTCGTTAAGTTCACGCCTAAGTCTGCGGGAGTGAGTACATCCAAGGGCTTTTTCTTAGCTTTCATAATGTTGGGTAATTTGACATAGCGCGGTTCATTCAAACGCAAGTCAGCGGTGACCACGACAGGCAATTTCACCGCAATGGTTTCCAGCCCGCCGTCGATTTCACGAATTACCGTGGCTTGTTCGCCTGCAACCGTGACTTTTGAGGCAAACGTGGCTTGTCCCCAACCCAATAAAGCGGCAAGCATTTGTCCTGTTTGATTGGCATCGTCGTCAATGGCTTGTTTGCCCAGAATCACCATTTTAGGCTGTTCTTTTTCGACCACGGCTTTTAATAATTTAGCAGCACTCAGCGGCTGAATTTCTTCATCGGTTTCAACGAGAATGGCGCGGTCGCCGCCCATTGCTAAACCTGTGCGTAAAATATCTTGGCAAGCTTTTACGCCTAAAGACACTAAAATGATTTCTGTGGCGATGCCTGCTTCTTGCAAGCGAATCGCTTCTTCAACGGCGATTTCATCAAAAGGGTTCATTGACATTTTGACGTTGGCAATATCCACGTCAGAACCATCGCTTTTTACCCTTACCTTTACGTTATAGTCAACCACGCGTTTGACAGCAACCAGTATTTTCATTCTTCCCGTCCCTACGATTATTCGGAGCTGTGTTTTATAGAGAAATCTGCAAGGTGCAGTATAATGCCTCTTAGAAATGTTGTGGACGTGCATTAGAATACTTGCTTGTGCTAAATAGATAATGATGTTTTTCACCCCCTTTGAAAAAGGGGGAGGCTAAATCTGCATTTAGCCTTATTTGTTTAGCACTACCAAATACCTGAACACCACACCCGCTTTCTTATGATAAGGGACAGTAATTCCTTACACAATAGCCTATCCTATTCGTTCGCTGTTTTTCTTGGTACTCGACGCAGATTCCCATGCTACATACTCTATTTTGTCATTGGACAAGTTCCTCTCCGACCGCTGTGACGTGGTTAGCCTGTGATGCCAAAGGGCAACTGCAAACCCCTGTACAAACGGGTGAACTTTCACAATTGCCCACCGCCAAACGGGTTTATGGACTGTTGCCCAGCACCGATATTCTGCTCGCACAAGTCGATGTCCCCAGTAAACAACGCCAACGCTTATTACAAGCCGTGCCTTTTGTTTTAGAAGAGCAATTGGCAGAAGAGATTGAAAACTTACATTTTGCCGTGGGAGAGCGCGACAAAGTCAACGGTTTAATTCCCGTGGCAGTGTTGGAACGGGCGCATTTACAAACTTATCTTGAAGCGATTCAAGCCACTGGCTTAGTGTTTGACGCGATTGTCCCCGACGTGTTAGCCGTGCCCTTGCCGCCGCAAGGCTGGGGTTTATTGTTATTGGGCAATACTTTATTAGTGCGCACGGGCGCGTACACAGGTTTCGCAGTTGAACTGAGTAATGCAGTAACGTGGTTGCAACTCGCCATCAATGAAGCGGGGGAAAATGCACCCAGCTCATTACAAGTTTATGCTTCGGGAACGGTGCATTGGGTGCAGGATTTAAATAGTTTAGGCATTCCTGTGCAAGTGCAAACTGATGCGCAGGGTGAATATGCGTGGCTTAGCAAAGGGCTATTTGCCGCGCCGCCCTTGGATTTGTTGCAAGGCGAATATCGCCCCAGTCACGCGCTGGGCGAATTTTGGAAACCGTGGCGATTGACCGCAGCGTTATTAATGCTGGGCGTGCTGATTTATGGCGGTCAATTGTGGACGCAATCGCAACAGCTTACGCAGCAACGCAGCCAATTAAGCCAGCAAATTGAACAGGTGTATCGTGAGACTTTTCCCGAATCGAAGAAAATTGTGAATCCTCGGGCGCAAATGGAACAGCAATTAAAACAATTGCGGAATCAGCGCGGGCAAGGCGGCGGTGAAACGGATTTTTTAAGTCAGTTGGTGCAACTCAGTCCGTCTTTGAAGCAAAGTACAGGCTTATGGTTGAAACGTTTGGAATTTCGTCAAGGGCGTTTCGAGCTGGAAATGGATTTGGGGAGTTTACAAGCGGTTGAGCAATTGAAACAATCTTGGGTACAACAAGGGTTTCAAGTGGAAATTGCGGGCATGAACAGCCGTCAAAATGGGGTTGAGTTGAAAATGAAGGTGGCGAAGAAGTAGATGGTTTAGTTGTCGCAGTGAGTTTTTCCTTCTTCCCACGTCATTCCCCCTTATTTCAAAGGGGGAAGCTAAAATATGATGCTAAGCCGCCATGCCCGAATGCCGCAATAAGGCATCAATCTTGGGTTCTCTGCCACGAAATGCCACAAATAACTTCATGGGATGTGCTGAGCCACCTTTTTCTAAAACTGAATGCAAGAATTGCAAACCCGTGGCGCGGTCGAAAATACCGTGTTCCTCAAATTTGGAAAACGCATCCGCAGACAACACTTCTGCCCACTTATAGCTGTAATAGCCAGCGGCATAACCACCCGCAAAAACATGTCCAAAACTGTGTTGAAAACGGTTAAAGCTCGGGGGAATTAACACCGCAACTTGTTGACGCACTTCATCTAACAAGTGTTGAATATCAATATTCGGCACGTATTCATAATGCAAACGGAAATCGAACACCGCAAATTCCAACTGACGCAGCATAAATAAACCCGATTGGAAATTCTTCGCAGCAATCAATTTGTTAAATAAATCTTCAGGCAAAGTCTCGCCCGTTTGATAATGTCCTGAAAATAAATCCAAAGCCTCACGTTCCCACGCCCAATTTTCCATAAATTGGCTAGGCAACTCGACCGCATCCCACAACACCCCATTAATCCCCGACACAGGCGCGTAATTCACACGGGTCAACATGTGGTGCAAGCCGTGCCCAAATTCATGAAACAACGTGATTAATTCATTATGGGTTAATAAAGAGGGGGTGTCGCCCACGGGCGGGGTGAAATTGCAATTGATATACGCCACGGATAATTGCAACTTGTTGGCGGCAAATTTGCGCACCCGACATTCACCCATCCACGCGCCGCTGCGTTTGCCACGGCGGGCAAATACGTCTAAATAAAATTGTCCGCAGATTTCGCCTTTAGCATCAAACACTTCAAAAAACTTTACATCAGGATGCCAAACATCGACCTCTTTACGTTCTAAAATCTTAATGCCATATAAACGATTCACCACTTCAAATAAACCAAACAGCACCTTTTCAAAGGGGAAATAAGGACGTAACTCTTCTTGAGAAATCGAGTAACAATGCTGCTTAAGCTTTTCAGAATAATAAGGAATATCCCACATTTCCAAATCTTCAAGCTGGTGTTCCGTTTTGGCAAAAGCTTTCAATTCAGCTAAATCTTTCAGCCCCATCGGACGCGCCCGAGCCGATAAATCCAGTAAAAAATCTAAGACTTGTTGTGGAGAATTCGCCATTTTGGTGGCAAGTGAATATTCTGCATAGTTTTTGAAACCCAACAACTGCGCCAGTTCATAACGCAATGCTAAGGTTTCTTGCATCACGCTGCTGTTGTCCCATTGCGTGCCCAAACTGAATAATTCCGAGGCGCGGGTCACATAAGCCACATAAACCTCATGGCGCAATTCACGGTTGTCGGCATACATCATAATCGCGTTGTAGGAGGGAATATCTAAACCCACCAACCAGCCTTCAAGCTGTTCTTGTTCGGCATTTTGGCGCAGCAAGGCTTTGGCAGAATCGGGCAAACCGCTGAGCAAGTTTTCGTCGGTAATGTGCTTCTTCCACGCGTGGGTGGCATCGAGTAAATTTTCTGAAAATTTGGCAGCTAATTTGGAAAGTGCTTGTTGAATTGCTTGATAACGCTGTTGTTGTTCGGGCGGTAAATCAATGCCTGACAAATGAAAATCGCGTAATTCATTGTTAATAATTTGTTGTTGCGCGGGTTCTAATTGGGTAAATTCGGGACTTTCGGAAAGCGTTTTATAGGCGGCAAACATGCGCTGATTTTGCCCATTCTCGCTGTAATAATTCGACAATAAAGGCAAACAGGCATTATAAGCGGTGCGTAATTCTTCACTGTCGGCGACGGCGTGTAAATGGGTAATTGGCGACCACATCCGATTCAAACGATCATTGATTTCATTCAAGGGCTGAATCACGCTGTCCCAAGTGGGGGGCGCGTCACTGCTGAGCACGGCGGCGATGTCGGCACGATTGTTTTTTAAAGTCTCGATTAAAGCCGCTTCGACATGTTCAGGACGAATTTGCGAAAAAGGAGGTAAGCCTTGCATGGCGAGTAAGGGATTGGCAACAGTCATTTTTATGAAACCTTGTTATGTAGGAATAAGCAGCCCCATTATAATGCGGACATGGGCTGTTCGTGCAGAGGGTTTAGGAGGATTTTCCTGTATGAATATTTACTTGATGCGTGCAGTGCGCTGGGAATTCAACGGGGAGAGGAAAATAGCAGGGATTTAACACTCATCTTAACTGCGCCTTAGGGGATTTAGGGGCGCAGTTACTTGAAAATGAAGCTTATTCTTTAACGTTCACGCGGGAAATATAATCACCCGTGCGCGTATCCACTTTGATCACTTCGCCCACACCGACGAACAAAGGCACACGAACCACCGCACCTGTTTCTAAAGTCGCAGGTTTGCCGCCGCCGCCAGAGGTATCGCCACGCACACCAGGATCAGTGTCAGTGATGGTTAAAACCACGGAATTTGGGGGTGTGACCGCAATCGGTTGACCATTCCATAAAGTGATAATGCAGGTTTCTTGACCTTTGATCCATTTTGCCGCATCGCCCACCACTTCAGGCGTAGTGGCATGTTGTTCAAAAGATTCGGGAACCATAAAATGAAAGAATTCGCCATCGTTATACAAATACTGCATTTCAGTATCCATAACATCCGCACCTTCTAAGCTGTCGCCTGATTTGAAAGTGCGTTCTAAAACCCGTCCTGTTCTCAAGTTACGGATTTTCACACGATTAAAGGCTTGACCTTTACCGGGTTTTACAAATTCGTTTTCTATAATCGCACAGGGATCATTGTCCATCATGACTTTTAACCCTGATTTAAATTCATTGGTACTAAAAAATGCCATACTACGCCCTCGTCAAGCGAAAATTACGATTTATAATCTAAACCTTATTCGCAGTCAATTAAAAATCAAAATATGATAACTGAAAATTTAATCACTTGGCAGTCTCGTCTACCCACTTGGCAACAAGCCTTGCAAAATGCAGTGCGTGATCCGCAGGAATTATTCGCTTTATTGGAGTTGCCCCCAGATTTATTACAAGACACGGTTTGGGAAAATCCGCGTTTTCACTTGCGTGTGCCCCGCAGTTATGTGGCGCGAATGCAAAAAGGCGATATTCACGATCCGCTGTTGCGCCAAGTCCTGCCTTTGCAAGCGGAACAATTGCCCTTCGCCAATTTCACCACCGACCCTGTGGGCGATAATGCGGCGAGTAAAGGCGCGGGTTTGCTGCACAAATATCAAGGCAGAGTGTTGATTATCGTCACCGCTGCCTGTGCGATTCATTGCCGTTATTGTTTTCGCCAGCATTATGATTATCGTGAGAATAATAGTTCAGAACTGCAAGCTATTTATAATTATATTCAATCGGATAACAGCATTCATGAAGTGATTTTAAGCGGTGGCGATCCGCTCAGCGTCAAAGACAGTCGGCTGATGGAATTGATTAATTTATTGGCGACAATTCCCCATCTGCAACGTTTACGCATTCACAGCCGCTTGCCGATTGTGCTGCCTGAACGTGTCACCCCAGAATTGATTGCAGCTTTAACCCAAACCCGTTTACAAACGATAATGGTAGTACACGCCAATCATGCCGCTGAATTGGATAATTCCGTGACGCAGGCGTTGCGAAAATTAGCGGATGCGGGCATTACGCTATTTAATCAAGCGGTGTTGTTGCGCGGCGTGAATGCAGATGTGGAAAGTTTGGTGCAATTACATGAGCGTTTATTTGAACAGCGGGTTGTGCCGTATTACTTGCATTTATTAGATAAAGTGCAAGGCGCGGGACATTTTGAAGTGTCTGAAACCGAGGCTTTAAGTTTGATTGAGGCAATGCGTGAACGTTTGTCGGGCTATTTAGTGCCGCGTTTGGTGCGAGAAGTGGCGGGCTTGGGGTATAAGTTGCCTGTGTTTTGAAATCTTAATGCGCCCCCAACCCCCTAAAGGGGGCTAAAGACTAAAACATCAACACTTTCTTATCTTTAAAGTCCCCTTTAGGGGATTTAGGGGCGCACTAAGCATTTAACTCGGCTCTTTAAAAGCCGCCGTCACCAAAAATCCCCAGCCCAATAAAAAACTCAGTCCACCAAACGGGGTAATCATCCCTAAAAAGCGAAGTTCGCTGAGACTGAGTGCATACAAGCTACCAGAAAACAGTATAATACCCGCTAATAAACAGTAACCCGCGCTATTCAACCACCATGAAGGCGTGAACTTTTGTGCAATAATGCCGACGCATAACAAGCCAAGCGCGTGGATTAAATGATAATGAACACCCGTTTGGTAAATTGTCAGCCATTCGGGCGTTAGGACGCGCTTTAGCCCATGCGCTCCAAATGCGCCCAAAGCAACGGCTAAAGCTGCGTTTATACCGCCTAAAATAATAAAAACTTTATCCATACGGACATTACAATCTCGCATTGTGAACCGTGCTCCTTTATTCAACTTTAATCATGCCTAACTAACGTGAACGACTCTGCAATCATGATGGATATTTCAGCTATCCAATCCTTAATTCGCGACGACATGCAAGCTGTCGATGCCCTGATTCACCACTCATTGCGCTCAGATGTCGCCCTAGTCAACCAATTAGGACATTACATCGTCAACAGCGGCGGCAAACGTTTACGCCCAGTCTTAGTGTTGCTCAGCGCGCAACTCTTTGGCTATAAAGGACAAGACCACATTAATCTTGCAGCAGTGGTCGAATTTATTCACACCGCAACCTTGCTGCATGATGACGTAGTCGATGCCTCAGAATTGCGGCGCGGCAAACAAACTGCCAACAGCATTTGGGGCAATGAAGCCAGCGTGTTGGTGGGCGATTTTTTATATTCCCGCGCCTTTCAAATGATGGTGCAAGTCAAAAATATGCGCGTCATGGAAGTTCTTTCCAATGCCACTAACGTGATTGCGGAGGGCGAAGTTTTACAACTGCTCAATTGCCACGAACCTGACACCACCGAAGAAGCCTATTTTCAGGTGATTCGCTCTAAAACTGCAAAATTATTTGAAGCCGCCGCCGCACTTGGCGCAGTCATCACTCACCAACCGCCCGCCGTTGAAATCGCGATTGCAAGCTATGGCAGACATTTGGGAACCGCGTTTCAATTAATTGATGACGTGCTCGATTACAGCGCGACCCCTGAGGAAATGGGGAAAAACGTCGGAGATGATTTAGCAGAAGGCAAGCCCACACTGCCATTAATCTATGCGATGCAACATTGTACGCCAGAACAACGTGAAGTGTTGCGGGATGCGATTATTCATGCGGGCAAAGATAAAATTGAGGAAGTGATGCAAATTATTCGCAGCACCGATGCGATTGCTTACACCGCCGCCGCTGCGCGACGTGAAGCAAATATCGCCCTGACCGCGCTCGAAAAATTGCCACCGTCGGTTTATCACGATGCTTTGCACGGTTTGGCATTATTTGCGGTGCAACGTAATCATTAATTCAAATTAAATTCAAATAAACTGTGCCTCCTGCAAGGAGGCTTTTTTAAAAATTAAATCAGTTCTTCAGCTCTCTTTGAGGGAGCGAGGCACAGTATTTTTTTAAATGGCTTAGGAAGTCATTATGTTACTTGGAATTTCAATTTTATTAATTTGCCAACTCTGCGGCGAAGTCTTGGTGCGCTTGCTCAATTTCCCCGTGCCAGGTCCTGTAGTCGGTATGGTGTTATTACTAATAGTTTTAATTATAAAAGGTTCTGTGCCGAAATCCGTGCAAACGGTAGGCGACGCGCTATTAAACAATATTGCCTTGCTCTATGTGCCCGCAGGCGTGGGTTTAATGGAGCATTTCAAATTAATCTCTAAAGGTTGGTTGGTGATCAGTATCGCGCTGGTGGTGAGCACCATTGTTACGATGGCAGTGACTGCTATCGTCTTAAAATTCCTCACGGAACACCACGTCGACAAAGAGAAGCCTTATGACTAATCCCCCCGCCGACTTATCTTCATTATGGGTTTATCTTGCCGCCAGCCCTTTGTTGAGTTTAACAGTGACTTTGGTCACTTTTCAGTGCTGTGTTTGGTTAAATAAAAAACTCGGGAAAAGCGCGCTTTTTCACCCGGTGTTGCTCAGCATGGCGATGCTCATCACCTTTTTGAAAGTCGCCAACATCTCTTATGACACCTATTTCAAAGGCGCGCAATTTGTGCACTTTTTATTAGGCACAGCAACTGTCGCGCTGGCAATCCCCTTATATCATCATTTGGATTGGGTGAAACGTATGTTTTTCCCCATCATCATTGCCTGTTTCACGGGCGCAACCACCGCCGCCTTATCTGCAATCGGGGTTGGAGTGTGGATGGGCGCGTCACGAGAAACCATTATGTCGCTGGCCCCAAAATCGGTGACTTCTCCGATTGCGATGGGGATTTCTGAAAAAATCGGCGGTTTGCCTGCACTCACCGCGGGGCTGGTACTGATTACGGGTGCAATTGGCTGTTTAATCGCTGCACCTTTATACCGACTCCTGAATATTCGTCATGACAGCGTCAAAGGTTTTGCCTTAGGCTTAAGTGCCCACGGTTTCGGCACAGCCTACGCCTTTGATATTAGCCAATTGGCAGGCGCGTTTGCAGGCTTGGCGATTGGGCTAACGGGGATTGTCAGCGCGTTTTTACTGCCCTTATTAATTAAATCATTGGGTATTTAAACCCGTATCTCAGAGGTAAAAAGTTTCGTTATGGACGTGAAAACCTGGATGAAATTTGAAGAGCACTTCGTAACCTTCGGAATTTTAGGGCTGATTCTCTACATGCTGTTTATCATTTACCGCTTAGCTAAAGATTCCAACGCGGGAAAATTCGGCTATTTCGTGCTATTTTTAGCCCTAGGGCTGGGCTTTGTGGGATTTATCGCAAAAATTGTGCTGGTTGAATTTGTACTGAAGAAATAAGTTTGAAAATAGCCCCCAACCCTCTAAAGGTAGCTAAACACAAAATAATGCCTTAATCTTTAAAAGTCTTCTTTAGGGGACTGGGGGCGCAGTTGAAGTAAGATTGCAAAACTTCCCTCGCCCTTGATTGTCCGCGTCATAGCCCGCATGTTCCCTAATGAAGTTTATCAATGAACCGCTATGAAGAGGATTTCTCATGCCAAAAAACCCACGACTTTCGCGCTCACGAATAGGACTCATCTTATTTGGAATGTGCGCCCTCGTTCCCAGTGTCTATGCCTCAACTGACGGACACACCGCAAGTTTATTTCTTTGGATCGCGCTGTTATTAATTGCCGCGAAAATTTCCAGCCTTGCCGTGGAACGTATTCAACAACCCGCCGTATTAGGCGAGTTATTAATTGGGGTGCTGCTTGGAAATTTAGGTTTGTTTGGCATTAATTATTTTGAAGCCATCAAAACCGATGAAGTGATGGCATTTTTGGCGCAATTGGGCGTGGTGCTGCTGCTGTTTAAAAGTGGTTTAGAAACCAACATCGACACCATATTGAAAGTCGGAATGCGGGCGTTTTTAGTGGCTTGCATCGGGGTCATTGTGCCGTTTGGATTGGCGTATTTTATCGCACCTTTGATTTTGCCCAACCTTTCCCAAAACACCTATTTATTTCTAGGCGCAACCTTAACCGCAACCTCAATCGGTATTACTAGCCGTGTGTTCAAAGACTTGGGTAAACTCAATACTCCCGAGGCGCAAATTGTGCTTGGGGCTGCGGTGCTTGACGATGTGATGGGCTTGGTGATTTTGGCGGTGGTTTCTGCAATTGTCACCACAGGCACAGTCAGTGCGGGCGAAGTGAGTTGGATTACCCTGAAAGCAGGCTTATTTTTAGTCGGCTCAATTGTGATTGGACAATGGACTGCGGACTACATCGGGAAAAAACTTTCCAAAATTCATGCAGGCGAAAGCATGAAATTCACCCTTGTGATTTGTTTCGGATTAATTTTTGCCTATTTGGCGCATTTGGTGGGGCTTGCCCCGATTGTCGGCGCATTTGCCGCAGGCTTGGTTTTGGATAAGGTGCAATTTGAAGATTTTGAAGATGCTGCCGTGCATGGTGACATCCAAAAAACCTTGATTCATGCCGATGAAGAATTGAAAGATCGTGTTGAAAATGTTTTGGAAAAACATCGCCATCACCACATTGAAAATCTCATTGATCCATTAGGACACTTTTTAATTCCGCTGTTTTTCGTGCTCACAGGAATGCAGGTTAACCTTCACAGTTTTACAAATTTACCGATTCTGGCAACGGCATTGGTGATTACTGCATTGGCTTTCGTGAGTAAATTGGCGGCAGGTTTGGCAGCAGGCAAGGTGAATAAATGGATTGTTGGCTGGGGGATGGCTCCACGCGGTGAAGTCGGGCTAATTTTTGCGATGACGGGCAGAGGTTTGGGCGTGGTTGATGACGATATGTTTGCGGTGATTGTGATTATGATTACCCTGACCACTTTGCTGACTCCGCCTATTTTGGGGCATTTATTGCGGAAAGCGGCGTGATTTAAAACTTAGCTTTTGTAGCTCGTAATGAAGCCGTGGAGAAATGCAGGGCAATGATTAACTTTGCTTGCCTTAAAGCCGAGTCAAGGAACGGAATAAATCGTTATCTCGCTCCCAGGTCACCACCATTAATTTAAGTGTACAACAGGCAATACTCACTTTAGCCTCCCCTTTTGACAAAGGGGAGGCTAAAGTGAGTAACCTTATATCTTCTCAGATTTTAAACAGCCTACTTTGTTATCCCAATCTCAGGTTAAACAGTGCGAATTATTTTAATCTTAGGATAAATTAATTTATACTAAGATATTGATGTGCATAGTGACTGTAATAATCACTACGACATATCCCAGAGGAGGAAAGACATTGCTTACTTTCCATCAGTATTCCCCATGCCACTCCCTAAACCTTGGGAGAGCAACACATTGAACCCTTTATTATGACGGCTTTCACACATCGATTACAAAAATATCTGGATGAGAATATTCCCATTACGCAAGAAATTGGGATTAAAGTTGTACGCTTTGATGCAAAAGGTTTAGTATTGACCGCCCCTCTAATCGCAAACAAAAATGATAAAAATACCGCCTTTGGGGGAAGCTTAGCAGCAGTGATTATTTTGTCAGGCTGGGCATTAACCCACTTAACCCTAGAAGAAATGGGTGTTAAAGGCTCTACCGTAGTAAGACGCAGCAAAATAGATTATCTACGTCCTGTAAAACAGGATATTTATGCCATTTGTAACATGCCCACCCCTGAAGTAGTGGCGCAATTCAAGCAAGACATTCTCGAAAAAGGGAAGGCGCGCTGGGAATTACATGCCCGTGTTGAAACAGAACATGAGTTAGCTGTTGATTTCTCGGGAGTGTATGTCGCATGTAAAGAATAAGGAATTTTTCAATTGATTGAGATGGTAAGTTTAATTGCCCTTGGGATATTTGCAGGAACATTAGCTGGATTATTAGGGGTTGGTGGCGGCGCGGTTATCGTACCCATTCTGATCTTAATCTTACAATCTCATCCTGAAATGCCGAGCGCGCATATCATGCACATTGCCATTGGAACTTCACTGGCAACCATTATTTTGACTTCTATATCCTCCATTCTTGCTCATCAACGTCATGGCGCAATCAATTGGCAAGTTGCGATACGTCTCACCCCGTGGATTGTAATCGGCTCATTTTCGGGCGCGGCACTGGCAGGCATTCTGTCAAATCTGACCCTGAAAGTTATTTTTGCCGTGTTCTTATTACTCATTGCATTACAAATGAACTTTGGTAAACCCCCAGCCCCCAATCGACAATTGCCAAAACTTTTAGGCATGGGATTAGTGGGTAGTACGATTGGTCTCATTTCCGCTTTGGTTGGGGTTGCGGGGGGCGCAATGACCGTGCCGTTTTTAGCCCTGTGCAATATACCGATGCGCAACGCAGTGGCAACTTCTGCTGCCTGCGGTTTTCCGATTGCAGTTGCAGGCGCAATTGGTTTTATGATCACAGGTTGGAATGTCTCTGGCTTACCTGCCTCTTCAACCTTGGGTTACATTTATATTCCTGCTTTTTTGACCATCACTCCCCTAACTTTATTATTCGCACCGCTTGGGGCAAAATTAGCGCATAGCATTCCCGTCAATACCTTAAAGAAAGTGTTTGCCCTGTTTTTAATTGCGTTGAGCATTAAAATGCTACTTGAGTTAGCAATGCGTTAGGACGCGACTTACTTAATTTAAATAGCCCAGAGAATAGCTTATGTTATGGACACCGCATGTTACTGTTGCTGCTATTGCAGAACAAGATGGACGTTTTTTACTCATTGAAGAAGTCGGCGAAAGTGCAGGTCTCGTCTTTAATCAGCCTGCAGGACATTGGGATGAAGGCGAAAGCCTGTTACATGCTGTGGCCCGTGAAACCCTCGAAGAAACGGGCTGGCAATTTACCCCTGAGTTTATTGTAGGGATTTATCATTATCGAAACCCTTACAGTAATGGAACTTATTTACGGATATGTTTTGCAGGAAAAGCCCACGATCATGATCCTAATCGGCAATTAGACACGGGGATTTTACGTGCTTTATGGTTAAGTCGAGAAGAGTTGAGTGAGAAGGACAATTTACGAAGTCCGATGGTATTGCGCTGTGTGGATGACTATTTGGCGGGTATTCGTTATCCGCTAACACTGTTAACCGACATGGATTAATTTTATTCAAACTTCAAGGAGGAAAAGAGTGAGACTGCGATTTATAAAAATATTGCTGGGTGTCTTATTACTTGGCAACATTGCCAATACATGGGCGGTGGATAACTTATACACAGGCAAACGTGTTTATTATGTTGCCTCCTATCACCAAGGTTATCCTTGGAGTGATAGTATCTTAAAAACCATTCAGGAAGTATTTGCCGACCAGGGCATTATTTTTGAACATTTTGAGATGGATACAAAACGCAATCCGTCGATTGAATACAGTAAAAATATAGCCCTTCAGGCAAAAGCAAAAATCGAACAATTTCATCCCGATTTATTGCTGGTCTCCGACGACAACGCCATGAAATATCTAGTTGAACCCTATTTCAATGGCAATTTACCCGTGGTGTTTTGTGGAGTGAATTGGGACGTGTCGGAATACCATTTTAACCGTAAAATGGTTACAGGCATGGTCGAAGTCGAACTGATTGATAAGATTGTGCATGATATAAAAGAGTATGCGCACGGCAATCGCATCGGTTTTATCGGTATGGATGGTTATACCGAGCGCAAACTACCTGAGTATTTTAATTCATTGTTTCAAATTTCGCTGAATAAAACCTATTATGTAAAAAACTTTGAAGAATGGAAACTTGCCTATCTCAAAGCTCAGCAAGAAGTCGATATGTTGCTAATTCACAATCCCGATGGTTTGCCGCAGTGGGACAGTGTTGCTGCAAAACAATTTGTTGAAGAAAATACTCAAATACCCTCAGGAACAAGTTCTTCTTTCACCACACAATTTGCTTTGATTGGAATCATTCGCCTACCCGAAGAACAAGGGCGTTGGGCGGCTGAAACGGCATTAAAAGTTTTACGTGGAGAGCCGATTAATCATATTCCGTTTACAAGCAACAAACAGGGTAACTTAGTGATCAATATGCGCTTAGGGAATAAACTGAAAATCACTTTTAAATCTGCCTTGCTGAAAACTGCAACAATTTTGCATTAATCGACTAAACTTAAAATCAGACGGGTTGTATTTTAGTGGTCGGAAAGGACGTTAGTAAAAACAGCAAGGACTGGTTTTCTCGTTCTGTAGACAATGCTGCTTGAGAATTATGCTCCGTCCTTATCAGATTTTAAGGAGAATGATGATGTCACTATTCGTGAGATTGCTGCTGTTATTTTGTAGTCTAAGCCCCTTTGCATGGGCGGCAGATGATTATGTAGGCAAGCGTGTTTACTACGTTGCCTCTTATCACCAAGGTTATCCTTGGAGTGATGCTATCTTGAAAACGATTCAAGATATATTTGCCGACAAAGGCATCATTTTTGAACATTTTGAGATGGATGGAAAACGCAATCCCAGTGTTGAACACAATGAATATGTGGCGCTCCAAGCAAAAGCCAATATCGAACAGTTTCACCCCGATTTGCTCATCGTCTCCGATGACAATGCCACCAAATACTTGGTTGAACCCTATTTTAACGGCAATTTACCCGTGGTGTTTTGTGGGGTCAACCGCGATGTTTCTGCTTATCATTTCAATACCAAAACTATCACTGGCATGATTGAAGTCGAATTGCTGGATCGTATCGTGCACAATCTTAAAGAATATGCACACGGTAATCGCATTGGTTTTATCGGCATGGATGGTTATACCGAGCACCAATTTCCTGATTATGCACACTCATTGTTCGATATTGAGCTAGATAAAACCTATTTTGTGAAAAATTTTGAAGAATGGAAAACTGAGTTTATCCGGGCGCAGCAAGAAGTTGATATGTTATTAATACATAATCCTGATGGCTTGCCCCAATGGAATAATGCCGAGGCAAGAGCCTTTGTTGAAGCAAACACCAAAATCCCGACGGGAACAACCTCTTCTTATACTACACAATTTTCGTTAATCGGAATCATTCGTTTGCCTGAAGAGCAAGGGCGTTGGGCGGCGGAAACTGCGCTGAAAGTCTT
The DNA here is from genome assembly GCA_028688145.1 of Thiotrichaceae bacterium. Classification (GTDB taxonomy): domain Bacteria; phylum Pseudomonadota; class Gammaproteobacteria; order Beggiatoales; family Beggiatoaceae; genus JAQTYU01. The sequence continues at coordinate 377,818 of JAQTYU010000002.1, read as the reverse complement.
GGCGGGAGAACCGATTGATCATTTTCCCTTGGTGACTAATAAAGAAGGTAAGTTAGTAATTAACTTGCGCTTGGGGCATAAACTGAAAATTACGTTTAAACCTGCCTTATTGAGAATTGCTGAAATTATTCGTTAATGGGTTTAACGTAATTTAGAAATTAGAGTTGACAGACGTTGCAAACGCTGTCAGCTCTAAAACAGAAATCTACTTTCTCTCCTGCTGTTTTTCCAACAGTAATAGTTTTTTCAATAGCTCCGCTTCTTTCATAATGCGTTGCATCAAGCCTTCAATCGGTTCGAGCTTGCTTTGTTGTGCCACATCTTCCAAACTCCTGCAATACACCACCAAACGCTTCGCACCCAGATTGGCACTTGCCCCTTTCAGTTTATGCGCTTGTAAATATAAGTTGCGCGTATCGCCTGATCTGCCTGCCTGCTGTAGACTTTCAAGATAATTCGGTAACTCTTGCAAATACAAATCGATTAACCAATTAATGCTCCCCATTTGGCTATCCGCACGTAAATTTGCTAATAAGCTTTTATCTAAAACTTCTCCACTCTCTGTCTCAGGTGTCACCGTGGCGGGTGAAGGCTGATAATGCGCTTGTTCGGGGCGTAACCAGCGTTCTAACACAGGACGCAACTTTGCCAAAATAATCGGCTTGGTGACAAAATCATTCATTCCTGCGGATAAGCAACGTTCTTTATCACCCTGCATCGCATTGGCAGTCAATGCGACAATCGGCACAGGAACACGCTGATGTTTGGTTTCAAATTGGCGAATCTGTTGACTGGCGGCAAAACCATCCAAATTGGGCATGTGGCAATCCATCAAAATCAGGTCAAAATGGGCATTTTGCACCGCATGAACCGCTTCTAGTCCATCTTTAGCAATAAATACCATGCAACCCAATTGCAGCAACATATCGCGCGCAATTTCTTGATTAATCAAATTATCTTCAACTAATAAAATCTGAAAATCTCCAAGTTTGGCAAAGATTGCTTTTTGTAAGCGTTGCGGCGAGGCTGCGCTCGACACTGGGTGACGTACTTGCAATAAGGCGTGGCGCAACTCGCTTTGTCGAATCGGTTTATTAAGATAACTGGTGACACATTCTAATTGGGGCGCGTCCACATATTGCTGTAAAGAAGTCAGCATGATGATTGGAACACTACGCAACCACGGATGACTGTTAAATTGTTGCAGCACTTGGGTGTAATTTAATCGGGGAACATGGCTGTCTAATAAAATCACGTCAGCTTGTTGTTCGGGCATAAAATTGACCTGCTGTAACAGCGCGTGCACTGCCTCTGCCCGATCCAGCACACTGACGGGCATCTCCCAAGCTTGTAATTCTCGCTTCAAAATCGCGGTGTTTTTGGGATAGCTGTCGATAATTAACGCTCGCATTCCGTGCAGTAAACTCGTGGAAGGCAGGCTACAAAATGGCGCGGTATCGGTTTTATCCAAGGGCAATTTTAGCCAGAAGGTGCTGCCCTGATTAGGAACACTGTGCACGCCAATATTACCGCCCATCATTTCAATGAGACGTTTTGAAATCACCAAACCCAGCCCCGTGCCGCCATATTGCCGACTAATTTCTGAACTGGCTTGAGAAAAGGGTTTGAATAAATTCGCGCGTAATTGCGCACTAATACCAATCCCCGTGTCGCTGACCGCGATAGCAAAACCGATTTGGGTTTCGCGTTCTTCCGCAACAGTGACTTCTAAACACACTTCGCCACGCTGGGTAAACTTCACCGCATTGCCGATTAAATTATTTAAAATCTGGCGCAAGCGATTCACATCGCCGCACATGCGCTGCGGTAATTGCGGGGGTAAATCGCAGATAATATTCAAGCCTTTGCGTTGCGCGGCGGGGGCAAAAAAGCTAATCACGTCTTCAAACAGGGCGCGTAAATCAAATTCAATATTATCTAAAACCAGTTTGCCCGCTTCGATTTTGGAAAAATCTAAAATATCGTTGATGACGGTGAGCAAGGTTTCGCCCGATGTGTGAATCATTTCCACATAATGCGCTTGTTGTGGGGAAAGTTCAGTTTGCGTGAGCAATTGCGTCACCCCAATCACCCCATTCATCGGCGTACGAATTTCGTGGCTCATTGCGGCGAGAAATTCGCTCTTAGAACGGTTGGCAATTTCTGCGGCTTCTTTGGCGCGATGCAGTTCAATTTCGACACGCTTACGTTCAGTGATATTGGTCGCCAGCACCAAGGTGCCGATCAATTTGCCTGCTTGGTTTAACAAGGGCGAATATTGAATTTCTAAAATCAGCCGCCCTTTGTTAAAACTGATGGTGCAACTAAAAGTTTCGCCTTGCAGTGCGCGCCGTGTGTTTTCAATGACATCTGGAAAATGCCGATATTGTTCAAAAATCGATTTGCCCAACAGACTTTCTTCACTCAAACCCAGGGCTTCTAAACCTTTGCCGCGTAACACGGTGAACACCCCGTCACTGTCCAAGGCAAATAATACAATCGGCAAATTATTGGTGAGGGTTTGTAGGCGTTGTTCGCTTTGGCGCAGCGCGTCCTCGGCTTGTTTACGGGCGGTAATATCCCGCAAAGTCACCATAGTGACGCTTAAATTTTCCCAGATTAATTCTGTCAACTGCATTTCACAAATATGCAGTTCGCCTTCACGGTCAATCACTGCTTGTTCTTGATGGGCATTTTCGGCATGAGCAAACGGGCAGTGTGTGCCTGTTAATTCATCATTGGCGACTTGATACAATTGTTCTGCCGCAGGATTGGCAAAACAGATTAAATCATTGGGATCAATAATTAAAATTGCGTCGTGATTGTTTTCAATGATGGTGCGGAATTTGGCTTCACTGCGTTGTAAGGAATTTTTAATTTGTTGGCGCAACAAAGCCCCGCGCATACTGTCGCCCACCAAGCCCAAACTGAAAATTTCATGGGTCGTCCATTCGCGCTGCTGCTCTGCCATTTCTAAAATAATGCAGCCCCAAAAATGCCCTTTAAAATGAATAGGGATGATTAATAAGCTGCTGATTTGTTGTTGCTCTAAAAATAACTGAATAAACTCTGAATTTTCTGCGTGAATATTGACTAAAACAGATTGATTTTCCAGTAATTTTTGATACCATTCGGGCAAATGATGCACATAACTCAGTTGGTGAAAATGCCGTGGATTATCCGAAGTTTGCGAGGCTTTAATCCACGCACAGCGTTGAAACATCAGTACATCTTGTTGTTTGGGCAAGTATTCATTTTCGATGAGATAAGCGCGGTCTACTTCTAATGAACTACCCAAAGCATCTAAGGCTTGGGTAATCGCTTGGTCATAACTGGGAACGGTGAGCAGTAAATGGGTGATTTGGGCGATTTTACGCAGGAATTGTTCTTGTCGTTGCAGTTGTTGCTTGCTGAGTTTGTGCTCGGTAATATCGCTGCTGGTGCCAATCACACGATAGGCCTTACCCGCCGCATCTTGCAGGGCTTCGCCGCGCTCCAACATCCACAACACCTGCCCATCGCGGTGAATCATCCGGTGTTCGACTTGATACGCCGCACTGTTACCTGATAAATATTGTTTAAACGCTTGTTTGAGGAAATCGACATCGTCGGGATGCACCAAAGATAACCAAGTGCTTAAATTATCTTGCAATTCGTTTTCTTTATAACCGAGTAATTGTTTAATGCTGCCGTCGATATAAAAATATTGGGTGCTAATATTCCAATCCCACACCCCTGTTTTTCCCGCGTGGGTGGCGAGACTATAACGTTCTTGGCTTTGCTTTAAGGCGCGTTCTTGTTGTTTGCGGGCGGTGATGTCATAGGCAATTTCAAGACGCACTAAGCGTTGATCGACCCAGTAAATGGCGCGTGAATGAATCGAATACCACTTTTGTGTAATATTATTAAAAGACTCATGGACTTGAGAGGTAGATGCCTTCATTTCAGCATGAGCGCGTAATTGATTGCAAAACTTGCGTAGCGGATGTTTTGCGTTGTAACAAGGTGCTGTGCCATCCTTCCAAAACACTTTCCAGCATACTTCACCGACGATTTCCCCAAAGGCATCGCGCCCATATTTATTCACATATAAAATTTCATAGCTTTCCAAATCAGCCACATACACCAGCGCGTCTAAACTGTCGAGCACCCGCAATAGGCGTTCATGGGCGGCGTGGCTTTCTTGCTCGATGCGTTTGCGTTGACTGATTTCGCGGGAAACGGAGAGCACTTCGGGCAAGCTGGATGAAAAATCGGCAGGTAAAATGCGGTTAGTGGTCTCAAACCACAAGTACGCGCCATTTTTATGACGCATTCGATAGGTGAAAGTCAGGCGACTGTTTTCGGGTTGAGGACGATAAGCAGCGGTGACTTGTGCGAGATCATCGGCGTGGACTAATTGATAAACACTGCGATCTATTAATTCTGACGGCGCATAACCCAATAAATAGGAGCACGCGGGCGAGACATAACGATAAATGCCTTGTAAAGTGTGGCGTGAAATCATATCGGTGGAATGTTCTGCCAATAAACGATAATTTGCCTCACTGTGGCGTAATTCAGTTTCTAAATGTTTATAATCACTAATATCTTGTAGAATACCTTCCAAATATTGAATATTATGCTGAGTATCGAGATAAGCACGTAAATACATATTAATAAAGATAATTCTTCCTGAGCGGTGATAATGCTCAACTTCAAAAAGCTGCATTATTCCATTGGAATTTCGCATAGTTTCTAAAATATGCCGCCGTTGTTCAGGATATACATAAAGCTGGCGTTGAATGCTGACGACTTCCGCTTGAAATTCTCCGACTGACTCGTAGCCATAAATCATGGCTAAGGCATTGTTCACTTTAAGGACTTGACCCTCTGGCGTGGAGCGAAATATACCCAAGAGATTTTGCTCAAACAATAATTCATGATAATGGTTTTCCTCGTTAAAACCCCTGAGATTGTTATGGATTGGATGCGAATATGCACTGATATCGGTTAATTGCGCATAAAATCCCGTGGTGGTACGGGTTGCCTGCCATAACAGCATCGCGAAATTCCCTTGTTGGTTGCAACAACGGATTTCAAATTGTGTGCTGTAGCCTGCGGCAGCTTGGGTGATGGCTTGTAATTGTTGAGAAAAAATCTCCCAATCTTCGGCAAAAATAATTTTACTTAAATCGCCTGTGCTTAATCCGAGAAAAGGGGCGCAACTAGGTGTTTTTTCAAGTAATTTACCCTGAAAATTGACAAAGCATAGGCTTGCATAGGGGAGTGTCGCAAGTGGCAACTCACCTGCCCGTTGTTCAGTTTCCATGCTCCATGTCCTTTGATTAGGGAATTACTAAAAAGTGGCTGTCTGATTTAGAGACAGTTTTGAAAAGTGTTGCTATTGAATTCTATTGTATTTGCAAACACCTAGCAAAATATCTGCCGCTTGTCTAATTATAGGTAGATTATGGAGATTGTAGCTGACTTGAATTTAGGAAAAATGCCGCGATTTTCTGAGAATTATGCAGCGAAGCGCATGTATCAACGCCGCTTCTGTGCTAGATTATTCCACCGCCCACACCGCTGTGATATTGAACGGTCGGGTGCTGTTGAAATTATGACCTTTTGCCTTAATCCGCTGGAGAAATTATGCCCTTAATTCGTGCTTTTGCAGGCTTACGTCCGCAGCCTGAACACACTGCCGCCGTTCTCGCCCCGCCTTATGACGTTCTGAGCAGCGATGAGGCGCGAAATATGGCAGCAGATCGTCCTTACAGTTTTTTACATATTTCTAAGCCCGAAATTGATTTACCCCCCGCGACTGATCCGTATAGTCCTGCCGTGTACGCCAAAGGGGCAGAAAATTTACAAAGCTTAATCGCCGCTCATATTCTGAAAACTGACGCGCAGCCTTGTTATTATTTATACGCTTTGCAAATGGGCACACACCGCCAAATCGGTTTGGTGGCAGTGGCAAATGTTGGCGATTACGACAGCAATCGGATTCGCAAGCATGAATTAACCCGCCCAGACAAAGAAGATGATCGGGTTCGCCAAATTGATGCGCTGAACGCACAAACGGGGCCGGTATTTTTGGCATATCCGCAACATGCAGGTTTAGATGAACTGATGGCACGCGTTTCTGCGGCTAAGCCTGAGGTCGATGTCACCACCCCTGATGAGATTATTCATCAATTATGGGTGATTGCAGACACGGCAGATGTTGATTATATTACCCAGAATTTTGACCAAATGCCGCAGCTCTATATTGCCGATGGTCATCACCGCTCCGCCGCCGCCTCGCGGGTTGCCGCACAACGTCGTGCCAGCAATCCCAACCACACTGGTGAGGAAGCTTATAATTATTTCTTGGTGGTGATTTTTCCCGATAATCAATTGAAAATTTTAGATTATAATCGGGTGATTAAAGATTTAAATGGCTTAGATGTGCATGAATTTTTAGCCAAGTTGCAAGCGGCTTTTGCGGTCGTGCCTCGGGCTGAAATCGTGAAACCACAACAGCCGGGCGAATTTGGGATGTATCTCGCTGGGCAATGGTATCGTTTACAAATTCAACCCAGTTTAATTCCGAGTGACCCCGTGGCAAGTTTGGATGTGAGTTTATTGGCGGATAATTTAATCGCCCCAATTTTAGGCATCACTGACCAACGCCGCGACAAACGCATTGATTTCGTGGGCGGTATTCGTGGCTTGGATGAGCTGGAAAAGCGTGTTGACAGCGGAGAAATGGCAGTGGCTTTCGCGCTGTATCCCACCAGTATGCATGCCTTGATGGCGGTTGCCGACGCTGGGCAAATCATGCCGCCCAAATCGACGTGGTTTGAGCCTAAATTAGCGGATGGTTTGGTTTCGCATTTGTTGTAGGCATTTTGTTAGCTTCCCCCTTTTTCAAAGAGGGTGAAAACATACAGCACATCCTATTAGCACTTCTGAACCACAATTTACGCAATTCACTCAATTGACAAAATTAAATATAAAAATAATTATTTTTTAATTGTGTCAATTGAGTGAATTATGAAAATTGTGGTTCAGACAAATAAGTTAAGCGTAGAACAAGGCTAGATGCTAGTTTAGCTTCCCCCTTTCTAATTCGTCCGTCACATACACAAAGGTCTCAGATGGCACAATATATTTACACCATGAATCGCGTGGGCAAAATTGTCCCCCCGAAACGTGAAATTTTAAAAGATATTTCTTTAAGCTTTTATCCCGGCGCGAAAATTGGGGTATTGGGTTTAAACGGTTCAGGTAAATCCACCTTACTGAAAATTATGGCAGGCGTGGACAAGGACATCGTCGGCGAAGCCCGTCCACAACCTGGGATTAAAATCGGGTATTTATCGCAAGAACCGCAACTCGACCCGAATAAAGACGTGCGCGGCAATGTTGAAGACGGCATCGCAGAAACTAAAGCCTTAGTGGATCGTTTCAATGACATCAGCATGAAATTCGCAGAGCCAATGAGCGATGACGAAATGAATGCGCTGTTAGAAGAGCAATCCAAGCTGCAAGATGCGATTGATGCGGCGGGCGCGTGGGAATTAGACCGCACGCTAGAAGTCGCTGCTGACGCATTGCGCTTGCCACCTTGGGATGCTGACATTAGCAAATTGTCAGGCGGTGAAAAACGTCGCGTCGCCTTGTGCAAATTGCTGTTGTCCAAACCCGACATGTTGCTGCTCGACGAACCGACTAACCATTTAGACGCTGAATCAGTAGCATGGTTAGAATTGTTCTTGAAAGAATATAAAGGCACTGTGGTTGCCGTCACCCATGACCGCTACTTCTTGGACAATGTCGCAGGCTGGATTTTAGAACTCGACCGTGGGCACGGGATTCCTTGGCAAGGCAATTACTCGACGTGGCTGGAACAAAAAGAACGCCGCTTAGCTTTGGAAGAAAAGCAAGAATCCGCACGGCAACGAGCGATGAAAGAAGAATTGGACTGGGTGCGTAGCAATCCCAAAGGTCGCCAAGCTAAGAGTAAAGCGCGTTTGGCACGCTTTGAAGATTTGGCAAATCAAGATGTGCAACAACGCAATGTCACCCAAGAAATTTATATTCCACCAGGTCCGCGTTTGGGCGATTTGGTGGTGGAAGCGACCAATATCACCAAGTCCTTTGGGGATCGGGTGCTGATGGAAAACCTCAGCTTCACTTTGCCAAAAGGCGGCATTGTGGGGATTATTGGGGCAAACGGCGCGGGTAAATCCACCTTGTTCCGCATGATTGCAGGCGTTGAAAAACCTGATAGTGGTGACATCCGTTTGGGCGAAACCGTACAACTCGCTTATGTGGACCAGTTGCGCGATGATTTAGAAGATAACAAAACCGTGTGGGAAGTGATTTCTGATGGACACGATAATATCGTGGTCGGTAAATATGAAACCCCTTCACGCGCTTATGTGGGACGCTTTAATTTCAAAGGCTCGGATCAGCAAAAACGGGTCAAGGAGTTATCAGGCGGGGAACGCAATCGGGTGCATTTAGCGAAGCTTTTGAAAAGCGGCGGCAATTTGTTACTGCTCGACGAACCGACTAACGATTTAGACGTGGAAACTTTACGCGCTTTGGAAGAAGCTATTTTAGCTTTCCCAGGTTGTGCGGTGGTGATTTCGCATGATCGCTGGTTCTTAGATCGGATTGCAACCCACATGCTGGCGTTTGAAGATGAGGGCAATATTGTCTGGTTTGAAGGCAATTATGCCGATTATGAAGCGGATAAACATCGCCGTTTAGGCAATGCTGCGGATACGCCTCATCGGATTAAGTATCGGCGTTTGGGTGCTTAAAACAAGAGACCTGCTAGGTTTTCAAAACCTAGCAGGTCTCTTACCCTTGACGACAATAGCGAAAATTAGTCTGGATGCTATTGTTTTAACAGCTAAATAGTTCATTTAAATTTTTTTAAACTTATTTTCACTTTATCCCAAGGCAATCGCCTATCAGCATCACTCATCTTCTGATAGGCATTTTCTGCTTCTGTTACTGACAGTTGATTTTGTAAAATCATTTGCTCAATTAACCAAATTGTACCCTTAACCTTGAGCTGTTCATTTTCGGCTGCCTTGCGTAAAAACATATCTCCAGTCAATAAATCACAGGCTTCTTGTTTTGCCAACGCCAATGCAAAACAGTCATTGCGACTAATCTTAGAATAACGATCTGCCAAAATTGAGACATATTTGACCGAGTCACTACTCAACGCAGTTTTATCTAAACCCTGTTCTAAAAGATGTTGATAACGCTCCCCTAATTCTTGCTCAAATAAAATATCTGGAATTTTAAGGGTAAAGGACAATTGAAATAAAGCCGTCGTAAGCCCGCCAGCTTCAACATCAAACAATATATTGGTATCACTGATGAGGAATAGTGACATCTCAATTATCCGAGAAGTTACGCTGGTGGCGAAAATCCACCAATGACATATTTAGTAACTCGGCAGCTTTCGCATCCCCATAATATTCTTCAGCCAATCCACGATACACCAATTGTTCAAACAGTGTCGTTGTTTCTTGTGGGTAAGCATCGCCTGGCTCTTTTTCACACCATTTTTGAATATTAAAATGGATTTGCCATCGTTTAAAAACCGATTCGTTAATTAACCCTGTTTGCTTAAAACGATGTAAGCACGCACGCATACTCAAGCCAAACTCATGTTTTAATCCATAAAGTTCTCGTGCTTCAATATGATGACGAGTTTTTTCACCCGTCTGTTGAAACAAGGCGGCTTTAGGCAATAACAACGCACCTGCAAAATGGTTACAAGCTTTTTCCTCATCAAGGTCTTCAGGCAAATGTCCATGCAACAACAAATGTCCCAACTCATGGGCAAGCGTGAAACGTTGGCGATCACCTGTCCAATGCGAATTAATTACAATTAATGCCTGTTTGCCAACATGTGCAGACAGCCCATCAAATTTTTCTGCTTCTACTCCAGTGACAATGACGATAATCCCTTGAAACTCTAGTAGATTAATTAAATCGGGCAATGCGTGAAAGCCCCATTTCCAAGCCTCACGAACCTGTTTTGCAAAGTCTTCTAAATCATCTTCAGTTTTAGGATAAACCAAAGAAGAGGGCGGGGAGAAGATTTGAATAGGTGGGCACAAATATAAATTGTGTAATTCCTGCCAACGCTCGGCTTGTTCTAAAATATCACCTTCAACACGATCTTGATCTTTCTTAGAAAAACTGGCACGTTTGCGATATTCAATCGCCTGTAATTCGGTTTTCTGGGGACGGAAAAAATACTCCACTCGAATGTTTAAGGCTTTTGCCAGTTTAAGTAATTGTGTGGAGTTTGGTGTGAGTTCCCCTTTCTCAAACTTGCCAATAGCAGTGTGGCTGACTTCTGTTTTATCAGCAAGTTCACGTAGGGAAAATCCTGCGGCTTTACGGGCTTGTTGCAAGCGGTATTCAATCATTTCAGTCTCACCCTTTAGGTTTACATTTTTCTTATTTTTTTAAATATTGTAAACCTAGAACGCACATAATGCCATGCTTTAAATTTTACATCTTCTTCAATCCTTCTGGTCAAAGGAAGTAAGATTGAATGAGGAACGGGATAATAATCTGTGATTAGATAATAACTGCGTAGGTTAGCTTGTTGCCCACCATCTGAGCCATCAAGTTTTGGTGGGCATGCCCACCCTACTTGTTTTCACTAACGACGATGCACCACCACATCCACTAAATCATTAGCAGAATGTTCATCTTGCAAATTGCGCATGTGGTCTGCGGTTGACCAAAATGCCACTTTTAACTCTTCTTGCAGCGCATCGGGCACACCGACATCTTGCATTGCTTTGAACATGCAGAAAATCCACTGATCCCGTTCTTTGCGCCCAATTTTGAATGGCAGGTGACGCATTCTTAAACGTGGCTCGCCGCGCCGTTCTAAAAACAATTGCGGCCCACCCAGCCAACCCGATAAAAATTCAAACAACACTTGCCGAATCGGGTCTAAATTTGCGCCGTGCATCTCGCGCAGTTCACGTACTTCGGGCAAGCTGTCCATCAAATAATAAAAACGATCCACTAAAGTTTTTATCCCCGCCTCGCCACCAATGCGGGAATATAAAGAAATTACAGGTAAATCTGCTGAATTTTGCATAAGTTTGACACGTCACAGGACTGGGAAGATTTTCCCCAGCCCAAAAAATGAATTAAGTTGCGTTATGAATTTCTAAAACCGCCGCCTCTTTTGCGCGCTCAGTTTTGGCGGCATCACTGCGATGTTTTTCAATGCGGTTTAAATATTCCTCGTCCACATCGCCCGTCACGTAATTACCTGTAAAACAAGAGGTATCGAAGTTTTGAATCTCAGGATTGCCACGTTTGGCGCAGGCGATTAAATCTTCAATATCTTGATAAACCAGCCAATCTGCGCCGATTTCTTCAGCAATTTGTTGGTCAGTGCGGTTGTGCGCCAACAATTCGTGCACGCTGGGCATGTCGATGCCGTACACGTTGGGATAACGCACGGGCGGCGAAGCTGCTGCAAAAAACACATTTTTCGCACCCACTTCACGCGCCATTTGAATAATTTGCTTTGAAGTGGTGCCACGCACAATCGAATCATCCACCAACAGCACGTTTTTATCTTTGAATTCCAAACCGATCGCATTCAATTTTTGGCGCACGGATTTCTTACGCATACTTTGTCCCGGCATGATGAAAGTGCGCGGAATATAACGATTTTTCACAAAGCCTTCGCGGTATTTGACATCGAGCACATTCGCCAATTCCAAAGCAGCGGTGCGGCTGGTGTCGGGAATTGGAATCACCACATCGATGTTGTGATCGGGATAAAGCCGTAAAATCTTTTTCGCCAATGCCTCGCCCATACGCATCCGTGCTTTATACACCGAAATCTTGTCAATAATCGAGTCGGGACGCGCCATGTACACATATTCAAAAATACAGGGTGAATATTGCGGATTTTCGGCACATTGTGCGGTGAATAATTCGCCTTCTTTGGTGATAAACACGGCTTCACCGGGCGCGACATCGCGCACTAATTCAAAACCTAAGACGTTCATGACCACGCTTTCTGAGGCAACAATATATTCTGTGCCGCTTTCAGTTTCGCGCTTGCCAAACACCAGAGGACGAATGCCGAATGGGTCGCGAAATGCAACAATGCCATAACCTGTAATCATCGCGACCACCGCGTAACCACCGCGACAACGCCGATGCACGCCACGCACTGCACTGAACACATTTTCAGGGCTTAAGGGCACTTTAGCGACTTGTAATAGTTCATGGGCAAAAGTATTTAATAAAACTTCAGAGTCAGAATCGGTGTTGATATGGCGCAAGTCTTCATTGAATAAAGTTTCTTCAATTGCGGTGGTGTTGGTTAAATTACCATTATGTGCAAGGGTAATTCCAAACGGAGAGTTTACATAAAATGGCTGCGCTTCTGCGATTGTTGAGCAGCCTGCGGTGGGGTAGCGTACATGCCCAATCCCCATATTTCCCCGCAAATTGATCATATGACGGGTGTGAAACACATCACGAACTAAGCCATTATCCTTACGGAGATATAAACGATTCCCTTCACAGGTGACAATCCCCGCAGCATCCTGTCCGCGATGTTGTAGCATGGTCAATCCGTCGTACAAGGATTGATTCACACTAGACTTTCCGACAATCCCAATAATTCCACACATAGCAAGACAACCCTAGTTAGTAAAAGAATTACCTACGTTTTGGTAATGATTCAAAATTAAATGCGGCTGCACTTTGAGCAGGCAACTGGCTGCGGATGGTCAACACCATAGGCTTAAACTCTTGGATTAATAAAGCTTCCTGCCACCAGTGTGTGCTGGGGATGCGGGTTAAACCTGCGAGAAAGATTAATCCAATCACAATCACCAGCCCACGCACGCCGCCACATAACACGCTGACCATGCGTTCCGCCAAGCCGCCTTCCCCTAAACGTAAGGAGCGTATAATTAAAAAATTAATGACTGAACCCAAAGTAAACGTGAGCGTGAATAGCCCTAATGACGCGAGTAATAAGCGCAGGTCAGGAAAACTGATGACGGTATTGAGTACCTGCGAAAATTGCAGCCCGAATACCAGCGCAATGATGACCGCTAACAGCCAGACCACCAGTGACAAGACTTCTTTCACCAAGCCCTGAAAAAAACTCAACGCAATTGAAAGTACAATAATGATTAAAATGCTCAGGTCTAACCAGTGCATTGTGCGTAAACATCCGATTTTAGACAGTAGACAGGAAAGATAGCGTGTAGTAACGCAAACATCTTGAGGATATAGGTAGAAGAGATATATGGTGAATTATAATTTATTCTAGCGAAAAATTGAATGTCAAGTTGTGCTTAATTATTTCTGGGGATTTTGGGGTTAATGCGGTGTAGCAGTCATTTTGACTGCGTGAGACATTTTAGCCGCGATTCAAATGCCATGTTTTTATCTGTTGGCGTGTGCGTTACCGCCCGCTTGTTTTTGGCAAACCAGTTTAAAAATACTGGCGAGGGTTTCTTTTTTAAACTCGTTATTTTCCTCTAAGGCTTTATAAAGCTCGGTAAATTCATAGAGCAAGTCTTGAATTTTGTCGGCGGCAATTTTATTTTTATGAGTCTGATTTCGTTTAACTCGCTTTTAATCTAAGAGTATATTTTAGCTTTCTAAATACCCAAGTTTCAGAAATATAGCCTAACCATAAGCTTTGTAATGAGTGTAAGTTTTCATCATGAGTTAAATAAAGTCCGTATATTATTTTAGGAAACTCGGATTTTACTACAGGTGTGCCGTTAGAGTGACGCGGCATGTATTTATACCCGAGTTTTAAGCCTTTCGCCTCCTTTGAAATAACAGGGAGAAAGGCTAGAAACTTGGGATTGCAACAAGCTAAACTATCACAGTCAACAAGATAGAGCTTAACTTAATGGTGAGAACGAGAAATAAGTTGTATCAGTATTTGTGATTTAACTATCCCCTTTGATAAAGGGGATGCAAATAAACATAAATAATCCAAAAAACATCCCAAGGGAGGGATTAAGCATGAGTACATTCAAAGCCTTGCGTGTGTACAATGAAGATCGGCGTATTGAAGCGCGTTTTGTGCAAATGTCACTCGACGAACTCACCGCAGGCGAAGTGGTGATTCGTTGCGTGTATTCCACGATTAATTATAAAGACGCACTCGCAATCACAGGCGCGGGCAAAATTTTGCGCCAATACCCGTTAAACGCAGGGATTGACGTAGCGGGCTATGTGGAAAGTTCCAGCGACGCACGCTTTAAAGCAGGCGATGCGGTCGTAGTCACAGGCTGCGGACTTAGCGAAACCCTTGATGGCGGTTATGCAGAATTTGCCCGCGTGCCTACAAATTTAGTAATTCCTTTGCCCAACGGCTTGAGTTTATACGACAGCATGGCGATTGGAACGGCGGGATTTACTGCAGCCCTTGCGGTGCAACGAATGCAAGACAATGGGCAAAGCCCTGATTTAGGTTCAATTGTGGTGACCGGTGCAACGGGCGGCGTGGGCAGTTTGGCGATTGATATGCTCAGCCATCAAGGCTACAGCGTCACCGCGCTCACTAGCAAGGTCGCACAAATCGAGTATTTAAAAAGCTTAGGCGCAACCCAAGTGCTGCTCGCTTCAGAGTTAGAAATGGGCACACGTCCCCTAGAAGCCGCGCAATGGGGCGGCGCAATTGATAATTTAGGTGGGGATGTATTGGCGTGGTTGACGCGCACGGTGAAACCTTGGGGAAATATTGCCTCGATTGGTTTAGCAAGCAGCATTCAGCTTAATACGACAGTGATGCCATTTATTTTACGGGCGGTGAGTTTGTTGGGGATTAATTCGACCGATGTGCCTCCTGCACTGCGTCAAAAAGTGTGGCAACGTTTGGCGAGCGATTTACGCCCTCAACATTTCGACAAAATTATTACTCGGGAAGTGAGTTTGGACGAAGTTCCCAGCGTGGTGGGCGCGTATGTGAGTAATCAAATTACGGGACGGGCGATTGTAAAAATTAGTCAGCCGTAAGTTTTCCTGCTTTAGACCTGCTAGGTTTTAAAAACCTAGCAGGTCTGAATCCATCTTTAATCTTCCCGCAACACTAAAGTTTGTCTCGGCAACCAAATTGAACTCGCCACTTGAATATTCTGTTGCAACAAGCCCGCTTTACGGAAACTATTGGCAATTTGCTGCTGTTCCTTAACCACAGCTTCATTCATCGCCTGCACCCCATAACTGGTGCGCGAAGCCGCAACTTGCACCACCTTGGTTTCTAATCCCAATTCTGGTGAGAAAATCTCGACCACCTCGCCCAAATGACGCTTGCTCCATTCATCCAGCTCTTTAATTTCCTCTAACAGAATTTGCACAACTTTGGGGTGTTGCGCCGCAAAAGTTTGAGAAGTTAAATAAAACTGGTGATTATTCACCAAGCCCGTGCCATCAGTGAGCACTTTCGCGTCTAAATCGCGTTGTACCGCCGCCAGATACGGGTCGCACACCACCCACGCATCAACACTGCCATTTTCAAAAGCCGCCCGCGCTTCATGAGTAGGCAAGTAAATTACTTGAATTTCTTCATAAGAAATCCCTGCATTTTCCAAAGCTTGCAATAACAAATAATGCACATCTGAAGCGGGATCGAACCCAATTTTTTTGCCGCGTAAACCTGCTAACGTCCGAATTGGGGAGTTTTTCGGCAACAAAATCGCTTCACCGCGTGGCGCAGGCGGTTCATATCCCACATAAAACAAAGCTGCGCCCGCCGCTTGGGCAAAAATCGGGGAAGTTTCACCCGTCGCCCCAAAATCAATGCTGCCTAAAGCAATGCCTTCCAACAATTTCGAGCTGGATGAAAACGGAATCCATAACACTTCAATACCAGAATAAGACAGGTGCTTGTCCAAATCGCCGCGCGCTTTCAGCAAGGGCAAACTTCCGTATTTTTGGTAGCCAATCCGCAAATGTTCGCCCGCCATGACTCGCGAGGACAAGACCAAAATTAAACTGATGAAAGTGAGAATACTTATAAACTTTATGACTAAGGTAATACCTTCTAAAACAGGATATTGCCTGCTGAGTGGTGGATTTATTTCGTTCATAATTGATACTCCACTAAAAATAATGCGCTAATTTTCAGAATAGTGCACTTTATTACATATTGAAAATATTGATTTTCTATACACTTATCGCAGAACTATCTATACCCTTTATTTTTTAATAACTAACCTGAGTTCGGGATAAGAAATCTTTGTAGTAGGGTGGAATAGCGTAGCGTATTCCACCATGAAGCGTGATACTTGTCTCGCTCCAGCGTTGGAATGACTACCTCGTCGCTCCAGCGGCGAGGATTTTACAGGCTTCTACCGTACAATCAGGGTCTTATCGATTTAACTGCGTCATACCTAGAGTTATCACGTTTCTTGGTGGAATACGCTACGCTATTCCACCCTACGACTGCTAAATTTTCTACTCTTCCTTATCCCGAACTCAGGTTAAATAATATACTTATCACTAATCTTTATGCCAATAACGTTTTAATTTTTGACGAGCAGTGATAATTTTACTAATTCCTCGTGTCGTTAATTGCCAACGCATTGCCCCGACTTGCGCCGTGTCCAAAGTCGTTACTTGTTGGCGATGATAACGTTCCACAATATCGGCTTTTGGCAAACCAAAACGGTTTAAATAGCCCGTCGCCAACAATGCCCATTGCGGATGCACGGCGGCAATGAATTCGGGTGAAGACGAGGTACGGCTGCCATGATGCGGCACAATCAGCACTGTTGCCGCCAAATCTCGCGCCTGACTGATTAAAGTTTGCTCGGTTAATTTTTCAATATCGCCCGTGAATAACACTTCACCGCCCGCCGTACTGATTTTCAGTACACAACTGTAATTATTGGTTTTTTGATAACGGTCCGTCGGCGCAGGATGCAAAATTTGAAATTCCACGCCATCCCATCGCCAAATTTGCCCCGCCGCACACCAATCAGTCACGGGACTTAAAAAACGTTCAGGCTGCCCGCTGAGCACTTGGCGCACGGGCATTGCCGCCAAAATACTCGCCGCGCCGCCGCTGTGGTCATTGTCGCCATGACTGATGATTAAACTATCCAGCGCACGAATGCCCTGCGCTTTCAAAAACGGCAACACCACGCGTTTTCCCATGTCCACGCCAAATAAATTCATGCCCGTGTCATACACTAAATTGTGTTGCGCAGTTTGCACCACCAGCGACAAACCTTGTCCCACATCAAGCAAGGTAAACCATGCTTCACCGTGGGCGGGACGTGCGGGCGTGATTAAAAATAAGGGCAATAACCAAATGCCGCCCAGAAAACCGATAAAGGGCAGGCGTAATAAAGGCGATAGCCACAAACTCAGCCCAACAATGCTGGCAATGGCTGCCCACAACGGCGGCGGTGATAATTGCAGCAAACTATACGGCTGTTGTGCGAGAAATTGCAGCACTGCCCATAAGATTTCCCACAAATAGGCAGCAAGCGTCAATAAACCCGCGCCTAAACTGGGCGAAAGTTGCATGAGAAAAGTGCCGATTAAACTCAGTGGGGTAATTAATAAGCTGACCACGGGAATGGCGAGTAAATTGGCGGGAAAACTGGCGAGTGAAATTGTACCAAACCAAATCCATAACAAGGGAAATAAGCCCACCGTGATGGCAATTTGTGGCAATAAAAATAAAGCGATTTTTCGATGATACGGGTTTTGGGCGGCGTGAAAAAATTGAGCTTGTGCGCTATACATCAGCAAACCAACGGCTAAAAATGACAGCCAAAATCCAACCGCCATCACTGCCAAAGGGTCAAACAACAACACCGCCCACAAGGCAATTGCCATAATATTGGTGCTGCGTATGCCGCGTTTTGAAAAGAGTGCCAACATCACCGCGCTAATCATTAATGCCGTGCGCAATGAAGGCACGGCTGAACCTGCGAGAATCACATACGTCCATGTTGCCAATACGCTGCAAATGCTGGCGATATATTGCGACGGAACTAAAAAAGATAAGCCTAAAATTGCCCAAACGTAACGGCTCACAAAAAACATCAATACCGTAATCGCGGTGATATGCGTGCCTGAAATCGCAATCAAATGATTGATGCCTGTGTTGCGAATCGTGTCCCATTGCGGCGGTTTGATGAATTGTTGCACGCCCAGCACCAGCGCGACCAAAATACTACTGGCTTCAGGATGTTGGGGTAAAGCTTGAATAATTTGTTGCGCTAAACGTTCGCGTTGAAAATGCAGTTCCCAGTCGCTGGGTTCTGCAATTAAGCGGCTGGTGAATTTATCTTGTACGCGCCCCGTGGCACGAATTCCCTGTTGAAATAGCAGTGCAGAATGGTCGAATACGCCAAAATTTAGTTCACTGCGTGGCGGTTTTAATTTGACGTAAAACTCCCAACGTTGCCCCGCGTGCAGTATTAAATCTGGGGCAGTTGTCCACGAAAGTTTGGTTTTTAATTCAAAGGGAGTGATTTTTCCCGCACTGCCAATGCTTTCAATATCAAACAAAAAACGCCACGCATGGGCTTCGCGCACAGGAACATTGTTGATTTTCCCTGTGACTTTCACAGAAACATTTTCTAAGTTTTGGGGCAGACTGTGCGCGAGAATTAAATCAGCACGCCACAGCAGATAACAAAATCCGCAGGCAAACCAAAATAAAAATAGGCTTTTTGGGAAACGCCACGCCAGCAAGGCAAGTGCGGGCAGAGCAAATAAATAAGCTAAACCGGGAAGTTGTGGTAATTGCTGAGCGGTTAAAATTCCGAGGAAAAATAAGAGCGCGGCACTACGCATGAGAGCTTCTACTTTGGGTAAAGGGAGGTTTAATCTCATTCCCACGCGGGAGTGTCATTGGCATGAAGTTAAGCTCTATCTTATTGACGATGCTAGTTTAGCTTGTTGCAATCCCAAGTTTCTAACTTTTTACCTAATTTTTTGAAGGGATAGTATATTTAACTGAATTTAACAGCCTCGCCCTGAAATGGAGATAATCAAGACAATAAATATTTTTGACAGATTCTGTCATAAACAGATATGTTACAGCGCATAGCGTGGGGATTTGTCTGATTATTTCAAACCTAGCAGCTCTAATTTCCCCTATCCCAGCCGAGGAAAATCCATGCACATTGCAGAAGGTTTATTATCATTACCCCTGTTAGTGGGAAGCAATCTTGTTGCCGCCGCCGGGATAAATCTTGGTTTGCGTCGCCTCGACCCGATGCACATTCCCATCGCCGCAATGCTTGCTGCCGTGTTTTTCATTGCGAGCCTGATTCATTTGCCGATAGGTTTTAGCAGTGTGCATTTGGTGATGAGTGGCTTATGTGGCTTATTGTTGGGTTGGACAGCATTTCCTGTCATCATAGTTGCCTTATTTTTACAGAGCATATTATTTGGGTTTGGCGGTTTAACCACCTTGGGAATTAATACTTTAATTATGGGCTTGCCTGCGGTGATGGTGCATTATTTATTTGCCCAGAATTTAATCAAATGCAGTGTGAAACAAGCATTTTGGCGGGGTGCAGCGGCAGGCAGTCTCGCAATTGCTTTCGGTGCGTTATTGCTGAGTGGCACGCTGGTATTCAATGGTGGCACTGCATTTTATGAGGTCAGCAGCCTAATTTTAGTGTCACATTTACCGATTATGTTGGTGGAAGGGATGGTGACAGGCAGCATTATTGCGTTCTTGCACCGCGTCGAACCGAGTTTATTGGATATGGCGAATTATGTTCAGCAACCGACTTAATTTAACGAGTATGGCTTTTTAAAATGAATGTTTGGCATTTGAAACGGGCAGCCCAAAGTTTACGGCGCGGCGGAATTATTGCCTATCCCACTGAAGCAGTGTTCGGTTTGGGCTGTGACCCGCAAAATATTGAAGCAATTCAACGCCTATTAGTCTTGAAGCAACGCGCTTGGCAAAAAGGCTTAATTTTAATTGCCGCAAATTTTGAGCAATTAGAACCCTATGTACAACCTTTAGAACCTGCTTTATTGCAGCAATTGCAGCGTGCTTGGGCGAAAGAAGTGGTGACATGGCTAGTGCCTGCAAAAGCCGAAGTTTCGCAGTGGGTGCGCGGTACGTCAGAAAAAATTGCGGTTCGGGTCACTCGTCACCCAGAAGCCGCAGCTTTGTGCCAGCAGTTTGGCGGCGCGATTATTTCCACCAGTGCCAATCGTGCAGGACAAACCGCATTGCGCACGGCTTTACAAGTGCGCGCTGAATTTGGCAATGCTGTCGATGAGATTATTTTCGGGGCGGTGGGACAAGGTTCGCGCCCCAGTGAAATTCGTGACGCGCTCACGGGAGAAGTGTTGCGCCCCTAAAAATGTTTATCTTCAGCTCGTTAAGAGGATTGTGGGCGCAGTGAAAACTCACAAACTTGTGTCTTTCGCCTGCCCCATCAAACTAATAAAGACATCTTCTAAATTCGGTGTCGTCAATTCCCAGTGATAACGCGCATCTTGAAAATACGGGCTAAGGCTGCGTTGCATTTGTGCGGCATCATGTCCTGAAATATGCAATTTCGTTCCAAAGGCAACCGCCTGTTCAATGCCTACCAAATTTTTAAGCCGTGTTTGCAATTCCCACAACTGCGTGCCGCTCACCACCCATGTGGTTAATGCAGAACGGGCAATCACCTCCGATACCGTACCATCCGCCAACAAATTTCCATAAGCGATATACGCCAAGCGATGGCAACGTTCCGCCTCGTCCATATAATGCGTGCTCACCAAAGTAGTCATGCCTTCCGCTGCCAGTTGGTGAATTTGTTCCCAAAAATCGCGGCGTGCGGTCGGGTCAACGCCAGCCGTGGGTTCGTCGAGCAATAAAACTTGCGGGTCGTGCAATAAACAGGCAGCCAAAGCTAAACGCTGTTTCCAACCGCCCGAGAGCACGCCCGCCAATTGGTTTGCCCGCGCCAATAAACCCAAACGCTCTAAACTTGCCGTAACCCGCTCGCGGCGGTGTTCCATGCCATACACCCGCGCCACAAAATCCAAATTTTCCCGAATGGTTAAATCTTCATACAGGGTAAATTTTTGGGTCATATAACCCACATGCCGCTTAATCTGAGCGGACTGGGTCAAAATATCATAGCCCAAACATTGTCCCGAACCCGCATCAGGGGTCAGCAAGCCGCACATCATGCGGATCGTGGTGGTTTTACCGCTGCCATTAGGACCGAGAAAACCGTAAATTTCTCCGCGCCGCACTTTCAACGCCAAATTATTCACCACGCGCCGCTTGCCAAAACTTTTACACAAGCCGCTGACTTCAATCACGAATTCCTTACTCATCTTTCACCTGATTGCGTTTTAGCAGCGGGTAGAAATTCCACATCCACCGCCTGCCCAACATGCAAACGTGCGGCAATTTCGGGCTTGGGAATCGCTTCGACCAGAAACACCCATTTGCTGCGGTTGTCTTGGCTGTACACAATCGGCGGGGTGTATTCGGCTTTGGGCGCGATGTAGCTAATGGGTGCACTCCAATTTTCAGGGCAAGCATCACATTGAAAACGCAGCACTTGTCCCAGTTGCAACGCGCCTAATTTGGACTCAGGCACGAAAAAACGCAATTTCACCCGTTCGGGCGCGAGCACCGCCAGCACGGGATTTCCCACCGCCACCCATTCACCAGGATAGCGAAACACTTCGGTGACAGTGCCCGAAACTGGTGTAGTCACTTGTTTTTGTTGCAAACTCCAACGCGTTTTTTCCAAAGTGGCTTGGGCTGCCGCGCTGTCCGCTTCTAAGGCGATAATCGCATCATTTCTGCCACCAATTTTTGCGGTGGTTAATTGCGCCTGAATTTCAGCCAGCCGTGCTTGGTTGCGTTGCACGGTGGTTTGTTGGGTATCTACGTTTTCACGCGGGATGGCTTTTTTTGCCAGTAAATGTTCATAACGTGCTAATTCTTTAAGGGAAAATGCTAAATCGGCTTGGATTTGTTTTTGCTGGGCTTCTAAGGCATTAATTTCTGAGGGGCGTAAACCTTTGCGTAAATCTTTTAAACGCGCTTGGGCGGCAAACACGCGCTGTTCGGCTTCTCGCAACGCGCTGGCTTCGGGTTCGGGGTCGAGTTGAAATAATAAATCTCCCATTTTTACCGCGCTGCCCCGTTGCACTTTTAAGCTTCGCAAGGTGCCTGCGGTGGCGGCAGTGAGATAAGTATATTCACCTTCGACATAGCCTTGCAGTTTAGGCATCGGTGGCGGGTTTTGATTAAAGGGCAAAGCTTGCCAAAATTCGCTGAGGGTGGCGGACAGGGAAAAGGCTAAAACCAGACTGAAATTTGCAATGATATTCATTGCCCACTCCTGTGTTTAAATCGTTGTGTCATTAACATTATACATTTTTGAAAAGGGGACTTTAATGATTAAAAACTCAGGCAGTGCCAGAGCATTTCTGAATTAGGATTCTCCTAATGTTACGTAATACTTAAAAACGCCCTTAAATTCTAAGTTACCGATTACGATTCATCAGATTTCCTTGCTGGTTTGAAACCGTCTCTTTTAGGATTTTTAAGTTTTGACAACAAGATGCCAGTATCGTTATCCTTTACGGTAAATTCCTCATTCACAGGGAGGAACAATCCATTAACTAACCTCTATCCGTCGGTGAGGTTCACCTGACGGATGAGGTTGGGTGTGGATTGAAACATTATTTGCGAATATGCTTATTGAAGCTGATTTCACTTTAAAATCCTACAACAATTACTATCTTTTCCCTCCATTAAGGTAGCCCGATAATGACCGATGCTGTCACGCCTCCGCCCACAGACCCTATGCAACAAGTCGTTTTAGAAAAGCTTTTAACTGATTTACAGCACGTTTTCACAGAAATGAATGCACAAAATACGTTGCGCGATCAAGCCTATACCGCGCTGGTAGAAAAGCGTCATGCGAAAAGTAGTGAGCGTTGGCGATTGCACAATAAACAGTTTCGGGCTCATGCTAAGCTGTTTTCTATTTTAAAAATACTGGCAATTCCCGTGGTGTTGATGATCTTGGCGTTGATTGGAGAAATGTTTTATGTCATCCATTCAATGGACACTTCCATGAGCAGCATGAAAGACGATATGCACGCTATGCAGGGTGAAATGGGCAGTATGAAAACCGATATGAAGGGCATGGCAACTCACATGGCGAGCATGGATGAGAACATGAAACTGATGTCGCAAAATATGGCGCAAATGAGTCAAAACATGCTGACCATGTCTCAAGATATGCACGCTATGCACACCGACATGGGTACAATGTCAAAAGATATGGGCTTGATGCGTTCTAGTATGCAATCGATGGTGGAAGACGTGCGTTATATGCGCTATGCGACAGTTTCAATGGATAAAGGCGTGCAATATATGAGTCGTGATGTGGGCAATATGTCCAACACTATTTCCCCTGTGATGTGGGGAATGCGTCCGTTTATGCCGTGGACACAGTAATAACTATGATTGGGTTTTAACTAAAGGATTGAAGGCTAAAGCAAAGATCATAAGTAGCGACGTTAATATCTTCTCAGATTTTGTATAGCTTACCTTCCTTATCCTGAACTCAGCTCAGCTTAGTGAATGACGCAGCTAATCCCATAAAAAAAGCCCCTCATACAGATTGCATCAGGGGCTGAAATAACAACTAGGTAAATCTCGTTCTCATTCCAACTGCGCTAAAAATAAAAGGGAGTTTAAGTCTGCGCCACTTTAGCATTGCTTTTGTACTCAACGTTCCAATCTTCCGAAGCGTAGCCCGCAAACTCCATGAGTTGTTGGCACAAATGGTATACCCGTTCCGCTTGTGCAGGTAGATTCACATAGTATTGATTAGACAATGGGATCGGACGCTTAAAAGCATTTTTAGCGATTAAACCTGGAAAGTCTTCCGCTAACTCTTCAAAATTGACATCTTCCGTAATTAAGAACTCTAACGTGGCAATGAGTACATCCTTCCAAAACTCCACAGGTTGCTCTTTCCCTTTTAAAGTTAATGTAAAAGGTTTTGTACCTGCAACTCCATGATTTTTTTTAATCAGTGAGGGTAATGTGCCGTCGCCAAAATTCGACCAAACTTTAAGAGCCCGTTCTACCAAATATTCTGTTCGTTGCACAATTTGTACTTCTTTCCATTCATAAATTCTATCAAAATAACGATTTAACTCTATATGACTCTGTTCTAACCAAAGTTTTTTCTTAGAAAACTCGCTATTAGACATTTCGGCGTTATAGCCTGTTAGGGTCAGATTTCCTAATGTATGCAAATATGAGGTATGTATACTTTCCCAATCTTCCCCGATATGTTCCTTCCACCACGCATTCTTTTCAATGCTTTGGGGCATAACATGCTCAATTGTCAACGCTGACAAATTTACGACTTCCTTATGTCCATAGCTGTCTTCTAGAGATTCCAAGATAAGTTTGGTTTTTTCTCTTGCTAATTCACGACCCACAGACGGATTATAAAGATTAGCTATCTTCAGTGCTTCTTTAAAATCATCATCACTTGGATATCCCATTGATTGCAATATATTAGCAACGCCCTTTACCAAATTTGTTGGGGATGACTGTTTAGCTTCTCGATATAAGTTAGGAAATTTTTTGTTTAATCCCTGTCTCGCCATGTTACAAATGGAGCGACGAATGACTAGGTTCTCAATCAGCCCTAAAATTTTGGCAAAATTGTTCTCGTTCAGTTTTTGATGCGCATAATCATCATAACACTTGATGATAAAGGGATATGAAACCGTGACTTCAAGGCGTTTGAGACGAGCCAACGCTTTTTGAATAATGCTGGATAATTCATGTTGTGGAGCTAAGATATTACAATAGTATTTTGCATATGATGCAAGCTCTTTTAAACTTTGAATAGTACCCAGCTTATTATCTTCAATATGCTTTTTGAGCGTCATGTAAACTTCTTGGCTTTTTACATCGGTTTCTCTAACTGCTATCAGGTAGTGGCGGATATATTCAGTGAGACTATCACCTAAGGTATCTTGCATTGGTTTCCAATAATCTTCAAATGCTTCAGTTTGTTGATTATCAGTGATGTTCATAAAAAAATAGTTACGCACCAAATCTGCTTGTGTCAGCGGTTTTCCACGCGCGTTGAGGCTTTCAAAAACTAAATAGGGATTTTCATCAGTATCTAAAGTAATGCTTACAACAACAAGTTGTTGGGTAATTGCATTGTAGAACTGTTCCAAATCAACTTTATGCAGCTTTCTTTCAAAGAAGCGGTAACAATGTATAATTGCGCTATCTTTAAATTCATCCGAAAAAGTACTGCCTTCTTCTGGAAGTGTGCTAGGCATAAGTGCCCAAAATGCTGCACAGTCTTTTTGTGTAGGTTTTAATCGATAAAACTTTTCACTGTGACAGTTAGCGGATCTAGTAGTCGCATATTTATTGATCAGTTGCTGATCATAAATTTCTTCTGCAAGTGATGACTCTTTAGTTTTATTTCTAATCAATGCTAACAAAATAAATAATGTTGTCAGGCGTTGCTGACCATCAATTAATAAATACTGTTTAATTTTATGAGGTTGAGCACTTGTTGGAATTGTGACTATTGAACCCAAAAAATGTCTACTCTTTCCTTCGTCATCTAGTAGCTCATTTAAATCATCCCATAAATCCTGCCATTCTTTTTTATTCCAACTATAGGTTCGCTGAAATAAGGGCACAATAAATTGTTGATTGCTGCCACCCAATAATGTACCTAAATCTGTTTGTTCTGCTTTCATTTAAATGCCTTTTAGTAAAATCTTGGATTCTAATCTATGAACATGCCTTATTCAATAAAGCCACTAAAGCATTAGCTGGTTTTTACATAATACACCCCAAAAAGAATAAGGACTGGCAAAGTGCACAGTCCTTATTGATGGTTACAACGATTTCGTATTTACAGTATCGGCACGATTAACAAAGCGACGATATTGATGATCTTAATCAAAGGATTCACCGCAGGCCCTGCGGTATCTTTGTAAGGGTCGCCAACGGTATCGCCCGTCACTGCGGCTTTGTGGGCATCAGAACCCTTGCCACCGTAATGACCATCTTCAATATATTTCTTCGCATTGTCCCAAGCGCCACCGCCTGCGGTCATGGAAATTGCCACGAATAAACCCGTGATAATCGTTCCCAATAACAAACCGCCCAAGGCTTTAGGCCCGAGCAACAGCCCGACAATAATCGGCACTAACACGGGCAGCAAAGAAGGAATCAACATTTCTTTAATCGCTGATTTGGTTAATAAATCCACTGCCTTAGAATAATCAGGCTTGGTTTTACCTTCCATAATGCCCTTGATTTCTCTGAATTGGCGACGCACTTCTTCAACCACGCTGCCTGCGGCACGTCCCACCGCTTCCATCGCCATTGCGCCGAATAAGTAAGGAATCATCCCGCCAATGAACAAGCCAATAATCACCAAAGGATCAGATAAGTTGAAGTTCGTTGCTGCAACCACCGCATCATGAATTTGTGCTTCGCTCATGCCGCCTTTCAATACCGCTGCATCATGCACCTTATCGCCCACTTTGTGGGTGTAGTCGGCAAACAACACCAAAGCCGCCAAACCCGCAGAACCGATTGCATAGCCTTTAGTCACTGCTTTGGTGGTGTTGCCCACGGCATCCAAAGGATCAGTAATTTGACGAATGCTTTCAGGCAGTTTGGACATTTCTGCAATGCCGCCTGCGTTGTCAGTGATTGGGCCGTAGGCATCGAGTGCCACAATAATCCCGGTCATGGATAACATTGCCGTGGCTGCAATTGCGATGCCGTATAAACCCGCCAAGCCATGCGCTGCCCAAATACTGGCACAGACGGCTAATACAGGTAAGGCAGTCGCTTTCATCGAAATCCCCAAACCTGCAATCATATTGGTGGCATGACCTTTGGTCGAAGCTTCAGCAATGGAGCGCACGGGCGCGTATTCAGTCGCGGTGTAATATTCGGTAATCACCACCATTGCAGCGGTCAACACTAAACCCACCAAGGCAGAAATATATAAACCTGTTGCGCTTAAACCAACCGTGCTTACATCGCTCATCAAGCCATAAATCACGGGTAAAAATGCGATTGCAGCAATGCCGCCTGCCACGCCTAAACCGCGATATAAGGCGTTCATAATTTTGCCGCCTTCGCGATGCTTGACGTAATACGTGCCCACAATTGAGGCAATAATCGAAACGCCGCCTAAAACTAAAGGTAATAACACCGCTTTGGTTGCGATTTCTGGCGAGCTTGCAAATAACAAACTGCCGACTAACATCGTCGCAATAATCGTAACGGCGTAAGTTTCAAATAAATCCGCTGCCATGCCTGCACAGTCGCCCACGTTGTCACCGACGTTATCTGCAATCACTGCGGGGTTACGGGGGTCATCTTCAGGAATGCCTGCTTCTACTTTACCGACTAAGTCCGCGCCCACGTCTGCGCCCTTGGTGAAAATCCCGCCACCCAACCGTGCGAAGATTGAAATCAAAGAGCTACCAAAAGCTAAACCCACTAAAGCACTTAAGGAATCGGCAAGGCTATTACCCATCAAATACAGGGTTAAATAATAGCCAGCCACCCCGAGTAAACCTAAACCCACCACCAACATGCCTGTGATTGCGCCGCCCCGAAATGCCACGGCTAAGGCTGCATTTAAGCCATTATGTGCGGCTTGTGCGGTGCGAATATTAGCGCGCACGGAAATATTCATCCCAATATAACCCGCTGCTGCGGAAAGCACTGCGCCAATCACGAAACCAATCGCGACTTTTGCGGTTAGCGTAATTGCCATAATGATGGTGATAATTACCCCAACCACGGCAATCGTGCTGTATTGACGGTTTAAATACGCATTCGCGCCTTCTTGAATCGCTTGCGCGATTTCTTTCATCCGAGGATTACCCTCGGGTTGTGCCAAAATCCACTTGATGGAAATCACCCCGTAAACAATGGCTCCGACTGCACACAACAACGCAAACAACAGTAATGCTATAGTCATGCTACGTTCTTCCTTTGGTAAAATTTTTTATGTCGTTAAAGCGGGAAATTTGCTTGAACAAACTTTGTGATGACTTGAACTTAGGTTAAAACTTTTCTCCTTGTGGTGATGGCGGGTTTACCCTCGAATCTTAATGCGCAATGCAGCGGATTGTCTAAAACTTATGTAAAAAAATGGGGACATATTGTCCCCATCGCTGCATTATTTTACGGTGAATTCCGTGCTCAATTTCTTAGGCACGGCAAAATTATTTAAAATCACATATTGGGGTAGACCGTTTTTATAGGGTGGATAATCTTCACCCACAATTAACGGGCTTAAATAACGGCGGCAAGCTTCAGTAATTCCGAAACCATCTTCGCTAATGTAATCGCGAGGCATTTTCTTTTCTACGTTGGCAACATCTGCCAAAGCCGCCGCGCCAATTTCCCATTTATAAGGCACATCCGACAAACGCACCACGGTCGGCATCACTGCATTTTTACCCGCCAAAGCGAATTCAACCGCTGCTTTGCCCAAAGCATAGGCTTGTTCTACGTCAGTTTTTGATGCGATATGACGGGCGGCGCGTTGTAAATAATCAGCCACTGCCCAGTGATATTTATAGCCTAAACGGCTTTTCACCAATTGAGCAACCACAGGCGCGACTCCGCCTAATTGCGCATGTCCGAAAGCATCGCGACTGCCTGCTTCGGCCAAAAATACGCCTTCAGGATTTTTCACGCCTTCAGAAACCACGATAGTGCAATAGCCGTATTGTTTCACCGTGGCATCAACTTTCGCGAGGAAGGCTTCTTCATTAAAAGCGATTTCGGGGAACAGGATAATGTGGGGACCGTCTTCAGGTTTTTCAGCCGCTAAACCGCCCGCTGCGGCAATCCAGCCTGCGTGCCGTCCCATCACTTCCATAATGAAAACTTTGGTGGAAGTTTTTGCCATCGACATCACGTCAAAACTGGCTTCACGAATGGAAACTGCGACATATTTCGCCACTGAACCGAAACCGGGGCAGGTATCCGTAATCGGTAAATCATTATCTACAGTTTTGGGAATTCCGATACAAGTAATCGGGTAGCCTAATTTTTCCCCAATTTGCGAGACTTTTAAGGAGGTGTCTTGAGAGTCGCCGCCACCGTTATAGAAGAAATAGCCAATATCATGCGCTTTGAACACTTCAATTAAACGTTCATATTCGGCGCGGCTTTTTTCTAAGTCTTTCAATTTGAAGCGGCAAGAACCGAATGCGCCTGAGGGGGTGTGACGTAGGGCGGCAATGTTGGCAGCAGATTCTAAGCTGGTGTCGATTAAATCTTCGGTCAATGCGCCGATGATGCCGTTGCGCCCTGCGTAGACTTTCCCAATTTTATCAGGATGTTGCCGTGCCGTTTCTAAGACTCCGCACGCGGTCGCATTAATCACGGAAGTCACACCACCCGATTGGGCATAAAAAGCATTCTTTGCCATATTTCGCTTCTCCGATAATTTTTTCTTAACATTATCTAACTAATGCCAACTGCGACTGTAAAACAGTCGGGTTTATCTACCAATGCGCGTAAAAGAATATTACGCGCTCCGACGATGTCTCTGTTGACCCATTCCCCAGATAACAACCGTATTCTTTTTGCTCCACCTGTTTGTTTAATTTCACCTGTCTCAGGGTGAGTTTTGCTGGTATAGGCTTCGCATACATCAACAACAGTTTTGCCATGCTCACTAGCTTTGTTTTTCAAAAATTGCTTAAAACGATAATGAGCAAACGTGAGCATATTGCGAACTGTTTTACATCTAATTTTGCGTCCTGAACGTCCTACCATTTGAGAGGTTTCAAAAGTAGGCAATAAAATGCAATCAAAGTTCTTAACCAGAAATAACGCAGTTTTATGATGCAATTCGTCGATTAAGTTTTGTACTTTTTGACGCATTCTAAGTCCCGCCAGCATCATGCATTTTTTCTTTTGTTTTCCCGCTTTTGAAGCGCGCGAAACCAAATCATCAAGGTAGTGTGCCATTCTTTGAATCCGTGAAAAGTCACTGTGACCCAAAAGACCGCAGCTTTCGGTGGAGTAGAAAGTGGCAAATGTTCTTACACCAGGGTCTATCGCTACTACACCGTGGGCTTGGTTATCGCCAGAAGGGACACGGTATTTTGCGGGGACGGCTAAGTAAAATTTGCCCGCTTTCCAAACCAGCCTTGAATCTAAACAAGATTCTGGTAAAGATTCGGTATAACCCAAACCTTTACCAGATATTTGTGGATAGATGCCGTTTAGGCTGATTGCTGATTTTGGAATGAAACAAGATTGAACAGGGTCTTTGCGACTACGAAACCGAAACGTAGTCGGCTTACCCCTACCTTTGTTGGTTTTACAGGTTTTCCAAAAAGCATTATGTGCGTCTTTAATTGCCATACCCTTGACTTGAAAAGGTGTGTCCTTTGTCCATTCAGGCAATAAACGTGTGAACATCTTTTTAATGTCCATCCACGACGGCTTTTTATCGCCTTCGTAATCACGCAACAAGGCTATGGTGGTGTTATAAACAAAACGACTCACTCTCAGCCACTTGTTGAAGTGCATCTTATTCTGTGCTGTTAGATGTAGCTTGTGCAACTTGCTTTTTGTAATTTCTAAGTCCGTGCATTCGGTAACTAAAGACGTGTAGGATATTGAGCAAGTCTTTGGTAAGTTCTTATTCGGGCGAACAAGCAGTTTGGTCGAGAACCACGAGTTTTCCACCATTAAACTCGATAACTTATTTGATAAGGTCTTGTCCGAATCTAGCCAGTCAGTCTCAGTGGGTAACCATAAGTTCGATGCCATCGCCGCGCATTGCTCGTTCCAAAATGGTTTTAAGTTCTTTCCGTTTGAAGTTGAGACCGCCTCTAATGTCTTTGATGATTTCTGCGTTGGGATATTTTTCTCGCATAAAATCCACTTGTCTTGCAAGGTCGTTTCGTTGTTTTGCGCTAGACACACGGCAAATGTGTTTACATGAACATCCAAAATCTTTGATGCTTCTCGACTGGTATAGTATTTCATTGTTTTATATTATTTAGTATATGTTAGTGACCGTTAGTAAATTAGATACTATGTGTCAACCCTTAAAGTGTTATTTAAAATCACTTCGTCCCCCATCTCCTAAAGGGGACTTACAAAGACAAAATATTTTAGGTTTAGCCCCCTTTAAAGGGTTGGGGGCGCAGTCAATTTTAAAGCGTCAAACTCAATTTCTTAGCATCAAAGAAAAAATTACGACTCAAATCGCGCCGCTGAAATTGGGTTAAATACGGACGGTCTACAAACGGACTTTTCAAGGAATTCAAAGGCACTACATATAAATCTTTCGGACGTTCAGCCGTGCCCCCGATACCAATCACCACAAACACAGGCATATTTTGCGTGTTGGCATACTTGGCGTAATTCTGAATTTTTTGTAGACCTTTTTCTTTAGTCGTACCGCCCGCCCAATTAATAAACGCACTACCATTGCTGCGAGTTTGCCAATGTTGCCGCCACTTGCATTCCACTGCAAACCGCTGTTTTGCAGGCTTATATTCTAAAGTTAAATCGGGGTAAGTATTAGATTCAGGATAAAATCCTTTCACGCCTTTATCACTACGCATGTCTTTCAACGCGAAATAAGCGCGGTCAAATTTCTGAATCACATAATTTTCAAACGCATCCCCTTTCTGTTTGGACAAATCGACGGGATTATATTTTTTGCGGGTCAACAACGCCCATATTTTTTGAAACAAGCCCATACGGATTTCCTGTGATGAATTTTTAACTGCGCCCCTAAATCCCCTAAAGGGGACTTAAAAAACTAAATTTTTGTCTTTAGCCCCCTTCAGGGGGTTGGGGGCGCAGTTGCAGTGAGGGGAAAAAAATGAGTGACTGCATCGTAAAAAACTCTAAAATCCCGCGTCAACCCCGATGACTACAGGCATTGTAGCAAATTCTCTACAAGATGTACTGTGTAAAATGTTGTTGTAATTTATAACAAAATTAATTAAAATTGAGGGCTTTATAGATTTAGCTTAAATTCATGACGGATAGTTTCCGTTAAATTCATTTTTAGTAAAAGGCAGAATAGCATGTACGCTGTAATTGAAACAGGCGGCAAACAATATAAGGTATCTGAAGGGACAGTTGTTCGGATAGAAAAGATTGTCGCAGAAGAAGGTGCAAGCGTAGATTTTGACAAAGTCTTGTTAGTGGGCGACGGCGAGAAAATCACCATCGGCGCACCTTACGTTGCAGGCGGCAAAGTCACGGCAACCGTGGAAAATCACGGTCGCGCCAAGAAAGTAACCATTATTAAGTTTAGACGGCGTAAGCATTTCCGTAAACAAATGGGGCATCGTCAACATTTCACCGAAGTGAAAGTGACCAGCATTAGCGCAGCGTAAGCAAGAGGAAGTTCAAAATGGCACATAAGAAAGCTGGCGGTAGTAGCCGCAACGGTCGTGATTCCGAGTCGAAACGACTTGGCGTAAAACGTTTTGGTGGCGAACAAGTTGTTGCTGGCAACATCTTAATCCGTCAACGTGGCACGCAATATCACCCTGGGGTGAATGTCGGTATTGGTAAAGATGACACCTTGTTTGCAAAAGCAGACGGCGTGGTTAAATTCCAAGTAAAAGGCTTACATCAACGTCGCTTTGTGAACGTTGTTCCCGTTGCCGAATAATCGCAACTAGCCTGATTACATATTGATAAAAAAGCCCCAGTTGAACGGGGCTTTTTTTGTTGGGGAAACGTATGCGTTTTGTTGATGAAGCGACGATTGATGTGGTGGCGGGGAAAGGCGGCGATGGTTGCTTGAGTTTTCGCCGTGAAAAATGCGTGCCTTTTGGCGGCCCTGATGGCGGCGATGGTGGCAATGGCGGCTGTGTGTATTTACGCGCCGATTCGGGTTTGAACACTTTGGCAGATTTCCGCTATACCCGTATTTTCCGTGCTGAAAAAGGTCAGTATGGCATGGGCAGCCAGTGCACAGGTAAAAAAGGCGAAGATTCCTTTATTAAAGTGCCGATTGGAACGCGGGTGTTTGATGATGAAACCGATGAACTGATTGGCGATTTAGTCCAGCACGACCAAGAGTTATTGGTGGCACAGGGCGGCGAACATGGTTTAGGGAATTTACATTTCAAAACCAGTACCAACCGTGCGCCGCGCCGTATCACTTTGGGGCATCCCGGTGAAGCGCGTAAATTGCGTTTAGAATTGCAAGTATTAGCCGATGTCGGTTTGCTCGGGATGCCGAATGCGGGAAAATCGACGTTTATTCGTTCGGTGTCTGCGGCACGTCCCAAAGTGGCAGATTATCCGTTCACCACTTTGCATCCTAATTTAGGCGTGGTCGATATTGACCGCGAGCGCAGTTTTGTGATTGCGGATATTCCCGGTTTGATTGAAGGGGCTGCGGAAGGCGCGGGTTTGGGTTTCCAATTCTTACGCCATTTGTCACGCACCCGTTTGTTATTGCATCTGGTTGATATTCTGCCGCCTGAGGGCAATCCTGCGGAACAAGTGGTGAAAATCATTCACGAGCTGGAAAAATACGATCCTGAATTGGCGCGGAAAGAACGCTGGTTGGTGCTGAATAAACTCGATTTGCTGTTGCCTGAAGAACAAGCAGAACACTGCCAAATGATTTTGGATGAATTGCAGTGGCAAGGGAAAGTTTTCCAAGTGTCTGCGGTGACGGGCGAGGGCTGTCGTGAATTGTGTTATGCAGTGATGCACCGTTTTGAAGAATTGGCTGAAATTGCGGCGATGAGTCCGCCTGAAGAGAAATCTGAACCTTAATTTACGCGCAATTCACACAATGACATAAAAATAATTGTGTGAATTGCGGTCATTGTGAAAAGAGTGCTTCGGACAAAAGCCCTTCACCCCCTTTGAAAAAGGGGGCAGCTAAACCCCGAATCTAACCTCATTCCGTGCTTAACTTAACGGTAGTGCTTTAGGGGGTTGGGGGCGCGGTTAAGCTTTAAGCTACTCAAAACGCGTCCGCATTCCCCATAATATTGAAAGACATCATGTGTAAATCTTGGCGTTGTCGCCAGCTCAAAAACTCCCAAAATTTTTGTGCAGATTCATTCTCTTTCATCACAAAAATATGACATTTCCGAATCCCCAGCGCGTGTAAAGAAATCTGACTTTTTTCCACCAAAGAACTGGCAATACCGTTGCGCCGATATTCGGGAGCGACTGCCAAATGATACAAATAGCCGCGCCGCCCATCATGCCCGCACAAAATCGCCGCAATGATTTTTTGGTTATAACGCGCCACAAAACTTAAATTAGGATTGCGCTGCAAATAGCGATCTAAATTGCGGCGGTTATCGTCTTCGCGCATATTAATGCCTTCACAATTGCGCCATAATTCAGTCACTTCTTGATAATCTTCAATACGTAAGGGCTGGATTTCAATATTCATAATAATAAATTCATCGGGGTTGCATCCAAATGATGAACGATTAATTGTTTGCTGGGCACAGCCTTACGCGCCAATTCTTCTAAACGCGGGTGGTGCGTGAAGAATAAAACCTGCGTGCGCTGGCACAATTCCCCCAACACCGACAGCGTGGCGCGGGAGCGTTCATCATCAAAATTAATCAAAATATCGTCTAACACCAAAGGCAGCGGAGTGTGACGGGTTAAATAGCGTTCAATGCTGGCAAGATACAAAGCTAAATACAACTGATCGCGCGTGCCGTCGCTCATCGCTTCGGTGGGAATCCCTTGGCGTTCTCCCGTGCGAATTCCGACCAAAATCGGATGATCGCCGTGGGTATAATCCGACTCTAAACGGGTAAAACGTCCCAAAGTCAGGCGTTTAAACAACTCGCTGGCACGTTGCACAATCGGGGCTTGATGTTGTTCACGATAACGTTCAATCGCTTTGCGCAACACCGTCGCCGCCAGTTGTACCTGCATATAGCGCGTGCTCAATTCCTGAATTTCTGCGAGCGTCGATTGTGCCTCGTCCGCAGCCAGCGCGGCAGTTCCATTGCCATCCATACGCTTCAATTCGTTATTTAAACCCCCGACGCGCTGATCCAATTCAGAACGTGCTTGTTCAGCCGCTTGAATTTGCTCAAGATAACTTTGTAATTGCGCCCCGAGTTGGTCTTTATCCACACTCAGCGCAGCAACTGCCAATTCTTCCAAAGACGCGCCATCGCCCGATTCGAGCAATTGCCGTTCCAATTCTGCTTGTTTTTGCTGTAAATCTTTCTTTTGTATCGATGCCGATTCTGCCAACTCCAAAGCCTCAACTTCGCTGCAATGCGCCTGCGTCAGCAAAGTTTGCAACTCCGTTTTTGCGACTTCAATCGCCCGATTTGCCTCAGCCTGACGAGCGCGTTCGGTTTGCAAAGCCTGCTGTAATTGCTCGGCGCGGGTCGCATCTTTTTCCGCTTGGCTGGCTTGTTTAGCGAGCAAAGGAATCACCTGTTCAACGCTTTCCGTCGTCCACTGCGGCGCAATTGTCGCCACCAACTGCGCGACTTCGCTGCGGAAATTCAAAGCATCTTCTTCCATGCGTTCAATTCTGCGCCGAAAGCTTTCGATTTTTTCCAATTTGGCTAAAACCTGATCCAGATTTTCCAAGACATTACGCGCCGTTTCCACAAGCGTATCTGCGGGCAATTGCAAAGGTTGTAAGGCTTGTTGCCAAGCCGTTTGCCAAGTGTGTAAGGCTTGCGTGGTGTTTTCTTGTTGCTGCGCAAATTGCTGTTGTTCTTGGCTGACACGTTGAATTTCTTGCGTTAATTCTACATGTTGCCGCTGCAATTGTTCAGTTTTGGCAAGATATTGCTCGCTGTAAGACAGTAAATCTGCAAGGCGTTCTAATTCCGTATGCTGGCTATCAGGCAGTTTTTGCAAAGCTTGTTGCAAAGTGGCACGCAATTCGTTAATTAACAATTCACGGCTGGCAAGTTGTTGGCGGCGTTCACGTAACACATTAATTTGTTCACGAATTTTTAAGCATTCATGCAGCCACTTCCGCATTTCTGGCGGGGTCCACGGCTTGATCGGCAACATATCCCACGCAGTATCCCATTCACTTTGCAAGGCTGCCAAATTTTCGTTGCACAAATGCCATTTACTGGTTAATTTCTCTTTCTCGGCTTGTACCATACGTTTTTCAACCAGCAAATTCGCCTGTTCTGCTACCCGACCCGCTTCACGGCGCAAACGATCCGCAATTTCATCGGCACCTAACATCGCTTCTTCAAACACGGGATAATGCGTAGTTGCGTTAGGGTTTTGGGTTAAAGTTTGCCAATGTTGTTGACGTAATTCACGGGCGGCGGCTAAATCGGCTTCAGTAGGCACTTCCGCACACCGCAGCACTTCAAGTTTTTGTGTCGCATTTTGTAAACGTGTCCGCATCTCTAGCAAGCGTTCTTTGAGGCGGTCTTGATCGATTTTAATTTCTTTAAAACGTGCGTCAAAACTTTCAATGCGTTCCGCACTGGGCAGGGCGATTTTTTCCAATTCGTCGAGACTATCTTCCCACAATGGCAATTGTTTTAAGGCGACTTCAATTTTCACCGCCAGCAGACGCATCTCCTTGTCTTCCTTGGCGAAAGCATCTTCTAAATCCTGTTGTTTTGCAGCACGCCCCACCGCATAACGCAATTGCGTGACATCAGGCACGGCGGGCAATTGTTGCAAATTATGCTGACTGTGCTGCAACTGTTGGGCGAGACGGTCGAGACGCTCTTGTAAATTGCGCTGTTTTTCACGCAAAGCAGGGGCTTGATCTGCCAAATGCTTAATTTTTTCGCGTTGCACCGCATCCAAAGCGAGCGCGGGCGCGTCTGCCAAACTTAAGTGGGGATAAATGCGGCGCAGCAAACTTTGTGCGTCACTTTCCGCTGAGCGCATTTCAGTATTCACCTTGGGCAAATCGTGGGCGGCTTTTTGGTGGCTGCCTAAACGTTCCCGTAAATTATCAATCACTTGCTTTTGCACTAGCACGGAGTGCGGAATTTCTAAACTTTGTAACTGGGTTTCGAGTTCTTGAATGCTCAGTTGCGCTTGTTGTTGGCGTTTTTCAGCATTTGATAATTCAGAGCTGGCTTGTACACGGCGTGCAGTGGCATTTTTGGGCAACAGCACGATATTTTCTAAAGGCGCAAGTTGTTGGGTAATTTGCTGATGCCGTTGTAATAAGGGGCTGGTGCGTTTGATGCGATCAAGGCGGCTATATTCGGTTTGTAAATGCAGCCACCGCTGATTCTCGTCTGCAAGCTGTTGTTTTGCGGTGTTTAAACTTTGTTCCAGCGTTGCCCAAGTATTGGCATCTAAAGCACTGTTATTCAGTTTTTGACAAATTTCATCGTAGGCTTTCTTTTTCTGATTTAACAGCGGTTTAGTGCCGCGTGCTTTGAAAATCGTATCGGCTTCACGGTCTAATTCTGTTAATACATCGTGTAAACCTAAGCTGCCTGTGCCTGCTTCAAATAAGCTTTCGCCCACATCGCCGCCGCCCGTGAGTAAATCTTGTCCGCCTTGTAATAAACGTGGGTGGTCGAGGCAAAATAAATGACTGAATTGCGCTTCATTAATGCCGCCTAAATAACGCGATAACACGGCTTCATTTAAGGGGTCTTCATTGGTATCGAATAGGGTTTGT
Source organism: Thiotrichaceae bacterium (assembly GCA_028688145.1). Classification (GTDB taxonomy): domain Bacteria; phylum Pseudomonadota; class Gammaproteobacteria; order Beggiatoales; family Beggiatoaceae; genus JAQTYU01. The sequence goes on along the minus strand of JAQTYU010000002.1, from coordinate 340,121 downwards.
TTGCGCCCTTTGCGGCGGATGATGTCTAATTCTTCGCCTTGCACATTGCGTAATTTCGCGCCGAGCCGTAATTGATTGGCGGGATGGCGATAAGTGTCGGCGGTGGTTTCGGGAATGCCGAATAAGAGGTGTTTAATCGCCCGTAAACTGGTGCTTTTGCCCGCTTCATTAAGCCCTGAAATCAGGTGTAAGCCCGATTCTCCTTTAGAGAAATCAAGCGTTTGATTGGTAAAAAGTCCAAAAGCGATGAGTTTTAGTTGTAAAATTTTCATGGCACAAGCAGCAGTCCTTGAATTAGGACACAATGGGCTAAATAAGATAGTTGTTAAACTATAAAACTTATTTGGAAAATGCAAGGTTTTTCGGGTTGTTGTCGGGGATTTTTGGCAAAATTTTGGGGTGATTTGGATTTTTGGGTGAAAGAATCGCTGGTGGGGGCTTTAGGGGATTTTGTCTGAACCGTAATTCACGCAATTATCATAATTTACATAATTAAAAAGTGCTTTTAGTGAAATCCATAGCTTGAGTTACCGTTGGCAATTCAACCTATGCGGCTTGGGTGGCGTGGTGTTATCGGTGAATTTATTGGCGCGATTACTTGGATGTGAAGCGCAAGGATTAATAGTGATTTTAATTGCGCCCCTAAATCCCCTGAAGGGGACTTTAAACATGACACATTTGTTTATGTTTAGCCCCCTTTAGAGGGTTGGGGGAGTAGAGTCCCAAAGTAGAAGAAGTTTAAAATGTCTGCAAAAGAAGCCAAGGATGTTGAAACTGAGCCTGCATAAACATAAAACCCTCTGTGCAGGAATCAATACCTGAAAGCCTTAACAAATTGAGCGCCATGCTTCTCAATATCCCCATCACTAAAGCCTGACTAGGCTTCTTAAGCCTGCATTTATCTTCTAAAAACAGCACATCTTTAACCCAGTGTAAGTTATTTTCTATCTGTCTATGTCCTTGTATATAGACTGCATAGTCTTCTGGAGATAAACATTGATTGCTGATGTAATCTGTTGTGTGACTCCCTCTTTCTGAAACTCGATTCACCCGAATCAAATAGGCAGAGGAAGAGCTAATGCCAACTGGGGTTGATATTGTTTAGCAAAACGGGCTTTGATATGAACATGCCCACATAGCATCCCCAGAAGTACAATAGCAAGGGTCGCAGTTTGAGAATGTCGCTTCCCTTTAGCATGTCGACTATCCGTGAGGGCTTCTAGGTGTTCTAATAGATTGCTCATGGGAGACTCCTCTTTTTAGCTATTTTCCTCTTTCTAAGTTTATAACTTTTCCTAGTTTATTCTACTTTGGGACTCTACTCGGGGCAGGGGGGATTTAAAAATCCCAACAGTTGCGGCGATCTTAAATCATCCCCCTCAGTCCCCTTTTTCAAAGGGGGAAGCTAAACAAAATGAACCCTTATTCAAGTAGCCTAAACGATGAAGAGTGGGTAATCGCTGAAACTTTGCGCCCGTCAAGGCAAGCTGGGTAGTCGAACGTTCTAATGCGTAGCTGGAGAGAGGTAAGTCCTTGGTTAAGAACTTTGAGCGCAGTCTTGAGAATGCTAATGCCAAACTCAAACTGTGTTTTATCAAGCTTATCATTAAACAACGCGCTCCCTTTTTAAGACTTCAAATCGGTTCTATAGGATTTATCCGCTGTATTTGTTAATATCATTTCACCCGATATTCCTCTTACTCACAGCGTTTCTTATGCCCCGTGTTGCAGTCATTCAAATGGCATCAGGTTCAAACCTGAATGCAAATCTTCATGAAGCCGCGCGCCTGCTTCAAGATGCCGCCGCCATGGGCGCGGAATTAGTCGTACTTCCTGAAAACTTCTTCCTGATGGGCATTCACGAAACTGATAAAGTCGCCCTTCGCGAAGCATTTGGAACAGGTAAAATTCAACAATTTCTCGCCCAACAAGCCCTAAAACACAAATTCTGGCTAGTCGGCGGCACCATTCCCCTGCTCGCAGATTCCCCCGACAAAGTTCGCGCCGCCTGTTTAGTATTCAATCCAAATGGGCAATGTATGGCGCGTTACGACAAAATGCACTTGTTCGATGTCAACACCACGCCCAGCGAATCTTATTTTGAATCGGGCACAGTCGAAGCAGGCAAGCAGCTTGTCACCGTCGCAACTCCCTTCGGAAAACTCGGCTTAGCGATTTGTTACGACCTGCGTTTTCCCGAATTGTTTCGCCAACTGGTCGAACAAGGGGTAGAAATCTTTTGTCTGCCCTCCGCCTTCACCGCATTAACAGGACGGGCGCATTGGGAAGTTTTAGTGCGGGCGCGGGCAATTGAAAATTTAAGCTTTATGATTGCCTCAAATCAAGGCGGCTACCACGTCAACGGTCGCGAAACCCACGGCAACAGCATGATTGTTGACCCATGGGGCAGCATTCTCACCCAATTGCGACGCGGCACAGGCGTGATTTGTAGCGATATAGACATGGAAGCCTTGCGAGCCTTGCGCCACAGCTTTCCCGTGTTGCAACATCGCAAATTGTCTTAGCATCCCCCTTTGACAAAGGGGGAATGAATGTATTTAAATTACGGCGGCAACAAGGCCCAGCCTTTCCAAGGCACTTTGGGAGCCGCATTAAAATTATGCTTGATTAATTCCTGATTGCTCAGCGCATCCAAACTAAATTCTAAACCGTGGCATTTTAAACACACGGTTTCTAGCATCTTATGATTAGGATGTAGATTCGTGCTGGGGCTGTGTTCAACAACGACGCGCTCTGGCGTTTGCAGCCGTGGCAAATGACAACTGGCACAAGAAACCCCAATTCCAGCCGCGCCTTTGCTGGTCTGTTCCTCAACCCACAGCTTATAATGTGTCGATTGTTTGTACTCTAAACTGTGCGTGTCAGCGTGACAGTTCAAACAGCCATCAATCGCTGCATGGGTGGTTTCAAAACGGTGTGCTGGGTGACAACTATTGCAATTCAATTTGCGATGTTGCGCCCCCATTTGCATCGGCAAATGTGCCCCCCCAATCACGGAGCTTGCAGGCAACTCATACGCCGCCGCAACGCCGTGTTTCCCTTTCAGATAACTGTCTTTTTCGGCTTGATGGCAATCTTGACAGACTTTGTAGTCAGGTTTTTCAATCCAGCTTGCCGTTGAATTGCTATGACAAGCCTTACAATTCACCCCTGTTTGCGCGTGACGACTTTTTTCCCATTCACTTGCCAATGAACTCGATAAATGCACAAATGACGGTGAATCCTGCTCAATGACACTGAATATTTTTAGAGGGAACTTGATTTGCTGTCTATAGTAATCGCTAAAATTACGCTGGATTAAACGCGGTTCTGCGGAAAGCTTGGGATCATGGTGATGTGCATTTAAAAAACGGGGAGTTAATGCCCGATTATCATGATAATTATGACATTGGGTACAACTGTCGGCGGCTAAATTCTGGTGATTGGGACGTGTTTCTAGCGTTTTTTGATGACAGCCCACGCAAAAATCAAGGGACCGCGTGACTCCCATTTTTTGAGTAATTTCAGGTTTATGCTCGGTGTGACAGCTAACGCAGCGACTCACATCAAGAGCGGTGTTATTGGAAGCGGTGCTGAGTTTTGCAGCACTGTGGGTATCGTGTTCGAGACCACTGGCATGACATCCAACACAAGCGGCTTGTGAGTCGCGGGTAAAAGCTTGATGACAGACTTGGCATTTATCTGCAAATTGGTGATGTCCCGCACTCAAAACCCCCGGAATAAACACGCCTTGAGATTGCTGCGTCCATAGGGCTGAGCCGAAATAACCCATAATGACCAAACTCAACAATAACCAGCCTGTCCACCAGCTAATCCTTTTGGCGTTTTGCCATAACCAGATAATCAGTGCATCACTGCTCATACTTCACCATGTCATCAAGCTCCACGATTTCATAGTGTATGATAACAAACTGGTATTGTTTAGAGGAAAGTATAAATTTATACAGCGCATCCTGTACCAAGTTTTAACACTGTTCCCAAGGTAATTGGTGATAACGCCAGCCAGCAATTGTGCCGCGATGGTGTTCTGCATCCAAAGGACCTTCAAAACCTTCTAACACATTGTAAACATCACTAAAACCTTCTTTACGCAATGCCTTCCCTGCTTCCAAAGAACGTGCACCGCTGCGACAAATCAGCAATACAGGCGCGCTGTCAACCGAGTTTTCATTGTCGTCATGGTCAGAAATAATCCCACCCAGCACCACTTTACGCACTTCTGCAATAAAATGGGGGTTCACTTTCCATTCAGGGGCTTCAATCCATGAAATATGAATCGCGCCTTTAGGATGTCCCACAAATAAATATTCCAGTTCGGAACGCACGTCAATCAACACCGCTTTAGGATTTTTTTGTAAAAGTTCCCAAGCATCTTTGGGGATAATCGAATGTACACCAGAATTAGGCATGATGAAGTTCCTTTATAAATTTCAAAATTATTAAGCGTTCGCAACTGCAAACACGCGCTGCGTTTTCATTGAAATGTCATTATAGATGAACTCTTAAATAACAAAAAATAATATATTACACAATATTTAGCACAGATAGTTATATGTCAGGCTACAGTAACCTGTAGTTCGGGATAAGAAATCTTTGTAGTAGGGTGGAATAGCGTAGCGTATTCCACCATGAAGCGTGATACTTGTCTCGTTCCAACGCTCCAACGTTGGAATGACTACCTCGTCGCTCCAGCGGCGAGGATTTTACAGGCTTCTACCGTACAATGAGGGTCTTATCGATTTAACTGCGTCATACCTAGAGTTATCACCTTTCTTGGTGGAATACGCTACGCTATTCCACCCTACGACTGCTAAATTTTCTAGTCTTCCTTATTCCGAACTCAGGCTAAAGTACGGAAATTTTCAACATCAATAAATAGAAAAACGCACTGCATTTCCAAGCGGCTAAAATCGACATTTAAGCATTGTTACTGGACTTAAAGTCTATCCACAGGGGACGCAGTGCGTTTTAATTTTAAACGCGAGCCGTGCTCAGAAGCTTACTAATTTAAGACTGTGGCACAACCGTGTTTTCAAAGGTATTGAGTTTGCTTTCTAACTTCCACTGCATCGCAGCACGTTTATTGGTATTCAGCCATTGTGCACAACGTTCCGCAGGTTTTGGATTGCCTACCACTTCGCCAGCGCAAACCTCCACCACCTGATCAAATTGGTTGGCGATTTTCCAAAGGCTAGCACCGGGTAAGAAGCTATGTTCTAAACTGCTACGAACCATTTTCTTCAAGGCAGGATATTCCAAATGCTGCACCGTGACTGCGCGCACAAATTCATCCGTGATATTATTTCTGAAGATGCCTTCATCATCGGTTGCCAAGGCGGCAGGCACATTGTTTTCCAGATAAGCATTCACAGGATGATTGCTGCCCGATTTACCCAATAAAATGGCGTTAGAAGTCAGGCAAATTTCTGCCATCACATTCTTTTCACGCATTTTTTGTAACAAGTCGAGAGGTTTTTCATCTTCAAACACATTGGTTCCGTGTCCAATCCGTTCCGCATGAGCCACTTCAATGGCTTGACGAATATGATATTTCAGATGGGCTTGTCCCGCAGGGGTGTCAGGCAGAACTTCAGGAATTAACTCGCCCGCATGTAAGGCAATATGTACGGGCGTGCGTAATGCATTCGATTTATTAAAGCGATGTAAGACATCTAATGCGTACATTTCATCATCATAATAGCGCAATGAATTGGGAGATTCCTCAGGCGAGACCAATTCGACACCCACCACCAGCGGTGTGGCTTGGGCTAATTCATAACCATAAACCCATTGTGCAAACACCGAGCTTCTGTCTTTGGTGCGATTTGCCGACACTAAGAAACGCACATCAACCTCACAACCTAACTCAGGCGCGGGTTTGTCACAGCTCAACAGTTTACGTGCCCCTTCGAGCGCGGTTTTTAAATGCGCCGCATTCTTGATAAGCGTGCTGCGAAACAGCGGATCAGCAATGATTTGCTTACGCTTTTCTAACAAATAAGCTTCCGTCCAGTGTTCGTTGGCGGGAATATATTTCTCGCCCAAATTGCCCACTTCACTTGCCCCAAACCCTTGCATTAACTCCACATACATTTGGTGATGTTTGCCCGCCGTTGAGAGCACATCGGCAATCGCATCATCCGTCCGTTCTTCAGAAAGCACCGCTGAAAATTTCCCGAAGGCATCAAAGAAATGTTGATGCGCCGCTAACAAACCGCCTTGAAAGCCTTCCATAGACCATTGGCTTAACAGCGTTTGATATAAGGCTTTGTCGGTTTTGGCTTTGACAATCGGCAAGGGTTTTAATTTGCACGAGCCTGCTATCCACGTTTTAGGATCGACGCATAAATTATCCGCAATCGCCCATTCAATCAAACGTTCGGTGGTGACTGCGCCCGAGAGATGGTTGTGTAAATCTGCGCCTTTCGGCATGGTTTTCAAGAATTGATACAAAGCCGTGGGATCATCGCGTAATCCCTCTAATTTCTGAGCGGTGGCAATTTCACGCAATTCCACCTGGGTAACATCTGCTTGTTTAAGTGTACTGCTGTTTTGGCAACCCAAAATAGCAAGGCATAATCCAACAAGAATGACTGATCTTTTCATATTCTTTTCCTTTTTTGATCCGTATTCGACGTAAACATTTTTTTCTAAACATTACGCAGTTCAAGTTTAAAAATTTAACTGCGCCCCACCCCGTGAAACAGGGGGTAACCCACGGTTATTTTAAATACCGCCTCTTGGGGCAAGGGGTGTCGTGGGCTTTAATTGTAAACAGCATAACCCATACTGATAATAAATATATTTATATTTAAATAGTTTAGGTGTTACGCCATTTCAGAGAAGGCAAAACTGCGCCTCCAAATCCCCCTAAATAAATTCTACCCCAAAATATGTTTAATAGACTATTCCGATAGTACATATTTACAGAGTTGACGCTGATTTATCGTTATAATACACCGAGCAATGAATTGTTTATTTGAGATGGCGACTGAATTTAACCTAAGCCTCATGAACAAGCTAGCAGCTTGGCACATATTCTGCTAAAGCCCGTGTAACTTTCTGAGCAACTGCTGAATATAATGCGTATACGAGACAGATTTTGGGAACAAGACCGTGTGATAGGCTTAGCTGTTGGGAGCTTATTCGCGTTGTTATTTGCTTTGAATGGACTACAAGGCATAGATCAAATTCTATATCAACTCAGTTTACGCAGCTTGCCCACGCCCGCCCTGCAAACTAATAAAGTTGCTGTATTAGCGATTGACACGCCCAGCATTCAACAACTGGGGGATTATCCGTGGTCACGCAATGTGTACGCACAACTGATTGATAAACTTGCGCCTTATAGCAAAGCGATTGCCTTCACCCAAGATTTTTCCCAGCCGCACACCGACCCCGCCTTGCCGCAAATTGAAGAAATGCTGGCGTATTATGCACAAGACAAAGGGCTTGCTACTTTGCCCGAACAATTGCACGGCGCGTTAGAAAGTCTGGGGAAATTACGCGCCCGCGCCCCCGACAGCGTGAATACCGCAGATTTTGCCCAACTCATTCAAGCGCATAAAAATATTAATGAAACCCTGACTACTTTAGAAGATAAATTATATGCCGTGCGTATGGAACTCGACAGCGATCAACGCCTTGCTTACAGTGTCAAAAAAGCGGGCAATGTGTTTTTTGGAATGCCAGTGCAAACCCAAGTCGCTACGCCCTTACCCGCATATCTCGCGCATTTCAAATTAGCCACCCGTAAACTTGACCCCGACGAAATTACCCAAGATTTGCCCAATTTATTAAGCAGTCAGAACTTTCTCGCCCCAATTGCCGCCTTGGGCGAAACTGCCGCAGGCGTAGGATTTTTACCCAGCCCCGTGCAAGGATTCAGCCAGCCGCTTATCTCCAAAGTCGGCACGATGTATTTACCGAGTTTGCCTTTATTATTGGCTGCCAAAGCCCGCAGTTTTGAACGTGAACATTTAGAAGTGCGCTTGGAAAAACGCGTGCGTTTGGCAGGCGCATTGCGAGTGGCGCACAGCCCCGATTTAAGCATTCAACCGCCGTTTAATCCCAATGTTTTCACCGTCGATAGCGTCGCCGATTTATGGACGGGCAAAATTTCCCCCGAAAAATTTCGCGACAAAGTGGTGTTGATTGGAGTGACTGCGCCCGCTTTTAGCACGTCTTTTCCTACGCCCGTGGGCAATTTACCCAGCGTTTTTTTAACCGCTCATGCCGTTAATAGTTTATTAAATCAAGTAATTATTCAGCCCGCATGGAGCGTGTGGGTGCAGGTTGGCGCGTGGTTGGCGGTAGTCTTATTTTTAAGCTTGCTGTTGCCTAAAATCAAATTCCCACAAACTGCTTTACTATGGGTTGGTGGGTTGGCGGGCGTGATTTATGGGATATATTTAATATTATTATCCAATGGTTATGATGTACCAATGGGCTTTTTACTGTTGATTTTAATCGTGGGACAAGCGGCGTTGTGGATTAAAAATAGCATCATTGCTTATCAAGATGCGTTCCGTCTGCATCCCGATGCCATTGAAAGTAATCGTTTATTGGGTTTGGCGTTGCAGGGACAAGGGCAGTTAGATATGGCATTTGAGAAGTTTCGCTTATGCCCGCCCGACCCTGTCATTTTAAGCCTGCTTTATAATCTCGCGCTGGATTATGAACTGAAACGTTATCCTCGCGGCGCGGGCGCGGTGTATCGTTATATTTTAAAAAATGATATGAATTTCCGTGATGTAGAACGCCGTTTAGACCGATTGAACCATGCACGCCCCGCAAGTTTCAATCCGCGTGATTGCCTGTTAGCTGACGAAACAGGGGAAAAACCGACAATCGGGCGTTATCAAATTGAACGCCAATTGGGGCGCGGCGCGATGGGAATTGTGTATTTAGGCAAAGAGCCAAAATTGGATCGCTTAGTCGCTATCAAAACTTTAGCTTTATCCCAAGAATTTGATGGTTTTGAATTTGAGGAAGCGATTGCACGTTTTTTCCGTGAAGCCACTGCCGCAGGACGTTTGCAACATCCTCATATTATCTCGACTTATGACGCGGGCGAGCAAAATGATTTAGCCTATATTTCGATGGAGTTTTTCAAGGGCGGCAGTTTAGTGCCGTTTACCAAAACGGAGAATTTATTGCCTGTGCCCACAGTGATGAAAATCGTGCACCAAGTGGCATTGGCTTTGGATTATGCGCATCAGCAAGGCGTGATTCATCGCGACATCAAGCCCGCGAATATTATGTATAATCCCGCGACTGAAGATATTAAAATCACCGATTTTGGCATTGCACACATTACTGATTCAAATAAGACCAAAACAGGTATTTTTCTGGGTTCGCCTTCGTACATGTCGCCTGAACAACTGGCGAGCAAACAGATTGATGGGCGAGCGGATTTGTATTCTTTGGGTGTGACTTTGTACCAATTATTAACGGGACAATTACCGTTTCAGGGCGCGGATTCAATGGCGGCGTTAATTTTTAAAATTACCCATGAACCTTATTTTGATGTGCTCGAAGTGCGCCCAGATTTACCCATTTGTATGGGAGCGGTGGTCGATAAGGCTTTGCAAAAAAATGCGTTAAACCGTTTCCAATCAGGTGCAGAATTTGCCCAAGCTTTGTGCGAATGTGCGAAAATACAGGGCGACACCCCTATGCAAGTTTTGCAAGAATGCTGTCATTTTAAATTGCCTTATTCAACCAGCGATTAGATTATCATGCGCGTAGAGATTACGAGTTGTACCGACACGGGACAAGTGCGAGAACACAATGAAGATTGTATGGCGCATGATTCCAAATTAGGCATTGTGATATTAGCAGATGGCATGGGCGGCTATCAGGCTGGGGAAGTTGCCAGCAAGATTGCGGTGGACACCGTGCTTTCTGAATTGAGCACGAGCTTGTCGCAATATACCAAACAGGATCAAGTCGCCAGTGGCGCGGTCATCAACGCTTTGTTAAAAAGTGCGATTCAAAAAGCTAATCAAGCGATTCTCGATGCGGCAATGCAAGAACCGCAATATCGCGGTATGGGCACAACGATTGTGGCGGCAGTGTTGAAAGGGAATGAATTGAGCATTGCGCATGTGGGCGACTCGCGTTTATATCGCCTACGTCATCAGCAGCTGCAACAATTGACGGTGGATCATTCGGTGTTGCAGGAATTAATCGACTGCGGGTTTTATACCCGCGCCCAAGCGCAACATTCGCCCAATCGGCATATCGTCACCCGTGCGTTGGGGGTGGTGGAAGAAGTCGATATTGATGTTCAGACTCAGATTGTGTCGGAAAATGATGTATATCTGCTGTGTTCTGATGGTTTGAACGACATGTTGGATGATGAAGAAATCGAGCAGTTGTTGAATGAATCGCCACTGGAGTTGGGGCGCATTGCTCAAAATTTAGTGAATTTGGCAAATGATCATGGTGGCACTGATAACATTTCAGTGATGTTGCTGCATGTGCTTGAAGAGGTTAAGATTCCGCCGCAAAGCGTTTGGCAGTTTATTAAAGGGAAATTAACGCAGCGTTAAAAGCTTAAGTGTTAATAGGATGTGCTGAGGCATGAAGCGCATCATTCGTATGAAAATTGTGAATCTCGATTGATGCGCTGTCGTCGGAACATCCTATTGTGCTACTTGCCATTTAATTTCATCTTTGCTTGTAATTGCTCTAAAAGCAAGCCTCTTCTTGGTCACTTTCGCAAACTTCAACCATCCACTCTTAGCAAACCAGATTCCTTTACCCCGTGGTAAAGCACCTTGTGCATCAACCTTCCTAAGGCTCAGTAATCGTCTCGATGTTCAAGAGTTATGTGAGGCATTTAATCAATGGATGTTGAATCATTATAAGCCAGAGCTGATAGCCATTGATGGAAAAAGCATTAATAGCACCGTCACTCATTGCCATGATGCGGAGCAGAACTTTGTAAGTTTAGTAAGCTTTTTCGGGCATCAAAGTCATTTAGTCTTGCAGCTTGGAACTTTAGAAAACAGCAAGCAGAGCGAGATTCATCAGGTTCAAGCCCTGCTGAGTTTGTTTCAAGTGGAGAAAGCTATCTTCACATTAGATGCGCTTCACACCCAAAAAAAACAGTAGCGCTGATTATCAATAATAATCATGCTTATGTGATACCTCTCAAAGGGAATCAAAAGAAGTTACGAGAACGCTTATTAGCCGAAATCAAAGAAGTAAAAGCGCATGGGCGTAATATCTGCTATCGGGTTAAAGTCTGGTCGGTATCCTCTGAGGAGAGATGGGCAGATTTGCGTAGTGTGGTCTCAGTACATCGTCGTGGTAATCGCGGGAAGCCCTCCCCTTCAGGGGGTTGGGGGCGCAGTTAAAAATATTTCAGGCGAAAAAAACGGGTGCCGAAGCACCCGCAATGCTACTGACTAGACAAACGCTTAAGTCAAACGAGAATAAGCCATTTCGCCGTGTTGATTTAAATCTAAGCCTGCTTGTTCCTCTTCTTGATCCACACGCAGACCCATGACCAATTTAATGATAGAGGCGATGATTAAGGTGCCAACCACAGCAACCGCAATCGCAACACCCACACCAATAAATTGTTTCACTAATAATTCAGTACCACCGTTATAGAACAAACCATCAGCACCTGCACTGTTCACTGCTTTAGTCGCAAATAAACCTGTGGCAATTGCGCCAAAAGCTCCACCTAAACCGTGTACACCGAAAGCATCTAAAGAATCGTCATACCCTAAAGAATGTTTCAGACGAATCCCTAATAAACAAACAATGGAAACCCCGAAACCAATTGCCAAAGCACCGATAGGGTCTACAAAACCAGAAGCGGGGGTAATTGCAACCAAACCTGCGACTGCGCCCGTTGCTAAACCTAAAGCGGTAGATTTCTTATACATTACCCATTCAATCAAGACCCAAGTTAAAGCGGCAGTCGCTGCGGCAATATGCGTGACTACGAAAGCACTGACCGCCAATTCATTGGAAGCAATTGCAGAACCTGAGTTGAAACCGAACCAACCAAACCACAGTAAGGCAGCCCCTAATAAGGTAAAGGGTAAGTTGTGAGGTCTGGTGTCATCGTTATGACCAATTTTGCGTTTACCTAACAGGATTGCCAACACTAAGCCCGAGAAACCTGAGGAGATATGCACCACGGTGCCGCCAGCAAAGTCTAACGCGCCTAAATCACGTAAATAACCGCCTTCGCCCCAAACCATGTGAGCCAAAGGAGAGTAAACCACCACGCTCCAAATCGTCATGAACACCACAAAGCTGCTGAATTTCATACGTTCAGCCACAGAACCGCTGATTAATGCGGGGGTGATGATGGCAAACATCATTTGGAAAATCATGAATAATTGGTGAGGCACGGTTGCGCCGTAGAAAGTATTAGGGGTTAAGCCCACGCCTTGTAAGAAAGCCCAATCTAAACCGCCGATATAGGGATTGCCCTTGGTGAATGCCAAGCTATAGCCCACAACCACCCAAATGACTGAGACCAATGCCATAGAAATGAAAGACTTCATGAACATGTTTAAGGCATTCTTAGAACGCACTAAACCGCCGTAAAATAATGCTAAACCGGGGGTCATTAATAATACTAAAGCGGAGGAAATCAGCAACCAAGCCGTGTCGCCAGAATTAATGGTCGGTGCAGGCGTTGCTGCGGGGGCGGCAGGTGCTGCGGCAACTGTAGGCGTTGCTGCTACAGGAGCAACCGCAGGCGTTGCGGGTGCAACAGTCGCAGGTGCGGTAGTTGTTGCAGCGGTAGGAGCCGCCGCAGGTGCTGCGGTATCCGCAGTGACCACACTGCTTAGCAGCATTAATGCCGCGATGCCTAAACCAAAAAGGGAAGTTTTTTTCATAAAGCTCTCCGAATAAGCCTCAGTTTAAAGTTAAGAAATATCGCTTACAGCGCGTCGTTTCCCGTTTCGCCAGTGCGAATCCGAATTGATTGTTCAATATTGAACACGAAAATTTTACCGTCGCCGATTTTGCCCGTGTTGGCTGCTTTGGTGATGGATTCAATCACGCGTTCGACCAAATCATCATTCACAGCCGCTTCGATTTTAACTTTAGGCAGAAAATCAACTACGTATTCTGCGCCCCGATAAAGTTCGGTATGTCCTTTTTGCCGCCCAAATCCTTTCACTTCGGTGACGGTAATCCCTTGCACACCAATATCCGACAGTGCTTCACGGACATCATCCAGTTTAAAGGGTTTAATCACTGCGACTACCATTTTCATAAGCTATGCTCCTGATACGGCTAAATTAAGCAATTAGAAAGTTTTCTTAACCATGGCAACGAATTGGCTCTTGGCCCATTCATTGTCTTTAAGGCTGGTGTTGACGTACTGCAAGCTGACCGTGAAGTTTTGGGGTAATGCGTAATTGACCCCTAACAGGTAATCGGTATAGCTTTTCGCCAATTCATTGTTATGAAACTGTTGGCGGGCAACGTGCGCGACTAAGCTGAAATCATGGGGCAATTTGTAGCCGGCATTGAGTTCGTAATAGCTGGCTTTCCCAACTTTGCCGAAGAATTCGGGGGAGTAGGAGTATTTAACCCCTAAATCTAAATCTTTGTAGGTGTAATTCAAACCGACATTGCCTTCGGTGAAGGCATAATTCAAATCTTTACCAGAATTGGGGTAGGCATAGTGAATGAAACCGACGGTATAATTCAAGTCGTCACGAATTTTACCAGTATAGCCGCCGTAGATATCCACTTCTACATGGGCGCGATCACTTTCAGCGACCGTGTTGGGTTCTAAAAACTTAACGCTAGAACCCCAAACACCCAAGGAAAAGCCTTTCTCATGGGCAATATCGAAACCGCCTTGTAATGCCATCTTTTTATCGGTTTGAGAAATCCCACGATAGATGTAATTGTTGGTGAAGCCCACATTAGAGCTGAATGTGAAAGGGCTTTTAGCTTCTTCAGCCGCTTGCACACTGAAGTTAGCAGTGGCAGCGATAATTGCGGTCATCAAGACAGTCTTAGCGAAGTGCATCTTAGTTGCATCCTATTGTGAGAGTAATCTTTCGGCTCAACATATTTTTTAGGCTTGAGCGTGGGGCAGTAATCATGTTGGGTGTTTTTTAGTAAGTTTTTGTTTAACACGCCAGAGTAAAATACAATAAACATGCCACATTATTTTTATAAAACTTATCAGAGAGTTAATTAAATTAATTTATTTTTTTGGGGCAGACTTTGCCCTAGTTTTTAACCTAACTTTATTATGCGCACTCATTTGGTGCATTAAAATGATGCAGTGCAAAAAAATACCCTGAACGAAGCCCTATTTTTGTACAAAATTTGACTATAATTACAGCTTCATTAACCTCTATCCTCTGGTAGCTATTACTAGAAAGTCACTTGGCGGATGAGGTCGAGTGTGGATTGAAATAAACAAATAACCCTTATCTTTTTACCACTGACATGTTAGACAAACTTCCTCGTCTCCTACCCAAAGCCATGTACACACCTAATAAAGCACAACAATTCGTTGATTGGTTTCGTGAAGCCTCCCCTTATATTCACGCACATCGTGGTCGTACTTTCGTGATTTCCTTCAGTGGAGAGGCGGTTGAATCGCCAGATTTTCCCTATTTAATCTATGATATTGCCCTACTCAGCAGTTTAGGGATTCGCTTGGTGTTGGTGCATGGGGTGCGCCGACAAGTTGAAGAGGGTTTAATCGCCAAAGGCTTGATCGCACGCTATGTCAATGGCATGCAAATCACTGATGAGAGCACTTTAGAATGTGTTAAACAGGCCTGTGGTTCAGTGTCAATTGATATTGAAAGTTATTTATCCATGGGGCTTGCAAACTCACCGACTTCAAACGTGGGTATCCGCACCATTCGCACCGCTTCAGGAAATTTCATCACCGCCCGACCTGTGGGAATTCGGGACGGCGTGGATTTTTGTTATACGGGTGAAGTGCGCCGCGTGGATGCGACAGGCATCACGCGCCATCTGGATGAAGGCAGCATTGTCTTGGTTTCCCCGATTGGTTATTCACCCACAGGCGAAATTTTTAATATTTCCACCGAAGAAGTTGCCACAGCGGTGGCGATTGGTTTGCGGGCGGTGAAATGGGTGTGTTTAACCGACAATAACAACGGCTTGTTTGATGAAATGGGGCAATTAATTCGTCAACTCAGCTTGATTGAAGCACAGCGTTGGTTAGCCAAACAACAAGATTTAGATAAAACTCGGCAATTGGCAAATGCGGTCAAAGCCTGCCAATATGGCGTACCTCGGGTGCATTTGGTGACGCGAGAAACCGATGGTTCATTATTATTGGAATTATTCAGCCGCGACGGTGTGGGCACGTTAATCAGCACCGATCCGTTTGAACATATTCGCAAAGCCACGATTGATGACATTGGCGGCTTGTTGGAATTAATCGAACCGTTGGAAGAAGCAGGGATATTGGTACGTCGCTCGCGTGAAAAGCTGGAAATGGAAATCGGCTATTTCACGGTGCAAGAACGCGATGGGATGATTACTGCCTGTGCTGCGCTGTATCCTTTTCCAGAAGAAGACATGGCAGAATTAGCCTGTTTAGCGGTGCATGATGCGTATCGGGGTGATCAACGCGGCGATGCGTTGTTAGCTTTTTTGGAACGTGAAGCCCGACAATTACATATTTCACGGATTTTTGTGCTGACTACCCGCACGGCACACTGGTTTCAAGAACGTGGTTTTGGGGTTGCGGACATTGACTTATTGCCCGTCTCGCGCCGCATGATGTACAACTATCAGCGTAAATCTAAAGTATTTGTGAAACAGATTTAAATGATACTGCGCCCCCAACCCCCTGAAGGGGGCTAAAGACAAAAATTTAATCTTTTAAGTCCCCTTTAGGGGATTTAGGGGCGCAGTTTTATTTGTAAGTCTTAAATTATTTCTTCAAACGTTCCGTCCACACCGCCAAAGCACGCATTTGTTCTGCCACCATTTCGATGAGTTTCGCATCAATCAGATTGCCTTCTGCATCAAAACCGCCTGCAAACGCATTCGCAAAAACTTCAGGTTTATTCAAGGGATGCAAGTTTAAAAACACACAAACTTGTCGTAAATGATATTGAGCGCGTGATGTTCCCATGCCACCGCCCGCGCCTAAAATCGCAACAGGCTTATCGGCAAGCAAGGCATTATTAGGTTCACGCGAGGCCCAGTCGAGAATATTTTTCAGCGCAGGGGCAATTGAATAATTGTACTCAGGACAGGCTAACACTAAGGCATCGGCTGCTTCTAATTGGGCAAAAACTTGGGTGACAGCTTCGGGCTTTTCAGCAATATCGGCATTGTATAAAGGCACATTGCTTAAATTCGCAATCTCGAGTGAAACCTCAGCAGGAAGCTGTTGCTGTGCAGCACGTAATAAACCAGTGTTGCATGAATGACGGCGTAAACTACCAGAAATGCCTAAAAATTTAAGTGTCATCATTTTATCCTAATAATCGCGGAAACGAAGGGCGAGTAAATCCTACAGTCAACGAGTATATGTCATAATTAACCACGTCGCCTATATCCTAGCATTGAACTTGTTATTTCATTCGCAAGCACTGCCCGCCCGTCTTCAAGTTTGGAAAAATCACCACATGGCGTATTTCCAAACACACAAGGAGTCTGAAAATGACTAAAAAATCTTTCAAAATACATTGGTTAAGCGAGCCAGAAGTTCATAACTATCCTGCGGCGGTGTCCTATTTAAGCCTAATTTATGATGAACATTTCGCCATGATGCAAGTCGAAAAACTGAAACTTGCGCCCATGTCCGAGTTCAAAGCAAAAGATATGTTTCGTGCATCAGGGCTTTCATTGTTAGGCATTAGCAATCTTCGTGTCGAAAAAGACCGCACCAAAATCGAAGAAGGTGAACTGCTTTCACCCTTGCTCTTGGTACGTGATACTGCACATGGCAAAGTCATCATTGCGGATGGTTATCATCGTTTATGTGCAGTCTATGGATTTGATGAAGATGCATTAATTCCTTGTAAAATCATCTAGCTATGCTTTTTAATCAAGTCCGAGGCGTAGACAGTTTGATTCAAAAATGTAGACTGAGTTTCCAGCTCTAAAATAGTGCTAATAAATTATTTTTAGGAGTTACGTAGTTGAATTAATACGATATTAATTGAACTGCGTAATGCCTAAACTTACATTTGAAAAATGTTTATCTGTGCGGGACATCATTTTACAGATTTCAGGTTTTAACAGGGTAAAGCATGATGTTTCGCGCTAAGCATATGTAAAAACAACGCACTGCCTGACTAGCCTACAATCTGTTAGAATACGCGAAGTTTATTTTTACCTAAGCTTTATACTGTGGTGAAA
Source organism: Thiotrichaceae bacterium (assembly GCA_028688145.1). Lineage (GTDB taxonomy): Bacteria > Pseudomonadota > Gammaproteobacteria > Beggiatoales > Beggiatoaceae > JAQTYU01. The sequence continues at coordinate 322,736 of JAQTYU010000002.1, read as the reverse complement.
ACTTACGCCTGCCGCGTTTTAAATTCAGGCAAATTGTTGACCTAGCCTTAATGAGGAATAGATGATGAGTGCTTTACCAGAAAATTTAAAATACTCCCAATCTCATGAATGGGTGCGCCTTGAAGAAGATGGCACTGTCACCGTCGGGATTACCGACCATGCGCAAGCCCTGTTAGGAGACTTAGTCTTCATCGAATTGCCTGAAGTCGGTCATGCGGTTGCGATTGAAGAAGAATGCGCCGTGGTGGAATCCGTCAAAGCGGCTTCTGATGTATACAGCCCCGTGGCGGGCGAAATCATTGCGATTAATTCAGCCCTCGAAGACGAACCCGAATTAGTCAACACCAGCCCTTATGGGGATGGATGGTTGTTTAAAATCAAACTCGCTGAAGGCGATGATAACGGTATCGCTGCTTTATTAAACGCCGCCGCCTACTCTGAAACGCTTTCTTAATTTCTGTTGACTGCTAACGACTCATTCCATGCCTTATATTCCCCATACTCAAACTGATATTACTCAAATGCTGGACAGCATCGGCGTGTCTGATATTGAAGACTTGTTCGATGAAATCCCCAGCCAACTGCGCTATCGTGCTTTAGACAACGTGCCCGATGGTTTGAATGAGCGCGAAATTACCCAATTAATGCAACAACGCGCCGCGCAAGATCAACCGCTGGTTTGTTTTACGGGTGCAGGAGCGTATCAACATCACATTCCTGCGGCGGTGTGGGACATTGCCACCCGTGGCGAATTTTATTCTGCCTACACTCCTTATCAAGCCGAAGCCAGCCAAGGCACGCTGCAATTATTGTATGAATATCAAACGATGATGGCGAAGTTAACGGGCATGGAAGCCTCGAATGCGTCTTTATATGATGGCGCGTCCGCCTTAGCAGAAGCGGTGTTGATGGCAGTGCGGCTGCATAAAAAGCCGTGCCGTCGGGTGTTAATGCCACAAACCGTACATCCTTTATATCGGCGTGTGGTGGAAAGTACGGTTAAAAATCAAGCGATTGAAATCGTTACTGTGCCGTATAACCCCAGCACTGGGGTGACAGACATCGCGACGCTAGAAAAATATGCTGAAACGGAATTTGCCGCTTTAGTCATTCCACAGCCCAATTTTTTTGGCAATTTAGAAGCGGTGCACGAACTCACCGACTGGGCGCAAGCGCGTGGCGCGTTGGTGATTGGCGTGGTCAACCCGTTGAGTTTGGCAGTGTTATCGCCTGTCGGAGAATGGGGCAGCCGTGGGGCAGATATTGCCTGTGGCGAAGGTCAACCCTTAGGAATTCCCTTGTCTTCAGGCGGCCCATATTTCGGGTTTATGTGCTGTAAAAAAGCGCATGTTCGCCAAATGCCAGGGCGAATTGTCGGGCGCACTGTGGATTTAGAAGGTAAAGAAGGTTTTACTTTGACTTTGCAAGCGCGTGAACAGCATATTCGCCGCGCCAAAGCCACTTCTAATATTTGCACCAACCAAGGCTTGATGGTGACCGCAGCAACAATTTATATGTCTTTGCTCGGCGCGGAAGGTTTGGAAAAAAATGCTGCCAGTTGTCATGCAAACACGCAATTATTAGCGGCGAAACTCACGGCAATTGCAGGCGTTTCAACGGTATTTAGTGGGTCATATTTTCATGAAACTGTGCTGCGGGTGAATCGTCCCGTGCAAGAAGTGTTAGCCCATTTGATGACACAAGGCATTCTCGGCGGTTACGCCCTGAATCAGGATTATCCTGAGTTGGGCGATGCCTTGTTAATTTGTGCGACAGAAATGCGTACCACTCAAGAAATTGAACAGTATGCGGCGGCTTTGCAAGGCTTTTTAGCTTAGACTTAAATTCAGTGATGCGGTGAAAATAATTAAGCCGCATTACAGCTTTTCTTAATTCTAAAGTTTTAGGATGCTGATATTCTTGATGACACGCTCTAAACCTGCGTCAGGATGTATAAGCATAATCTTATAAACTTACAATCTATTCATAACACCCTGTTCAATATTGTCTCTAATGACTTTCATTAGTTGCTGAGATTGGGTTGCAAAAAACAGCAACCCAACCTACTGATTTAAAATAAAACTCCTACCCCACCCCGCGCAACACCAACAACGGCGGCACCGCTAAAATGCGACGTGTTCCCAACAAGCCCGCAAGCCCCACGCCCAAACCACCGCCAAAAATCCCCAACAGCCAAATCCAATAATTCACGCTGTAATTCAAATCGAATAAATGCACGCCAATCAGATAGCCCACCACATTGGCAACGCTTGCCGCCAAAAATCCCGCCAACGCGCCCAAGGTAATAAACTCAGCCAATAAACCGCTGAGAATTTGCCGCCGCGTCGCGCCCAGCGTGCGTAAAATCGCGCCTTCATACAAACGTTCTTCATGGCTCGCATTCAGCGCGGCATACAGCACCATAATTCCCGCCAACAGTGTGAACAGAAACACATATTCCACCGCCAACACCGCTTGCTGCATCATCACTTGCACTTGGTTTAACACATTGCCAATGTCCACAGGCGTGACATTAGAATATTGGCGCACCAAATCCCCCAACAAATTCGCACGCTCGGGCGGCAAATAAAAACTGCTCACATAAGTCGCGGGCAAATCTTGAGTCATGTCGGGCGAACCTAAAATAAAGAAATTCACATTAAAGGAATCCCAATGCACACGCCGAATGCTGTTTACCGTCGCTTTCACTTCGCGTTCACCGACCCGAAACAGCAACACATCCCCAAGTTTAATTCTTAATTCTTTGGCGAAAGTTTCTTCAACCGACAATTGTTTAGGTTGGCTGGGATCAAAACTGCCTTCAAGAATTTTATTATCGCTGGGCAAATGCAGCGTACTGGAAAAATTAAACGTGCGATTAATAAAGCGTTTGGCACGTTCCGATTCGTAATTCTCAGCGGATAACCCGACCCCATTAATTGAGGCGAATTTGCCCACCACCGTCGGGTACATGCCATTAGTTTTTAAACCCATATCGCTCAGCGTTTTTTCAATCGCGGGCACTTGCTCGGGTAAAATATTCACTAAAAATTGATTGGGCGTGCCTACGGTAAATTGGTGCTGCCATGCGGCTAATAAATCCACCCGCACCACCGCAAGCAGCAACAATGCCATCATCCCCATGCCAAAAGCGACTAATTGTAAAGTGCTGGATTCAGAACGGCGCACCAAATTTGTCAGCCCAAACCGCCAGGTAATTTGCGAACCTAAACGTAATTTGCCCACAATTTTAATCAGCAAGTACGCCGCGATTAAAAACACCGCCACCGCCCCCACCACCGCGCGAATCATCAGCCAGCCCATTGCGAAATCGCCCGCCTGCCACAGCATTAAACCGCTCAATGCCAAGCCTGCAATAATCACCACCTGCCACACCCGCAACGGCGTTGCGCCCAATTCATGCCGCAACACCCGCAACGGTGGCACGCTGCTGATGCGTAAAATCGGCGGCAAGGCAAAACCTAACAAGGTAATTAAACCCGTCGCCATGCCCACGCCCCACGGTGAAAAATCGGGCGGCGGCAAGGCGGGTAAATTCTGTAAATATTGCGCCAATAACGCGGCAATGCCTTGTTGCGCCAACCAGCCCAGCACGCAGCCGATTAAACTGGTCAAAATCCCAATACTTAAAATTCGCCACAAATACAACTGCAACACCACGCTTTGCGTCGCGCCCAAACACCGCATAATCGCGCTGGCATTGGCTTGACGTTGGGCAAAATGTTGGGCGGCTACGGCAATTGCCGCGCCTGCTAATAACACAGAAATTAATGCCGCCAGCCCCAAAAATTGTTGGGCGCGGGTGACAGCACTGCGAATTTCTGGGCGCGAATCTTCCACGCCTAGTACGTCTAATTGGGTGAGTTTTAAGGATTTAACCCACGCACGATAGTTACTAATCGCATTAGGTTCGCCCGTGATTAATAAACGATATTTCACCCGACTGCCGACGCTGATTAATTGCGTGCTGGCAACATCGTCGAGATTCATCAGCACACGCGGCGCAATTTGAAAAAGTTCATTGCTGCGATCAGGTTCATAGGTCAACACTTTGCCAAGGTGAAACTCTGCCTCGCCGACGCGCACTTTATCGCCAATTTTTAAATTACTTTGCTGTAATAAACGCGGCTCTATCCATAATTCACCGCGCGGAATTTGCCGTGCAATTTGCTCGGGTGCGTCCACCGCAAGCGCGGTTTTTAATTCGCCGCGCAACGGGTACGTCTTATTCACCGCTTTGATTTCAGTCAAAATCGGCTGTGTTTGCGGCACAATCACGCTACGAAAACTCCACGTTTCCGCAACGTTCAAACCCTGCGCCTGCGCGGTTTCCCGCAGTGTGGGCGGCAAAGGACTATAAGCCGCAATCACCAAATCACCGCCAATTAATTCACCCGCTTGGCGGGCAATCACTTGTTCAATGCGGTTGGTGAAAAAGCTCACGGAACTGACCGCAGCCACGGCAATAATCAAAGCAATACTTAAAATTCGCAGTTCGGGGTGTCGCCAATCGCGACGCAAATAACGCAACGCTAAAATAAAAGTAGACATTTACAACTCGGGAAGGTGCATGTCGCGCAAAATTTTGCGGACGGTGGGCAGATGGCGGCGGCTAATTTCCAGTAATTTATCGCTTTCTTTGAGTTTGACAAAATGCTGTCCGTCGCGATTTTTCACAAGGCTTGCGATGTGAATAATCGCAACCAAGGTGCTGCGATGAATGCGTAAAAATTGCCCCGCAAATTCAACTTCCAAATCTTTCAAAGGTTCGTTAATTAAAACTTGTCCTTCCCTCCAAAATAAGGCGACATATTTTTCATCTGCGAGAAAGTAGAAAATTTTATTCAAGGGAATCAGGCGCAATTCGCCGCGCACGTTGGCGGTGATGTGACTGCGCGCGCTGCCTGGTGGAGCTTCTTGATGTTCAATTTGCGGGTGCAATAAGGCATAGGCACGCTTCAAAGCTTGCGAAAGCCGTTCTTTACGAATGGGTTTCAGCAAATAATCAACCGCTTGTTTTTCAAAGGCTTCTAGGGCGTGGTCGCCATAAGCAGTAATGAAAATAATTGCGGGGGCGGGATGCAGCGTGGTTAAAACTTCGGCAGCACTCATGCCGTCCATGCTCGGCATCCGAATATCGAGCAACACCACATCGGGTTGTTGCGATTTGGCAATGCTGACCGCTTCGCGCCCATTACACGCCTCGCCAATAATTTCATAGCCCCCGAGTTCATTTAACAGGGCGCGTAGCCGTTCACGGGCAAGTCTTTCGTCATCAACGATTAGGATTTTCATGGTTTTGATAGGGGAATCTTAGGCTGACACAGTAGAGGCTGGCGTGCTGTTCAACGCGCATTTTTGCGGCGTGACCAAAGTATAAACGCAAGCGTTGTAAAATATTTTGTTGTCCAATCTGATTGCCAACGTGTTTATGCATAGCGTCAGAAGACATCGGACTTTCAACATCTAATTTTATTTGTTTTCCATCAAATAAGCCCGTGATTTGAATCGTACCGCCTTCTTCAATTAATTGCACGCCATGATAGACCCCATTTTCAATTAAAGGTTGCAGGGTCAGCGGTGGAATCAGCGCGTCTTTGGGCACATTAGCGATATTCCACACCACTTTGAGACGTTCTTCCAGTCGTAAACTTTCCATCCGCAAATATTGTTCGCACACATGGACTTCATCGGCAAAGGTGACCCGTTGGCGCACATCGGCAAGGCTTGCCCGAAACAATTCGGCAAAATCTTCAATTGCTTCTTCGGCTTTGTCGGGGTCTATCCGAATCAAGCAGGCAATGCTATTCATGCTGTTAAACAGGAAATGCGGACGGATGCGGGCTTGCAGAGCTTGCACACGGGCGTAAGCGCCTGCAATCGTTTGTTTTCGCCAGTGATATTGCACGTATAAATAACGTAAAATAACGGCACTCAGCACCGCACTGATTCCCAAATTACGCAGTAAGAATAATTGGTGTTGCGAAGCTTGGGCGATTAATTCATGGGGAGTGATTAGAAAAGAAGAAATTTCACTGAAAATTGCCACCAGTGATAAAATCATTCCTGCAATTAAAATCAATATTTTCTTATTAATATTATATTTATAATAAATACTTCCAAAAATTATAATTATTGAGAAGCTTGCCACCGATAAGTTTTTTAAAATATGGGCATGATGTTGTTCAGTATAACTACTTTCAATTCCAACAATTATATCTTGAACCCACCAAGAAATTTCACTGGTCAGTCCCGTGATCATTAAGATAATAAAATAGCTGAGTAAACCTGCCCATAAGTTACTGGATAATTCACTTAACCAACTACGAAATAGGCAAAGAATCGCCGCGCTGAGTAAGACTATCCATTGTATAAATAATGAAACTATCGCTAAATCCAGTAAAAAGTAATTTTCAATATAAAACCAATGATAATTTTCTTTTCCCAGTGGGGTGAGCACCAAAATAAAGGCAAATAATTCTGCCAAGGTAATTGCAAAAAAGACTATGCGTGCTTCGCAAAAACTGGGTAGAAATAAATCATCCATTTCGACGAGAGTAATATTAGACATTGTGATAGTTCAAGTGGCTAAAAATAGCAGCATAGCAGAGAATATTCATTGCACCATTTTTTAGTGAGCATTTTTTATGTACCTTCCTAAACAATTTGAAGTGACCGATGTGGCAGTGATGCAGCAGTTGATTTGTGATTATCCTCTAGGCTGTGTGATTACACGTCATGCGGAGGAAATCAATGCAAATCATGTTCCCTTGATGTTGTTATCTGAACCATTGCCGTTGGGACGTTTGCAAGGACATGTGGCGCGTGCAAATCCACTGTTACGAGAAGTTCAGAATAATCCTGAAGTCTTGGTGATTTTCCAAGGGGCGCAAAGTTATATTTCGCCTGCGTGGTATCCGAGCAAACGGGAAACTCACCAAGTAGTACCCACTTGGAATTATACGGCAGTTCATGCCTATGGCAGCGTGCGCTTGATTGAGGATGCGCCGTGGTTAAAAAGCCATTTAGCGGCAATGACAACGCAACATGAAAGTCTATTTCCTGAGCCTTGGAAACTGACAGACGCGCCTGCGGATTATTTAGAAAAAATGCTGAAAGCCATTGTCGGCATTGAAATTCAGATCACAAAGTTGCAGGGCAAATGGAAAGTTAGCCAGAATCGTTCGCATCAAGACCAACAAGGGGTGATTGAGGGTTTACAAGCGGAGGGAAATCAGGAAATGGCAGAATGGGTGAAGAAATATAGTGTTTCTAACGTTAGTTAATGGATTTGCAACGTTAATGTTATATAAGTGGAAAAATTATTTTCTGCCGTGCTATCCGAAATCTCACATTATAATTTTACGCGCTAGGGCAAGTTTGTCATGCGTGATAACTTGCCCTATTTTGTTGTGCACTGTAGGATGTAGCAGCATTATTTTTTCATCCTCATCAAGAGATATTCTGATAAAAAATATAATTTAAATGATATTAGCAGAGTATCCATGCAAAATAGCCAACTGTTATCTAGTATAATTTATAAAAATCACGCTGAGTACTGGGCTGAAAAAATTAGAAATTTTCACGATTCTTGCATAAAACCTTCATTATCTTTAGTCATGCTTTATCACCTCATTCTTTCCTTGCGTGCGTAATTTGCGCGGGCTTAGAATGCGATTATAAACTCCAGATCAGTAATCCAACCATGCAATCCTCCGTTCAATACGCTTATTTAACCCGCAAATACGCATCCGCCGTCCTAGTGACTGCGGTTTTGGTGACACTGACCTTTGGGCTGATCTTCTTTCTGTTACAGACCCACCAAGACGATGTAAAACTCCTCGACATCAGTGGACGACAACAAAGCTACAGTCTAAAAATTGCCTTTTATGGGCAACAACTACTCATGTATCAACGGGCAAATAATCGAGAAAAATATCAGGAAATTCGAGGCAAACTTAGCACTGATATTCAATTGATGCGTTCGGCACATAACGCCTTATTACCCGAAGAAAATAGTGAAGGTTCACAAAAACACTCTGAAGAATTGGAGCTTATTTACTACAAACCACCGTTTGAACTCCATAAACATCTACTAAACTTTTTGAGAAACGCCGAATTTGTGGCAAACGTGCCTTATGGTGAGTTGCACAGTGAAATAGGCGAATTACAGCAATTAAATGAGGCGGTGACAGGTTCATTTTTCCGCACCTTAGAAACTGCCAGCAATGCTTATCAAAATTACAACCAGTCTAAAATGAATTATGTGGTGTATTTGATCATGCTGTTGTGGGTGTTATTGATGGGCACTTTACTGATTGAAGTGCTGCTGATTTTCCGCCCAATGGTGCAAGGCGTGGTCAAAACCTACAGCGATTTAATTCACGCAAAACACGCCGCAGAACAAGCTGTTCAAGTCAAAGCGGATTTTCTGGCAACCATGAGCCATGAAATTCGTACCCCCATGAATGGGGTCATCGGCATGACCAGTTTATTGCTCACCACACCGCTGAACCCGCAACAGCGGGAATTTGTGGACACTATTCGCCTCAGTGGCGACAGTCTGCTGTCAATCATCAACGATATTTTAGATTTTTCTAAGATTGAATCGGGCAAAATGACCTTAGAGTCACATCCGTTTTTACTGGGGCGATGCGTTGAAGACACTTTGGAATTGTTTGCCGCCAAGGCTGCCAATGCAAAAATTCACCTGCTGTATTTTATTGAAGAAGATGTGCCCGAATCTTTAGAAGGCGATGTCACACGCATTCGCCAAATTCTTGCTAATCTCATCAGCAACGCGCTCAAATTCACCAGCCAAGGCGAGGTGGTGATTTCGATCAAGCAAGTGACCCAGCAGCAAACTCCCTATTTGCAAATTGCAGTGCGTGACACAGGCATAGGGATTCCCAGCGATAAATTGGATCGCCTGTTTAAAAGCTTTTCTCAGGTGGATTCTTCAACCACGCGCCAATATGGCGGCACAGGCTTGGGTTTGGTGATTTGCAAGCGTTTGTGTGAATTGATGGGGGGGCAAATTTGGGTAGAAAGCAAAGCAGGGCAAGGCTCGACTTTCTATTTTACCCTGCCCTTGCTGGCTGCAAATCTCGCAAGTTGCGCGCCCTTAAATCGCGTCCAACCCTATTTGGAAAATAAGCAGGTGTTGTTAGCGATTAATCACACCACCACCCGCCATATTATCGCGATGCAATTGCAAACTTGGGGATGTCAGGCATACACCTGTATGCACTCCAGTGATGCGCTAGATTGGTTAGAACACCAATATCCTTGTGATTTGGTAATTTTAGATATGGCAGAAGATGAAATTAATATCCTCAAATTGGCAAGCCAAATTAAAGCGCATTCCAAACATTTACCGTTGTTGGTATTTAGCCCCTTAGACCCCGCGCATTTCCGTGCCACCTTGCCGCCGAATTTGGTGGTAGCATATTTAAACAAACCGATTCGTTACTCCCAATTGTTTAATACGCTGAAAGATATTTTTACCCAACCCTTAGAAAATCAAAGTCATTTACTCGGTTCACAATCCCTCACCACCGCCGAAACGCCGCCATTATTAGCAAACACTTTCCCGCTGCGAATTTTATTGGCGGAAGATAATTTAGTGAATCAAAAGTTGGCGTGTTTGATGTTACACAGCTTGGGCTACAGTGCCGATGTTGCCGCGAATGGGGTTGAAGTTTTGCAAGCTTTAGAACGCCAACCTTACGATTTAATTTTCATGGATATGCAAATGCCTGAAATGGATGGTTTGGCAGCAACCAAAGAAGTGATTGAACGTTATCGCAGCCAACGCCCCGTGATTATTGCGTTGACGGCAAATGCTTTGAGCCAAGATCGGGAAAAGTGTCTGGCGGCGGGCATGGATGATTATTTAAGCAAACCTGTGCAACTGGAAAACTTGATTAATATTTTGCACAAATGGCGCGCTAAAATTCTCAAACTGCCTGCCCCCGCGCCCGAACCACCTAAAATGCAGTCTGAAGTGCATGGCAACAGTGAATGGGTGGATTTGAAAACCTTTTCCAAGCTCAAAACCCATATTGCGGCAGACGCACTGCAAAAAATCGTAAATTTATTTATCAGCCAAACCAGCGACGCAATTCAACAAATTCAGCTTGCCTTGCAAATGCACGATGCTCAAAAAATCCAACAACTTTGCCATAAATTACGCGGCTCTTCTGTGACGTTGGGCGCGGTGCAGTTTGCAAAATTATGTTCGCAAATTGAAGCGGCTTGTCAGCAGAAGGATTGGGAAAGCCTACAAGAATTGGTAAAATCCCTAGATCAGTGTTATCACAAAACCCATTTGCAGTTTTTACATTTAGTGCGTTAAAAAACTGCACTTATTTCAAAAAAGTTTGTATCAGAATTGACAAAATCTAAAAATCATCCTGATTCAGCATTTCCTTCTTCACTTTTCTAGGATATTACGTATTCACGCCGCCATGCGATTAAAAAAATTAGTTCGTGACATAGGACAATTTAAATCTTTTGGGATGACGGGCATCGCGTTACTTGCCGCTTGTGCTCCGCAACCGCCCACGCCTTCCCCCGGACATTTAAGCACCCAAAATTTGCCGCCCACGCCCAAGGTGAATCATATTCCGACCCCTGTGCATCAAGTGCCGTTTGTGCCTCCGCCTCAAGCCGCCGCGCCTTTGGAAACGTACACGGTGGTTGTCAATGGCATTGCCGTGCGTGATTTATTATTTGCTTTGGCGCGGGATGCAGGCATGAATTTAGATATTCATCCCAATGTCACAGGAACAGTAACGTTAAATGCGATTCAGCAAACTTTGCCGCAAATTTTGGAACGCATCGCCAACCAAGTGGATTTACTCTACAAAATTGAAGGCACAAGTTTAAGCATTCGTCCTGATGCTCCCTATTTAAATATTTATAAAGTGGGCTATGTCAACATTGCACGCGAGAGCAGCAATGAAATGACTTTGGCAACCCAAATTATTTCTAATGTGGATCGCGTTAATATTTCTCAAACAGGCGGCGCGGGCGGCTCAAGCGGTTCTGCCAGCGCGAGCACTTCAGGCTCTGGAGAAAATAATTCCACCACTAAAATTAAAAACGTTTCTAATAATTATTTTTGGCAAACTTTGAGCAATAACATTCACGCCATTTTAGGGCAGGCAACTGCCGCAGGCGCGGGTGGAACAACGCAAACTATGAGTTCAGGCAATAACATGGTGCGTTCTAGCAATGATGTGATTGTTAATCCTGAAAGTGGCGTGCTCTCAGTGCGCGCAACTTCACGCCAACATAAAGAAATTCAAAAATTTATTGACCAAGTGGTGCGCGGGGTGCAGCGTCAAGTGCTGATTGAAGCCACGGTTGCCGAAGTGCGTTTGAATGATCAATATCAAGCGGGGGTGGATTGGAAGCGGATTTCTGGGGATTACAGTTACACCCAAAGCACCTTGGCAGGCAATGTTGCCAGTGATCCCTATTATGCCGTCAGTTATAGCAATGCCAACAGCGTGCTGGGTAACGTCTCGGCAACCGTGCGCATGTTAGAACAATTTGGTTCGGTGAAAGTTTTATCCAGCCCGAAAATTATGGCATTGAATAATCAAAGCGCAATTTTGAAAGTCGTTGATAATATTGTCTATTTTACCTTTTCATCGCCTACCATTACCAATCCTACCAGCACGGGCGGCATTAGCAGTGTCAACTTATCGCTGGAAAATGTGGCAACCCCGCGTTTTCTGCCTGTGGGTTTAATGATGAATGTGACTCCGCAAGTCGGCGACGATGATGTGATTACTTTGAATGTGCGCCCCACCATTTCCCGCGTGATTGGTTTTGTAAATGACCCAACACCCTCACTGGCAAAAGCGGGAGTCGTCAGTCGCATTCCTGAAATTCAAGTGCGTGAAGTCGAGTCGATTTTGAAAGTTGCCAATGGTGATATTGCGATTATTGGCGGTTTGATGCAGGACACGATTGATCAGAGAAATGACGGTGTGCCGACTTTGTCGCGTTTGCCTTTGATTGGGGATTTATTCAGTTACCGCAATGACAGCTATTCTAAAACGGAATTGGTGATTTTCTTGCGCCCCGTGGTGATTAAAAATGCCAGTTTGAATAGCCCTGAATTGCGCGACTATCAACGCTATTTACCTGATCCGAATAATCCTGATGTTGCGCCACCCACTGGTTTGACCCAGCCGCAATAGTTTGGCAGAATCTCCACTTGAAAATGTGGGTTCTGCTATCCGCGCCGCGTATCCATCGATTCGCGCACCGCTTCCCCAATAAAAATTAGCAACACCAAAGTTCCCACCAACACCCCGAAAGTGCTCAATGACAGCCACCACGCACTAATATTGGTTTTTCCCTGCGCAAGCAGCTCGCCCAAACTCGGAGTTGAAGGTGGCACGCCTAAGCCCAAAAAGTCCAAACTGGTCAAAGCTAGAATAGAGCCACTGATGCGGAACGGAAGAAACGTGATCACGGGTGTTAAAGCATTGGGCAACAAATGCCGCCACATTAATTTAATATTGGACACGCCCAAGGCTTGGGCAGAACGCACATATTCCATGCTTCTACCTTTCAGGAATTCTGCACGCACATAATCCGCCAAGCCCATCCAGCCAAACATCGACAGCAGAACAATCAGTAACGTAATGCTGGGTTGGAAGATTGAACTGAAAATAATCAGCAAATACAACTCAGGCATACTGCCCCAAACTTCCATAAACCGCTGCAACAGTAAATCGACTTTGCCCCCGAAAAATCCTTGCACCGCGCCTGCAATAATCCCAAGCACAGTGGCAATAATCGTGAGCACAAAACCGAATAAAACTGAAAGGCGAAATCCATACAGCAAGCGCGCAAACACATCGCGCCCATGATCATCCGTGCCTAATAAATTGGCGCGGGACGGCGGCGCAGGATTGGGGGCGGCGGTATTGTAATTAATGGTGTCGTAAGAATAGGGATTGAGCGCGTACACAATCCAATTGCCATTCTGTGCCAGCCGCTGCTGGATAAAACTGTCTTTGTAATCGGTGGGCGTGTCGAAACTGCCGCCGAAAGTAGTTTCTGGATAATCCGTTAAAATCGGGAAGTAGTACGCTTGCTGGTAATAAATAATTAAGGGCTTGTCATTGCTCCAGACCTCGGCAAACAAGCTGAGCACAAATAAGATGCTGAAAATCCACAAACTGTAATAGCCGCGTTTATTGGCTTTGAAACTTAACCAACGGCGTTGGCTTGATGTGAGCACAGTGTTCATCAGTCGCGTGCCTCAAATTGGATACGGGGGTCAATCAGCACATAGCTTATATCTGAAAGCAGTTTGGCGAATAAGCCCATCAGGGTAAAAATATACAGCGTGCCCAAGACCACGGGATAATCGCGTTTAATCACCGATTCATACGACAGCAAACCTAAGCCATCCAGTGAAAAAATGGTTTCAATCAGTAAGCTGCCTGTGAAAAACATGCCGATAAATGCAGAAGGAAAACTGGTGGCTAAGGGAATCACCGCATTGCGAAACACATGTTTATATAACACTGCATTGTCGCTTAAACCTTTGGCGCGCGCGGTGAGCACGTATTGCTTCCGAATTTCTTCCAAGAAGCTGTTTTTAGTCAACAAAGTCATCACCGCAAAACTGCCCACCATCAGCGCGGTAATCGGCAACACCATGTGCCACAGATAATCCAAGATTTGTGAATACCACGGCAGCGTGTCCCAATGGTCCGAAACTATGCCGCGCAAGGGGAACACATTCCAAAAACTGCCGCCACCAAACAGCACTAATAAAGTAATCCCCAACACGAAGCCCGGAATAGCATAACCCACTAAAATGACCGTGCTGGTGAATATGTCAAAGGGCGTGCCGTCGCGGATGGCTTTTTTAATGCCTAAGGGAATGCAGGTTAAATACGTGAGCAGAAACGACCATAAGCCTAGGCTTAAAGACACAGGCATTTTTGAAACGACTAATTCAACCACGGATTTATGGTGAAAATAACTGTTGCCGAAATCGAAGGTGAGGTAATTCCACATCATCATGAAAAAGCGTTGGTAGGCGGGTTTATCAAAGCCATAAATCGCTTTTAATTCAGTCAGACGTTGCTCATCTAAACCCGTTGCGCCTCGGTACAAGCCTTGCGCCCCTGAACTCGCTTCACCACCTTCACGATGGCGAAGTTGGCTCACTAATTGTTCGACAGGACCGCCGGGCACAAATTGGGTGACTGCGAAAGTAATCAGCATCACCCCAAACAAAGTGGGAATCATCAGTAATAAACGTTTAAGAATGTAATGGGTCATCTGTTGCGTCTGCTGAAATGAAATTGCGATAATTTATCGAACTCACAAAGGCACGTATTCCGCCAGCCTAAACAGCAGAATCTCCTACCTTTGTGGTTAAAATCTATAAAAATTGAAGCGCGGTAACTTGTATATACTGGCTGCATCGCCTTCCCAACGGGGGAGGGCTTCAATTGAAATTCGTCGTGAGGGAAAGCCATTTAAAAACTTGTACTTTCCAGTGTTGTATTTTTCACACATATCGATAAAAAAGCAACTATTTGTGACATTAATGCGTTAATTTTCAAGATAAGGCAACTTAACCAATGCCTAGTTTTTATGGCTTTCTTGATGAATTTCAAGTCATTAGCTGGATAATTTTGCGCACGACTCGTTGCAAATTTATCTGCATAAATGCCTGCTAAAAATACCGACAATTCGCAAAGATAAGCTATAGTGAGACATATCAGATTAAATTTTCTGTATTAACTCAATAATATCAAAGGTTATCACTATGAAATTGCAGCAAGTTCTTTTAGGAATAGGGCTGGGCATTTTGCTGGGTTCTTGTTCTTCTCATTCACCGAATAGCACGAGTGCGAATGCTGTCCTCAGTACGCCTAAAGCCGCCCCTCAGATGGATGAATCAATGCCTGCGGCATCCGCGCCCGCCACGGTAGGAATGGCTGCCCCGCAACGTATGGATGCGATGAAGCCCTTACCCAATAACACCGAAAAATACGCCAAAATTGAGGATAATCCTGTCAAGAAAGTCAGTGAATCACCTGTTTCGACTTTCAGTATTGACGTGGATACAGGCAGTTATAGCAATGTGCGCCGCATGTTAAATCGAGGCGCGTTGCCCAATCCTGACGCGGTGCGGGTTGAAGAAATGCTGAATTATTTCCCCTACGATTATCCCTTGCCCACCACGCAAGACCCGCCTTTCAGCGTGAATTTTGAAATCGCGCCCACGCCTTGGAACAAGCACACGCAGTTATTGCATATCAGTTTGAAAGGCTATGACGTGCCGCGCTCACAGTTGCCGCCTGCAAATCTGGTGTTTTTAATCGATGTTTCTGGTTCAATGATGATGCCCAACAAAATCGAATTATTGAAACCTGCGTTAAAAATGCTGACGGAACAATTACGCGCCCAAGATAAAGTTGCGTTGGTGGTGTATGCGGGCACGGAAGGCGTGGTGTTAGAACCCACCAGCGGTGACCAAAAAGACAAGATTATCGCCGCGATTGAGCGTTTAAATGCGGGCGGTTCTACCAATGGCGGCGCAGGGATTAAATTGGCGTATAGCGTGGCGCAACAAGGCTTTATTCAAGGTGGCATTAACCGCATTTTGTTGGCAACCGATGGCGATTTCAACGTGGGGATTACCGATAAAAATGCCCTGAGGAGTTTGATTGAAGAAAAGCGTAAAGGCGGGATTTCGTTAAGCACTTTGGGCTTCGGGATGGACAATTACAACGATGAATTAATGGAACAACTTGCCGACGTGGGCAATGGCAATTATGCCTATATCGACACTTTGAACGAAGCGCGCAAAGTCTTGGTTGAAGAAATGTCTTCAACGCTGAACACCATCGCCAAAGATGTGAAAATTCAGGTCGAATTTAATCCCGCTGTGGTTGCGGAATACCGTTTGCTGGGTTATGAAAATCGGGCATTGAAACGCGAAGATTTCAACAATGACAAAGTCGATGCGGGTGAAATTGGCGCGGGGCACAGTGTCACCGCTTTGTATGAATTGGCATTGGTAGACAGCGCAGGACAGCGTTTAGAACCCTTGCGTTATGGCGCAAAAATCGCGTCTAGCAGCGTGAGTAAAGCCGATGAATTGGGTTTATTGCGCTTGCGTTACAAATTGCCCAGCAGCGAACAAAGCAAGCTTTTAGAATATCCGATGAAACGCGCTGTGATTAAATCGGAACTTGCCGCAAGCAGTGAACGTTTTCGGTTTGCAGCGGCGGTTGCCGCATTTGGGCAACAGTTGCGCGGTGGGAAATATTTGGAACAATTTTCCTATGACGCTATTTTAGACTTGGGACGTGGCGCGCGCGGTGAAGACCGTTTCGGTTATCGTGCTGAGTTTTTAAATTTGCTGAGTTTGGCGAAGACGTTGAGCACTAAACCGCGTCAGTAATTTCGTGAAATTGTAATTTTAGGACTGGCAGTCCTCCAAGGACTGCCAGTCCTTTTTTCATCTCATCAACTGCGGATAATCTGTAATCACCCCCGCCAACGCAGAAGTTTTACAAAATTGATGTTCTTCAGCGGTGCTCACGTCAAACACCCAATTATCCAAGCCATGCGCCGCCGCTTCTGCCATTAAATCCTGATCAAGTAATTCATAGCCCCAAATAATGCTCCGTAAGTGTGCAGGACAGCGGGCGATTTCTGCAAAAAACTGAGATGGATTTAGCGGGCGACAGTACGTTAAAACCCCCGTCGGCACTTCCAATGCCTCAGCGCAACGGCGCATTAAGACATGGTCGAAAGAAGTCACCAGAAAACTTTCTCGATCTGGAAATTGTCGCAACAATTGCAGCACGCTTTCCAACACTTCCTCAGTTTTTAATTCAATATCCCAGCGAATATGCGCCCATGTTTTCAACGCCTGTTCTAAAGTCGGGATGGCATAACCCAAACAAGTTTCTAATTCCGTATGCGTTAAATCTTTCACTAAATACCCTTGCGGCGTGAGGCGTTCATGTAACAGAACTAATTGCCTATCTCGACTCAGACGCACATCGGTTTCAATGCCGTCCGCGCCCATCGCAACAGCCGCTGCAAAGGCATCTAAAGTATTTTCGGGCAACTGCGCATGATACCCACGATGGCTAAATGTCAACATCAGCATTGCTCCTCAGTTCAACTCTAAAAACTCAATGATCTCGCCTGTCGGCGTGATTTTCAATTGAAAGTCATGAAGTCTTAATTAAAAATGATGTCCAATAATTATTAAATTATAATATTTGTATTATTTTAAATAATATGATTATTAATCAATAAGTTAAATAATTTAAAATCATAAATATAATTAGTTTTTTAATATTTTTAAACATAAATATTATTTTTTTATAAAATTTTTAAATTTTTAAATTTTTAAATTTTTAAATTTAGCTTGCTGAGCGATAATAAAATAAATCAAAGAGAATTTTTAAATAAAAATTTAAATTAAATTAACAAGATATACTTAAATAAGCTCATGGGTAAATATCGCACTATTTTTATAATGAAAATAAGCGTTGACATTATTTTATGTCAGTGCTATAACTAATTTACGTTAATGAGCAATTGACGTAAATTATTAAAATAATTAGAAAACTTAGCAATATTTACATTGCTATCTCTGGTTGAACTTTGCATAAAATGCAAAAAAACTTACATTTAACGAATCAAGTGAGGATTTATCATGAGTACTCAAGAAGCCTACAAGCAAAAAATCGAAGCAGAATTGGTTGTTGCTGAAAGCAAACTGACCGAATTCAAGGCGCAGGTTGCCAGTCTGGTTGCTGATGAACGCATCAAACACACCGAAGAACTGGGCGTGATCGAAGAACAAATCGCCAGCACCAAGGCCAAACTGAAAGAATTGGGTGATGCTGACGAAACCGTGTGGGAACAAATGAAGGATGGCGTTGAAAGCGCATGGACTTCATTGAGCAATGGTGTTCACGATCTGGCTGCCAAGTTTAAAAGCTAAGCTGGCGCGGTCGCCCGTTTAGTCTAAATGCCCATGTCAGCAGATGTGGACATTCAATGTAGACTTAGCGTATCGGTTTGAGTGGAAAGTTATTAATAGCTGCGATGAGCTGACAAGGGTAAAACGCTAATTCGGTTTTGATCATGTTCCGAAAACAGGCAACCCTGGTAAAAATCATACACTCGAGCCGCGTATGTGAATAAGATCAATTATGCTCGCTTGCTTGCCTTTCTTGACCCAAGCGACATTTCTTTGAGTGTTTAATCCCACTCAGCGGAGCCATTTCAATATAAAACCCAGTGCGGCATTCGCAGCAGTACATGAGCATCATCGGTGCTTTGTCGGTTCAGTTTTAAGAACGTTCAAATAACTGTTAAGTGTCACTGTAAAACTTCAAGTTGCTTATCGAATCTCTCTCCATAAAGACTTGTTAGGCGAGTGAAGTCTGAATATTTGAATGGTTTCGTATCTCGTTTTGCTGACTGCTCGTGCAAGCATCATCATATCGCCAGTTCTATGGCAAAAGGAGCAACACTATGTTGGAAACCGCTGCAATCGTTTTACTGGTTCTCTGGATTTTAGGTTTGGTAACCTCGACAACTGTGGGTGGACTGATTCACGTTTTATTAGTCGTTGCCATCGTTATTGTCGCAGTTCGTATCATTCAAGGTCGTCGCTTGTAGTGATTATAAGTAGGTTGCACTGAGCAGGCTTGCTCAATTGCACACATTTTTACATACAGGAAAATCACATGAATACACTTAAAGTTGTCGCCATTTTGATGATTTTGTCGGGCGTGCTGGGATTGGTGTACGGCAGTTTCAGTTTTACCAAAGAAACCCATAAAGCCGACTTAGGCGCAGTTCAATTATCTGTAAACGACAAAGAAACCGTCAATGTGCCAGTTTGGGCAGGTGTTGGCGCAATTTTGTTGGGTAGCGTATTGCTACTGGTCGGAAGTAAACAAAGCTAAGCATGAACCTGGCTATCCAATCAGGGCAATAGAAACCACATTTGGATATTTGCGAGCAGGTTGTTAATATTTATTTAATCAGTTAGTTATAATAATATTTACTCAGGCATTCTAAAATCCACGATTTTGATAATTATCTGAAGTGGGTTATGAACAAGCTCTTGTTTTGAAATAATCCCGCCCGTTTTGGCACGCACCGCTATTTTTTCACATCCCTATTTTCTTCTTGTCATCTTAATAGTCGCTTTTATGAGTGTTGATGCCTCTCTATTTCCCTCCGTTCTGTTTAGGGTTTTGAGAGTGTCGTGCTGTATAATCCAGTGCTTTATTTTCACATTTCGCCCGTCTTTCTGGGCTGCTATGGATTGAGACATGTCAGAAGAACAACGCCGTCAATTACAACAACAACTTTGGAAAATTGCCGATGATTTGCGCGGCAAAATGCACGCCGATGAATTTCGGGATTATATGCTGGGTTTTATTTTCTATAAGTATTTATCTGAAAAAATGCAGCGTTATGCAGATGAATTATTGTCTCAGGATGGTCGCTTATTTTCGAGTTTGAACGAGCGCGATGAGACGGATGCCTTAATGATTGCTGCGGCAAAAATTCATGCGTTGGATGAGTTGGGTTATTTTTTGAAGCCCACAGAATTATTTCATGCTGTTGCGTTGAAAGGCAGTCATCAATCGGAAAAGGAAGGCGAAAATTTTGTTATTCCTGATTTAACTGAGATTTTTGGCAATATTGAGCGCAGTACGCAGGGCACTGAGAGTGCGGATGAGTTTGTGAATTTATTTGAGGATTTGGATTTAACTTCTTCAAAGTTGGGTAATTCTCCAAAAGCTAAGAATGAGTTAGTGGCAAAGATTTTAATTCATTTGGATAAAATTGATTTTCAATTGCAAGATGTGAATGCGGATGTGCTCGGGGATGCCTATGAGTATCTCATTGGTGAGTTTGCGAGTGGTGCGGGAAAGAAGGCGGGGGAATTTTACACACCTCAACCTGTGTCTACGTTGTTGGCGAAGTTGGTGACTTGTCAGAATAAGACTTTTAAAAATGTGTATGACCCGACTTGTGGCAGTGGTTCGTTGTTGTTGCGGGTGAAGAAGGAAGCGGGGCAGGAGCGTCCGATTGAAATTTATGGGCAAGAATTGAACCGCACCACATTTAACTTGGCACGTATGAATATGATTATGCACGGGGTGCATTATAACGTGTGTCATCTGAAGCAAGAAGATACGCTGACGCATCCGCAGCATTTGGGGACGTGTTTCGATGCGATTGTGGCAAATCCTCCGTTTTCGGCGAATTGGAATGCTGACCCGAGTTTGTTGAGTGATGACCGTTTTGGGGTTTATGGGGTGCTTGCGCCAAAGACTAAGGCGGACATGGCGTTTTTACAGCACATGCTTCATCATCTGGCTGATGGTGGGGTGATGGCTTGTGTGTTGCCGCATGGGGTGTTATTCCGTGGGGGGGCTGAAGGGCATATTCGGAAATATTTTATTGATAACCTGAATGCGTTGGATGCGGTGATTGGTTTGCCTGCGAATATTTTTTATGGCACGAGTATCCCCACTTGTGTGTTGGTGTTTAAGAAATGTCGGAAGCAGTCGGAAAATATTTTGTTTGTGGATGCTAGTAAGCATTTTGAGAAGGTGAAAACTCAAAACAAGTTGTTGCCCGAGCACATTGAGAAGGTTGTGGCGGCGTATGTGGCGCGTTCGGATGAGGCTAAATTTAGTCGGGTTGTGCCTTTGAGTGAGATTGTGGCGAATGATTATAATTTGAATATTCCGCGCTATGTCGATACTTTTGAAGCGGAAATTTCGATTGATTTGGATGAGGTTGCGGCAGATTTGCGGGCTTTGGCTATCCGTGGTGAGGAAACTGATGCTAGAATTACGGTGTTTTGTCAGGAATTGGGTATTCAGCCGCCGTTTTGAGATTAGCCTCCCCCTTTGAAAAAGGGGGACTGAGGGGGATTTAAGATCGTGCCAAACTGTGAGATTTTTAAATCCCCCCTGCCCCCTTTTTCAAAGGGGGTGAAAAACTAGAATCTTTAGCATTTTCTCGTTCCCACGCTCCTGCCTGGGAATGCCTATAGCGTCGCTCCAGCGGCGCGAGTTTTCTTTAGCTCAGAAATAATAGACTTTTTACCTTGAGAGTATCTTAATTGTAATTTTTATGCGGTTTATTTTGAGAAGGTGAGACGAGACTCGCCGCTGGAGCGACGAGGTAGGCATTCCCACGCAGGAGCGTGGGAACGAGAAAAACTAGAATCTTTAGCATAAAAGGATGATTTTATGAATGTGCCGAAATTACGTTTTAAAGATGAGGATGGGCAGGATTTTCCTGAGTGGGAGGAAAAAACTTTAGGTGATATTTTCAAGTTTATAACTACAAATTCTTTTTCTAGGGAGTTATTAAGTTATGACGAAGGCACAGTAAAAAACATCCATTATGGGGATATTCACAAAAAGTTTAAAAGTAACTTTCATATTAAAAATGAACAAGTTCCCTTCATTAGTAGCCATGTTGATATAAGCAGAATTTCAGAAGATTGTTATTGCAAGGAAGGCGATTTAATTGTTGCGGATGCTTCTGAAGACTATGCAGATATTGGTAAATCAATTGAAATTATAAGTCTTGATAACCAGAAATTACTGGCAGGTTTACACACTTATATCTTACGCGATGTGTCAAAACGTATAGCATTAGGTTTCAGTTGTTATTTAATGCAAACTGCACATGTTCGCCTGCAAATAAAAACTTTAGCAGCAGGTATTTCTGTATTAGGTATTTCAAAAGGGAATTTAGCTAAAGTATGTTTTTGGCTTCCCTCCCTTCCCGAACAAACCAAAATCGCCAATTTCCTCACCGCAGTTGACGACAAAATTGCAGAACTCACGAAAAAAGTAGAGTTATTACAGCGTTATAAAAAAGGCGCAATGCAGCAGATTTTCAGCCAGCAACTGCGTTTTAAAGATGATAATGGGCAGGATTTTCCTGAGTGGGAAGAGAAGACGTTAGGAGAAATATCTAATATATATGACGGTACACACATGACTCCCGACTATCAAAAATCAGGGATTCCTTTCTACAGTGTTGAACATCTCACAAGTAATAATTTTGCGAACACCAAATTTATCGCTCAGGAAGTTTTTGAACGGGAAAATAAAAGAGTAAAGCTTGAAAAAGGTGATCTGCTAATGACTAAAATTGGAGATATTGGCACAGTCAAATACATTGATTGGGATGTTGAAGCCTCTT
The DNA here is from genome assembly GCA_028688145.1 of Thiotrichaceae bacterium. Classification (GTDB taxonomy): domain Bacteria; phylum Pseudomonadota; class Gammaproteobacteria; order Beggiatoales; family Beggiatoaceae; genus JAQTYU01. Next base: position 300,440 of record JAQTYU010000002.1, on the reverse strand, counting down.
TCTATGTTAGTTTGGCGTTAATAAAACAATCTGAAAAAGCTAATTTTTTATATGTATCTCATTACATTAGAACTGGCGCATTTCAAAGAGAATTGCATAACAGAACTATTCATGTTGCTTTCCCTAAAAAAATTAACTTGGGTGAAATTGGCAGCTGCATAGTAAAACTACCTTGTGAAAAAGAACAAACCAAAATCGCCAATTTCCTCAGCGCACTCGACGAGCAAATAAACATCACTCAGCAGCAACTCACTTTAAGCAAGCAATACAAAAAAAGCTTATTACAACAAATGTTTATTTAAACCCAACCCCGAAACAGCCCCATGCAAAACACCCAATCTGAATATGAATTAGAAGACGAACTAATAGCCCAACTGGTCAAAATGGAGTACGAGCCTGTCAAAATCAGTAACCAGCAAGACATGCGCCACAACTTCAAACAACAGCTTGAAAAACATAACAATATCAGCCTCAGCGATTCCGAATTTACCACCATCCTCAACCACCTCAGCACAGGCAGCATCTTTGATCGCGCCAAACTGCTGCGCGACAAATTTGAATTAAAACGTGATAAAACGGTCACTTACCTAGAGTTTTTAAACATAAGCGACTGGTGCAAAAACGAATTTCAAGTAGCCAAGCAAATTCGCAACGCAGGAAAACGCAGCAATCGCTACGATGTCACGATATTAATCAACGGCTTGCCCCTCGTACAAATCGAACTCAAAAGACGCGGCACAGAACTCAAAACCGCCTTTCACCAAATTAAACGCTACGGACACGAATCCTATGACGCAGGCAAAGGCTTATTTCAATACGTACAAATCTTTATCATCAGCAACGGCGTAAACACCAAATATTTCAGCAACGCAGAAAAACAGCCCTTTGAACAAAGCTTCTTCTGGACAGACAAAGACAATAAACCCCTCACCGACCTGCACAGCTTCACCGCCGAATTTTTAAAACAATGCCACATTGCCAAAATGATCAGCCACTACACCGTGCTGAACGAAACCCGAAAAACCTTAATGGTGCTGCGCCCCTACCAATTCTATGCCGTCGAAGCCATCACCGAGCGCGTTAAAAACAGCGTCCAAAACGCCTATATTTGGCACACCACAGGTTCAGGCAAAACTTTAACATCCTTCAAAGCCAGCCAAATTATTCGAGACCAGTCCAGCGTCCACAAAGTGCTGTTTGTCGTCGACCGTAAAGATTTAGACTATCAAACCATCAGAGAATTCAATGCTTTTTTAGAAGGCTGCGTCGACACCACCACCGACACCCGCAACTTAATCACACAACTCAACGACTCCAGCAAAAAACTCATCGTCACCACGATTCAGAAACTTAACAACGCCATCCAAAACCCGCGCTATAGCGAAAAAATCAACGCACTCCAAGATAAAAAAGTGGTGTTCATTTTTGACGAATGCCACCGCAGCCAATTCGGCGAAACCCATCAAAATATCAAACGCTTCTTTAAACAAGCGCAAATGTTCGGCTTCACAGGCACACCGATTTTTGCAGACAACGCCGCAGGCAGCAGCGAACACCAACAAACCACAAAATCACTTTTTGGCGAATGCCTGCATAAATACGTGATTATCGATGCCATCCGCGATGAAAACGTACTGCGTTTCTCCGTCGAATATGTCGGCAAATATAAACGCAAAGCCAGCGCGAACGAAATCGACATTAATGTCGATGTTGAAGTCGAAGCGATTGACACCAAAGAAGCCCTTGAAGATGCAAGCCGCCTTGAAAAAATTGTCGACTACATCCTCGAACACCACGCCCAAAAAACCAAAGCTCCCAACTTCACCGCCATGTTTTGCGTCAGCAACATTCAGACCTTGATTAAATATTACGACTTGTTCAAACGTAAACAAGCCGATGTCGCACACCCGTTAAAAATTGCCACCATTTTCAGCTATGCCGCCAACCCAGAAGAAAATAGTTCTAACGGCTTGCTAGCAGAAGAATCGCCCGACTTGCCCGCTGGGATAGCCGTCAATCAAACCCATCGCGACAAACTCGACGAATTTATTGCCGACTACAACACCCTGTTTAATACTCAATTCAGCACCGAAAGCAGCCGTTTTGCAGGCTATTACGGAGATATTTCCAAACAAGTAAAACTCGGCAAGGTTGATATACTGCTCGTGGTCAACATGTTCTTAACAGGCTTCGACAGCCCACGCCTTAACACGCTTTACGTGGACAAAAACCTGAAATTTCACGGACTGATACAAGCCTTTTCACGCACAAATCGCATCCTAGACGAGAAGAAATCACAAGGGAACATCGTCTGCTTTCGCAACCTGAAACAAGAGACTGATGAAGCCATTGCGCTGTTTTCAAATAAAAATGCCAAAGAAGAAGTCTTACTCAGACCTTACGAGGAATACGTCGCAGAATTTAATCAAGCCAGCACCCTGTTATTAAACAGCGTCCCCAACCTAGAAAGCATCGATAACTTACCCGATGAAAATGCACAACTCGAATTTGTCACCCAATTTCGCAGTCTGTTACGCCTTAAAAACGTGCTCACCAGCTTCGCCGACTTCGCCCCCGACGATTTAAAACTGTCATCTCAAGATTTTGAAAACTACAAAAGCAAATATCTCGATTTATACGACCGCGTCAAACGCAAAGACGACAGCGAAAAAACTTCGATTCTGAATGATGTCGATTTTGAAGTGTGCTTAATTCGCCGCGATGACATCAACGTCGCCTATATCCTCAGCTTGTTGCAAGACCTCAACGAACTCAGCCCTGAAGATAGCGAAAAGCGGCGTAAAGAAATCATGGAATTGGTTTCAGGTGACGTGCAACTGCGTAGCAAACGCGCCCTGATTGAGGCATTTATTGAAGAAAACGCCTTGCGTCCCCAAGGTAACATTGCCAGTAATTTTGAACATTTCTGGGCAACTCAAAGCAAACTGGCTTTTGATACCTTATGCGAAGAAGAAAAGCTAATCCCTGAAAAATTATGGGACTTGCTGAAAAACTACAACAGCAAAAGAAAAGAACTGCTGAGAAACCAACAAATTATTGACGCGCTGGTATTTGCGCCCAAAATGTTGGAACGCACCCCTATTGCCACGCGTGTACGCCAAAAAATCGAGCAGTTTGTAGAAATTTTCATTGACGACATGGCGGGCACAGTTTAAACAAGACATTCCCATTGTTAGGTAAATTGACTTTCCAAACCCAATACGTTACTTTTAATTTATCGTAATGGATTATTCCATACGCGTCACTCATAACAGTTACCTGAGTACGCCTTAATTACACCCTCGTGAGGATAGATTTATGCATAAAAAATCACTGCTCAGTGTTGCTATTGCAGCCAGCTTTGCCTTAAGCCCTTTAGCTCATGCGGCTGCGACCAAAGTCGAATTAGCCACTGGGGATGAAAAACTCTCCTACCACAATGTGCACGGCAAAGCTTTGCAAGAAAAGTTGAAGAAATACAACTTAAACGTGAACTTACTGCCTACGAAAGGTTCTACCGACAACATTCTGAAAGTTGAAAACGGCATCGTTGACATGGCATTGGCACAAGAAGATGTCTATGCAATGGCATCCGTCAAAGACCCAGAACTTGCTAAGAAAGTAGGCGTTTATGGTCAACTGGATTATGAATGCGTGATCGGCGTAGTCGGCACCGGTGTTGCCTATGACCAACTTTCCAGAGTGCCAGAAAAGGCAGCTTTCGGGGTCGGTGGCGAAGGTTCTGGCAGCAAAGTAACCCTCGATTTCTTAGCCAAGAACAGCGAATTTTTCCAAAAAATCGCACAACAACCTGACAACTCCATCACTGGCTTGTCCAAGATTCAAAGCGGCGCGTATGCAGGTATTTTTACCATCACCAAAATTGATGAGAAAAATGAATTGTTGATGGCAGTTGCCAAGCAATATGCAGCCAGCACGCCTTTGTTCAAGTTCTTGCAAATCGACGATCCTAAATTAGCCGATGTGAAAATCCCCGGTGTGGATCGTAACTTGTACCGCTTCATGCAAGTCAATGTGCCCGTACCTGGCACACAAAAAACCGTATCTTTCCCCACGGTTTGCGTGAGCACGGTGTTACTGGTTAATGAAAAGAAGATGCCTAAAGATGCCAAAGATGCACTCGCCAAGGCAATGCTCGGTTTAGAACCACCCAAGTCCAAGATGGGCGAATGGATCGAAAAACCCGGCGAATGGTTGAAAAAGCTTCAAAATGCAGTGCCTAAATAATTAAGGTTCATGCAATGCTTTAGTTAAAGCTCTAAGTCCCCCAGAAATTGGGGGATTTTGGTTTTAAGACGCGGTAGGATATGTTCTTTCACTTGTTTGTGAGTATGTCCCAATGAAATATACGACTTTATTAGCGGTGTTGTTGTGCAGTCTCCCGCATCTCGCCCACGCAGCCCCTTCAGCCGCTTTGGGCTATGAACCCAAATACAAAGCAGGCTTTAAGCATTTCGATTACGTCAACCCCGACGCGCCCAAAGGTGGTGAGTTATTATTGTCGGGCTATGGCTCATTTGACATTATCAACCCCTTCTTATTAAAAGGCTTAGCCGTTGGCGGCACAGGACTGATTTTTGAAAGCCTGATGCAACGCAGTTTAGACGAACCCTTTAGCGTTTATGGCTTGTTAGCCGAAGATATTCAGCTCGCAGACGATAAACTCTCCGTCACGTTCCGACTCAATCCTAAAGCGCGTTTTTCCGATGGCAGTGAAGTCACCGCTGAAGATGTGAAATTCAGTTTTGACACCCTGAAAAGCCCCAAAGCTCATCCGCAATACCGCATTTACTGGTCTGATATTCAAGAAGCCGAAGTGCTTGATAAGCGCACGGTGCGCTTCAAATTTGCCAAAGTGAACCCTGAGTTGCATTTAATCGCGGCAGACATGAGTATTTTTTCTAAAAAATCTGTGGGCGACAAAGCCTTTGATAAAATTGTGACTGAACCGCTGGTGGGTTCAGGGCCGTATTTGATTGAAAAATACGATTCGGGCAAATACGTCACCTACAAGCGCAATCCCGATTATTGGGCGAAAGATTTGAATGTGCGGCGCGGAACGCATAATTTCGACCGCATCACCATGAAATATTACAAAGACACCAATATTGCCTTGGAAGCTCTCAAAGCAGGTGAGTTTGATTTCATTGCCGTCTCCAATTCTAAAGAATGGGCGCGGGAATATGTCGGGGCTAAATTCGACAGTGGTGAAATTAAAAAAGAAGAATTGCCGCATAAGAATAATGCAGGGATGCAGGGTTTTGTGTTTAATTTGCGTCGTGAGTTATACAAAGATGTCAAAGTGCGTCAAGCGATTAATCTCGCCTATGACTTTGAATGGGCGAATAAAAACCTGTTTTATGACCAATATGCGCGTTGCGACAGCTATTTTAGCAACAGCGAATTGGCGGCGCGGGGTGCACCCAATAAAGAAGAACTGGCTTTATTAGAACCGTTCCGCGAGCAATTACCCAAAGAACTTTTCACCCAAGCATGGACTCCTGTAAATACCACTCCCCCCAATACTTTGCGGGATAATTTGGTCAAGGCTAAAAACTTGCTTACGGCTGCGGGCTGGAATTTGAAAGACGGCATTTTGCAAAATGCACAAGGGCAGAAATTTAATTTTGAAGTGCTGCTGAATGAGAAAGGCTTTGAACGCATCGTCGCGCCATTTGCGCATAATTTGGAAAAGCTAGGCATTAAGGTGACTTATCGCACGGTTGACCCCGCGCTTTACCAACGGCGTTTGGACACGTTTGATTATGATATGACGATTGTAGTCTTTGGACAATCGCAATCGCCGGGCAATGAACTGATGTCGATGTGGCATTCCAGTTCTGCCAAGCAAGAAGGCAGCAATAATTCCGCAGGTATACAAAACCCTGTGGTTGACGCGCTGATTGAAAAAGTGGTTTACGCGCCTAACCGCCAAACCCTGCTAACCGCAGTGCACGCGCTGGATCGGGTGATGCTGTATGGGGAATATGTCGTGCCCAATTGGTTCACGCCCGTGCACCGTATCGCGTATTGGAATAAATTCGGACAGCCCAAAACCCGCCCGACGTATTATCAAGCGGCATCATGGATGTTGGAAACTTGGTGGAAAAAGTAAGCTGAAATGAAGCTGTTAGTGGGAATGTTGGCGTTGTTGCTGGCGAGCGTGCAAACCCATTTGTGGTGGGGCAAAGGCAGCGTACAGGAATTACATGATTTGCAATTTCTGGTGCAGCAACAACGCGCCCAAAATTTGGCTTTAAAACAGCGCAACGCCAGTTTAAATGCGGAAGTTGCCGATTTAAAGCTGGGGGTCGAAGCTTTGGAAGAACACGCACGGGTTGAACTCGGCATGATTAAACACGGGGAGATTTTTTATCAACTGCTCGAATGATTCACCTGCACCGCGTTATTGGGTGATTATCCCAGCGGCAGGCATTGGCACGCGCATGGGCGCAGAATGTCCGAAACAATATTTATTGTTGGCGGGCATCACGATTTTACAACGCACTTTACAACGCATGGCTCTGCCTGAAATTGCAGGCATTGTGGTCGCCTTGGCAGAAACTGATCCGTATTGGGAAAGTTTACAGCTTGATTTGCCTGTGCCTTTACACCGGGTGACGGGCGGTAAAGAACGTTGTCATTCGGTGTTCAACGCGCTGCACTTTTTACAAGCCCATGCCCAGCCTGACGATTGGGTGTTAGTGCATGATGCGGCGCGTCCTTGCGTGCGGCGTGCGGATATTTATCAATTAATCCAGCAAGTGCAAACCAGTCACAGCGGCGGTTTGTTGGCAACGCCTGTGCGCGACACTCTGAAACGTGCAGATGCTTCGGGCAATGTGGTGGAAACAGTCAGCCGTGAACAACTTTATCACGCGCTCACGCCGCAAATGTTTCGTTTTCAGGTATTGCAACGTGCATTAATGCGGGTGTTGGCTGAGGACGGCATTGTCACGGATGAAGCGCAGGCAGTGGAATTATTGGGCTATCCCGTGCAATTGGTCTGTGGACATGCGGATAATTTAAAAATTACTCATCCGCATGATCTCAATTTGGCGCAACTTTATTTACAACAGCAAGCCGACGATGTTTCAATCCATACTTGACCTCATCCGCCAAGTGACTTTCTAGCGATAGCCACCGACGGATAGAAGCCAGTGGATTACTTCCCCGTAAATGAGGAACTTACCGAAAGAATAACGAAACGAGCGCATCGTTGTCTAGCTTCCTTTATAAAAAGAGAGAGGTTTCAGACCCGCAAGGAAATTTAATGAAAGTTAAAACCGGTTTAGGACAAGACAGCCACCGCTTTGAACCTGACAATCAGGAAAAAGTTTTGGTTTTGGGCGGAGTGATATTTCCCGCGCACATTCCCTTGCAAGGCAACAGCGATGCGGATGTGGTGTTGCACGCCTTGGCGAATGGCATTTCTGGAGTCACGGGAGTGAATATTCTTGGCAAAATCAGCGATGATTTGTGTTTAAAACAAGGCATTACCGACAGTCGGGTATATGTGCAAGAAGCGTTGAAATATTTAAATGGCTGGGAGATTAGCCATGTATCTTTCAGTATTGAATGCCAAACCCCAAAAATTACCCCAAAAATTGCGGAGATGAAAACAGCGATTTGCAGCTTGCTCGGCGTGGATTTATCAGATGTCTGCATCACTGCCACCACAGGCGAGGGTTTAACGGATTTCGGGCGCGGTTTGGGAATTCAGGTGTTTTGTGTGGTGACGGCGGTTAAAGCTTAAAAATATGACTTGTCTGAATCCAGCAGGATTAATCAGTAGCGCAAATTAATCGCTATTTTTTGATCCAAAAATCCTTTATGTAGCAAAGCGGAATGCGGGTGAGGCAGCAACTTTCCCGTTCAATGTCAACGATTGCCTAAATCGCATCCGTAAACTCTTCTTTCTCTCGTTCCCAAACTCCGTTTGGGAACGCCTGCACGTCAAGCTCCGCTTGACAATTTGACCAAAGCGCACTTGCCATACTGAATTGGAGCATTATGGGACGCACACGCCATTATATTTATGAACCTTCAATTTCATTGGCGTTATTCCAGTGCGCGGAATTATGCAGGTAAGCAGGGGATGATTGAGATTACTCAGAGTTGGTGAGCGTTTTGTCAAGCAGAGCTTGACGGGCAGGCATTCCCAAACAGAGTTTGGGAACGAGGGGAAATGGAACAGCTTGAAGGTAAAGGATGTGACGTGTTTCTCAACATGTCACACGCAAGTTTTGTTACATCGATAACATCTTGTTGTTGTAATTTATCAATGAGGGCGATCTTTTTCCCGATGCCATTAAGAGACGTACCCATAACAATGCCTAGACAATTATCTGGATCAATCCAAAACCTATCATGGAATTCATTTGTTTCTATTTCATAATGGGGTATTTGACGAGAGTTACATACAGAAAGAATATTACTTTTTCCCTTATCGTTGCTATTTGTGAAAAAATAGATACATTTAAGCTTATTAGATAATGTATCTAACAATCCCTCGAAAATGTTCTTAACAGCATTATCACTAGATGCAAAAAAGTAAGGATCGATGATAAAAAGATTTTCACAATCCTGTAATCGTCCTGTAAAACGTTTCACAACTAGTTCTACTTCATTTATGGTCATTGAAGGCGATGTCAAATCTTCCAAGAAGAGAGTAGTTTCGTCGTAAAGAGAACTGAAGCCGTGAGTTGATACATACTCGAGAAATTCATGCCGAAAATGGCAAACAGGCTTTGCGATTTTATCTAGGTCAAAATCACTGAACTCTGTATGTTTCTTCATCACCTCCCGAAAATCTGCAAGTCCTACCCCATCTTTTCTTGATACAATTTCGACTGTTACAGGGGAACGCAGAGAACTTAAGCCGTAAGTTGATACATACTCGAGAAACTCATGTCTAAAGTGATGAATAGGATTCATTACTTGATATATATCAAAATCACTAAACTCTATCTCATACTTACTTATCACCTCCAGAAAATCTGCAAACCCTAACTCATCTTTCTTTGATACAAACCCAACTATTTCAGAATGATCCATGTTTTAACACTCCTTATTTATTTAATTTCGATGACTTAAAATCACAATTCTGGTGTCTAAAATAACTCCCTAATTTTATACAATTAAATAAATATTTTCAATGATCACTCAGCAAGCGTAGGGTGTATAAGCGTAGCACCATACACCTTAAATGCTCGAAAAACTGCTAAATTTTTTTAAAACGCATTCATCCAAGGTGCATGACGGCTACGCCTTATGCACCCTACGAAAAGCCAAACAAACCTCCTAGGTCTCAAAGACCTAGGAGGTTTTTAGTCATCTAAGCACCTGTGAACATGATATAATTCGCCGTTTTCTGCACACACGGAAATTAGATGAATAATATTCATGCCCACCGCATTTTAATCCTCGATTTCGGTTCACAATATACCCAACTCATCGCGCGCCGCGTGCGAGAACTTGGGGTGTACTGCGAAATTCACGCTTACGACATGTCAGAAAGCGACATTCAGCAGTTTGCCCCCAAAGGCATCATCCTCTCAGGCAGCCCAGAATCAGTGAATGACGACAGCGTCGGCTATCGCGCCCCCGACTGCGTGTTTCAACTCAATGTTCCCGTGTTTGGCATCTGCTACGGAATGCAAACGATGGCAGCCCAATTGGGTGGCAGCGTCGAAGGCTCAAACGTTCGAGAATTCGGCTATGCCCAAGTCCGCGCCCGAGGACATTCCCAATTATTCCGCGACATTGAAGACCATCTCAGCCCCGAAGGTCACGGCTTATTAGATGTGTGGATGAGCCACGGCGACCGCGTCGGCACTTTGCCCGCAGGTTTCAAATTAATCGCCTCCACCGAAAACTGCCCCATCGCAGGCATGGCAGACGAAACCCGCCATTTCTACGGCGTACAATTTCACCCCGAAGTCACCCACACCCTACAAGGCAAACGCATTTTAGAACGTTTCGTGCACGAAATTTGTGGCTGCGACGCGCTGTGGACTGCCAGCAATATTATTGAAGAAAGCGTTCAGAAAATCCGTGAGCAAGTCGGCAAAGATGAAGTGATTTTGGCGTTATCGGGCGGCGTAGATTCCTCCGTGGTTGCTGCTTTATTACACCGCGCCATCGGTGAGCAACTCACCTGCGTGTTTGTGGACAACGGCTTATTGCGCCTCAATGAAGGGCAACAAGTCATGAACACTTTTGCCGCGCACATGGGGATTCGCGTCATCAAAGTAGACGCAGAAGACCAATTTTTAAACGCCCTGAGCGGTGTCAGCGACCCCGAACAAAAACGTAAAATTATCGGCAAAGCCTTCATCGACGTGTTTGAAGACCAAGCCGCAAAATTGCAGAACGCCCAATGGCTCGCACAAGGCACAATTTATCCCGACGTGATTGAATCCGCAGGCACTAAGTCAGGCAAAGCCCACGTCATCAAATCGCATCACAATGTCGGCGGTTTGCCCGCCACCATGCGCTTGAAATTGGTCGAACCCTTACGCGAATTATTCAAAGACGAAGTGCGCCAACTCGGATTAGAACTGGGCTTGCCGCGTGAAATGGTGTTCCGTCATCCTTTCCCAGGGCCTGGTTTAGGGGTGCGAATTTTGGGCGAAGTGCACAAAGATTTTGCCGACATTTTGCGCCAAGCCGATGCGATTTTTATGGAAGAATTACGTAACAGCGGTTGGTATGACAAAGTCAGCCAAGCGTTTGCGGTATTTTTGCCCGTGAAATCGGTTGGGGTGATGGGCGACGGGCGACGTTATGATTACGTCATCGCGCTGCGGGCTGTGGAAACCATTGATTTCATGACCGCACGCTGGGCGCAATTGCCTTATGAATTATTAGAAACCCTGTCGCGGCGCATTATCAACGAAGTGGCGCATATTTCACGGGTTTGCTATGACATTTCAGGCAAGCCACCCGCCACGATTGAGTGGGAATAAAACTATAACACCTCCCCCTTTGAAAAAGGGGGAATGAGGGGGATTTAAGATCGTGGCAATTGCGAAGATTTTTAAATCCCCCCTGCCCCCTTTGTCAAAGGGGGAGCACTTCCAAATTTTCTATCTAAAAAGGTCAACCTATGCGTTTTTCTATTTTTGCCGTGCTGCTCGTAGCGATGCCCAGTTTCAGTATGGCGGATGAAGTTTTAAACAAGTTTCTCAATGAGTTACAAACCTTACATGCCAGCTTTGAACAAAAGCAATTTAACGACAAAGGCAAATTGCTGGAAAGTTCACAGGGCGAGGTGTATTTGCAACGTCCGGGGAAATTTCGTTGGGATTATCAAAAGCCATATCAACAACTTATCGTTGCTGATGGCAAGCAAGTCTGGGTTTATGATGATGATTTAGAACAAGTCACGATTAAGCCTTTGGATGAAGCACTCGGCAAAACACCAGCTTTATTGCTCACCAAAAACAGCAGTAAAATCGAAAATGATTTTGCAGTGAGCAATATGCCGCAACAAGATGCAAATTTAACCGTGTTTATGCTCAAGCCCAAAGGCAAGCAGGTTCAATTTGAAAGCATCCGCCTTACGCTGCAACAGCAGAATTTGAATATGATGGAACTGGTGGATAATTTGGGGCAAATGACCCGCATTCAATTCAAGCCAATTACCACCAATAAGCCCTTGGATGCCAAGTTGTTTACGTTCACGCCACCAGCGGGTACGGATGTTGTGGAAGAAGAGAAAGAGTAATTAGTTTCTTGTAGGGTGGGCACTGCCCACCTGACTTTTTAAACTTTTTCAAAGAGGGTATTTTAAGAATCCCCTTTAGGGGCTTCAGTTAATCCCGCCCATAAAACTTACTTAAATAACGCAATTGATGAATCTGTTCGGGCAATAATTGTGACCACGAAAACCGCCATTCCCAATTACCTTGCACCGTGCCGGGTTTGTTCATGCGGTGGCTGCTGTCTAAACCTAAAATATCTTGCATTGGAATTATCACCAGTTTTGCCACCGACGCAAATCCCATTTCAATTAATTTCCACGGCATTTGATGCGGTTCGGCTTGCACTGCTTTCAGCACATATTCCTGCATTGTGGGATTCAACGACTTAAACCAGCCGAGCGTAGTGTCATTATCATGCGTGCCCGTATATACCACACTATTTAGCTCGTGATTGTGCGGTAAATACGGATTTGTCGCATCGCTGTCAAAAGCAAACTGCAAAATTTTCATGCCTGGAAATTGATATTTATTACGCAAGGCATTCACTTCAGGCGTGATTACGCCCAAATCTTCAGCGACCACAGGCAAGCGTAATTGTGGTAGTAGCGTGTCAAATAAAGCCTCACCTTCCACTTTAACCCATTCCCCACGCTCCGCTGTTTGTTCCGAGGCAGGAATCGTCCAGCAGGCTTCAAAGCCGCGAAAATGGTCAATACGTATCACATCAAATAATAATTCTGCGGTTTTTAAACGCTGCAACCACCACGAAAATTTATCCTCCCGCAACTCATGCCAGTTGTACAAAGGATTGCCCCACCGTTGCCCCGTCGCTGAAAAATAATCAGGGGGCACACCTGCAACCACTTGGGGTCTGCCTTGCGGGTCTAATAAAAAGTAATGCCGATTTGCCCAAACATCCGCGCTGTCTTCCGCCACAAAAATCGGCATGTCGCCGAATAAAAAAATCCCTTTGGCATTGGCGTATGCTTTCAATGCTAACCATTGTTGAAAGAAAATAAACTGCCCAAACTGCTGTTCTAAAATCATTTCAGCAAAATCAAGCCGCGCTTGTTGCACAGCCTGCGGCTGACAATCGCGATGTTCGGGCAGCCAATTCCACCACGCCGCCTGCTGATAATGGCGTTTCAGGGCGTGAAACAAGGCATAATCTTCTAGCCAATGCGCTTGCGCTGCACAAAAGTCTTTAAATTCCTGTTGCTCTTCCAAACTTGCAAGCTGTTTAAAGCCTTGATATGCCAGTGCCACCCGTTGTAAGCGTTGACAACGTTGTTCGCCCAATGCCGCTGGCATAACTTCGAGCGGAGCTAACCAGCCTTTTTGTTCCAACGCGCTCACATCCACCAATAACAAATTACCCGCATGACTGGATTGGCATTGATAAGGCGAAAGCTCGTCGTGCGGCGGATTTAAGGGCAACATTTGCCAAACACTCAAACCACTTTCGGCAAGAAAATCCACAAAACGATATGCGTGCTTGCCTAAATCGCCATTGCCCAACGTTTCAGGCAAAGAAGTGGGATGCAATAACACTCCTGCGCGACGTTTACTAAACAGCTCGGTTTGCATTATTTCGCCTCATTACTCTGACGCATCGCCCCATCCGCCGCCGCATTGCCACTGCCCTCGCTCAAGGGATGTTCTAGGTTTTCAGGAACAGGCTGATTTAATTCACGGTATAAATTCGCAAGATGTAAACGGTATAACTCATCGAAATCACGCACGCTATTGGAGGGATTATAATCCCCAAACCACCAAAACCAGTCCGAACCTTCGCAAATGGCAAGCTGGCGCGTGGCGCGTTGTTGTTGCTCGGAGGATAAGGTATTGATGAATTGGTCATAAACTTGTTTGGCAACAATCAGTAAATCCCAGCCGCGATTCTTATCTTTATCCCCAATCCAGGTGGAGAATGTGCCATACACCCAACTGCCAGCGACAATTGCCGATAATTCAGTGGAAGGCAAGTTACAACATTCGCTGAACGTGCTCAGGCTTAAACGCGGATGTTCGCTTAAACGCTTATACAAGGCACTCAAAAAATAATAAGCATTTTCAGGATAATATTCCCAGGCATTTTCCCCGTCCAAAATAATCGAAACCACTTTATTCGCATCGACATTGGCGAGATTTTCCAATTCTGCCACCAGATGATTAACCGCATCATCGCCATGCCAATTGGCAAACTGAAAGCCAATTAAATCGGCAAGCTGGTCGCTACGGAAAAAGCAGCTGGTACTATTGTCGTGTAAATGATAGGGCTGATGCGTGGTTTGTGAATCTAGCCCTAAGCGTTTCAAACTGTTACGCAGCACATTTTCGCCGCTTGCCACCCAACGGATACCAAATTCACTGAGCAAACGCATTGTCTCGGTACTAATCCCGCCTTCAGAAGCCCAACAACCTTGGGGTTTAAATCCAAAATAGTGTTCAAACACATCCAAACCGCGCTGAATATGCCAACGCGCCCGCGCCTCGCCATCGGGATAATCAGGATGTTCAGGCAATGCCACACCAGGCTGAGCTTCACGCGCCACTTGTAAATCGAGCAGTAAAGGTAAAATCGGATGCGCGTAAGGCGTAAAAGATAATTCGACCTGCCCACTTTTGACAAGGGCTTGATAACGCGGGATAATACTCGCCAGCAATTCACCAATAATCGCGAGCAATTGTTGACGGTCGGCGGTGTCAAATTGGCGGGCTTTAGCCATTAAGGCTTGTACCCGCACATCTTCACGGCGCACGGTTTCCCCCAGCCATGCCAAGTGATACCACATCACTAAGTCGGTGTAATATTGTTTGTTGATATAGGGCTGTGCGTGTGCAGTATTTTGTACCCATTCTGCCATTTCGACCAGTTCCCGATACGGCTCGAAACGTTCTACCAAGCGTTGGCGGTTGGCACGCATACACAGCGCGAGTAAATCTAATTCGGGTGAAGCCAATTGCAGGGTGTTGTCGTTGACGAGAGCCGCTAACAAGGGATCGTGTAAGGGTTCAGCTCTAACAATATAGCCCTGAATTTGTTGAACATAATCGTCCAATTGTTCCAGTAAAGTGGGCACAAAATTAATCACCGCATGGGCGGCTGGAACGGCTTCGAGATGGGCCGCCATGTCGATATAATCTTTGATGCCGTGTAAATAAACCCAAGGCAATTGATAAACGCCTGTGCGTAAATCCCAATAGACGGGCTGGTGCATGTGCCAACACAGCACGACTTTTAATTTTTTAGCGGGCATGGTGTAAATCCTGTCCCAACAAGTCGGGTGTGACTAACACCACGCCGTTGGTACTCATATCAAAACGTTGGCGGTCAGCTTCAGGGTCAAAGCCAATAATAGTGTTTTTAGGAACGACACAGCCTTTATCAATCACCGCGCGGCGGATTTTGCAATGTTCGCCAATCACCACGTCGGGTAAAACCACGCTGTCTTCAATTTCGGTGTAAGAATGTACGGTGACATTGGAAAATAGCAGCGAGCGCGAGACTTTCGCGCCAGAAATAATACAGCCGCCCGACACCATCGAATCAATTGCCATGCCGCGCCGATCATCATCATTAAAAATAAATTTGGCGGGCGGTAATTGTTCTTGATAGGTCCAAATCGGCCAAACTTTGTCATAAATATCCAGCTCGGGGGTGACGGCAATCAGTTCCATATTGGCTTCCCAAAATGCGTCCACGGTGCCGACATCGCGCCAATAAGCTTTTTTCTGTTCTTCACCTCGGAACGGATAAGCAAATACACGGCAGTTTTTGATCGCATTTGGAATAATATCTTTTCCAAAGTCATGGGTAGAATCAGTTAATTGTGCATCAGCAACTAATTGATCATATAAAAATTGTTTGCTGAAGACGTAAATTCCCATCGACGCTAAAGCTTGATTGGGATTACTGGGCAAGGGTTCGGGATTAGCAGGTTTTTCGGTGAAACGTAAAATGCGCCCTTCGCTGCTCACGCCCATCACTCCGAAACTGCGCGCGGTTTCCAAGGGCACCTCTAAACAACCGACGGTCATATCTGCCTTACTTTCAACGTGATAAGCCAGCATCGGGCCGTAGTCCATTTTGTAAATATGGTCGCCTGCTAAAACCAAGACGTATTCAGGTTCATGACTGCGAATAATATCTAAATTTTGATAAACCGCGTCGGCTGTGCCCAAATACCATGAAGATTCGGAAAGCCGTTGTTGGGCGGGCAATAATTCTACAAATTCGCCAAATTCGCCGCGTAGGAATCCCCAGCCTTTTTGGATATGACGGATCAGCGAGTGCGCTTTGTATTGGGTAATAACTCCAATTCTGCGAATTCCTGAGTTAATACAATTTGACAGCGGAAAATCAATAATTCTAAATTTTCCGCCAAAGGGAACGGCGGGCTTGGCGCGCCAATCGGTGAGTTTTTGTAAACGTCCTCCTCTGCCCCCTGCGAGAATTAAGGCTAAAGTATCGCGGGTTAAACGACTGACAAAACGTGTCGTGTTATCAATTTGCATGGTTTTTAACTCTTCTTATTAGGATTAGTGATTTTTATCAGATTCAGAGTGACACAGTTCAAAATTAAAACACACTGCATTTCCAAATCTTTTTATCATGTTATGCAATTCAGTATTAAATTTCACTGCGCTCCCCACCCCTAAAGGGGGCTTTTAAAGATTAATTTAGTGTTTAGCCTTCTTTAAAGGGGGCAGTAAAACAATATAATGCTCATACTTACTTTCAATTATATTAAACTCAACCACAAAGTGCGACGTATCCCCGCATTATTCCACAGCGTATCCCAGATGAATCGGGTAAAATAAGTATTCTATTTTATGCGTGATGTTACCGACATAATGCGCTTTATTTCCTTACTTTGTTGAATTTTAATGAACTTATCGACTGAATTAAATTTTTCCCATGTGCATATCCCACAATTTAGCGGCAAAATTCGCAGTTGTGCGGAAGATTTTCAGGTTGATGAAACTTTAGCTTTTATCCCTGAAGGCATTGGGGAACATGTGCTGCTGCAAATTCGCAAGCGTCACTGTAATACGGATTGGGTGGCGCAACAATTAAGCAAGTTTTGTGGCGTGCCGCCCTTAGATGTGAGTTATGCGGGTTTGAAAGACCGTCACGCGCTCACGACGCAATGGTTTAGCGTGCGTTTGGCGAATAAGCCTGAACCCGATTGGAGCGTATTTAACAATGATGAATATGCGGTGTTACAAAGCGTGCGTCATCTGCGTAAATTACGGCGTGGCGCATTAAAAAGTAATCGTTTTCGTTTGGTGCTGCGGGAACTGCAAGGTGAAGTTTCGGAATTGGAAACAGCTTTGCAACGGGTGAAACTGCAAGGTGTGCCGAATTATTTTGGCGAGCAACGTTTTGGTTATAGCAATTTGTCCAAAGCGCAAGCCTTGTTTGCAGGACAATTGCGCCGCTGTAGTACGCAGCAAAAAGGTTTATATTTGTCGGCGGCGCGTTCGTTTTTATTTAATCATATTTTATCAAAACGTGTTGATGAAAATAATTGGAATCAAGTGATTGCAGGCGATGTTTTACAATTATCGGGGACGCACAGTGTGTTTTGTTGTGAACAGCCTGATGCTGAAATTCAAGCGCGTGCTGAAAGTGGTGATTTGAGTCCGACTGCGCCGCTGTGGGGCGTGGGCGCAAGCATGAGTCAAGGCGAGGCTTTAGCGTTAGAACAAGCCGTGTTAAGCAATTATCCGACTTGGTGTGAGGGTTTGGTGGCGACGGGTATGACGCAAGAGCGGCGTGCTTTACGTTTGTTTATGCAGGATTTTTCGTGGGAATGGCTGGATTCAGCAAGTATTGTTTTAAATTTTGAATTGGGTACGGGTAGTTATGCAACCATGGTTTTGCGGGAGTTGTTGAATGTGTCTGAACCTGATAGTTCGAGTTTTAAGCCATCTGAAACGTAATTCACACAATTAAAACATAATGATTTTTTCTGTGAGTGGCTTACGTATTTTTAGTGACCCGAAGCACCGCTTGAAGGGCATTTGATAATAAATCATCTGCATCTAGCTGCATAAAATTATCGTTGCGATCTTCATTGACCAAGCAAGCCATATCGAGCAAGAGACTTTATATTTTCTCAGACTTTAAGCTTGCCTTCCTTAATCCCGAATTCAGTTTATTTAAACCTTCTATACTTTGGGACGCTTCTCTGATTGATGGGGGTTTAAGATTTAAAACAAGCCCCTATATTTCCTAAAAGGGACTTTAAAGACAAAAAATCTGTTTAGCCACAAGGCTTGGAGAATTTAGTGAAGATTTAACTTGCCTACCCATCCAGCGATTCAGCTGCTTCATGACATTCTACACCGCACTTTTTCATTAAATAAATTCCGCTTAAAACAATAAACACGTTTTTTCACAGCGTCTCGGTTACAATAAAGCCTAACATTTAGCCAAGGATACGCCCATGCCACAAAGCCCCAATCATTTGATTTGGATAGATTTAGAAATGACAGGATTATATCCTGACACCGACACCATCATCGAAATCGCAACCCTTGTGACGGATAATAATTTAGATGTCATTGCTGAAGGTCCAGTGTTGGCAATTCATCAATCCGACGCAATCCTCGCAGCCATGGACGAATGGAACACTCGCCAACACGGGCATTCCGGGCTGACCGAGCGTGTACGCCAGAGTGGCATTGACCTTGCAATAGCAGAACAACAAACACTGGCTTTTTTACAAGAACACGTCTCCCCGAATACATCACCCATGTGTGGGAATAGCATCTGCCAAGACCGCCGCTTTCTAGCGCGCTATATGCCAGAACTCGAAAAATATTTTCATTATCGTCACTTAGATGTCAGCACCCTGAAGGAACTGGGAAAACGCTGGTATCCCGAAGTGATGAGCGGTTTTAAAAAAGACTCGAAACATCTCGCCATCAGCGATATTTACGACTCCATTGCCGAACTGAAATATTATCGAGAAACCTTCTTTAAGCAGAGACCGCTTTCCCCAAGCACATCGGGCGCACAGGATTAAACCAGAATGGAAAGTAAACCACTGCCCACCGCCTTATACCGCGCCAGCCAAGTCCGAGAAATGGATCGCTTGGCAATGACCGATATGGGAATTCCCGGTATTTGCCTCATGGAACGCGCAGGCACCGCCGCCTTTAATTTGCTTTGTCAGCGGTGGCACAAACTGCGGCGAATTATCGTACTCTGCGGCGTTGGGAATAATGCGGGCGATGGCTACGTGTTGGCGCGGCTTGCGTATTTGGCGGGCTATGATGTCACCGTGATTCAAATCGGCGACAGCACACGCCTCACAGGCGATGCACGCACCGCTTTTGATGCCTTAAATGCAGTGGGTTTACAGGTCCAAGTGTTTGCAGAAAAGAAACTCAGCATTATGGATGTGGTGGTCGATGCCTTATTTGGCACGGGTCTGGATCGTGAAGTTTCAGGCGAATACCGCAAAGTGATTGAAGCGGTGGAACGCTCGCCCTGCCCGGTGATGTCTTTAGATATTCCTTCAGGTTTACACGCCGACACTGGCACGGTGATGGGAATTGCGATACGTGCGGATGTCACCATCAGTTTCATCGGCTTGAAACAAGGCTTATTCACAGGCGATGGCCCTGAATATTGTGGCGAGATTTATTTTGACGATTTACAAGTTCCAAATTTTGTCCCCAAACAAATCAAGCACACCGTCACCCGCATCGACGCGCAATTATTACGCAGCAATTTACCGCGCCGCGCCCGCACTGCGCATAAAGGCAATTTCGGACATGTGTTAATTATTGGTGGCGAACACGGTATGTTAGGCGCAGCCCGTCTCGCCGCCGAAGCCGCTGCCCGCGTCGGGGCTGGAAAAGTCAGCATCGCCACCCGCGCCAGTCATGCCAATTTAATTAATTTAACCCGCCCCGAATTAATGAGCCACGGCGTGGAAACTGCTGAAGAATTGCTCGACTTAATTGAAATAGCGGATGTAGTCGCGATTGGCACAGGTTTGGGACAAGGTGCGTGGGGAATCACCATGCTCGAAACTATTAAGGATTTAAAAAAACCTGTGGTTTTAGATGCGGATGCTTTGAATTTATTGGCGAAAAAGCCTTTTCGCTTTGAACAAAGCATCATGACTCCGCATCCGATGGAAGCTGCACGTTTGCTGAATATGAGTATTATCGGGGTGCAACGCGACCGTTTCACCACCGTGCAATCCTTGCAACTGCGTTTTGGCGGGGTGTGCGTGCTGAAAGGCGCGGGTACTTTGGTCGCAGAACCCAATGGCAAAATCGGGGTGTGCACCACGGGTAATCCCGGCATGGCTTCGGGCGGCATGGGGGACGTGTTGACAGGGGTGATTGCGAGTTTATTGGCGCAAAAACATTCGCTGGTGGAAGCGGCGCGGCTTGGGGTGTGTCTGCACGGCAAAGCAGGCGACAGAGCGGCTTTGGAAGGCGAGCGCGGTTTGCTGGCAAGCGATTTAATGCCGTGGCTGCGCTATTATGCAAATCCTGATTTGTTGGAGTAATTTTTACTGAAGTTCCTAAATTCCCCAAAGGGGACTTTAAAAATTAAATCAAGTGTAGAGTGGGCATTGCCCACCATTACATAAGCCAAGAGACGTGGGCGCAGATAGATAACTTATTAAAAGCGGAGTTACCCCTGCGAGGGATTTTTTATTAAAAACAATAATTTTGTGATTGGAGTAGTATGTGATTAGTTTACGAGTTTTAGCTGACACATCCTAGTAGTCTATTTCTAAAGGAAATTCGGATGCGCAATAAAATTGCAAAATATGGGGATGGCTGCCAATTTTTCCAGTCCTTGATTCTCACTGTTTTAACCTCACATGACACAGTAAGCAACACACAAAGAGGACTCCCGAATGAACTTTGAAAAACTCACCACCAAATTCCAACAAGCTTTTACCGAAGCCCAAAGCCTTGCGGTAGGACGCGATCACCGTTTTATTGAACCTGCGCATTTATTGCTGGCAATGCTCGAACAGAGCGAAGGCAGCATTCAACATTTCCTCGCCAAAGCAGGCGCGAACGTTAATCAGATTCGCACGAGTTTAAACCGCCTGCTCGAACAAATGCCCAAAGTCAGCGGCGCACAAGGCGAAGTACATGTTTCTAATGATTTAAATCGCTTATTAAATATCACCGACCGCATTGCCCAAAAACGCCAAGATGCCTACATTTCTAGCGAATTATTCCTGCTCGCGGCGGTTGAAGACAAAGGTGACACTGGCGAAGCTTTGCGTGGCGCGGGTTTAGACAAACGCAGTTTAGAACAAGCGATTGAAGAATTACGTGGCGGGCAAAACGTCAACGACCCCAATGCCGAAGCACAACGCCAAGCCCTCGAAAAATATACCATTGATTTAACCGCCCGCGCCGAACAAGGCAAATTAGACCCCGTTATTGGGCGCGATGACGAAATCCGTCGCTGCATTCAAGTATTGCAACGCCGCACGAAAAATAATCCCGTATTAATTGGTGAACCCGGCGTTGGCAAAACTGCGATTGTCGAAGGTTTAGCGCAGCGCATTGTCAATGGCGAAGTACCTGAAGGTTTAAAAAACAAACGCTTATTGTCTTTAGACATGGGCGCGTTGATTGCGGGCGCAAAATTTCGCGGTGAATTTGAAGAACGTTTGAAAGCGGTGCTCAGCGATTTGGCGAAACAGGAAGGGCAAATTATCCTGTTTATCGACGAATTGCATACGATGGTCGGTGCGGGTAAAGCGGAAGGCTCGATGGATGCGGGCAACATGCTGAAACCTGCCTTAGCGCGTGGTGAACTGCATTGTTTGGGCGCGACTACGCTGGACGAATATCGCAAATATATTGAAAAAGATGCCGCGCTGGAACGGCGTTTTCAAAAGGTGCTGGTCGATGAACCCAATGTTGAAAACACCATTGCGATTTTGCGCGGGCTGAAAGAGCGTTATGAAGTGCATCACGGCGTAGATATTACCGATCCCGCGATTGTTGCCGCCGCCACGCTTTCACACCGCTACATTTCAGATCGTCAATTGCCCGATAAAGCCATTGATTTGATTGATGAAGCCGCCAGTCGAATTCGCATGGAAATCGATTCCAAGCCCGAGCGCATGGATAAATTAGACCGCCGTTTAATTCAGTTGAAAATCGAGCGTGAAGCCCTGAAAAAAGAAAAAGATGAGGCTTCTAAAAAGCGGTTTGCTAAATTAAATGAGGAAATGCTGGCACTTGAAAAAGAACTGGCAGATTTAACCGAGATTTGGAATGCAGAAAAGCTGTCGATTCAAGGCTCGCATCACATCAAGGAAAGTTTAGAGCAAGCGCGGCTGGCTTTGGAAACTGCGCGGCGTGCCCAAGATTACACCCGCATGTCTGAATTGCAATACGGCACGATTCCCGAATTGGAAAAGCAACTCGCCGCCGCGCCTGCTGAACAGCGTATGGAATTGTTGCGCAACAAAGTCACTGAGGAAGAAATCGCCGAAGTAGTTTCCAAATGGACGGGGATTCCTGTGTCCAAAATGTTGGAAGGCGAGCGCGATAAATTATTGCGTATGGAGCAGGAATTACAAGCGCGGGTGATTGGACAAAGTGAAGCTTTACATGCAGTTGCCAATGCTATTCGTCGCAGTCGTGCAGGTTTGGCTGATCCGAATCGCCCCAATGGTTCATTTTTATTTTTGGGCCCGACAGGGGTTGGGAAAACTGAATTGTGCAAAGCCTTGGCAAATTTCCTGTTCGACAGTGAAGAAGCGATGATTCGCATTGATATGTCTGAATTCATGGAAAAACATTCGGTTGCGCGTTTAATTGGTGCGCCTCCCGGCTATGTCGGTTATGAAGAAGGCGGTTATTTAACCGAAGCGGTGCGCCGTAAACCGTATGCAGTCGTGCTACTCGATGAAGTAGAAAAAGCACATCCTGATGTGTTTAACGTGCTGTTACAGGTTTTAGACGATGGGCGTTTAACCGATGGGCAAGGGCGCACCGTGGATTTCCGCAACACCGTCATCGTGATGACTTCTAATTTAGGCTCGCAATTAATTCAAGAAATGGCGGGTGAAGAAAATTACGCTGCGATGAAAGCGGCGGTCATGGAAATTGTGGGGCAACATTTCCGCCCTGAATTTATCAACCGTGTGGATGATGTGGTGGTGTTTCATCCGTTGGGACAAGTTCAAATCCGTGCGATTGCGCGTTTACAAATTGATTTATTGCGCACACGTTTGCAGGCGTTGAATATGAATTTGACCGTCAGCGAAGCCGCTTTGGATCAGATTGCAGAGGCTGGTTTTGACCCTGTTTATGGGGCGCGTCCTTTGAAGCGGGCGATTCAGCAAGGCGTGGGCAATAGTTTGGCGCAAGAATTACTTGCAGGAAAATATGCGAGTGGCGACACTATTGCGGTTGATGTGCTCGATGGGAATTTAGTGTTTAAGAAGGCTTAATTTTAGGACTGGCAGTCCTTGAAGAACTGCCAGTCCTGATTACGTTATTTCAATAAAATCTGCAAACTTTGCGAACGAAATTCGCGTTCATGCAACACGCTGACTACTTTATCGGTGATTAGTGGCGCGCCGTCCATCAACACCGTGGTCATGCTATTTCAATCCACACCCGACCTCATCCGTTGGGTGAAACCCACCGACGGATAGAGGTCGATGGATTATTCCTCCCCGTGAACGAGGAGCTTACCGTAAAGGATAACGATACTGACGTATCCTTGTCAAAACTTAAAAATATCCCTAAAAAACGAGATTTCAAACCAACAAGGAAATCTGATGCACGAAAATCACAATCAGCAACAATACTTTTAATTCCCACAATCCCGCGCTGGTGCTCACGGTAAAGGGTAAATTTGCCGCAATCGACATTGCCTTATCCGTCGCGCCTAAAACCGCAATTAAACCTGCCAAAATAAAAATTGTGGTTGACACTAATTGCGAAGCATTGCGGTGTAACGTGCTGATTAAGTTAGAGTCCATGATGCGTATATCACGTTCAACCAAGCGTTTTGACCACTCGTAACGATAATCATGCAAAACCGTGTATAAACTATGATGATTTTTAGTTTTCACCGAGGCAAATCGTGCATAACTCAACCAACTGACAAAGAAATAAAATACCGCGAAAACGTCTACCCACGTTATCTTTAATGTGTCAAGCGTTTGAATGAATTGCATTATTGTTGCCCCGAATTGTGAAAACTGCGCGTTTTAATTTTTAAGAATTCGCCTTATTGAAGGGGGCAACTGATTCACTAAAAACGTTGTTTATTACGCGCTGCCCACATCGCTTGTGCCGCTTGTTCAGCCGCTGCAATGCTTTCTACTTTACCCATCAGGCGCAGCGCAACTGCCACGGTGCCAACGACGGAGGCCTCCGCAAATTCATCCTGCAATTCGCCACGCCACAACGCGGGCATTTGGGCGATGTCTAAAGATTCTGCTTTCACATGACGTTGTTCAAACAAGGGCGACCACAATTCATCCTGCTTTTCGCCAAGATGCACGCTTTGCACTAAACATTCTAAATCAGGATTTCTTTCAATTTCACCGCCTTCCCCTTTTAACACGGCAAGATGTGGCTGTTTCAACAGCACGGCAGTTTCTTGGTGAATGGCGCGATAGCTGGGGTGAAAAATTCCTTGCAGCATATAAGGTGCACTGAGCGGATTCAGCAAACGCACTAAAGTATGCACGGGAGAACGTAAACCCATCAAGGCGCGCAATGCCATCATCGCATTTAATTTGGGGGAAAGCTGACTCAGCGACAGGAAAGCAAAGCGGCGCGTTTCCAAATGTTCCGCGACTTCTTCCCAAGTATTTAAAGCTTCAATCCCTAATTGTGCTAAAACTTCTTCAGTATAAATACGTCCGTGGGTGTGACCTGTCGCGCCGTGCATGAATACGCGCACGCCATTTTCGGACAACAATAAAGCGGACAAAATAAACCACGGCAAATGACGGCGTTTCCCCGCATAAGAAGACCAATCTAAATCCACTTGTACAAAATCATGCGGCACGGCTAATTCATCACGCACCGCTTCGACAAAGCCTGCTAATTCCGCCGCAGTTTCTTCCTTCATACGCATTAACATTAAAAATGCGCCAAGCTGAATGGGTTCGACTTCATCACGCAAGATTAAACGCATTGCCGTATAGGCTTCTTCTTGGGTTAAAGCGCGTGAACCCTGTTTACCTTTGCCAAGCGCGCGAATATATTGGGCAAAAGGATGTTCATGGGACGTTTGCATAGAAATTCCTACTCGTTCATTCATTTATTTCACAATCCAGCCCCCCCGTCTTGCTCAGGGCGAAATAGCATGAGTCATGTTTCAATCCATACTCGATCTGTCGAGTGACAAGCCACCGAGAGGAGCTTAGCTTAAGTAAGCCTAGGTTTCAATCGATACTCATGCCAGCCAATAACGCGGGCTTTCTCAGATTATGGCGGTATAAATTCTACATAAAACTTGTGACAATTTAGGGCGTGTCATCAAATGTTAAAGCATAACGACGACTCATTCTTTGTTCCTTGTTAGACTTTAATTTCTGGTCTTTTAGAATACCCTTATTACTCATTTGATGACACGCCCTAGGCTAGCTAATTAAACCCATAAGGGATTCAATCTTCTTACCCCGCATTTTCATAATTTCGTCCGTGACTCAACCTAAACCTACTAAACTCAGTCATGCTGAATACTCGACTTGTCAAAAATGCGGCTAAGCCCTTGCTAAGCATAAATTTATTTTTAACATTTATCTGCATTTAACCCCCTTAAGCAGTTGCGAGTTATTGCTAGATACACTAAACTAAGAAGATAAGTTATTCGCGCCATAGAATTTGGTATTCTTAAAGCCCCGTATCGGGGTTTTTTTCTGAGAGTTTGTGACGCAGAGATGCGCAAACCTTACCATAACTGTGGCGAACATTCGATGCTGAGTCGATGGCAACTGGGGTGAATCAAGTGGGCATTGTGCCCTTTTTTTATCTTTAAAATTTGTCATTAATCTAATTCGTCAATCGCATAGGATTCACTAACTTTGTTAGACACCGCATTACAACAATTATTTGAACCTGCTGTTACCGCACTTGGCTATGAATTGGTCGGTGTAGAACGTCTGTCTTTTGGCAGACGCGGCGCGCTGCTGCGCGTCTATATCGACAGTCCCACAGGCATTACTGTGGATGATTGTGGACGAGTTAGCCATCAAATCAGTGGCATCTTAGACGTAGAAGAACCGATTAAGAGTGATTATACCCTTGAAGTGTCTTCTCCTGGTCTGGATCGTCCCTTATTTGCCTTGGAACACTATGTGCGTTTTGTGGGCAAAGAAGTGAGCCTACGTCTACATCGTCCTATCGGAGCACGTCGGGGTTTTACGGGCGTTATTGCGCGGGTTGAAGGTGAAAATGTCATTCTCATCGTCGATGGTAATGAACAAACTTTTCCCTACGATTCCATTGAAAAAGCACGCATCGTTCCTGAGTTTTAGTGTGAACAGCCAGTTTCGCTGAGAGGAATGGCAGCCATGAATAAAGTTAATAAAGAAGTGCTTGCGGTCGTAGAAGTCGTTGCTAACGAGAAAGGGATTAGCCAACGGGTTATTTTTGAAGCCTTAGAATGCGCCTTAGCCAGTGCTGCAAAAAAACATTACGACAATGAAATTGAAGTCCGTGTCAGTTTAGACCCTTACACAGGCAAATATGATACTTTTCGACGTTGGTTAGTGGTTAATCACGTTGACTTCCCTGATCGTCAAATCAGTTTAGAAGACGCTGAAGCCCGTCAAGCAGGCATTCAAGTCGGTGAATATATTGAAGAAAGCATTGAATCTGTCAGCTTTGACCGTATTGGTGCGCAAACCGCCAAACAAGTCATTGTACAAAAGATTCGGGATGCTGAACGCGCTCAAGTCATTGATGCGTATCGGGATCGCGAAGGCGAGCTGATTAGCGGTTTAGTCAAGCGCGTCGAACGCGGCAATATCATCATTGACTTAGGTGGCAACGCGGAAGGGATTGTGGCGCGGGAAGATATGATTCCCCGTGAAGCGGTGCGCAGTGGCGACCGTTTACGCGCTTATTTACGCAGCGTGCGTGCCGAACAACGCGGCCCTCAATTATTTTTAAGCCGCACTGCACCTGAATTATTAATCAAATTATTTGAACTCGAAGTGCCTGAAATTGGGCAACATTTGATTGAAATTGTCAGTGCTGCGCGTGATCCAGGGCTGCGTGCTAAAATTGCAGTGCGTACCAAAGACCCCCGCATTGATCCGATTGGGGCTTGTGTCGGGATGCGCGGTTCTCGCGTGCAAGCCGTTTCTAACGAGCTTTCGGGCGAGCGCGTCGATATTATCCTCTGGGATGAAAACTTTGCGCAATTTGTGATCAATGCGATGGCTCCTGCGGATGTGGTTTCTATCGTCGTTGATGAAGATGCCCACAGCATGGATGTCGCCGTGCGCGAAGACCAGCTTTCCCAAGCGATTGGGCGCAATGGACAGAATGTCCGCTTAGCCAGCCAATTAACAGGCTGGACGCTTAATGTCATGACCGAATCGCAGGCAGAGCAGAAAAATGCCGAAGAATTCAAAGTCCTGCAACAATTATTCATGACCGAATTAGATATTGACAATGATATTGCCAGTATTTTGGTGAAAGAAGGTTTCTCAAGCCTCGAAGAAGTTGCCTATGTGCCCGCCAATGAAATGCTCGAAATTCGAGATTTTGATGAAGAAATCGTCAAAACTCTGCGCGGACGGGCTAAAGAGGCATTGGCAAGAAAACCTGAAGAAAGTGAAGAAGTTCCCGCTGCTGTTTCTGAAACAGTGCAGGAATTACTCAGCTTAGAAGGCGTAGACCAAACATTGATTGATGCTTTCGCCAAACTGGGAATTCACAACCTTAACGACCTAGCCGAACAGTCTATAGACGACTTGATGAGTGTTCCCAATTTGGATGCAACACGGGCAGGACAATTGATTATGGCAGCACGAGCACGCTGGTTTAACTAACATGATGTAAACATAGCGATTCAGCTTGCCACGCGAAAAATACTGGGGTAAAAATATGGCGGAAGTAACGGTAAAACAATTTGCAGACGAAATCGGCATTCCCGCAGAGCGTCTTGTAGCCTATCTGGGCGAAGCGGGAGTGAATAACAAACACGGTGACGACAGCCTTAATAATCAAGAAAAATTGCAGCTCCTAGAACATCTGCGTCAACAAAACAGTGCTAAGGAGTCCGTTGCTAAAGCCAAGCCCCCCGCCGCACAGCCACAGAAAATTAGTATTCAACGCAAAACCGTGAGCGAATTACAACTGCCCACGGGCACGCAAGGGCGTTCTAAAACCGTGAGCGTTGAAGTGCGTAAAACTCGCACTTACGTGAAACGTAGCCCCAGCGAAGAAAATTCCTCAACCGTACTTGAATCGGATCGCATTGATAATATGCGCCGTGAAATTGAAGATGACATTGTGCATCAACAACAAGTGGTTGAAACCCCTGTCACGCCAACGCCTGCCGCGCCTGAACAAAGAAGACCTCAAAACAGCGCACCAAGAACAGGCAATACCGATAATCGAAACAGTGCACCGCGTGGTAATACCACGGGGGCTGCAAGACCTTTTACAGCGCGTCCGCCCGTCAATAGAACCGATGCTCCCAAGCGAGTCACGCCTGAGGTCGCTGGCGATGCACCCGTTGTCGGCAGTGATGAAGAAAAAGCCGCCGCCGCCAAAGCCGCACCTAAGCATAAAAAAGTGATTGCGAAAGTGGTCAGCAAGCCCGGTAATAAAGTCGCAGGCAAAGGCGGTGCTAAGGATAAAGATGACAAGGGCGCGAAGTTTGAACGCAACGACCCCAACGGCGATAAGCATCGCAGAAAGGGTAAAAAAGGCGGCAAACTCGAGCCACAACATGGCTTTATCAAACCCACTACCCCGATTATTCGTGAAGTCGGCATTCCTGAAATGATCAGCGTGGCTGATTTAGCACAGAAAATGTCGGTGAAAGCGGCTGAAGTGATTAAAACGCTGATGCACATGGGCACGATGGTCACGATTAACCAAATGATTGACCAAGACACCGCCGCGATTATCGTCGAAGAAATGGGACATACGCCCAAGCTGATGAAGGAAAATGCACTCGAAGAAGATTTGATGCTGTTCCAACATGGCGGCGAGCGCGTATTCCGTGCGCCTGTGGTTACGATTATGGGTCACGTTGACCACGGTAAAACTTCTTTGCTCGACTATATCCGCACCACCAAAGTGGCAGCAGGCGAAGCGGGCGGGATTACCCAGCATATTGGCGCGTATCACGTTGATACGCCCAAAGGTTCAATCTGCTTTTTAGACACACCCGGTCACGCGGCATTCACACAAATGCGTGCTCGTGGTGCAAAAGTGACTGACATCGTGGTCTTAGTTATCGCCGCAGATGATGGTGTAATGCCGCAAACCATTGAAGCAATTCAACATGCACGCGCTGCAAATGTGCCGATTGTGGTGGCTTTAACCAAAGTGGATAAACCACAAGCTGATCCTGAACGCGTGAAGCAAGAATTAATTGTGCAAGGCGTAATTCCTGAAGCTTGGGGCGGCGATGTGATGCTGGCGCACGTTTCTGCAAAATCAGGCGAAGGGGTTGATAACTTACTCGATTTAATCCTGTTGCAATCTGAAGTGTTAGAACTCAAAACCGTGGTCGATGCCCCAGGGCGCGGCGTGGTGATTGAATCGCGTTTAGACAAAGGACGCGGCGCAGTGATTACCTTGCTCTTGCAAAGTGGCACGCTGCGCAAAGGCGACGTGTTATTAGCAGGGCATGAATTCGGACGGGTGCGCGCCATTGTCAACGAATTAGGCGTGTCGGTTGATGAAACTTATCCATCGATGCCTGTGGAAATTTTAGGTTTGTCGGGCACACCGAATGCGGGTGATGAAGCGATTGTTGTTCCTGATGAACGCAAAGCACGCGAAATCGCGTTGTTCCGTCAAGGCAAGTTCCGCGAAGTGAAGTTAGCACGTCAACAAGCCACCAAGCTTGAAAACATGTTCTCACAAATGCAAGCCGGTCAAGTCAACACCTTGAATATCGTGTTGAAAGCCGACGTGAACGGTTCTGCGGAAGCTTTGGGCGACGCACTGAATAAGCTGTCAAACGACGAAGTGAAAGTGCGCATGATTGCCTGTGGTGTGGGCGCAATTAATGAAAGTGATGTCAACTTAGTGATTGCTTCAAATGCCATTCTGATCGGCTTCAATGTGCGTGCTGACGGGGCTGCCCGCCGCTTAATTCAAGAAGAAGCGGTGGATATTCATTATTACAGCGTGATTTACGACGTAATTGATGAAATCAAGAAATCCATCAGCGGGATGCTGAAACCTGAAATTCGTGAACAAATCGTTGGGATTGCGGAAGTACGCGATGTATTCAACTCACCGAAGTTCGGCGCGGTTGCAGGCTGCTTGGTGTTAGAAGGCTCTGTGAAACGTAATAATCCGATTCGGGTGTTGCGTGAAAACGTGGTGATTTACGAGGGCGAACTCGAGTCATTACGCCGCTTTAAAGATGACGTGCCCGAAGTTCGTGCAGGCACAGAATGCGGAATTGCCGTGAAAAACTACACCGATGTTAAAGTTGGCGACAATATCGAAGTTTACGAAAGAATTTCGGTTGCCCGTACCGTCTAATTAAAATGTGCGGCAGGGGAAAATCTTCCTCTGTCGCCTTTCCTCTGATTTCTCCCTTAAGCTTTTTGTCACAGCGACTCACTATGCCCAAAGAATTTAGCCGTACCCAACGCCTTAATGAATTAGTTCAGCGCGATCTTGCTGAAATTATCCGCCGTGAAGTAGTCAAGTCCGATTTCGGGATGTTGACGGTGTCAGAAATTGATGTCGCCCCCGATTTGAAATCTGCACGGGTGTATATTTCAATTCTTGCCGCCCAAGTGCCTGCCAAAGATGTTATAAAATATCTTAATGAAAACGCAGGCTTATACCGTCATATTTTGTCGCAAATCATGACCACGCGCACCACGCCACGCCTGCATTTTTACCACGACAGTTCAACAGAAAACGGGGTACGCATGAGTGCCTTGATTAATGCCGTGTTACCGCCCAAGAAAGAAGACGAAGATGAATAAACGCTATATTGCGCGCGATGTGGATGGAATTGTGTTGTTAAATAAGCCGTTTGGCATCAGTTCCAACGCAGCGTTGCAACAGATTAAACATTTATATCAAGCACGCAAAGCGGGGCATACGGGCAGTTTAGACAATCTGGCAACGGGTTTATTGCCTGTGTGTTTGGGCGAGGCGACCAAGTTTTCAAGTTTCCTGCTCGATGCGGACAAGGCTTATCGAGCCGAATGCACTTTAGGCGCGACCACCACTACCGCCGATGCGGAAGGTGAGGTTTTAAGCACCGCAAGCACGGAAGGTATCACTTTAGATAAAATCATGGCAGTGTTGCCCCAATTTACGGGGAAAATTCTGCAAGTGCCGCCAATGTATTCCGCGCTGAAACAACAAGGTCAAACCCTGTATAAACTTGCACGCCAAGGCAAAACCGTGGAACGTGCGGCGCGTCCTGTCACTATTTATTCGATTGAAGTGGAAAGCTTTGTTGAAAATCGGCTGACTTTGCAAGTGAGCTGTTCCAAAGGCACGTATATTCGCACTTTGGCGGAGGATATTGGTCATGCTCTGGGCTGTGGCGCGTTCATTAGTGCCTTGCATCGTGTGCGTGTCGGCGATTATCAAAACATGTTTACTTATCCTTCCTTGGTTGAATTAGGAACGCAGGGCGGTTTGCCTGCGCTCGATACTTTATTAATCCCAATTGCGGAGGCTTTGCCGCGTTTTCCTGAAGTTCATTTGAACGAAACCATGAGCACCGCACTCAAACATGGACAAGTGGTGATTTTGCCCAAGGCTGCCCCTGAAGGTTTAGTGCGTTTGTTTGATGCTGAGGCAAATTTTTTCGGGCTGGGTGAATATCACGCGACTGGAAAATTGACCGTCAAACGTCTACTACAACAAGCTTAAATTTTGCTTAAAAAATCAAATAAATAACGCATATTCCTAAGTTGAATATGCGCCTTCCTGTTTTCTTCTCTTCGTTTTTGTCTTAGGTTTAGGTGGACAGTCTCACTGTTTCACTGCCAAATACCCCCTGACTTTGCTAGTAAAAAGCAGTTACTTCCCTGTCACTTTATGCACATATCTGTGTGATTTTCATCGAAAATTATGGGAAAATGCTTTCTCCTTTAATCCCTAAATCGTTACCACATATCCCGTAAACACATGACAAATACTCCTTGCATTGGTAAAACCTTAATATCCAATAAAGTTATTGCAACGTCTATGAAAACTCAACGCGCATTTACCCTGACTGAATTAATGATCACAATCGCCGTCGCTGCTATTTTGATGGCAATTGCGCTTCCGAACATGCGTTACACGATTTTTGATAATCGTATAACCTCGAAGACCAATGAGCTGATCGGTGCGTTGAATTTTGCGCGTACCGAAGCGATTACCCGTAGACGCTTGATTCAAGTCCAACCTGTCACGGTGACTTCTGGCAATGAATGGGGAGCGGGATGGAAAATTATGGATGGTGCCACTTTATTGCGCATCACAGAATATACAAATGATAGCATTGTGTTAAAAGCTGTCGCCAATACACAAAACAATCTGACTTATACCAGTAAAGGGCAGGTTCAAGAGTTGAATCCGACTTTAATGCCTAGCATCAGTTTGAGTGTGTGTCCTCAATATAAGACGAAAGATTATCCACCCGGACGCTTAATTGAAATTGGGGTGACAGGACGTGCCACGGTTATTAGTAACAATTACGCGTGTTGATAACACATTAAGAAATATTTGGATATTAATATAGCAGGTAAGATTATGTTTAAGCGATTGCATTACCAACAAGGGTTCACCATGTTTGAAATGATGATCGCCTTACTCATTTTGTCAGTTGGCTTATTGGGTATTGCGGGCTTGCAAACACGGGGGCAACAATTTAACCATGTTGCCTATACCCGTACTCAGGCAGTGTTTCTTGCCTATGACCTTATGGATCGTATTCGTAATAATTCTGATGCTGCGGCAAATGGCAACGGCGATGATGGGGCTTATGCCATTGATTGTACGGCTGCTGCTAAAGCTCTTGATAATGAATGCAATATCAATCAATGTGCTCCTGCCCGTTTAGTGACGTATGATTTGACGAATTGGTGTATTGCTGTGGGAAATGCCTTACCCGAGGGCAGCGCAATTCTGACATGGGCGGCTGCCACACGCCAATATTCAATCACTTTGATGTGGAAAGAAGAGCGTACCGCAAGTGCGCCGACCGTTTCTCAAATATGGACTTTACAATTATGAGTCGCCAACGCATAGCAGGTTTTACCCTGATCGAAATGATGATTGCGGTCACTATCAGCATGATTTTGATGGCGGGCGTATTGTCGATTTTCATTAGCAGCAAGCGTACTTATGTTTTACAAGATGAGTTATCTAAACTCCAAGAAAATGCACGGTTTATCTTTGATGATATAACTTATTCTTTGAGAATGGCAGGTTATTTTGGCTGTTCTGGAAAAATCCCTCGAAATGCGCCTGCAACCATCAATATGAATGCTTTCACACCGAATGAGAATAATTTAAAGATTACAGATACGAACGCAGTTGCTTTGACAAAGGCGGTTCCTCTTTCGGATCGTCTCAGCGTCAATTACTTTGGAAGCCCCTTGCATTCGCCCGTCGCGACTGATGCAAATACTTGGGATGACTTGCAAAACCCTGGAAAAACTAGCGTTATTTTTGATCCTTCAAAAGCGGTGATTCCGTTAAGTCCTGATAATTTACTACCGTCTGTTGGGGATACCTTGGTGGTTAGCGATTGTGGCGGGGCGGAGGTTTACACTGTCAAGACTGCGACTGCTGCTAGCCTTACCCTGAACACCAACTTTTTACGTATGTATTTCTGGCCAGTTAATGTGACTCGTATTATTGATCCTGTGACATTTTCCTCTGCAATTTCCTATGAAGTGCGAGGTGTTGATAAAACAGGCAATGGTACAGCCAATGATATTCAAGACGGTTTCATGTTATTTAAAACAGCAGGTGGGCAAATGCGTCCCTTTATTGAAGGGGTAGAAAATCTACAAATACGCTATGGAGTTGATACCAATGCAGATGGCATTGCAGATATTTATTCAACTCAGCCGACTGGAGGAAAAGTTGTCAGTGCGCGGATTACGCTGTTGATGCGAACAGGTAATTATCGAGCGGACTTAGGGCCTGATACCGCAACTTATCAACTTGATCCAGATGTCACTTATACCCCTGCTGACGTTGGTTATCGTCGCCGTTTGATTAGTACGACTGTAGATATTAGGAATTAAATGATGAACACCTCTCTACGAATGTTCAAAGCTCCTCTCAAGCAAAATGGGGCTGTGCTCATTGTTGCCTTGATGATACTGGTTATTTTAACTTTGCTAGGTATCAGTGCAATGCGCTTTACGATTTTAGAAACCCGCATGACCGCGAATATGGCAGAGAGTAATCGAGCCTTTCAAGTGGCTGAAATTGGGGTCATGGTTCCACGCAGTTATAGTGTTGCAACTATCAGTTCGCTTTCTGCAGGGACATTACAAACTGACACTCGGCAAATTCCAGGGAATAAAACAACAATCTCTCAGGTAACTTTTACCTCACGGCGAGTTGAAGGTGGTCCCTATGCTGATTCTTCAGGACGTTTTGGAGAACGATCGGCTTCGGTGATGTATTTTATTACCAACAGTACGGGTCTCAGTGACTCGACTAATCCAGATTCTGCACAAACTGTGTTGCGGGGCGGTTTAGCACAACTTGTTCCCAAAAATAACAGCACCCTTAATTTTTAAAATGAACAATCATATCGTCAAGACCAATCACAGGGAGTTAACTGTATGAGTCGCTGGAAAATATTTATCCTCGCTATGGGGATCGGTCTGCTCTTAGGGGCTTCGCCCCAAAGCTATGCAGATGACACTGAAATTTACTTAAGACAGGTGGGTACGGTCTTGGGTAAGGAATCACGTCCGAATATTTTATTTATTCTTGACCGCTCAGGCAGTATGGACTGGCAAGATTATTACTGTGCAAAACCTGGAACAAGTTCTACTTCAAATTGTGCGGTTTCTGTGGTGCCTGTGGACGCTCAGGCTAACGGACAAGGTAAAACACGGATTACCCGTTTGAAAGAAGCCTTGTTGGCACTGCTTGATGAAGTGCATAACGTTAATGTGGGTTTGATGAGTTTCCAAGGCTCAAAAAATCCAGGCAACAATGCTATCAACTTCCCTGTGGCTTATATTGATGATCCCGTTGCAACGATTCGCGGTGAAGATGATAAATTAACCCATTTAAGCGTTCCAATTAGCGCATCTACCGATGATGCTGAAGAAGGGCTGACCTCTAAGAAAATGTTTTATGATGACAAGAACTTAGAGATGACTAGCTATGTTGAACAAGGTAATGTGGTAGAAACGACCTTGCAAAATAGCAATGTGAGAGATGTTCGACGTGAAATTTTGGGTGGCGGTTCTGAGAGTGCAGGAAAAATTGCAACCGCAGGTGTTATTGGGGGGGATAGCGTAGGAGATGGTATAGATGGATTCCGTTTCCCACTGACTTACATTCCAAAAGGTTCAACGATTCTACAGGCCAATCTCATTTTTACAGCTTATCCCGATATTGATAACGGTGATGTCAGTGTTAGGATTCACGGGGTTGCCCAAAAAAATCCTCCCATGTTAACAACATCAAACAATAATGATTTAACAGAGAACTGGTCTACTAAAACCACAAAGTCTGTAGATTGGGCATTGTCATTGTGGGAAGCTGAAAAATTATATTCTTCATCTGACATCAAAAATATTGTACAAGAAATGGTAGATTCTTCTTATTGGGAAGGCTCTGGTGCAGACACGATTGCTCTGCGTGCACAACGTACACCAGCTCTTACAGGTTATTGGACAACAGCTGAGAAGGCGACTGCAAAAATAGGTCGACGGTTTTATACCTACACAGAAGATAGTACTAAGGCAGTACGGCTTTATATTCGTTATAAATCA
Source organism: Thiotrichaceae bacterium (assembly GCA_028688145.1). Lineage (GTDB taxonomy): Bacteria > Pseudomonadota > Gammaproteobacteria > Beggiatoales > Beggiatoaceae > JAQTYU01. The sequence goes on along the minus strand of JAQTYU010000002.1, from coordinate 264,538 downwards.
CCTGATACAAGCACTTCGGGACAAACAATTTCACGCCGCGTCACCACAGGAACAGATGATGCGATTGAGTATACAGGTTGTGTCACAACGGGCGGAACTGGTTGTCCTATGGGTGCTGTGGTCACCGATAATGCTGAACTTTTCTTAGGACGCGCTCCCACAGGCTCAGTCATGATGGGCTTACGTTTTCCCGAGTTACCGATTCCTCAAGGGGCGACCATTGACAGTGCTACTTTAAAGTTTAGTGGTATTAAAACCACTAACGGAACAAATGCCCTCAGTTTGACTGTGTATGCAGAAGACAATTCTACAGCAGATTCTTTCGTGGGTAATACAGGGGCTTATGATGCAACTGCAACCCCCGTCAATTACAATCTGAGTACTCGCACTAGGGTGACAGATTCTGTTGCATGGAATAGCATAACGCCCGTCTCCAGCACAGGCACAACTATGTCAAGTCCTGACATCAAAGCGTTGGTGCAAGCCGTTGTCAATCGTTCCGACTGGAGACCGACAGGGAACGCTTTAGCCTTACTGCTGGACAGAGTATCCTCAACCACAGGGGCGCGTAACATTGCGACTTATAAAGACGATGTCACACTCGCCCCCTTATTGACAGTTACTTGGAAGACAGGTTCAGGAACAGGTGGCAGCACTACTTCCACAAGAGTTACTGAAAATCAGTTGGTGGGCTTACGCTTCCAAAATGTACAAGTACCTCAAGGGGCAACGGTTAAGACGGCACGTATTGATTTTATTGGCGGGACAGCCTCGCCAAGTACATCTGCTGCACTGGCTGTACAGACGGAAGCTGCTGATGATTCTGCGGCATTTTCTGACTTAGCTCCACTTTCAACACGTAGCAAAGGAAGTGCTTTAGTCTGGAATATCACAGACCCTTGGTTAACAGGACAAACCTATTCCAGTCCTGAGTTAAAAGCTCAGGTGCAAAGTGTTGTCAGCCGTGCAGGATGGTGTGGTGGTAATGCTTTGAGTTTTATTATTTCCTCAAGTTCAGGAACACCACTACGGACAGCGAAATCCTTTGACAGTAGTTCTACACTTGCACCTGCCTTATATGTTGAATATGACTACAATTCAATACCAACAAATACTTGTGTTAAACAAAGTTTTTCGACGCAAGTGAATGCAAGTAAAGATGATGCGGTGGAAACTACTGTGCGTGCAGGGATTACTGATAATAAAGTGTTTACTGATGGTAGCGCATTGACACTGACAACCTCAGGGGCGGCTGGACAACAGACCACACGGATTGCAGGGATGCGTTTTACGGATATTCCAATTCGTCCGAACTCGAATATTGCCAAAGCGACTTTGAATTTCTATGCGGTGGGCGCGGCACCTTCAGCATTAAAAGAAGATACTGATGCTATTGCAGCCCCTGCCAACTTGGTGGTAAAGGGTGAACTGAATGGAAATCCGATTTCATTTAATCCCGATCTTGCGGGTGACATCAGCAGTCGTAAGAAAACGGCTGGGGTTACTTGGACTGAGACGGCTAAATGGGCAGATAAACAACTCTATAAGAGTGTTGACATTACTACTGTTGTCCAAAACTTAGTGACCCAAGCAGATTGGGCGGCTTTTAATAGTATGGTGTTTTTCGTCGAGGGTACAGGCTTACGTCAAGCAATGACTTTTGATAATAGTCCGACTTATGCACCGGTACTAAGTGTGCAAGTGGCGGGCACACTAGCACTGCGTAATTCTCCCGGATATTACACTAGTGTGCGCTCACGTTTGCAAGACATCGTCAATCAGATGCAGGTTTTTGGCGCAACGCCGCTGGTGGATACTATCTTTGAGGCTTCTCAATACTGGCGTGCACAACCTGTAGTTTATGGAATAAATCGCAATGGTGACGCAGGTGATTTGGTCAGTCACATGGGTAGTTGGACAGGAACAGGGGTGATTGATACGCCTGTTGGATGTACCGCATCCAATATATGGGCCGATATTTGTAAAACGGAAAAGATTACGGGCACCGCAACTTATGCCCCTCCTGACTCTCAGCAATGTGCGGGTAATTACATCGTGTTCTTGACTGACGGTTCTGCCAATGGTGCAACTTCATCCACAAAGATTAAAGCTGCAGGCATGGGCATTAGTACCTGTCAGGCTAAACTTTCGGATGGTTCAAGAGCGTTTGACGGTGACGAATTATGTGGTACGGATGTGGTGAAGTATTTGTATAACACTGACTTGTCGAGCGTCTTGGACGGGAAACAGAATGTAGTCACTCATACCATTGGGTTTAATTTAGGAACTTTCTATAACCAGAATGGTTCAGTTGATACTGGAAAGACCACCGACAACTTACATGGGCTTTCTTATTTGCAAGAATGGGCAAAAACAGGTGGCGGAACTTTCTATAGTGTGTCATCTGCTTCAGATTTGCTTAATGCATTCAGAACCATTGTGGCATCGACCACGACCGAAAGTACCTCGTTTGCAGCCCCCAGCGTGTCAGTGAGTGCATTTAATAAATTGTTCCACAACAATGAAGTGTACTTCGCGCTATTCAAGCCTGCACGTACTCAAAGTTGGGTGGGTAATATTAAAAAGTACAAGGTCTGTGATGGTACAACCTCAGGCTGTACCAGCGGGGATATTATGGATGCCACAGGCGCATCTGCGGTCAAAGATAAATATATCTCCGACACCTCAACCAGTTTCTGGAGTGGTACGCAGGACGGTAATAAAGTGACCTTAGGGGGCGCAGGCGGTAAGATTACCAATTACAGCACCCGCAAACTTTATACCTATATCGGCAATGCCAATGTGGGGAGCAATAATAATATTGACTTCACTCAAGAACCCATCACGGTTGCAAATACAGATGTTACCAAGGCTTTGTTAGGTGATAGCAGCATGACAGACACGCAACGCACCGATTTGATTAACTGGATGCGTGGACAAGATGTGAAAGATGAAAATAACGACGGTAGCCGTACAGATACGCGCTGGTCGTTTGGTGACCCCTTACACAGCAGTCCCGGTGTGGTCAGCTATGGTGGAACTGCGTCTGCACCGATTAGCAAGTTATTTGTTGGTGCAAACGATGGTCTGATTCGCATGATTGATACCACCACAGGTGTCGAAGAATGGGCATTCATGCCACAGGAAATGCTCTCTCTACAATCGAAAATGATGACTAACATTAATGGCAAACGCATCTATGGCATTGATGGTACGCCTACCTTCTGGATGCATGATGTTAATAAAGATGGGGTCATTAATACCTCACAAGGCGACTTTGTCAGAATGTACATCGGAATGCGTGCGGGCGGTAAAAATATTTACGCCTTCGACATCAGCTCACCGACTACGCCTAAATTAATGTGGGTTATCAATGGTGGAGTTACGCCATTCACTGGATTGGCACAGACTTGGTCCTCACCAAAACCCACAAATGTAACATGGGGTGGTGCTTTAAAAACGGTGCTTATGTTTGGTGGTGGTTTCCCTGGCGAAGATGAAACTTTAGGAACAGCCGTTTCTGGGAATTCGATCTTCATGGTTGATGCAACCACAGGAAGCTTGCTCTGGTCTGCGGGTTCTTCTGGTTCTAGTGCTACTCTACGCTTGACAGGAATGGATTATCCAATTCCTTCGGACTTAACCCTCATAGATCGTTCGGGAGATGGTACAACCGATCGTGTTTACGTTGGCGATTTAGGAGGACAAGTGTGGCGGATTGATTTGGATGCAGGAACACCAGGAACAGGTGTCGGTGGACGTTTAGCAGCGTTAGCGGATAGCACTGTGCCTGAATCTGCACGTCAATTCTTCTATCCACCCGAAGTGGTTAATGTCAAAGACAGTTTATATTCCAGCGTGGATAACTATGACTTAGTAACCATTGTCAGTGGCAAGCGCACTAACCCTTTAAACACAACGATTCATGATCAGTTTTATGTGTTACGGGATCGAGCAATTACAGGATTGCAAGATGGGGGCAGTGGTAATGCTAAACTTGATGATCCTGCTAAATCACCAGCGACTAATTTCTACACTTTGGGATTGTCTGATTTGTACAATGCAACCAGTAATGTGATTCAACAAGGTTCCGGGACAGCACAAGTACAAGCGATGCAAGAACTGAAAGATAAGAAAGGTTTGTACATTGACTTAGTAGAAACCACAGGTGCTTTCGTTGGTGAAAAAGGTTTAGCAAGTCCCGTGATTATTGATGGTAAGGTCTTCTTTACCACCTTTGCTCCTCCGCAAGATGTTGGGAATGTTTCGGGATGTACGGTTTCTGGGGATGGAACCAGTAAGTTGTACGCCTTGGACATGTTGACAGGGGGAGCTGCGTACAATTACAGCAAGTCGGGCAACCCCGATTATACTCAGGCAGACCGTAGCAAGTTGTTGCGTCAAGGGGTGAGTTCTGACCTCGTGCCCATGTTCTTACAAGGTGATGGTTCTAGTACAGGGCGGATTGGCTTGTTATCGAATTCGCTCGATACCTTGCAAGATGACTTAGGGGTCAACCTACGTTTAACCCCCGTATTTTGGCTGCAAGACTAATTACTGATAGCAATCTATGGGCAGCTATTTATAACAAGTAGCTGCTCTGATGAGAAGGAGCACAGCATTAAGATGTTAAAACGACAACAAGGCTTTACCCTCATAGAACTGATGGTTGTGGTGGCAGTGATTGCAATTCTCAGCGCAATTGCAATTCCCGCGTATGACCAATACATTACCAAAGCACGGCGGGCTGATGCAAAAGTTGCGCTGATGAAGCTTGCGCAATTACAAGAAGCATATTTTAGTAATAACAATAAATATGCCGTCACCTTGGCTGACTTGTTGACCAGTAGTTCAGAGGGCTTTTCAAGCATTAGTGGGACAACGGCGCAATCGCCTCAAAACTATTACAAGTTGACCCTGACACCAGGGGCAACACCGACACGCAGTTTCACCCTAACGGCTGAACCTTCGGGTGACATGATTACTCGAGAGGGAAAAATGTCCGTGAGTTGTAAAGGTTTAACTATGGATTCGACAGGACAACGTGGGATTTCTGGGGGCGGGACTGGTTCTATACAGGATTGCTGGAACTAAATTACAGGATTGCTGCTCGTGGTTTTGGTTGTTTATGCCTCTATCTTCATGATTAAGATAGAGGTTTTTGTTTATTTAAAGACAGTTCAACCATGAAAACTATAATATAAGAATTTCATTATGTTATGCCTAAAATAAAATCATTAAAGTTGCCAAATATCAAAATGGCGCGAATAATGCTGTTACGAGTCCTTAACAAAATAACAAGGAGTACTTTGAAGATGACTTAAGGTTAAAAATTATCAATCTGGGATAGCGTGGAACTCGCCATCAATACACCAGAGATGCTATTTAAGGCATAATGAAAAATATCCCCTCAATACAATATACAAAAAGCTATTAAAATTTTCATGTCACACTCAGACTAAATAAGTTACATCGAGCCGTATTTCTGCTTATTTTTCTTATCAGCATTAAAAGAAACTTGTTACTTGTTTAGCGCGGTAATGACACAGAGGTACGCTAAACATGTCTAAATATTATCAAACTCCCCGTAATTCTCCCGCCCCTCCCTCCGTATGGCAACAACGTTTATTCTATATTGTTCAACTAATTGCTGTCGCTGCACTTTATTATGCCTCACTGCAACTAGGCGATACCATTGAAATGGGCAGGCGTGGGGTAATGATTTTACCTTTGGCGGCAGGGGTTGGACTTGCCGTATTATTACTCTTTGGAACACGGCTTTGGATTGGAATATTATTAGGTTCTTTACTTTATCAATCGACTTTAGATATTCCCAGCAATACCGCACTATTTACAGCACTTGCGAATGTTTCAGAATCAATTATTGCCGTCTATTTACTGGAATATTATAAATTTCCCGTCAGTTTATCGCGTGTGCGTGATGTATTCCTATTTACCTTAGTCGTCTGCGTTATCAGCCCCTTGTGTGGCGCAACCCTATCCGCGCTAAAATTTTTTGTAGTCCCCGAACTCGCCGCCATTCCCGCCGACTATATCAGCGTTATTTGGGTGACAGATTGGTTTAAAGACGGCATCGGCATGTTAATCATTACCTCAACTCTGTTGGTGTGGCGACATCTCCCGCCCGTCCTGCTCGAAGGCAAAGCCCGCCAATTATTTGAATTAATTTTTCTGCTGTTGGGATTAGCCGTGGTCAGTGGTTTAACTTTAAAAGTTGAACAAGGGCAACGCATTGTCTTTTTATATATGATTTTACCGTTTGCGATTTGGGCAGCGGTGCGTTTTCGTGAACACGGCGCGACGCTTGCCGCCTTGCTGATTGCAGGCATATTAATGAGTGGCAGTATTAATAATATTTACGACACCAATGCCGCAACCCACGGTACTGCCTATTTCTTACTCGAAATTGCCTTTATCGTCATTACCAGTTTTACCGCGTTCTTAGTCGCCGCCGCTTACAGTGAACGCCGCGAAGCCGAAGAAAGCCTGTTTCGGGAAAAAGAACAAGCGATTACCACTTTACACTCGATTGCAGATGGGGTGATTACCACCGATGCAAAAGGCTATATCAGCTATTTAAACCCAATTGCCGAAGAATTATTAAATTATGCCAACAGCGAAGCGGTGGGAATGCACGTTTCTCGGCTACTGGTTTTGAAAGGTTTAGAACCCGATGCCGCCATTGAAAACCCAGTCGAACGTGCGCTACACGGTGTGGTCAGTGCGCCGCGTCAAAGTTTATTAATTAATCAAAATAAACAAGAAATTCCGATTGAAAACTCCGCCGCCCCGATTCGTAACCGCTTGGGGCAAATTGAAGGGGTGATTATGGTGTTTCATGATGTCAGCAAAGAACATCATTTACGCCAGCAACTTTCTCATCAAGCCAGCCATGACGCGCTGACAGGCTTATTCAACCGTCGCGAATTTGAATATCAACTCAGCAGCTTGCTCAATCACGCCAAGACTGAAGGCAGCGAACATTCCTTTTTATATCTTGACCTTGACCAATTTAAAATTGTGAACGACACTTGCGGACATATTGCAGGTGATAGTTTGTTAAAACAATTAGTTACAGTGATTCAAGCCCGAGTGCGCAGTGGTGATACTTTTGCGCGTTTGGGGGGCGATGAATTCGGGATTTTGCTGAAAAACTGCCCAATTGAGCGCGCTGGCATGGTGGCGGATGCGTTTTTAAAAGCGATTCGTAACTTCCGTTTTGTATGGCAAGATAAAAGTTTTGAAGTGGGTGCAAGCATTGGCGCAGTGCCGATTGTTGCCGACAGTGAAAGTTCGACCACCGTATTGAGCAAAGCAGATTTAGCCTGTTACGCCGCCAAAGAAGCAGGGCGCAATCGGGTGCATGTGCACATTGGGGACGATGCGAATTTAGTCGCGGTGCGTCAAAGTGAAATGCAGTGGGTGGGGCATATTCTCAAGGCAATTGAAGAAGATAGAATTGTGTTATTTCAACAGCAAATTGTGCCTGTTAATCGCAATAATCCAGAATCGCATTGTGAAATTTTGATGCGAATGCGTGACGAAAATGGTGCATTTATTCCCCCCGGTACATTTCTACCCGCCGCAGAACGTTATAATTTAATGCCGAAATTGGATCGTTTGGTGGTGCACAAAGTGTTTAAACACCTCGCCAGTTTGCCGCAAGTGATTGATAACACGTTACATGACTTTGTAGCGGTGAATTTGTCAGGCGCAACCATGAATGATCCAAGCTTTGCACAATTTATTCTCGATGAATTGCAAAATTATCCTGTTCCCACCCGTTTAATTTGTTTTGAAATTACCGAAACTGCTGCGATTTCATCTTTAGACAAAGCCGCGTTATTCATGCAAGAAATGACGAAATTGGGTTTCCGTTTCGCGCTGGACGATTTTGGCAGCGGGGTTTCATCTTTCGGTTATTTGAAGCAGTTGCCTGTGGATTATTTAAAAATCGATGGGCGGTTTGTGAAAGACATGTTGAACGACCCGATTGATAAGGCGATTGTGGAATCTATCAATCAAATTGGGCATGTGATGTCGATTAAGACCATTGCGGAATGGGTAGAAGATGAGGCGACCTTGCTGTTATTAGACGAAATAGGGGTTGATTTCGCGCAAGGCTTTGGGATTGCAAAACCGCAGTTGTATATTTAACTTGTGAAGTTTTACTGCGCCCCCAACCCCCTTTAGGGGGAGGGCTTCATCAAAGAATACAAAACTTAGATATGATAAGCAGTTAAATAGGAATATCTTTTAACCAATTGATTCATCTGATAAGCCATGAATAGTTTAATCCCATATCTAAATACACTGAGTGACTCTCCTAAAGCCAAAGGTATTCGTCATCAACAGATACCCACCCTCGTTATCATGATAATGAGCATGATGTGTGGTTATACAAGTTTCCATGCGATGGCGCGTTTTGCAAAGCACCACAAGACACTCTTAGCAAACCAGATTCCTTTACCCCGTGGTAAAGCACCTTGTGCTTCGACGTTCCTAAGGCTCAGTAATCGTCTTGATGTTCAGGAGTTATGTGAGGCATTTAATCAATGGATGTTAAGTCATTATAAGCCAGAGCTTATCGCCATTGATGGGAAAAGCATTAATAGCACCGTCAGTCATTGTCATGACTCGGAGCAGAACTTTGCAAGTTTAGTAAGTTTCTTTGGGCATCAAAGTCAGCTGGTGTTACGGGTTGGGACTTTGGAAAACAACAAACAGAGCGAGATTCATCAAGTTCAAGCCTTACTAAGTTTGTTTGAAGTAGAGAAAGCTATATTTACTTTAGACGCACTTCACAAAAACACTAGAAAGGATGGGCAGGTTTACGTAGTTTGATTCTAGTCCATCGCGAAGGTTCACGTGGGAAAAAGCAGGTCAAGAGTGATAGCTATTATAGTAAATCAATTTAAAAAATAGACTATGAAATAAATCAAGCAATATACTTGAGTTCATAGAGAGGGCATACAGTACAGACTATCGTTTATGCGTAGTAAACAACATCAAGCAGGGGATGACGTGGGATGAAGCAATGACAATCTTCCATATCAGCCGTCAAACGTTAAGCAACTGGCTAAAATTGTGGGAGCAGCGAGCAGACGTGTCAGTCCTCCCAAGAAAAGCCTATCCAGCACGGAAAATAGAGCTAGAGGAATTGATTAACTTGGTGGAGAAAGAGCCAGACTGGATATTAGCCGAATATGCCGCTCATTTCGGTTGTAGTGCTCAAGCCGTGGCGAACCGTCTTAAACAACAGAAAATCACCCGTAAAAAAACATTTCACTACGAAGAAAGAGATGAAGTAAAGCGACAAGCTTATTTGAGTAGGCATAATGAGTTAGACGCAAGCAAGTATATGTTGATGAAAGTGGTATAGAAGAAGCTGAGAAAAAAGGTAAAAGAAGTCGCCGAGTTAATATCATTGCAGGATTAGTTAATAATCGGTTAATTGCGCCTTGTGTCTTCAATGGCTATGTCAATGCGGACTGCTTCAAGGACAGGTCATTATTATTGATAATGCCAGTTTCCATAAGTCAGCTAAGACTAGAGAAAGCGCAATGTCGCTTAGTTTTCTTACCAGCATACTCGCCTGATTTGAATCCCATCGAAAATTGTTGGGCAATCATCAAAGCACGGCTTAAAAAAATTGGGAAGCAATTTGACAATTTTAATCATGCCCTTGATTATGTCCTCTCAGTCTATTTTTTAAAATTTGAATACTATAACATCTGTTGATGAATTATTACCCAAGAAAAAACAAATTTGTCCTCAGAAATGGGACTATTAGCGATGGATAGTTTAGGCTTTCCCTTGTTCACGCACTGTACAAAAGCCAATATTAGTGATGACGTGGGTTTGATTGAGATGTTCAAGCAGTCCCTCGATTATTTCAGGGAGAAACTCCGAGAGAGCGGAAAGACTACAATCTTGTTGGATAAGGGCTATCATCCAGAACGTATTCGGAAAGAGTTAGAGAAGTTTTACCCTGAAATCAGGGATAAACTCCAATTTGAGCTATCAGCTAAACCCTCAAAAGAAGGCAGCCCTAGGTAAAACAGGTTTTGTACCCGTGAAGGCAAGGTGGGTAGTCGAACGTTCCAATGCTTGGGTAGAGAGATGTAAGTCGTTAGTTAAGAATTTTGAACGGACTCTTAAGAATGCTAATACCAAACTCAAACTGTGCTTTATCAGGCTTATCATTAAACAACTCGCTTCTCTTTAATGATTCCAAATCAGTTCTATAAGGCGTATGAAGGTGGGTATTTTATTTATAAGTTGCAGGCAGAGGTTGAAGGTTTGTGAGCTTGTCTGAACCATAATTCACTTAATTGACACAATTACCATAATTAAAAGAGAGTAATTTTATACCTTAAATTATGTGAACTATGGTTCAGGCAATCAACATTCCAAATTAACCCCGCATTCCGCTACGCTACATACGAGCTACTCACTGCAATTGTGTTAATTTAAGTCAATGTGGTTCAGACAAGTTCCTAAATACTGTTATACTGAACAGATAAATTGCCAAGCACTTTATGGAAACGAAAAAACTTCAGAAATTTGTCAAAAGCTATCTGGGTGATAAGTCACAGTATCAGCCTCATTTTTCAAGAAAACTTCTATAAATTACTTGACAGTAAGCCCGATTCACCTTAAAATCTCGCTTCTTTCAAATGGGCTATTACATATTTAGTCCAGTATCAGCCTATATTTGTACATAGGGACGTTGTGGTACGTCGATCTTTATCATCATCGCACATTTGTACACAAGCCCTCGATTGACTTGGAGCAGTTATGGCAACGATTAACCAGTTGGTGCGGCAGCCGCGCAAACGCCTAACAACTAAAAGCAGTGTGCCAGCACTTGGCAACTGCCCACAAAAGCGGGGGGTATGTACACGTGTCTATACCACAACCCCTAAAAAACCTAACTCTGCAATGCGTAAAGTTGCTCGTGTCCGTTTAACCAACGGCATGGAAGTAACGACCTACATCGGTGGCGAAGGCCACAATCTCCAAGAACACTCTGTTGTCCTCATTCGTGGTGGTCGTGTTAAAGACTTACCTGGTGTTCGTTATCACACTGTCCGTGGCTGTTTAGACACGTCAGGCGTTAACGCAAGACGGCAAGGTCGTTCTAAATACGGTGCAAAGCGTCCAAAACAATAAAGTTTCCCTAGCTCGCATGAGAATTTCATCTCATGTGTGGGGCTATTTTTAGGATTTTATCTCATGCCAAGAAGAAGAGTTGTCGCTAAACGGGTGATTCTCCCTGATCCCAAATTCCACAGTGAAGTCGTTGCTAAGTTCGTCAACGTCCTCATGGTTGACGGTAAGAAATCCGTCGCTGAAAAGATTGTCTATGGTGCACTGGATCAAGTTGCAGAAAAAACCAAAGGCGATGCTTTAGAAATTTTTGATAAAGCTTTAGAAAACTTACGTCCCGTGGTCGAAGTTAAATCACGTCGCGTTGGCGGTTCTACTTATCAAGTTCCCGTTGAAGTTCGCTCAGTCAGACGTACCGCTCTGGCAATGCGCTGGTTAGTAGATTGCTCACGTAAACGTGGCGAAAAATCTATGGGCTTACGCTTAGCAGGCGAAATTGTAGACGCTTTTGAAAATAAAGGCACTGCAATTAAAAAACGCGAAGATGTTCACCGTATGGCAGAAGCGAACAAAGCATTCTCCCATTTCCGTTGGTAGTATTAACTTAGCAGAAGGTTTGTAACGTGGCACGTACGACACCCATTGAGCGCTATCGCAATATCGGCATTATGGCGCATATTGATGCGGGCAAAACAACGACAACTGAACGTATTCTCTTCTATACAGGTCGCTCCCATAAGATAGGCGAAGTGCACGATGGTGCTGCAACGACCGACTGGATGGTTCAAGAACAAGAGCGCGGAATTACCATTACCTCCGCAGCAGTAACTTGTTTCTGGAGCGGGATGAAGTCTCAGTATGAAGATCACCGTATCAATATCATTGACACCCCAGGACACGTTGACTTCACCATTGAAGTAGAACGTTCCTTACGGGTTTTAGACGGAGCTTGTACCGTATTCTGCGCAGTTGGCGGCGTACAACCTCAGTCTGAAACCGTGTGGCGACAAGCGAATAAGTACGGTGTTCCTCGTATCGCATTCGTAAACAAGATGGACCGCGCAGGCGCAAACTTCTTACGCGTGATTGAACAAATCAGAACGCGTTTGGCTGCAACGCCCGTGCCTTTACAACTGCCTATTGGTCAAGAAGATCAATTTGAAGGCGTTGTTGACCTGTTGATCATGAAAGCGATCTATTGGGAAGTGGCTGCGCAAGGTACGAAATACGAAGAACGTGAAATCCCCGCAGACATGGTAGCTGCCTGCGAAGAATGGCGTGAAAAGATGGTTGAAGCCGCTGCTGAAAGCAGTGAAGAATTGATGGAAAAATACCTCGAAGGCGAGGCATTGACCATTGAAGAAATCAAGCTTGGCATACGGAAACGTACGTTAGCCAATGAAATCATTCCTGCATTATGCGGTTCTGCCTTTAAAAACAAAGGCGTACAAGCAATGCTCGACGCAGTCATTGACTATTTGCCTTCACCTGCTGACGTTCCCCCAATTCGTGGGATTTTGGCAGATGCGAATGAAACCGAAGCTTTCCGTCATGCAGATGATACCGAACCTTTCGCTGCATTAGCATTCAAGATTGCGACTGACCCCTTCGTCGGGACTTTAACCTTCTTCCGTGTGTATTCAGGTGTGTTGAATTCTGGGGATAGCGTTTATAACCCCGTGAAAGACCGTCGTGAACGCATTGGTCGTATCGTGCAAATGCACGCGAATGACCGTGAAGAAATTAAAGAAGTGCGTGCAGGCGACATCGCCGCAGCCGTCGGTTTGAAAGATGTGACCACGGGTGAAACCCTGTGTGATAAAGATAACATCATTACCTTAGAAAGAATGGAATTCCCTGAACCTGTGATTTCAGTGGCGGTTGAACCTAAGACCAAAGCTGACCAAGAAAAGATGGGGATTGCCTTATCCAAGCTGGCTGCTGAAGACCCTTCATTCCGTGTTCGTACTGATGAAGAAAGCGGACAAACCATTATTTCAGGGATGGGTGAATTGCACCTTGAAATCATCGTTGACCGTATGAAGCGCGAATTTAACGTTGAAGCTAACGTGGGTGCTCCTCAAGTAGCGTACCGTGAAACCATTCGTATCATGGTCGAACAAGAAGGCAAGTTTGTGCGTCAATCAGGTGGTCGTGGTCAATACGGTCATGTTTGGTTACGTATCGAACCTCAAGAAGCCGGTAAAGGTTATGAATTTGTGAACGCCATCGTCGGTGGGGTTGTGCCTAAAGAGTACATTCCTGCGGTTGATAAAGGTATTCAAGAACAGCTCAAAAACGGTGTGATTGCAGGTTATCCTGTGGTCGACGTTAAAGTGACCTTATTTGATGGTTCTTACCATGATGTAGACTCTAACGAAATGGCGTTTAAAATCGCAGGGTCTATGGGCTTCAAAGAAGGTGCTCGCAAAGCTAAACCCGTATTGCTCGAACCAATTATGTCCGTCGAAGTGGTCACCCCAGAAGATTACATGGGCGACGTGATGGGCGACTTAAACCGTCGTCGTGGTTTGGTGCAAGGCATGGAAGATATTCCGACAGGCAAGAGCATCAAGGCAGAAGTGCCGCTGGGCGAAATGTTCGGTTATGCAACTGACTTACGTTCACTCAGCCAAGGACGCGCAAGTTATACCATGGAATTTGCCAAGTATAATGAAGCTCCTAACAATATTGCTGAAGCCGTCATTAAAAAGAACCAAAATTAACCCAGTTTTTAAGATTGAGTAAGCGAGGATAACCGCGTGTCCAAGTCAAAATTTCAACGTAACAAGCCTCACTTAAACGTAGGCACTATTGGTCACGTTGACCACGGCAAAACGACTTTAACCGCCGCACTGACCAAGTGCATGGCTGAAAAATTCGGTGGCGAAGTCAAAGCGTACGATCAAATCGACAACGCACCTGAAGAAAGAGCGCGTGGGATTACCATTAACACCGCTCACGTAGAATATGAATCTGAAACGCGTCATTATGCCCATGTGGATTGCCCTGGACATGCTGACTACGTGAAGAACATGATTACGGGTGCTGCCCAAATGGACGGCGCGATTCTCGTGGTTTCCGCAGCTGATGGCCCTATGCCTCAAACGCGTGAACACATCCTGTTAGCTCGTCAAGTCGGCGTGCCTTACATCGTTGTGTTCATGAATAAAGCAGACATGGTTGATGATGCTGAGTTGTTAGAACTGGTGGAAATGGAAGTGCGTGAACTGTTAAGTTCTTACAAGTTCCCCGGTGATGATACTCCCGTGGTTGTTGGTTCTGCACTGAAAGCTTTAGAAGGTGATACCAGTGACATCGGCGTACCTGCAATTTATAAATTAATTGCAGCGATGGATAGCTATATTCCTGAACCCGAACGTGACATCGAACGTCCTTTCTTGATGCCGATTGAAGATGTATTCTCCATCTCCGGTCGTGGTACCGTGGTGACGGGGCGTATTGAACGCGGCAAAGTGAAAGTCGGCGAAGAAGTTGAAATCGTTGGGATTCGTGATACTGTCAAAACCACTTGCACGGGCGTTGAAATGTTCCGCAAGTTGTTAGACGAAGGTGTAGCAGGTGACAACGTTGGTGTGTTATTGCGTGGTACTAAGCGTGATGACGTGGAACGGGGTCAAGTATTAGCTAAACCGGGTTCTATTCTCCCACATACCCACTTCGAAGCTGAAGTGTATGTGTTAAGCAAAGAGGAAGGCGGTCGTCACACGCCATTCTTCGATGGTTACCGTCCACAATTTTATTTCCGCACCACCGACGTAACGGGTGCTGTAAGCTTACCTGAAGGCATTGAAATGGTAGTGCCTGGGGATAATGTGAAAGTCACCGTGAAACTGATCAACCCAATCGCAATGGATGAAGGCTTACGCTTTGCAATTCGTGAAGGTGGTCGTACCGTTGGCGCAGGCGTAGTAGCTAAGGTGATTGCATAATGGCAAATCAACGTATACGGATTCGTTTAAAAGCATTTGATCATCGTCTGATCGATCAATCTGCTCGCGAAATTGTAGAAACTGCACGACGTACTGGGGCGCAATTACGCGGTCCAATTCCGTTGCCTACAAAGAAAGAACGTTTTACGGTGTTGACCTCTCCCCACGTCAATAAAGATGCGCGGGATCAATATGAGATTCGCACTCATAAACGCTTGTTAGACATTATCGATCCTACGGATAAGACTGTAGATTCTTTAATGAAGCTGGATTTAGCAGCAGGCGTTGACGTTCAGATCAAATTAAATTAATTGTCATTGACAATTATTAATAGAAATCCATGAGGTTATAAAAAACATGGCAATGGGAATTGTCGGTCGGAAGTGTGGTATGACTCGGGTCTTTACGGAAGACGGGCATTCCATTCCTGTGACTGTAATTGAAGCAACACCAAACCGTGTAACGCAAGTTAAAACGGATGAAACGGACGGTTATCGTGCTGTGCAAGTCACTTGCGGAACGCAAGCTGCACACCGTATCAATAAGCCCACTGCAGGACATTTGGCAAAAGCTAATGTGGAAGCAGGTCGTGGTTTTTGGGAATTCCGTCTGGTTGAAGAAGAAGGCAAGGACTTAAAAACAGGCAATGAATTGACTGTTGATATGTTCACTGCTGGTCAAAAAGTTGATGTCACGGGCATTTCTAAAGGTCGTGGCTTTGCAGGGACGGTAAAACGTTACAACTTTAGAACGCAAGATGCGACGCACGGTAACTCCCGTTCACACCGCGTACCGGGTTCTATTGGGCAAAACCAAACGCCTGGTCGCGTGTTCAAGAACAAGAAAATGGCAGGGCACATGGGGAACGTACAATGTAGCGTACAAAGCCTCGAAGTCGTCCGCGTTGATACAGACAGACACCTCTTACTGATCAAAGGCGCAGTTCCAGGTGCCACAGGTGGTGATGTGATTGTGCTTCCTGCTGTGAAAGCAAAACGCTAAGAGATAACAAGCATGGAATTGAATCTACAAGCGACGGCAAATAATAGCAATCCAGGCGCGGTAAGCGTTTCGGATGCAGTGTTTGCCAGAGAATTTAATGAACCCTTAGTGCACCAAGCCGTCACCGCCTTTTTGGCGGGTGGTCGTGCAGGAACGCGCGCTCAGAAGACTCGTGCCCAAGTTCGTGGCGGCGGGATCAAACCTTGGCGGCAAAAAGGGACGGGGCGTGCTCGCGCAGGCTCTATTCGTAGCCCGATTTGGCGTGGTGGTGGTACGACATTTGCGGCAGTGCCACAAGATCACTCACAAAAGATCAATAAGAAGATGTATCGCGCTGCGTTGTCTTCAATTGTGTCTGAGTTGATCCGTTCAGAACGTTTGATTGTGGTGGAGCAGTTAGATGTTCCTACGCCAAAAACTTGCGAACTGTTAGCACAATTAAAAACTTTAAACTTAACTGACGTGTTAATTGTAGTTGGTGATGAGTTTATTGAAGATAATTTGTGGTTGGCGGCGCGTAATGTGTACACGATCGGCTTAAGCAACGTGGAAAGTTTAGACCCCGTGATTTTAGTCGGGTACGAAAAAGTGATGATCACCGTTGCTGCATTGAAGAAACTTGAGGAAAGATTAGCATGAATCAAGCCCGTTTAATGCAAGTTCTGCTTGCGCCTTATGTGTCTGAAAAGGCCTCGCGGACAACGGAAAAGAATAATCAGTTTGTATTCAAAGTGGCAACCAATGCTACCAAGCTTGAAGTTAAGCAAGCCGTTGAGCTGTTGTTCAGTGTCAAAGTCGACAGCGTACAAACCGTGAATGTATTAGGCAAACGTAAGAATTTCGGACGTACCCGTGGGAAACGTTCTGATTGGAAAAAAGCTTACGTGGGCTTACAAGCAGGTTACGATATCAATTTTGCAGGAGCGGAGTAATCCGTTTCTTAAGTAGAAGGACAGCATCATGGCTTTGGTGAAAGCAAAACCCACTTCAGCAGGTCGCCGCTTCGTCGTAAGAGTCAGCACGCATGAGTTGCATAAAGGTAAACCCTACGCACCTTTACTAGAAAAACAATCTAGACATGGTGGTCGCAACAATAATGGTCACATCACTGTGCGCCATATTGGTGGGGGACACAAACAGCATTATCGCGTGATTGACTTTAAACGTACAAAAGATGGTATCCCTGCAAAAGTGGAGCGTATTGAGTACGATCCTAACCGCACTGCAAATATTGCATTGTTGTTATATGCAGATGGCGAACGCCGTTATATCATCGCACCTCGCGGGATTAGCGTTGGTTCTCCTATCATGTCTGGGGTACATGCGCCGATTAAGCCCGGTAACTGTATGCCACTACGGAATGTTCCCATGGGGAGCACCGTACACTGTATCGAATTGAGACCCGGTAAGGGTGCGCAGTTAGCACGTAGTGCTGGCGGCTCAGCTCAGTTAGTCGCACGCGAAGGTGCTCATGCAACCTTACGTTTGCGTTCTGGCGAAATGCGCAAAGTGTTAGTTGACTGCCGTGCATGTATTGGCGAAGTTGGTAACTCTGAACATAATCTCATCTCGCTTGGCAAGGCAGGTGCAAGCAGATGGCGTGGCGTTCGTCCTACCGTTCGCGGTGTGGTAATGAACCCCGTAGACCACCCACATGGTGGGGGTGAAGGGAAAACTACTGCAGGTCGTCATCCAGTGACACCTTGGGGTTTCCCCACTAAGGGCGCTAAGACCCGGCATAATAAACGCACAGATCGTATGATTGTGCATCGTCGTAAGTAACAGAGACTAAAGAGACTTAACCGTGCCACGTTCAATTAAAAAAGGACCTTTTGTCGACCTCCATTTATTGAAAAAAGTGGATGCCGCACAAGCTAGCAGCAATAAACGCCCCATTAAAACATGGTCGCGTCGCTCGATGGTAATTCCTGATATGGTGGGTATGACTATTGCTGTGCACAACGGTAAGCTACACATCCCCGTATTTGTCAGTGAAAATATGGTGGGTCATAAACTCGGCGAGTTTGCGCTTACCCGCACCTATCGCGGACATGCGGCAGCAGACAAGAAATCCAAGCGTTAGGGTGATGTGATGGAAGCCTATAGCAAGTATAGATACGCGCATATTTCTGCGCAAAAATGCCGTTTAGTAGCGGATTTGGTTCGTGGGTTGCCCGTAGAGAAAGCCCTCAATATTTTAAACTTCAGCACCAAGAAAGCAGCCGTTATCGTTAAGAAAACGTTGGAAGCTGCAATTGCTAACGCTGAACACAATGAAGGTGCCGATATCGACGAGTTGCGCGTTTCAGCCATCTGTGTAGATGAAGGCCCTACTATGAAACGTATGCACGCCCGAGCCAAGGGTCGCGGTAACCGAATTAGCAAACGTACCAGTCACGTTACCGTGACGGTTGCGGATCGTTAAGAGATAATATTATGGGTCAAAAAGTACATCCTACGGGATTTCGCTTAGGGATCATTAAAGATTGGTCTTCTAAGTGGTATGCCAGCAGTAAAGACTTTGCAGATTATCTGAACACCGACCTGAAGGTTCGCCAATTTATTCAAAAGAAATTGGCTCAGGCCTCTGTCAGCGAAGTACGGATTGAACGTCCTGCACGCAATGCACGGATTATTATCCACACCGCGCGTCCTGGGATTGTGATTGGGAAAAAAGGTGAAGATATCGATAGCTTGCGTAAGCAAGTTTCTGAAATGATGGGTGTTCCCGTTCATATCAGCGTCGAAGAAATTCGTAAACCTGAATTAGACTCAACCTTAGTTGCAATCAGTATTGCGCAACAATTAGAACGTCGGATTATGTTCCGCCGTGCAATGAAGCGTGCTGTGGGCAATGCTATGCGTTTAGGCGCACAAGGGATTCGTATCAACGTCAGCGGACGTTTGAACGGTGCAGAAATTGCGCGTATGGAATGGTATCGTGAAGGGCGCGTGCCTTTGCATACTTTACGTGCTGATATTGATTACGGCACCGCTGAAGCCCATACCACTTATGGCGTGATTGGAATCAAGGTCTGGATTTTTAAAGGCGAAATCATCGGTAAACAGACTGCCGAACCCGTCGCCGAAAAAGCGAAAGGATAAGTCGTCATGTTACAACCTAAGCGCACCAAATTCAGAAAGCAGATGAAAGGCAGAAACCGTGGCTTGGCTACGCGTGGAAGCAGCGTCAGTTTCGGGGAATTTGGTCTTAAAGCAATTGGACGCGGACGGATTACCGCGCGTCAAATCGAAGCAGCACGTCGTACCATTAGCCGTTATATCAAACGCGGTGGTAAGATTTGGATTCGGATTTTCCCTGACAAACCTATTACCAAAAAGCCTTTAGAAGTTCGTATGGGTAAGGGGAAAGGGAACGTAGAATACTGGGTCGCTTTGATTCAACCAGGCAAAGTCCTGTATGAAATTCAAGGGGTCTCTGAAGAAGTTGCACGCGAAGCTTTCCGTTTAGCCTCTGCAAAGCTCTCTGTTAAAACTACGTTTGTCTGTCGGACGGTGATGTAATGAAAGCACGTGAACTTAAAGAAAAAAGCGTAGCAGATTTGCAAAAAGAATTGCTTAGCTTATTGCGTGAACAGTTTACCCTGCGGATGCAGAAAGCCAGTGGGCAATTAAATCGTCATACCCAAATCAAAGTGGTAAGACGCAATATTGCGCGTGTGAAGACTGTCCTCACAGAAAAAGGTAGAGCCGCATGAGCGAACAAAGCACCGAAACTAAGGTTATCCGCACCCTCACCGGTCGCGTAACCAGCAATAAGATGGAAAAAACCATCACCGTTTTAGTAGAACGTGTGGTTAAACATCCTAAATATGGCAAATATATCAAGCGTTCTACCAAACTCCACGCACACGATGAAAGCAATAGCTGTCAAGAAGGCGATGTAGTGATGATTGAGCAATGCCGCCCTTTAGCAAAAACTAAAGCATGGCAATTGGTCAAAATTGTAGAACATGCAGCTAAATAACACACCTGAAAGTGTGCTAAATGGTTTTCATTAGTAGAATTGATGTGTTATCATTCGCCTTTTTTGCGGTCGGTAACAGTCAACATTTGGAGTAAGAACAAATGATACAGATGCAAACGATGCTGGATGCCGCCGATAACAGTGGTGCACGTCGCCTGATGTGTATCAAAGTGTTGGGTGGATCGCATCGCCGTTACGCTGGCATTGGTGACATCATCAAGGTCAGCGTTAAGGAAGCAATTCCTCGCGGCAAGGTGAAAAAAGGTGAAGTGTATAGCGCAGTTGTGGTCAGAACCCGTCATGGGGTAAGACGTACCGATGGTTCTTTAGTACGTTTTGATGGCAATGCAGCGGTATTACTTAATAACCAGCAACAACCTATCGGGACACGCATTTTCGGGCCTGTGACCCGCGAGTTGAGAAGTGAACGCTTTATGCGCATCATCTCTCTCGCTCCCGAAGTGCTCTAAAAGCTTTAATCTGGGTTAAAAAGACCATGCGTAGAATTAAAAAGGGCGATGAAGTAACGATCATCGCTGGTAAAGATAAAGGCAAGCGCGGTAAAGTCGTCCGTCTTCACGGCGAAGATCGCGTTGTGGTTGAGAACATTAACTTAGTAAAACGCCATACCCGAGGCAATCCTATGCACGGCTCACAATCGGGCATCGTGGATAAGGAAATGCCTCTGCAGATTTCTAACATAGCCTTGATTAACCCTAGCACCGACAAGGGTGAAAAGGTAGGGTTTAAGTTCTTGGAAGACGGTACGAAAGTACGTTATTTCAAGTCCAATGGCGAAGTTATCGAAGACAGAGGGTAACATGGCGAGATTGCAAGAGTATTACCAAACCACGATTGTGCCGCAATTGATGAAACAATTCGGCTATTCCAGCGTTATGCAAGTGCCCAAGATTGAAAAAATCACCCTGAATATGGGGTTGGGCGAAGCCGTTGGCGACAAGAAAATTATTGAAAAAGCGGTAGCAGACATGACGGCGATTGCAGGTCAAAAACCTGTCGTGACCGTAGCACGTAACTCGATTGCAGGCTTCAAAATTCGTGAAGGCTGGCCAATTGGTTGTAAAGTGACGTTGCGCCGTGACCGTATGTACGAGTTTTTCGATCGCTTAGTCAGCATCGCAATTCCTCGTATCCGTGACTTCCGTGGGTTCAGTGCTAAAGCTTTTGATGGACGCGGGAATTATAGCTTGGGTGTTCGCGAACAAATCATTTTCCCCGAAATCGACTACGACAAAATCGATGCGATTCGTGGGATGAATATCGTGATTACCACAAGTCCCTGCACCGATGAAGAAGGTCGTGCCTTATTGACGGCGTTCAGCTTCCCATTAAGAACCTAGTGTGAGATTGTCATGGCAAAATTATGTATGATCAACCGCGAATTGAAGCGTGCGCAAACTGTGGCAAAGTACGCAGTGAAACGTGCCGCGCTTAAAGAAGCGATGAGCAATTTAAAACTGAGCGACGAAGAACGTGATGCTGCGCGTAACGCATTTCAAGCATTGCCACGTGATTCCAGCCCCTGCCGTAAGCGCAACCGTTGCCGCATTACGGGTCGTCCACACGGCTTTTACCGTAAATTTGGCTTAGCTCGTAACAAGCTGCGTGAAGCTGCGATGCAAGGTTTCATTCCCGGTTTAGTCAAGGCAAGTTGGTAAGGAGGATTTAGAATGAGTATGACCGATCCAATTGCCGATATGTTAACGCGTATTCGTAACGGACAATCTGCACGTAAGCAACAAGTAACCATGCCCGCCTCTACGCTTAAAAAAGCGATTGCAGAGTTGTTGAAAGCTGAAGGTTACATTGCAGATTACAGTGTTACGAGCGATGTTAAAGCGACTTTAACCGTCACTTTGAAATACTATCAAGGCAAGCCCGTAATTTCTCAAGTAAAACGGGTTAGCAAGCCAGGTTTGCGTATTTACAAGCCGACAGATGAATTACCTAAAGTATTAGGTGGTTTAGGGATTGCTATCATTTCCACTTCCAAAGGACTCATGACTGATCGGGCTGCACGCGCTGCAGGTCACGGCGGTGAAGTTCTCTGTGTCGTGGCATAAGGCAGGTGCGCGATGTCAAGAATTGCTAAGAATCCGATTGCGTTACCTAAAGGTACCGAAGTTAATATTCAAGAACAGTTAGTCAAAGTAAAGACTAACAAAGGTGCGGTTGAACTCAACGTGCACGCTGATGTCGAAGTGACTTTGACAGACAACGTGTTGACTTTTGCACCCCGTAATACCTCGATTTCTGCAAATGCATTAGCAGGAACGACCCGTGCATTATTAAATAATATTGTTCATGGCTTAACCCAAGGGTTTGAAAGAAAGTTAAACCTCGTCGGTGTGGGTTATCGTGCACAAGTACAAGGCAGCAATTTGAATTTAGTTTTAGGGTTCTCACATCCTGTGAACTTCCCTATTCCTGAAGGCATTACCATTGAAGCGCCTACCCAAACCGAACTTCTCGTCAAAGGTACTGATAAGCAATTGGTCGGGCAAGTTGCCGCCAAGATTCGTGCCTTTCGTCCACCTGAACCTTATAAAGGCAAAGGCGTACGTTATTCGGATGAAGTGATTATCCTCAAAGAAACGAAGAAGAAATAGGGATTAGCATGGACAAGAAGAAAGAAGTCAGATTGCGCCGTGCACGTCGTACACGCGCTCAGATCAAAGTCTTGGGCGTGCACAGATTATGTGTACATAAAACGCCACGCCATATTTATGCACAAGTAATTGCCCCCAATGGTTCTGTCGTATTAGCCAGTGCTTCTACTTTAGACAAAGTCTTCAGAGACTTGGGCAACTACGGTGGCAATATCGACGCTGCGGCAATTATTGGTAAAACCATTGCAGAACGTGCGAAAGCCGCTGGAGTTTCCAGTGTTGCCTTTGATCGCTCTGGGTTTAAGTATCACGGCAGAGTCAAAGCATTAGCAGATGCAGCCCGTGAAAATGGTCTGCAATTCTAAGGTAGCGAATAATGGCAAATTACGACGTACAAACGACAAAAAGCGATGAACTGCTTGAGAAATTGGTCGCAGTGAATCGCGTAGCTAAAGTGGTGAAAGGCGGGCGTATTTTCAGCTTTACCGCGCTCACCGTAGTTGGCGATGGAAAAGGTCGCATTGGCTTTGGTTATGGCAAAGCCCGTGAAGTGCCCGTGGCAATTCAAAAAGCTATGGACAATGCGCGCAAAAACATCCAAAAAGTTCACCTTAATGGTGCCACTTTACAACATCCTGTGAAAGCTTCTCACGGTGCTGCGATGGTTTACATGCAGCCCGCATCTGAAGGGACTGGGGTGATTGCAGGCGGTGCAATGCGTGCGGTGTTTGATGTGTTAGGAGTGCATGACGTACTCGCTAAGAGTTTCGGATCTTCTAACCCAATGAACGTGATTCGTGCGACTTTCAAAGGATTGTTGGATTCTAATAGCCCACAATCCATTGCTAGCAAACGTGGCAAGACTGTTGAAGAAATTCTGGGATAAGCGCGATGAAAAAAACTGTCAAACTCACCCAAATTCGCAGCGGCTTTGGACGCTTACCTAACCACAGAGCTTGCTTGAAAGGTTTAGGTTTACGTCATTTGAACCACTCTGTCACCGTTGAAGATACTCCTGCAACCCGTGGCATGATTAACAAAGTGGCTTATCTGTTAAAAATCGAAGAGAGTGCCTAACGATGCATCTGAACACACTCAAACCTGCAGAAGGTTCTAAGAAAACGGCTAGACGTGTTGGTCGTGGTATTGGTAGCGGTTTAGGTAAAACCAGCGGTACTGGGCACAAAGGGCAACACTCTCGTTCAGGCGGCTTTCGTAAAATAGGTTTTGAAGGCGGTCAAATGCCTTTACAAAGACGTTTACCTAAAGTGGGTTTCGTCTCTATCACTGCACAAACGGCTGAAATCCGTTTGCACGAGTTGGAAAAAGTGAAAGCTGATGTCATCGACTTGCTCGCACTGAAAACCGCTAAGCTCGTACCTCAAGACTGTCGCCGCGCTAAAGTTATCGCGTCGGGAAAAATTACCAAAGCAGTTAAATTAAGTGGTTTAGCGGTCACCGCAGGTGCACGCGCTGCAATTGAAGCTGCAAACGGCAGTATCGAGGACTAAGTGGCTATCAGCGGCTTATCGGGCAGTGAATTAGGAAAACTAGGACGGCTCACCGAGCTTAGACAACGTCTGTTGTTTCTGTTAGGTGCGCTAATTGTATTCCGCATCGGGACATTTATTCCCGTGCCCGGAATTGACCCAGTTGCCTTAGCGCATATGTTTGACCAGCAACGTGGCACCATTCTGGACATGTTTAACATGTTTTCAGGGGGCGCATTAGAACGTTTCTCGGTCTTCGCGTTAGGGATTATGCCCTATATTTCTGCCTCCATTATTATGCAATTATTAACGATTGTTTCTCCGAAACTCGAACAATTGCGTAAGGAAGGGGAGTCAGGTCGGCATAAGATTACACAATACACACGATATGGCACGTTAATCTTAGCCACGGTTCAAGCGTTGGGTGTTGCAATTGCCTTAGAAAGTCAAAATGTTGTGATAGAATCAGGCATTGGATTTCGGGTTACTGCAACCGCAACCTTGGTAACAGGCACTTTATTTTTAATGTGGCTGGGCGAACAAATTACGGAACGCGGCATTGGTAACGGGATTTCCATGATCATCTTTGCAGGGATTGTGGCAGGTTTACCTCACGCAATTGGGGGCACATTAGAATTAGCCCGTACAGGCGAAATGCACCTCCTAACCGTTTTATTATTGTTTGTCATTGTATTAGCAGTCACAGCCTTCGTGGTGTTTGTGGAACGTGGTCAACGGCGTATTACCGTCAATTATGCGAAACGCCAAATCGGAAACAAATTGTACGCAGGGCAAAGCAGCCATTTGCCTTTGAAGCTCAATATGGCAGGTGTGATTCCACCTATTTTTGCATCAAGTATCATTCTTTTCCCCGCAACGCTGGGGGGATGGTTTGGAAGTGCTGAGGGCATGGGATGGTTAAAAGAACTTTCTCAAACGCTTTCACCCGGTCAACCCTTATATGTGATGCTGTATGCTGTTGCCATTATCTTCTTCTGTTTCTTCTATACCGCCTTGGTATTTAATCCCAAAGAAACAGCAGATAACCTCAAGAAATCGGGAGCGTTTATTCCAGGGGTGAGACCCGGTAAACAAACTGCCGAATATATTGACAGAATCATTTCACGGCTGACCTTAGCAGGGGCGATTTATATCACCGCCGTTTCCTTGTTGCCAGAGTTTTTACACTTACAATGGCACGTCCCATTCTCTTTTGGGGGAACTTCTCTGCTGATTATCGTCGTCGTGGTCATGGATTTCATGGCACAGGTGCAAGCCCATTTGATGTCACATCAATATGAAGGGCTGATGCGGAAAGCAAATTTACGTGGAAATCGCCCAATATTGCGCTAATGCGTGTGGAGATGAGAAATGAAAGTTCGGGCTTCAGTAAAGAAAATTTGTCGCAATTGTAAAATCATTCGCCGTAAGAACATCGTGCGCGTTATCTGCACCGATGCACGGCATAAACAACGGCAAGGTTAAAGGTTGAAATTGATGATGAAACTGTATAAAATTTCACACTTTTTTAACTCTAGCCACCGCTTAGGGGAATAATTATGGCACGTATAGCGGGTATCAATATCCCAGTTCAAAAACATACGGTCATTGCCTTGACGGCGATTTATGGTATCGGTCCTACACGCGCGCGTCAGATTTGCGCTGCAGCAGGTATAGCCCCTGATGTAAAAGTCAAAGAATTGACTGAAAGTCAATTGGAAACCTTGCGTACAGAAGTTGCCAAATTCAACGTAGAAGGTGACTTGCGCCGTGAAATCGCAATGAATATCAAGCGCTTGATGGATTTAGGCTGCTATCGCGGCATCCGGCATCGGCGTGGTTTACCAATGCACGGTCAACGCACTCGCACCAATGCTCGTACCCGTAAGGGCCCTCGTAAAGCGATACGTAAGTAAAATCACGGACACACTATGGCAAAGACAGCACCAGCAGCAGCACGTACCCGCAAACGGGTAAAAAAGACGGTAACGGATGGGATCGCCCACATCCATGCCTCTTTTAACAATACGATCATCACGATTACCGATCGTCAAGGCAATGCCCTCGGTTGGGCAACGTCAGGTGGCAGCGGTTTCCGTGGTTCACGGAAAAGCACCCCCTTCGCAGCGCAAGTCGCTGCCGAGCGCGTCAGCAACGTGGTCAAGGAATTTGGTTTGAAGAATCTGGAAGTCCGCATTAAAGGACCAGGTCCAGGTCGTGAATCCGCAGTTCGTGCCTTAAACGCTAATGGCTTTAAGATTATCAGCATTGTGGACGTGACACCGATTCCCCATAACGGTTGCCGCCCACCGAAAAAGCGTAGAGTCTAAGGAGAGCGCGCATGGCAAGATATTTAGGTCCTAAGTGTAAGTTAAGCCGCCGTGAAGGGGTTGACTTATTTTTAAAGAGTCGTGCACGTGCCTTAGACAGCAAGTGCAAATTAGATAAAGTACCCGGGCAACATGGGGATAAGCGTCAACGTTTATCTGACTATGCGACCCAGTTACGTGAAAAGCAAAAATTACGTAGATTGTATGGCGTGTTAGAACGTCAATTCGCAAACTACTACGCAACCGCCAGCAGCCGTAAAGGTTCTACTGGTGAAAACTTGTTGCGTTTGTTGGAATGCCGTTTAGACAACGTGGTCTATCGTATGGGTTTTGCAGTCACTCGCGCAGAAGCTCGCCAATTAGTCAGCCACAAGGCAATTGCCGTAAATGGCAAGACAGTGAACATCGCTTCTTACCAAGTGCACGCTAAAGACGTAATTAGCATTCGTGAAAAGAGCCGTACTCAATTGCGGATTAAGGCATCCTTAACCAGCGCACAAGAATATGGTTTCCCCGAATGGGTTGAAGTAGATAGCGATAAGATGCAAGGGGTTTTCAAAGCAGCGCCTGAGCGTATGGAATTGCCTAGCGACATCAACGAACAACTCGTTGTTGAGTTGTACTCGAAGTAATCCTTTGTCTCTTCAAGAGGGAATGCTATGCAATCCAATCTCACGGAATTATTAAAGCCGCGTGTGGTGAATGTTAAGAAACTCAGCGACACCACCGCCGAAGTTACCTTAGAACCATTAGATCGGGGTTTTGGATACACTTTAGGCAACGCCCTCAGACGAGTGCTGCTATCATCTTTACCCGGGGCTGCGATTGTCGAAGCCAAAATCGATGGGGTGTTGCATGAATACACTACCATCGAAGGGGTACAAGAAGATGTGACGGAAATTTTGCTCAATCTCAAAGGCGTTTCAATCCGTATGCACGGACGCAGTGAAATGTTATTGCGGTTGAGTAAAAAAGGACCCTGTACGATTTACGCTTCTGACATAGCAACCGATCATGATGTCGAAATCATGAATCCTAAACATGTCCTTGCGAACCTGACCAAATCAGGTGAATTGAGCATGGAATTGCGGGTGGTTTTAGGACGGGGTTATCGTCCTGCCAGTCAGCGTCTTGAAGAAGATACGCCGATTGGCAGTCTAAAGTTAGATGCCTCCTTTAGCCCCGTGATTCGGGTTGCTTACCGTGTCGAAAATGCACGGGTGGAACAACGCACAAACTTAGACCGACTCATTATTGAGTTGGAAACTAACGGTACGATTGATCCAGAACCCGCCATCCGTCAAGCAGCGAGCATTTTACAAGACCAGCTTTCCGTGATTGTCGATTTACAAGGCAAAGTGGAAACTGAAAGTAAGCCTGAACAAGTGGATATTGACCCCATTCTCCTGCGTCCTGTGGACGAACTCGAGTTGACGGTACGTTCTGCTAATTGTTTGAAGGCAGAGAATATTTACTATATTGGTGATTTGATCCAAAAGACGGAAAACGAGTTGTTAAAGACTCCAAACTTGGGCAAAAAATCCCTGACGGAAATCAAAGATGTCTTAGCCTCACGGGGCTTGTCATTAGGGATGCGTTTGGATAATTGGCCACCGCCCGGACTTTACGATCAAACTCAAAGCCATTCTTGATTAGGATAGAATTATGCGTCACCGTCTTTCTGGAAAACAGCTTAATCGTAACAGCAGTCACCGCAAAGCTTTGTTTAAAAACTTAGCTGCTGCGTTAATGCGTCATGAAATCATTACCACGACCTTACCTAAGGCTAAAGAACTGCGCCGTGTGGCAGAACCTTTAATCACTTTGGCAAAGGAAGACACCGTTGCCAAGCGTCGTTTAGCTTTTGCACGCTTACGTGATCGTGAAATCGTGACCAAATTATTCAACGAATTAGGGCCTCGTTATAAGGCTCGTCCCGGTGGTTATTTACGCATTCTGAAATGCGGTTTCCGTCCCGGCGACAAAGCTCCTTTAGCTATCGTTGAATTAGTTGACAGACCTGACGCTGTACAAGCTTAAGTAAAGCCGAGGGAAACCTCGGTTTTTTTATGCCACCCCGCCTTTCTGTTGTTATCATCACGAAAAACGCTGCTGCCCATATTAGCCGTTGTTTAACTTCGGTGAGTTGGGCTGATGAGATTATTATTCTCGATTCAGGCAGCGTCGATGATACCCTCACCCGCGCTCGTGTTTTCACCGACAAAATTTTTATTAATACCGATTGGCAAGGCTTCGGGGTGCAGAAAAATCGTGCCTTGAGTTATGCGCAAGGCGACTGGATTTTATCCCTTGATGCCGATGAAGAAGTCACGCCTGCGTTAAAACAAGCAATTTTAAACGCTTTAACCCAGTCGCACGCTGCTTTCCAAATTCCGCGCCAATCCTGTTATTGCGGTCGTTGGATTAAACACAGTGGCTGGTCACCCGATTACGTGCTACGCTTATTTCGACGCAATGCCGCCCGCTTTAGCGATGACTTGGTACATGAACAATTGCAGCTATTAACAGGCACGCAAGGCACATTAAACACGCCCTTATTGCATTATTCATTTTCGTCTTTGGAAGAAGTGCTCGCCAAAGTCGATGCGTACTCCACTGCCAGCGCGCAAATGCGTTTCCAACGCGGCAAACGAGGCAGTTTACGCCAAGCAATTTTTCATGGACTGTGGACGTTTTTTCGCACTTATATTTTACGTGCGGGCTTTTTAGATGGGCGTGAAGGCTTCATGTTGGCAGTCTCAAATGCAGAAGGCACGTACTACCGCTATTTAAAACTAATGTATTTACAAGAACATGCGACCAAAAAATCTGAGCATCATTCTCACCACTTATAATCGCCCCAGTACGCTGGCTTTGGTGTTGCAGGCGTTACAAGTTCAACAATTACAAAATGTTAGTTTTGAGGTGATTATCGCCGACGATGGTTCTACCTCGGAAACCCGCGAGTTAATTAGGCAACTCAGCCCCCAACTCAATTTTCCTGTGCAACATCTTTGGCAAACTGATGAAGGTTTTCGCGCGGCGATGGCGAGAAATCGGGCTTTAGCGGTGGCGCAGGGTGAATATATTATTTTCATGGATGGCGATTGTGTGCCCTTTCCTGATTTTATTCAGCGGCATGTACACTTAGCGGAAAAGAATTGGTTTGTGGCGGGCAATCGGATTTTGCTCGGCGAGCATTTGACTTTAGAAATTATCAGCACCCAAGAACCGTTTTGGACATGGAAGGCAAAGCAATGGATACAGCATTACTTTCAAGGTGGAATCAATCGCTTATTACCATTGTGGCGATTGCCCGATAGTTTTTTGCGGAAACGTCAGCCGAAACGTTGGCAAGGGGCAAAAACTTGTAATTTGGCAGCGTGGCGCACCGATTTAATTAAAATCAATGGCTTTGATGAACGTTTCCAAGGCTGGGGACATGAGGACGCAGATTTAGTGGTGCGTTTGATTCGTAGCGGGGCGCATCGTAAACAGGGACGTTTTGCTGTGCCTGTGCTGCATTTGTGGCATCCTGAACAAGATCGCAGCCATGAAGTCGATAATCGGCAACGTTTGCAGAAGATTTTGAAAACCACGCATACTTTGGCAAAACAAGGTTTAAATCAATATGCTACGTCGCAGGCTTTAAACAATAAGTAAATTCGTATGCTACAGGGTTCAAGGACTGGCAGTGCTCCAAGCACTGCCAGTCCTAAAATTTAAAGAAGGTCTTTCTTAGGAACGCGTTTCTTCCGCATATTGTGCTTTCTGCGCCAATAATGCCGCTTTTAATTGAATTAATACAGGACTTAAACACGCCGCTAAACTACGGGCTTGTATCAAACTGTGACTACGGGCAGCGGTTTCCAATTCTAAACACAGTTGCACAATTTGCGATGCGCCCATATTCACACTGCTGCCTTTCAACTTGTGCGCCGCCATGTATAAAGTTTCATAATCTTCACTTTCCACAGCTTGATGCACGGCTTTGATGTAATTCGGCACTTCTTGCAAATATAAATCAATTAAGCGTTCAATACCGCGCGTTCGCATTTCAAGCCGCATTTGTGCTAAATAATGCAGATCAAGTACCACTTGCTGATTATACGTAGAAGGTATAAGCGACAGCGGTAAAATTGGGGGTCGAGAGATAGGTTTCACGTATAAATGCGGCAACCAATGGCGCACCATTGCATATAAATCTTGGGTTTTAATCGGTTTACTCAAATAATCATCCATACCACTTTGTAAACAGCGTTCTTTATCGCCCTGCATGGCATTGGCTGTGAGCGCGATAATCGGCGGTGGTTTAGGAATATGATGGTGCTTAAACCAAGTTTTGAGCTGTTGGGTGGCAGCGAAACCATCCATAATTGGCATGTGACAATCCATCAGAATTAAATCAAAATCTTGCTGTTGCACCGCAGATAACGCCTGCTGACCATTTTCTACCCAAGTTATTTTCGCACCCAAATTTTTGAGCATTTCAGCCGCGACTTCCTTGTTGATGACATTATCTTCGGCTAACAATACATGCCAAAACTGTGTGGTGGTTAACGAAATTTCGTGCTCACCCGCACTAAGCTCTTTATTCTCTGCTTTGACTAGCCCCATCGTTTGCAATAAGGCATTGAATAAATTGCCCTGATTCACAGGTTTATGCAGGCATAAGTTAATTAATTGTTTTAACTCGTCACCGCTGTGCATTTGATAAACCGAAGTCAACATGATAATTGGCAATTGGCTCAAGCGCGGGATGGCACGAATATGCCGCGCCAATTCCACGCCATCCATATCAGGCATCATGTAATCAATAATTGCTAAATCATAAGGATGGGTCTGCAATAAACTGTCTTTTAAACGCTGCAACCCCTGCGCTCCACTGAGGGCGGTTTCTGCTTCCAGCCCCCAATGTTGAATTTGGGTTTGTAAAATTTCACGATTGGTGGCGTAGTCATCGACAATCAACACCCGCAATTGTTGTAATTGGCTGCTGTTGACCTTATGAGAATCCAGCAAGTTCGGCAAACTGCGGCAAGATTTATCAAAGCGCAGGTTAAACCAGAAGGTGCTGCCTTTATCTACAACGCTATGCACCCCAATATCACCGCCCATCATTTGAATGAGGCGGCGGGAAATTGTCAAACCTAAACCCGTGCCCCCAAAGCGCCGCGTAGTCGAACTGTCGGCTTGTGAAAAAGCCTGAAATAAACTTTTAATTGTCTCAGGGCTGATTCCAATCCCTGTATCAGTCACTTCAAAACATAAACTAACACATTGTTCATACTCGGCAAGCATACTGACAGTCAACACAATTTCACCTTGCTCGGTGAATTTCAGCGAGTTGCCGATGAGATTGTTTAACACCTGTTTTAAACGGCTGGGATCACCGTGTAAATAACAAGAGGGCATTTGTTGTGGCATACGGCAAGCGAGTTTTAAACCCTTACTGTAAGCAGCAATACCAAATAAATCAATTACTTCATTAGTGACACGGGTTAAATCAAATTCGATGTGTTCTAACACCAATTTGCCCGCTTCAATTTTAGAAAAGTCTAAAATATCATTGATAACATTAAGTAAATTTTCCCCCGAGGTTTTAATCATTTCCGCATAACGCTGTTGTTGCGGGGTGAGGGTAGTGTTAGATAATAAATCAGTCACGCCAATCACCGCATTCATGGGCGTGCGAATTTCGTGGCTCATGGCGGCTAAAAATTCACTTTTTGCGCGGTTGGCAACTTCCGCCAATTCTTTGGCTTGACGTAATTCAGCTTCACCCCGTTTGCGCAAACTAATGTCACGGGTAAAAATTAAAAATACTTTTTCTTCAGCAATTTGTACGAGATTGCTGCTCACTTCAACGTCCAGCACCGAGCCTAAACAATGTTTTAAACGGGTTTCAAAACGTGCCGTATGTTTGGTGATTAACGCGCTCAAAATATGTTCTAGCGAATCGACAGCATCGGGGGCGGCAACTTCCGCCAAGTACGTGCCCAATAAATATTCACGACTGTAACCTAACAACGTACAAAAAGCGGGATTCACTTCAAAAAAACGCCCGCTCAAATCGGTCATACAAAAACCGTCCATTGAGCTTTGTAAAATCGAGCGGTTTTGTTGCACTTGTTTTTGCAGGGCTTGTTCGGTGCGTTTGTATTCAGTGATGTCAATGAAGACGCTGACGGTGCCAATTAGCTCATTACGTTCGTTGAACAGCGGGGTGTATTTGGTTTCAAATGCCAGTTCGTTGCGCCATAGTACGCTGGAAAAGGTTTCGCCTTTTAAGGCGCGTTGAATGTCTGCAATCACATGCGGATAGTAGCGGTTGAGTTCAAACGCAGATTTACCAACTAATTCATCTTCTCGTAAATTGAATAAGCTTAAACCTTTGCCGCGCGAGAAGGTGTAAATCCCACGCATGTCGATGGTGAACAGACTGATTGGGGTGTTACTGAGGACGGTTTGCAGATAATGCTCGCTGTTACGCAAAGCAATTTCATGTTGATGTAGGCTGTCTGCGGTCTTTTTGCGGGTGGTGATGTCGGTAATTGTGCCGAGTACACGCGTGGATTCACCATTTTCATCTTTGACTAAATGCCCATGCAGATACACCCAACGGGTGTGGGCTTGTGCGTCTAATAAGCGGAATTCTAAAGAATAATCTGGAATATTTTGTTCAATATATGCGCAACTGCTTTGATGAACATGTGCATAATCTTCAGGATGAATGATTGCACGCCATTCATCACTATTAAGCGGCATTGGGTTGGGTAAATAGCCCATTAAACTGATAAAGTGCGGGTCTAAATATAAAGACTTTTGGACAATGTTGTAATCAAAAATGGCGGTTTTGCTGGCACTCACTGCCAAAGCGTAACGTTCTTGGCTTTCTTGCAAAGCGTGGGTGGTAATGATGTAGTCAGTGACATCGACCGCAATTGCAATAATGCCTGTCACTTGCCCTTCTGCATCATGATAAGGCACTTTATCAATTTGTAACCAGCGATGTTCTCCTGATGGCAGGGTTAAACATTCTTTGCAGCCATAAACGGCTTGGCGGGTACGTAAAATTTCTGCATTCCGCAGTTGATATTCAGGATTACGCTGCGGTAGCAATTGTTGCAGGGTTTGCCCTTCGATGGCAGAAATGGGCAAATTTAAAAAGCGTGCAAAGGCTTGATTGGCACGCATGACGACATGATTGATATCAGAATACCAAATCATGCTGGGGACGGAATTAAAAATCGTTTCAAATGCTTCTTGTTGTTTATGCAATGCCACTTCGGTTTGCAACTTTTCAGTGACATCGATAAACAAGGTGATGTTTAAAGCGTGCTCGGCAAATTCAACAATACGTGCATAAATTTCGACATCAAAAATGCTGCCATCATGGTGTAGGGCGGGCAAGTAGCGATGTAATTTTTTCTCGATGGTATGGAAAAAGCTTTCATGTAATTCGCCCAAAATAACGCGATGTTCGGGGGGCAAAATTAGGGTGACATGTTGCCCGATCAATTCCTGCGGCGTGTAACCATATAATTGGCAAAATGCGGGATTAACCTGAACAAAATAACCTTGTGGATTGGTGACGCAGATGCCGACAGGCATTGCTTTGAACAAACTGTCGAGCACCGCTTCAGGTTCAGACAATACAGGTTCGATAGGAATCGGGTTTGGCGCGGTTTTATAAGCACTGATATTGCTTGCACTTGCGCAGTACAGTTGACGCTCGGGTAGATATTTAATTTGCCATTGTAGCCAGTGATAATGCTGTTTTTGATGCAAGTAACGGGTATCTAAACACAGGTTTTGTTCTGGTGTGCTGGCTAATTCAAGCACTGCCTGTAGGCTAGCGGCATGTTCTACGGGATGCAGTAATTCAAACCAATTATCGACCTGTGCAATGGAAACGCCCACTTGTTGTTCCCAAGCAGGATTCACCGCGTGTAAGCGACCCTGTGCGTCGAACAAGCAGAGTATATTGGGGCTAAGCGCGAACCAATCTAAAGTAAACCCGTTATCCATAAATAGACCCTACACAATCAATATCAGAAGATATTTTCTAGATCGATGCTCATGCGTAACCGCAGGAGACTATTGAAGACTGAGTTATTTTATAAATCTGAACATACAGATAAATACATGCCTGTTAAGCATAGGTAATTACCCATATAAATGCGAGCCTATTCGCGGTCTGGTTTATGTTCTCTCTCGAAGTACAATTGTCTGAAAATTTGGGGATTTTCAGTTAAAGGATTGACGGCTAGATTCAGCCCATAAAAAAGGGTGAGCTAGATTTGCCCACCCCCTCTATTCATCCGATGACTTTACGCTATCTATGTGTAGCGAATATGACACGCCTTAACTTAATCAGCGACGTCAATCTGTCCTGTAAGCTTGCGATACAGATGTGACCAGACTACCCCAATCACCAGCACAAACGAGACCACTAACAATAAAACATATTGGATTACGTGTGAATTCGTAGGCAACCAATTTTTACCCACATCTAATAAAAACCAGAACAACAAACTGAAAAATAAAGTGACCATCACCAAGCCAATCACGCCCAATGAATGATAGGTTGCATGTAAGAGCACGCCCCAGCCACCCAATAATAACAAGCCCACTAAAGCCTTAACCACATTGAAGCTGTGCAAGTCGATTAAAGCCCAATGGGTATAAGATAACCCGCTGGGGTTATACGTGCCAAAAACCACGATAATTGCCAATAAAAAGCGCAGGAAAAAGAAACTCCATGAAAAACTCGCAGTCGTTCTAGCCATATAAATTCCTTATTGTGAAGCGAATAATGAAAGAATTACAGTGTATCCTATTTTGAGGATAAACCGTCAAGTCCTGAGTTTATGCGTTTACTGCTTGGTGATAAGGCACACTTAAACGGTGCACCGCATCAATAAATCCCTTAACCCGTTCAGGATCGACATGTTGGTGAATGCCATGTCCCAAATTAAACACATGTCCTGAACCTTGTCCAAAACTTGCTAAAATTGTCGCCACTTCTGCTTCAATGCGCTCGGGGCTGGCATAGAGTACGCAAGGGTCCATATTGCCTTGCAAAGCAACTTTATCACCGACGCGCCGCCGTGCTTGGGCAATCGGGCTTTTCCAATCAATTCCTAAGGCATCACAACCCGTAGCCGCCTGTGCTTCTAACCATTCACCGCCTTCTTTGGTGAATAAAATCACGGGGATTTTTTGCCCATCCACTTCGCGGGTCAAACCGTCGAGAATTTGCTGCATGTAGTGCAAGGAAAACTCGGCATAATCGCGGGTGGTGAGCACGCCGCCCCAAGTATCAAAAATCATCACTGCTTGCGCCCCTGCGGCAATTTGTGCGTTTAAATACAGGGTCACGGATTTTGCCAAAGTGTCTAATAATTGGTGCATTACTTTGGGCTGTTCAAACATCAAGCCTTTGGCATAACGAAATTCTTTGGTGCCGCGCCCTTCCACCATGTACGTTGCAAGCGTCCACGGGCTGCCTGAAAATCCAATCAAAGGCACGCTGCCTGCCAATTCGCGGCGAATTAAACTCACCGCATCGACCACATAACGTAATTCTTGATGTGGATCGGGCACACCCAAGGCAGCCACATCGGCAGCCGTACGCACGGGGCGGGCAAATTGTGGGCCTTCACCTTCGGCAAAAGTCAGTCCTAAACCCATCGCATCGGGAATGGTGAGAATGTCGGAAAATAAAATTGCGGCATCCAATGCGTAACGTGCTAAAGGCTGTAAAGTCACTTCACACGCCAGTTCAGGGGTTTGGCACAAATTCATGAAATTGCCTGCACGGGCGCGGGTGGCGCGGTATTCAGGCAGATAACGCCCTGCTTGACGCATCATCCATACAGGGGTGACATCAACAGGTTGGCGCAACAAGGCGCGTAAAAAACGGTCATTTTTTAATGGGTTCATTATGTTTATTTTAAGATGATTAGAAGAGTTTATTTTTACTTCGTCCCTAAAGTGCGGGGGAAATCTTAACTGTGCCCCCAACCCCCTAAAGGGGGCTAAAGACTAAAAACGTTATTATTCTTTATCTTTAAAGTCCCCTTTAGGGGATTTAGGGGCAGTAAATTCATGAACGCAAGCGCGCCAAAGGCGGTAAATCTCCCGCCAAGCCCATCGCATGACGCATCACCATTTGTTTTACAGGCGTTGCCGCGTCGGTCAGTTGTAAGCCAAAATTCCGCGCCCACTGCACCACGGGCAAACGACTACCGAACAAATGTTTAAATCCACTCATCGCGCTTGCCACCAGTAAATTATTGCCTTTACGCCAACGTTCATAACGCCGTAAATTGCTGAAATGTCCAATATCTTGCCGTGCCTGCATCGCTTGTAAGAGCACTTCACTTAATGCAGCGACATCTAATAAACCCAAATTCACGCCCTGCCCCGCCAAAGGATGCACGGTGTGGGCAGCATCGCCCACCAAAGCAATGCGCGGTTTGATATAGGTGTCCGTAGTACGGCGTTGTAGCGGAAATAATAAGCGTTCAGTGGTGGCGGTGACTTTTCCCAAACGATGGGCAAATGCTGCGCCCAAGGCTTCTAAAAATTCGGCTTCGGGCAATTGCATTAAATGCTGCGCCAGTGGAGTGTCCGCACTCCACACAATAGAACTGTGATGTGGGTCATAAAGCGGCAAAAAAGCTAAAGGGCCGGTACTAGAAAAACGTTGCCAAGCGGTGCATTGATGGGGAAGTTCAGTCTGCACATTCGCAATAATTGCTTGTTGAGCATAGTCTTTCATCACGTAGCCAATGCCTGCCAGCGTGCGAATATTTGAATTTGCGCCTTCTGCCCCCACCAATAAACGCGCTTGTAAATGCTGTCCCGTGCTTAATTCGACCTGAATTTTATCTTGACGCAATTCTAAACTGTGCAGTGTTGCAGGGCGATAAATTTCTAAGTTTTCAAACTGTTGCAAACGTGCATTTAAACTGCTTTGTAACACCCGTTGTTCGGCAATATATCCTAGCACGGGTTCTGCAAGGCTGGTGCAATCGAAATGAATCGCGCCGACCCCGTTGGCATCCCAGACTTCCATTTTAGTAAATGGGCTGACCCGCGCCAAATCTTGCCAAACCCCTAAGTTTTCTAAAATCCGTTCAGAGGCGCGTGTCAAGGCGAAGGTACGAATGTCCCAAGTTTGCAAATCTAAAGTTTGCGGCGGCGCGGCTTCAATCAGGGCAACGTTTAAACCGCCTTGCAACAAAGCACAGGCTAAACTTGCACCAACCAAACCAGCACCGGCAATGATGACATCATATTCTGGGGACATGTTCACTTACCTTGACTCGAAATAGGTGTTTTATATTTGCTCCCCCTTTGAAAAAGGGGGCTGGGGGGATTTAAAAATCTCACAAGTTGCCACGATCTTAAATCCCCCTCAATCCCCCTTTTTCAAAGGGGGAGGTTAAAGTAGGGGTTAGGGGCTTGCTTTAAAAATTATCCCAAACGTTTACTTTCAAATATTCTGGCGACAATCGTCAACATCATGCGGCGTTTATCTTCTAAAATCACGCGGCTTGAAAGCACATGCACTTCAAAAGTAGTGCCGTTGCGATGCTGATCGGTGCGATGTTTCACCATCGTGGGTTCTTCATGCGTCATCAACAAGCTGTAATAATCGCGCACTGCATCATTATGTGTATTCAGCGGCAACACCAAAGTGAAGGGTTGCCCCACCAATTCTTCAGCGCGATAACCATATAAATCCGCATAAGCACGATTCACTTGCAAGAAACGCCCGCGATCATCGGTTAAACAAATCCCTAGTTTCGTGCTGTCCACGGTCGAGGCGGATAAATTTTCCGTATCACGCGAAGCGGTCAGAGTGGGCTTGCTGCTGATAGACACACTTTGTCCAATATGCCACGCATACCAACTCGGAATCGGGAATTGTTTGGCGACGCTGCACCACGTAATATTCTTAATGTGCCCATCTTTACACAGCAGGCGGGTTTCCCAGGTGTTATCTGTGCCATCCAAAGAATGCCACTTGGTCAACATCCGATTGCGGTCAGACGTATCGGGATAAAGCATTTCCAAAGCGTGCGCGTTGCCGACAATTTCGTGCGCAGGATAGCCCGTGATTTCCTCACTCATGCGATTCCACATCACAATATTGCCTTCAGTATCAAAGGCGTTCAGCATAATCGGCATGTTTTCAACCACGAGATACATACGTTCTTCGCTGGCTTGCAAAGTCGCTTGAGTTTGCTTGTGTTCAGTAATATCCATCCCAAACACGATAACCCCAATAATTTTGCCTTGGCTGTCATGATAAAGAATCTTATCGAGACTTAACCAACGAATTTCGCCTTCTTCGCCATGATACGCTTGTACCATGCCATACTGCGATTCGCCCGCGCTAATCACCGCACTGCAATCGGTATATTTTTGAATCTGCTCGTTTTCTTTGCCAAATAATTCCAGCGCGAGCTTATTGGTGCGCACCAGATGATTATTTTCATCACGATACCAAATCATCGCAGGCACGGCGTTGAAGATCATTTGTTGCTCTTCCCACTGCCGCCGCAAGGTTTCCCACATGCGTTTGCGCTCGCTAATATCGTGCATCAACCCAAAGATAAATGAGGCATTGCCTTGATTGTCGCGCACTGCGTCGAAACGCTGCCAAATCGGGAATAAGTTGCCGTCCCGATCCAAGCCTTCGAGTTCCCCTTCCCAGCTATGTCCTTGTTTAATTGTGAACATGGCTTCATTTTCTAACACCCCCAAGGCGGAGGCTGGGTAAATATCATGATTGATTAAACCGCTCTGATCTTTCAATTCGCGCCCGAATAATCGTTCATAAGCGGGGTTGGCGTAAATTAATTGACCATCAGTATTACTGATAACAATCGATTCTTGCGAGTTTTCGACGATGGATTTAAACAGCCGTAAATGTCCTTGGGCTTTTTTGCGCTCGGTGACATCAATCCCAACAGCGAACAAATAATCCAATGCACCATTGGCTTTCACAATGGCGCGGCTATGCCATTCCACCAGCAAATGCTTGCCTGATTTACTGAGCACATGGCTTTCCATCAAAGAAGGCTGCATGGTTTTAATCAGGCTTTCAAATTCTTGGGCAACGAAGGAGCGTTCTTGTTCTGGCACGACCGTCATTAAATAATCAGCATTCACCACTTCTTCGAGTTCGTACTCCAAAGAATTCAGCATTGCCTTATTCATCATCCGCGTCTTACCATCGGGATCAATCGCACAGAAGAAGGCGGGCGAAGCTTGCACCAAGGTATTGATAAAATCGCGTTCTTTACGTAAAGCTTCTTCGGCAGCTTTGCGCTCGGTAATATCCCGCAAGGTGGCACAAATCAAAGAGCGTCCTTGAAACAGGTAAGTATTGCCCGCTGAAATTTCCACGGGAAACACCGAGCCGTCTTTCTTCTTGTGCCAGCGCAAGGGAATGACTTGAACTTTCTTATTGCTGCTGTTAAACGCGCCGCGCCCTTTGCTGGGTTCTGCGGACACATCTTCTGTGGTCATGTGCAACCAATCTTCTTTGCTGTAGCCGTATAAATCAATCGCGGCGCGGTTCACATCAAACACTTGTTGCGTATTGGCATCAAACACGATGGTAGGATTAGAAGCCGCTTCAAACAATTGGCGGTATTTGGATTCATTTTCCCACAGCGCAGTTTCCACCCGCTGGCGTTCGCTGGTGTCGCGGATGGCTGCCATTAACACTTGTCGCCCTTTCCACACGAAAGGATTCGCCACCACTTCCACAGGAAACACCGTTTCATCTTGTTTTTTGTGATATTGCTGCGAAGCGAGCTTTATCCCTTTTTTCATCACTTTTGCCATGCGTTCAGGCTGCGCGGATAAATCAAGGGCTTTCATTTGCAATAATTGATTGCGGCTATAACCATATAATTGTGAAGCCGTTTTATTGGAATCTAAAATTTCTAAACTTTCGGCATCCAGCAAAAACACCGCATCGGTTTCAACTTCCATGAGTTGCCGATATTTCTTTTCGGTTTCTTGTAATTCTTCTTCAATACGGCGCGGCTCGGTAATATCGACATGCGTGCCCACCATGTGCTGCGGCTTGCCGCTGGCATCGCGCACCATCACCGAACGATTTAACACCCAGCGATAATTCCCATCTTTATGTTGCAAACGGTGGGTATTTTCACAAACTTGGGTTAAACCATCGATATGATTCTGAATGTCTGCCATCACCCGCTTGTAATCGGCGGGGTGAATACGCTGATGCCAGGTATCGATATGATTGCTTAATTCATGTTCTTCATAACCCAGCATTTTTTTCCAGCGCGGGGAAAAATTCACTTCATGGCTGGCTAAATCCCAATCCCACAAGTCGTAATTATTATCACTGACAATATTGCTGCTGCCGCGATCGGAATCTTTACGCAGGGCTTGTTCAGTTTCTTTGTAATGGGTAATGTCGGAAAACGAGATGACGACCGCATACGGCGTAGTCACATCATCGCGCCACAAGGGGTAAGAATTTACCCGAATCCAAGTGACGCTTTCATCAGATTTCACAATCCCCATCACCACATCGGCGTAAGATTGTCCCGTGCGCAAAGTGCAAATTGCAGGATGGGTTTCCGCAGGGAAGGGAGAATTATCTTCACGAATCGTGCGCCAGTCGGGGTCGATTAAAGTCCAGCCCATCATTTGTTCGGCTGAAATGCCTAAAATACGCTCTGCACTGGGATTACACGCGCCAATCGTGCCATTGGCATATTGCAACACCACCCCTTCTTGCAACACGCTGATCATTTCATCAGCCACCATCGGCTGCTCGCGTGCGGTGATGTCCATCCCCACCGCATAAAACGCATATTCGACCGAAGCCGCTCCATTAATTTCCCAAAGAATATGCCGATAACTGCCATCGTGATGACGGTAACGGTTGGAAAATGAAACCGAGGGCAAGCCTGTATCCAATTGATCAAAATAATACTGGGTGGACGGCTGATCTTCAGGATGCACAAAGTCTAAAAAACGCTTGGCAAGCAGTTGTCCCGTGGTCAAACCGAGCACTTTTTCCCAAGCAGCATTGACCTCTTTAAACTGGCGTTCAAAGTCAAGAATCCCAAAGAGTCCAGAAGAACGCCAAAAAAAGCGGGAGTGACGTGGATTATTAACTGGCATGGTTATTTCCTAATTTTTCTCACGGCTCACCGAGCATGTCCATAGCGTAGTGCAAAAGTAGATGATGGTGACATTGTTGAAATTTCGGTGGTCTGTAGCAGGCTTAATCAATGGTGTAATCCCTTATTTCACAAATAGGTCTATCGACAATGAGGTGTAGACGATAAGCTTAAATCGCTAGATTAGGTGAAAATTCGAGATAATATATAATATTAAGCTATATATAATAAAAATTATATTCTTTTTATGAATATATAATATTTGCTACAGTGACCACTATTTCGTCATGAATCGTTGTAAGGCAGTGTTAGAAGCAAGTATATCATGTTCACTCCCTTGCACAGATAACATTAAGGTATAGGCAAATTACTTGCCACTTACAGGATTATTTATTTTAAGGATGTCATCATGTTTAAACCCTTCTTTTCATCTCGCTGGATAGTGCTCAGTTGCTTATTTAGCAGCTTTGCCGCGTATGCTGACGTAAGTTTATTAAACGTTTCTTACGATCCCACCCGCGAACTTTATCAAGCTTATAATCCTGCTTTTATCGCGCATTGGCAAAAGAAAACCGGTGAAACCCTTAAGCTTCAACAATCGCACGGCGGTTCTGGCAAACAAGCCCGTTCTGTGATTGATGGTTTACAGGCTGATGTGGTCACTCTCGCACTGGCGTATGACATTGATGCGATTGCCGACAAAGCAGGCTTATTACCCAAAGATTGGCAAAGCCGTTTTCCTTATAACAGCACGCCTTACACCTCGACTATTGTGTTTCTGGTGCGCAAAGGCAATCCCAAACAAATTAAAGATTGGGATGATTTAATCAAACCTGGTGTTTCTGTGATTACGCCTAATCCCAAAACTTCAGGCGGTGCACGTTGGAATTATCTCGCCGCATGGGGCTACGCCCAATTGAAAACAGGCAGCGCGGATAAAGCCCGTGAATTCGTTTCCAAACTGTTCAAAAACGTACCCATTTTAGATTCAGGCGCACGCGGTGCAACCACCACTTTCGTACAACGCGGCATTGGTGACGTATTAATTGCTTGGGAAAATGAAGCCTTTTTAGCCCTGCAAGAATTTGGCAAAGACCGCTTTGAAATCATCACCCCTTCACGCAGCATTTTGGCAGAACCCCCCGTTGCCGTGGTCGAAAAAGTTGCTAAAGCGCACAACACCTTAGCCGTTTCACAAGCTTACATTGAGTATTTGTATTCTACCGAAGGGCAAACTATCGCCGCTCAAAACTTCTACCGTCCGCGTGCTGAAATTGTGGCGGCAAAATTTGCCAATAAATTCCCTAAGCTAGAATTATTTACCATTAATCAACTGTTTGTCGACTGGCGCACCGCCCAGAAAACTCACTTTGATGACCAAGGTGTGTTCGACCAGATTTATCTGAGCACCCAGAAATAACGCCATATTTTAACTGCTTAACTGCACCCCCCGCCCCTAAAGGAGAAGACAATAATCTCCCCTTTTTTCAAAGGGGGAAGCTAGACAAGTCCTCTTTATAGGGGTTGGGGCGCAGTTAATACCTAACGTTAAAGGATATACCGATGTTGTTACGTCTTAAACAACACAGTGTTTTGCCTGGCTTTCATCTCGCACTGGGCTATACCATTTTTTATTTAAGTTTGATTGTGTTGATTCCCTTGTCAATGGTGTTTTTCAAAACTTCAACTATGGGTTGGGAACGTTTTTGGACGGTAGTCACAGAACCCCGGGTGATGGCATCGTATCGCATTACTTTTGGCGCAGCATTGATAGCAGCGATGATTAATGCGTTTTTCGGTTTATTAGTCGCATGGGTTTTAGAGCGTTATCAATTCTTTGGAAAACGTTTTATTGATGCCTTGGTCGATTTGCCCTTTGCCTTGCCAACAGCCGTGGCAGGGATTGCGCTCGCTTCAATTTATTCGAGCAATGGTTGGATTGGGCAATATTTAGAACCTTTGGGAATTAAAGTTGCCTTTACCCCACTAGGAATTATTGTTGCGCTCACCTTTATCGGTTTGCCGTTTGTGGTCAGAACGGTGCAGCCCGTGCTTCAAGATTTAGAACGTGAACTGGAAGAAGCCGCCGCAAGCCTTGGAGCAACGCGCTGGCAAACTTTCAAATGTGTGATTTTCCCCAGTATTTTCCCACCCTTATTAACAGGCTTTGCTTTAGCTTTTGCGCGGGGCTTGGGAGAATATGGTTCAGTGGTGTTTATCGCAGGCAACATGCCGATGATTTCGGAAATCACCCCCTTACTCATCATCACTAAACTTGAGCAATACGATTATGCAGGCGCGACTGCCATTGCGGTGGTGATGCTGGTTGTGTCATTTATCTTGTTATTTCTCATTAACTTATTGCAATGGTGGACTGGCAAACGTTGCCGTTAGGAAATTGTTATGCACACATTATCTGTTCAAACGCAATCAACCGCCATTACCGAACCGCGTTGGGTGCGTTACACACTGATTAGTATTACACTGATTTTCTTGAGTTTATTTTTATTAATCCCCCTGATTTCGGTGTTTACCGAAGGCTTGCGTGGCGGAATTAACAAATATTTTGCCGCAATGGTCGAACCCGACGCGATTGCCGCGATTCAATTAACCTTAATCACCGCCGCGATTGCTGTGCCTTTAAACCTAGTGTTTGGCGTGGCAGCCGCGTGGGCAATTGCCAAGTTTGAATTCACAGGCAAAAGCTTATTAATCACCTTGATTGATTTACCGTTTGCGGTGTCGCCCGTGATTTCAGGCTTAATTTTTGTGTTGTTATTTGGCTTGCAAGGCGTGTTTGGCGAATGGCTGGCGGCATCGGATATAAAGCTGATTTTTGCCGTGCCCGGTATTGTGTTGGCGACAATTTTCGTGACCTTTCCCTTCGTGGCGCGAGAATTAATTCCCTTGTTGCAATCGCAGGGCAATGATGAAGAAGAAGCCGCTTTGGTTTTAGGCGCGACGGGTTGGCAAACTTTTTGGCATGTCACCCTGCCTAATATCAAATGGGGTTTATTATACGGGGTGATTTTGTGTAATGCCCGCGCAATGGGCGAGTTTGGTGCAGTGTCGGTGGTGTCGGGACATATTCGCGGCTTAACCAACACCATGCCCTTGCAT
This sequence comes from Thiotrichaceae bacterium, assembly GCA_028688145.1. GTDB lineage: Bacteria > Pseudomonadota > Gammaproteobacteria > Beggiatoales > Beggiatoaceae > JAQTYU01. Next base: position 219,701 of record JAQTYU010000002.1, on the reverse strand, counting down.
GTCGAAATCCTCTATAACGAATACAACTTTATCGCTGCCTTCGCTGTGGCTTCGCTATTAGCTATTTTGGCTTTAATCACCTTGGCGTTAAAAACCTTTGTGGAATGGCGTGTTCAAACCCAAGTATTAATCAACGATCCGGATGTTGCATCATGAGTATTGAAATTCAAAATGTGAGCAAAACCTTTAATAAGTTCAACGCGCTGAATAATATTAATTTGCACATCCCCACGGGCGAGCTGGTGGCATTATTAGGGCCCTCAGGCTGCGGTAAAACCACGCTGTTGCGGATTATTGCGGGTTTGGAATTTGCTGATAAAGGTTCGATTTTTTTCTATGGCGAAGACACGACGGCGCGTTCTGTGCGGGATCGACAAGTGGGCTTTGTGTTTCAACATTACGCCTTATTTCGCCACATGACCGTGTTTGAAAATGTGGCGTTTGGTTTACGAATGAAGCCACGCGCTCAGCGTCCCAGCGATAAGCAAATTCAAAGTAAGGTCGATGATTTATTGAACTTGGTACAAATGCAAGGTTTGGCAGATCGTTTTCCGCGCCAACTTTCGGGCGGGCAACGGCAACGCATCGCTTTGGCGCGAGCCTTGGCGGTTGAACCTAAAGTGTTGTTGCTGGATGAGCCGTTTGGCGCGTTGGATACTAAAGTGCGTAAGGAATTGCGCCGCTGGTTGCGTCATTTACACGACACCGTGCATATCACCAGCGTATTTGTGACCCACGATCAAGAAGAGGCGATGGAAGTTTCAGATCGCGTGGTGGTGATGAATAAAGGGCAAGTTGAACAAGTCGGCACGCCTGATGAATTGTATGAACATGCGGTGAATCCTTTCGTTTATCAATTCTTGGGCAACGTGAACGTGTTTAAAGGGCATTTGGATCAGGATTCGCATTTTCACACCAATGATGATAATCGTGTGGCTTCTGCGAGTGCTTATGTGCGCCCGCATGATTTGGAAATCAGCCGCATTGCTGATGGTGAAAGCATTGCTGCAACCGTGCTGAGTGTGCTCAGTTTGGGCGCGACAGTGCGCGTGGAATTATTGGATGTGCAAGATATTACCTTGGAAGCTGAATTGAGCAAGGAATTGTCACGCACTTTGGATTTGAAGAAAGGCGATCAAGTGTTTGTAAAACCCAAACAAATGCGAGTATTTACAGCATCTGGAGCTGTGGTTGCTGCGGCGTAATCTTTTAGTGTAAATCAGTTTGGCTGTGCCTTTAAAAAAAGGGGTGAACGGCTAAGCTTAAGCTTTATTAAAGACCTGATAGGTTTCAAAAACCTGTCAGGTCTTTTTTATTTGTCGGCGAATCTGCTGATAAAGATTTATGATGAGCTATTATTTTTTCTCAATTCAGGAGCGTGTTGTGGCTAAATTTACGACGGTTTTAATTCCAGCAGATCACTATTTTGTTCCCTCTACGGAAGCCATTGCGGCGGCTAAGTTGCTTATGGAAAAATATTTTCCTGATCGCGGCGACGAGGTTCAGTCCTGTATTTGGGAAAAACCTGCTTTTGTTGATGGGTGTGATAGTCTTGAAATTTTGATTTGTCCTGCCTGTGGCGAGACCGTGGATCGGTTTGAATTAGAAGAAAATGAGGACGGGGAAACTTGGTGGCATCATTTTGAGGAAAAACTAGGGGAATCCGATGATCCTATCGCCACTAAAATAACCATGCCTTGTTGCGATCAAGAAGTGGTCGCGGGAAATATTCGTTTTCCCTATGATGCGGGTTTTGCGCGGTTTAAATTGTGGCTGCCTGATCCTGGCGATTCGATGGCGGTCACTGATAAACAATTAGCAAAGCTTGAACAAACGCTGGGCTGTAAGTTGATTCATATCGGTAGAGTTTGGTCGTAATGACATTCGTTTGTGGGGTGCATGATGCTTAGCCGTTATGCACCTGAGTGGACGGGATTTTCAAATGAAGCTTTTGGTTATTTTTGGATTTATTAAGGTGTATGACGCTACGCTTATACAGCCTACACTTCAACTACCATTAGGTTAAGCGTAGAACAAGGCTAGATACGGTGTTTAGCTTCCCCCTTTTTCAAAGGAGGTGAAAAGCTCTAAGCTTGAGGGAACTAATTGTTTTAATTCCTCAAATTGCGTATGATTTTCCTCATCATTCTAGGAGATTTTTATGGACGCAATTGCAGCAATTGTCACCGCCATCGCAACGGGCGCGGCTGAAGCTTTGGGCAGCACTACAAAGTTGATTGTTCAAGATTTATACGCCGCGATTAAAAAACGTATTCAAGAAAAACATCCGCAAGCCAATGCAAGTTTGGAGGCTTTGGAGAAAAAACCTGACTCTGCTTCTAAACGTGAATCTTTGAAAGAAGATTTGCAGGATTCTGGCGCGGATAAAGATGATGATTTATTAAAACAAGCGCGGGCTTTGTTGACGGCAATCGAGGAACACGCGCCGCAATTGGCGCAGGCGATTGGGGTTAATTTGGAAGACGTGAAAGCGGCGAATCTGCGTTTGAAAGAAATCTCGGTCTCTGGGGAACAGGCGACGGGGGTGAAAATTAAGAAGGGTGATTTTAGCGGAGATATTGAGATTACTGGTTTGAAAGTTTCTGCAAAAAAGTCGTGATTTTAACAGGGGGAAATCATGTCTACAGTGGATTTTAAGGATGTCAAAGCGGGTGGGAATATTCATGTCTCTATTGATAATCATGGAATTCCTCATGATGAATATTTACGTGTTGCAACGTTGTTAGGTGTTACCAGCGAGAGACTTGGGGTAACACAGAAAATCTTAGATAGCTTTTTGCTGACTTTGGAAAAGCAACAAGTGCCCTTAGAAAAACTAGACAGCACTCTGACTGAAATCGCGAATCGCTATAAAGACTTATTGGAAAAAGTTCAGGCATTTACCTCGGATGACTCTGAAGTTTTACATTTATTGAATGAGGCAAAAGCTGCGTTAGAACAAGGTAATTTTGACCGCGCAGAATTACTTTACAACCAAGCCAGTGATAAAGATGTGGCAGCAGCGAAGTTGTTGCAGGAAGTTGCTGAGAAGCGTTTTCTTTCAGCGGCGGAGTCAAAGTTTGCCAATGGTGAGTTAAAAATGGCGCAGTTGGCTTATTTGGAAGCTGCAAAATATTATCAGGCGGCGGTAGAGTTATTGCCTGCAAAGTATGAGGAGCAATTAGGGCTTTATCTAAATGAGGCAGGCGGTTCATTGCACATTGCTGGTCAATATGATCAAGCAAAATTTTTTTATGAACGTAGTTTACTTATTAGAGAGACTGTCTTAGGAAAAGAACATCCTGACATTGCCACTAGCCTTAATAATCTTGCAGTGTTATTTTATGATAGAGGAGATTATATCCAAGCCCAATTATTGCATGAACGTAGTTTAGCAATTAGAGAAAAAGTCTTAAATGAGGACGATTCTAACATTGCTACTAGTCTCAATAATCTCGCCCTGCTGTATTATACCCAAGGAAATTATGATCGGGCTAAACCACTGTATGAACGTAGTCTAAAAATTTCAGAAAAATCTTTGGGTAAGAAACATCCTATTGTTGCTACTAACCTTAATAATCTTGCGTTACTACATCAGGCTCAAGGAAATTATAACCAAGCCAAACAGTTGTATGAGTGTAGTCTAACAATTAGAGAACAAGTTTTAGGTGGAGGACATCCTGATGTTGCCCAAAGTCTTAATAATTTTGCTGAATTGTATAGAATACAAGGCAACTACACTCAAGCTAAGTTATTGTATGAACGCAGTTTATTTATTAGAGAGACTGTTTTAGGAAAAGAACATCCTGATGTTGCCACCAGCCTCAATAATCTCGCCTTATTGTATCAAATCCAAGGCGAGCATATGCAAGCAGAATCTTTATATAAACGCAGTTTAAAAATTTGGGAAAAATCTTTAGGTAAAGAACATTTTCTCATTGCCACTAGCCTCAATAATCTTGCTTTATTGTATGAAGCTCAGGGTGATTTCATCCAAGCTAAACCCTTACATGAGTCTAGTTTATATATCAGAGAAAATACTTTAGGTAAGGAACATCCTCTTGTGGCCATTAATCTTAACAATTTGGCTGAGTTACATAGAGTCCAAGGTAATTATATTCAAGCTTATCCCCTATATAAACGAAGTTTAGCAATACTTGAAAACGTATTAGGTAAGGAACACCCTGACGTTGCTACTAGCCTGAATAATATTGCTCTATGGCATGACGCACAGGGTAATTATTCCCAATCCATACTATGGTGTGATCGTGCTTTAACAATACTTAAAAAAATATTTCCGGTAGATCACCCACTTGTTTTAACGGTCGGAAATAATTTTCGGAAAAATATTGCAGGTTTAGAAAACCGCCTGAAGGTACGAGTCACTGAAGTGATTTCTGACGAGCATACTGCAAAAATAGGCATTCAAGTGGGTGACATATTTACTAAATACGATAATCAACCTGTGTTGAATTATCACAACTTCATTGCTCATCGTAATCAAGAACCTAAAGACGGTGCGGCTAAAACACTGCATGTATTACGAGATGGTAAAGAGCTCACCTTTATGATTTTCCCTGGAAAAATTGGTGTGGTCTTGGAAGATTGGGTTATTGAAAAGTAACTTCTCTCAGATTTAATATTTTTGTCTGAACCACTTAAAGAAATGGTGGTTCAGACAATTAGCCAGCGTAGGATGTATTAAGTATAGAGTCATACGGTGAAAAACTCCCATCAAATCTTCAACATACTAAACAAAATCGAGAAAAACGCATCAGCAACAATCACAAAGAAAATTGCCTGCACCACACTAATCGTCACTTGTTTGCCAACACTGTCCGCCCCACCCTGCACCTGTAAACCCTGATAACAGCCAATTAACGCAATAATTGCCGCAAACACAGGCGTTTTACCAATACCCACCAAATAATGCTTAAACGATACCGCACGCGGCAAACGCTCAATAAAATCGGTGAAACTCACACCCAGTGAAAACTTCGCCACCACCATACCGCCAAAAATCCCCAAAATATCTGAAAACGCCGTCATCAAAGGCAACACCAAAATCATGGCGAATAACTTCGGCAAAACCAAGAGTTCACTGGGCGGAATCCCCATCGTGCGCAAGGCATCTAATTCATCCGTGACCCGCATCGTGCCAATTTGTGCCGTATATGCCGAACCACTACGCCCCGCAATAATAATCGCCGTCAACAAAGGCGAGAGTTCCCGCAATAAAGTCACGCCCACCAATTCCACAATTAAAATATTCGCGCCGTAGCGACTCAGTTGCACCCCGCCTTGATAAGCAATCACAATGCCCATCAAAAACGCCATTAAGCCCACAATCGGCAAGGCTTGCACTCCTGAACCATGCAAATTGGCAAAAATCGCGTGCCACCGAATACGGCGTGGATAACGTACAGAACGCGCAATCGTGAAGCAAATTTCCCCAATGAAGGCGAGAAAATCCACAAAACGCGCGCCGCGCTGCACCACATCCTGTCCCAAACTATTCAACAACGAAGGTTTTACTAGCTTAGGAACGGCAGGTAATTCAGCCATATAATGATGGGTCATTTCCATCAATGCTAAATGCTCAGGTTTAAACCCTTGCAATTCAATAATAAGACCTTGCTGTGTCCATTGTTGCCGCGTGCGATATAACAGCCACGCGCCCGCACTGTCCATTGCGACAATTTGGCTGCCATCAATCAACAGTTTTGAAGTATCAGGTTTGGAATTTTTGGAAAGCTGGCGTTCTAAATTGGCAATGCCCGCCAGAGTCCACATTCCCAAACAACGTCCTTGGGAAGCTTCACACTCAAAACGGGCAAGATTATCGGAATCACTCATGGTCAGACTCTATCCTACTGCCATTCAGTTAATATTTATTTAATTAAAAATAGGGGATTAGCTTACTGCTGTTCACCCCCCTTTGAAAAAGGGGGCAGGGGGATTTAAAAATTTCTAAAATTCCCACGATCTTAAATCCCCCTCATTCCCCCTTTTTCAAAGGGGGAAGCTAAAACTATATCCGCAGTTTTCCCCACGCCAGCGCATAGGCTTCGACATCGCGCAACCAAGCTAATAAGGGATGCGGACTCCAATCTAAAGGGTGCATTGGAATTGTGCCCGTGCGCCCTTCAATATCCCCAAGTTCACAATGCGGCGTGTGTAAAGGCGCGGCTGACCATGCACGAATCGGATTACGCACCACAGGTACACCCGCCACCGTCAGCATTTCCAAAGATTCAATGGTGTCTAAATATTTACCCTTGCCTTCACGCACCCCTGATGCCGCACTGGTGGTCGGGTCTAAAATAAAGGCATCATCCACCCCATGCGGGCCGGGAGTGACAATAAAATAATCAGGATGGGTTTCAGCAACTTCTTTACAAATAAAGCCGCTAGGATGGGCTTTGCGCTTGGAAAAACGCGGCTCCACCCACAAACTAATCTGCACATCTTGTTTATTTAAACGCACTTCGCCGCCCAAAAATAACGCGCCGACAGGGTCGTCATAACAAATCCAACCCAAGGTTTCCAAAGCATTCAGCAATTTAACCCCACACCACCGCTGATATAAATACGGGGTGTCGGCAATTTCCAAGGTTCGATACAATAAATTATGTAAGAAACTGGGTAAATATTCAGTCGGATTAATCAGTTGCTGCGCATATAAGCGTAAATGCGACCATGCAGGCGAGCGCGGATAAGGATGCGGAATAGTTTGTGAAGCCGAAAAGCGCACATGCACATCGCGCATTAAGGCTAAACGCGCATGTTCGAGCCGCGTTTGCGCCTCTTCCAAACGGGTACGCATGTCTAATAACGTAGCGCGATCACTTTGGGCATAACTGGAACTGCCTTGCTGGGTGAGCAAGGAATTATCAATATATTTGGTAGTGCGGGTGCGTAAATTGCTCAAGGCACTTTGCTGCAATTCCAACAAATACAACAGCCAACGCAGCGGACGAATATCAATTTCTGCCACGGGCAAAGTCGTCAGCCAGCGCGCAGGTAATAAATTTTTATGCGCATCTTCTTGATAATCGCTGGGGCGGCGCGACAAACTGGCACGTTTTGGCACAGAGGTATAATGCAGCATCACCGTGCGCGAGGCTTCCGTGGTTTGTAATTCGTCCACCAATTTTGGCAGCAAGGCTGTCAAAAACTCGATAGATTTCAACAAGGCGGCCGTATTGGAGACAGTGACCAATCCAGCAGGAACTTGCTGCGGATTGTGTAAACCCGGCGCGAGCAATTCCGCTGAAAAGGCTTTTAAATCATCAACCAGTTGCTGAATAAACGGGTTCACGCTTGAATCACATCCCGACCATCTTTTAAGGCTTCTGCCCAGGAATTAATTAAATTGGCGCATTTACGCAGATATTTCCCGTAACTTTCGCTCCAATCTTCAAGGCTTTGCATCAGGCTTTCATTAGAAGGATCGCCCACCATTAAACGCACTTTGGTCAACACTTGCTGCAATAGCACGATGTCGAGCGCGTCCCAAGGACTGTTCATTTCTAAGGTTTGCAAATTGTCCAAACAGCGTCGTAAAGACTCTGCCGCCCGCAACGAGAACATCGCGCCCTTGTATTTTAACAAGGCATCCAGTTCTTCAATTGCCATGATTTGCATTTCTTCTAAATACAAACGCGCACGTTCAATCGTGGCGCGGGGTTCTAAAGTCAGTTCGACAATGGAGGCGCGGTCTAATACCCGAGGCGACAAAGATAAAGTGGTGTGGTCATTGTTAATGGTTGCCACAAAACGCAAAGTCGGGGTGATTAAAATGCGGCTGGTATTGGCGACACCGCGAATGCTTTTGCCGCCCAATTCAATGGTGCGTAACTTTTCTTGGTCATCGGGATATTGCGAGCGTACCAAAATATCGGCGAACCAATATTCAGGCTGACTGAGGTTAAACTCTTCAAAAATCACCAAATACGTGCGTTTATCGCCCTTACGCCAAGCGGCTTCGGCTTTGGCGAGGAATTTAGTGAATTCTGTCGGTTCAAATTCATTGCTGATGGGATTCACATAACCGAGTAAATCTTCACGCCCGCGCCATGTCGAACCCACAGGCACGATTAACTTACGCTCAGCATCGTCAATTAAATCAATTGCGAGTGTACTTTTCCCAACGCCCGGATTGCCCGTGAGAATTAAAATATTCTTAGTCAAAGACACTGCCATAATCGCTTCTAACACGTCTTTGCTGTACACCGATTTAATCTTATCGCGCACACTGTCTTTTTCGAGCAAGGGATAGCTCGGCGACAAGGGTTCAACATTGCCACGCGGCACGGACGGTTTTACCAAGTTTGGACTGATTGGGGTAACGGGAGCTTTACGCGCTTCAAAATTCTTCAGTTCGTCAAAGGGACTGGAGGAACGAAGAATGCCGCTGCTACCGCTACTGCCATTGCTGTTAGGAACGACTTGCGGCAACATCGGTAGGCTGCGCCCATAATTACGCGCGGGAGTATCGTGCATCAATTCTTGAATGTGTTGCGCGTTGTCTTTGCCTGCTTCTAGCCATTCGGATAAATGTTCGTGGAAATAATTGAAGCGTTCAATATCGCGGGGATCGTGCCAATTGGGATTCGGACTATTCGCTTGTTCGGCTGCTTTTTCAAACATATTTTCCACAGCCACCCGATTCACTTCTTTCAAATAGACTCCGCCTAAAATGCTTTTATAGTAGACGGTTAAAATATGGGGTAGTTGAAAACGTGTCCATCCATCAGGATAAGGCTCTATTCTCCACAGAGTTTTAAATTCATTGATTTTTTGCTGAGAAACACTGCGAACCCGATACGCACCAAACACATAATCTTTAGGGCGGGTGGTAATTTCACTGATGCCACGCGGTTCTTGAAAACGTTTTCCCCAAAACAATAAAATTTGATTGTTTAGCGCTTCAGGATAAGGTTCTAATAACCAGCCAATACCTAAATCGTCAATTAAACAATGCGGGTCATGATCTTCAAAAATATGAATATGGTAACAACGCGGATCGCCTTGTTGACAATAATCAGTACGAAACTGTTGTTTTGCTGAACAATTCCAAGTTTCTGCATTTTTACAAATATTGCCATCCCAGCCGCTGCGATGTGAGTTGATGGTGCAGCCGAGGGCATTACCGACGGTAATAAAACTCATAACAAATTCCTAATGTTATACAGAAAAGTTTAGGGGAGATACGATAAAGTTTCCCTAAGGAGACTGGCTTTAGGGAAGGCTTGTTGTTAGTATAAAAACTTAGTTTGAGGCAGATTTACAGACATAAATCGGAGTTCTCGCAAGCGGTAAACAGCTTACCAGAAATAATTATGTGCTGCTGTTTTTTATTAACCGCGCAATTTCAACCCCTTTGGTTACCCGTATTCTAATCTAAAAACAAGGAGAATATCATGGCTGAATTATTTTCAGACGAGTGGATGAAAGCTTATATGCAGGCATGGAATGCTGAACCTGAATTGGCGGATGCGTTGGCAGCCATCAATTTTACCTCGACCATTGCCTATGGTTTCGACACCGAAGAATTGCCTTCTGGCGTGTTGGTGATTGAAAACGGGCGTGCGGTCAAAGCAGGCACTTATCAGGGCGAAGATTTGAATTGGGATTTACGCGCCAGCCGTGACAGTTGGGAAAAATGGCTGAGCAAAGGCATCGGGATGATGGGCTTAGGGATGGCGTATACCACGGGCAAATTGAAGTTTAAAATCGGTGATTACATGGCAATGGTCAAAGACCCGCGTATGGCAGGTCCTTTTATCAAGAGCTTCACTGCGATGGGACAAGTAAAGTAAATAAAGCACGCTGTGTGTGAAGACCTGCTCAGTTTTTAAAACCGTGCAGGTCTTGAACAGTGAATAACCCAAAACCATGTACAGACTCACATCCAGTAAATTAGAATATACTACTAAACTTTTAGGAGTTACTAGTTGAATTAACAACCTAATTAACTCAAAAAGCTTTATCAAGCGTAGGGTGGAATAGGCGCAAGCCGTATTCCACCCTTAGAGCTTGCGATTTGATACTTTATGCAGTTAAAGGTGTATAACGGCTACGCCTTATACACCCTGCGTACTTATAATTTAGCGTGTAAGATTTCTAAACCTTCAAATATTGAGCATTATTTTCCGCATTAGGAAAGGCGAACGCATGTTGAAACACCTCACCAGAATAATTCCCCTGATTTGGCTATGCCAGACTCCTCTCGCCAACGCGGAAACCCAAGTGGTGCGCGATTATGCGATTAATACGGGCGTGATGTTGGGGGGAACGGTTATCCCCTACAAAGAAGTGACACTTTCAGCCCAGATTCCGGGGCGAATTAATGTCTTGATAGGCGAAGAAGGCAGTCGTTTCCCCAAAGACACGATTCTGGTCACTGTGGACGACACTGAATTACTCGCGCAACGCCGCGCCGCCGTGGCTGAAATGATGAATGCAGATGCTTCATTGCGCAATGCCAGCGTGCAATATTCGCGTGAGCTGTGGTCACCTAACTCGACCGCACACAGCATGAATGGGATGGGAATGCCTAGCATGTTTGACCATTTTTTCACCAAACCGATGGGTGATGTTATGGGACAAAATAATTCTGTGGTGGATCGCCAAGCCGATTTACACACCTACGGCACGCAAATTGACCAAGCCCGAGGTTCATTAATTCGCGCCCAGTCACAAATTGAACAAATTGACAGTAAACTGCGCGATGCGCGCGGACGTGCGCCCTTTAATGGCGTTATCACCAAGAAATTCGTAGAAATTGGCGACAGTGTGCAACCCGGTCAGCCCTTATTGCATTTTGCCGACACTGAATATTTACAAGTACAACTCGAAGTGCCCGCGCGACTTGTGCCCGCGCTCAGTGTGGGCATGAGTTTGCCCGCAAAATTAGATGTGCTCAACACCAATATGCAAGTACGTGTTGCTCAGATTTTCCCGATTGCAGACCCTCAACGCCACACCGTCACCGTTAAATGTGATTTGCCCATTGGCACACGCACAGGGCCTGGGCAATATGCGCAAGTAGAAATCCCTGATTTGAGTGTTGCCGCGCAAAATTTGCCCGTGATTCCGCGCAGTGCAATTTTATGGCGTGGCAGTCTACCCGGAATTTATGTACTCAATAATAATAAACGTGAACTACGCCTAGTACGCACAGGGAAAGAAATGGATGCCACCCATGTCAGCATTCTCAGCGGCTTAAAAGCTGGGGAAGTGATCGAATTGAATCCGCCCGCTGGCGTAAGTTCAGGCTGGGTTAATCAAACTGCAACGCCTGCGGCGCGTTAATTATCATGACTGACCAACAACACCCCCCAATGACTCCCCCACAACCTAATTTAGGTTTGGCAGGGCGCATGGCGAAAACTTTTATTCATTCGCCCTTATCACCGTTGTTATTTTTTGCAATGTTATTCATGGGAATTTTAGGCTTAGCCTTTACCCCGCGCCAAGAAGACCCACAAATTTCCGTGCCGATGATTGACGTATTTGTGCAGTATGCAGGCGCGTCTTCTGCCCAAGTTTCCAGTCTCGCGATTGACCCATTGCAACGCATCATGAGCGAAATCCCCGGCGTGAAACATGTGTATTCTGTCGCAGAGCATGGACAAGGCATGGTCACGGTACAATTTGAAGTCGGGGAAAATATGGAAACTTCAGTTTTCAAAGTTCACGACAAATTGCAATCTAATCTCGACAAGATTCCACCGGGGGTTTCGCCGCCTTTGGTTAAACCCAAGGGCATTGATGATGTGCCCGTGGTGAATTTAACGCTGTGGTCTGAAGATGTGGACGACAGCTCCTTGCGTACTCTGGCATTAGATGTAATGCAAAATCTTAAGGAAATTAACGGCACAGGACAAAGCTTCATTGTGGGTGGACGTGCCGAACAAGTGCGCGTCGAAATCATGCCTGAACGTTTATCGGGTTTTGGGCTGAGCTTGGCACAAGTCGCGAATACCATTCAAACCGCCAACAGTGAAAAAGCGGCGGGGCATGTTGAAAGTGATAATAACCATTTCACCGTGTACACTGGCTCGTTTTTACGCACGGCGGTCGATGTCGCGCAATTAGTGGTCGGCACACATGCCAATGCGCCCGTTTATGTGCGCGATGTCGCCAACGTCAGCCAAGGCGCGGAAGACACACGGCAAATGGTGAATTATTTTTCAGGCACGGCCTATCGTTATGATGTCGCTGTTCCCGAAGGTACGGTGAAAAATACGCCACAAATCAATGGCACACCTGCGGTCACGATTGCAGTGGCGAAGAAAATTCACACCAACGGCGTGAGCGTCGCTAATGAAGTGATTGCTCATGTGGAAGTGCTGAAAGGGCGCGTGATTCCTGACAATGTGCACGTCGAAATTACCCGCAATTACGGCAAAACCGCTAATGATAAAGTCAATGATTTAATTAAGAAATTATTCATTGCCACGGGCGCAGTGACGATTTTAGTGTTGTTCACTTTGGGAATTCGTCCCGCGATTGTGGTGACTTTAGTGATTCCCGTGGTGATTTTAATTACCGTATTTTCCGCATGGATTTTGGGCTTTACTATTGACCGCGTCAGCTTATTCGCGCTGATTTTCTCAATCGGGATTTTGGTGGATGATGCGATTGTGGTGATTGAAAATATTTATCGCCGCTGGCTGCTCAAAGAAAATACCGACACCGCGACTGCTGTGGATGCGGTGCGTGAAGTTGGTAATCCCACGATTTTGGCGACTTTTACCGTGGTTGCCGCCTTGTTGCCGATGGGTTTTGTGTCGGGCATGATGGGTCCCTACATGGCTCCGATTCCTGCCTTGGGTTCAGTGGCGATGTTATTTTCTCTCCTTGCCGCGTTTATTTTCACCCCGTGGCTGGCAATGCGTATCAAGCCCACCCTGAAAAACTTACAAATCGCCGCCCATAAAGAACATCATCACAACGAAAGATTAGAAAGCTGGTTTCGCGGCATTATTCCGCCCTTGTTCAATAATAAATTCAAAGGCTGGACCTTTTTTGTCGGTTTAGTGGTCGCATTTTTTGCCGCCTGCTCAATGTTTTATTTTCAAGCGGTGGAAGTGAAAATGTTGCCTTTGGATAACAAGCCCGAATTCAACGTGTTTGTTGACATGCCCGAAGGCACAGCTTTGCCCAGCACCGCAAATTTAACTTTCCAAATAGCAGAAAAACTGCGGGAAATGCCTGAAGTCACGGCGGTGCAAACTTATGTCGGTACTTCACAACCCTTTGATTTTAACGGGATGGTGCGCCATTATTATTTGCGCGCACAACCGTGGCAAGCCGATATTCATATTCAGCTCACCGACAAAAAAGATCGCGCCCGCAGCAGCCATGAAATCGCACTGGCTGCCCGCGAACTGCTTGCAGGCTTAATTAAAAACTCCCCTGCAAAAATCACCGTGGTAGAAATGCCACCCGGTCCGCCCGTGTTGCAATCCGTCGTTGCGGAAATTTATGGACCTGATGATGCCAGCCGTCGCCAATTTGCCCAAAAAATGACCGAAACTTTCAGCCAAGCTAAAACTTTGGCGGATGTGGATAATTTCATGGCAAGCCCGCATGAAGTCTGGCGTTTTGAAGTGGACACTGAAAAAGCCGTGCGCCGTGGGATTGCGGTTGACTCGATTAACAATAATCTCAGCATGGCATTGGGCGGCTTCAAATTGGGCGATATTAAAGTGGGCACGGTGTTAGAGCCGACTTATATCGTGCTGCAAGTGCCTTTGGCGATGCGCTCACAATTAACCCGTTTATACGACTTGCCAATTAGCAGCAACATCGGAAAAACTGTGCCTTTGGCAGAATTGGGCAAGTTTGTGAAAGTGCCGCAAGACCCCTTAATTTTCCATAAAGATTTACGTCCTGTAGAATTCGTTGTCGGTGATGCCATTGGAATGCAAGGCGAAGATAAGCGTTATCGTTTGGGCGCGCCGATTTATGGCATGTTTGAAGTGGAAAAACTGCTCAAAGATTACACCGCCCCCGACGGCATCAAAGTCAATTCAGGCAGTTATTTCGGTGCACCCCCCTCCGACGGACGTTCTTCCTTTGAATGGGGCGGCGAATGGACGGTGACTTTTGAAACTTTCCGCGACATGGGGCTGGCATTTGGCGCAGCCTTGGTGCTGATTTATATTTTAGTGGTGTGGCAATTTGGTAATTTTGTCGTGCCTGCGGTGATTATGGCCCCGATTCCTTTGACTTTATTGGGTATTATTCCCGGACATTGGCTGATGAATGCCTCGTTCACCGCCACCTCGATGATTGGCTGGATTGCATTGGCGGGGATTATTGTGCGTAATTCTATCTTGCTGGTCGATTACTCAATCCACGAAGTGCAGCAAGGCACGCCTTTGCAAGATGCGGTAATTCTGGCGTGTAAAACACGGACGCGCCCGATTATGATTACCGCGCTTGCCTTGGTGGCAGGTTCAGGGGTGATTTTATTCGACCCCATTTTCCAAGGCATGGCAATTTCCCTGCTGTTTGGGGTGATGATTTCGACTATCTTGACTTTGGTGGTGATTCCACTAGGCTGTTTAAGTATTGGGAAACAAGCTTTGTGCAATGCTCACGCGCTGGATTTGCCTGATGCAGTTACCGCGCCCGTGGGCTATCAAACCCCGCTATGGTTAAGAATTTGGGTGAAACTGGTCAATATTGCCGTGGTGGTGTTTTATGTGCTGCGTGCAATCTTTATTGTGGTTCGCAGTGGGGTGATGATGTTGTGGGCGATGCTGCAACAACGCTTTTTTCCCAGCGCGCCGCCCCAGCCGACCCCTGTCGCAATGAATACGCCGCCCGTGGCTTCGAGCGTGGTGATGCCTTCGTCACAAACCATGCCCAGCCCCAACACCAGTTCTACGCCCGCTGCAGTGACCGTCATCACTGATTCGATGAAAGTGCCGCCCGTGGCAATGCCGCAAGAATTGGGCTTAGCCGCGCAAACTAAAGAATCCTTGGATAGTCCACAACTGCTTAATGCCGACTCTGAAAGCGAAGCGCAAAAACCTGAAAATAGCGAGCGTTCCCTGCGTAAACGTGTGCCACGGCGCGGCATTCGCATCAAATCTGATCTGATGCAAGAACAGCCCGAAGCAACCAATAAAGACCCACAACCTAAGAAAAATGGCAAAGACTAAACAAATGCAAGCCGTCACCTTGGTCGGATTTGGCAGCAGCAACGTGTTGAAATTCAGCGAGCTGCCCATCCCCACTCCCAATCCCGAACAATTATTGGTGCGGGTACATGCCACCGCCTTAAATCGCGCCGACATTTTACAGCGCAAAGGCTTATATCCCGCGCCTGCAGGCGAGTCTGAAGTTTTAGGCTTGGAATTGGCGGGCGAGGTGGTGGCGTGGGGCAGTGCGGTGCAAGGTTTTGAAGTGGGACAGCGGGTGTTTAGTTTAGTTGGCGGCGGGGCTTATGCTGAATACGCGTTGTGCGATGCGGCAATGGCAATGCCAATTCCTGAACATTGGGATTTTCACCAAGCGGCGGCGGTGGCTGAGGTATTTTTAACCGCTGATGAAAGCTTATTTCAATTGGGTCGTTTGCAAGCGGGCAATCGCGTGTTAATTCATGCGGGCGGCAGCGGCGTGGGTACGGCTGCCATTCAATTGGCAAAATATTGCGGCGCAGAGGTCTACATCACCGCAGGTTCTCCGCTCAAAATTCAAAAAGCTTTGGATTTGGGCGCAGATGTCGGGATTTGTTATCACACCCAAGATTTTGTTGAAGAAATTAAAGAGATAACTGACGGTGCGGGTGTGGATGTGGTTATAGATTTTTTAGGCGCAAGTTATCTGGCGCGTAATTTATCCGTGCTCAAACCTGCGGGACGCTTGGTGATGCTTGCTTTAATGGGTGGCGCGAAAGCTGAATTAAATTTAGGGCTGGTGTTAAGTCGGCGTTTACAAATTTTAGGCTGTGTGATGCGCTCGCGCAGTTTGGCAGACAAACGCGCCATGACTGCCCGTTTTACTCAACGTTGGCTACCTGTGCTGGCTGAGGGCAAAATCAAGCCGATTATTGATTCCGTATTTTCATGGCGCAAAGTGCGGGAAGCCCATGATTATATGGAACAAAACCAGAATTTTGGTAAAATTGTTTTGGTGGTGGAATAATGCTAAAAATTGCCCTGTTTTGGGGACTTATTGGCATGTTTTTGGGGTTTTGCGCGTTGGCAGTGCAGGCTGAACCTTTGCAACGTTTATTCATGACTCCCGAGCAGCGTGCGGAACTAGATAAATTGCGTTTCGCGCCCCTTCCTAACACCCCTGAAGCCAAACAAAGTGAAATACCCGAACCGCCCGCACAAATTAGTTTTCGTGGTGTGGTCTCTTTGCCGCGACAAGCTCCCGTCGTATTTTTGGATTATCCCAACGCCAATAATAACGAGCGTCCCAGTTTTGATGCCAAACTGATGAACACGCCTAGCCCACAATTAGAAGTCACTTTGTTGAAATCGGGTAAAGTGGTGATGTTAAAACCGGGGCAGGTTTTGGAAACCAGTAACGGTAAAGTCACTGAAATTTATAATAATCCCAGTGTGATTGAAAATAAAACTTCAGTGGTGCGCTAGACAGTGTCGTCAAAAAACAACTCAACCGTGCCCTCAACCCTCTTTAGGAGAGAGCTGCATCAAAGACTATAGTATAGTATGCAGTTAAATAAGAATATATTTTAACCAATTGATTTACAATATATAAGCAGTTTACTCTCAAACCTAAACACACGGAGTGACTCTCGTAAAGCCAGAGGTTGAGAAAGCTATATTTACTTCAGACGCGTTTCACACTCAAAAAACAGTAGAGCTGATTGTAAAGAATAAGCGCGGCTATGTTATTCCTGTGAAAGGGAATCAAAAGAAGCTGCGTAAGCTGTTGTTAGAATCTGTCTGGGAAAGAAAACCACAATCAGTTCATAGTGATACATAAAAGACTCATGGTCGTAATGTAGGTTATAGGATGAATCTCTAGATAGTGGCTGCTTTGGAAGAATGGGCAGGTTTACGTAGTTTGCTTTTAGTTTATCGCCAAGGTTGTCGTGGGAAAATATAGGTTAAAAGTGATCGCTATTACATCAGTAGTGAGAAGGCGAGTGCTTATTTGTTTGCAAAGTAGATACAAGGACATAAGTTCGGTGACGGATGGAATCATGAAAATGTGTGCGGGGAGTTGAAACCATTAGGAGTTACGCAGTTGAATTAATAACATATTAAGTAAAAAAGATTTATCAAGCGTAAGGTGTATGACGGCTACGCCTTATACACCCTATGAACTGCTTATAAATTCAACTGCGTAACTCCTAATAGTTATTAAAATCTTTAACCCGCCCTAAAGGGGACGAAACAGAAACAATTGATTAATGTTTCAACGTCCCTTTTGAGGGTTGGGGGCACAGTCAGGAACACTCAAAATCTAAGCGTGTTGTTTCGCCACTTCATCACGAACAACACTCATATCTAAGGCTTGCGCCTTATTCAAAATTTCTTCCAAAGCAGAGGCGGGTAAACTGCCTGCTTGCATAAACAGAATAATTTGTTCACGGAAAATCATCAGCGTTGGGATAGAACGAATATTGAAGTGATTGGATAAGTCTTGCTCAACTTCAGTGTTGATTTTCGCAAACACGGCATGAGGATATTTCTCTGAAACTTGCTCATAAATCGGTGCAAAACTACGGCAGGGTCCACACCACGGAGCCCAAAAATCAATAATTACCATATCGTTTTGGGTGATGGTTTCTTCAAAATTCTGTGCGGTTAATTCTAACGTTGCCACAATCCTAACCTCCTTTGTAATAATTTTTGGTTCTAATGAAATATAATTATGGCATATTCTCCCTGTTTCTGCTGCAAGTCAAAACGATTACAACAAGCATTTACCTTGCTAGAGCTGCTAGTCGCGATGGCAATTTTTGCGATTTTGGCAAGCTTAGCGTACAGCGGTTTATTGACGGTGATGGATATACAGCAGCGCACCGAAATTACCCTGCAACAATTGGCGCGGCTGCAAACTGCCGTCAGTTGGATACAGCGCGATATTGAACAGTTTATTCCGCGTAGCATTCGCAATGAATTTGGCGAGGTGCAACCTGTGCTACAACTGCGTAATACTTCCCCTGCGCGTTTAGAATTTACCCAAGCAGGTTGGCGCAATCCTGCCCAGCAAGCGCGTAGCCAATTGCAGCGCATCGCCTATACTGTCGAACAAGACAGTTTATGGCGCTACAGTTGGCGAGTTTTAGACCGCGCCCAAGATTCCCGCGCCGATAAAATCGCGCTATTAGATGATATTAAATCCGTGGAATGGCGGGTGTTAGACGAGCAATTTCAATGGCTCACTGAATATCCCGCCAGCAATGTTGTGGTGACACCGCCGCCTGTGGGCATGGTCAGCGTTACCCCGCAATTCCGTGCGATTGAAATTACTTTAACCTCGAAAAAATGGGGCAAAATCACCCGACTGTTTCAAGTGGCGGGCACATGAATTTTAAACCTATTTACCAAACAGGCGTTGCGCTGATTACTGCATTATTAATCACTGCGCTTGCGACCATTGTCGCGGTTTCTATGCTCGGTCAACAGCACCTAGCGATTCGGCGCAGTACCAATTTTATTCATCACGACCAAGCTTTGCAGTACGCTTTTGGCGGCGAAACTTGGGCAATGCGGATTTTAATTCGCGATTTAAGTCTGAATAAAATTGATGGTTTACAAGATATTTGGGCAATGCGGCTGTCAGCGATTCCTATCGAAGGTGGCAGCATGATTGGGCAAATTGAAGATTTACAAGGACGCTTCAATTTAAATAATTTACTGAAAGATGGCAAAGTCAGCCCCGAAGATGTGCAGCAATTTCAACGCCTACTTTTAGCCTTACAAATGCCCGTGAATTTGTCGCAGGTGGTGATTGATTGGATGGATGCGGATGCCGAGATTTCCTTGCCCGAAGGTGCGGAAGATAATGCCTATTTATTAAAAACGCCGTCCTATCGTGCTGCGAATCAAGCCTTACGAAGTCCCACCGAACTGCGTTTGTTGGCGGGAATGACTCCTGAATTTTATCAACGCTTATTACCGCATGTTTGTACCTTGCCAACGCGCACCCAAATTAATTTAAACACCGCCACAATTCCCGTGATTATGTCTTTGGCAGAAGGTTTGAGTGAAGCGGCGGCAACTCAATTAATTGCGGGACGCGATCAAAAAGCCTTTGAGACTTTACAAGCTGTACTCGCCAATCCCGTGCTGGCAGGTTTGAAAATGGTTGATTCGCAAAGTTTAAGTTTGAGCAGCAATTATTTTTTATACAGCAGTCGTGTGCAATTGGATCGTGGGCAAACGCTGATGAGCAGCGTGCTGGAACGGATTACGGATAAAGTGCGTGTGGTTTCACGGATTCAAGACGGCGTAAGTTTTGAAACACGCGATAAATAACCATATATCTTATCTGTATTAGTGTTATCTTTAGACCAGAGGGCATGAAAGAAATTTAAAATCGTGGGTATTAGCGAAAACTTTTAACTACCTTCAGCCCCTTCTCCAGAATTTTCCCTATTAACTTGAATTGACAAGTTATTTTTTTAATAGTGCAATTAAATTGCAGCATTACGCCCACGCTTTAAAACAATTTATTGCTGCCTTTCATATAAAAAACACTTGACAATTTTTACAGTTTTCTCATACTCAGCACATATTGACATAATAATACATGAGTATTAAGCTCAAGTATAAGTCTTAATTTACATTTATTTGCGATTAAATTATTAGCACTCTTGACAGTAGAGTGCTAAAATTTACAGTAACAAATCTCACTAGAGAGCATAAAAGGATGTCGAACACATTGACGCTTAATTTGCAACTTGCCGTTCCAGGACAAAGCATAGAAAACTACGCGCAGGCCATCCGTACGATTCCCATGTTGACCGTGGAAAAAGAGCGTGAACTTGCTGCCCGTTATCGTGAACACAATGATTTAGAAGCCGCACGCACCTTGGTGATGTCGCATTTGCGCTTTGTGCTGCATATTGCGAACACGTATCGCGGTTATGGCTTACCCCAAAGTGATTTAGTCCAAGAAGGCAGTATCGGGTTGATGAAAGCGGTGAAACGCTTTGATCCCACTGTCGGCGTGCGTTTAGTGTCCTTTGCAGTGCACTGGATTCGTGCTGAAATTCATGAATATATTTTACGCAACTGGCGCATTGTTAAAGTTGCCACCACCAAAGCGCAACGCAAATTATTTTTTAACTTACGCAGTGCGAAAAAACGTTTAGGCTGGATGACCAAAGCAGAAGTCGATCACGTTGCCCAAGATTTAGGCGTGACTGCGAAAGATGTTTTAGAAATGGAATCACGCTTGAGTGGTAATGACACTTCTTTTGATTTGCCCACGGAAATGGACGATGAAAACGACAGCGTCGCGCCCGTCTCTTATTTGGAAGATAATCGTTATGATCCCGCGATTGTGATCGAACAAGATGAATGGGAAAATCATGGCAACGGACAATTACACCACGCCTTGTCAGAATTAGACGAGCGTAGCCAAGATATTTTACAAAGACGCTGGTTAAATGATGACAAAGCGACTTTGCAAGAATTGGCGGATCAATATCAGGTTTCCGCAGAACGTATTCGCCAAATCGAAAATAATGCCATGAAAAAACTCAAAAAGAGTTTAGCTTCTCTCGTGGCATAGTCTCGCATCACCGTTGTGTGATCCTCTGTTTTAATCCCCAAATATAAAAAAGACCTGTTGCAAGCGCGTCGCTGAACAGGTCTTTTTTTATTATAACGGTATCTCCTCTAAAGCTAACTAAACGTCACAAAACAAAAAGATTTAGGAGTTACGCAGTTAAAGTAATAACATATTAATTTTAAAAATATTTATTAAACGTAGGGTGTATAAGGCGTAGCCGCCATACAACTTTGACCGCATAAAGTTTCCAATCAATCAAACCTAAGTCATCGCTGATATTAGCTTTACTACAGTGCGTAAACAAGGGAAAGCCTAAATTCTATCCACTGCTAAATGTCTTTTAATACCGTTGGTGGCATTGTAAAAGCAATATCCCCTACTCTGACGACTGGCGAGACAGGTATTCTTCACCGCTTGGGAATCCACCATTATCAGGGCTTGTCCATTTAGGTTTTTTTTGAGTGCTCTCTGAGGCTTTCATGTAAACGAGACATCAGTTTATCGATGATGTCCAAAGCCCTCTATTATTTGTAATATCAATAGACGCTTGAATAAGGCGGAAAATCCTTGGGGGAGGTCAGCCCAGTTGCAGCTATTTTTGAGTTGATAAAGCATCGTATCGAATAGGATGCGATTGCCCACTCTGCATCGTTCAGGCTGCTTGAATAAGGGCTAATTAATAAGGGCTCATTTTGTTTAGCTTTGATTCTTTATTCGTCATATTTTACATCTTACCAAAGACTTCAAATGGCTTCTATACGGATAGCCCCTGTAATCATGTGGTGTGGATTGACAAATTGCGCGCTGGGGTAGTCACTGCTCAACACCGCAGGAAATTCTGGATGACGGGGCGGTGCAGGCGTGCCATAACAAGAGACACGCGGTAAATTGCCAAACTCTGGGGAATATATCAAAGAAAATAAATACTTATTACGTAGTCGAAGCAAATGCAGCAGGACGAATGCCCCAAGACCCAATCCGACTAAACTCATACCCAACACTGTGCTGCCATCGAACATGATAAGTTCCTCTGCATGACTTGAAGAGGGGGTATATCAATAATTATGCCATGCAGCAATTTAGGTGCTGGAAGCCTGCTGTGGGGCTTGAAAATAGGCGGTGACAACCATCGTGAAACGAGAAGGCTGCCCTTGCCGAATTTCTAAACGTTCCACCAGAATCCATTGCGGATGGGTGGCAATATTCAATAAAAACTGTTCCATCGTGCTAGGGGTAAAAATACCGTCGATTTGCCCGCTGACCTGCCACAAATTGCGGTGCTGACTGTTTTCTACCGCCGCCTCTACTTTTAAACGCGGGTCAGTAATTTTCAATAATTTCAATTGACCATCTAGCCAAGCTTGTACATTGGCTTGTGCTAAACCTTTGCTATTTGCCACCCATAATTTGCTTTCAACTTGCACTTGCAAAGCATGGGCAGCGGTGGCGCGTTCCGTCCAAACTGTTTGTTTAACCAAGGTTTCTAATTTATCCAAACGCTCGGCTAAGCTTTGATGTTCCGTTGCCAATTGTTTGCGATAATCATCCATCACCAACAAGCTATAACCCAACACAATTGCCAAAATCAGCCAAATGCCAAGGCGCAAACGGGTGTTATTGCGTAATTCTTCAAGCAGTTTATCAATAGGCATGGGGGTGAAGTCGGTTTGTGGGCAGGAGGTATTTTTACTGAAGCCCCCAACCCCCTAAAGGGGGCTAGATATTAGAGATAAATATTTTTTATCTTTAAAGTCCCCTTTAGGGGATTTAGGGGCGCAGTGAGGGTTTTCAATTCGCCTAGAGGCGCATCGGCATAATCACGTATTGCACGCTTTCCACATCATGCGGGGTAATCAAACAACTGCTGTTCGGGTCGTTAAAACGTAAGTCCACTTCTTTGGCATTGATTACGCTCAACACATCCAGCAAGTAATTGACATTAAAGCCAATTTCAAATTCTTCGCCTTCATAAACAATTTCTAATTCTTCTTCCGCTTCTTCTTGTTCGGGGTTACGCGCCGTCACTTTCAACAAATTATTCGACAGGCTTAAACGCACCCCCTTATATTTTTCATTCGACAAAATCGCAACCCGCGACAAGGCTTGTTTCAACGCATCCGCAGCAATCACCGCAGTGCGTTCAGTACGATGCGGAATCACACTTAAATAGTCAGGGAAACGCCCATCAATCAATTTACTGCTCAGGCTGAGACTTTGTGAAAGCGTCACTTGAATGTGATGTTCATCTAAGGCGATTTCGACTTCACTGTCTGCACCGTCTAACATGCGGGTTAATTCGGTGACGGCTTTACGCGGGATGATAACTTGAATCGGCTCGTGTCCGTCTAAATCAAAAGGCTCGCTGCCCATCGCTAAACGGTGTCCATCGGTTGCAACCACGGACAAACGCCCATTGTTTAAATCCAAGCAAATGCCGTTCAAATAATAACGCACATCTTGCTGCGCCATCGCAAACTGGGTGCGGGCAAATAATTCTTTCAAAGTGCGTTGTGAGAATTTGAAACGATACACCCCTTCAATCGCTTGGCGTGAAGGAAAATCGCTGGCGGGCAGGCAGGATAAAGTAAAACGACTTTTTCCAGAACGCACCACGGCACGTTCTTCAGCATCTTGGTTGTTGATTTGAATCGGCGCACCGTCTGACAAGGAGCGGCAAATATCGAATAATTTACGCGCGGGAATCGTGGTTTCCCCATCATTGCTGCTATCTAAACTGGCTTCTAAAGGCAAAGTGCACGCAATTTCGACTTCGGCATCAGTCGCCGTCAATTTCAGAGTCGCATTTTCCACTTGTACTAACACATTGCCAAGAATTGGCAAGGTTTGCCGCATTTCCACGACACTGGTAATCATTTTTAAAGAAGGGAGCAATTCTTTTCTGGGAATTTCAAAGTACATGGAAGGCATCCGTTAAGCTGTCGAAACGACAGTATTATAGAATACAAGCAATGCTGTTAATAGCAGAGCCTGAGGATACTTAAATGAATCTGTGTTTACGGCTTTTTGAGATTCTGGGCGCGGTGTTGTTCGCGCAATTCGTCAAGCGAGCTAAATAGTGGACTTTGTTGGAATTTTCCACGATGCAGCACAAATTCAACCGTGGTTTTAAGCACGCCTAAGCCATATTTTACCGAGCGTTGGAAGCTGATTGAAGAGGCATCTTCAAAATATAAAGTCGGACAAGTGATTTCCCCAATGCGAAATCCTGCATAAATAATTTGCAGCAGCATTTGATTATCAAACACGAAATCATTCGAGTTTTCTGTCAACGGCAAGCTTTGTAAAATCTCTTTGGAAAAGGCGCGATAGCCGGTGTGATATTCCGAAAGCTTGTGACTCACCAGCACATTTTGATACAAAGTTAAAAAGCGGTTGGCGATGTATTTATAAACAGGCATTCCCCCCGCCAACGCGCCCGTGCCCAAAATGCGCGAGCCTAACACGCAATCAAACAAGCCGTTTGCAATCAATGAAGCCATTGCGGTAATGAGTTTTGGCGTGTATTGGTAATCGGGGTGCAACATGATAACAATGTCCGCGCCCAATTCCAAAGCCGCTTTATAACAGGTTTTTTGATTGCCACCATAGCCCAAATTTTGGGTGTGCAAAATGGTGTGAATTCCCAAAGACTTGGAAACTTGGGCGGTGGCATCCGAGCTTCTATCATCGACCAAAATCACCGCATCGACAATTTCATGGGGAATTTCTGCATAAGTTTGGCGCACCGTGCGTTCTGCATTATACGCAGGCATCACCACAACAATTTTTTTACCGTTTAGCATAAGTGTCTTTCAATCAGTGTGGGCGAGTTGCCCCGCCCAAGGGTTCTTAATTGGAGGATAACACCTTGCGATCATTTAGAGGCTGAATCGGGCGGGCGTTATGGTGAAACACTTCCTTGAATTGTTCTAACTGTGCAGCGGAGAAACTGACCGCTTGTTTCAATACAATCCATTTTACCCCTTCACTGCAAGGCGGGGTAGTCAACGAACCTGCAAAGGTGTAGTAATTGTGATCGGCGGGTAATAAATCTTTGACATCAATTTGGGTGTCAAATTTGACAGGATCGCCTTCTTGCTGGGGCATGACTTTCCACAAGGTGGCGAGGAAGGGATTTTCCGTATCGCCTTGTTCTTCAAATTGCACCCCAACCACCGCTAATTTACCTGCGGCATTTTTATGCACTAAGTGCACCACCATTTCCGCCCGTTTCCCATCCACGCTTTCTTCAGCAGGAGCGTGGGCATGGAATTGAATTAATTCGTAACTTTCATCTCCAATTTGCAACTTGCCGCCTTGGTGATTGGTATTGATTTGGATGGTGTGTCCGTTGTTTTCAATTTGCAGCGGAATTTTGGTGTATTCAAATTGCAGTTTTGGCAATTCGCTGGTGATGGCTTTGCTAGAATCAATATTAATCGGAGATTGTTCTTTGCCCGCAGCGCACACCGTATATTTGGGAGAAAGTTTTCCCCATTTATCGGGGGCTTGTTCGCCTTCTTCGTAACTCCAATCATGGTGATGGTGTTGCATGTCGGCATAGCTGTTGAACGGAATGCCAAGCAATAACATCATGCTGAGAGCAAGTTTTTTCATCATTATTTTCCTTTTAGGATTGGATTGAATGGGATAGGCTTACGCTTTGAATTATTAGGGAATACTGACGTTGTAACAATTGTCTGAATCAGGATTCAAGGATTTTCAAAATTAAAACGCTTAATATTTTCCCTGTATGAAGACTTAATCCTGCTGAATTCGGGCAATCCTGTCAATCCTGATTCAGACAAGAAACTCTTAATGTAACCTGAGTTCGGGATAAGAAATTTTTGTAGTAGGGTGGAATAGCGTAGCGTATTCCACCATGAAGCGTGATACTTGTCTCGTTCCAACGCTCCAGCGGCGAGGATTTTACAGGCTTCTACCGTACCCCATCAGGGTCTTATCGATTTAACTGCGTCATACCTAGAGTTATCACCTTTCTTGGTGGAATACGATACACCATGAAGCGTGATACTTGTCTCGTTCCAACGCTCCAGCGTTGGAATGACTACCTCGTCGCTCCAGTGGCGATGATTTTACAGGCTTCTACCGTACAATGAGGGTCTTATCGATTTATAGTATTTAAATGCTAAAGGTAGACTAATATAAAAAGCAATTTGATGATTTAAATCATGCTTTTGAACATGTTCTCTCAGTCTATTTTTAAAATAAAAATACTATAACTGTGTCATACCTAGAGTTATCACCTTCCTTGGTGGAATACGCTGCGCTATTCCACCCTACTACAAAGATTTCTTATCCCGAACTCAGGTTAATGTGCTTAACAAGTGATTAATGGCGCACCTGACGCTCCGCATCCACATCCAAAGGCGTTAATGAAGCATGATGTAAAATCATCTGCCAATTGCCTTCGATTAATTTATAAATATTGGTACATACCACGGGCGTTGCAGCAAGATGGGCACTGTCGCGCAGACTAATATTTTCATATAAAACATGCACCGCCATATCACTGCTGATATTTTGCTGAATCATGGTCAGACTAAAAGTCATGCGTGCGCCTTCGCTGAACACAGTTTTCCAGCTTTGTTCGATAACATCGCGTCCATGTAAACACGGACCCATGGGGTGAGTACAGGCAACTTTTTCCGATTGCGCCCAAATTTGCATCATTGTTTCAAGATCAGCCGCTTCAAAAGCAGCATAAAACGCTGCTTCAGCAGCTTGGGACGTAAGAAATTTTGGCATTGCACAATCCTAGTAATGTGAACAGCAATAATCAGTTATTATGAGCCTGAAACAGAGCTGATTGCGCTATTTTATGGTAGTTGTCATTATTTTGTCATGATTTACGAGAAAGTAAACTTTATCATAAAATCAGGATTATTCTTTAAATTGAGTGGCAGTCAGCATGAGACATGCTTTTTTTGCTGCAACCGCAAAATTTATCATCACGGCTAAGAGCATGAGAAAAATTAATATATTAGCGGTTAATAATTAATTATTGTGAGAAATCCCTGTTTCACTTGCCATCACGCCCATTATTATAATATATAAATTACACGTTATATTATAGAGTTATATAATTTAGAGTGGCTATCACAAGCTAAATCCATAGGTTTTGTGCTATGGTTACTTTTTAACAAGCTTGGATATTTTGTAAAAAGGGCTTAAAAAGAGTTCCAGTCTCTGTTAAAGTATGTAAAAGCCTCGGTTTAAAAACTAAAAAAGCGCAATTAACTATAACAATTCTCATCACCAATTTATACCCTCATAAGTTGAGGGTAGAAAACTAAAGGAGTATGTAATGTCTGACGAAAAAATCTATGACATCCTACCTGAAGCGGCTGCTCGCGCTCTGATCAATGATGCACAATATCAAGAAATGTATGCTCGTTCTATCTCTGATGTCGATGGTTTCTGGGGCGAACAAGCGGACAAATTCTTAACGTGGTCAAAGAAGTGGGATGTAGTTCAAGATTGTGATTATCACACAGGCAAAATTCGTTGGTTCGATGGGGCTAAATTAAATGTCTCTTACAACTGCGTAGACCGCCACTTAGCGACCCGTGCTGATCAAGTTGCAATCATTTGGGAAGGCGACGATCCCAATGTGGACAAGAAAATTACTTACCGTGAATTACACGAAAAAGTGTGCCGTCTCGCCAACGTATTGAAAGCCAAAGGCGTGAAGAAGGGTGATCGGGTTTGTATTTACCTGCCGATGATTCCTGAAGCTGCGATTGCAATGTTAGCCGTTGCCCGTATCGGTGCCGTGCACTCTATCGTATTCGGTGGCTTCTCTCCTGAAGCGTTGAAAGACCGTGTACAAGATTCCGAATGTCAAGTTGTGATCACCTCCGACGAAGGTCTGCGCGGTGGTCGTGGCGTGCCTTTGAAAGTCAACGTCGATAAAGCCGTTAAAGATTGCCCCAGCGTCACCACCGTGATCGTCGTAAGACACACCGGTCGTCACATGGAAATGAAAGAAGGCGTAGATTGCTGGTATCATGAAGAAATCGCTAAGGTTTCTGCGGATTGCGCTCCTGAAGAAGTCGATGCAGAAGACCCCTTATTTATTCTGTACACCTCAGGTTCTACGGGTAAACCCAAAGGCGTGTTACACACCACGGGCGGCTACTTACTCTATGCAGCCATCACCCACAAATATATTTTCGACTACCATGATGGCGATATTTACTGGTGTACTGCTGACGTGGGCTGGGTGACGGGTCACTCCTACATCGTTTATGGTCCTTTAGCCAACGGCGCAACCACTTTGATGTTTGAAGGCGTACCAACCTATCCAGACGCGGGTCGTTTCTGGCAAGTGGTTGATAAACACCAAGTCAATATTTTCTACACCGCCCCCACCGCCATCCGTGCGTTAATGGGTCAAGGCGAAGGCTTAGTCAAAGCCACCAGCCGTAAGAGTTTACGTTTACTCGGTAGCGTGGGCGAACCCATCAATCCCGAAGCGTGGGAATGGTATTACAACGTGGTTGGCGATGGTCGCTGCCCGATTGTAGATACTTGGTGGCAAACTGAAACGGGCGGGATTTTAATTACCCCCTTACCCGGCGCAACCAAATTGAAACCCGGTTCTGCAACCCGTCCTTTCTTCGGCGTAACCCCTGCTTTGGTGAGCAACGAAGGCGACATTTTAGACGGCGCGACCGAAGGTAATTTAGTCATTACTCAAGCTTGGCCCGGTCAAATGCGTACCATTTTCGGCGATCATCAACGTTTCATCGACACCTATTTGAAGACCTACCCCGGTATGTATTTCACGGGTGACGGCGCACGTCGTGACGAAGATGGCTACTACTGGATTACGGGTCGTGTGGATGACGTGATCAACGTGTCTGGTCATCGTATGGGCACGGCAGAAGTCGAAAGCGCGTTAGTCTTACACGAAGCTGTCGCTGAAGCAGCTGTGGTGGGCTATCCTCATGACATCAAAGGACAAGGTATTTATGCTTACGTCACCTTGATGGCAGACATCGAACCCAGCGAAGAATTACGCAAAGACTTAATTAGATTAGTGCGTGAAGAAATCGGACCTATCGCCAGCCCTGATATTATTCAATGGGCCCCTGCATTACCCAAGACCCGTTCTGGTAAGATCATGCGCCGCATTCTGCGCAAGATTGCCGCCAACGAAATCGATGGTTTAGGCGATACTTCGACCTTGGCAGACCCCACCGTCGTTGACAGCTTGATCGACAACCGTGCGGTTAAGAAGTAAGTTTTAAAAATGCGCCCCTTGAACATTAAATAATTCACTATATGTTTAGCCCCCTTTTTAGGGGGTTAGGGGCGCAGTTTTAAGTGCTCTGATTTCCCAATAAAATAACAAAATTTTTTTGTCGTGAAGTTGCCGTTTACGTAACATGTAACTTACACGCCTATCAAAGGAGCGTTTTATGCAGAATACTGTCACAATCAGCCGTTTTCCTGTGCCTGAATTGCAGGATTTACCCGAAGATATTCGCGAAAAAATTTTAGCTGTGCAAGAAAAGGCGGGCTTTGTCCCGAATATATTTTTAAGTCTTGCCCATCGCCCCGATGAATTTCGGGCTTTTTTTGCTTATCACGATGCCTTAATGCTAAGAAAACAAAGCAATTTAAGCAAAGCCGAGCGCGAAATGATTGTGGTTGCCACCAGTGGGCGCAATCATTGTTTATATTGTGTGGTGGCGCACGGCGCAATTTTGCGGATTTATGCGAAAGATTCGGAAATTGCGGATCAAGTCGCAGTCAATCACCTCAAAGCCAATTTAAGCCCGCGTCAAAAAGCGATGTTAGATTTTGCGGTGAAAGTGTCTTTGGATGCGGCGGCTTTGGAAGAAAACGATTACACCCAGTTACACAGCCACGGTTTTACCGATGAAGACATTTGGGATATTGGCGCAATTGCTGCCTTTTTCGCCTTGTCGAACCGTATGGCAAATTTAATCAGTCTGCGTCCGAATTCAGAATTTTACAAAATGGGGCGCGATTTCACCTAAAAAGGAATTTTTACCATGTTTCTAATACTTCCCCACGAAAACGATCCTGATTGGATGTTGAGTTTACGCACGCTCGCCATGCCCGCCGATGCCAATCCCAATGGCGATATTTTTGGCGGCTGGCTGATGGCGCAAATGGATTTGGCAGGGGGCAATTATGCCTATCAATATGCACGCGGGCGAGTTGCCACGGTTGCGGTGACTGCAATGAGTTTTCATCAGGCGGTTTTTGTGGGTGATGAGGTGAGTTGTTATTGTAACCTGTTGAAAGTTGGTGTAACTTCGCTCACGATTCATATAGAAACATGGGTACGTCGCCACCGCGATAATACGGTGATGAAAGTCACGGAAGCGACTTTTACCTTCGTAGGAATTGATGAAAATGGGCGCAAGCGTCCGTTGCCGCAATATTGATTTAACTGCGCCCCCTAACCCTAAACCCCCTAAAGGGGACTTTAAACATAAAATCTTTAATGTTTAGCCCCCTTTAGGGGGTTGGGGGCGCAGTCAGTAATTTAAAACAATTATAAAAAAGCAACCAAGGAGGAATTTCCATGCACACACCAGCCCTGTGGCAACCCACCGCCACACAAATTGAAGCCAGCAATCTCACCCAGTTTTTGAAAACTGTGAATCAACGTTGGCAACTACAATTAGCTGATTATGAAGCTTTATACCAATGGTCAGTGACTGAAATCGAACAGTTTTGGCAATCTGTATGGGAATTTGGAAAAATTATTTCAGAAATCCAAGGTTCTACGGTTTTAACGGGACGCGAATCAATGTTAGCCGCACGTTGGTTTCCCGAAGCGCGTTTAAATTTTGCAGAAAATTTATTGCGCCGTCGTGATGCCGAAACCGCGCTGATTTTCTGGGGCGAAGACCGCATTAGACAACGCTTGAGTTTTGGCGAATTATACGACCGTGTTTCCCAACTCGCACAAGCCTTACGCGCAGCGGGCGTGCAAGCAGGCGACCGCGTCGCGGGTTACGTGCCCAACACGCCAGATACTTTAATTGCAATGTTAGCCAGCACCAGCATCGGCGCGATTTGGTCATCTTGCTCGCCCGACTTTGGGGTGCGCGGCGTAATTGACCGTTTTGGACAAATTACTCCAAAAATCTTATTTTGTGCCGATGGCTATTTTTACGGCGGCAAGACTTTTAATTCTTTGGAATTATTGCCTGAGATTTTGCAAGAAATCTCCAGTGTGGAAAAAGTAATCGTTTTCCCCTATACCTGCACAAAACCTGATTTAAATACGCTTTCCAACGCCATATTACTACCCGATTTTATTGCAGATTTCTCCCCAAAAAACATCGAATTTGCACAATTGCCGTTTGCACAGCCTTTATACATTATGTATTCCTCGGGAACGACAGGCGTGCCTAAATGTATCGTACACAGCGCGGGCGGGACTTTATTGCAGCATTTAAAAGAACATTTGCTGCACACCGACGTGAAACGCGGCGACAGGCTATTTTATTTCACCACTTGCGGCTGGATGATGTGGAATTGGCTGGTGTCGGGTTTAGCCTCGGAAGCCACTTTATTGCTGTACGATGGTTCGCCATTTTATCCCACGGGAAATATTTTGTTTGATTTCGCCGAGCAAGAAAACATGACTATTTTCGGGACTTCCGCAAAATTTATCGATTCTGTGAATAAAGCAGGTTTAAAACCGCGTGAAACTCACGATTTAAGCCCGCTTAAAGCGATGCTTTCCACAGGCTCGCCTTTAGTGCCTGAAAGCTTTGATTTTGTGTATAAAGAGATTAAAGCAGATTTGCAATTATCTTCAATTTCAGGCGGTACAGATATTGTTTCCTGTTTCGCATTGGGAAATCCTGTTTTGCCCGTGTGGCGCGGTGAATTACAAAGCCGTGGTTTGGGCATGAAAGTCGAAGTTTTTGATGATGAGGGCAATCCGATTCAAGGCGAAAAAGGCGAATTGGTGTGCACTGCGCCATTTCCGTCAATGCCGATTTATTTCTGGAATGACCCACAGGGCGAAAAATACCGCGCTGCTTATTTCGACAAATATCCGAATATTTGGTGTCACGGCGATTATGTCGAACTGACTGAACATCAAGGTTTAATCATTCATGGGCGTTCTGATGCGGTGTTAAATCCGGGCGGGGTGCGGATTGGGACGGCGGAAATTTATCGCCAAGTTGAACAATTACCTGAAGTTTTGGAAAGTTTGGTGATTGGGCAGGATTGGGAAGGCGATGTGCGCGTGGTGCTGTTTGTGCGCTTGCGGGAAAATCTGAGTTTAGATGCGGCTTTGATTCAAAAAATCAAACAGCAAATTCGCCAAAATACCACGCCGCGCCATGTGCCGAGTAAAATTATTCAGGTGCAAGACATTCCGCGTACTAAGAGCGGGAAAATTGTGGAATTGGCAGTGCGCCATATTGTGCACGGACGCGCAGTAAAAAATCAGGAGGCTTTAGCAAATCCTCAAGCTTTACAGTTATTTGCTAATTTGGATGCTTTGCAAAGTTAAGGAATTTATTATTTCCTCACTGCGCTCCCACCCCCTGACGCACTGCCATTAAGTTAAGCTTTAACTTGTTGTATTCTCAAGTTTCTCGTAAGCTCATTCTGTGCTTAACTTGATGGCTGTGCTTTAGGGGATTGGGGGCGCAGTTAGAATTGCATCCTACGAAATTACTTATTAGCCAATAAAGATTTCAAATGCGCCAAATGCGCGTTGCCCACGGATTTCTTTTCTTCAGGCGTTTGATTTTGCAAAGCGGTGGGAATGCGTTTCCCAAACCATTCCAATTCATTCTCAGGCAGTTCTTTGAGAAAGCGGCTCGGGTCGCAACCTTCTAATTTTCCATAACGTTTGCGCTTGTCTGCCAAAGTAAACGTTAAACTTTTCTGGGCGCGGGTAATGCCCACATAGGCAAGGCGGCGTTCTTCTTGAATCGCGGCATCGTCGGTGCTGTTGTGATGCGGCAATAAATCCTCTTCCATACCCACCATGAACACATGTGGAAATTCCAAGCCTTTGGCGGCGTGAAAGGTCATCAGGGCAACCCCTTTTTGTTGCGCGTCGGCATTTTGGCGTTCCAAAATATCCAGCAACATGATGTGTGAAACTAACTCGCTGAGTGTGCTGTATTTTTCCGCAAGCTGGTCTAGCCAATCGAGTAAATCATCAACGTAACTCATGCGGCGTTTGGCGGCTTCTTTGGTTTCGCTGGTTTCTTTGAGCCAGGCTTCATAACGAATCCCTTCCACCACGGCGCGAGCGATGACATTCGGCGGCTCAGTTTCGGCGCGAGTTGCCATTGTTTTCACCCAATCAGCAAAATGCAACAACACATCCAAATTGCGGCGCGATAAAATCGTGGTCAGATTAAATTCAAAACAAGCGTGTAATAAGGCAACATTGCGCGAATTGGCGTAAATTCCTAATTTTTCTAAAGTCGTTGTGCCCACTTCACGGCGCGGCACGTTGGCAATACGCAGGAACGCATTATCATCCACAGGATTTGCGAGTAAGCGTAAATAGGCAAGAATATCTTTCACCTCGGCGCGGGAAAAGAAGGAAGTGCCGCCACTGACAAAATAGGGAATATTAAAAGAACGCAGCGCAGCTTCAAAATGCCGCGATTGGTGATTGCTGCGGTATAAAATCGCATAATCTTCATATTCAGTGCGGTGTTTAAATTTGTGGTGCATGATTTCTGTCACCACTTTTTCAGCCTCGTTGACTTGGTCATCAGTGACAATAACCCGCGTCATTTCTCCCGCACCTTTATCGCTCCACAGCTTTTTCTCAAAAACGTGCGGATTATTGCCAATTAAGTGATTGGCAAGTTTTAAAATTCGATTACTAGAGCGATAATTCTGTTCAAGTTTTATCACTTTTAAGCTGGGATAATCTTTTGCCAATAAGCGCATGTTTTCGGGCTGTGCGCCGCGCCATGCGTAAATTGATTGGTCGTCGTCGCCGACCACGGTGAACACGCCATGTTTGCCGACCAGCAATTTTAATAATTGGTATTGGGTGGCGTTGGTGTCTTGGTATTCATCCACTAGAAGGTGTTTTACGCGCTGTTGCCAACGTGCCAAAACTTCGGGATGTTGTTGAAATAATTGCACAGGCTGCATAATTAAATCATCAAAATCAGCGGCATTATAGGCTTTTAATTGGCGTTGGTAGGCGGCGTAATGTCCTGCCATGAGTTTGGCGGCTTCATCTTGTGCGAGTTCTAGGGCTTGTTCGGGCACGATGAAATTATTTTTGTAGCGGCTGATATTGCTTTGTAATTTGTCTAAATAATCCGCGTTAATATCTTCTTCATGCTGCAATAAATCGCGCAGCAAGCTATGGCTGTCGTGGTTGTCAAAAATCGAGAGATTGGCTTTGTAGCCGAGAAATTTGTGTTCGCGGCGCAGGATATTTAAGCCGAGGGTGTGGAAAGTGGAGACGGTTAAGCCTTGTCCTTCTTTGCCGTGCAATAGTTGGGAAACGCGGGACTGCATTTCACGGGCGGCTTTGTTGGTGAAGGTGACGGCGATAATTTGTTTGGGGCTGATGCCTGCTTCTTGAATCATCCACGCAATTTTTTTGGTGATGACACGGGTTTTGCCGCTGCCTGCGCCTGCGAGCACAAGGAGAGGGCTGTGAATATGTTTGATGGCTTCACGTTGGGGGAGATTCAGTTCACGCATATCTTGAAAACGACGAGGAAAGGCTGCTTATGGTATTGCAAATTGAGGGGGGTGTGAATTTTATTTTAGCCGAGTCTGAATCAGGGTTCACAGGATTAAAGGATTTAGAGCTTTTCCCCCTTTTGAAAACATAGGTATCTACACAAGTTCCTAACTATTTGATTTTTATCTCGTTCCAACGCTGGAGCATGGAAACGAGATAGTTTACCTTATAATCAAATAATTATAGAGTAGTGTAGATACCAATGCCTTTGAAAAAGGGGGTGAAAGGCTTTAGCATTATTCTTTTTTAGAACGGGATTTTCGACGAGCTTTGGGCAGTGGTTTTTCCTCAACCAAAGGTGAGGCAAGCTTTTGATATAATTCAAATAAAAAGGCAACCCTAGCGGCATCATCGTTGCTGCCTTTGTAATGGTAACTGGTCTCGACAGCCCTATCGAGGGCTTTATGGGCTTTTTGCAAGGCTTCGGGCATGTTGTTTGCCGCGTATAACATCGCTAACGAATATTGTTGCTGAATGCAGCGTTGTTCTTCAAGTTCTCGCGCATCCAAAATCATTTGGGCGGCGGCTTCAATTTTCGCTTTAATCGATGGTTTTACATTTTCAGGAAACGGGAAGTTGTTGTAAACAATGGTGTTTGAATAGCGATAATCACTTTTTAAACGCCCGCAAACCGCTCTTACCCAAACATTATGAAAAGTGGAACTCAGCATTCCAAAATCATATAAGCTCGCATTGGGCAACATAAAATTAGCATTGCCACAAATAACCTCGGCGGGAAAATAGCCAATTGGAATAAATTTTCTCGTTTCAGATGAAACACTGGGAATTAATAAATAAGGCTGATTGGGTTGGCGAATTTCCCCAAATAAATACGTGAGTTCTGACAATCTTTGAGTCGGTAATTTTTGACTTTCCAAACGCATTTTTTTCACTAATGCCATGCGTCTTTTTATTTCTGGCGAGGCTAGACGATCATGAGCGGTGCTGTTTTTTAGCCACAAACAAAAACGCGGCAAATTATTAATAAATTCTTCAGAACCTAGAAACTGCTGAATATATTTTGCTGCAATCGGGTCATTTTGTTGAATAAAATTAGCCTCTTCCAAGGATAATAATAAATGTCCGCCATCCGTTGGTTTATTGCCGTAAACCATTTCAGGGGTATTTTCGTTCAAAGGCTTGCGACGTTTTGCAATCAATACCGTGGGCGCATCGACCAAATAAGGATTGATTTGCGTGGCTTTTATTTCAGTTGGCGCACCTGCAATATTCTCAGCATAATCAAATAAACGGTAACTACTTGGCTCTTTGATACCAAAACCCATAATCACACAATGTACTGCTGCAATTCCGCGCCCTTCGTTGCTCCATTTAAAAGTGCGATGCGCAAAATGCAGTTTAATTTTTAATCTCAATAATTCTGTCCATAAAATCGCGACTTGTTCGCCTTGCGTCAAACTGTTAGTTGAAACAAATGCAACTGCAATATTTTGATTTTCTTGAATATACCGTGCAGCTTTCACATGCCAAGCTGCCACATAATCCAACACACCCGCACCGTTAATGCCTTGAAAAACTAAAGCTAAATCTTCTTTTTGTTGCTTGTTTTGATAGCTATAACCCACAAATGGCGGATTTCCCATAATAAAACTACATTTTTCGGGCGCAATAACTGCTTTCCAATCAAGCTGTAAGGCATTACCTTGAACAATATTTGCCTGTTTTTGTAACGGAATACGCTTAAAAGCATCTTCGCGTAATTGCTGGATTTTCAAATTCATTTGATGGTCAGTCAGCCACATCGCCAAGGTCGCAATCTGTACCGCACTTTCATCAATATCAATGCCATAGAATTGGTCAACATCGCACAAAGGCAGCTCTAAATGAGAGTCATTAAAATGCGCTAAAGCCTTTAAAATCTCCAATTCAAGCAAACGCAATTCACGATACGCAATAATCAAAAAATTGCCACAACCACAAGCGGGGTCAAAAAAGTTCAAACTGGATAATTTATGATGGAATGCCAATAACTTATTTTTATTAAACCGAGCTTTTTCAAATTCAGCCCGTAAATCATCCATAAACAAAGGATTAATGGTTTTTAAAATATTTTCTTCACTGGTATAATGCGCCCCAAACTCGCGGCGTTTCTTGGTTTTCGCGGTGGATTGCTCATCATCAAAGTGCATAATGGCTTGAAACAATGCACCAAAAATCGCAGGACTGATTTCGCTCCAATCTAACTGCGCACATTCAATTAAAGTATTGCGTGCCGCTTCATCAAAATAACATTCGCCTAAAATGCCATTAAATAATAAGCCATTGATATAGGTGAATTTATTTAAATGTTCAGGTAAGTTCGTTAAACGTTTCTTGCCACGATACGCGAGATTTCTTGCCAAATATTCAGCATCGGGCGTGTTCAAAGTATCAAATAATTTGCTCAATGCCCCGTGTAAATCCGAGCCATCTGCCTTGGTATAATGCTGCAAATAATTTAAAAACTGATTATTTTCCCCAAATAATCCCGTACTGTCTGCAAATAAACAAAATAACAAACGCACCAAATAAGTTTCTAAATCTTTGCCCGTGTACCCTGTGGCTTTAATCGCATCGTGCAAACCTGCCATTTTTTCCGCTGCGGCTTTATTAATATGCTCTTGTTTCTTAATCGCAGCGATTTGATAACCTTCTAAAAATCTAAAAAATTCAATCTGCTGCGGTAATTCTGCGAGCTTGATTTCAACGCGTGGCTCACCCGTCAAACGGTCGTATAAATGCAGATTTTGAAAATCACTGACCAAAATGTAATGGGGGCGGTGTTCTTCCTTAATTAAACTAACATAATGAATCGCTTGTAAATAAGCTTCATCTAAATCCTTACCCGCCGTTTTCATCTCAATTAACAAAGTGCCGAGCAACAAACCATCAATAAAACGGGTCGTTTTATGCTCTCTAACAGGATATTGCCACTCAATGCGGTTCGAGCTAATTTCAAAAATACCGCACAGCAAACCGCGCATGAAATTCTGGTCATTACGTTTTTCGGAAGTAGTTTGCTGAAAATCCTTAGCAAACTTTATCGCCCGTTTTCTTAAATGTTCAATGATTATCATAATAATGTGTCGGTGATACTTCTCAATATAACGAAAAAAAGACAGAGATATTCTTCTATCCCGCTTAAATAAAAAAAGTTGCACTCCTATATTGTTAGGAGATACAACTTTTCTCAACATAAATCAAACTTACAGCAGCAGTTTAAGCTTCTTCAATCACTTCTGCGGACAGAATCTTGATTTCTTCGACGGGCACATCTTGATGTCCAGCCCGATTAGTCGTGGGCATAACTTTAATGGCATTGATCACATCCATACCTTCGACTACTTCCCCAAACACGCAATAACCCCAACCTTGAGGCGTGGGTGAAGAATAGTTTAAGAAATCATTATTTTTCACATTGATGAAAAATTGTGAAGAGGCAGAATGTGGCTCAGAAGTACGCGCCATTGCAACCGAACCCAAGGTATTTTTCAAACCGTTACCTGCTTCATTTTCAATCGGCGCATTACCCGTTTTTTGACGCATACTCGCATCTAAACCACCGCCTTGAATCATGAAGTTATTAATCACACGGTGAAAAATCGTGTCCGTATAAAAGCCTGATTTAACATAGCTTACAAAGTTAGCCACGGTTTTGGGGGCTTTTTCAGTATTTAACTTCAATACAATAACACCACTGCTGGTATTCAAACGAACTTGCATAAAATTTCCTAAGTTTAGTTAGTTGGAGAAGGTTCGGGTTTATCAGGCGAGGTGGGCTTGTCTGGCGCAGGTTGTGCGGATTTTTTCGCAGGCGTAGACACTTTTTTAGGCGCAGGGTCTTTGACTTCTGCCACAGCGGTATTGGGCTTTGCCAACGCGCTCATGCTCGCTTCGGGTTTGGATTCAGCAGGTTTTTCTACTTTAGCAGGCTCAGCTTTAGGAGCGGCTTTTGCAACTTCTGGCTTGACAGGTTCGGGCGTTTTAACAGCTTCCTTAACCTCAGCTTTCGTTTCTTTAGCTTGTTCAGTTTTAACGGGTTCTGCCTTGACAACAGCTTCAGCCGCTTTCTTGGCTTCGACTTTGCCTAAAGAAGCAGGGACATTTTTCAGGGTAATTTTTTCAATGACCACAGGAGTGATAGGCACATCTTTACTGAAACTGCCTCCCGCGCCTGTTTCAACGTGTTGAATCGCATCCACCACTTCTAAACCTTGAACCACTTTCCCAAACACGCTATAACCTGCGCCTGCGGGCGTGGCATCTTTAAAATCCAGATTAGCATTGTCTTTCACATTGATGAAAAACTGTGCAGTCGCAGAATTGGGATCGCTGACGCGTGCCATTGCCACCGTGCCACGCAGATTTTTTAAACCATTCTGGGCTTCATTGACAATCGCAGGATGAGTGGGTTTTTTCTGTAAATCAGGGCTGTAGCCGCCGCCTTGAATCATAAAATCTTTGATAACACGGTGAAAAACCGTGCCTTCATAAAATCCTTCTTTGGCATAGCTGATGAAATTTTCAACGCTATGGGGGGCTTTGTTTGGATCAAGTTCAATGACAATCGTGCCCATTGAAGTCTTGATTTCCGCGCGTGGCAAACTTTCGCTTTGCGCTGCGGTTGCAGCAATAAGTAAGCAAATACTGATGATCCACTGTTTCATAGTCGTTTCGATCGCTAGGTTAAAGTCGATATGATAAAAGTTTTTGAAGGAATGAGAAAGTAAAACGCTTAAAACTGGCGTTGAATGATGTATTGCGCCATCCAACGCAGCGGATCCGCCTTCTGGTCAAAACTGCTGAGACTGTCAACGGCTTGTTCAATTAATTCCGCCGCCATTTGTTTTGCGCCCCGTAATCCAAGTAACGTCGGATACGTGGGTTTGTCGAGGGCTTGATCCGCGCCTTGTGCCTTACCGAGCACTTCGGTGCTGCTTTCCACATCTAAAATATCATCTTGAATTTGGAAAGCCAGCCCAATACATTTTGCATAATGTTCGAGCTTTTCTAAAATATGATCATCAGCCTGCGTGCTTGCCAATGCACCGATTTTCACGCTGGCGCGAATCAATGCCCCCGTTTTGTGAATGTGCATGTTTTCAAGCTCGGCTAAATTCAGCTTTTTGCCCACGGCATCGATGTCAATCGCTTGCCCGCCCGCCATACCGCGTGAACCGCTGGCAAGGGCTAAAGTTTCGAGCATTTTTAAGCGTTGCCGTTCGCCAAGTTCTGAATAGCTGTCATGACTGAGCACGTAAAATGCCAAGGTTTGCAAAGCATCGCCCGCTAAAATGGCAGTGGCTTCGTCAAAGGCTTTGTGACAGGTGGGCTTGCCGCGCCGTAAATCATCATCGTCCATCGCGGGTAAATCGTCATGTACCAGCGAATACGCATGAATCAGTTCCACGGCACAGGCGGGCGCGTCTAAGACCGACAGCGGCACTTGTAACGCGCTTCCTGTGAGGTAGGTTAAAATCGGGCGCACCCGTTTGCCCCCATTGAGCACGGCATAACGCATCGCCGCGTGCAAACGCGCAGGTTGAATATGTTCTGTGGGTAAGAATTGTTCTAACGCGCTATCCGCACGTTGTTGATAAGTTCGCATCAGCGTTTTTAGGGGCATGTTCTCTATTCTTGTGCAAGCCTATAGGTGCTGTGATGATATTGAGATGACACCCAATGTGCAACACCATTTTCTGTACTAAACGCGGTGACTGTCGTAAAATTGCCCGCGCTGTTGTGAGCAGGTGCTCAAATTCTCGGTGACATCGCTGCAACTTCTCGAATTTCTAACTTCACATTCCTGTCTGCACATCCTTTTGACGACCATCTAAATGAGGGCTTATGCTCATGAATATCAGGGCGATTTATCCCGGCACATTTGACCCTATCACTTTGGGACATGCAGACATTGCAAGACGCGCCGCACGACTGTTTGAACATGTCATCATTGCGATTGCTGCAAACCCTGTGAAAGCCCCAAAATTCAGCCTAGAAGCACGGGTTGATATGGCACACAAGGTTTTAGACGATGTGCCTAATATCAGTATTTGTGGGTTTTCAGGCTTACTTGCAGAATTTGCCACACAATCTAAAGTTGATGTCATTGTACGCGGCTTGCGGGCGGTCTCAGATTTTGAGTACGAATTTCAATTAGCAGGCATGAATCGCAGCTTAATCCCGAATATCGAAACGATTTTTCTCACCCCCGCGACCCAATATACTTTTGTGTCTTCCAGCTTGGTGAAAGAAATTGCCGCTTTAGGCGGGCCTGTGGGAGAATTTGTACATCCCTATGTGTTGGCTGCGCTGTCTGAGAAAATGCGCTAAACTTGTTAATGGCTTATTATTTAAATCAGGAATAAAGCAATGTCCTTACTCATTACCGACGAATGTATCAACTGCGATGTGTGTGAACCTGAATGCCCCAATGGTGCAATTACCCAAGGTGACGAAATTTATATTATTGCGCCTTCGTTGTGCACTGAATGTGTGGGACATTATGAAACCTCACAATGTGTCGAGGTTTGCCCCGTCGATTGCATCATTCCTCATCCTCAACATGAAGAAACCCGAGATGAATTATTATTGAAATATCAACATCTCATCAAGAAAACTGCATAATTTAGCGAAAAATTATGTCATTTGGGTTTGACGTTTACGAAAAGCAGTATATAATGCGCATCCATAACGGTATGGCACATAGCGACACAAGCTCATAAAAGTACTTGCTGTTAGGTGTTGCTTTCTAGTAAAATCTTTAACCCTTAGGGCTGTTAGCTCAGTTGGTAGAGCAGCTGACTCTTAATCAGCGGGTCGTAGGTTCAAAACCTACACAGCCCACCAGTTTATAAAGCCCAGCATTAATGCTGGGTTTTTTGTCATTCAGTCAATGGTGTACACCACCGCTATTCCAAATGTCTGTTAGAGCGAAAGTGGCGAAATTGGTAGACGCGCTGGATTTAGGTTCCAGTGGGGCAACCCATGAGAGTTCGAGTCTCTCCCTTCGCACCATCTATATTTCAATAGCGTGATGTTACAAGAGGTTACGACATGCAAGTGTCCATAGAAGCAGTGAGCACTTTAGAACGGCGCATGACAGTTGGAGTGCCGAAACAACGTATCGATCAAGAAATTCAAAATCGTTTAAAATCGCTCACGCGCACAGCCAAAATTAATGGCTTTCGTCCTGGGAAAGTACCTTTACGCATCGTAGAACAAAAATACGGCTTGCAAGTTCGTCAAGAAGTGATTGGCGAAACCGTGCAATCCAGTTTTTACGAAGCGGTACAACAAGAAAAACTGCGTCCCGCAGGTCAACCGAAAATTGATTTCCCCAGCGACATCAATCTTGATCAAGATTTGTCTTATGTTGCAGACTTTGAAGTTTATCCCGAAATCGCCCAAGTCGTCGTCGAAGCCTTAGCTATTGAACAATCAATTGCTGAAGTCACCGATGCCGATGTTGATAACATGCTGTTTAAGCTGCGTGATCAGCGTAAGGGCTGGGAAGAAACTGAAGATGCAGCGGCTGATGGTGATCGCGTCATCATCGATTTCGTGGGCACCGTTGACGGTAAAACCTTCCAAGGCAATCAAGTTGAAAGCTTGCCTTTAATTCTCGGCAAAAATAAATTTGTACTGCCTGAAATGGAAACGGGTTTACTCGGCGTGAAAGCGAATGAAGATCGCGAATTAGCGATTAACTTCCCCGCTGATCATCAAAATCCCGAAATCGCAGGCAAAGAAGTTTGTTTCTCAATCCATGTCAATAGCGTGTCGAAACCGCTGTTACCTGAACTGAATGACGATTTTGCGAAGGTGTTAGGCGTAGAAGACGGTAGTCTCGAAACCTTACGCACTGAAGTCCGTCAAAATATGGAACGTGAATTAAAGTACGCGCTGAAATCTAAAACTAAACATGCGGCATTAACCGCCTTGTTAAGTGCGAATCAAATCGACGTGCCCAAGACTTTAGTGGACGATGAATCTGCCCGTAGCTTGCAAAAAATGCAGCAAGAATTGAATGAGCGTGGGATTCAAAATTATGATCTCAAGCCCGAACAATTTGCAGAAGAATCCACCAAGCGGGTTAAATTAGGTTTGTTAGTCGCTGAATTGGTTCAACAAAATAACATTCAAGTCAGTGCTGAAAAAGTGAATGAAATGTTGGATGCGATTTCTTCAACTTATGAAGACCCTGAATCGGTCAAAAAATGGTTCTATTCTGAACGTGAGCGTTTACAACAAGTAGAAGCCACAGTGTTAGAAGAACAAGTGGTTGATTTCTTGTTGTCAAAAGCCAATTTGACGGATAAACAACTCAGTTTTGACGATGCTATGCAGCAAGATTCACAAAAGGCAGCGAGCTAAGATGAACGACCGACCTCTGATTGAACCTTATGCCGCAGGTGGCTTGGTTCCGATTGTGGTCGAACAGTCTGCTCGGGGTGAGCGTGCGTATGATATTTACTCACGCCTCCTCAAAGAACGGGTGATTTTCCTCGTGGGGCAGGTTGAAGATTACATGGCGAACTTGGTCGTTGCACAATTATTATTCCTAGAATCTGAAAATCCCGATAAGGATATTCACCTGTACATCAACTCCCCCGGGGGTTCTGTCACCGCAGGACTTGCAATTTACGACACCATGCAGTTTATTAAACCTGACATTAGCACCTTGTGCATTGGGCAGGCAGCGAGCATGGGCGCATTATTGCTGACAGGCGGGACGAAAGGAAAGCGTTATTGTTTGCCACACTCTCGGATGATGATTCATCAACCTTTAGGCGGTTTCCAAGGGCAAGCCACGGATATTGAAATCCATGCTCGCGAAATCATGAAGGTTAAAGAACGTTTGAATACGATTATGGCTAAGCACACGGGACAGTCCGTTGAAACTATTCAACGTGATACCGACCGCGATAATTTCATGGGAGCAGATGCTGCCGTGGAATATGGCTTGATTGATGCGGTGCTTAACACTCGTCAATCTGCTAATAGCGCAGCTTAAACGTTATACTACGCTCAGGCGATAGACCGTATCTACACGAGGTGGCTTTAAATGGGTGATGATAGAAAGGGCAAAACAGGGACTGACGAACGACTGTTGTATTGTTCTTTTTGCGGCAAAAGTCAGCATGAAGTACGCAAACTTATTGCAGGACCTTCAGTGTTCATCTGTGATGAATGCGTCGAATTATGCAATGACATTATCCGCGAGGAAATGCAAGAACATCAGCAGGTTAACGCCAGAAATCTGCCGACCCCGCATGAAATCAATGCCCATTTAAATGAATATGTCATCGGACAGGATTTTGCAAAAAAGATTCTGTCCGTTGCCGTGTATAACCATTACAAGCGTTTAGAAAATCGTGGCACGCGCAAAAGCGATGACATCGAAATTGCAAAAAGTAACGTGTTGTTAATTGGCCCTACAGGTTCAGGTAAGACTTTACTCGCAGAAACTTTAGCACGTTTATTGAATGTGCCCTTCACGATGGCAGATGCGACCACGTTGACTGAAGCGGGTTATGTCGGTGAAGACGTTGAAAATATCATTCAAAAATTGCTGCAAAAATGCGATTACGATGTAGAAAAAGCCCAAAATGGCATTGTCTACATTGACGAAATCGACAAGATTTCTCGCAAATCAGATAATCCCTCAATCACCCGTGATGTTTCTGGGGAAGGCGTACAACAAGCCTTATTAAAATTGATTGAAGGCACGGTCGCTTCCGTACCTCCTCAAGGGGGCAGAAAGCATCCTCAACAAGAATTCCTCCAAGTCGATACCAGCAATATTCTCTTTATCTGTGGCGGCGCATTTGCAGGCTTAGAAAAGAATATTCGCGCGCGTTCTGAAAAAACAGGCATCGGCTTTTCCGCAGAAGTCCAATCTAAAGATAACAAGCGTTCACTGAATCAATTATTACGTTCTGTCGAACCTGAAGACTTGATTAAATTTGGATTAATTCCCGAATTTATCGGACGTTTGCCCATCATTGCAACCTTGCAAGAACTGGATGAAGCCCAATTAGTCGAAATTCTGACCGCACCTAAAAATGCTTTAACTAAGCAATATGTTCATTTATTTGAAATGGAAGGCACAGAATTAGAATTTCGTGAAGAAGCCTTGCGGGCTGTGGCACGTAAAGCCATGGAACGTAACACAGGCGCACGCGGCTTGCGTTCTATCTTAGAACAAATTCTGCTCGATACCATGTATGATTTACCCTCGATGGAAAATGTTGCAAAAGTCGTGGTTGATGAATCCGTGATTCAGGGCGA
Organism: Thiotrichaceae bacterium; assembly: GCA_028688145.1. Classification (GTDB taxonomy): domain Bacteria; phylum Pseudomonadota; class Gammaproteobacteria; order Beggiatoales; family Beggiatoaceae; genus JAQTYU01. Next base: position 174,892 of record JAQTYU010000002.1, on the reverse strand, counting down.
GTCTAAGCCCATCATCTTGTATAATAATATCGAAAAACAGCGCGCTGCTTCAGATTGAGACGCTTAAGTCTAAAATAAGACATTTTTATGGGTCAATACTTGATTTCATGTGCGATAAGTCCCATGATCAATGCCATCAATCGAGTATTTTGAGCAGCCGAATCAAGAGGAATTTGCCATGACCCATGAAGACCCAACCTCAGAAGTAACCGAAGACCCGCGTTTGGTCTTGCCCGTTCTGCCCCTCAGGGATGTTGTGGTTTATCCCCACATGGTAATTCCCTTGTTTGTCGGCAGAGAAAAATCGATTAATGCCTTAGAAAAAGCGATGGCAGAAAGCAAGGAAATTTTGCTGGTTGCCCAAAAAAATGCCGCTGATGATGAGCCTGAAATCGATAATATCCACCGCGTGGGCACGATTGCGGTCATCCTGCAATTATTAAAACTCCCTGATGGTACGATTAAAGTATTAGTCGAAGGTCGGCAACGCGCCCGCGTGTTGAATTTCCTGCCTGTCGATGAAATGTTTATGGCACAAGCCCTGCCTTTGCAGCTTGAAGCCAGTGATGATCGTGAAGTGGAAGGCTTGTCGCGCTCGATTATTTCGCTGTTTGAACAATACATCAAACTCAATCGCAAAGTTCCCCCCGAAATTCTCAGTTCAATCTCCAATATCGATGATTCCAGTCGCCTTTCCGATACCATTGCCGCCCACATGGCGGTTAAATTGGAAGAAAAGCAAAAGATTCTGGAAATTATTGATGTGCAGCCACGCATGGAACATCTGGTTGCGCTGTTGGAATCTGAAATCGATTTGCTCCAAGTGGAACGTCGCATTCGTAAGCGCGTCAAAGGGCAAATGGAAAAGAGTCAGCGTGAGTATTATTTGAATGAGCAAATGAAAGCTATTCAAAAAGAACTCGGCGAGATTGAAGACGCGCCTAACGAAGTTGAAGAATTAGCGCGGAAAATTGAAGAAGCGGGAATGCCGAAAGAGGCAAAAGCGAAAGCGATTTCCGAATTGCAAAAACTCAAGATGATGTCGCCCATGTCTGCGGAAGCGACCGTGGTGCGTAATTATATTGAGGTTATGGTCAATGTGCCTTGGAAAAAGCGCACCAAGATCAGTCGCGACATGAGCAAAGCCGAGCAAGTGCTTGAACATGATCATTACGGTTTAGAAAAAGTCAAAGAACGCATTTTAGAGTATCTTGCGGTGCAACAGCGGGTGCAAAAACTCAAAGGTCCCATTTTATGTTTAGTCGGACCGCCCGGTGTCGGTAAAACTTCCTTAGGGCAATCCATCGCTCGCGCCACAAATCGTAAGTTTTCACGGATGTCCTTAGGGGGCGTGCGTGATGAAGCTGAAATTCGGGGACATCGTCGCACGTATATCGGTTCTATGCCCGGCAAAATTATTCAAAACCTGTCGAAAATTGGGACGCGCAATCCTTTGTTCTTGCTCGATGAAATCGACAAGATGGCGATGGATTTCCGGGGCGATCCTGCGGCAGCTTTGTTAGAAGTGCTCGATCCTGAACAAAACGGCACTTTCAACGATCATTACCTAGAAGTCGATTATGACTTGTCTGATGTGATGTTTGTCGCAACCGCAAATACTTTAAATATTCCCTCCGCTTTATTGGATCGGATGGAAGTGATTCGTCTGCCCGGTTATACCGAAGATGAAAAAATTCACATTGCGGAAAATTATTTAGTTGCCAAACAGCTCAAAAATAATGGGCTGAAGAGCAATGAAATCAGTATCAGCGAAAGTGCCATCCGTGACATCGTGCGTTATTACACCCGTGAAGCGGGCGTGCGTAATTTGGAACGTGAAATTGCCAAGATTTGCCGTAAAGTGGTCAAAGAAATCCTGCTGAAACCCAGTACTAAGAAAGTGGTAATTAGCTCACGGAATATTGAAAAATATTTAGGGGTGCAACGTTTTCACTATGGGCGTGCAGAAGAGCAAGACCGTGTTGGACAAGTCACGGGCTTGGCATGGACGGAAGTCGGGGGTGATTTATTAACCATCGAAGCGGCAAGCATGACGGGTAAGGGTAAATTAACTTACACGGGACAGCTTGGCGATGTGATGCAAGAATCGATTCAAGCGGCAATGAGCGTGGTGCGCGGTCGTACTGCACAATTGCACATTGATCCTGATTTCTACCAAAAGTTTGACTTGCATATTCACGTTCCTGAAGGCGCAACTCCGAAAGACGGTCCTAGCGCGGGCGTGGGAATGTGTGTCGCAATGGTTTCAGTGCTCAGTAATATTCCTGTGCGCGCCGATGTGGCAATGACGGGTGAAATCACTTTGCGCGGCGAAGTGTTACCGATTGGTGGTTTGAAAGAAAAATTACTGGCGGCTTTGCGCGGCGGAATTCGGATGGTGTTAATCCCTGATGAAAATCGCAAGGACTTGCAGGAAATCCCTGATAATATTAAGAAAAATCTTGATATTCGTCCTGTGAAATGGGTTGAAGAAGCGTTAGAACTCGCCTTGCAACGGATGCCCCAGCCTAAAGTGGTTGAAAATCCTGTGCCTAGCACAGATAATCCGACAAATCAGAGTGTACAAACCTGTTAAGATATGGTTATACTAGGCTCACGTAGCGTATCAAGCGCATCTACGAAAAACGGCATGTTTTGTGCATACTATTAAGTATGAGACCAAGCCGTCTTGAATTTAGAGATTATAGCGATTTAACACCACGTCAACGCGGGGGAAAAATGAATAAATCAGAATTAATCCAAGCTGTCGCAGAATCTGCGGATATTACCAAAGCTTCTGCCACCAAAGTTGTTGAAGCTGTTTTTGATAGCATCAAAAAATCACTGTCCGAAGGTGATGCCGTGACTTTAATTGGTTTTGGAACCTTTAGTGTGCGTGAACGTGCTGCTCGCACGGGTCGCAATCCACGTACCAATGCTCCGATTGAAATTGAAGCTGCGAAAGTACCCCTGTTTAAGCCCGGTAAAGCATTGAAAGATGCGGTCAACGGAAAAGAGTAAAAAATAATAAAAAAAGTACTTGCATTATCGAAAAAAACAACTATAATGTGATTCTTCTAATGCAGTACACGAGTGGGTGTTTAGCTCAGCTGGTAGAGCGTCGCCCTTACAAGGCGAATGTCGGGGGTTCGAACCCCTCAACACCCACCAAAAAGTAGTTGTAATAGATTTATGGAGCGGTAGTTCAGTTGGTCAGAATACCGGCCTGTCACGCCGGGGGTCGCGGGTTCGAGCCCCGTCCGCTCCGCCACGAATTGCAAGGGGTGCATCTCAACAGATGCATCCCTTTTTTATTGCAATAATTTTAGACTTCCGTACAATCTATTCTCATTTCAGCACGATTAGGGAATTTTTATGCTTCAAGTTATTCGTGATCGCGCACAGGGATTTTTTGCTTGGCTTATTGTCGGGATGATCACTGTGCCTTTTGCCTTGTGGGGGGTTAATGAGTATTTCCAACCTTCACACAATCAGGCTGTTGCCGAAGTGAATGGCATCGAGCTTTCTCAAAATGAATTTCAAAACAATGTACAAACTCAAAAACGTAATTTGCGCAGTCGCTTCCAAAATATGGATATTACCCCAATGGAAGCACAAATTAAGCAAAATACCCTCAGTCAAATGATTGATGAAGAATTACTGGTGCAAACCGCAGCACAACAGGGTTTACGCATCAGTGATGCCTTATTAGCTGCGCGAATTCGTGAATTCCCTAGTTTTCAGCAAGAAGGGAAATTTTCTTCAGCGATTTACCAGCAGGCACTTCAAGGTCAAGGTTTAACTCCCACGGGGTTTGAAGCACAAATTCGTCGGGTGTTACTCACCGATCAATTGCGGGAAGGTGTCAGCCGTTCAGTATTTGTGACCGATGCCGAGCAACAACAAGCAAAGCGTTTGGAAGATCAACAACGCTTAATCAGTTATTTGCTAGTGCCCAGCAGCCGCTTTGCCGATAAAGTGACGGTCAGTGATGCGGAAATCGAGAAGCATTATCAAGAACATACTGCACAATACATGGTTTCTGAAAAAGTCAGCGTGGACTATGTCGAACTGGAAGGCAACAAATTAGCCGCCAGTAAGCCCGTAGATGAGGCTTTACTTAAGCAACGTTATGAAGAGCGTAAAGCAAGCTATACCACGCCTGCACAATGGCACGCCCGCCATATTCTCTTAGATGTGGCTAAGGATGCTAAACCCGAAGTCAGTGAAGCTGCGTTAAAGCAAGCTAAAGAAGTATTGGCGAAGATTCGGGGCGGTGCAGATTTTGAAGCCACGGCAAAACAGTTTTCTAAAGATTCTTCCAATGCAAAAAATGGCGGAGATTTAGGCTGGTTTGGAGCAGGTCAAATGGTCAAGCCTTTTGAAGATGCGGTGAAGGCGATGAAAGCCAAAGACATCAGCGAACCTGTGAAAACTGAATTCGGTTATCATTTGATTCAACTCGTAGAAGATAAACCCACTATCGTGCGTAGTTTTGATGAAGTACGTGCAGAATTATTAGCATCTGTGCAAAAAGAACAGGCTGAAACTGAATTTTACGCGCAAGTCGAACAATTTGGGAATCTTGCCTTTGAAAATCAAAACAGTTTAGATACCTTGCTAAAAACCATGAAGCTTGAAAAGAAATCCACAGGATTATTTGATCGCAAAGGGATTGAAAAAGACCCAATTTTATCAGTGCCTAAAGTCTTGGAAGTCGCATTCAGTGATGGCGTGCTGAAAGAAGGCTATAACAGCGAAGTGGTCGAATTAGGTACACAGCATGTCGTTGTGTTGCGTTTGAAAGATCATGAAGTGGCAAAGCCCAAAGCCTTAGCGGATGTGAAAGAAGATATTCGTAAAACCATCAAACAAGAAAAAGCACAAACTGAAGCCAAAAACTTGGGTAAGCAATTGTTAGAAGCACTGCAAAAAGCGGGTGATGCTGATGCCGTGGCAAAACAACACCATTTGAAATGGGCAGATTCACAATGGGTTAAACGTCGTGACCCCGCTTTCAAACAAGTGGAGCTTGCACAAGCTGCTTTTAAACTGGGTCGTCCTGAAGCCAATAGCGCATTGTATGAAGGTGTGAATCTGGGCGCAGAAGGTGATTATGCGGTGTTAGCGGTATTGGCAGTTAAAGAACCTGCTAAAGACGATAAAAAAGCTGACCCGCAAAACCGTGCGAAGTTGCAACAACAAATGGCTATCGGCGATAATGAGAGCAAGCAAATGTTGTCAAATTTGAAGGCACAAGCTCAAATTAAAACCTTTGCTGACCGCCTGTAGCTTTATAGTTTTGTCTTGAATTAAAAGGATTATCTCGTGCGGGATAGTCCTTTTCCAATTCCAATACTGATTACCACGAAATATGAATTGTCTCCCTTGTTTTGTGTTAAACTAAATTTCTAGTCTGCTAGTGTGAGGAATAACAAATGAAATCCAGTACGCCTTATTTAATCGCGACTGTTGTGGGTTTAAGCTTAAGTTTACCTGGCTTTGCTGCGGATACCGCGCCTCAGCACGTTTCTCCTAAGGGTGAGTTACAATTACAAAATACCCTTCCCTCAGTACGTAGCTTCAGCATCAAAACCGAAGGTTCGGTGCGTGAAGAAGTACAGCTAAATGAAGTCAGAAATATGGTGCAAACCATTCTGAATGAATCTCAACCCAAAGTGGTCAGCATTCCTGTTGCAGGTGATCCCACGGGCGATGCCTTTAAAGTTTACAACAGCTTAGAAATCGTGATTGGCGCAGTCTCTCCTGAAAAAGAAGGCGATGCTTACGCCGTTACCGTGACCTTGCGTGAAGCGGGTGAACAAGGTAAGGATAAAGTACAAAACTTTGATTATAAGAGCAGCGAAGCCGATGCTATGAAGCAAAAGCTTTACACCTTCCTAACCGAAAATCTGCAATTGAAACCCCGTAGCGCGCCTTAATTCGCCATGAGGTTTAGAGTTCGCCTTCTCTGGTATTTTAGACAAGATTAGAGAAGGGAACTCTAGAAATTTAAGTCAACTCAACGTTGTTTTTCGAGTGCCACTTCTTCAGGATTCACAATTAAACCATCATGAATATCTAAAACGATTTCGGGTGAATCCGCTTCCAAATCCGTTTCCCCGTTTAATACCTTACGCGCTTGTTCGCGGTCGAAAGAACCTTCCCAAGCAGATACCACCACTGTTGCCACCCCATTCCCAATTAAATTGGTAATTGCACGCGCCTCGGACATAAATCGATCCACGCCCAATAGCAAGGCTAAGCCTTCGACAGGAATCGTGCCTGTGGTTGATAGTGTCGCTGCAAGGGTAATAAAGCCGCCGCCTGTGACCGCCGCCGCGCCTTTAGATGTGAGCAATAAAATCCCCAAAATCCCCAATTGTTGCCCGATGCTCAAATCGACATTGGTGGCTTGTGCGATAAAAATCGCTGCCATGGTTAAATAAATTGACGTGCCATCTAAATTGAAAGAATAACCCGTTGGGATCACCAAACCGACCACAGGTTTTGCGCAGCCCATATTTTCCAATTTCGCCATGATGCGTGGCAAAGCAGATTCAGAAGACGAAGTCCCCAGCACAATTAAGATTTCTTCCTTAATATAAACCAAGAATTTCCACAGACTGAATCCTGTGAAATATGCGATTAAACCCAGCACGATGAACACAAAAGAGAAACAGGTGAGGTAAACCCCGAGTAATAATTTCCCCAAGGCGGCAAGGCTGCCAATGCCAAATTTCGCAATGGTGAAACCCATCGCCCCAAACGCGCCAATCGGTGCGAGTTTCATGATAAAACCGATAATCGTGAAAAATACGTGTGATAGCGTATCAATCAATTGCACCACAGGTTTTCCACGTTCGCCAAACTGTGCCAGAGCCAAGCCAAATAAAATCGCGAATAACAGCACTTGTAAAATTTCGCCTTTGGCAAATGCATCCACCATCGTATTGGGAATGATATTCATGGCAAATTCGAGCGAGGAAGAATGCTGTGCGGCGGAGGTGTAGGCTTGAATACCTTTAGTATCAATCGTGGCAGGATTGGCATTAATGCCTGCGCCTGGCGTGGTCACGTTCACCACCAACAAACCAATCAGCAAGGCAATGGTGGAAACCACTTCAAAATAAACCAAAGCTTTTAAACCGACACGCCCCACATCGCGCATATGTCCCATGTGGGCAATCCCCACCACCACCGTGGTGAAAATAATCGGCGCAATCATCATTTTAATCAGTTTGATAAACGCATCGCCCAAGGGTTTTAAATCAACCCCAACTTTCGGATAAAAATATCCCACCGCCACCCCAAGAAAAATCCCGAGCAACACTTGCACGTAGAGCTTTTGATAAAGCGGTTTGCGGGGAGTATGATCTGAACTCATGTCATTAACCTCTTATTGTTGTTTGTATTCACAGCATAAAACTGTGATCTCCTTAGGCAGAAACGTCGATGAATAGGCATTATCCTGTCAAGAACTGCTGATTATATAACGATAGTTTCTGATATAAAATGTAAAGTTACAAGATTATTTTTAAGAATACACATTACTATTTAAAAGATAAGGAATATCTTGTTATGTCCTTGATAGAACATGAACTCGTTAAAAATTATTTACAAGATTTACAAAACAATATTTGTGATGCACTGCAACAAGCCGAGGGCGGGGTTTGCTTTCAAGAAGAACATTGGGAACGCGAAGAAGGGGGCGGCGGGATTGCACGAGTGCTGAGTGATGGTGTCGTTTTTGAGCGGGCAGGTATTAATTTCTCACATATTTATGGAAAATCCTTGCCCCCTTCTGCAACCGTGCAACGTCCTGAATTAGTCGGTTGTCAATATCAAGCGATGGGCATTTCTTTAGTGATTCATCCCTTAAATCCCTATGTTCCCACTTCTCATGCAAATCTTCGCTTTTTCATTGCAGAAAAACCCAATCATCCGCCAATTTGGTGGTTTGGCGGCGGCTTTGATTTAACACCTTATTATGCTTTTGAAGAAGACGTTCGACATTGGCATCAAACTGCAAAAAATATCTGCGATCCCTTTGGGAAAGAAGTCTATAGCCGTTTTAAAACCTGGTGTGATCAATATTTTTTCATCAAGCATCGGCACGAACCACGCGGCGTGGGTGGTTTGTTTTTTGATGATTTGAATATTTGGGGCTTCGATCACTGTTTCGAGTTTTTACAAAGTGTCGGAAATAATTACATCCCCGCTTATTTACCGATTGTGGAAAAACGTAAAGATTTGCCTTATGGCGAGCGGGAGCGCGATTTTCAGCTGTATCGGCGCGGGCGTTATGTGGAATTTAATCTGGTGCAGGATCGTGGCACTTTATTCGGCTTGCAAAGCGGTGGGCGCACTGAATCGATTTTGATGTCCTTGCCGCCCTTGGTAAAATGGCGATATAACTGGCATCCTGAAGCGGGTTCTCCCGAAGCGGTTTTATACGATAAGTTTTTAAAAATACGGGATTGGCTTGCCTAATTTTGTAAAAATGAAAATCCCCTTTCTCTCAAATTTCTTGATAAAGACATCATGATAACCCCTATTTCTCAAATTAATGATAAACAGCCTGCTTTAGTCCTAATTGATGGTTTTGGACAAGTGGCAAATGGCAATATTCCAGCGGGCGATCTGCCGATTGCATTGGCACAGGGCACGGTTTTGGAAACTGAATTTTTCCCCAGCAGCGCGCCGATTCATAGCTTGCGTTTACGGGTTGCAACTTTTTGCCGCACGAATCACTGCCACCTCACGATTGAGATTGGGAGCATGGTGTTGAAAATGCCCGCACACAGTTTCGTGGACAATCAGTACATTTATATTCATTTGCCTGTACCCTATCACTGCGAAGCGGGGCAAGCCTTGCGGATTCGCTTGTATTCTGAGGATGCAACGCCTGAAAACATGCTCGCGATTTGGTGCAGTCGGCGTTTGCCCGCAGTGCAGCAAAAATTAAGCCTGCAAGCTTTGCATTTGCCTGAAAATAACAAGCCACGCATCAGCATCGTGATTCCCGTATTTAATAAGGCGTTGTATACCTACAATTGTTTACTCAGCCTGTGTGCCACGGAAACCGACATCAGCACCGAAGTGATTGTGGTTGATAACGCGTCTAGCGATGAAACCGCCGCGCTGTTGTTGAAATTGACGGGGAATTTTTACTTTATCAGTAATAAAGAAAATCAAGGCTTTGTGAATGCGTGTCGCCAAGGCGCAGCGATGGCGCGGGGTGAATTTATTCTGTTTTTAAACAATGACACGCAAGTGATGCCGAACTGGTTACGCACCATGCTTGCGGTGATGGATGCAGACCCTACAGTAGGAATTACAGGCTCTAAATTGATTTATCCCGATGGACGTTTGCAAGAAGCGGGGGGGATTATTTATAAGGATGCCAGCGGCTGCAATTACGGGCGTTTCCAAGACCCGACCTTGCCGCATTTTAACCAAGATCGCTTGGTCGATTATTGCTCGGGCGCGAGTTTGATGATTCGTAAAACTTTGTGGGAACAGCTCGGCGGCTTTGATCAACGTTATGCCCCCGCTTATTATGAAGACACTGATTTGTGCTTTGCAACACGGGCGGCGGGTTATAAAGTGCATTATTGCCATGATTCCGAAGTGATTCACCACGAAGGCATCACCGCAGGCACGGACGTGACCAAAGGCTATAAAGCCTATCAAGAAATTAATAAGCTGAAATTCATTGAAAAGTGGCGGGAAGTGCTGAACCGTGAACATTTGCCCGCGCATACGCCAGCGGAAATTGCGGCGCAGAGATTAATGCAGGCTTGAGAGACTTCTTTAAGTATCCCCATTTTTAGAATGTGGACTTAATCGTGCTAGCGACCGACTAAATTTAATTAATGGGTGGGCGATGCCCACCCTACCTGAAACTGCACATCACGCCGCCCGATTCAGACATAATTACCCCTCCCCTGCCAAAATACGCTAAAATTCACCAATTCCGCAGTGCACCTTTTCAAACCCCTTTTAAAAAATAAGAGCTTATCAATGGTTTCAGTGACAGAATCACTTATTCAGATTAAACAAGGCGTACACGAATTACTCTTAGAAGAAGAACTGATTAAAAAATTAAGCAGTAATAAACCTTTACGCATTAAAGCGGGCTTCGACCCCACAGCCCCCGATTTGCATTTAGGGCACACCGTACTATTGAATAAATTGCGCCAATTTCAACAACTCGGACACACGATTTTATTTTTAATCGGCGATTTCACAGGCTTGATTGGCGACCCCACGGGCAAAAATGTGACCCGTCAACCGCTCACGCCCGAACAAGTGCAAGCCAATGCAAAAACTTATCAAGAACAAATCTTCAAAATTCTTGATCCTGAAACCACGCAAATTTGTTTTAATTCCACATGGATGAATAAACTTTCACCTGCGGAAATGATTCAACTCGCGTCAAAATATACCGTGGCCCGCATGTTGGAGCGCGATGATTTTGACAAGCGTTATAAAGGCGGACAACCAATTGCGATTCATGAATTTCTCTATCCGCTGATTCAGGGCTATGATTCGGTGGTGCTGAAAGCCGATGTCGAATTAGGCGGCACGGATCAAAAGTTCAATTTATTGATGGGGCGCGAATTACAAAAGCAAGCAGGACAAGCCCCGCAAGTGGTGCTGATGATGCCGATTTTAGAAGGTTTGGACGGCGTGCAAAAAATGTCCAAATCCTTGGGCAATTTCATCGGGATTCACGAAGCCCCTGAAGAAATGTTTGGCAAATTGATGTCGATTTCTGATGAATTAATGTGGCGTTACATTGACTTGCTGAGCTTCAAAACTGCCTCCGAAATTCAAGCATGGAAACAATCTGCCCAAGAAGGTGCAAATCCTCGCGATATTAAAGTCGCCTTTGCGCAAGAAATTGTGGCGCGTTTTCATAATCAAGCTGCCGCAGAACAGGCTTATGCGCAATTCGTGGCGCGTTTCAAACAAGGCGAAATTCCCGAAGATTTGCCAGAAATCACGGTGAGCAGCGAAGAAGCGCAGTTGGGGATTGCCAATTTATTGAAAGAAGCGGGCTTAGTTGCCAGCACTTCGGAAGCCATCCGCTTGATTAAACAAGGCGGGGTCAAAATCGATGGCGAGAAAGTTAGCGATCCGCATTTACAATTAGCAGTCGGCAGCGAACAGGTTTACCAAGTCGGAAAACGCCGCTTTGCACGGGTCAAACTCTTGGCAAAATCTGCTAAAATGTAAATTTTTCCCTTAGCTTATACTCAACAGCTATTATAAAGGTTTAACTTCCCCCTTTTTCAAAGGGGGTGAAAAGCTAAACTTAATGCTCGTGTTAGCTTATACCCCGCATTTCAAGTATGATCAGCATTATAAAGAAAGCCTAAATTTTTCTTGACGAAAGAGATTCACAGCTTATGCAAGCATTCACCACTTTAAACGGCTTAGTTGCTCCGTTGGACCGCGCCAATGTTGACACCGACGCGATCATTCCTAAACAATTTCTCAAGTCCATTTATCGCACGGGCTTTGGGGTGAATTTATTTGATGAATGGCGGTATTTAGACCACGGTGAACCGGGTCAAGATTGCTCGAATCGTCCGCTGAATAGCGATTTCGTGCTGAATAATGCGCGTTATCAAGGCGCAGAAATTTTATTAGCCCGCCAAAATTTTGGCTGTGGTTCAAGCCGTGAACACGCGCCTTGGGCTTTATTAGATTATGGTTTTCGGGCGTTGATCGCGCCAAGTTATGCCGATATTTTTTATAATAACTGCTTCAAAAATGGCATTTTACCGATTGTGCTCAGCGAAGAAGTGGTTGATAGTCTGTTCCAAGAAGTGGCGAGCAGCGCAGGCTATCGTTTAACCATTGATTTAGCCGCACAAACCGTGAACACGCCTTCTGGCAAAAGTCACCCCTTCAATATTGATGACTTCAGAAAACATTGCCTGTTTCATGGTTTAGACGACATCGGTTTGACCCTGCAACATGCAAACGCGATCAAAACTTATGAAGCCCAACGGCGGCAACAAGCCCCGTGGTTATTCCAGTCTTAAATTTTACGTTTAGCAAGGTTATGTCATGACAAAAACAGTTGCAGTTTTAGCAGGGGATGGAATCGGGCCTGAAATTATGGCGGAAGCGGTCAAAGTTTTAGAAACTTTGCGCGCCTCATTTGGTCTGAAAGTGACTTTAGAAAATGCTTTAGTGGGTGGTGCTGCAATCGATGCGACGGGTAATCCTCTGCCCGCCGAAACCTTGGCACTTGCAAAACGTGCGGACGCATTATTATTAGCCGCTGTCGGAGGTCCTAAATGGGAACCTTTGGAAATGGCGCAGCGTCCCGAAAAAGGTTTATTAGGTTTGCGCTCTGAATTGGGTTTGTTTGCCAATTTACGCCCTGCCACGCTGTTTCCAGAATTGGCGAATGCCTCCACTTTAAAGCCTGAAGTGGTTGAAAATTTAGATATTTTAATCGTGCGTGAATTAACGGGCGATATTTACTTCGGTCAGCCGCGCGGTGTTCGCGTGTTAGAAAATGGCGAGCGTCAAGGTTTCAACACCATGTTGTATAGCGAGAGCGAAATTGAACGCATTGCGCGCGTGGCGTTTGAAAGTGCGGCAAAGCGTCAAGGGCGTTTGTGCTCAGTTGATAAAGCGAATGTGTTGGAATCTACGGAATTATGGCGCGAAGTGGTCACGCGTGTCGGGAAAGAATATCCTAATGTCAAATTGACGCACATGTATGTGGACAACGCTGCCATGCAATTGGTGCGTAATCCCAAGCAATTTGACGTGATGGTCACGGGCAATTTATTCGGTGACATTCTGTCTGATTTGGCTTCACAGTTAACGGGTTCGATTGGGATGTTGCCCTCGGCTTCGCTAGATTCCAATAACAAGGGCATGTACGAACCGATTCATGGTTCTGCCCCCGACATCGCGGGCAAACAATTAGCCAATCCGCTGGCAATGATTTTGTCCGTGGCAATGATGTTGCGCTACAGTCTGAAAGAAGAAAAATTGGCAGTTTTAGTAGAAGAAGCGGTCGCCCAAGTGTTGCGCGATGGTTTACGCACCGCTGATATTAAAGGCGACAATGACACCGTGGTCAAAACCCGCGAAATGGGTGATGCAGTGGTTGCGGTGTTGCGCTCGAAGTTGTAAGTATTTTTTGAACTGCGCCCCCAACCCCCTAAAGGGGGCTTTAAAGACAAAATCTTTAGTATTTAGCCCCCTTCAGGGGGTTGGGGGCGCAGTGAAGTTTTAAATAAATCTCGACAAAGCACTGGCAAGTTAGAAATTAAAGTCAGCCTTTTGAGAAGTATCCCTTAAATTTGATGAATCGGAGCACACAGTAAATGAGTCGTTTGTTTGATGTCGCAGTCGTTGGTGCAACTGGGGCTGTTGGGGAAACCATGATGTCTATCTTGGAAGAACGCAATTTCCCCATTCGCAATTTATATGCCTTAGCCAGCAGCCGTTCCGCAGGCACGAAACTTCAATTTAAGGGAAAAACGATTGTCGTCGAAGATTTGGAAACGTTTGACTTTTCCAAGGCGCAAATCGGCTTATTTTCTCCCGGTGCTTCGGTTTCTGCGATTTATGCCCCTAAAGCAGGCGCAGCAGGCTGCATCGTGGTGGACAATACTTCACAATTCCGCCAAGACGAAGATATTCCCTTAGTCGTGCCTGAAGTGAATCCCCACGCGATTGCCCAGTACAAAAATCGTAATATCATCGCGAATCCAAACTGTTCCACCATTCAAATGTTGGTGGCACTGAAACCGATTCATGATGCGGTTGGCATTACTCGCATTAACGTGGCAACGTATCAATCTGTCTCTGGCACTGGTAAAGAAGCGATTGAAGAATTGGCGAACCAAACCGCGCAATTGCTGAATGCGAAACCCATCACTGCTGAAGTGTATCCTAAGCAAATCGCGTTCAACGTGTTACCGCACATTGATGTGTTCATGGAAAATGGTTACACCAAAGAAGAAATGAAGATGGTCTGGGAAACGCACAAGATTATGGAAGACACTTCCATTCAAGTGAACCCCACCGCCGCCCGTGTTCCCGTGTTCTTCGGACACTCCGAAGCGATTCATATCGAAACCCGTGACAAAATTACCGCAGAACAGGCACGCGAATTGCTGGCTAAAGCACCTGGGATTGTGGTTTTAGACGAACGTAAAGCAGGCGGTTATCCCACGGCTGTCACTGAAGCTGCGGGCAAAGACCCCGTGTATGTCGGTCGAATCCGCGAAGATATTTCCCACCCACGCGGCTTAGATATGTGGGTTGTTTCCGACAATATTCGCAAAGGTGCTGCACTTAACAGTATCCAAATTGCAGAAATTTTGATAAAAGACTATATATAATTTATAGTTAGTGCTACATTATCGAGTAAATTCGAGATATTGCACGTAACTCAGTATAGTAGCGTATAATTCTGCTTATCCGCGCTCACTATACTGAGTTTTTCGGTGTGGGATGATAATTCAGTTATCCCGCTATAACTTAATAGTGAATTAAGCTTTTCGACTATTGGCATAGGTAATGATTAGGAGACTGTGTAATGCGTAAACTGGGTATGATCTTGGCCTCGATGAGCACCCTATTCTCGCTAGATACCTATGCGTTAGGCTTGAGCAATATAGAAGTAGGTTCTAAGCTCAATGAACCGCTCAACGCAAAAATTAATATTCTCTCTATCCCCAAAGGCGATATAGATAATATTAATATTCTGATTCCTACCGAGGAAGCCTTCCGACGCGCAGGTTTAGAACGCCCCCGCATTTTGGATACGCTCAAATTTACCATTGAGCCTGTCACCAAAACGGAAGCAATTATTAGAGTCAGCACCACCCAACCGCTGAAAGAGCCATTTTTAAACTTCCTGATTGAAGTGAACTGGCCCAGTGGACGAATTCTGCGTGAATACACTGCCTTATTAGACCCCCCCACCTATCAACCCAAACAACGTGCTGAAACTACAGAACCTGTAGTCGCAACTCGGGTAACGCCGAAGCGTATGCAGCCGATGAGCGTGAAACCTAGTCGCGTCAATCCAAAGCCACACGTTAGCAGTACGGGGGGCGCAGGCTACACCATCGCTAAAAATGATACCTTGTGGGAAATCGCCCGCCGCATGACTCCAAATGGAGATAGCAGCGCGGTTCAGCAAACCATGCAAGGTCTGTATCAAGATAATCCTGACGCATTTATCAACAATAACATGAACCTGATGAAAACAGGTCATGTGTTGCGCACGCCTGATAATGTCCCTGCTGCAAGTACCGATCAAGCTTTGCAAGCGGCAAAACAACAGGGTGATACCAGCCCCAATTTACCGAATACCAGCACCGCACCCACGGTCAGCGCAACTACCAATGATGCGCCACCCGCCAAAACCGCCAGTGCACCCGAGTCAAATTTACGCATTGCTAATTTAGATTCCAATGATAAAACCGCCGCCTCTTTAGGCAGCAGCCAACAAGAAGGCAGCAGTAAAGCGGTGCGCGAGCTGAATAAGAAAATGCTGGCATTGGATGAAGAAAATCAGAGTATGCGTAAAGAAAATGCTGATTTGAAAGTTCGTCTTGAAGAAAACACGGGACTGCTCAACAGCATGAAGAAACAACTCGACGAGTTGAATAAACTCATCAAGTTGCAAAATGAACAAATGGCAGCTTTGCAAGCCCAGTTAAATAGCAACAAGGCGGGAACGCCTGCGGATACCTCAAAAACTGCGGCTGCAACAACTACGCCCGCAGCCATTGATCCCGCAAAAACTGAGGCAACTCCTGATTCTGTAAAAACAGCTAATCCTACAACTTTAGCAGATGCGGCAAAAGTCACGCCCCCTGCCGAAGTTAAGCCTGACATCAAAGCTTCGGAAATTGGCAAGCCTAATTTACCTGTCTCAGTTACGGCAATTCCGTTGACTAAGCCTGAGCCTAAGGCAAGTATGCCTGTGGTGAACACTAACGTGACACCCGCCACGCCAGAAGTAAAACCCGAAGTCAAGCCTGAAACAGCAGTGACCGTAGAAACTAAGCCTGCGGAAACTAAACCCACAGAAACGGTTAAACCTGTTACGGCAGAAAACCCAGCTTCTGAAACCGCAAAACCCAATACACCCAGCACGACTGAAGATTCAAAACCTGTGGTGAATAATAAGCCACCTATGGTTGTAACCGAAGAACTCGGCATGTTAGATGATGTGCTGAAGAGCACCAATGAAATGGTGGATTCTGCGGGCGGTTGGGAAGTTGTCGGCGGTGCGGGTGGTGGCGCGGCAGTTTTACTGGGTGGCGCATGGTTCTGGTCACGTCGGCGCAAAAAGTCTGAAAATGCAGATGATATTAACGATGAATTGGCTGCTTTGGATGAAGAAGAAGCCGAGGCAGATGCTCATGACGATGATGTCACAGAACAAGATATTGCGCACTTAATCGAACAAGTTAATGAAGAAGATGCACAGGGTTCGAGTTCTTCGGATATTAATGAAGAAGAATTATTTGAAGAAGTCGATGTTTATCTGGCTTACGAACGCTATGAAGCCGCGATTAACTTATTGCAAGAAGCTTTAAGCACTGATGCGCACAATCAAAATGTTCGCATGAAGTTGTTGGAAGCTTATGCAGGGGACAAGCGCGTCTTAGAGTTTGAACAAGAAGCTAAAAATATGCACACCGCTGTGCATGGCGAAGGCGAGTTGTGGGATAAGACTCAAGGTCTGTGGCATGATTTGGACACAGGCAGAGCCCTGTTTAGTGAAGCTGGCGGCGCAAGTTCTGCGGGCGGCGGTGGTGGTGAAACTCACGAATCTGCGGGTATGAGTACAGCACAAATGGCTGGACTTGCCGCACTGGGTGGCGCGGCTGCATTGGGTGCTGGTGCGTTAGCAAGTCACATGTTGTCTGGCGATGAAGCAGAACATCATGATGCAGCTCATTTAGATGATTTAGGCAGTTTAGATGTAGGCGACCATGATCAAGATATGAATTTTGATGACTTGTCCTCTGATGGACTTTCTGGCGACAATGATTTAGACGCGCTTGGCAGTTTAGACGATGGCATGGGTGGTTTAGATTTAGATGACCACGGCATGGACGGTTTAGGCGGTGATGACGGTCTTGCTGACTTTGATATGCCTGAAGAAAGCATTTCTAGCGACAATGATTTAGACGCGCTTGGCAGTTTAGATGATGGCATGGGTGGTTTAGATTTAGATGACCACGGCATGGATGGTTTAGGCGGTGATGACGGTCTTGCTGATTTTGATATGCCTGAAGAAAGCACTTCTAGCGACAATGATTTAGACGCGCTTGGCGGTTTAGACGATGGCATGGGTGGTTTAGATTTAGATGACCACGGCATGGATGGTTTAGGCGGTGATGACGGTCTTGCTGATTTTGATATGCCTGAAGAAAGCACTTCTAGCGATAATGATTTAGACGCGCTTGGCGGTTTAGACGATGGCATGGGTGGTTTAGATTTAGACGACCACGGCATGGATGGTTTAGGCGGTGATGACGGTCTTGCTGATTTTGACATGCCTGAAGAAAGTACTTCTAGCGACAATGATGTAGACGCACTTGGCGGTTTAGACGATGGCATGGGTGGTTTAGATTTAGATGACCACGGCATGGATGGTTTAGGCAATGATGACGGTCTTGCTGATTTTGATATGCCTGAAGAAAGCATTTCTAGCGACAATGATTTAGACGCGCTTGGCGGTTTAGACGATGGCATGGGTGGTTTAGATTTAGACGACCACAGCATGGAAGGTTTGGGGGGCGGTGATGATGACAGTCTTACTGACTTTGACATGCCCAGCGAACCAGCCACTTCTAGTGACAATAATTTAGACGATCTCGGCAGTTTAGATGATGGCATGGGTGGTTTGGATTTAGACGACCACAGCAGTTTGGATGATGGGCTTGGTGGTTTAGGTGAAGAACACAGCCTAGAATTAGACGCGCATGATGATGGTTTAGGTTTAGGCGCGGGTGATGAACTGGGTGGCTTGGATTCGCTTGAAGACAGCAGTTCTGATCTCAATATGCTAATGGACAACGATGATGGACTGGGTTTGGGTGGTGACGATGATTTATCTTTCGATTTAGAAGAAAGTCATGATGATTTGTCGGCAACAGATGATTTAAGTTTAGACGAAGCGGATTTGGCTTCCTTTGATTTAGACAGCGACAACCTGAGTTTAGACAGCAGTGCATCTGACGAGTTGAGTTTAGATAATCTGGACATGGGGGATGCTGACGCACTGAGTTTAGACGATACCAGTTTAGACAGCTCTGCCAGCGATGAACTCAGTTTAGATTCACTAGATTTTGAAGATACTTCCTTAGAAGGTGATTCAGATTTAAACATGGATGAGTTGGGCGGCTTAGATGGCGCAGATGGATTGGACATGGATTTTGACCTGCCCGCTGACGATGACTTAGACGCACAACTGGATTTAGCCAGAATGTTTATCGACATGAGTGATCATGACAGTGCACGCAGCGTGCTTGAAGGTATCGTTGAAAATGGCGATGCCGCGCAAAAGCAACAAGCGCAAACCCTCTTAAGTTCACTCTCCTAGAAATGAGAAAAGGAGTTGTCTATCATGGACAACTCCTTTTTCGTTCATGCACCCAATCATCCGTATTGCCTGTTTCCTACTGCTCATTGCTGGGCTTGCAGCTACCCGCCATCTGTTATTCATCATTGCCGTGCCTGTATTCTTAGGGCTATTCAAATATCACTGTACTTTCCGTGAAATCTTGCCCTTATTACGCCGTTTACGTTGGCTATTTTTATCACTGTTGATTTTAAATCTATGGTTTTCCAGTCCTGAGTTACACTTAGTGCCCAGTTTACAGGGTATTATGTCCGCACTGGAACGCATCATAGCCTTAATTATCTTGGTGTTAGCAGCGCATTTATTGATACGCACTACCCCCACAGCAGAAATTATCGCCGCGCTGACATGGTGGCTATCTCCATTACGCTATTTTGGGGTACGTACAGAAATCATTGCCTTACGCTTAAGTCTGGTGCTCGACACTGTGCGTGAAGTACAGCTACTTTCCCTGCAACTTCCTCCGCGTGAACCCGATCAAAATCGCATCCAATATATAAGTAGCAGTGTGTCACAATTATTTATTACGGTGTCACACCATGCAGAAAACACTGCCCTACGCTGTTTAGAAATTCCCGAACTCACGCCAATTCCGTGGCAACAATGGGCATATCCGTTGGTGCTCACTGCCTTGATTCTTGCCTAAAGCAATACTGCGGGCTGGTCGCTGTTAAAAACTATTCCCGCAGCACGTCTAGCTTAACCGCAGCTTTTCTTTGCAATTTCTAATTGCGCGCCTTTATTTTCAGCACAAGTGGAGCGACTCGTACCCACACACCACTTTTTGCCCTCTTCCCACGAGGAAATTTTTCCACTTGAGCCATTCGAGCAACGTACCATATAAATGCTGTATTTTTGCCCAAAGAAAGTACTTTCCTTGTGCATAAAACGAATGTCTGTGGGTTGACTTGCGCCGACCACAGCACTTAACAAACTCAGCATACTAAAAGCAATCACCATCTTTTTCATCATACAAACTCCTACCTAGACGTGTAAAAATTATATCATGTAGAACTTTACATTACCATTCAATAACTTAGAAAGCATATTGAATTAATAACGACTATTTATATAAAGCTACGAGTTTCAAAGATTTTCTACAGAAACTTAACAATTTTTCATGACAACCGCGTGAATTCCGATTTAGCAAGCAGGCTGACAATTAAATTTACTAATCATTAATGAGGCAGTTTTTAACATTCCTCAAGTTAGATTACAGCTAAATTTAACGAGAAAATCATAGTTATTAACTATACTATAATTAAATAGCACTCTTATCTAAGATTTTATTTTAAAATCAAAGGGGTGGATTATGAAACTCGCTCACAAATTATATGGATTAAAAACACCACTTTGGGACAGTATCGTGGGCTGGCTGAATTACGAACAGCCACCCAATGAAGTCCCACCGTGTAATTTTACTCGTTTAACCGACGAAATCCGCCCTTGCGATGTATTATTAGTTGAAGGGCGCAGTCGGGTGTCAGCCGTGATTAAACACGTCACTCAAAGCCCGTGGACTCATGCCGCATTATACATTGGGCGTTTTGGAGAACTCGCAGACCTTCGTCTAAATGCACTAATTACGCCACATTATGCCGCCGCCCCACGAGAACAATTAGTGCTGGAAGCGATTTTGGGCAAGGGCATTGTGATTTCACCGCTAAGTAGTTATCAGGGTTATCATTTGCGGATTTGTCGCCCGCAAGCCATTCAACATGAAGATGCCGAAAAGGTGATTGCACACAGTGTGTCACGTTTGGGAACTGCGTACGATGTGCGTCAATTGTTGGATTTAGCACGTTTTCTGTATCCCTACGCAATTTTGCCACGGCGTTGGCAATCGAGTTTATTCAATTATCATGCAGGACTTGCCGCCCGCACGGTGTGTTCTACCATGATTGCAGAGGCATTTATGGAAGTGCGTTATCCGATTTTGCCTGTGTTAAAACGCAGTGCGGGGCAGGAGGGAGAAGTGCAAGTTTATCAACGTAATCCGCGTTTATTCTCGCCGAAAGATTTTGATTACTCACCTTATTTCGACATTATTAAATATCCATATTACGGAACGGATGTTGCGATGTATAAACAAATGCGTTGGAATTCGCACGGCATGTTATGCGATGATGAAAACCATTGTTATATTCCGCAATTAATCAAAGAAAAACATTAGCTTATTAGCTAAGCGGCACCCCCCAGCGTTTTAAAACAGCAAGCACTTGTTGTGCAACTTCGGGAATAGTGGCGGCAACTTCGGGGCTGGGAAATTCTCCCCAGCCTAAATTGATGGCTTTAATTGCAAATAAGGCTTGTTGTTGGGGCGCACGTTCGGTTAATTGCACCATGTCGAGCAAGTCTCGCAAACTAATTTCATGCACGCTGCGGGCATGGGCGCGAAGAAAATTATCGACTTCCTTGCCTTCAAAAAAGCGAATCGTACCTGCGCTTGCTTGTAATTGTGCGGCATCAATCACAATTAAATGACTGGCATTTTCTAGCAGTGGCGCAAGACTAAAGCTTAATGTACCGCCATCCACAAAACTGACTTGTGATAAATTGGGATATTGCTGTTCTAAATATTTCACCACATGAACGCCAACGCCTTCATCTGACAATAAACTGTTTCCTATACCTAAAACCAGTGCGTGCATGATGATTTCCTAGAAAGATTAAACCTTATTTCGTAGGGTGCATAAGGCGTAGCTGCCATGCACCAAGGGCAGCAGAATTTTTAAATCAGGATGTGAGTTGTTTTTGCTAAGGTGTATGACGCTGCGCTTATACACCCTACGTTTTTAGAAGATTGCGGCGCAAAGCTTACAAACTCTCTTCCACAATTTCTTTTAATAATTTTTCAATCGTTTGTGAAACTTCAGGGTTTTCGCTGGCGAGTTGGGGTTTGCGAAAACTCACATAAACTTGTTGCGGCTCGGTGCTTGGGCGATACACTGCAATTGTCAGCGGACACAATGCAATATTGGCAGGATTGGCTTCCACAAAACGCTGAGTTAAAGCCGCGCTGCAAAATTCTATCACTTCCGCATCACCATAAACGGCTTGTTTTGCGCCAGTCGCCTTAGCAGTACGTTGCAACATTTCCGCAATATGTAAGCTGTCACGCAGGGTTAAACCACGATTAGTAATCGCGGTTTCTAAGTTTTGCTTCACGCTCGCAAAATCGCTATGTGCTTTGTAGGAATAAATCGCCCCATTTTGCAAGTTGGCGGGCAGTTCGGCGGCAACACTCAATACACCCAAGAAAAGAATAGGTAACATTTTTAATTTTTCCGAAAACAATGACAGGGTTTAGCATAACGTTAAAGCGGGCGCGGGGTAAATTTAAAACTGTCTGAATCAGGATTCACAGGATTATCCGAATTAAGCAGGATTAACTCGTAACCCATAATATGAAGAAAATTTTAAGTAATTCTGAAAATCCTTTAATCCTGTAAATCCTGATTCAGACAATTTCTTAACCTAGCCTAAATCTCATCTTTTGTAGATGAGAAGCTCCCAAAATATGCGATAATTACAGACGAATAATAGTTTGCTGGAATTGCGCAAACTGTTATATAGTTACACGGTTGTTTAGGTTAGCGCGTATCGCTGTCAGCACTCTCCATGCCGCCTACCGTCTCTGCGCGTAATGGATTGAAATTTATTATTAAAATATAAATCCACTCTCGCCATTAACCCTTTATTGGTACGGCATGACAACTTCACCACGACAGCCCTGCCTAGGCTAACCAACATGGACACATTATCCATGCTGCGTCTTTGCTCATCTCAAAATATACAAGCACATTCCTAGACACCATGCAGCATAGACTTGAACAACATTAACACCCATGCAATGGCAGGGTGAAAACTCGCCGTGATAACACGGTATCTAATGGCTCTCCCTTTAAAACCACCTAAATTCCCCAGCCTCTCAAACCATAACAAGGCTGGATGTAGAATTCAATTTTATTGAAAAGGGGGAAATGCCTTAATTAAGGATCGAATAACGATGAAGAGAATACTTATTAATGCCACCCAACCAGAAGAATTGCGTGTCGCAATGGTTGATGGGCAGCGGCTTTACAATTTCGACATCGAGACTACTGCCCGTAAGCAAACCAATTCCAATATTTACAAAGGAAGAATCACCCGTTTAGAACCCGGTTTAGAAGCCGCTTTTATTGATTATGGCGCAGAACGTCATGGCTTCTTACCGCTGAAAGATATTTCCAGTGATTACTTTCATAATCAAGAGCATGGTCACGACGGACGTGCCAATATTAAGGAATTGTTGCGCGAGGGGCAAGAAGTCATCGTGCAAGTTGACAAAGGTGAACGCGGCACGAAAGGCGCAGCGTTAACCACCTATATCAGTTTGGCGGGGCGTTATTTGGTGTTGATGCCGAATAATCCACGCGCAGGTGGAGTTTCGCGTCGTATCGAAGGCGAAGACCGTATCGAAGCCCGTGAAGCGATGAACAGCTTACAAGTGCCTGATGGCATGGGTTTAATTTTACGCACCGCAGGCGTGGGCAAATCCGCAGAAGAATTACAATGGGATTTAGAATACTTATTGCAATTATGGACAGCGATTGAGTCTTCAGGCAAAGAACGCACCGCGCCATTTTTGATTTATCAAGAAAGCAACATCATCATCCGCGCCATCCGTGATTATTTACGCGAAGATATTGGCGAAATTCTCATCGATGATGAAGAAATTTACCGCGAAGCCTGTGATTTCATGCGCCAAGTGATGCCGACTTATTTGCCTAAAGTGAAGTTGTATCAGGACAATGTGCCCTTATTCACGCGCTTCCAGATTGAAAGTCAAATCGAATCTGCATTTCAGCGCGAAGTGCGTCTGCCTTCTGGTGGCGTGATTGTATTAGACCATTCCGAAGCTTTGCTTGCGGTGGACGTGAACTCAGCGCGTGCCACCAAAGGCGGCGACATTGAAGAAACTGCGCTCAATACCAACTTAGAAGCGGTGGATGAAATCGCCCGTCAATTGCGTTTACGCGATTTGGGCGGCTTGGTGGTGATCGATTTTATCGACATGCTCAGTCACAAAAATCAGCGCGAAGTCGAAAGTCGCATGAAAGAAGCTTTGAAAATGGACAGAGCGCGGGTGCAAGTCGGACGCATTTCCCGCTTTGGTTTATTGGAAATGTCGCGCCAACGTTTACGCCCTGCTTTGGTCGAACACACCCAAGTAGTTTGCCCGCGTTGCAACGGACAAGGTTCGATTCGTAGCGTGGAATCCTTATCGCTTTCTATCTTACGTTTGATGGAAGAAGAAGCGATGAAAGAACGCACCGCGAAATTAATCGTGCAAGTGCCTGTCGCTGTGGCTTCGTATTTGTTGAATGAAAAGCGTTCTGCGATTCGTGAAATTGAATTGCGCCAAGAAATCAGTATTGTGGTGTTGCCCAATCCACATTTAGACACGCCGATGTACGAGCTGCAACGCATACGCCATGATGACCGCAAAGAAACGGTGACTCAAACGCCAAGTTACGAATTAATTGCGCGTGCAGAAGAACAAAGTAATGACGAAGAAATGAGTGATCGTTATTACAATCCGCCGAAAGCCGTCAGCCAAGAAGAACCTGTGGTTAAACAAATTCCACATGACGCGCCGCCACCGATTCGTAATATTGCGCGTGCCACTAGCGTTGTGCCTGTTGCAAATCCTGAAGTGCGAGAAGGGGGTTTCTTAAAGCGGTTTTTACAATTGTTTAAGCCAGAAGCGGTGGTGGTTGCGCCCGCTGCACCCGTGACACCTGCGGCTGCGCCAACACGCCAGTTTTCAAACCACCCCAACCGCCCGAATAATAATCGTAATCCCCAGCGCAAGCCACGTCCTGCCAATGTGCCGCAGAATCGTCCAGCTGTCGCGCCTGTGCCACCGCCCGCTCCTGCGATTGCGCCGCCACCTCCCGCGCCGATTATCGTTGCGCCCGTAGTGTCGCATACAGAAGAAGGCGACAATAATGCTGCTGAAGGTAAAAAATTAGAATTACGTTCTAATATTCGTCGCAATCGTCGCAGAACTTCGCGCAAACGCGTGGTGAATAGTCCCGCTGCAGAAGGTCAAAACGATTTTGGGGGCAGTGCAGAAATGCAGTCTTCACCCCAAGTTGCGCCTCAACAAGCTGCGCCTGTGATTCGTGAAGAACGTCCTATCGTGGTGCGTGAAGAACGTGAACCCGTGGTTCATGTGGTGCAACAAGCCCCTGTCGTCAGTGCACCTGTTCAAGCACCTGTGCATGTTCCCGTTCACAGTGAAGCGGTTTCTAAAGAATCTTAATTAAAACTGCGTCCCCATCCCCCTAAAGGGGGCTAAACATGAAAAAATCCCCTAAATCTCCTAAAGGGGACTTTAATAACAAGCAAATTTTTATGTTTAATCTTTAGCCCCCTTTAGGGGGTTGGGGGCGCAGTTAGCGTTTTTACAAAAAAGTTTCACTAAAATACTGACAAGACGTTTTAGATTGTATATAATGCGCTTCTCAAATCGGGGTGTAGCGCAGCCTGGTAGCGCACTTGAATGGGGTTCAAGTGGTCGGAGGTTCAAATCCTCTCTCCCCGACCAAATTTTTTAAACAAGCGGTTTTTTAGCCGCTTTTGTTTTTTCGCATACCTACCGTGATCCGTCCCGTTTATGCACACACCACGCAAACGCTTTGGACAGAATTTCCTCAGAGATAAACACGTTATTCAACGGATTATTTCTGCCATTGCCCCGCAAGCTAATCAACACATTGTTGAAATTGGTTCTGGCGAAGGCGCACTGACGTTTCCCTTATTAGCGCATTGCCAATTATTAGATGTGGTTGAACTCGACCGCGATTTAGTGGCGTGGCTGCAAACCCATCAGGAACGTCATCCCAATTTACAGATTCATAATGCTGACGCGCTGAAATTCGATTTTCACAGCTTACGTGGTGAGCATAAATTGCGTTTAGTGGGAAATCTGCCGTATAACATTTCTACGCCTTTATTATTTCATTTCATTGAATACACTGCTGATCTTATCGACATGACTTTGATGTTGCAAAAGGAGGTGGTGGATCGCATGGCAGCAGAGCCTGACAGCGCGGATTATGGGCGTTTATCGGTGATGTTGCAGTATCATTGCTATGTTGAAAAACTGTTCGATGTCTCGCCTGAAAGCTTTTTCCCGCCGCCTAAAGTCAATTCAAGTATGGTGCGTTTGATGCCTCATGCGAGTTTGCCTTATCCTGCTTTGAATGCAGCACACTTTTCTAAAGTCGTCGCACAAGCCTTCGCACAACGCCGTAAAACCTTGCGTAATACTTTAAAAAGTTTGATGAGTGTGGAGTTGATTGAGCAAGCGAATATTGATCCGCAATGTCGTTCGGAAACTTTGGGGGTGGAACAGTTTGTGACGTTGAGTAATGTTTATACGTCAAATTTAGAGTAATTCTATCCGTACATAAAAAAGACCTGCTAGGTTTTTGAAATCTAGCAGGTCTTTTTCGTTTTTAAATCATCTACACTTTCTATTGAATATCATTTTAATGGGAGTTTCTATGTCATCTCGTTTTTCGTTTACGATTTTATGTTTATTGTTGATGTTGCACATTCAAAATAGTCACGCTTATGCAGCAGTGGCATGGCGGTTGGTAGACTCTGTGCTCAAAGGGGTGGGCGGTGAGCTTGGGGCAATTGCTACGCAGAACTTGCTTGGTAATAGCACGAATCCGCAATTAGTTGAAATACAAAACCAATTGTTACAAGTACAAAAACAACTGAATGAAGCCAAGCAATCAGGTCAATATCCTTCGCCCGAAGTGTTTAAACAAACGCAGGATTTTGTAAATCAAGCGCACACTGTTCTTAAGCAATTACAATCGAGTCATCAAAGTTTAGAAGATCGGATTAAATTGGTGGAGCAGGAAATTCCTAAATTGAAACAACTCGCTTCTACAGAAGTGCGTCTGGCGATTGATGTGGAAATTCCTAAGCAGTTTAATGTGACTTATGCTTACCGTGCTGCAAATACGGGGGAGTTGTTGCCGTTGACGCAAAATGCGGTTTTGCATTCGGGAGACAGTTATAAAATTGCCTTTACACCTGAAAAAGACAGCTATGTGTATATTTTACAGGTGGATAGTCAAAATGTGTTGTGGCGATTATTTCCGATCGACAAGTGGGGTGATGTGATTTTGAATCAAACCAGTCATGTGCTGGCGGGCAAAACTTATCTTGCGCCAACCGAGGTGAAGTCTTTTAAGTTGGATCAGCAGACAGGGACAGAGAAGATTTATTTCATTGCCAGCCAACAGCCTGATTCCGCGCTGGAGAAATTGCCGAATAAAAGTGCTTTAGCGGAGGCGGGAATGCCTTTATTGCTTGCAGGGCGAGGTATTGCGGGAATTGTAGATGATCCGCAAAAGAAGGTTCAAGCTTTGCAAATGGAGCAGGATGGCAAGGTTTATCATTTAACGCAGCAGCAGTTATCGGGGTATTGTGAACGCAAGGGCTGCGTGAATGTGTTGAGTTTTGAGCATCGTTAGTTAATTGTCTGAGTCAGTATTTTCAGAATTAAAGGATTTTCAGAATGAAAGAAAGTCTATTTTTATGAGTGGGTTAATTCTGCTTAATTCGGATAATCCTGTAAATCCAGATTCAGACTTTTCTAAAACTATTCCATCGTTATAAATTCCACTCTTCGATTTTTTTCTCTGTCTGTTTCATTGTCATTGGAGGCAATGGGCTGGGCTTCTCCAAAGGCTTCTACAATCAGGCGTTGTTCTGGATTGTTGGGCAATTCTAGGGCGAGTAGGAAACTACGCACCGCTTGGGCGCGTCGATAAGATAAGGTGTAATTATAGCTGTCTTCGCCTTCGCTGCTGGCATGTCCTGCGATTTTGATTTTATTGGTTTTGAGTCCATTTTGTAGGGCTTTGGCGTATTGTTGCAATAAGGCAAAAGAGCTGGGGCGAATGTTAGCTGAGTTGTAATCAAATTGAATGAGTGCGCCAACTTTGGGCGGGTCGTCACTTAATTTGTCGCTGACACCGCGTGAGGCGGGCGTGAAACTGCGGGCTTTCAGTTTGGGTTTGAGGGCGGCTTCAATTTCTTGTTGGGTTTCTGGAAAGGCAAGCTCTGCGGCAAATAAGGATTGTGAGAATAATAAAATATTGCTGAGGAGGAGAGGGGTGAACCAACGCATGATTTGCTCCTGAGAGTTTTTCTAAATGTCTGAACCGTAATTACCTTAATTAACACAATTAAAAATTTTTAGTCGTAGGGTGGAATAGCGTAGCGTATTCCACCGTGAAACGTGATAACCAGTTAGCTGGTCGGGGTTTATCCTGTGTTCACATTTAGAAATGAAAAAATGCTGTGTGTATTATCGTATTATCCATTGATGATGTTTCAGATTTCCTAAATCGTCAAGCAGAGCTTGACGTGCAGGCATTCCCAAACTCCGTTTCACAGCCATTAAGTTAAGCGTGGAGCAAGGTTATATGCGTGTTTAGCCTCCCCCTTTGAAAAAGGGGGAATGAGGGGGATTTAAGATCGTGGCAATTTTCGAGATTTTTAAATCCCCCCTGCCCCCTTTTTCAAAGGGGGTGAAAAACAATAAACTTGAGAATACAATAAGATAAAGCTTAACTTAATGGCAGTGACGCAGGCGCGTGGGAACGAGGAAAAACTTATTTTCTTGTTCCCAAGCGTTGCTTGGGAATACATTCTTGGATGCGTTGCATCTTGTATAGATGCAGACCGCAACGCGGTCAAGACGGCGTTCCCAAGTGGCACTTGGGAACGAGGGAATGTTCCAGTCGGGGTTACAAACCCCGACCAGCTAGGGGCAAAACGACACGGACGCCGAAGTAGTAGTCCCTAATGGAGCGTTTGCGACGATAGGCAGAAAGACAGTTAATTGTATCGCTGTCCCAAGAACCACCGCGCAACAGGCGTGAATATCCTCCAGTTGCAATCCTCATTTCCTTCCCATCCCCATAACTACCTTTATCACTACAACACCATTCCCACACATTTCCGTGCACGTCACATAAACCAAATGGATTCGTGTGCTCATTCACCTTTTCGTCCACAGGATGGGTTTTACTTCCCGAATTCCCGTTATACCAACAGCGGTTATTATCCATACTGTCACCCCACCAGTAGTTCGTACTCGTCCCCGCTCGACAAGCGTACTCCCATTCCGCTTCTGTTGGTAATCGACATTCATTCTTTAACAACGCAGATAATTTCTGACAAAACACTTCTGCTTGTTTCCAAGTCATACTTTCCACAGGTAAATTATGACTGTCCTTAAAGCTAGAAGGATTTTCTCCCATCACTGCTTTGTATTGCGCTTGGGTCACAGGAAATTTACCCATGTAAAACGCCTGTTCTATTTTTACCTTGTGCACGGGTTTTTCATCACTAGAACCGTCATTCGACCCCATCATAAATTCACCTGCTGGCACATACACCATTACCAACTCCGTGCCTTTTATATCAAAGGTTTTTTCGTAAACCGTGAAATCTTCTCGCTTGCCTGCTTTCACTGTGGAAAAAGTGCGGGCTATGCCTTTGTCATCTCTTTTAGACGGCACAGGTGTCGGTGAATTCTGTTTAGGTTCAGGCGAACTCTGTTTTGGAACACGCAATGTCTGCAACAACTCAGCCCACTTTATCCGCTCCTCAGGGCGACTTCTCACACACTTTCTCAACACCATTTCCAATGACGCTGGGGCTTCTGAACTTTCCTTATCCCCCACCAAATCAAACACCGTCTTGCCATAACTAAACACATCACTGGCAGCCGTTAATTTTTCCCCTGCTATCTGTTCAGGAGACGCATAACCCAACGACAAGGTCACTGTATGTGAAGCCGTCCCTGTCATCGTTCGAGTACGCCCGTGATTCGCCAATTGCGGCAACAATTTCGACAAGCCAAAATCAATGACCCGCACTTCCCAATTTTCCGCTTGAGCCGCTGGCAATAACAACACATTCGCGGGCTTCAAATCCAAATGCAGCACGCCCACCGCATGAATTGCCTGCAAGGCTTCCGCTAAACGAATCGCCACCACCAAACCGACGCTTTCCTCTAATTTGTCGTGCTGTGCCAGCCAACGCGCCCCGTCCACTGCCTGAGGTAAATAATGCGTCACCAAACACAAGCGTTTCTGATGCCGATAAATTCCCTTACCAAATAAAGAGGGCACATAAGAGCCTTGAACTTGCTGCATTTTCTCTGCTTCTGCGAGCTGCTTGTTTTCCAACTCCTGCCAAAAACATTTCACCACCAATTCCACCGCGCCTGAACGCGCCAATAAGGCATAACCCATGCCGCCCACGCCCAGCAAGGCTTGCACTTCAAAGGTATAAGGGTCACAAGGCGCGTAATTCGCTTCATCTAATTGAATCGCTTGCTGTAAATGCTCAAAAGCTTGTTGCAAATCAGGATTTTTCTCTGACACCGCCAATTTAAACAAGCTGTAATGTACTAAAGCTTTTTCAGCCTCGGTTTTTGCCAATTTCAAAGCTTGCAACATCAATTCACGCGCTTTTTTCGGATTGCCGCTTTTCATTGCCTGCGTCAAACCCGATAAACAAGATTTCTCTTTTTCACGCGCTAATTGCTGTTCTGCCTTTTCTAAGGCTTTCGCACTTTCACTGTTCGCGTAATCATTGCCACCTTGTTCTGCGGCACGGTGATACTTGCGAAAAGAATCCAGAACTTCATCCACTTTGCCCAGAATTTCTTCCACATTTTCATCAATCCGTTTCACCCGCTGAAAAGTTTCTTCCTGCTGTAAAGCGGCAATTAATAAACTCAGTTGCTTATCTGCCCGCAAAAAGTGCCAAATTCCACAACCTAATAAATCTTCTAAACGCAGTAATTCCAATAATTCAGCAGAAATTTCTACACGATTTTGCACATCTTCTAAAATTAATTCGGTCAAATTCGGTAAAGTTTTCGACCCAACCAAAGCGGCTAAATCTGCCTCAAAAGCTTGTTTTGTCCCAATTTGCAAAGAAGCTTGCGAAAATAAAAGTTGCTTTTCTAAACTCTGACATTCTTTTGCCAAAGCTTTATAAAGTTGCGTGTGCGGAAAGGCGGGTAAAACCGCGCGGACATCGCCCTGAAAATCCTTAATAATTTTGCTGTGCAAAGGCACATACGGCGGATTTAAAGTGAAACGTAAGGCTTTTAAAGTATCTTGATAAGAACTGCGATAGGCGGGTAATAAATGTTGGGCGGGCGTGCAGAAATGCTTGTGTAAAATACCGCCCAATTTCGACAACGAACCTGCATTGTTCGTAATCGCATCAATATTGACAGAAGCGTGTAAAACTTTATCTAAACCAGCTTGCATAAACGGCGGGAAAGGCATGGCGAACCTCCTTGGAAATTCACCTGATTATAAAATTCCCGTGGGTAAATACAAGATTTCTGAACCACAATTCACTTAATTTGCACAATTGCCATAATTTAATCCAAAAAATATTTTTTAATTGTGTGAATTAAGGTAATTATGTGAATTGTGGTTCAGACAAAATGGCGAGAAATACTTGCTATCCGTGCTACGTTGATGAGCCTCACTGTAAAAGTGTTTGAGAAACTGTGCTTTTCAATTATACTTTCAGGCACTTTCGATGTCATAGCGAGAGCAGCATTGGGAGTTGACAAGGCTATACAAACGCAGAGCTTAGATTAAGACTAAATCGTTCGTTCGAGATAGCTATTAGCATTGAAAACGTTTGTAGAAAATTTTACTAGCCTTTCGGGGCTGGTATGGATTGAAATAAAAAACACCAAGGAAATCATTATGAAAAAACCCGTACGTGTCGTTGTTACTGGGGGCGCAGGTCAAATTGCTTACTCTTTAGTTTTCCGTATTGCTGCAGGCGATATGTTAGGTAAAGATCAACCCGTTATTCTGCAACTCTTAGAAATGCCCGTCGCCTTAGAAGCCTTAAAAGGCGTAGCGATGGAATTAGATGACTGTGCATTCCCCTTGTTGCAAGAAGTAATCACGACCGACGACCTCGCTGTTGCGTTCAAAGATGCAGACTACGCTTTATTAGTCGGTGCTACCCCCCGTGGTCCTGGCATGGAAAGAAACGACCTGTTACGCATCAACGGTCAAATCTTCACCAGCCAAGGTAAAGCATTAAATGATCATGCAAGTCCTGACGTTAAAGTTTTAGTGGTGGGCAACCCTGCTAATACCAACGCTTATATTGCGATGCGTTCTGCACCTAAGATTAATCCAGCAAACTTCACCGCAATGACGCGCTTAGATCACAACCGTGCTTTAAGCCAATTGGCAGCGAAGACGGGTAGCAAAGTGACCGAAATTGAAAAAATGGTCATTTGGGGCAACCACTCTTCAACCCAATATCCAGACTTAAGCCATACCGTAGTTGCTGGCAAAGCTGCAACAACTTTAGTTGATCAAGATTGGATGGTAAAAGACTTTATTCCTACCGTACAACAACGTGGCGCAGCCATCATCAAAGCACGCGGCAAATCTTCTGCTGCTTCTGCTGCTTCTGCTGCGATTGATCACATCAGAGATTGGGCTTTAGGTTCTAATGGTAACTGGGTGAGCATGGGTATTCCTAGCGATGGTAGCTATGGAATTCCTGAAGGTTTGATGTATTCCTTCCCCGTCACCTGCGCAAATGGCAAGTACAGTATTGTTCAAGGATTGGAAGTTGACGCATTCAGCCGTGAAAGAATGATCGCAACTCAACAAGAACTTGAACAAGAACGTGATGCCGTTGCAGACATGTTAGGCTAATACCCATAACTTTAGTCATGAATAACAATGAGATGGGAAATAATTCGCCTTAGAAAAACAAAAGTGTCTTGTTTTCCGACAATTGCATAAGACTAAGGGCTTGTGGTATGTTTGCGTGTACACATCAACGGTGTTCTGAAAGAACTTACAGAACAGACTGTTTGATGGGTACACGTTTTTATTTGTCATCAGAATCGAGACTTAAAAGATGAAACATTACTGTCCTAGTATCAAAAACGGGAAGACAGTTGATGTTGTGCCAAACCACTAAGGCGGAGAAGAAGGGATACATCAGCAGTACGACAGGATGTCGCCATAATAAAATAATATCTATAAAGATATAAAAATAAGAATTTTAGGCAAAGCCTAAACACAAAATAAAAAAGGCACGACAATTACTGTCGTGCCAAACCACCAAAGGAGGATGGAGGAGTCTGTACATCGCAGTTCTTAATACTGAACCTGCGGGTCATGATGAATTCAAAGGGGCACAACACGGTAATGTCGTGCCAAACCACCAAAGGAGGATGGAGGAGTCTGTACGTGCGCTGAGTGAATGCTCCATTTATATCATTCATCACAGCACTTACTACGAATCTAAAAGAGGCGCAACGGGTTGGTGTCGCGCCAAACCACCAAAGGAGGATGGAGGAGCCTTTGCTGGTTGCACTGCGGTAAACTCACGCAATGCATCCGGAAACTTTTTGTTAATTTTAGGATGTAATCCTAATCTGCTTTGCAACTTCGTTTTGTGCGCTGCAACATAACCTTGGATTGCAATTTAAAACTTTTTAAATTTGCTGTCAAGCATTTTTTTCATTTATTTTTGTTTTATTTTAAATTTTTTTGTAACTTGCTAATTTATAAGATATTTTAGTGTGAAAATTTATTTATAAATCTTGATTTACAAAATCCCCTTCGATTTCCCTAGATATTGACTCGCGAACTTTCAATAACGAGTAGCCAGATATATGGGCAACTGCTTAAAACTCAATCCCTGTTCATGTTAAAATAATTTCTTTAGATAACTCACAGGATTAAGCAAGCGTAATGCAGATTGGAAAATATCATCTACCTAGCCGCGTCGTCCTAGCTCCTATGGCTGGCGTGACTGACCGCCCGTTTCGACAACTCTGCAAGCAACTTGGGGCTGGCATGGCGGTTTCCGAAATGGTTTCCTCAAACTCCCTGTTATGGGGCAGTGAAAAAACCAAACGTCGCGCTAACCATGACGGCGAAGTCGAACCGCGTAGTATACAGATAGTCGGTACTGATCCGCAACTCATGGCAGAGGCTGCCCGTTACAATGTCGAAAATGGTGCACAGATTATCGATATTAATATGGGCTGTCCTGCCAAAAAAATCTGTAATGTGATGGCAGGCTCTGCTTTATTACGCGATGAACTGTTAGTTGCACGCATCTTGAACGCTGTAATTAATGCAATCGACGTGCCAGTAACCCTAAAAATTCGTACAGGTTGGGATAAGTCCACACGTAATGGGGTTGCTATTGCCAAAATCGCAGAAGGTGAAGGAATTCAAGCCTTAGCCGTGCATGGGCGCACGCGGGCTTGTGCCTATACAGGCGATGCCGAATACGACACCATTGCCGCAATTAAGCAAAGTATTCAAATACCTGTGATTGCCAATGGCGACGTTCGCAATCCTGAAAAAGCTAAATTTGTTTTAGATTATACGGGCGCAGATGCGGTGATGATTGGCAGAGCCGCCCAAGGTAATCCATGGATTTTCCGTGAAATTAATCATTATTTGGCGACAGGCGAGAAATTAGCCGAGCCAAGCATTCACGAAATTCGTGACACATTGCTCGCACATTTGGAAAATCTGTACCAGTTTTATGGCGAATATGCAGGCGTGCGTATCGCGCGTAAGCATTTATCTTGGTACAGCAAGGGGCAAAACAGCAGCAGCATTTTCCGTGACATGGTGAATCGTGTCAGCAGCAGTGATGAACAACGGCAAATGACCCGCCAATTTTTCGATCAATTGGTTGATGTTGCAGCTTAGCAAAATTCTACAGATAGCCCCCACTAAAGGGAGGGCTGCGTCAAAGAAGCTAAAGATTAGGTATAATATGCAGTTAAACACACATAATCCTTAACTAATT
Organism: Thiotrichaceae bacterium; assembly: GCA_028688145.1. Lineage (GTDB taxonomy): Bacteria > Pseudomonadota > Gammaproteobacteria > Beggiatoales > Beggiatoaceae > JAQTYU01. The sequence goes on along the minus strand of JAQTYU010000002.1, from coordinate 140,307 downwards.
GATTATCCTGATAAGAGATGAACAGTTTAATCCCATACCTAAATACACTGAGTGACTCTCGTAAAGCCAAAGGTATTCGTCATCAGCAGACACCTACCCTCGTTATCATGATAATGAGCATGATGTGTGGTTATACAAGTTTCCATGCGATGGCGCGTTTTGCAAAGCACCACAACACACTCTTAGCAAACCAGATTCCTTTACCCCCCGAGGTAAAGCACCTTGTGCATCAACCTTCCTAAGGCTCAGTAATCGTCTCGATGTTCAAAAGTTATGTGAGGCATTTAATCAATGGATGTTGAATCATTATAAGCCAGAGCTTATCGCCATTGATGGGAAAAGCATTAATAGCACCGTCAGTCATTGTCATGACTCGCAGCAGAACTTTGCAAGTTTAGTAAGTTTCTTTGGGCATCAAAGTCAGCTGGTGTTACGGGTTGGGACTTTGGAAAACAGCAAACAGAGCGAGATTCATCAAGTTCAAGCTTTGTTGAGTTTGTTTGAAGTAGAGAAGGCTATATTTACTTTAGACGCACTCAAAAAAAACAGTAGAGTTGATAGTGAAGAATAAGCAGGGTTACGTTATTCCTGTGAAAGGCAATCAAAAGAAGCTCCGTGAACACTTATTGGAGTCTGTTAGAGCAAGAAAGCCGCAATCCAGTCATAGCTATCAACAAAAAGCTACAGAGTGAAAGTGTGGACTGTCTCAGCTTTGGAAGGATGGGCAGGTTTACGTAGTTTGATTCTAGTCCATCGCGAAGGTTCACGTGGGAAAAAGCAGGTGAAAAGTGATAGCTATTACCTCAGTAGTGAGAAGGCGAGCGCTTATCTGTTTGGAAAGTGGATACAAGGACATAGGTGTATAGAGAACAACTTACACTGGGTAAAGGATGTTGTTTTGAAAGAAGATAGCTGTGGAATCTCTAAACCGAATTCAGCCTTGGTGATGGGTATTTTACGGAGTATTGGGTTAAACTTATTGAGGTTTGCGGGGGTGAGTTCGGTGACTGAGGGAATCATGAAGATGCGGGCAGGGGTTGAAAGCCTGATGGGTCTGATTAGCCAGTCCTCCCTCTTAAGCAAAGTGTTTGCATAAGAGGGAGTTACAACAATATCTACTTTAACTGCTTATTTAAAAACGTGATTTAAATCTTTGACGCAGCCCTCCCCTTTAGGGGATTTAGGGGCTTATTTAAAGCCCCCTTTAGGGGGTTGGGGGCGCAGTTAAAATTTAAAACTAAGTCCGATATTCCGCATTAATCTTCACGTAATCGTATGAAAAATCACAAGTCCACACATCTTCCAGCGCATCGCCCCGCGCCAACAACACGCGAATCGTGATTTCTTTTTCCGACATCACCGCTTGCCCTTGCGCTTCGGTGTAACTTTGAGCACGCCCGCTATTTTCCACAATGCAGACATCGCCTAAATAAATCTTGATTTTATCTAAATCCAGATTTTTTAAGCCCACCCGTCCCACCGCCGCTAAAATCCGTCCCCAGTTGGCATCGCTGGCAAAAAACGCGGTTTCTCTCGTTCCCAATTGCTACTTGGGAACAAGAACAATCTTATTGAAAAATAATGAGTTGAATATGTTATTACCCGATATTTATTGGATTAAAGATTTTTTGGCGGGAAATTTGGCGATTATGCCAAAACCTCGTTCAAACGAGTGGTTAGAGGATGAGATACAAGAGTTTAATCATCAAGGTGTTAATCTAGTTGTGTGTTTATTAACCGCTGATGAAATTTATGAACTTGAATTACAGAACGAAAAAACATTATGTGAACGCTATCAAATTCAATATATTTCTTTTCCCATTGTAGATAGAAGTGTACCTTCTTTTTTAGAGACTAAAAAACTGGTTGATCATTTACTTTGTCAATTAAAAGAAGGAAAAAAAGTAGCCGTGCATTGCCGTGCAGGCATCGGTCAGGCTGGACTAATAACCGCGAGCATTTTAATTCGTTTTGGTATTGAACCCGAAAACGCTTGTCAACTCATTTCTAAAGCACGAAAAATTCAAGTCCCCGAAACTGACGAACAACAACGTTGGCTTTTTCATTTTAAAGATTATCTGAAAAAATGAAATATCCCTTGCTGGTGCAGGTTTGTAACTTGCACCGTAACATTTCAGCTTGTTCTGATGTTCTCAAATGTTCCAGTCGGGGTTACAAACTCTGACCAGCTAGGGGAAAACGCAGAATAGTGGGTGATTAGGAAATATTTATCTGGACATGATGTCCTGTTAATTCGACCATGTCGACCAGTGCATCAATGGTAAATTTTTCAACTTTATCGTGCATGACATTGGAAACACGAGGACGTGCAGCATCCGCTTGTTTTAAATTGCTTTCTTTAATCCACTGTTTGAGCTGAATCATTAAATCCGCTTTAATCTTGAGTTTCATAGCTTCCGCAGGTGCAAAACCTAAATCCTCAAAAATATTGCCATTTGCTGGGGTAATGTGTCGAACTTCTACATCAATGCTCATAATTTGCTCCTTTGTCTGAACCATAATTCACACAATTACCCAAATTTACACAATTAAAAAACTCTTTAGGGTTTAATCATGGCAATTGTGTTAATTATGTGAATTGCGGTTCAGACACGCGGTAATTCCCCAACCCCTTGAAAATACGCAATGAATTGGCAGGCGAGGCGTTGCTGTTCTGGATTTAAACGCAGAATAGCGGGTTCTGTAGTGGAAAAACTCCACTCAATTTTAACGCTTTTGTCTAATTCTGAGATTGCTGTATAAATAGCAGCAGGAGAGTTTTCGGGTTCTGCTAGCCATGCTAGAAAGGGAAGAATGACGTAATAATCTTCTTTGTTGTTTGTTAGTGTGGATGCACTGGCTATGAGCTGTAAACAACGGGCTTTGTCATTTTGTACTAACGCTAATTCAGCATCATTGCTTAATATATTAATATCTTGAGGATTAATTTCTAAACCTTTAGCAAAAGATTGCTGTGCTTTTGTGAGATTTCCTTGTCCCCAGTAAGCAAGTCCTAAATTATTCCAAGCATCTTTATGATCAGGACTGATGTCGATTTGCTTGTTGCAAGCCTTCACAGCCTCTTCCAGTTTTCCCTGTTGATATAAAGCAAGCCCCAAATTATTCCAAGCATGTTTATGATCAGGATTGATTTCTATTTGCTTATTGTAAGCATTCACCGCTTCTTCTAGCTTGCCTTGGTCACTTAAAGCATTTCCCAACCTATTCCAAGCATGTTTATGATCAGGATTGATTTCTATTTGCTTATTGTAAGCATCCACCGCTTCTTCTAGTTTGCCTTGCTCACTTAAAGCATTCCCCAACCCATTCCAAGCCTGTTCATGATTAGGATTGATGTCGATTTGCTTGTTGTAAGCCTTCACTGCTTCTTCTAGCTTACCTTGGTCACTTAAAGCGTTTCCTAAATTATTCCAAACAAATTCATGATTAGGATTGATTTCGATTTGCTTCTTGTGAGTATTCACCACTTCTTCTAGTTTGCCTTGTTGCTCTAAGGTATTTCCCAAATTATACCAAGCCCATTCATGATTAGGATTGATGTCGATTTGCTTTTTGTAAGCATCCACCGCTTCTTCTAGTTTGCCTTGTTGTTTTAAAGCATTTCCCAAACCATTCCAAGCATATTCATGATTAGGCTTGATGTTGATTTGCTTGTTGTAAGCATCGACAGCTTCTTCTAGTTTACCTTGGTCACTTAAAGTATTCCCCAAACCATTCCAAGCATATTTATGATTAGGCTTGATGTCGATTTGCTTGTTGTAAGCATTCACTGCTTCTTCTAGCTTGCCTTGGTCACTTAAAGCATTCCCCAAATTACACCAAGCATATTCATGATTAGGCTTGATTTCGATTTGCTTTTTATAAGCATTGACTGCTTCTTCTAATTTACCTTGATCACTTAAAACATTCCCCAAATCATCCCAAACCCATTCATGACTAGGCGTGATTTCGATTTGCTTTTTATAAGCATTGACCGCTTCTTCTAGTTTGCCTTGTTGTTTTAAAGCATCCCCCAAATCATCCCAAGCCCATTCATCATTAGGATTGATTTCGATTTGCTTGTGGTAAGCATTGACCGCTTCTTCTAGTTTGCCTTGTTGTTTTAAAGCATTCCCCAAACCATTCCAAGCCCATTTATCATTAGGCGTGATTTCGATTTGCTTTTTGTAAGCATTAACTGCTTCTTCTAGTTTGCCTTGGTCATATAAAGCATCCCCCAAATCATCCCAAGCCTGTTCATGATCAGGCGTGATTTCGATTTGCTTGTTGTAAGCATTAACTGCTTCTTCTAGTTTGCCTTGGTCATATAAAGCATTCCCCAACCCACTCCAAGCATCTTCATCATTAGGATTAATGTCGATTTGCTTTTCATAAGCATTCACCGCTTCTTCTAGTTTGCCTTGTCGTCTTAAAGCATTGCCCAAATTATACCAAGCCCATTCATGATTAGGATTGATGTCGATTTGCTTGTTGTAAGCATTCACTGCTTCTTCTAGTTTACCTTGTCGTTTTAAAGCATTTCCCAAACCATTCCAAGCCTGTTTATGATTAGACAGGATTTCGATTTGCTTTTTATAAGCATTGACCGCTTCTTCTAATTTACCTTGGTCACTTAAAGTATTCCCCAACCCATTCCAAGCCCATTTATGATTGGGATTAATGTCGATTTGCTTGTGGTAAGCATTGACCGCTTCATCTAGTTTGCCTTGCTCACTTAAAGCAATTCCTAACCCACACCAAGCACTTTCATAATCAGGCTTAATATTGATTAACTGCAAGAAAACTTGACTTATTTTTGCAAACTGTTTTTCTCGCCCCAAACTTATAGCCAGTTGTATTAATAGTTCTGGGTCTCTAATCTGTTCAATTTTCGTATCATCGCTCATAACCTGCTGATGAAGCCCTTCTAAAAATAAATCCATATCCTTCGTCAATTGATAACGTTGTTCAAAAGAATCCGCTAATTGTTTACGCAAGCTTTTCGTGGCTTCAGATTCTAAGCAGCCTTTATGCCGCGCATACGCCAGCAACAAATCCCGAACTTTCTCATGTACTACTCACTATTTTGGTGAATTTACCTTGCTCATCTTTAGACAATTCTGAATTGTAATTCTCATAGCCTAATTTAGCCGTCTCTCCCAACAAGGTTTTATACGGCGCAATCAAATCTTCAGCGGTTTTATACGCGCCCTTAATTTTTGCCAAAGCGGCTTCCGTATGTTTTAAACCCTTCGCACATTTTGCAAAATGCTGCAAAAATTCCACAGCGGTTTGCAAAGGTGGAATATCACTAATATCAACAAAAACTTGCCCTTGCTGTGGATATAACTCCGCAATATGCCGCAACAAAGTGCTTTTCCCGATGCCCGCATGACCCGTCACCACAAAAAACGCGCCCTCTTTTGCTGCCATTAAATTTTTAATCTGCGCAAGTTGCTCAGCTCTGCCAGTAAAGGGAAGTTGCATGGTTCAAAACCTCAAGGCTATTCGGGAAAATAATCTGATAGATTATAGGGAGTGTGGGATATTATTCAAAATATTTTCACTCCCCCTTTGAAAAAGGAGACTAAACATTAAAGGATTTGGTAGTGCTAAAGAAGCAGTGATTTGTTGTAATGGTTAATGAAATAAATGATAGCTCCGATGTGATTTTCTAACTTCTTGGAGAAAGATAAGGTTTTCCTAACTAAACGACTAACTCGCTGTCTCAATGTATTGTTAAATCGCTCAATATGATTAGTAAGCCCAGTCTCTATCCCAACAGCTTTATGGCGTTTACTAGGAAAGACTTTCTTATAGAACCGATTTGAAGTCTTGTGTAAGATGTAAAAGATGAGGGATAGAGAATCAAAGCGAGATAAAATGAGTCCTTATTCCAGATTCAACAATCTATGCTTCAAAGCAAGGACTTTTGTTTTTACAAAGCCACCCATGGTATTAAAAGACACTTAGCGGTGGATAGTTTAGGCTTTCCCTTGTTCACTCACTTGCTTGGGTAGAGAGATGTAAGTCACGGCTTAAGAATTTTGAACGGACTCTTGAGAATGCTAATGCAAAACTTAAACTATGTTTTATCAGACTTCTGATTGTTCAACGCGATGGCGCGTTTTGCAAAACACCATAGGACACTCTTAGCAACTCAGATTTCTTTACCCCGTGGTAAAACCTAGGCTTCGACTTTCCAAATACTCAGTTATCAGAGGGATCAATGTTGTGAGAGATATCCTTTCCCTCTATGTGAGGTTTTAGCAATTGCCCCTTAAATCTTTACTAAAACTTTTCTCCGCACAGCAAAATGCCCTCATCACGAGGGCATTTTTATCACTGCGATTTTTCAGAACCAGATAACGTTTATTTCTTGGCTGGTTCAGCGGCAGGCTTAGCAGCTTCTTTGGGGGCATCTAAAGATAATACCCATTTCACCAATTTTTCAGCATCATCATCTTTCAGCGCGACATTAGGAGGCATTGCTAAACCGCTGACTTTGCCTTGCCAATGGCGTTGGTAAGGATTGCTGCCTTGTTTGACTGCTGCTAACAATTTGGTGTACGCATCTTTGTCATTCTTATACTTTGCAGCCACTTCGCGGTAAGCAGGTGCAGTCGGCAACACTGCATTAGGTTCGGTGGAGACAGGTTTCGGATCAATCGTGTGACAGGTAAGGCAACCGCTGACCGTAACCAACTTGAGCATTTCCTTATCTTCTTCAGCCGCGCTATAACCACTGTACAACGTAGCACTTAGAGCAATTAGCCCTAGATAAAATGGAGCGGAATGTTTCATATTGCGATGCTTCCTATAAAAAATGTTAAGTGACCAAAAGTACAAGGTATTGCAAAAAAGAGTCCATATTACACACAGCTAAAACTGAGGATGAATTTATAGTAAGCCATTATTCTATAAAATAATATTTTTTATAAATCCCGAGTATTTTATTTTGTTATTGTGTAAACCTGATCTTAAACAGAGACAGCATTTTTCAAAGTCGTGACAATCTGTAATTGTGTTGCTTCTCTCAAATAGGGATGCATAGGCAAACTTAAGACTTGCTGTGCGGCATGTTCTGAATGTGGGAAACTGCCCACCGTATATGATAAATAAGCGAAGGCAGGTTGCAAATGTAGGGGCACAGGATAATGAACTGTAGTGGCAATATTCGCTTGTTGTAGTCGTCGTTGAACCGCCTCACGATTTTCCAAAGCAATGGTATATTGCGCATAAACGCTGGTGTTTTCTGGTGCGATATACGGCAGGCGAATGCTACTATCTAAAGCTTTAGCCCTAAACAGTTCTGTATAAATTTTGGCAGCCTGTTGGCGTGCTAAAATTTCTTTGGGAAAAACCGCCAGTTTCTCAAGCAAAATCGCGGCTTGCAAGGTGTCCAAACGACTATTCATGCCGAGAATGAGGTGCTGATAACGCTGTGTTTGTCCGTGAGCTCGTAATTGGCGCAAACTGTTCGCAAGTGCGTCATCATTGGTAAAACAGGCACCACCATCGCCATAACAGCCCAGCGGTTTTGAAGGAAAGAAGCTGGTACAACTGATTTGCGCTAAACTGCATGAAGTTTTGTCGTGGTAGGTTGCGCCAAAACTTTGCGCGGCATCTTCAATAATCGGCACGTCTCCAGCCACCGCTTGAAGTTGATAATAATCTGCACATTGCCCATATAAATTTACCGCTAAAATAGCTTTGGTGCGCGGTGTCATTGCCGCTGCGACTGCTTGCGGGTCTACATTATAAGTGTTGGGGTCAATGTCAACAAACACAGGAGTTGCCCCGATCAAGGCAATCATTTCGGCGGCGGCAATAAATGAAAATGCGGGCGTAATCACTTCATCACCCGCTTTAATCCGCAATGCAAGCAAGGCACACAATAAAGCATCTGTACCATTGGCGACACTGACACAGTGTTTCACCCCAACATACACCGCCAATTGATTTTCTAACACACGCACTTCTTCGCCAAGAATATATTGCCCGTGTTTTAAGACTCGAAATATGCGTTGTTCTAAATTTGCCCGAATTTGTAGTTGGGCTTTTGCCAAATCCACTAAATGTGATGCACCGCCGCTTTCATATTCAGCCATCATGCTGTAAATAAATTCATGATCGCCCGCCTCAATTTGTGGATGTGCCGAAGCAAAATCCTCATCTTGGGTCCAAATCATGGTATTTTCAGGCAAGATTGCCGCATCCAAACTGATTAAGGCTTGAATCTTATTCGGGTGTTGGGCAGGAATTTGTAGCCAATGTGCGGCAAGGCTGCTGAGCAATTGCACCCCTTCATCGAGTAAAAATTGCAAAGCTTTGTAACGGCTGTCGACCAATTGGGCATCTAATACTGCAAGAATGGCGCAGGGAATCCAGAAACGAATGGGGGATTTTTGAAGACGATTAAAACAATGTTGGGTATCATTGGGTGTGATGCTTAACAAATCGAGCACCACTGCCCGATCTAACACGATATTTAAATTCATCAAAGCCCCCCATTTTCTGAAAATCATGACTGTGAATATACTATAGCATGTCGTTATCTTAAGACAGCAGTGTGTCTGCTAAATGTGGTCTACCTTGTCTGAACCTTAATCCACACAATGAGCACAATTTTCATAGTTAAAAATAATCATAATGAGTTACACAGTTAAATTAATAAGGTATTAATCCAAAAAGCTTTATAAAGTTTCAAATCGCAAGGTGTATGGTGGCTACGCCTTATACACCCTACGAACTGCTTATAATTTCAACTGGGTAACTCCTAAATCTTGTGAAAAAAGCAGCATCTCTCGTTAAATTGAATTATGCTGTTTTAGAATCGTGCGTTTCGAGCGCGTCACTTCTAAAATACTTTTTTGTATCCATAAACCAGAGGGTGTTATGAAGAAATCTAAAACGATTACTTTAACCTTGATTGCCCCTGTTGCCCTGAGCTTAATGAGCTGTTCTTCGGATGAACCACCCAAAGATTTGCGTTTCAACAGCGTCAATGATTGCTTGGAATATTACACACAGGAACAATGCAATAATTTACTCGGCAAGGCACAGCCCTTGTTTGAAAAACAAAACGACTGCGAATCTTTGGCAGGCTCAGGAAAATGCCAAGTTGTCCAATCCCAAGGACAAAGTTATTGGATGCCTTTATTAGCAGGTGCTGCGGCGGGTTATTTAGCCTCACAATTGCAACATTCAGGTGAACAACGCTGCCTTGACCGCAATCAAAACGGGGTGTGCGATGATCGCGAAGGCAGTGCAGCGGCAGCAGGTTCATCGGGTTATAACAACAATTCAAGCAACAGCGGCGGCGCACGCAGTAATTACCGCATTAACATAGAAGATTTTAAGGGCGGCACACGTTCCAACGATAACAACGGCAGCAATAACGCGCCCGCGCCCAAAGCGTGGTTTGTGCCCGAACAGTCCGCAAAAACCTACACCCCGAAAAAATCTTTCAACAGTTCAGTTTATTCGAGTCTAGGACGCAGTGCAGGCAGTTCTTCACGCGGCATTGCGGGCAGTATTGGACATTCATCGGCGGGCTAATTGAATGCGTAGAATTCCGATAGCTCCCCGAGAAAATTGGATCGCCCGTTGTGAAGCGATTGGATTCAATTTTCATACCATTGATTATGGCGACGGCACCGACCCAATGTATTGGGACGAACGCGCCTATTATCAGTTTACCGCGACCCAAATTGACCTGTTGGAAAGCGTCAGCGATGAATTAAACCAAATGTGTTTAAACGCTGTTGCGCAGGTTATCGAACAGCGACGTTTTGCAGAATTTCATATTCCTGAAGCGTACCACGCGATGATCACACGTTCTTGGCAACGCGAAGCGGTCAGTTTATACGGGCGTTTCGATTTGGTTTGGGATGGCAGCGAAACGCCACCCAAGCTTTTAGAATTCAATGCCGACACCCCAACTTCCTTATACGAAGCCAGCGTGGTGCAATGGCAGTGGTTGAATGAAATGTTTCCGCAGGCGGATCAATTCAATTCAATCCATGAAAAACTGCTCAGTGCGTGGCAAAAAGTGCAGCAAAGTTTAGGGCGCAAAATTTATTTTGCGGTGGTGCGCGACAGCATTGAAGATGAAGGTACGGTCGAATATTTACGCGACACTGCCATGCAAACAGGCATTGACGCGCCTTTGATTCATCTCGACGAAATTGGCTGGAATGGTAAATATTTCACCGATTTAAACGAGCAACGCATTGACGTGCTGTTCAAACTTTACCCGTGGGAATGGCTGCTGCGTGAGCCGATTGGGACGTTTTTGCTGCGTGAAAAACTCAGTATCATCGAACCTGCGTGGCGCATGATTTTATCGAATAAGGCAATTTTGCCGATTCTGTGGGAAATGTATCCCAATCATCCCAACTTATTGCCTGCGTATTTTTCGCCTGAAAAATTGGGAGATACTTACGTAGAAAAGCCGATTTTGTCACGCGAAGGCGGCAATGTGCGCGTGGTAATTGCGGGCAAAACCCATCTGAGCACGGGCGGTTTTTATGCTGATGAACCGAAAGTTTATCAAGCGTATCAACCTTTACCGAATTTTGAGAAAAACTATCCCATTTTAGGCAGTTGGATTATTGACGGACAAGCCTGCGGTTTGGGCATTCGTGAAGACCACAGCCCGATTACTGCCAACAGTTCCCGTTTTCTTCCCCATTTATTTTTGGAGTAACCCCTGATGATCGAAACATTTTTAGGCAATGCGTATATTTCTTGGGAAGCCGTCGCATATTTTTTAAAGTATTTCGTAGTTTCCATTGTATTAATGGGCTTATTTTTAGGCATTTATACGGCGATAACCCCCTGCAAAGAATGGGTGTGGTCGCGTGAAGGCAATAAAGCTGCCGCCTTGTCGCTGAGTGGCTCTATTTTTGGGTTTGCATTGCCACTGACTTATGCGATTTTTCAAAGCGCGAGCATTGCCGATTTATTGGTGTGGTCGTTTATTGCAGGCTGCGTACAATTATTAATGTATGGGATTAATAGCTTGATTGTGCGCAATTTTACCGAGGAATTGCGTCAAGGTAATGTGGCTGTGGGTTTAATTTCTTTCAGTTTTTCAATCAGTTCAGGCATGTTGAATGCGGTGTGCATGACTTATTCGCCTGCCCACGGAATTTAGTTTTTTAAAGCTGACAGAGTTTCAAAACCTGTCAGCTTTAAATTCATTTTAGTTCTAATAGTTCAAGAAATAGAGACCCTCTTGTTAAAGGCAGTTTTTATGCCTATTTCAATACCGAAAAATAGCCGATATCTTTCCTAAAGTAAGCGCGTATTTCATCATTTTGAATTTTAGTCATCAGAAAACGATCAAGAAAGATAATAGTGAAATTTTGGCTATCTGTATCTTTATAGTGGTTATTTTCAGATGAAAATAATCATATTGTAATAATTTAATCTTATGGTAATATTAGAATATAAAATGATAGAGTTTTAACTAGATTTTATGTTAAATCTTCCAAAACTCTCATTTTAGCTGCAATGTCAGCGAGAATCCTCAACACATAACTCACAAGGATAGTCTGTTATCATGAAAAAATTATTGGTAGGTGCTTTATTAGCTGTTTCTTCGATGTCCGCTTTTGCCGACATCGGTCCTTTCTACGCCAGCTCTGATGGCTTCTGTAATGTTAGAGAAATTTACGTTACCGATACGGGTTATGTATACGGTACGGAAGTTGGTTGTGCGGATAGCAAAGGTACACCAGTCGTGGGTTATGTCACCACGACGGGCGGCGTATTCTTAGCTTATAGCTCACCCGGTGGTTCACAATGTATCGGTAACTTCCGTGGCGACAACAGCGTCACCAACGTGTGCGGCACTGGCGCAGGTGTTGCTCCTGGTCGCGCTTCAACCTGGACTTTAAGCACGACCCATCCTTAATTAAGACGAGTGGTGAAGTGAGGTTTACGCACTTTGAGTCGGTTTAAGACTGAAAGCAAATTGCGAATCTTGCGGGTTTAAAATAAGAAAGCGGGGAAGTGAATAAACTCACTTCCCCGCTTTTTTTACAGCCATTTTTACCTTTAACTAAGGACTTCGCTGGCTTGATTTCTTTCCGCCACATAATCCCGTGCGGCTTGAATAAAGCCCGAAAATAAGGGATGTCCGTCGCGCGGCGTTGAGGTGAATTCTGGGTGAAATTGACAACCCACAAACCAACGATGTTGAGGATTTTCAATCACTTCCACTAATTTCCCATCAGCCGACATGCCCGCAAAGCGCAAACCTGAAGCTTGTAATAATTGCAGGTAATGATTATTAAATTCGTAACGATGGCGATGACGTTCTTTAATATCCTGTTTTTGATACAGTTTAAAGGTTAAACTTTCAGGATTTAAATGACAAATTTGCCCGCCCAGGCGCATCGTGCCGCCTAAATCAGATTCTTTATTACGTCTTTCGATTTCGCCGCCTTCATTAATCCATTCGGTAATTAAAGCAATCACAGGATGGGGCGTATCGGTTTTAAATTCAGTGCTGTGTGCATTGTTCAAGCCTGCAATATTGCGAGCAAAATCAATCACTGCCACCTGCATTCCTAAACAAATCCCTAAATACGGAATATTATGTTCTCGCGCAAAACGTGCAGTGCTAATTTTGCCTTCAATGCCGCGCTCGCCAAAACCACCAGGCACTAAAATCGCGTCGGCATTTTCTAAACAAGCCGTGCCATTTTTTTCGACTTCTTCCGCATCCAAATAATCAATAATCACTTTGGTATGGGTGTGAATGCCTGCGTGTAATAAGGCTTCCGTCAACGATTTATAAGCATCGGTCAAATCCATATATTTGCCGACCATTTTCACCGTGACCGTGCCCGTAGGATTTTTCAGCGCGTGCACCACCGCATCCCATTCCGACAAATCGGCGGGCGGGGTTTCAATCTTTAATTTATTGCAGACGATTTCATCAAGCTTGCCGTCGAATAATAAACGTGGCACTGCATAAATTGATTCTGCATCGGTTAAAGAAATCACGGCTTTTTCTTCAACATTGGTGAATAAAGAAATTTTACGGCGTTCACCTTCGGGCAAGGGGCGCATTGCGCGACACAGCAGAATATCAGGCTGAATCCCAATCGAACGTAATTCTTTTACGGAATGTTGTGTCGGCTTGGTTTTGACTTCGCCCGCAGAGTGCAAATAAGGGACGAGGGTTAAATGGATAAATAAGGTACGTTCCCGCCCGAATTCGCCTTGAATTTGTCGAATTGCTTCTAAGAAAGGTAAGGATTCAATATCCCCTACCGTGCCCCCGATTTCGACCATCACCACTTCAGCATCGCCTGCGCCAGCCAAAATGCAGCGTTTAATTTCATCGGTGATGTGCGGAATCACTTGAACTGTCGCGCCGAGATAATCCCCACGCCGTTCTTTGCGAATCACGTTGGCGTAAATACGCCCCGTGGTGAAATTATTTTGTCGCCCCATGGTGGTGCGTAAAAAACGTTCATAATGCCCTAGGTCTAAGTCGGTTTCTGCACCGTCTTCGGTGACATACACTTCCCCATGCTGAAAGGGGCTCATCGTGCCTGCGTCAACGTTGATATAGGGGTCGAGTTTTAAGAGGGTTACTTTTAATTTGCGTGCTTCAAGAATCGCAGCGAGAGATGCAGCCGCAATGCCTTTGCCCAGTGAGGACACCACGCCGCCTGTAATAAAGATAAATCGGGTAGCCATAATGAGGAGAATCTGACTCTGCTAAGAACAATGCCACAAAATAACAGATACGTGCTTGCTTCTCAACTGTGCAAACTGTGGAATATTTGAGTGCTTTAATACGGTAATTGAAGAATAAAGAAATCAAAAGCCTATAAAACATTAGATTTTTATAGGCTTTAAGTTTTGCGGTAATTCATCACTTAGAAAGTAGTTCGTATGGAGTGTAGCGGAATGCGGGTTTAGCTTCCCTCTTTGAAAAATGGGGAATGTTCTCGTTCCCAAACTCTGTTTGGGAATGCCTGTTGGTCAAGCTCCGCTTGACAATACGCTACAGTCATCCTGCCCTCACATTTGGAAATGAAAAAATGCTGAGTGTATTATCTAGTCATCTATTGAAAATGTTTCAGGTTTTCCGAATCGTCAAGCAGAGCTTGACTTGCAGGCGTTCCCAAGCAGAGCTTGGGAACGAGAAGAGGGTTTGGGGATGCAGCTACATTTTCACTAATGTCCCGGAATCATCCAGCTCAAGTAGTAAGCTTGAATATAGGTCATGATGCTGGTGATGATGATAAACAATAAGCTGTGTTTCAAGGTGAAACGGAATAAATCCGATTCTTTCCCCACCAAACCCGTTGCTGCACACGCCACTGCGATAGATTGCGGTGAAATCATTTTGCCCGTGACCCCACCCGTGGTATTTGCAGCGACCATCAAAATTGGGTCTACACCGATTTGTTTAGCGGTCACACTTTGCAAATTCCCAAACAAGGCATTACTCGATGTGTCAGACCCCGTCAAAAATACCCCCAGCCAACCCAAGAAGGGTGAGAAGAAGGGGAAAAATGAACCCGTTGCTGCAAACGCCAAACCTAAAGTTGAAGACATGCCTGAATAATTGGCGATGAATGCAAATCCCAACACCATACCAATCGTGAAAATGGGTTTAATTAATTCCGCAATGGTTTCTGTAAAAGTTTGGACAAAGCTTTTCAAATCCATCCGCAAAATAATCATACTAATAATCGCAGAAATAAAAATCGCAGTTCCTGTTGCTGCAAGCCAATCTAATTTATACAAAGCCTCATAAGGCGTAGGCTTGGAAACAATCGGGGCGACTTTAATCACCAAATTATCCAAATAAGGGATGTGGAATTTCAGAATAGTGCTTTCTAACAGCCCCCCTTTTGCAAATAAGTCTTTGAATGGCTTAATACTCCATATCGTCACCATAATCGTCAGCACAATGAACGGTGACCATGCTTTAAAAATTTCCCCCATGCTATAACCGCTAGAACGGTCAATTGTGGGGTCGTGAGCGGCGGTTGTGCCTTGATTACCATTGGTGAAGGTAAAAATATGTTTGGGTTGCCAAACTTTCAGGAACACTGCAAGAGCAATCAAACTCACCAAAGCGGAGGTAATATCAGGCAATTCTGGGCCGATATAATTCGAGGTGAAAAATTGAGTAATGGCAAATGCAGCAGCGGCGACTAAAATGCCGGGCCACGTTTCGCGCACCCCACGCATTCCGTCCATGATGTACACAATCCAAAACGGCACGAATAAGGATAACAGCGGCAATTGTCGCCCTGCCATTTGTCCGATTTGAAACGGGTCTAAACCAGTGACTTTACCCGCGACCGTGATAGGAATCCCCATTGCCCCGAAGGCGACAGGTGCGGTGTTGGCGATGAGGCATAAACCTGCGGCATAGAGTGGATTAAATCCCAAACCCACCAGCAAGGCGGCAGTGATTGCGACAGGTGCGCCAAAGCCCGCAGCCCCTTCTAAAAACGCGCCAAAGGAAAACCCCACCAGCACCATTTGCAAACGTTGGTCAGCGGTGATGGACAGCACGGAGGCTCGAATGATTTCAAACTGTCCCATTTTGACCGTAATTTTATATAAAAATACGGCAGTGACGATAATCCATGCAATCGGCCATAAACCATAAGCAAAACCATAAGCTGTGGCAGCTACAGCCATTTTTACGGGCATTTGATACATAAAAATAGAAACTAAGATTGCGAGGAAAACCGTGATTGTTCCTGCAAGATAGCCTTTCATACGAAATACAGCTAATGAGATAAAGAAGAATAATATCGGAATTAAGGCAACAGTAGCAGATAACCACAAGTTATTATTCAACGGTGCATAGACTTGCGTCCACGTTTCCATTTGGCGGCACTCCTTTTTTTCAATAGGGATTGATAATTTTTATAGTTGCCCTGTAATTCTAGCAGATGTTTGGAAAAATCATGCTTGCTAGGACTAAAAAATTACAGTGTTTCCATAAAAAATTTAATATATTGAATAATGACGCTGCTAAATATTAAATATGTAATACAAAGAGTTATTAGTTAATTATGGGTGGGATTTTGAAAATACAGACGAGTAAAAATTATAGACAAGCACAGAATAAATCTAAAAAACACTAACTGCATCCTATTAACAAAAAATAGGCTTTTTTATTAAAGTATTACTTTAGCCTCAAAGGATGCAGTCAGGTTTTATAAAAATAGCTTATTCAGTTTTGGGGGGAACGGCACAACTGGATAAACCAAAGGGCATATACAGCGGACACCAGCGAATTAAGCCCGTTAGCAAAGGTATTGCACCAATTGCGCCCCACCAACTGTGCAAATAAACGCCTGCGCTAATCATAATCACGCCTAAAATAATGCGTAAAACTCGATCAATACCACCGACATTGGTTTTCATAAAACTATCCTTTTTGAAATGAGCCATTTGATAAATTATCTATATTAGTAATTTATAATAAATCAATACTCGAAAATAGCAAGTTATCTTCTGGGGAAATAATAATAATTTAAAATGAAAACAGTGCTAATAGGAATAACGTAGCGCATTGACCAGTAAAGTGAATCCCTTTGAGGCTTGGCGACGACTGGGATAATACAAGTGATAACCTGGAAAAGTCGGAGACCAATCTTCCAGCACTTGCTTTAAACGTCCCACATTTACTTGTTCTTGAACCATATCTTCGGGCAAATACGCCAAACCAAAACCTGCTAAAGCCGCCTTGAGTATTTGTGAGCCGCTGTTAAATACCCATTGCCCTTGTGCCGCTACTTTGATTTCGTGACCCTCTTTAATTAATTCCCACGCATAAAGACTGTCATGAGTTGGCAGGCGCAGTGCAATACAATTGTGCAAAGCCAAATCTTGGGGCGTTAAAGGAATAGGATGATTTTCAAAATAACTGCTTGCCCCCACAATCACCATGCGCAGGTCTGGCGCAATCCGCACGGCAATCATATCTTTTGCAACATCATTTCCGAGCCGTACACCCGCATCGTAGCGTTCGGCAACAATATCCACCATGCCATAATTGATATTGATTTCAATTTTAATCCCAGGATAATCGAGTAGGAATTTCGCCAATTTTGGCCAGAGAATACTGTCCACAGAATGCTCAGCAGCGGAAATCCGAAAAGTGCCGACGGGTTTTTCATGCAGTTCGCGAAGTGCCTGAAGTTCGGCTTTGATTTCTTCAATTCTGGGCGCGGCTGTCTGAAGCAAACGTTCCCCTGCCTCGGTGGGCGAGACGCTGCGGGTGGTTCGGGTCAGCAGGCGTAATCCCAATTTCTCTTCCAATTCACGAATGCTATGACTCAATGCCGATTGAGTTACGCCCAATTTTGCCGCTGCACGGGTAAAGCTTCTTTCCCTTGCAACAGCGATAAAAGCTAACAGATCGTCGAAACTTTCACGCGGCATTTATGAAACTACCTCATAAGTCTAAGCAAATTATAGTATCTTATCGTGGTGATCTTTGCTTGCTACACTCTTGCTTGTCAATACTGAGAAGCTTGTCTCGCTCAAATAAAAATATGACGTTAGCACTTAAACTCCGAGAAAACAGATTATTATCTCCTGTGCTTGCCAAAGCGAGCACCGTCCTTTGAAACAAACTTCAACACGTCTTTCTGGAGAAATAAACATGAGCATCGATGTCCTTGGATATGCAGCCCACACACCTACGGATGATTTAAGCCCCTATCATTTTGCGCGGCGCGAACCCTGCCCAGACGATGTGGTGATTGAAATTCTTTATTGCGGGGTTTGTCACTCCGATCTGCACAGTATCCGCAATGACTGGGGCAATGCACATTATCCTTTAGTGCCCGGACATGAAATTATTGGGCGGGTGCTGGCGGTTGGAACAGCGGTCACGCGTTTCAAAGCAGGGGATAACGTGGGCGTGGGCTGCATGGTGGATTCTTGTCAGCACTGCGATGCCTGTGAACAGGGGCTGGAGCAGTATTGTGAAAAAGGGACGTATACCTACAATACGCCAGATCGCCATAATGAAGGCTTCACCTTTGGGGGCTACTCCGAAAAAATCGTAGTTTCCGATAAGTTTGTGTTAAAAATTCCCGAAGGCTTAGACCTCGCAGGAGCAGCACCGTTGCTGTGTGCAGGGATTACCACATGGTCGCCTTTGCGTCATTGGAAGGCAGGCAAAAATAGCAAAGTGGCGGTGGTGGGTTTAGGCGGTTTGGGTCACATGGCTCTGAAACTGGGGAAAGCCTTGGGCAGCCACATCACTTTATTCACCCGTTCTCCCGGAAAAGAGCAAGATGCGCGTGATTTAGGCGCGGATCGCATTGTACTTTCTACCGATGCGGCGCAAATGGCAGCGGTGAAAGGTCAATTTGATTTGATTATTGACACCGTGCCTTATGTGCATGACATCAATCCTTATATCCCCACCTTGTCGCTTAATGGCACTTTAGTGTTAGTCGGTTATTTGGGCGGTTTAGAGCCATTCTTGAACACCGTACCGCTGATTCTGGGGCGTAAATCGGTGGCAGGTTCGCTGATTGGCGGCATTGCAGAAACGCAGGAAATGCTGGATTTCTGCGGTGAACATAATATTACTTCTGACATCGAAGTCATCAAAATGCAAGACATTAATGCCGCTTATGGGCGGATGCTGAAAAGCGATGTGAAATACCGTTTTGTCATCGACATGGCTTCATTGAAAGATGACAAATAAGATAACTCCCGCATCAGGCACTTAAAGAAGCCCCTAAATCCCCTAAAGGAGACTTTCAAGACTCAATCTGTTTAGCCCCCTTTCAAGGATTGGGGGCTGCTTTTAAACTAACTTTGATACTTGCCTCCTTTCTCAAAGCGGATGAAAAGGACTGTCCTGAAATAAATTTCATATAAATTCACAAGATAGTTTCAGCATAGCATTGAAAACTCAAAATTAGGCTCGCCGCAAAAGCGACGAGTCAGGTTTTTTACGCCTGAACGCAGGCACGAGAAAAACATGAAAAAGCGAATACTTGGAAATAGTTTAGAAGTTTCAGCCCTTGGATTGGGTTGTATGGCGATGAGTTATGCCTACGGTCCCGCAGGCGACAAGCAGGAAATGATTGCCTTGTTGCGTGCGGCGGTTGAACGCGGAATTACGTTTTTTGACACCGCAGAAGTTTACGGCCCCTACAGCAATGAAGAATTGTTGGGTGAGGCATTAGCTCCGTTTCGCGACCAAGTGGTCATTGCCACTAAATTTGGCATTCAGATTGATCCGAATGGACAACAAATTGTAGACAGCAATCCTGAACGGATTAGGCAGAGTGTCGAAGGCTCGTTAAAACGCCTTAAAATCGAGGCGATTGATTTGTATTATCAACACCGCGTTGATCCCAATGTGCCGATTGAAGAAGTCGCAGGGACAATTAAAGCCTTGATTCAAGAAGGCAAGGTTAAACATTTTGGTCTGTCTGAAGCGGGTGTCAAAACCATTCGGCGCGCCCATGCGGTGCAAGCGGTCACGGCGGTACAGAGTGAATATTCTTTGTGGTGGCGACGACCTGAAGAGGAATTAATCCCCACTTTGGAAGAATTGGGCATTGGCTTTGTGCCGTTCAGTCCTTTGGGAAAAGGTTTTTTGACGGGTGCAATTAATGAAAATACCCAGTTTGATAGCTCAGATTTTCGCAATATCGTGCCACGTTTCACCCCAGAAGCGCGAAAAGCAAACCAGCGTTTGGTGGAACTTTTAATCGAAGTTGCTGCGAACAAGCTCGCAACCCCCGCACAAATTGCATTGAGCTGGTTGCTTGCACAGAAGTCGTGGATTGTTCCGATTCCCGGCACGAAAAAGTTAGAACGCCTTGATGAGAATAATGCCGCAGCTAACGTGGAATTGACTGTTGATGAGCTTCAAGAAATTAATGCGAAGGCTTCAAGAATTACGGTACAGGGAGACAGATACCCCGAAGCATTGGAAAAACGCACGGGGCTGTAATCCTAAATTCCGCAACCTGTAGAGATGAGGTCGTTTATTATGTTCAAGCATTCCTTAAACCAGTCAGTGACTATTTGAGGAATGCTCCTTTCAAATAAATACGCCTTTCAAGCCCAAGAACTATTAATGAGCGCGGTTTGCTTACACAACAGGATGGTGTAAGGCAACAACCAAAGGCTGAGATTTACGTAATAAGTTTTCAAAATAAGTGACATCAGGCAACCATGCGGCTTCCTGCGTGTCTTCATACTGAACTTGTACTTTATGTGCAATCCCTTGCGGCACCGCATCGCCCAATAAATTAATATCCCGTTCCTTCATTGCCAAAGCACGCGGCACATCGGTGGCGAGAAAAGCATAAAACGGCAAAATTTGATTGGCATCTAAACCATACAACACCACGGTATAATATTCTCGCGCGCTGTCTGCGGCGGAAATGCCTAAAATTTCATCCAACGCGAGCAAAGGCACGCGCTGATTACGCCACACGAAAATACCCGCTAACCACGCAGGCTGGTTTTCCATTTTTTCGAGCATGTTCTGATGCGGAGTAACTTCAGCAACCACCGCACTGGGTAATAAAAACTGTCCCCCTTTGACGGGAATCAGCAGGCTACGCACCACATCTTGAACGGACATGTTTTTCTCTAACACGGCAAAGCCGCGTTCTCCTTATACAAAATACAAATTGTCATAGAAATGCAGCAGCAAGCTTAAGCGACAGGCTGCTCTACTTTCGGGCGAGCGCGAACTTCTGCAAGCAATGCATTGATATTTTCTAATAATTCGGTTTCGTTAAAAGGTTTGCCTAAATAACGATTAATCCCAATCTTTTCAGCGCGGTCACGGTGTTTCGTGCCGGTGCGCGAGGTAATCATAATAATCGGCACATCTTTGAGATGAGGCGTATTGCGCACTTGGGTTGCCAATTCGTAGCCGTCCATGCGTGGCATTTCAATATCCATCAGCATTAAATCAGGCGTATGTTCTTGCAATTGTGCGACCGCATCGACCCCGTCTTTGGCGGTTAAAACTTCCATACCTTGGCGTTTCAACAAGCGGGCGGTGACTTTACGCACTGTAATCGAGTCATCGACCACCATAATCGTGACCGCAGGTGCGGCTTCAACGGTGGTGGTTTCCATTACGCCCAAACTGTTAGGTGCAGTGACTTCGCGGCGAATGGTAGTATCAGCGCGTGCCAAGGTGGGCACGTCTAAAATCAAGACCACACGTCCATCCCCAAGAATTGTTGCGCCTGCAATCCAGCGAATATTGCTGATTTGTGGTCCCACAGGTTTGACCACAATTTCACGGCTGCCTTCAATCTTATCAACTAACAGCGCAATCCGCCGTTCGGCAACCCGTACCAGCAACATCGGCATTAACGACTTGTCTTGTAACACCGGTCTGCCCAAGCCCAAAAGTTCCCCGAGATAGCACAAGCGATAATCGTTATCCATATAGGTATAATAACGCATATCTTCTTGATTTTGCGGGAGTACATCTTGTGCTGGGGCGCGTAATACTGCATCCACGTTTGCCAAAGGAATTGCCATGGTTTCTTCGCCAAGGTGAACCATCAAAGCTTGGTGAATCGTCAACGACATCGGCAGGCGAATTTCAAACAGCGTGCCTTCACCCGTGCGCGAGTGAATTTGTAATGAACCACCCAACTGCTTGATTTCGCTGTTGGCAACGTCCATGCCCACGCCGCGCCCTGAAACTTGAGTAATCGCTTTTGCGGTACTGAACGCAGGTTCAAGAATAAACTGCATTAAATCTTGGTCGCTAATCACTGCGCCCGGTTTTAATAATTGACGTTCTTCAGCCTTGGCGCGAATCGCGGATAAATTCAAACCTGCGCCATCGTCACCCAATTTGATAATTAAATCCGTGCCTTCGCGTGATAAATCTACAGTAATTTTTGCCGTTTGTGACTTGCCTGCTTGCAAGCGCATGTCTGGTTCTTCAACCCCGTGCCCAATCGCATTGCGCAGCATGTGTTCCAAAGGGGCAACGATACGATTTAATACCGTACGTTCAAATTCGATATTTTCCCCGTTGATTACGAAATCCACTTGCTTGTGCAATTCGCGAGAAGTCAAACGTGCAATCCGTTGTAAACGGGGGGAAATCCGTGAAAAAGGAATCATGCGTGTGCGCATAATCCCATCTTGCAACTCTGCCCCGATGCGAGTTTGCTGAATCAGCAAAGCATCCATTTGGCGGGTCAGGGTTTTCATATAATCTTGAATGCTGAGCAAGTCGCTCACGGTTTCCATCAAACCGCGTGACAACTGCTGCATCGAGGAAAAACGGTCTAATTCCAGCGGATCAAATTCGTCCTCGTCGGGCATATCGCGGAAACTGGACATAATTTGTGCTTCAGTTTCGATGTCCAAACGGCGCAATTGATCGCGCAAACGAATCACGGTTTGTTCCATTTCGCCAAGGTTATTTTTGACTGAACCTTGTTGCTGTTCCATGTGGGCGCGGGAAATCGAAAGTTCGCCCGCCAAACTGGTGAGTTTATCAATCAGTGTGACCCGTACTCGAATGCGATCTTCCGCATCCATTTCTGAATCTTTATCAGCGGATTTCTCGGTCGGCTTGCTGCTGACTTCTGAATCTTCCGTGGCTGCCACAGGTTTTGGTTTAGCCGCCACAGGTGCAACGACTTTAGGGGCTTCTTCCACAGGCAGGCTGACTTGTGAAATATCGCCGCCTGCAAACCCGATTTCAATTTGTTTAATCAGTGCGAGGGGACTTCTTAAAGGTTCGCCATTACGCACCGACTCCAACATTGCCGCTAATTCATCGACACTGGTTTGTACAATTTCTTGTAATTTAGGATTACTTTGGGCGTTGCCTTCAACAATTTTGGTGAGCACCGATTCCAATTGATGGCTTAAATCGCCCATTGGAATAATCCCCACCATACGCGCTCCACCTTTTAAAGTGTGTAGCTCGCGTTGCAATTCTTTCATTAATTGCATGTTTTGGGGATTGGCTTGCCAACGCTCTAATAAAGACTGCGTATTTTCAAGAATTTCGTCGGCTTCATCCAAGAAGATCGACATGAACTCGTCACTTGCCATGTCATGAACATGTTCGGCAATAGGCGCGGGGCTGGGTTGTGCAAACACTGTGGGCACAGGAGTCGGCTGAATTGTCGAGGCAGCGACTTTATTTTCGTTTGTCACCAGATTGGAGACAACAGGCGTGGAAACAGCTTTCCCAACACTTTCTTGCATCAAGTTGACTTCACGCAAGAAACGTTGTTTTTGTGCCGCATCGACTTTTTCACCGATTAATAATTTTTCGATGACATCGACCGCTTCATAAAATAAGGCAACTTGTTCGGGGGTGGGAACGACTTTGCGTTCAAACATGACCCGTGATAATTGTTCCATGGGCGCGGCAAAGGCTGCGATTTCTAATAAATTAACGCTTTTAGAACTGCCATTTAAAGTATGAAATGCACGTTCTGGCGGTTGAGACATGATTTGTGTAGGATTATCTTCATACTCAATCAAGAATTTTTTCAAATTTTGCAGATGTTGCTCAGCTTCATTTTTGAAAATCTCCAGCAAAACGGGATCAAGTTCATCATCATCATTGGCTGAGAGCTTGGCAACAGGGGCAACCGTTTCAAGCACCTCGGGCATGTCAGGAATAACTTCTTCCACAGCCAGTAAATCATCGAGGCTACTTTCAAATAAATCTTCACTGCTTGGCAATTCCCCAAAAGGATCATCATTGGGAATGTCGGTGGGTGCGTCGGAAAAATCGTCAAAGCTGGGTAATTCCCCAAAACTCTGATCACCCTCGCCCAAAGACATCAGCGCATCCCCTGCAAAATCATCGTCACTTTCCAGCGCAATGTCTTCTTCAAAAGCGGTTAAGGGTTCAGATTCAAGCTCTTCTTCAACTTCGGCAGGCGCGATTTTAACGGGTTCAGGCGTTTGGATTTTTGGTGGTGCAGATTCTGCAACGGGAGTTGCGACTGTTTCTTGAACAAAGCCTTCGGGCGCGTCAAACTCCCCAAGGCTTTGCCCTTTGGTTTGTGCAAAACATTCAGCTTGAGAAATTAATAAGACTTCTTTGTAATCCAGCGGCTCAGTATTTCTGAAATGTTCAATCATGCCGGGAATTACGCCCGCCACTTGCGCAATTAAACTGAGTAATAATTCATTGCGGGGTAAGTTGCCATCAAGCACGCGATTGAGCATGTTTTCAAACTTCCAGCCCAATTCCCCAATCACCGTCGCACCCACTAAACGCCCGCTGCCTTTCAGGGTATGAAACGCGCGACGCAACACCGTGGCAGCCTCGGCATCATTAGGATCGGCTTTCCATTCAACAAAACTATTATTAATTTCTTCGAGAACTTCCTGCACTTCTTCAATGAAAATCTCAAGGATTTCCTCATCCACTTCAGAAGCTGGGGTCTGTGCTGGAATATCAAGCAATTTCATTGTCGCGTCTCAATAAGCAAATTCAGTGTGATGTCAGTGGGCACTATTGAAGCTGTGCCGCACACTTAGCCGTAATGTCTAAAATTCCTTTAGCATCCATCGGATTACCCGCCAAGGTGTCTAAAAACATCTCCAAGCTAATTAGCGCATCTGCTAAAGCTTTTTGTTGATTTTCAGGGGGTACTCTACGATTTTTAATAAAAGTATGCTCAATGTAACGATTACAATGGTTTAACAATTTGGCTGCCCGATCTTCAGAAGCAATACTTAAAAAGCCCCCAATTTGTTTGAGGCGTTCAGGCACTGCCATTAAACTTTCATCTTGTTGGGCGGGATTATCTAAAAAGCTTACAATCGGTTGAATCACTTGGCTTAATTCAGTTTTTGCCTCGGACACTGCAACACTCAGCACCAGTTTAAATTGTGGGGTCGCGGAATAAGCAGTGTTTAAACTTTGTTGGAGCAATTGGCGTGCGTGCACCCCTTGAACTCCCAAAATTTCCAAGGCGGTAGAGACTTTCAACAAATTATTGGCTATGTCTAAAAAGGCTTGTTGTTCGGGTGGGCTACGTTCTTCAACAATGTCTTTGATTAATTTTGCTTGTTGTAACAAGGAATTACGCTGCACCATCAAGCCTAATAAGCCCAAAGTATTCCCCATGTTCGATAACATTTCGACCAAGGGCGCAAGTTCGGACACGGAAGGATTTTCAGCACGATTGAAAATATCTAAAGTTTCTTCGACACGGGTAAAATCATCTTTTAACAAGGTGATGACTGTTTTCATTAATTCGATGTCAGGCCCTGTGAGAATCATCCGCGCCGCTTGTAATTCGGCTTCTGTCGGCAAATAGGCGGACAGTTTAAAAACTTCTTTCACCGCTAAAATTTGTTTGCCTGTAGAACGGGCATGGGCGGCAAAATACAATAAATTATTGAGTAATGGCTTTGGCGGGGCAAGTCTCAAGGCGGCATTGCCATGCTCTGCCAAGGATTTCAAAATCCCATCCAGTTGCTTGAACGCATTTAAAATCGCAGTGCTGGGTTCTAAACCGCGCTGCAAAATGGCTTCCAGCAAACCTTCACTGATCCACCACAATTTGGTTAAAGGCGCTGTGCCTGTGGCTTGTTGTAAACGCTGCATCACGGTGTACAACATTTTCCAAGATTCGCCCTCTTTAGGATTTTTGAGCAGAGCCATCAAGCTTTTTTGAAATGCTGCCCGCATCTTGTTGATATAGTCTTTAAACTTATCATCTGCCAATTTGGGCGCAGCCGCGACAGGAATCACAGTGTTTAAATCAGGCGTGAAAAAACTTGAAGCAGCTAAAGCAGGTTGCTTACGAAGGGCACGTAATTCGTTAAGCAAGGGCAACAATGCAACAGGCATATCTTGTTGCACGATGGTCAAATGGTCTAAATAATTGGGCAATTGCAACAGGGCGCGCATCAAGATGTCATAGGTTTGAGTATCGCCTGCAATTTTCCCCGCCAACAAAGTCCGAATCGTCACTTCAATATCTTGGACGAGCAGGGCGGCGGTTTGTAATTCCAGAATACTCAACACCCCACGAATTTCGTGCAGCAGCAATACACACTGCTGCAACGGTGCAGTTTCATTGGGGTTTTCCACAAACTGCTCAAGTGCTTGGCGTGTTTGTTTGAGGCTTTCGTCAATCGTTACCTTAACCCACGTCAGGGCAGCATGTTTCATTAAAACACCTTCATGGTTAGCCTATCGATGATGCGCCACGCATTAAGCTGCGTATTGCTCACTCATTTCGGTAATACTCTTTTGTGCCTCATCAGGCAGCTTGAAGCCCGCTACCGAGGTTCTCAGTTCATTTGCCAGTTTCGCCAAGCGTTCAATTGAAGCAGCGGTTTCATTGGTACCGTTCGAAGTTTGCGTGGTGATTTCTTGAATAATCGTCATTGTGCCCGAAATATTAGAAGCCACGGCTGCTTGGGTGCGCGAGGTTTGAGAAATATTTTCAATTTGTCCTGCCAACTGCACTGACACTTTTTCGATTTCTGCCAAGGCTTCGCCTGCACGTTCTGCAATTTTTGCCCCAGCAACCACCCCTGCGGTACTTTGTTCCATCGAAGCCACCGCTTCATTGGTGTCGCTTTGAATGGTTTTCACCAGTGCATCAATCTGCTTGGTCGCATTACTGGAACGTTCTGCAAGGCGTTGCACTTCGTCAGCAACCACCGCAAAGCCGCGTCCTGCTTCACCCGCCATCGCGGCTTGAATTGCAGCATTCAAGGCGAGAATATTGGTTTGGTCGGCAATGTCGTCAATCAAGCCCACAATTTCACCAATTTCCTGCGAGCTTTCCCCTAAACGCTTAATCCGTTTTGAGGTTTCTTGAATTTGCTCACGAATGGTTTCCATGCCTGCGATGGTGTCTTGTACGGCTTTTGCACCTTTGCTGGCAATTTCCACCGATTTCTTCGCCACTTCCGCAGATTCAATTGCGTTGGCAGATACTTTTTTCACCGAGTTTGCCATGCCGATAATCGCTTGTCCTGCTTTGGCGATTTGTTGCGCTTGGCGTTCACTGGCGTGCGTCAATTGAGCGGCAATATTACGTGTGCCTTGGGCGGCTGCGGTCACTTGCACGGCGGTTTTATTAATACTGATAACCAAGTCGCGTAAAGCTTCGATGGAATAGTTAATCGCGTCTGCAATTGCGCCCGTAAAGTCTTCGGTCACGGTCGCATTCACAGTTAAGTCACCATCTGCCAAGTCTGCAATTTCACTGAGTAAACGTAAAATCGCTTCTTGGTTGCGCTGATTGGCTTTAAGTTGTTCTTCCAAGCGTTGTTTTGTTTCTGAGGCGCGCGCTTGGTTGATGCGGGTAATAATAATACTTAATAAAACCAACAACACTAACACTAAAGCGGCTAAGAAATTACCCAAAGTGGTTGAAACAAGACGTTGTTCTGCGGCTTTAACATAGGCACTGTGTAATTCTTCAATAGCCGTTAAAATTTTGTGAACTGCTTCATTAATGGCTTGTGCTGCATCTTTGGCTTGGAATAATTGTTCAGATTTATCAAGGAAGTAATCAATTTTTTCAATCTTTTGCTCAAACAGAACCTTCAATTCTTGAATGCCTTTGCGAGCAGCAACATCGGTGACTGCAGTCACATCTTCACCACCGTCTAGCAGCAAGGTCAGCGTGTCACTGAATTCGCTGATGTCATCGCCCAATTGTTGTTCTGCATTGATTGCGTCTGAGTCGCCGCGCAAGGAGAGCCGAATGCTGTTAGAAATGCGTTCTAATAACATTAACTGATGGGTAGATTTATACATTTGCGCTTGATTTGCGCCCCCAGAAACCAGTGCTTTAATGGTTTCCTCAGTTTTGGTCACCACATCATTGGTGATTTCACTCAGGGTTTTAGATTCCCCATACAGACGAATCACTGCTTCTTCGGTTTGTGAGAGTTGGGAGATATGCCCATCTGCGCCTTTCCAAAGAGTGGTGAGGTTGGTCAAACTGGGATTCGCCGCTTCTGGCGTACCTGCCATTCCTGTGGCAGTGTTACCACTGGTGACTAAATCCAATACTCGCTGATACTCACGACGTGCCTTGACTAAGTTTTTAAACCCTTCTTCATTTCCCCGTGAGGCGGTCACTGCATATTGTGAAGTTTGTTGAGACAATAGCCGCAATTGCGTGACATAGCCTAAGTATTCTTCATCATGCCTACCATCGATTGCCACAAAGGTAAAAACGGCAGTCATCAGCACAAACGATACCAGCAGCAAGCCAATAAAGGCATAGAGCGACTTATTGGTAGTACCCACTGTTTTAATTGAAACTTTCATGGCTAAACGCTAACCTCCATGCAGATATGATAACTGGGACTGCCTGTCACGATGAATTTCCACGCGCAACTCGCCTTACGCTGCCTTAACGCAGTTAAGGATAATGCAGGGGAGAGAAAAGAGTTTGTATAAGGCATAAATACTGAATCCGTGAAAAAGTTTGGATATTAAAATGCTTTGTAACTGGTACGGTATTATAAAGCGGCTTTGAGAAATAATTCACTCTCAGCTAAAGTACGTACATCAAACACCGTCCATGTTCCTTCTTCTGCACTACCGAAAGAACCTTTTGTAAAGGGACTCAACCATGCTTCTTTGCAGGGTGTTTCCATATCGCGTGATTGTTCAGGAAAATGTTTAATTCCTAAAACTTCATCGACTAATAATCCTGAATTAACCCCTGCTTGATTGATCACGAGCATCCGTGAGCGATTTTCCACCGCTGTGGGTTTACCTGCCAAACAGGCTTGTAAGTCGATCACGGGTAACAAAGTGCCTCGAATATTTGCCAAGCCTCTAACCCATGCCTTAGCCCCAGGAACTTTGGCTAAGACTGTGGGGCAGGGCAAAATCTCGCGAATCTCACTAAGAGGGGTTAAGAGTTGGGTTTCACCCACACGAAACGCAATGCCACTCCAAAAATGTTGGATTTTTTCTTGGCGCGGCAAGCCGCGTGCACGTTGTCTGGCGCGTCGCTCTAGCTCTTGTAACCACTGATAGGGCATTGCAGTATTTGCCATGTTGAGTCCTTAACCTAATCTGCGACAACGGGCATGTCCTGTCATAACTCTGTTCCGTTGACACATTTTTGACAATTAACCCAATAGTTTTTTGATTGTTGCCAGTAATTCATCTTGTTTCACAGGCTTTACCAGAAACTCTTTTGCCCCCTGCATTAAACCCCAAGCCCGATCACTTTCCATATTTTTTGAAGAGACAATCACGACGGGAATCATACTCGTTTCTGGTGCTTTGGTAATCTTGCGGGTTGCTTGAAAGCCATTAAGACCAGGCATGACCACATCCATAATAATCAAATTCGGCTTGGTTTCGAGCGCTTTTTGAACACCTTCTTCACCGTTGGAGGCTTCTGAGGTTTGATACCCGTGTCCCTCCAACATGTTCTTCACCAAATAAGCGTCTGTTGGTGAATCATCTACAATCAATATATGCGCCATACTTTCAAATCTCTTGCAGCAGCCATAGACATTTTACTTAAGCGTTTGTTTTGGCCTCACCCGCCTTTACATCTACAACATAAGTTTTAATCGTATTCAGTAATTCTTCACGGGTGAATGGCTTAGTCATATAGTGCTCAGCCCCCACGATTCTACTGCGTGCCCGTTCAAACAACCCATCTTTACTGGACAACATCACGACGGGAATTTTCTTGAAAGCGGGATTATTTTTGATCAATGCACAAGTTTGATAACCGTCAAGGCGAGGCATCATAATATCAACAAAGATGATATTAGGCTGAGCTTCCATGACCCGTGCCAATGATTCAAAACCATCCGTTGCGGTAATGACCTCGCAACCTGCTTTTTTGAGGAGGGTTTCTGCAGTACGTCGTATGGTCTTGCTATCGTCAATGACGACAACTTTAATTCCTTCAAAACCTGTTACTTCAGTTTCCACGGTCTTACTCGCTCTCAGACATAATCTCTCAGATATAATTGAATAGTTATGAGTTGCATAGTAGCCTCACTATGTTTCTCTAAACGTGGCTCTGCAACTTGCTGAAATAAAAATGTTATTTCTGTCTTAGGCTATCGCTACGTTCATATAGCACCGCTAACTCTCAGTGCTTGTGTTCACAGGTCACGAATTTTCTAGGCTCAATCCCTTGATTTTACCCTACCAAGCAACACTATGGTTGATAAGCTTTAACACAGTGCTTCAAATGCACTAACATGATACGCGATTCAATCCCGAATTCAATCGTATTCTATACACTCTAGCGCATATTATAGACGCAATGCGTAACACTAAAAAGCATGTTACTTGACATCGTCACATTTGAACACCCAAAATTGCCTGAATCCGAGAAGACAGTCGTTTGATTATACGTCGGTTTTTGAAAATAGGGAGTTTTAAATAACTGTGATGCCAAAAAGATAGCTATGTCGGCTGTTATCAAAGAATGCTTTTTTAACTATTAGCTTACACAGCGTAATCAATGTTGCACTTTAGGTATTATAGATAAAAAGCTAATGTAAGACACTATTTTCCATGCTAGATTACAGTAAAACTAGGTATTATACGCGCCCAGAATCCCATACTTTATAGATTATGAGGTCAAAAGCTGAAATTTAGTCTAAATAGAAATCAGAAGTCGACTATTACAGCCTATTTATTTTTAATATAAGAGATTATACGCTACTCATCCCTCTCAGTAATTTTTAAATAATCACAATAATTACGGACTATTACTCATTGGTGAACAGTTAGTTATAATATAATTTAATGACAATATTGTTATTTTATGAAAAACCGATAAAAATTAGCTATCTATTTTTAATCAAGCTAATAAATCCTATCTCAGTCATAAGCCCTGAATATTAAGTACCTTGATTGTAAGCTGCCCTATAGCCACTGCAATGTGACGCATTCTAATTTAAAGTTTTCCTAATCTTAGCTTTCCAAAAGGCATCGTATGATGATACACGCTTCTGAAGCGACAGTTTTATCCGCACTTCCTAATTTGACTCCTCCCTTGGCTTCTTGTGGCTCATTGAAACGCTTAGAAGCGCATCTCTTAGCACACCAACCCAGCATTGAGCATTGGCTGCGTCAACAATGGCTGCAAACGCCTGCCCCATTCTATGCGTCTGTCGATTTGCGTAATGCAGGATTTAAAATTGCACCTGTGGACACCAACTTATTTCCCGCAGGCTTTAACAATCTTAACACCACTTCATTGCCAATGTGTATTCATGCCGTACAATCCGCCTTATCGCGGCTATGCAGCACTGCCACCCAAATTTTATTAATTCCCGAAAATCATACACGCAACCAATTTTATCTCGAAAGTGTCGCCACCCTGCGCGATGTTTTAGACAACGCAGGCTACAGCGTGCGTCTCGGTTCACTGATACCTGATTTACATGCGCCCCAAACGGTTAATTTACCTTCAGGGAAATCGCTGTATTTAGAACCTGTGATGCGTGAAGGTGACCGCGTCAAACTACAGGATTTTGATCCCTGCATCGTGCTGTTGAACAATGATCTTTCTTCGGGGCGACCTGCGATTTTAGAAAATCTCTCGCAAAAAGTGATTCCACCCTTGAGTTTAGGCTGGTCGAACCGTCTCAAATCAGAACATTTCACTCATTATAAACAAGTTGCTCAAGAATTTGCACAGCTAATCTCACTTGATCCATGGTTCATCGACCCCTTATTCAGTTATTGTCATGAAGTTGATTTCATGAAGAAAGAAGGCGAAGCGTGTTTAGCCGCCCAAGTAGAAATGCTGTTAGCGGCAATTCAACGCAAATATGACGAATATGGAATTACTCACCGTCCTTTTGTGATTGTCAAAGCTGATGCGGGCAGTTATGGCATGGGCGTGATGACGGTACACAGTCCCGAAGAAATTCAAAGCCTTAACCGTAAACAACGCACCCGCATGGCAGCGACCAAAGAAGGGCAAAAAATCACCAAAGCCATTATTCAAGAAGGCGTTTATACCTTTGAAACTTGGGGTGAAAAAAACTCGGTTGCCGAACCCGTGGTGTATATGATGGATCGTTTTGTGGTCGGGGGTTTTTATCGCGTGCACACCGATCGCGGTGTGAATGAAAACTTAAACGCGCCCGGAATGCACTTTGAACCCTTGGCATTTCCAGAACCCTGTTGTATGCCCGATAAAAAACAAGATGCCGATGCCTGTCCCAATCGTTTCTATGCTTACGGCGTGATTGCACGACTTGCCCTGCTCGCGGCGGCGCGTGAAGTGGCAGAAACCGAGCAAATACCCGTGTTGTAAGTGTGTCACGCCACCCCTAAAAACTCAGAATAACTGTAACACAATGCTTCAAAAATAAAGCAGTTTGTTAGTTTTTCTTATTAAAATTAATAAATTGTATATTGGTATATGTTTTGCTTTAGAAAAGAAAATCCGCGCTGCCGTTCTCAACAATATTAGGCAGCGCGATGCTTTTCTCATACACCATACCAAAGGACATCATGCGCTCTGCCTACCTACTGCACAGCGGCTTAAGCCCGCTCTACTTCGCCATTTGTTCAACCCTTGCCGCAGAACCCGTAAAACTTGAAACTTTAGATGTGGTCGGGGTCACACCCTTAGAAAGTTCAGCACAAGCACTGGAATATATACCCAGCAATTCGCAAAGTCTCGACACTGATGCGATTGAAACTCAAAAACCTCAAGAAATCTCCGAAAGTTTGCAGCGCAATTTACCGAATATTCACGTCAGTGCGGTGCAAAGCAATCCTTATCAAAATGATCTTAATTACCGTGGCTTAACCGCATCGCCGCTGCTCGGCAGTCAAATTGGTTTATCGGTGTATTTGGACGGGGTGCGGATTAATGAGTTATTTGGCGATACCTTAAATTGGGATTTAATCCCACAAGCCGCTTTACAAAATATGGGCGTGGTGGCGGGTTCTAATCCCTTATATGGATTGAATACTTTGGGCGGCGCGGTCACTTTAAACAGCAAAGACGGGCGCAATTATCAAGGCACACAACTTGAATTAAGCGGCGGCTCTTTTGGGCGGCGTGGTTTGGAACTGCAACACGGCGGCAAACACGCTGAATGGGATTGGTATGTTGCCGCCAATAAAACCCGTGAAGATGGCTGGCGACAACATTCTCCCAGCGATTTATTACAAACTTTTGGGAAATTGGGTTGGGAAAAAGGCGACAGCCGTTTGAGTGTCAGCTACTTGCACGCCGATAACCAATTGACAGGCAACGGGGTTTCCCCCAGCAGTTTGGTGGAGCAAGATCGCAGCGCGACTTACACCTATCCCGATGAAACTAAAAATCGTTTGAATTTTATCAGCTTGCAAGGTAAACATCGTGCCAGCGACAGCCTAAGTTTTGCGGGCAATGTGTATTTTCGGGATTATCAGCGCGACACTTTGAACAGTGATGTGCAGCTCGAATGTCAGGATGAAAGCGGCGAATCCTTAACGCTGGAAACTGGCAACGATCCTCATCCGAGTTTATGCAGTAATCGCAATCGTGATTTATTACGCACCACGGCGGGCGACTTGCCAAATAACGATCCGCGTTTAGTCGCAGAAGCCGAAGACCGTCGCACCCACACCAGCAGCCGCAGCTATGGTTCGACTTTGGAAATGACAGGCAAAGGTAAACTCGCAGGTTTAGCCAATCAATTCACCCTCGGCGCAAATTTTGAAGCGGGGAAAACTGATTTTAATATCGACACCCGCAACGCAGAACTTGTGCCCGTAGGTTTGAGTTATGCGACTGAACCGAATGGCGAATTCAGCACCACCACCGCCGTGCGCGTCAAGCAACAAAATTTAGGTTTATATGCGACCAACACTTTAAGTTTAACGCCGCAATGGCATTGGACGTTCTCAGGGCGTTTTCAACAATCGCAGCTTGATTTAAGCGACAGCACGGGTTTAGACCCAAAACTGAATGGAAATCATCGTTTTCAACGCTTTAATCCTGCTTTGGGCATGACTTATCAAGCGGCTAAAAATTTAACCGTATTTGCCAATTATAGCGAAGGTTTTCGCGCGCCCACGGCGGCTGAGTTGACTTGTGCTGATCCTACCGCGCCTTGCACTTTGCCAAACTCTTTTGTGGCTGATCCGCCGCTGAATCCTGTGATTGCAAAAACTTATGAAATTGGAACGAGGGGCACGTTGCCGCTGGGCGATAATACCCGCTGGAGTGCTGCACTTTATCGCACAAATTTAAGCGATGATATTTTATTTACCCAAAGTGGCGTGGGTTCACGCGGTTTCTTCCAAAATGTGGATAAAACTCAACGTCAGGGTGTAGAAATGAGTGTACAAGGGCGTTGGAAAAAACTACGCTGGTTTGCCAATTATGCCTATAACCAAGCTACTTTCCAAACCGAAACTAATTTAGCCAGTGCCTTAAATGCTGCGGGAACGGCGGTGCATAAAGGTGATGTTTTGCCGAATCAGCCTGCACATATTGTGAAATTAGGGGCGCAATACGTATTTAATACTCAATGGAGCTTTGGCGGCAATGTACAAGCGGTGAGTAGCCAATTTATGCGCGGTGATGAAAGCAATCAGTTGCAAAAACTGGCAGGTTATGCAGTGCTGAATTTAAACACGAATTACCAAATTACCAAAAATATCGGTATTTTTGCAAAATTAGACAATGTGTTAAATACCGAATATGCGACCAGCGGCGTGTATAACCGCAATGCCTTTGCTACTTTGGGCGAGGGCGTGGGTAAAGTTGAAAGTTTTATCTCGCCCGCCGCGCCGCGCTCGGGCTGGTTTGGGATACGGATTAACTTTTAAAAACTGCGCTCCTTTCTCTTTAAAGCAATGGCAGTGTTTTAGAGAGGAAGGGGCGTAGTTTTGATTATCCCTTAAAAATTAATAAACAATTTTTTCCAACTGCGAAAATAAACGTTCTTTCAGCGGATGTTCAACTTTACTCAGTGATTGTTTTAATAGCGCAATTTGTTTGGAAAAGGCGATTTTATCTTGAGCATTGGCGGGCGCACTTTGTTCTTTGGATAAGACTTGTAAATTTTTAACTTCGTCCAAGCATTGAATTAATGCAGATTCCAGTTGTGTGCCATTGGGATAAATTTCGAGGTATTTCCCTAAGGTTCGATTAACCCGCGCCAAATGACAAGACAGGTCTAATTCACATTCCCCGCCGAGTCCAGAATTTGCCGCGACCCATGCAACCTTATCACCTAACGGAGTTTCCGCATATTCACTGGATAATTTCCAAAAAACGGCAGAATTCAACATCCAGCCCGCCATCATTTCATTACGCAACAGAATTGGAGCTTGGGCTACAAGCCACTCTTTATAGGGTGAAACTTTTTCTTGTTCGGGAGTTATCACGGTTAAAGAGCGTTCTACGGTCAGCAGTTTGAGTAATTTCAACTCTCCCACTTTCTCAGAGGCAGGCAATCCTATGGTGATACGGTCAAGAAGACTGACGACCTCAACTAAATCTTTAAAAATCGGAGGATCAACTTTAAGTTGAGCCTCTGAAATTTCAATGTATTTTTCAATTAAACGACTGCGATCCACTGCCACCATAAAGCTGCCAAAAACCCAGCCTTGTTTCCCATCAGCAAGAGCGACTTTATACCAATAATCACGGTCTTGCCCTAATAATGAAGTTTGTGGAGATTTTCCAATTTTATTGAGCACGCTTCCTATTGGCAAGCGAATGATTTCTTTCGCGTTAGCAGCAGGTTCTGCATGAAGTTTTACACCTGATCCTGCAATGATAAATAAGGCTGGTTGTGCTTCATTTTCTACAGGTTCACTAAAAACGATACTGGGTGAAAATGCAGTGCTGCCAAGACAGAAGGATAATAACAAAGTGGATATTTTCATGAACTAATCCCAAGGGTTATAAATCATCAGCTAATAACACAATTTGCGATAGCTATACCATAAAATAACACATTTGCTCAATCGTCTATATGATTTTAGGGCGTGTCATCAAAAGGATATTCTGATGTTATGGAAGATATGCTTCTGGGGGACACGTAGTTAATCTTTGTAGGGTGTATAAGTCATGAAGGTGTATGGCGGCTACGCCTTATAGACCCTACATTTGCTATTACTTTATTCATCTGAAAGAAGTAATACGCGTTCTTGGATAAAGCCTGCAACTGTAGCAGGTTCATACTGTTTTCCATCAATATAACCATCTGTCTTAAAAACGCCTGGCACTAAACCATCATCCATTTTGATAAACATAACGCGCTTGTGTTGTTGTCTATCCATAATAATTTCTTGTATAGCTCGAAATTCAATACCACACCATTCTTTTTCTTGATATTTTTCACATAAGAAAACAACAATCAATTTAGAGCGATTTTTATATATATCCTGAAGAAGCTCATTTAATGAAGGTCTAGCCAATTGCGATGTGTAATTAGCATCATAGAAATATGAATCTCGACCAAGCATGATCTCAAGTTGACCAGCCAACTGTTCTACATAATCACGAACTTCACCAGGAAATGATAAAGCTACATCAAACACATGTTTTGTGATACTAACTGGTTTCTTGTTTACACTAGCCCATTGTGGTAGATGAATTCCTTTCCCGGCGAGTGCTCTTGATAAATCCACCTCCTTTAATGCCCAATGTGTCCTGTTCATTTCCCAATCTTTGATACGGAGTAACCACAGCATTTCTGACATCTCAGAAAATGTTAAAAAATTATTTAACTCAATTACTTCATACTCTATTTTCATAGAGGTTTCTTTTCTTACTATAGATTCTTCTGTAACATTACGAATTTTTCCAAATTGAGGATTTTTTCTACAAAAATCCTCATAGGCAAAAATGCACGGAAAACTCTTCAGCTCACTTATTTGAGCTGGTGTTAAATCACCATATTTTTTTATTAATTCTTTAGTTGTATATTCTGTAATACAGCGGGATTTTTCAAAAACAATGGGATCACCATTCCAAGCGTCATTGTAATTAGACACTAAAAGGTTATACATGATTTAATACCTTCATAAAAGCAATCTATAATACTAAAAACCAAAGGACTAACGAAATTCAACCTTCTGAATTCCATTAATCCTTCAATCAATCTGAAAAGCCGAGCTTAAAAAGCTACTACTCCGTAAACGTATTCTCCAACAACTTCGCATGAGCCGCCGCAAGCCGCGCAATCGGTACACGAGGAGGAGAACAAGACACATAATCTAAATCAATGTGATGGCAGAAACGGATAGATTCAGGATGACCGCCTTGCTCGCCACAAATCCCCACTTTCAGACCCGCTCGCGACTTACGACCCCATTCCACCGTCATGCCCATCAACTGCCCAACTCCGTTCACATCCAAAACTTCAAACGGATTTTCAGGGAGGATGCCTAATTCATGATATTGCGGTAAAAACTTGTTTTCCGCATCTTCACGCGAGAAAGAGAAAGTTGCTTGGGTTAAGTCATTCGTACCAAAGGAGAAAAATTCTGCAATTTCTGCCAATTTCTTCGCTTGGATACAAGCCCGCACCACCTCAATCATCGAACCGAATTTAACCACATCCAGCTTCACGCCATGACTGGCTTCCACTTCGAGGGTAATACGTTCCACCATTTTTTTAACCGCAATCAATTCATTCGGAATCGCGACTTGCGGCACCATAATTTCAGGTTTGACATCCACGCCCGCTTTCAAACATTCTGCCGTCGCTTCCAAAATCCCCCGAATTTGCATTTCATAAATTTCAGGATAGGTCATGCCCAAACGCACGCCACGATGTCCCAACATCGGATTCACCTCATGCAATTCGCGCACTTTGCGCAGCATCTGCTCTTTCTTGCTAATAATCCCCGTGACCATTTCCACGCTCATTTGATTAAACGGCGCAGGCATCGAAAACGCTTCATTATGAATATTTTGCGGCATTAAACGCATGGTGCTGAGCAAGTGTTCCATGCCGTTCACGGTATTCAACACCTGTTTGAGGCTGTCGATTTCCTCAGTTAATTGCTGTTCCGTGGGCAAAAATTCATGAATTGGCGGGTCCAGTAAA
The DNA here is from genome assembly GCA_028688145.1 of Thiotrichaceae bacterium. GTDB lineage: Bacteria > Pseudomonadota > Gammaproteobacteria > Beggiatoales > Beggiatoaceae > JAQTYU01. The sequence goes on along the minus strand of JAQTYU010000002.1, from coordinate 102,258 downwards.
CGCACCGTCACCGAATCAGGGGACATGGTGGTGAACAATTTCACAAAATCGCTGCGCTGAATCGGCAACAAACGGTCTAAAGCGGCTTTGCGTTCAATCGGGCTGTTCGCCAAAATCATTTCCACCACAATCGGCAAACGGTCAGTGTCGTTAAACATGCGTTCCGTGCGACACAAACCAATACCCGCCGCGCCATATTCCCGCGCCCGAGCCGCGCCTTCAGGGGTGTCGGCATTTGCCATCACTTTTAAGCTGGCAGCCGTATCAGCCCAGCCCAATAACACTTTCAATTCTTCAGAAAACACTGGCGGCAAGGTGGGCAACGCGCCGAAATACACTTTCCCGGAAGAACCATCGATAGTAATAATGTCGCCTTCAATCAGCATTTTTTCGCCGATAGTGGCTTGACGCAATTTAGTATTCACCACAATGCCTTCCGCGCCCGCCACACAGGCTTTACCCATGCTCCGCGCCACCACCGCCGCATGTGAAGTTTTCCCGCCGCGACTGGTCAAAATTCCTTGTGCGGCGAAAAAGCCGTGAATATCTTCAGGCTTGGTTTCTTCTCGCACTAAAATGACTTTTTCGCCTGCGCGCCCCAAAACTTCGGCGCGGTCTGCATCAAATACGCAATGTCCTGAAGCGGCACCAGGAGAGGCTGGCAGCCCTTGTGCTAAGGCTTCAGCGGTGTAATGCGGGTCTAAACGCGGGTGTAATAATTGTTCTAAATGATTGGGATTGACCCGTAATAAGGCTTGGTCTTTAACGATTAAACCTTCAGTCACCATTTCGACTGAGGTGCGAACCATCGCCGTGGCGTTCATTTTGCCGTTGCGGGTTTGCAGGCAGTACAACACGCCTTTTTCAATAGTGTATTCAAAATCTTGCACTTCGCGATAATGTTTTTCTAATTTTTCACGCAGTGCCAATAATTGATTGTACATCTCAGGCATTTCTTGCTGCATGTCTTGCACGGGTTTTGGGGTGCGAATCCCAGCCACCACGTCTTCACCTTGGGCATTCACCAAATATTCGCCATACATTTGGTTTTCGCCCGTGCCGGGATTGCGGGTAAAACCTACGCCCGTGGCGCAGTCGTTACCCATATTCCCAAACACCATGCTGACCACATTCACCGCCGTGCCGTTGGCAATATCGGGGGTGATGTTGAATTCGCGGCGATAATCAATCGCACGTTTTCCCGTCCACGAATTGAACACTGCTTTAATCGCAATTTCCAATTGTTCGTAAACATCTTCAGGGAAAGGCTTGCCCGTGTCTTCGTGCACCACGTTTAAAAATAAATCGCTGATTTCTTCGAGTTCAGGAATGCCTAAGGCAATATCATCTTTCGCCCACACCCGTTTTTTAACGGCTTCAAAATGCGCATCGAAATGTTCATCTTCCACCCCTAACGCCACTTTGCCGAAAAGCTGGATAAAACGTCGATAGGCATCATAACCAAAGCGTTGATTATTGGTTTGTGCGATTAAGCCTTGCAGGGTTTTGGAATTTAAACCGAGGTTTAAAATGGTGTCCATCATGCCGGGCATGGAACTCGCAGCCCCTGAACGCACGGAAACCAATAGGGGATTATTCGCGTCACCAAAACCTCTGCCTGTGGCGCGTTCTAATTCTTGAATCTGAACACGTACCGCATCCATCACCCCTTCGGGTAATTCGCGCTGTTCCAAATATTCAATACACGCCTCTGTGCTAATCACAAATCCGGGGGGAACGTTTAAGCCGATTTGGGTCATTTCACAGAGATTTGCGCCCTTTCCTCCTAACAGGCGTTTATTTTTTCCATCGCCTTCTTGGAAGGAATAGACATATTTTGTCGCCATGGTGTGCTCCTGACTTTCGGTAAGTGAGAGTGATGTGATGGGTGTGATCGTGCCAAATCTTATGCGATATTGGGTAAAACTATATCTCGTTCCCACGCTCCAGCGGCGCGTTCATCCTTGAATACTCAACAGTTAAAATGATATTACTATTTTTAAAGATAACTCATTGTTATCTCACACAAGCCTGTAAAACCCTCGCCACTGGAGCGACGAGGCAGGCATTCCCACGCAGGAGCGTTGGAACGAGATATAAACGTTTGACACGATCGAGTAGTGCTGATTTATTTAACCAAGACGCATTAAGATTTTAATGTGCGCAACCACACTCCGCGCCAGTGAATGCAGTTCATAACCGCCTTCTAACATCGATACGATACGACCATTACAATGCTTATCTGCCATCGCTAACATTTGCTGAGTTGCCCACACATAATCTTCGGCGTGCAAGCGGAAGCTTGACATTTCATCATCGTAATGCCCATCAAAGCCTGCGGAAATGAATAACATTTCAGGCTTGAATTTATCGACAGCGGGAAACCAGTGTTCGGTGAGGGCGGCGCGGAATTTTTCACCATTCGTACCCGCAGGCAGTGGCATATTGATAATATGTTCGTTGCTGCTGTCTGCGCCAGAGAAGGGATAAAGCGGATGTTGAAAAGTTGAACCGAATAACACGCGCGGATCATCGTGAAAAATATCTTCTGTGCCATTGCCGTGGTGTACGTCAAAGTCTAAAATCGCCACGCGCCGCAAACTGTGTTCATGAATGGCGTGCGAGGCGGCAACCGCGATATTATTAAAAAAACAAAATCCCATTGCGCCATTGCGCACTGCATGATGACCGGGTGGGCGCACATTGCAAAACGCAGCGCGGGCTTTGCCTTCCATCACTAAATCAGTGGCATAAACGCCTGCGCCTGCGGAACGGATCGCAGATTGTGGGGTTTGTGGGGTGATAATGGTGTCGGGATCGAGATAAGAATGTTCAAACTCTTCGTGACTGCCGCCATAATTCAGAATCTTATCTACATATTTAAGATCATGCACGCGCGCCAATTGGCGACGGGTGGCGGGGGGGGCTTCATAATGTCTGACGAAATCAAAAATATGTGCCATCCGCATCCGATCTTCAATTGCGCTGATTCGGGCGGGACATTCAGGATGATCTTGTGCCATGTCATGTAACAAGCAATCATCATGATAAAGATAGGCAAGGTTACTCAACCGAGTTCTCCTCCATGTCTAAATGTAAGCTATAGAAATCCCTGCCGTGTGATGAATTTCACGGTCTGAGTTTTCTACAAATTACTTTATCAAAAACGTCCATGTAAAATATATTTTATATTGAATCATAGACTTATTTGGTGAAATTTATTTTCAAATTTTCTTTGTAACAGGGCTATTCTTAAGCCAAATCTGAGGATTTTGCTGTAATTTTAGCCATTCTAAGCATAGCATGATTGCTGATTAAAAATCAGTGTATCCCCGTTAATTTTCTCAGTGTGGAAGTGATGAGTATGTCTAAAAATGGGTGGATTGAACAACCCCAAGTGCTGTGTTGTGGCGATCTGGGTTTTGCGCCATTACAAGAATTATTAAGCAAATATGGAATGGAAGTGGTGGAAGTGGCTTTGGGGGTGGAAATTCCGGGCAGTTATTGGGGCACGAGTGAGGCGGGTTTATTGGGTAATCAATTATTGGTGCGTGCGGACACGCCAATTCACTCTGCTCTGCACGAAGCTTGTCATTACATTTGTATGGATGATGTACGCCGTCGCGATTTGGACACTGATGCGGGGGGTGCAATTATTGAAGAAAATGGGGTGTGTTATTTACAAATCGTGCTCGCAGATTATTTGCCGCCGCTGATGAATCGGGCGCAAATGTGGGCGGATATGGATGCGTGGGGTTATACCTTTCGTTTGGGTTCAGCGCAGGCTTGGTTTGAACAAGATGCGGATGATGCGCGAGAATGGTTAGTGGAACATCAACTTTTAGATATGGAATTGAAACCCATTTGGGGTATTCGACACTGACAGGACGGTTTATAAAAAATAAAAAAACAGAGTTTGCTAGGTTTTAAAGCTAATAGATAAGGATTTTGACCCGTTTATTGTCTGAATCAGGACTTAAAGAATTAAGCAAAAAAATTCCCTAACTATTGGGAAAATACCAAGCTTTTTAATTCTGAAAATCTTTTAATCCTGATTCAGGTATTCCTTACAACTTGAGTACGACCAAACTACTTACCGCTAGACAATTCAGAATTCAACAGCACCGCGCCCGTGGTCACCAAACGCTCACCATTATTAATCCCATCTTTCACAAAGCTGAATTCACGTCCTTGCATTTCCAAGCTGATTTTCCGCTTTTCCAAAACCCCCGGCGAGGTTTCCACAAAGGCGTAATTATATAAACCTTCGGTCAAAATTGCGCTGTTTGGAATTTTCACCACTTTTTCAGATTCGTTATTCGTCAGCGGGGTGATGCGAGCGTACATTTCAGGTTTAAGACGTAAATCCTTGTTATCAATATTACAACGTACTTGTACGCGGCGCGTGGTAGTGTCTAACACTGTGCCAATATTACTAACTTGGGCGGCAAAAGTTTCGCCGGGATAAGCATCCACTTCGACAATCACCGCCTGATGATTGGCAACTTTGCCCAGATTTTTTTCTTCTAATTGAATCAGCACCCACAAGTTTTTAGGGTCAGTAATCACAAACAAAGGATTTGCCGCATCGGGGCGCACTTCCGTTCCAAAGTTGACATTACGCTCAGTAATAATCCCTGTAATCGGGGCGCGCAGCACAAAATGTTCGATATGGTCTTTGGCATTGCCCGCAGGATTCAAGGCTTTTAAGCGCAATTTAGCACGTTCTAATTCAATGTTTGACTGGCTTAAATCCGACTCGGCGGCTTCCAAATCCTTACGTGGCAACACCTCGCCATCGAACAATTTCTTAGTGCGATTACGCACTAAAGTTTTTTGTTTAACATCACCCTCGGCTTTGCGCACATCGGCAATTGCGCTGATGAAATCGGGCGAATCTAGCCACAATAAAGGCTCGCCTGCTTTGACATCATCGCCGACTTGAGCTTCTAATTTAACCACGCGCCCTTGCAAGGGAGAAGTCAAACGCGAGGTGAAGTTTTCGTTATACGTAATCCGTCCGTTTAAAGGCTGTAAAATCGGCTTGGGCACTAGGCTGACTTTCTCGATTTTCAAATACGCCAATTGGGGCGCGTTGGGCGGAAAGCGTAAAATACCCTTTTTATCGTCCGCTTGTACGGTCGGTGGATTCACAGTTGCAGGTATTGCCGCAGCGGCAGGTTTGTCTTGCGCGTTGCTGTTACTGTGATAAAACATCGCCACAGGCACGGCAATGCTGCCTGCAATGGTGAGCACAGGTAAAAAACTTTTAAGCTTCATACATTATTCCTGAGTTGCCGCTGCGTCAGTATCGGGCGCAGTGGGTAAATAGGTTTGAACCACCTGCCACACCGCCAAAGATTTGGCATAATCGGCATAAGCATTGGCAGCATCAAATTCAATGGCGCGTAAAGTACGGCGTGCATCCAATAATGAAGTCACATCTAACGCACCTTGTGAATAGGCGAATTGCGCGGCTTTAGCAGCTTTACGCGCTTCACTGAGCAAATTGGTTTGATAACGTGACACCCGCTCCAAAGCAGAAGCCAAGTCATTCCGATTTTTAGAAAGCTCTGCCAAGGCTTTGGCGCGCACGCGGGCGGCATCTTCTAGCGCGGTTTGATAATCGACTTCGGCGCGTTGAATTTCACCGCTAAAATTGTAATTAATAAACAAAGGGATACTGATACCCAGACCGACAGTATTATTGGCATCGGGGGGATTGTGTTCATATTGTGCGGCAACGGTGACATCGCGGGTTCTTAAACTGCGCGCCAATTCACGCACTTTTGTCGCAGTTTGCACCCGCATTTCAGCGGCGCGCACATCGGGACGTTGTTGTAATAATTGTTCTAATTGCTCGATGCTCATCGCTTTACGAATGATAGGCCATTCGTCACTGAGTGCGATGTCACGGGCATTGCCTTCTTGCCCAATGGCATAGGCTAAAACCAATTGTGCATTCATGCGGTCATTGGTGGCTTGTTGCAAGTCATTTTCAGCCCGCAACGAGTCCACCCGAATTCTGGATAAATCGGTTGGGGAAATATCGCCCGCATTCAGCCGCAATTCAGCCGCATGAACGGCGGTTTGATAAAACTTGACGTTGCCCAAGGCGATTTTATATTTTTCCTGCATCAGCAGCAGGTCGTAATACGCGCCGAATAAGCCCAAACGTTGTTGGCGTTCAATGTCATATAAATCTAATTGAGCCGCTTGAATGCGTAATTGAGCCGCTTCAGTGCGCAACTCACGTTTATTACCGCGTTCAATTAATTGCGAAATGCTAATAATGGTGTCGGCGGTTTTATTCCACCACGAACCATCACCCATCTTGCTTTGCAATTTCGACACACTAAGTGAGGCGACGGGATTTGGGCGTTGTCCTGCGGTGAGAACATCGGCTTTTGCAGCTTCCACAGCGCGGCGTGCGTTTAAAATATCGCGGTTGTAATATTGCAGCGCAGCTTCAGCATTTTTCAGCGAAAGTCGCTCAATCGGCACGGGGGGCGGGGCTTCCCCAACTTGTAGGTTTGGCTCACTATAAGGGATGGTCGTGGGGGTGGAGCTTGGCGGGGTGCTGTTCTGCGCAATGACTTCACTGCTGCATAAAGCAAAACAGATTATCGCATAATGCCGTAACATTATTTAATCCTTAAAGTGTAGTGTTACTGTTCGATGATGACTAACAACGATTGCATAAATAAACATGTCCCCATTTTTGAAAAGGGGATGGGGAATTTAGGATATTTCTTTAAATTCCCTCACTCTCTCTATTTTGAAACGAAAAGCTAAAAGCGATTACACTTTATGGTCTTTTGCCCCGATTTAAGAAATTGAGGGCTTATTTTAAAATTTGCTAAATAATCCAAAATCTGAGGACAAGCAGCATACAGTGCCTGCATGTCAAAACCATGAATTACTTTATATTTTTAATGGGATTTTGATAGCGGAGAAATGGGAAGGTATTTTATGCTATCTGGTGGTGAAAAAACCACAGGGGGAGATTTTAATTAAACAACGTTATGAAATGGGATAAGGGATACATCGAGAAGCCTTATTGCAAAGTTGGGAAACTTTGCAATAAGGCGCAACTTAACCGCGCTTAATGCTTATTCAGGGGGTTCATCAGTATGGTCTTTTTCTTGTTGAATGCGCTGGTAGATTTCCTCGCGGTGCACGGGAACATCTTTAGGGGCATTCACACCGATACGAACCTGATTCCCCTTGACACCTAACACCGTCACTGTTACTGCATCCCCGATAATCAGTGATTCACCAACACGCCTTGTTAATATTAACATAAGATTTCTCCTAATCTCATAAGCTTATTGCGGTGTCAGGTATCGTCCCTAAACACCTCTCAGTTAAGCTGCCTCCTCCAACCCGAACGCAGCGTGTAAGACGCGCACGCCTAATTCCAAATATTTTTCATCGATCACCACAGAAATCTTAATTTCTGAGGTTGAGATCATTTGAATGTTGATACTCTCAGCGGCGAGTGCCCCAAACATTTTGCTGGCAATCCCTGCGTGAGAACGCATACCAACACCCACTAAAGACAGTTTAGCAATATGGTTGTCGCCTAATACTTGGCGTGCGCCCATTGCCGTTGCCGTACTTTGTAAAATTTCTAAAGCTTTTTTGTAATCGTTACGGTGCACGGTAAAGGTAAAGTCGGTGCTGCCATCAGCCCCAACGTTTTGAATAATCATGTCAACTTCAATGTTGGCTTCTGAAATTGCGCCCAGAATCTTATAGGCAATCCCCGGTTTGTCAGGCACACCGAGCACGGTTAATTTAGCTTCGTCACGATTAAACGCAATGCCTGAAATCAGGGCTTGTTCCATTGTTTCATCCTCTGGCGCAATGAGCGTACCTTCCCCATCTTCAAATGAGGATAGCACACGTAAAGGTACATTGTACTTGCTGGCAAATTCTACTGAGCGTATTTGTAATACTTTTGAGCCTAAACTTGCCATTTCAAGCATTTCTTCATAACTAATGCGGTCTAGGCGACGTGCACGCGGCTCAATGCGGGGATCGGTGGTATAAACCCCATCTACGTCGGTGTAAATTTGGCATTCGTCGGCTTTCAAAGCAGCGGCTAAAGCTACGCCTGTGGTGTCAGAACCGCCACGACCTAACGTGGTGATATTGCCATTTTCGTCTACACCTTGGAAACCTGCAACCACCACCACGCGCCCTTGGGCTAAATCGGCACGCATCGCTTTGTCATCGATTTCTAAAATGCGGGCTTTACCAAACGCGCTGTCGGTCAGAATACGCACTTGTGCGCCTGTGTAAGAACGAGCAGGGCAGCCTTGCGCTTCTAAAGCAATCGCTAATAAGCCAATCGTGACTTGTTCGCCCGTGGACATAATCGTGTCTAATTCGCGGGCATTGGGCGGATCAATAATACTTCTCGCCAAACCGATTAAACGATTAGTTTCGCCACTCATGGCAGAAACCACAACCACGACATCATGCCCTTTGGCACGGCTGGCGATAACTTTCTTGGCGACATTTTGGATTCTGTCAACTGAACCCACCGAAGTGCCACCGTATTTTTGTACAATAAGTGCCATCTGCTGCGTATTACCCCGTAAAGTAGGTTAAAAGTAGTTATTAAACACTATTTGCACACAGAATTAAAGCATAGCCACGGTTTTGGGATATTTTGTGGGAAAAGTGGGGATAGGTTCGGGGTAGATTGCGAATTGAGAGTTTGGATTTTTAAAACACAGTTGTCTGAACCACAATTTACGCAATTACCATAATTACCGTAATTAAACCCTAAAGCCATTTTTTAATTGTGTGAATTGAGGTAATTACGTGAATTGTGGTTCAGATATGTTTAGATCGTAGTTTAAGACCCCCGATTTTGCGCCAACAAAGCCTTCAATTCAGGGATACAAGAACCACAATTACCGCCTGCTTTCAACTTTTGAGTAATTTGGGCGGGGGTTTGTAAGCCGTGTTCTTTGATGGCTTGCACAATGGTATTTTTCCCCACATTGAAACACGCACAGACCACCGCGCCACGTTCAACTTTATTCTGCTGCGTTTTTCCCGTCAACAGGCTTAAACGTTCTGCCATTTCTAAGCTTTCTTTAGCGAATAATCCTGTCAAACCTTCACGCGCGGGCAAACTTTCGTTGTCGCTGCCGATGAATAAACAGCAGCTTAAACGCCCTTGTGCAATACTGGCGCAACGATAACGCCCTGTGGCTTTGTCTTGAAATTCCAGCCATTCGCGATTCACCCCAAAGTTTTCACCGACCCAAGTTGACCATTTTTCAGGCACACTATCGCCTGCAAATTCATATCGCCAACATTCATCGCCGCGAATTTTTGCCCAATAACCCAGATAAGTTTCGGGCACATTGGGCAATTCATCCCGCGACAACATAAAACCTTGCCAAACGGCTTGATAGGGCGCAAGTTGCACGGGCGTATGTTTAAATTCAGGTTGTCCTGAAATCGGGTCAAATTCGGGCGCAATTAAACTGCCCACCCGCGCCAAACTGGCTAATTGTCCTTGCCAATGAATCGGCACAAATACCGTGCCGCGTTGCTGCGCTTCATTAAACCGCGCCCGCACCACAATTTTTCCCAAACGGCTTTTCACCACGACCAACGCATTTTCTTGAATTTTTACCCGCCGCGCATCTTGCGGATGTAATTCCACAAATGGCTCGTTTAAATGGTTTAACAGGCGCGGGGTTTTGCCCGTGCGCGTCATGGTGTGCCATTGGTCACGAATGCGTCCCGTGTTCAAAATAAACGGATATTCAGGCGTGGGCATCGCCACTGCGCCACGGGGCACAATCGGAATAAAATTTGCCTTTTTGTTTGCCGTGAAAAATTGCCAATCACTGAATAAGCGAGTCGTGCCTTGTCCTGCAATCAATACGGGCCATTGAATCGGTTGTAACGCATTATATTCAGCATCATTTAATTGGCTTAAACCGCACAGATTAAAATCTCGCAAAATGCCATCGCTTTGTTCATGATTGCGATACGCAGATAAAGCGGCATGTTCACGGAAAATTGCAGCTGAAGATTGATAATTAAATGCGGTTTCAAAGCCCATGCGGGCGGCAACTTCACTGATAATCCACCAATCTGCTTTTGCGGATTCTGGCGGGTCTAAAAAGGCGCGTTGCCGTGAAATACGACGTTCTGAATTGGTGACGGTGCCGTCTTTTTCGCCCCAGCTCAACGCGGGAAATAACACATGTGCAAATTGGGTGGTGTCAGTGTTGCGCACGCAGTCAGAAACAATCACTAATTCACATTGACTTAAAGCACGTTTCACTTGGTCGGCATTGGGCAAACTCACCACGGGATTGGTCGCCATAATCCACACCGCTTTGACTTCGCCATGTTCAATCGCGTTGAATAATTCCACCGCTTTCAAACCGGGGCTGTTGGCAATGTTTGGAGAATGCCAAAATTCTTGGACTAATTGGCAATGTTCAGCTTCTAAACGTAAGTGCGCGGCTAATTGGTTTGCTAAACCGCCAACTTCGCGCCCACCCATCGCGTTGGGTTGCCCGGTGATGGAAAACGCGCCCATGCCGACTTTTCCAATGCGTCCGCTGGCAAGATGACAATTGATAATGCTGTTGACTTTGTCCGTGCCCGCGCTGGATTGGTTTACGCCTTGTGAATACAGGGTGACGACTTTTTCAGTGCGTGCAAATAAGCGGAAAAATTCGGCAAGATCAGCTTCGCTTAAACCGCATTGTTGTGCGACTAAGGGAATCGAACTGCTGGAAAGTCGCGCCATTTCTAGCGTTTTGGCAATGCCTTGGGTGGCTTGTTCGATGAATTCAAAATCAAGGCAATCATTCATGCGTAATGAATTTAATAAGCCGTTGAACAGCCACACGTCGCTGCCTGATTTAATCGGCAAATGTAAGTCGGCAATGTCGCAAGTATTGGTGCGGCGCGGGTCAATTACCACAATTTTGAGGTTTTCCCCCGCTTGTTTGCGGGCGTTAATGCGTTGATATAAAACGGGATGACACCATGCGAGATTAGAGCCGACGAGTACAATTAATTCTGCTTGTTCTAAATCTTCATAGCTGCAAGGCACGCTGTCGCTGCCAAAGGCGCGTTGTTGTCCTGCGACGCTGGAAGACATGCACAGCCGTGAATTAGTGTCGATATTTGCCGTGCCGATAAAGCCTTTCATGAATTTATTGGCAACATAATAATCTTCAGTTAGCAATTGTCCTGAGGCGTAAATGGCAACCGCTTGTTTTCCATATTTTTCAATGATGCGTTGTAATTCGCTGGCAACGGTGGACAGTGCTTTATCCCAAGTGCTCGGCTCGCCATACACTTCAGGTTGTAATAAGCGGTCGTCTAAACTCAAAGTTTCCGCTAAGGCTGAGCCTTTGGAGCATAAACGCCCAAAATTTGCGGGGTGGGTTTTGTCGCCTTGTACTTGGATAGTCTCTGCGTCAACCGTCGCCAGTACGCCACAGCCTACGCCGCAATAAGGACAAGTCGTTTGTACGCTGGGCATGATCATGACCTTCTTGATAAATGTTTATTTTGCAGGGAAATCGAGTGTCCCTGTGCCCCTCATCGCCGAGAGAGGATTTTTTAAATCTTAACTGAAGCCCCCAACCCCCTAAAGGGGGCTAAAGACTTGTTTCAGCTTCCCCCTTTGAAAAAGGGGGATTGAGGGGGATTTAAGATCGTGGGAGCTTTCGAGATTTTTAAATCCCCCCTGCCCCCTTTTTCAAAGGGGGAGTATTTATTCTTAGCCCCCTTCAGGGGGTTGGGGGCGCAGTTGAATCTTAAACCAGACCTGCAAAACCTAGCAGGTCTTAAACATGAATTACTCCGCCAAACCCAACTCCAATTTTCCGCCCTCGCCCTGACGGATGGCATAACGATTCACACAGCCCACATCGGGGGCAACCGCTTCACCGCTGCTTAAATCAATTTTCCAACTGTGCAAGGGACACGTCACCACATGCCCATGCACAATCCCTTGTGACAAAGGACCACCCTTGTGCGGGCAACGGTCTGCAATAGCAAACACTTGATCATCGCTGGTACGGAATAAAGCAATATTGCCCTGCGGCGTTTCCACCAAACGTGAACCCATTTGTGGAATATCCTGCAAATTTCCAACTTCTAACCAATTCATGTTATGCCACCTCTTGAACAGTTGCGGAGGGAAGACTTTCCACTTTCACAGGAATATTTTTCAACACATTGAATTCATGCGCGGCAACGCCTTGGCTGGCACGTTCTGCCCACGGATCAATTTGTGCGTATTTTTGCGATTCTAAGAAACGCGCATACGCGGCTTTGCGCCCCGCGACATCATCGAGAATACGTTTTTTCACATGGGGCAAACCCACACGCTCAATCCAATGTGCGGTACGTTCCAAATAATGCGCTTCTTCGCGATAAACTTGCATAAACGCGGCTGCATATTCCAAAACTTCCGCTTCGGTTTCCACTTTGCACAGAATATCCGTGACCCGCACTTTAATCCCGCCATTGCCGCCAACGTGTAATTCCCAACCAGAATCCACTGCAACCACGCCAAAATCTTTAATCGAGGCTTCGGCACAATTGCGTGGGCAACCTGAAACCGCCATCTTAAACTTGTGCGGTGTCCAACTGCCCCAGGTCATTTTTTCTAATTTAATGCCCATGCCCGTGGAATCTTGCGTGCCAAACCGACACCATTCCGAACCGACACAAGTTTTCACGGTGCGTAAACCTTTGGCATAGGCATGACCCGAAATCAGCCCCGCTTGATTCAACTCGCCCCACACCGCAGGCAAATCTTGCTTTTTCACCCCAAGCAGGTCAATGCGTTGCCCGCCTGTGATTTTGACCGTGGGAATTTGATATTTATCTGCCACGTTTGCAATGGCTCGCAATTCATCAGGTGTGGTCACGCCGCCCCAAATTCTGGGCACAACGGAATAAGTGCCGTCTTTTTGAATATTGGCGTGCACCCGTTCATTAATAAAGCGGGATTGATAATCATCTACCACTTCTGCGGGGTGGTTGGCGATTAAATAATAGTTAATCGCGGGGCGACAGCTTGGGCAACCATCGGGGGTTTTCCATTCTAAAAATTCACGCACGGCTTTGGCAGAAATTAAATGATGGCGTTTAATCGCATCAATGATTTCATCATGGGTGTGATGCGTACAGCCGCATAAGGGCTTAGTTTTGGGCGTTTGCGAGTAATCATTGCCTAAAGTCGCGACTAAAATTTGTTCGACCAATGCCGTGCAAGAACCGCAAGAACTGGACGCTTTGGTGTGGGCGCGGACTTCTTCAATGGTGAATAATTTCTTCTCGACAATCGCTTTCACCACCGTGCCTTTACAAACCCCGTTACAGCCGCACACTTCCGCATCATCGCTCATGGAAGCGACACGATTTTCACTGCCATGCCCTGCGTCGCCCAGATTATGCGCTTGTCCGAATAAAATCTTTTCCCGCATTGCGGTGACATCGGTTTCATCGCGCATCAGTTGGAAATACCAGCTACTGTCCATCGTATCGCCGTATAAAATCGCGCCTTTAATCCGATTTTCCTCAAGCACTAATTTCTTATAAATGCCTTGGCTAGGGTCTTGGAAAATGATTTCTTCAGTTTTATCCGTGCCGTTGAAATCGCCTGCCGAAAACACATCGATGCCTGTGACTTTTAATTTAGTCGAAACCACCGAGCCTTGATAACGCGAATAACCCAATTCTGCCAAATGGTTGGCGCAGACTTTGGCTTGTTCAAATAAGGGCGCGACTAAACCATAAGTTTGTTTGCGATGTTGCACACATTCGCCAACCGCATAAACCCGGGGATCATAAGTTTGCATGGTGTCATTGACCACAATGCCGCGTTCACAATGTAAGCCTGCTTGTTGTGCCAGCGTGTAATTGGGGCGAATGCCGACTGCCATCACCACCAAATCCGCTGGGATTTCTAAACCATCTTTGAAACGTACACCTGTGACTTTAGTCGTGCCGAGAATTTCTTGAGTTTGGGCTTTTAATAAGAATTTAAGCCCGCGTTGTTCTAAGCTGGCTTGCAATAATTTCGCGGCGACGAAGTCTAATTGACGATCCATGAGGATGTCCATTAAATGCACCACGGTGACTTCCATACCTTGCTTAAGCAAACCGTTGGCAGCTTCCAAACCCAGCAAACCGCCACCAATTACGACCGCGTGTTTTTTGCCTGCGTGGGCGGTGCTTAACATGGTGTGCACGTCTTTGATGTCGCGGAAACTAATCACGCCTGATAAATTGCTCCCATTCACAGGCAGAATAAATGGACTTGAACCCGTGGCAATTAATAAACGGTCGTAGCTGACCACTGCGCCTTCCGCACTGAAAATTTGTCGGGCTTTGCGGTTGACTGAAACCACGGTGTGCCCTTTGAATAAGGCAATATTATGTTCTGCGTACCAATCATCATCATTGAGCATGATGTCTTGAATGGTTTTTTCGCCTGCCAACACGGGCGATAATAAAATGCGGTTGTAATTACCGTAAGGCTCTGAACCAAATACAGTAATATCATATTTTTCGGGGGCAATTTTCAGCAATTCTTCAAGGGTACGAATCCCCGCCATGCCATTGCCAATACACACTAATTTAGGTTTCATTGCGACTACTCCGTTAAGCCAGTTGCGACACTGCTAGGAATTCGGTTGTTTTAAACTCCCCCTTTTTCAAAAGGGGCTGGGGGGATTTAAAAATCTTCACTGAAGTCCCCAACCCCCTAAAGGGGGCTAAACATAAACAATTATTTGTTTAAAGTCCCCTTTAGGGGATTTAGGGGCTTGTTTTATCTTTAAGCCACTTTACGTTGACGTTCATGCAGGAAGCGCAATACTTCTGCCCGATAATGGTTATAGGTTGGGTCAGATGCCAAGGTTAAACGGTGGCGCGGTCTGGGCAATTTAATATCTAAAATTTCGCCAATCGTGGCATTGGGGCCGTTGGTCATCATCACAATGCGATCCGACAACAACACTGCTTCATCCACATCGTGAGTAATCATCATCACCGTGTTGCCTAAATGTCCGTGAATATCCATCACCGAATCTTGCAAATGGGCGCGGGTCAAAGCATCCAGTGCCCCGAAAGGCTCATCCATTAACAACACTTTAGGTTCCATTGCCAAAGCGCGGGCAATCCCAACCCGTTGTTTCATCCCGCCAGAAATTTCATTGGGACGCTTTTCCAGCGCGTGCGACATGTGCACTAATTCCAATTTCTCTAAAGTCCATTCATGACATTCTTGCTTGCTTTTAATGCCGCCAAACACTTTATTCACCGCTAAACGCACGTTTTCATAGACCGTGAGCCAAGGTAATAAAGAATGATTTTGAAACACCACGGCGCGATCCGGGCCTGGAGAATTCACTTCTTTATTTTCCAGCAACACCCCGCCCGTGGTGGCTTGCAACAAGCCTGCAACAATGTTCAATACAGTGGATTTGCCGCAGCCTGAGTGTCCAATTAAGCTGATAAATTCGCCTTTTTCGACTTGTAATCTGACATCACTCAGGGCTTGGAAAGTTTGCCCCCGCGCCGTAAAACTCATTCCGATGTGTTCTAAACTTAAGTAGCTGTTCATGGCGACCTCTAGCGAGCGTTATAATCAAAGCGTTGTTGAATTAAATTCATCAGGTATTCCAAGCAAATCCCCACCATCCCGATGACGAAAATTGCCACCACAATCGCACTGACGTTTAAGTTATTCCATTGATCCCAGATATAAAATCCAATCCCAATCCCGCCAGTGAGCATTTCAGCGGCAACAATCACCATCCATGCAATGCTGAGCGATAAACGCATCCCGGTAATAATGTGCGGCAAAGTGGCGGGCAATAAAATCATGCGGGTGATTTCTAAAGAATTCAGGCGCAACACCGCAGCGACGTTCATATAATCTTGTGGAATCGAGCGCACCCCAGCCGCCGTGTTCAAAATAATCGGCCAAATACTGGTGATGAAAATCACGAAAATTGCCGAAGGATTCACCGCTTTGAACAACAACAAACCAATCGGCAACCATGCCAAGGGACTGACAGGGCGTAAAATTTGAATCAAAGGCTGGCAGGCGCGGGAAAAGTTTTCACTCATGCCCATCAAAAAGCCCACAGGAATGCCCACCAACACCGCAAAGAAAAAGCCTGTCAACACCCGCACTAAGGAATACAACACTTGCCAGCCAATGCCTTTGTCATTCGGGCCACGGTCATAAAATGGGTCAGAAAAAACTTCGACTGCCTTCCAGAAAGTGGCTTTCGGCGTGGGCAAATCGGGTGCGTAATGGGTTTGCACAAACACCCAAATCCCAAACACAATTGCAAACGTAAATAAGGGTAAAGAAAAACTTTTTAAGGCATTTTGGACGCTTTCCCGCGCCAATAGCGGCACAAAAGCGGGTTTAGATTCTTCAGATAATTCGATTTTTTCAGACACAGTTCGTTTCCTCACAAGTAAGCCACTGGGGCAAGCGCGGTTTTACCACGCGCCCCAAGGGGAATAATTACCCGTTCATTTTTTCCAAATCGGCAATCGACACTTGCATGTTATGCACTTTGAAGGCGGCGAGATATTTCACCAATTTTGCAGGGTCATAGACCATGTTATCTGAGAACATATCGCTACCCATTGCGATGGGTGAAGTCGCTTCTGTTAAAGACCAGGGGGCTTTATGCGTACCTTCGGTTTTGTAGTCAATCGTGGGTGCGGGCAAGCCTAAAGCTTTGGCAGCTTCGCGATAAATGTCGGGACGATAAACGCTTTGTGCGGTTTTCTTGATGTCTAAAGGCTTGGTAATTTGTCCCCAGCGCAACATTTGGGTAATAAACCATGCCGCGTGAGATTGCCAAGGGAAGGTTGCTGCATAACGGTAGAACACGTTGAAATCAGGCAAATCTTTGGGCTTTTCTGCTTTGGTGTATTGGAATGTGCCCGTCATCGACATTTTCACCACGTCTTCAGGCGCGTTCACATAAGAGGCGGCAGAAATAATTTTCACCACTTCCATACGATTTTCAGGTTTATCCATCCATTGCGCCGCATCCAATAAACCCATAATCACCGCTTGATGGGTGTGAGGATTTTTTTCTGCCCATTCTTGAGTGACAGCAAACACTTTTTCAGGATTGTTATTCCAAATTTCGTAGCTGGTGGCAATCACGCGCCCAATGCCCATTTCCACGGCACGTTCATTCCAAGGCTCGCCCACGCAATACCCCATGATGTTATTGGCGCGTAAGTTCGCCACCATTTGGGGCGGTGGAATCACGATTAAACGCACGTCTTGATCGGGATTAATTCCCGCCGCGCCCATCCAGTAACGCAATTGATAATTGTGTGTAGACACAGGGAACACCATCGCAAAAGTCATCGGTTCTTTGCCTGCGGCTTTTTCTTGGTCGATGACTTTTTTCAACGCCTGCGCTGAAGTCGAAGAGGATTTCATCGCTTCAGGGTCAGCTTTCATCATGCGTTCATATAAATCATTGCTGACAGTAATCGCATTGCCGTTTAAATCCATGCTAAACGCAGTCACGGTGGGTTTTGGCAACGCGCCCACGCCCAAAGTGGCGGCAATCGGCATTCCTGCCAACATATGCGCCCCGTCTAATGCGCCGATAGACACTTTATCGCGAATATTTGCCCACGAAGCTTCTTTAGAAATCGCGACATCTAAGCCGTATTTTGAAAAGAAGCCTTTTTCTTTGGCGACCACAATCGGGGCGCAGTCGGTGAGCGGAATAATCCCTAAACTCAATTTAACTTTTTCTAAACCTGTGTTGCCTGCAGCGTATGCCACACTGCGAAAACTTGATAAACCCATTGCGCTTGCTCCTAAAATGATACCGCTTCCCATTTTAAGGAAGTTACGACGGTTAATGTGGTTATCTTTCATGCTTTGTGTCCTTTTGTGACGAAATCATGTGCAAAAAAAATGGTGTCTATTTCCCCCTAAAGTTTAGGAGAGAAAATAGACACCATTGTCTAGCGACAAGCCTGCGTTGGCTTATCTTTTATATGCAGTCAACTGAATGACTACAACAGCAATTCTGAAATACTAATCACTTGTTCGGCGACTTCTGCCAGCCGCAAGTTTTTGTCCATCGCCATTTTACGCAAGCTATGGTAAGCCGTGGCTTCATCCATGCCGCGATGGCTCATTAATATGCCTTTTGCACGTTCGACTAATTTCCGTTCTGCCAACTTATTTTTCACTGCATCTAATTCGCAGCGCATGGCGTGGTATTCTCGAAAACGGGCAATTGCAACTTCTAAAATCGGTTTGACACGCGCAGTATTGAAACCGTCCACAATATAAGCACTAACCCCTGCTTTTATTGCCGCACTGATCATATCGCTGTCATCATTTTCCGCAAACATCACCACAGGTTTTGGGTGGTTTTGATGAATGCTGGTTAAATATTCTAAAGTATCACGGTCGGGGGATTCTAAATCGATGATGATAATGTCGGCTGGAGTTTGTTCCAACTGAGCTAATAAGTTATCACCGTCATGAATCACCGCAACGACTTCGTACCCTGCATCTAATAAAGCTTGTTGCAGTAAAGCTGCTCGCCCATGGTTTTCGTCGATAAGTATGACTTTAGATTTCATACTGGTTGACTTCACAAGAGTGGCATTTCAGTGAAACACAGACTAATAATACACAACATTGCTATTACTAGTAGGTGTTAAAAAGTGCGCCTTTGCACTGTTGTTCATATAGCAGCAAAAAAAGTGCCAAGTTTTTAATTTCATTTTTATTCCTTTCTTAACAAGATGTTATAAATTACACTCAGCTTTTTACTTTAATCGCTTGTAAGACTTGCTACAAATTAGGGCAAAATCTGGATAAACTCCTATAAAATTGCTCTTGATTGTCGCAACACTTACAATTTGCTGCGCCTTTATTTCCTAAAGCATCATTATCTGCATAACTATATGATTCTAAAATAAATTATCTCGTTTTGTCTCGTTCCCACACTCCCGCGTTGGAATGAGATAAAACGGTTTAGATTTTTAAATCCCCTCAGCTCCCTTTTCAAAGGAGGCGTATGTGGCATTACATCGTATAAGTTAGCTTGTCAGACTTCAGTAAGTGGGCAATTAAACGCTCAATTCGATCCTTAGTTTTGCCTTGATCGAAATCATCAAATTGAATTCCCACGCCCGCAGGTCGTCCATTCGCGGCATTTTGGGGATTAATCCACACCACTTTCCCAGGAACCATCGATTTTTCACCCATCAAGGTAAACATTAAACTCACAGGCTTACCCAAATGGTAAATATTATAGCGATCCGTGGGATAGAAAACCCCGCCACGTTTTAGAAACGGCATGTAAGACGAATATAAAATGTTTTCGTCTTTAATCTCTAACATCAGTAAGTTATCACTACCGATAAACGGTTTTTTCATGTTGATGCTCTCCGCGTCACTTGACTGGCACGTTGCCACGCAATCGCCAGATTTTCTAAAACCCCTTGGCTTTTCACATTGCTACTGCCTTGCAATAAACTAAAGGCGGCTTGTTTCTGTTCCAACAGTTTAAATAAGTCTGCGATCAAATTTCAATAGAGGGGCAATTAAACGCTCAATTCGATCCTTGGTTTTGCCTTGATCGAAATCATCAAATTGAATTCCCACGCCCGCAGGTCGTCCATTCGCGGCATTTTGGGGATTAATCCACACCACTTTCCCAGGAACCATCGATTTTTCACCCATCAAGGTAAACATTAAACTCACAGGCTTACCCAAATGGTAAATATTATAGCGATCCGTGGGATAGAAAACCCCGCCACGTTTTAGAAACGGCATGTAAGACGAATATAAAATGTTTTCGTCTTTAATCTCTAACATCAGTAAGTTATCACTACCGATAAACGGTTTTTTCATGTTGATGCTCTCCGCGTTACTTGACTGGCACGTTGCCACGCAATCGCCAGATTTTCCAAAACCCCTTGGCTTTTCACATTGCTGCTGCCTTGCAATAAACTAAAGGCGGCTTGTTGCTGTTCCAAAAGTTTAAATAAGTCTGCCAGTGGTATTTGTGTAGCAAGGCGTTGAATACTGTCTCGAAAATCTTGATTGACAATCCATTGCACTTGGGAAGTTATCCGAAACCGAATGAAATCCATCGTCCAGCTTTGAATCCATCCTAAAACATTCTTAGCTTCTAGTTTATCCCATTGCATTGCAATCTGCACAGGATCGGCTTTTTCCAGCAGCAGTTGCGCGAGGCTTTGCCATAATTGTTGACGTTTGGCGAAACCCTCGCCCGTAATCAGCGCGTGCGCACTGAGAGGCGCGTATTGGGTGAGCTTCAATAATAAATCGACATCACTTTGTGCAGGTGCGGCGGTTTGTAGCCATTGGCGCATGGTGTCGTGGGCAGCACGATTAAAATCAATGCGTTGGCAGCGGCTACGCACGGTGGCGGGTAATGCCATCGGTTGGTGACTGACTAATAAAAATGCAGTTTTTGCGGGCGGTTCTTCGAGTAATTTTAATAAGCTGTTGGCGGCATTGTTATTCATGGCTTCAGCGGGTTGCAAAATAATCACCTGATAACCTGAGTAATTCGCAGTTAAATTACAGGCTTGTAACAGTTGGCGAATTTGGTCTACTTGAATCATTTTGCCCGCTTCGGCAGGTTGCACATGCAATAAATCGGGGTGATTGCCTGCTTTGCGTAAATGGCAGGGTTTGCATTGTTCGCAGGCAAAGCCTTCTGCGCTGGGATGTTCACATAATAGGCTTGCGGCAAACTGTTCGGCAAAATGCAGTTTTCCCATGCCCGCCCTGCCACAGAGCAGTAAGGCGTGATGAAGTCGATTTTGCTGCCATGCCAGCATGAGTTGCTGCCAGTGTTCGTGTTGCCAAGGATAAAGGGCTTGCATCATAGTGATTGGGTGAAAATCTCGAAGGCGCGGAAGTGTAAAAGTATGGCGGTATTTTAACTGTCTGGGGGAGAATTGACAGGGGGTTGAAAGGATCGCTATTTAAAAACAGCCCTGTTCTAAGCTACCAAATGATTTCAAACTGGTGCAAGTCATCTTTTAATGAACTAGCTAATATTTAGATAACCTGAGTTCGGGATAAGGAAGGCAAACGTATTTCTAAATTTCATTTCACTGTTCGTCAGTTTAAGCTCTAAATTATTGATAATAATGTTCCCATGCTCCCGTATGGGGAATGCCTACTGCGTCGCTCCAGCGGCGCGGGTTTGGCTGAACATAGGTTTAGTGAAATAATAGACTGTTCTGGCGGCGGCGCATCCCGCCTGCATTTCCGCGCAAGGTGCGTAGGAATGAAAAAATTTTAGTGGGTTAAGGTGTATGGCGCTACGCTCATACACCCTACTCTCTGCCTTTATTCGACTAGCTTATCCCTAACTCAGCTTAGTTAAAAATTAACTCCCCGCATTCCGATCCATCAAACGTTGTACATAACGTTGCACTGCCACGCTGAACAAATTCCACAAGCTTTGAGACGGCGAACTTAAAACCACCTGTGCAGTTTCTCCCGCGCGCACTTTCTCTAAAACCGCGCTGTCCAACACATTCACCACGCCCACAAAACGCGGCTCTAAATATTCATAACGGCTGGGCTGTTCAGCTTGATTGAGTTCGCCTGTCGCGCCAGATTCATCTTGTTGGGGTTTGGCTTTCACAGGAATTTCACCGCCCGCAGTGGCAGTTAGCGCAGGGTGAATAATTTCTTGCGACGCGCTGGGATTAATTTTCACCAACTGCGCCGCCAAAGCTTGCAAAGGCACGGCACTGCGGAATAACTGCACTTCAGCCCCAACCCGCGCCCGAAACGCTTCAATATCCTGCTGTGGAATTGAAAGCTTGATTTCCAATTGATGCGGGTCTGCAATGGTTAATAATTCCGTACCGCGCTTTAAATAAGCATCAGGCAATTCGCGCAAGCGTTCTGCAATCACATAACCCGCCACAGGCGCAACTAAAATCAAACCCTGCACTTGCTTTGCTTTTTCACGGAATTTATTTTCTAATTCATTCAGCTTTTCTAATTCTTCCTGATATTTTCCAAAGGCTTGCTCTTTGAAATATTTTTGGCGTTTGGCTTCATGAATTGCAATTTGAATTTCAATATCCCGCGCTTCTGCCTGCAATTCAGTATTTTCCAACTCAATTAATAACTGTCCTGCCTGCACATAATCGCCCGCTTGCACCGCGACTTTTTTCACAAAACCCGCGCTTTCATTATGAATAATCGCAGAATGTGCATAATCAAACACCGCAGGCACGCGAATTTCTTGCGCCCAAAATACTTGGGAAAATAGCAAACTTAAACCCAGCGCAAACCCGCCCAGCACCAAACTCAAATGGCGCAATACTTGCCCACGTTGCGGGTCTTTCGACAAACCGCTAAAAAATCGCGCCAAGGGCACAATAAACCAACTAATACAAGCAATTGCCGCCAGAATTACCCCAGCACCTGCCCACAAATACATCGCCGCAATACTGATGCCGATCACAATCAACCATCGCCACACCCAAGCCGCCAAGCCGTAAATTTTAATAATCAATAACTTCACAGGTGTAGCCGTCAGCGGCGTTTCAGCCCTGCCTTGCAAATAGCGACGATTCAAATAGCGAATGTAACGCTGTCCCGCGCCATACAAATTGGGAATATTCAGCAAGTCGATGAGAATATAATAACCATCAAAACGCATTAAGGGATTGGCGTTAAACAGTAAAGTGGCGACGCTGGCGAGCAAAATCACGTTATAACTCAAGTAGTTTGCAATGCCTATGTCGGTATAAGTCCACACCCACGCCGCTATTCCTGCTAAAAATAATTCGATAAACATGCCCGCCACAGAAACGTGAATGCGTTGCCATTTTGAAGTGAATTTCCAGCTTGCAGTGGCGTTGACATAGCCGCCAATCGGGGCAAATAAAATGAAAAATAAGCCCGCCTGATGCACATAACCGCCGTAATATTTGCACACCAAGCCGTGTGAAATTTCGTGCACGGTTTTGATCAGCACCCACGCAATGAATAACCAAAACGCATTATGCAATGCGAAAATTTGGCTACTGGCACTGATAACCCGTTCATGTTGCGAAACTAATTGATATAAACCGCTGCCACAGACCGCAAACCACAGCAACCAAAAATAAGGCGTATACAGCCAGCGAAAATAAGGCAGTAATTTCCCTAACAAGGCATCGGGGCTGCCTAAGGGTAATTTTAAAAACAATAAGTTGCTGTGTTGCGCCAGCTTTTGGGAAAGCCCGGTTTTCGGATGCAATAATTGCCAGCCTTTTTCACTTTCCACATACGCCAGTTGTGAAAAAATTAGCCATTGCTGAATTTGCATTGCTTGCTCTAGGCTTAATTGATCCGCGTCAGGATAAGTAATTGCTTGTTCTAAGGTAGTTTCGCCATTTAAGCAATGCAGTAGCGCGTATTCTGCTTCGCCAATTTGATAATAATGTTCGTTGACAGGATCGACCAGCAAATAACAGGGACGATTGCCATAACTTTGATAGGTAAATTGTAAATCTTCGCGCAGTTTGAGCAGCGGCACTTTGGGGACGGGTTTTTCTTCAGCCATTTATAGCCACCGCCACACTTGTTCCCAAACTTTATGCAGCAACACCCAGCCCAGAGCTGCGTGATCCGCATGAATTTTGGCTTGTCCTTTCATACCGGGGCGCAATTTGCCGTCGGGGTTTTCAAGTTGCGCCTCGCCCGTGAACACATATTGCGTATCACGTTGCACCGCGCGCGGGTGAATGCTGCGCAGATTTACATCCCATTGTTGCTGCGGATAGGCATCTAAACTCAAAGTCATTGCCATTTCGGGGCGCACATAACTAATATCATCCATCGCGATGGCAACCTCAACCACCATGCTTTGCAGCGGCGCGATTTCAAATAAACTTTGTCCTTTATTCACTGGGCTGCCCGCGACGCGCTTCAAATCGCCTTTAATCACAATGCCTTGTAACGGACTTTTAATATCTAAATGCTGGGATTTATATTCTAATAAAGCCAGTTGCACATCCAAACGATCCATTTCGAGCTGGGCAATTTGCGCGGCGGCGGTGTCACGGCTCGCGCTGCTAACATCTTTTTGCTTTTGCGCCCGCCCCCGATCCGCTTTCACGCCCGTCGTTGTCCATTCAATTTCACGCTCGTCCAAACGCGCCAAAATATCGCCTTCTTTGACAATATCACCCGCTTCATGTAGGGTATTTTTTAATATCCCTTCAAACGGCGCGGTGACAAAACGGCGCACTTGCGGTTCTATCGTGGTTTTGACGGTGATATTGTGCGGCACAGGAATGAAGGCAAGGGCGATTAAAGTAATAGGAATTAATAAAATTAAGCCGCGCTGCAGTTTGCCGTGACTGCTCCAAAGATTGTGAGTAATGCGTTGTAACAAACTGGGTTGGGCGCGCCGAATCACCGCAAAACTCAAGCCTAAACTCGGCAAAATTTGCGGCAACCACGTCGGCAACGGGCTGCTCATTGGCTCGGTCCAGATTAAAATTAACACTTGCCCGACTTGTTCTTGATACATCAACGGGATGCTAAATGCTTGTGAGGCATTTAATAACTGGCAAACCCGCTGAATTTCAGGCGCTGTGTGATCTAAAACTTTGCCAGAAACGCGGGTGACATCCATTAAATTTTCTAAAGCGCGAATGCTTTCGGCATGATGTTGCACGGTTTTCATTTCTGAAACCGCTTGCATCCGACAATGTAGCCCGCGCACTTCGCCAATAAACACGCGCTGACAATTTAAAGCACGTTGCAAACTATTGATTAATAAATCATACGCTTTGGGCAAATCTGGCGCGGCAAGTAAACCTGTCAGTAAACTTAAGGCAACTTGGGGCGGCGGCGCGGGCGTGATGGGCAACAAGGCATAATTTGCGAATAATTGCAGAATTGTGGCGAAGGTTTCAATCGCTTGCCCGCCGAGTAATAAAACCATCGCGATGCCTGCTTGTTCGGGCTGTTGCACTAAAGGCGTGGCAATCACCCAAACTTGATGCGCTTCATCGAGCAATTCGAGTTGCAGGCGATCTTGTTCACAGGCTTGCGCCACGCACTGGGTGAGCACGCCTGTCAAATCAGGATGCCACTTTAAAGCCTGCGTCGAAAGTACACGCTCCCCTAATTGCCACGCGCCTTCCTGCTGTTGCACATAAGCTGCGCCCGCGCTGTTGGTCACGGCAATTAATAATTGTAAAAGCTGTAATAACCATTGGTCGCGCGGCAATTGGCGTGCGCTAAGCAGTTGTTGCAAATGCTGGTGCAACACTGCCAAATTAATTTGAGGAATATTAACTGCGGTGTTGGTCGCTGTGCTAGACATCGCTAGGTCACAATTAAGGTTTCAACGGCGGAAGTTTTGCCGCAGAAGTGCTAGTTGCTTGTTGCTGTGTTGCAGAAAGGGCTTGATTCAGCAAATTTAACAAACGCCGCGCCCCCTCAGTAGACAAGGCAACACGCGAATGAATCGGTAAATGGGTTTCCCCCGTTTGCGGGTCGGGCAGGCTGCCTGAGGAAAAGTTAATAATAATTTCTTCTTCAGAGGCATTGAGCACGAATTGGGAGGCGTACAGGGCTTGGGTTTGTTCGTAACGAACCCGTAATTGCTGATCAGCAGGTTTGGTGGACATGAACTTTTAACTTCCTAATGTTGGTATCTTTCAAGGCTAAGATTTTGATATTATTATTTTTTAGCACAAGGAGACAGATAAGATTTCTTAAAAAGATGCAATTCTCACACCGAAATACGGTGTAATTATGCATTTTGTCTGCATCAGGATTCACTGATTTTCAGAATTAAAGAGCTTAATGTTTTCTCTGGCTGAGGGTTTAATCTTGCTTAATTCGGATAATTCTGTGAATCCTGATTCAAACAAGAATATCCTTGCACTTTCAGCACTACCCATAACTTTTTCAATACCTTCGGAAGTGTGCATTTAATCCGCATTCATGGAGTTTCGCTAAAGCCTGTAAATAAATATATTAAGTGTAAGCTCTAATGCTTATTTGGCTAAATTGCTATGATTATCGGCTTATTGCTCACCGCAGCCCCTCTGAAATTCCATTAAGTATTTGAATGATTAAAGCGAAGCTGTGTTAAGGTTGTAATTAATAAATATTCAATGATAGCGTTTGAGAAAGCGTGCCCTAGATTGAACTGCAACCCGCTTTTTTAATGACCAGCTGATTCATAACGAGGTTTCAGGGGTTGAACTGCATAATTACTACCCTATTTTACAGAACAGCACTTTAAGGATAATACGATTGAGGAATAAATCATAAAAGCCTCTTGAAGCCGATCCTGACTGTCCCCATTACTTGCGATGATTTTAACCCAAGCATCCGACAACATTGGGGTTCACTAGGTTTTTTACATGGTAAATTTGACTGGAGCATCATGAGTACAGAAAATAACACATCCCCTACAGATAACAATGAAAAAACTGTAGTCACCCCAGAAAATGCAACGAATGCCGCCGAAGTTATTGATGAAGACGAAACTGCCTCCATTGTAGAAGCGACCGAAGATGCTATCAGCAATGCCGAATTAACCATTGCGACCTTGACTCAACAGTTGCAAGCCGCAGAACATCAAGCTGAAAGCTACAAAGATAACTTATTACGGGTGCGCGCCGAAACCGAAAACGCCCGTAAACGCATGGAACGTGATTTAGATAACGCCCGTAAATTCGCCTTAGAAAAAATTGCCACCGAATTATTAAGTGTCAACGACAGCTTAGAATTGGGCGTAGAAGCCGCCGCCAATGCCAATGCTAACCTTGAAAGCGTGCGCGAAGGCATTAACTTAACCCTCAAGCAATTACAAAGCATTTTAGAAAAATTTGGGGTTTTGGAAATCAATCCTGCGAATCAAAAATTCGATCCGCAATTTCACGAAGCAATGGCAATGCAGGCCGTTCCCAACGTCGAAAATGGCACGGTATTATTCGTCGCTCAAAAAGGCTACCAACTCAACGAACGCTTATTACGTCCTGCTCGGGTAATTGTTGCTAAAGCCCTTGAAAGCTAAAATTCAGCCCATATTATCCATTACAATCAACTAGAAACGAACACTTAAACTGGAGGTTATCTCTTATGGGAAAAATTATTGGTATCGATTTAGGCACGACCAATTCTTGCGTCGCAGTGATGGAAGGCAAGACTTATCGCGTTATCGAAAACAGTGAAGGCACGCGCACTACGCCTTCTATCGTCGCCTTTGCAAACGATGGCGAAGTCTTAGTCGGACAATCTGCCAAGCGTCAAGCCGTCACCAATCCTAATAATACTTTATTTGCAATTAAACGCTTAATCGGGCGTAAATTCACCGACAGCGTCGTGCAACGTGATATTAACATGGTGCCTTACAAAATCGCGAGCGCAGACAATGGCGACGCATGGGTCGAAGTTTCAGGCAAAAAAATGGCTCCGCCTGAAATTTCCGCACGGGTTTTAATGAAAATGAAAAAAACCGCCGAAGATTACTTAGGCGAAACCGTGACCGAAGCCGTGATTACTGTACCTGCGTATTTTAACGATTCACAACGTCAAGCGACGAAAGATGCAGGACGCATCGCAGGCTTGGAAGTGAAACGGATTATTAACGAACCCACCGCCGCCGCGCTCGCTTACGGGATGGACAAACAACCCGGCGACTCCAAAATTGTGGTGTATGACTTAGGCGGCGGCACTTTTGACGTTTCCATCATCGAAATTGCGGATGTTGATGGCGAACATCAATTTGAAGTGCTCTCCACCAACGGTGACACCTTCTTAGGTGGCGAAGATTTCGATATGAAAATCATCGATTTCTTGGTGGAAGAATTCAAGAGCGAAAGCGGCATCAATCTGAAAAATGATCCTTTGGCTCTGCAACGTTTGAAAGAAGCGGCTGAAAAAGCCAAGATTGAATTATCCTCCAGCCAACAAACTGATGTGAACTTACCTTACATCACCGCTGACGCTTCAGGGCCTAAGCATTTAAATATCAAGCTGTCACGCGCAAAGTTGGAATCTTTAGTAGAAGATTTGATTCAACGCACCGTCGGCCCTTGCAAAACTGCTTTAACCGATGCGGGCTTGAACGCGAGCCAAATCAATGAAGTGATTTTGGTCGGCGGTCAAAGCCGTATGCCCAAAGTCCAAGAAATGGTGAAGCAATTATTCGGCAAAGAACCCCGCAAAGACGTGAATCCTGATGAAGCCGTGGCTATCGGTGCCTCGATTCAAGGCGGCGTGCTCTCTGGCGATGTGAAAGACGTATTGTTATTAGACGTGACCCCCTTGTCCTTAGGGATTGAAACCATGGGCGGAGTCATGACCAAATTGATTCCTAAGAACACCACGATTCCTACGAAAACCTCACAAGTGTTCTCCACGGCAGATGACAATCAAACTGCGGTGACGGTGCATGTGTTACAAGGCGAACGTGAGCAAGCTTCTGGTAATAAATCATTAGAACGTTTTGATTTAACAGGAATTCCTCCTGCTCCTCGTGGTATGCCACAAGTTGAAGTGAGCTTTGATATTGACGCAAACGGCATTCTGCACGTTTCTGCCAAAGACAAAGCCACAGGCAAACAACAATCGATTGATATTAAAGCCTCTAGCGGTTTGAGCGATGCCGAAGTACAACGCATGGTCGAAGACGCAGAAGCTCATGTGGAAGAAGATCGTAAATTCCATGAATTTGTGGAAGTGCGTAACCGCGCTGACAATTTAGTTCATGCCAGCCAAAAATCACTCACTGAATTGGGTGACAAGGTCGGTGCTGACGAAAAAACCGCGATTGAAGCTGCCATTACCGAGCTGAAGCACGCGCTCAGCACGGATAACAAGGACGAAATCGAAGCGAAGAGCCAAGTGTTAAGCGAGTTGTCTGGCAAAATGGCTGAAAAGTTATATGCACAACAAGGCGGCTCAGAAGCGTCTCCTGAAGGTTTCACCCAAGCGGCTGAAGCGGCGGCTGCGCAATCTGCCAAGAAAGATGCCAGAGACAGCACCGTGGTTGATGCAGAATACGAAGAAGTTAAAGATAACAAGCGTTAATCTTGTGATTTAAAGTAATCACCGCGTGATTAAAAAGCCCCTGTATTTTTGAAATATAGGGGCTTTTTTTATGGGAGCGGGTTTCTGGTTTTAAGTTTTAGCCCCTTTCAGAGGGATTAGGTGCAGTTAAGATGTTAAATCCCCCACATTCTGCTAGGCTCAATATGAGCTACAAAAACCACAAATACGCTTTATAACTGTGTCGCTTTAAAATGTCTTTGAATCAAATAGAACTGTATTTTTCGCTTTCCTTCATGGTGCAAATCTCTGTATGATTGCTAAAATTAATGCTGTTTACCCACAGCATTAACAAAAAAACTTATCCCACAAGGAGTCGTTATGATGGATGCTATCCCCTTCTCTCCATTTTTACTAAAAGACAAAAAAGATAAATCCTTACGTAAACACATTAAATTGTTCGGTAAATTACTGGGCAAGGTCTTATTGGCGCGTGCTGATGGACAAGTTTACGCCGCCGTCGAAACTCTGCGTAAAGGCTATATTAGCCTGCATGAAGAAGATAATCCCATCAAACGCAAGCAATTGGAACGCCTGATTGAAACCTTGCCGCCCGATATTTTGACCGATGTGATTCGAGCCTTTAATATTTATTTCAGCCTAAGCAATATCGCAGGCGAATTATTCCAACATCGCCGCCGCCGTTTACAAGTGCACCAAGGCGGGCAATTATGGGCAGGTTCGTTTGACAAAACCCTGCGTGAACTCATTGACCAAGGTTTGACCGCCGAACAAGTCCAAGCTTTGTTAAATCAATTGAGTTATATGCCCGTATTCACCGCACACCCCACCGAAGCGCGTCGCCGTGCGGTGATGGTGGCATTGCGGCGCATCTTCGTGACCGCAGAACGGCTTAACGATAAAGCGCGGCTCAGCGCGGTCGAATGGCAAGAACTACTCGATGAATTAGAAGCAGAAATTCATGTGTTGTGGAAAACTGATGAAGTGCGCGTACAAAAAATGGAAGTGATTGATGAAATTTCCAACGGGCTGCACTATTTCCAAGAAGGCTTATTTCAAGCGATTCCACAAGCTTATCGTGCGGTAGAACGCACCATTCGCCGCATTTATGGCGCGCAACGGCGCATTCAAATTAAAGTCCCGAGTTTCCTGCGTTTTGGTTCATGGATTGGCGGGGATCGCGATGGCAATCCCTTTGTGACTGCACAAGTCACGGTGCAAGCCTTGCGTTTACAGGCTTTGGAAGCTTTGCACGAATATGAAAGCAGGCTAAATAATCTCAGCGAAATCCTGACCCATTCTAGCCATTTAAGCGAACCCTCCAACGAATTTTTGATCAGCCTTGAACAAGATTTAATGCTGTGCACACAAAATAATGCCGACATTTTTCCGCGTTATCAATTTGAACCTTATCGGCGCAAACTGCTGATCATGCGTTATCGGATTCTTAACAATTTCGCGGTGTTTGAAGCGCGGCTACAAGGCACGCTGTCGGGCATGGTGATTGCGGATAAGCAGCGTGTCGCCTATCCCAGCGTGAACTTATTTTTGGAAGATTTGTATCTGGTTCGCGATTCATTGTTTAGCCACGGCGACCGCCAAGTTGCCGATGGTTTGTTAAAAGATTTAATTCGTTTGGTGGAAACGCTGGGCTTCCATTTGATGCAATTAGATATTCGTCAAGAATCTACTCAACACAGCAATACCGTCGCAGAGTTGCTGAGTTTGCACGGAGTTAATTACGAAAAACTTAATGAAGAACAACGTATTAGCTATCTTGCTGAGCAATTAAGCAATCCGCAACCGCTGCGTTATGACCCCGCTTTGTTGAGTGAAATGAGCCGTGAAATCATGGCAGTGTTTCAAGTGATGCACGACATGCGGATTGAAGTCGGCGAGCAAGCCTTTGGCAGTTATGTGATTTCGATGACCCACAGTGCAAGTCATGTGCTGGAAGTGTTGTGGTTGGCGCAACAATGCAATTTAGTTGGGAAAACTGAGGCGGGATATTTCTGTCATGTTTCCGTGTCGCCGCTGTTTGAAACCATTGAAGACTTGCAACACATTGAAAAAGTGCTGGGGCAATTATTAGATTTGCCGATTTATCGGGAATTGTTGCAAGCGGGTGAAAATACGCAAGAAGTGATGCTGGGCTATTCTGACTCGTGCAAAGATGGCGGGATTTTATCCTCTTCATGGCTGTTGTACGAAGCACAAACCAAAATCAGCGCGTTGACCGAATCGCGCGGGGTTCAATCGCGTTTATTCCACGGGCGCGGCGGCACGGTTGGGCGCGGCGGCGGTCCTACTTATGATGCTATCGTGTCGCAACCTGCAGGCACAGTGCGCGGGCAAATCAAGTTTACCGAACAGGGCGAAGTTTTAGCGTATAAATACAGTAATCCTGAAACCGCGATGTATGAACTCACCGTGGGCGCGGCGGGTTTATTGAAGGCGAGCAGTACGCTATTTTTGCCATCGGTGGACGCACAACAAGTTGAAATCATGCAAAGTTTGGCGCAAAACGGCGAAGTGCAATATCGCAAACTTACCGATCACACCGAAGGCTTTATGGATTATTTCTATGATGCCACGCCCGTTGCAGAAATTGCCTTGTTAAATATTGGTTCGCGTCCTGTGCGCCGCGCCGCATTGAATCGTTCTAAATATTCAATTCGTGCAATTCCGTGGGTGTTTGGCTGGTCGCAATCGCGGCATATTTTGCCCGCGTGGTATGGTTTGGGCACGGCATTGGAAAGCTGGTGTCAGAATAATCCTGAAAACTTGCTGAAATTGCAGAAGATGTACCAATCTTGGGCATTTTTCCGCGCACTGCTCAGCAATATTCAAATGGCATTGTTTAAAACCGACATGCAAATTGCCAAGGAATATGCGGACTTGTGCCAAAATGCGGAACAAAGCGCACAGATTTATCAGCAAATCGTTGAAGAGCATCAGCGCACGGTGAAATATGTGCTGGCGGTGGCAAAAATCAATGAGTTGGTGCAGGAAAATCCTTTGCTGCTGATGTCTTTGAAACGCCGCAGTCCGTACATTGACCCTTTGAATGCTATCCAATTGCATTTATTGCGGAATTATCGACAATTTTCCCCCGAACAGCCCGAGGCGCAAAATTGGTTAAAACCCTTATTGCGTTCAATTAACGCGATTGCAGCGGGTTTGCGAAATACGGGTTAGTTTATCTCGATTTAGGACTGGCAGTCCTGATTTAGCGGGGAGATTTGAGTTATAAGCCTCGAACTTCCCGCATTCCGCTACGCTCCATACGGGCTACAACTAATTTGAGATTTAAATCAAAAAAGCTATGCTTAATTTAACCTGAGTTCGGGATAAGAAAACTTTAATAACATAGGAATTACGCAGTTAAATCTACAACTCTTTGATTTTACTGGAAACGTTATTGTGCAACGCACAATTCTAACTCGTTGTAAATAAAGAGATTACGGTTTCAACTGCGTAACTCCTATGATTAAGTCAAAAAATTACGATCTAAATTTATATGGCATTGTTGGATAATTGACAAAATCCGACATGTTTTTTAGATAATATTTCTAACTAAATTTATTAAGTTTATTATCCAAGAATCAGGTTAAGTAGGGTGGGGAATACCCACCCTGCTTCTGGGTAAGGCTAGGGGGAGCAGTTAATCTTTAATCAAATTCAAGCGTTTGGCAATTTCCAAAGTCAGTTCTGCTTGATTCAAACTATAAAAGTGCAAGCCTGGCACTCCACCTGCTAACAAGCGTTCACATAACGCTGTGATGACATCCAAACCAAAGGCTTGTAAACTCGCCTTGTCGTCTTCCAAAGCCTGCAAGCGCCAGCGCAACCAGCGGGGAATTTCCGCGCCACAAGTTTCAGAAAAACGCGCCAATTGGGTGTAATTGGTAATCGGCATGATGCCCGGAATAATGGGAATATTTATCCCGCGCCGCGTGCATTCTTCCACAAAACTGAAATAGGCATCGGCATTGTAGAAATATTGAGTAATCGCACTGTTTGCGCCCGCTTCCACTTTTTGCTGGAAAAAGTCTAAATCAGCTTTGGCACTACGCGCTTGCGGGTGAAATTCAGGATACGCCGCCACTTCAATATGAAAATGCTCGCCCGTACTTTCTCGAATGAAACTCACCAATTCATTCGCATAATTAAAATCACCCAAACTGCCGCGCAAACCTGAAGGCGTATCGCCACGCAGGGCAACAATGCGCCGAATATTTTTGGCTTGATAGGCTTGTAATAACTCGTAAATATTCTCTTTGGTGCTGGCAACGCAGGATAAATGCGGGGCTGCCATCACATTCGATTGCTGTTGAATATCGACCACGGTTTCAAAAGTTTTTTCTTGGGTCGAGCCGCCCGCGCCAAAGGTCACGGAAAAATAGCTGGGTTTTAAAACTTGTAATTGCTCACGCACTTGACGCAATTTGATCATGCCTTGCTCGGTGCGTGGCGGGAAAAATTCACAACTGAGGGTTAAATTCTGTGGATTCATGATAGCTAACATCGGAAAGAAAGAGGCAGATCAAAGCATAGATAAAACTCTGAGACAAGTTTTTTCAAGCTTATAAATCGCCATGCTTACCTTCTCGGGTGACTAAAGCACGAATATGGCGCACGCCCAATGCCACAATAATGGCGACCACAGGAATTGCCAGCCCAATGGCCACATCCGAATTAATCGGCACGCCCAAGGATTTCACCGCTTTCACCGCATAACCCACTAAACCCACGGTGTAATAGGTAATCGCGGCAACCGATAAACCTTCCACGGTTTCTTGCAGCCGTAATTGCAAATGTGCGCGGCGATCCATTGAAGCCAGTAATGCCTGATTTTGTTGCTCGCGAGCAATATCAACCCGAGTGCGTAATAAATGGCTGGCGCGGGCAATCCGAGCGGATAATTCTTCTAAACGCCGTGAAACTGAATCACAAGTGTTCATTGCGGGCGCAAGCCGCCGATCCATGAATTCACTAAAAGTTTGAATACCTTGAATCCGCGTTTCTCGCAGTTCAATAATCCGCCGTTTGACTAAATCGTAATACGCGACGGCGGCATTGAAACGGTAATTAGTGCGTGACACGATATTTTCCACTTCTGCCGCTAAGGTAGTTAATTCATCCAATAATATCGCTTCATCGGGTTCAAGATTTTTCGCCAGCGTGCTGGTAATGTGCACTAAAGTTTTCTCAGCTTGAGAAAGCGCGGTGCTCACTTCTTTTGCCAAGGGAAAGGCTAATAAAGCCATCATGCGATAGGTTTCAATTTCAAACAGGCGTTGCAGCATTCGCCCTGCTTGACGCGCCCCTAAATTATTGTCGTACAACAAAATACGGCTAAACCCATCGCCCTGAATCTGAAAATCGGTGAATGCGGTTGCCACATTGTCGCCCACATACGAGCCGACAATAAAATTACCTGTGAAATACGCGCCAATGCTGTCTACATTGGGGGTTAATTCTGAGCTGCGTTGAATTGCGGCATGAGCTGCGACAATGGTTTGCTGGGTGCTTAATTCATCGAGCCAGTCTTGCGGCAAACTTTCGAGCACGGTTTCTGCGAACGGCTCGGCAAATTCACCGCGCTGGAAAAAGGTGTAGCTGGTGAATTCGCTGTGCCGCTCCCATTTGAAGCGAAACGCGCCTACGTCGGCACTGAAATGACTCGCGTCAGGATTGGGAGCTTTGTGTTGATAACGTTCACACAGGCGGCACAGTTGCTGATAATCCAGTGGGCGCGTGGTTTCATTGCTGAGCACGGCAATGTAGGCAATGCGTTCTGGAGAAATCAGGGCTTCATAAGGGCGAGCATGAACTTCATTGTTTAAAGCAATGCGGTGCGGGTGATTATTTGGCGTAAACATAGTAAGCCCCTGTGTTGTTTTGAGTTTTTACGAAAGCCCTCAAAGAGGACTTCAGAGATTTAGTCTTTAGCTTCCACTCCTCTCAAAAAATGGCTAAAGATTTGAATATTTTTTATCTAGGAATTATGCAGTTGAATTAATAACATTTTAATTTAAAACAATTTATTAATATTAAGCGTAGGGTGTATAAGGCGTAGCCGCCATAAACCTTAGATCGCTTAACTCCTATTTATCTTTAAAAATCTCCTAAAAGTGATCGCTACGTCAAAAAGTCAAATAACTAAATCAAAAACGCAATCCTATCAAGTTCAGTCCGTTCAACCCAATATTGCGTAAGATACCCTTCACTAGCCAACGATTCATTAACGTTCTAATTATATCTATCATTTCTTATCTGTGCTCTAGCCGCCCCTGAGGAGGCAGTAAAATTACCCCGCCACAGCTTCTTGTGGAAATAAGACAAAAAATAAGACCTGACAGATTTTAAAATCTATCAGGTCTTGACTCAAATCATAGAAAGCTAAAATTAAACGGGGGCTTTCTTATTACGCACTAATAACAATGCTAAAGCGCAAGAAGCCATACGGCTTAACACGGTGTCCGCACGGCTGGTTAATGCCATTGGCACACGCGCCCCGAGCACAATTCCAGAAGATTGGGCATCAGCCATGTATTCCAATTGCTTTGCCAGCATGTTGCCCGATTCTAAATCAGGAACGACCAAAATATCGGCTTGTCCTGCGACTTCGGATTCAATGCCTTTAATTTCCACAGCTTCCATAGAAACGGCATTATCAAAAGCTAAAGGACCGTCAATAATTCCGCCCACGATTTGCTTACGATCCGCCATTTTACAAATTGCCGCCGCTTCCATCGTAGAACGCAATTTGGGATTCACCGTTTCCACCGCAGACAATACTGCCACTTTAGGATTCATATTGCCAAGTGCGTGGGCGAGTTCAATCGCGCTTTGAATAATATCGCATTTGTCTTCAAAAGAAGGGTCGATATTAATTGCCGCATCAGTGACAAATAAGGGGCGAGGATAAGAAGGCACGTCCATCATAAATACATGACTCATGCGGCGTGCGGTTGAAATCCCCGTGCCACGTTGCACCGCTTCACGCATTAATTCATCGGTGTGCAAGCTGCCTTTCATAATCGCATCGACTTCGCCCGCGCGTGCCATGGCGACAGAAATCCGTGCGGCTTCATGGCTGTGTTCGGTATTAATCAATTCGTAAGCACTGATGTCTACATTTTCTTTTTGGGCGGCTGCCATAATTTTATCTTTTGGCCCAATCAGCACAGGAATGATCAAATTGGCTTTTGCGGCTTCGACAGCCCCTAAAATGGAGTTTTGATCCACAGGATGCACCACTGCCATCCGAATGGGTGCAAACGCCTTGGTCATTTCAATCAAACGGCGCAATTGTGAACCGGGGATATTCATGTGCACATTGGGCAGCATCACTTTAGGACGCTTAATTTTTTCGGTGGGCGCAATCACTTCAGCCACACCGCCACAAATCAACTCATTATTCAGTGCGTTGACTGCGCTGCACTCGAAAACCACCAAGTGATCTTCAGGACGCATTTCCTTGGCGGTCACAGTGATCGTGACGGTGTCGCCCATGCTAATCGGCTTATAAAATTGTAAAAATTGGCTGCGGTAAACTGTGCCCGCGCCAGGTAAGTCATTGCCTAACAGATTGGAGATTAACGCTCCCATCCACATACTGTGACCACTTAATTTATGCGAGCTGGTGTTTGCTGCATATTCCATATCAATGTGGGTGGGATTGGTGTCCCCTGAAACCAAGGCGAACAGATTAATATCTTTCTGCGTCAAGGTACGGTTCAGAGAAACTGAATCCCCGATGTTGATTTCATTGTAAGTTTTGTTTTCAACTAGTTCCATAGCATCTACACTCGGTTTAAACATAAAACTCCCCACTATATTGGATTGGGGAGTTATGCACTACTTAAAAGGCAGGATTATTGATTAAGAACCAATGATATGGTAGCCCGCATCGATATAAGAACGGTTACCCGTTAAAGATTTAGCAGCGTCGCTGACTAAGAATGCAGCCAAAGCACCTACGTCTTCAATCGTGACCAAATGACGTTCAGGGGCGCGTGCAGCCGCTTTTTCCATCAATTCATCAAAGTGGGCAATGCCTGAGGCGGCACGGGTTTTCAAAGGACCAGGAGAGACGGAGTTGACACGAATCCCTTTAGGACCGAGTTCTGCTGCTAAATACCGTGCAGTGCTTTCTAAAGCGGCTTTCACAGGTCCCATGATGTTGTAATCAGCAACCACTTTTTCCGCGCCGAAGTAAGACATCGTCAACAAGCAGCCGCCGTCAATCATCAAAGGCTCTGCGAGTTTTGCCATGCGAATGAAAGAATGGCAAGAAATATCCATTGCCATCGAAAAACCTTCTTGCGAGCAATCCACCACACGACCATGCAAATCATCACGGGGCGCAAAAGCAATCGAGTGCAGCACGAAATCTAATTTGCCCCACTTTTGTTCGATTTCAGTAAACACCGCTTCCAATTGACCAGGAATGCTGACATCGCAAGGCACAATAATAGGGCTGTTTAAACTTTCGGCTAAGGGACGCACATATTTTTCAGATTTTTCGTTCAGATAGGTGACTGCAATATCAGCCCCGCAATCATGAAACATTTTGGCACAGCCATAAGCAATACTGTCAGCATTCGCAATCCCGACGACTAAACCTTTTTTACCCGTTAAATCAACTAATTTCATAATATGACTCCAAAAGTGATAGCAAATAACCAGACAGTAGCCTCTTCTCCTTTGGCAATCATTGCGCTTATTTTCTGGGAAAGCGTCTTTATTTCTTAAATGGGCTCATGCTAACCCAATCATCTCTGTTTCTCAATGTACTGAAAACAGCTTAACACAATCATGATGCTTATTTTTAGCCTAATTTAGTCTACCGTCTTATTCCGTGTGTTCAATAATTTATAAGATAGTTTATTGATTTTTCAAGATACTGAATTTACTCGCAACAAGTAAAAGTATCAGTGTGCATAAATCACGGGCAAGGAGCTAAACTTATAGAATGTTTTCTTATAAAGTTTATTATGCTGGTTATAAATGACAAGACCGTGTCAAGTTATGGATTGTGACACGGCGCGGGGCTTGAAGCTGGGGGAGGGGGGGCGCATCAGAAAAGTTGTTTCTTTCTACACGGGTAGAAAGAAACTAATGCGGCTTATAAAATAGGCGTTTGTCTTGCAAGAATAAACCCTTTTGAGGGGCGTTGATTGCTCACCGCAGCCGAGAGCAACGGTTTATTCTCAAAGCGCGTCAACACTTCGTAAAACCGCCGAATGTTTTGCACAAATTTTACAGGTTCATAGCCGCGTGCTTGACCGTGACGAGTTTGTTCATACCAATACGGATTGCTCAACAGCGGCAAAGTTTTACGCACATCAATCCAACGGTTGGGATTTGCGCCGCGCTGGGCGGTTAAAGTGCGCGCATCGATGATATGCCCTAAACCGACATTGTAAGAGGCTAACGCAAGCCAAGTGCGGTCGGGTTCACGAATTTTTTCTTCCATCCGTCCTTGCAGGCTGGCAAAATAACGCGCCCCGCCTTCAATACTTTCCGCAGGATCATCCCGATTTTTCACCCCCAATTCACGGGCGGTGGATTGGGTCAGCATCATCAAACCGCGTACCCCTGTGGCAGATTCTGCATTAGGATTCCATTGCGATTCTTCATAGCCAATCGCTGCCAACAATCGCCAATCCATGCCGTGGCGTGCGGCAATTTGTTCAAAGAAATTGCGATATAAGGGCAAACGTTCCCGAATATGGCGGTAATAAGTGCGCATGTTGACATAATCAAAACCATCTTCGGTGACATGCCCATAATAACGATCCATGATTTGTTCTAACACACCTGTACGGCGTAAACGTTCTAAAAATTGATTGGCAACTAAATACAAACTGTCATCTTGACTAAAACGCGGAAATGCCCAGCCTAAATGCTGTGCTTCAGGAAGTTTTAAACCGATTTGTAATTCAGGATAAAAGTGTTGCAGGCGAGCCACTTCGTGCGACTGCCCGATGGTGTAATTGATTTCTTGATCCCACACCCGTTCCAATAATTCTGAACTGTCGGTATCTGAGGTTTCTTGCCAAGTGAGTTGAGGATATTGTTTCTTCAGCCGTTTTAACTGCATTAATTGGCTGCTATCACTGGCGACATTAATAATAAATTTTTCATTCAGGGTCGTGAGTTCAGACGGTGGCGGGTTTCCCTCTCGATACACCACATGCTGATTAATACTCTGATAACTGGTACTGAAACGCACGGGCGCAGAATAGTCACTGTGAATCGTCAAGCCTGCGGCTGCGAAATCCACTTCATGATGTGCGACCATACGCAGCATCTCATCAGTGCTATTGGCAATGATAAATTTAGGAGTCACGCCGAGTTCTTCGGCAAAGGCGCGCACCAAATCATATTCCAAACCCACCCCTTCACCTTTCGCATTTTCATAATAGGTGGTGGGACTGTGGCGCGTCACAACGCGAAGCTCGCCACGAGCTTGAATTTGTTGCAATAAGGTATGTTCTGAGGCGAAAAAGTTCGCGATCAGCCCAAAAAACATAGCGGTTAAAAACTTCATCAATCAACACCTCTCATAAAGATTTCAGTCGTCGTCATCCAAAACACAGATGACCGTACACGCACTTCTTAGAGGATTGACCGTGATTGTTGGTTACGGTAAAAACAGGGATTACAAGGGGCAGTCAAACTGCCCCTTTGATTAATACGATTATGCTAAAGCCACAAAAATCGCATCTCTAATTTCTTCAACTTTGCCAATGCCTTCAACGCGCACATACTTAGGGGCGTTGGCAATGGCAGATTTTGCCCAACCTGAATAATATTCAATCAAAGGTTCAGTTTGTGCATGGTATACATCTAAGCGTTTTCTTACCGTTTCTTCACGATCATCGTCGCGTTGGACAAGTTCTTCCCCAGTGACATCGTCTTTTCCTACCGTTTTTGGCGGATTGAAAATAACGTGATACGTGCGTCCTGAGGCGAGATGAACCCATCTGCCGCTCATGCGTTTGACGATTTCTTCATCGTCTACCGCGATTTCGACTACTGAGTCGATGATTACGCCAGCTTCTTTCATTGCTTCTGCTTGCGGAATCGTGCGGGGAAAGCCATCAAATAAAAATCCTTGGGCGCAATCGGCTTCTTGAATCCGATCTTTCACCAGCCCAATGATAATTTCGTCCGACACTAAACCTCCTGCATCCATGACTTTCTTTGCTTCTAATCCCAAGGGGGTGCCCGCTTTGACTGCGGCACGCAACATATCCCCGGTGGAGATTTGTGGGATGCCAAATTTCTCTTTGATATAAGTGGACTGTGTGCCTTTGCCCGCGCCTGGACCGCCGAGTAGGATTAAACGCATGGATGATTTTCCTTCTTTGTAAGTGGTGTCAATAATTTTGTAAATTACTTTTTTATTGTAGTAACACTAGAGCGTTTACCGCACTCATTTAAATTGATTATCTAATATAATCCAAGTGTTGCACGCTGTCTACCTTGCTAGCAATCCGCAGTGATTGGCGGCTTAGCGTGGTCAATAAGAATCTCTGTTATTTTCTGCAATAAAAATGGAGATTGTTCACAATCTAATTTTAGATAATCTATCACAGAACATGCCGTTGTACATTAGTTCAATCTGCTATTTAGGCGGCGATAGCCTTATATTTTTTAATATAAACTCAGGTAGCTATCAATTTTTAAAAAAGTTCGGACTGATTCATAAACTCAGGTGTTTTTTTAGGCGATTGAATCTTTAATCTTTTTTCGCGGCTGGTTTCGCCGTTTAATAAAATAACTTTGGATTTTGCAACGCCAAATAATTTGGCTAAAAATTTACATAAATCTGCATTCGCTTGCCCTT
The DNA here is from genome assembly GCA_028688145.1 of Thiotrichaceae bacterium. Lineage (GTDB taxonomy): Bacteria > Pseudomonadota > Gammaproteobacteria > Beggiatoales > Beggiatoaceae > JAQTYU01. The sequence goes on along the minus strand of JAQTYU010000002.1, from coordinate 61,270 downwards.
CGATGGGGGCTGCGGTCAATTTAATTTTTAAACGATCCCCTTGCACACCCACGATGCCCATTTGACTGGCACGCGGTTGTACTTGTACGGCAAGGATTAAATCTTCGCCATCCCAGTGATAAAACGCGCTCATTAGAATACTCAAAATTAAAGGGAGAATGAGCTTATCAATGTAGCGTTATTCTCGGTTAATTTAACACAGAAATCATCCCTTGCCCATGTCTCAGTTTCAACAAAAACGCTCCCCAGTTTACACTGAGGAGCGTCCAAAACGGCTAGTTTACCTTATTGAATGAGGAAACTAATCGGTTCACCGCCATTAAAGATAACTTGATTATCAACACGATAACCTACATACACTTGGAAGTTACCGGGTAAACCGTTAAAACTGCCTTTGAAAATATTGACAGGTAAGGCACTGCTGGTTAATGCCACGGCTTTCTTTGCCACGGCGATGCTGGCAATGCTGCCATCCCAAGCGGTCCAATTATCGCCATTACGCATAAACGCGATATTGTTATAAATGCCGACCATGAGAATATCTGCGGTTTTGCCCACATGCGCTGCATCTGCGGTGATGGTGGCATCCACACTGATATTGTCTGCTTGATCAGCCTTCACATTGTTGCCAGACGCTTTAGGCGTGGTGACTTCTAAACCAAAGCTTGCAGCGGTGCTGACGGTATTCCCATTTAAATCAACGCCTTTCGCATTATTAGGCGCTTTCACGTTGACAAAAACCGCTTCGCTGTCTACGCTGCCGCTGGCATTAGTAATGCGTACCCAATAACGGGTATTGCGGGTTAAAGCAGGTGAGGTGAAATAATTGCTATTTGCGCCCACAGGAATGCTGATGTCGCCTGCATTGCCTTCATACCATTGGAAAGCAACTGCTTTACCATCGGTGCTGCTGATGCTGACTGCCAAAGTGGCAGGTTGGTTATAATTTACCGTGGCTGCCGTGGGTTGTTGGGTAATTTTGATGCTGTTGACCACAGCTTCTGCACGGAAAGCTAATTTCCCTGCGCCGCCATAATTCCCAGTGATTCCAATATAATACGTTGTGCCTGCGGTGACAGGAACTGCGACTTGTGAGGCTTTTTCTTGGTCATCGCTGGTGATGGCATCATCATTACAGGCGATTTCTTTCAGCGGATGCGCCGCGCCAGTCCACACAGAAATCACGGTGTCATAATCGGATTTCAGCGTGGCGAAGCTCACGTTTTGGCTGGTGGTGGCGGTGTATTTATACCAAACACTGTTAGAACCCACAGCGCAGCTTGGCGACAGTTCGCCCGTGTCATTGCTCGCGCCTGCGGTGCTGATAGTGTCGATGTAAGTTAAGCCATTCACCGTGGTCGCATTGGCTAAAGCATCATTGACAGGCGGGGTGCTGACTTTGAAAATCAGATTGCCTGCTTCTGCACTGCCGCCTGAAGAGGCAACGCCTGCCACATTAATAAAATAACTCGTGCCCGCTGTTAAAGGGGTCACAATTTGAGATTGCATACCATTGCTGTCGTCATTGCAAGCGACTTGGGTCAGCGGATGTTGCGTTCCCGTCCAGACAGATAATAAGGTATTGTAATCTGAACCAAAGGTACTAAAGACGGCGGTTTGATTGGTGGCGGGGGTATATTTATACCAGACGCTATTGCCCAAGGTGGTGAGCGCGCAATCGGCAACCATTTCAGTGGGTTCAATGCTTGCGCCCGTGGTCACTTGAATATTGCTGTAGTTTGCAGAGGGGACAGCAATCGCATTCACCAAATTATCATTCGTTAATGCCGTAATCGGTTTAGCGTTCAGGATTAATTTACCTGTTTCACCCGTGTAACCTGTGACAGCAACATAATAGCTAGTACCTGCTTTGAACGCATAAGCAAGTTGTGATTGTTTACCTTGTGAATCATCATTACAAGCCAGTTCATTCAATGGATGAGCTGTGCCCGTCCAAATTGACAAGGTGGTGTCATAATCAGAGCCCATCGTGTCCAACATCACATTTTGATCGGCACTGGGGGTGAATTTATACCACACGCTGGCGGTGTTATTGCTGGAGCACTTCGACATCAACTCGCCCGCTTCGGTGGTTGCGCTGACGGTGCTTTGTTGCGTGGTATACGGAATTTTCCCTGAAAAATCGATAGCAGCAACTAAGCTATCGTTGACAGGTGCAGCAGCCCAAGTGCTTTGACTCAGGACAAATAATAAACTACTGCTGAGTAGGGTGCGTGGGTGAATGTTCAATCGGGAATTCCTTTCTGGCAGGTTGCAACACGTATGAAGTATGAACACCTTAAAGAATAAATTTGAGATGTGCAAGTCCACAAATTATCCCCCAGTGAAAAATAGGATTTTTCGACTGGGGGCGTGTTAAACAGATAACTTGAGGGATTAAGGCTTACTTAGTGGGACAGGTCTTAATATCTAAGTTGAAATCGCCTCTGTCGCCCTTTAAGACAACAGATTTTTTCGTGGGTTGAGAAATCACGGTGTAGTTGAACCAGCTAGAACCACCGAAGTTGAGGTTCTTGCCGTTTGCGCCATTGCCCAATTGTAAGGCAGGTCCCATGCGCACGAAGTTTAATTTCGCACCGGCATAATCACCGAAGCCCGTCAACGTGCCTGTAAAGCCTGTGTAGAAATACCAAGTTTCAGGTTTGACGACTTTTTCAGAGTAAGCTTTAGCAACCAACTCTTTCTTGGGGCTGCCAGAAGGCATGGTGGTTTGTAAGCCTGATAAATTGGCATCCAACACGAAACCGTTCTTTGCATTGCTGGCGCGAACTAAAGTGCCCGTCAACTTAGCATTGCCTTTAGCAGAATCTTCTACCAAAACACCGGGAGCGGAGTCTAAGAAAATCAAGTCAGTTGCAATGTCAGGCATCCAAACAGAGTGACCGCCACTGTATTGACCGTAAGTCTTGTCAGTATAAGCACGATAAGCACATAAAGTCGTGGTGGTGCTTTGGACTGCACAAGGATTCAAGTCAATGTTGAAATCACCATGTTCGCCACCTTTGTAGAACTTGTAGGCGGTGTTGGTGGGTTGAGAAACGATGTCAAACGTGAACCAGCCTGATGCGCCAAAATGCACGTTTTTGCCATTTGCGCCCGTGCCCACTTGGAAAGCAGGACCGACGCGGGTCACTTTGATTTGGCTGCCTGCGTAGCTGCCCGTTCCTGTCAAAGTACCTTGGAAGCCCGTGTAGAAATACCAAGAGGCGATGTCTGCCTTGCCTTCGTTATAGGCTTTGGCATCCAATTCCTTCTTGATTTCACCAGGAGCCGTGACTTGTGCGCCTGTGAAAGTGACATTCAAGGTGAAGCTTTGCTTAGGATCGCTGATGCGGACTAAAGTGCCTGTGAACGTTGCGGTGCCGTCGGCATTTTCAACAAATTTACCGGGAGCCTCTTTAGAGAACACTAAATCCGTGGCAATACCTGGAATCCAGGCAGCGTGTCCTTGGCTATTGCTAAACGCATAGCTGTCGGTGCTGGCTTGGCTTGCGCACAAGGTTTGCGAGGTGAAAATATGTCCCGTTGAACCAGTGACCTCAGGCATTGTGGGAGTCGTTGGAGTCGTCGTTGGCGTTGTGGGTGTAGTCGGAGTCGTAGGGGTTGTTACGACAGGACTAGAACAATCAGGGCCGACAATACTACCTGTGTTATACACCGTGGCAGTTTTCACAAAAGCTTGCAGCGTGGTTTCTGCATATTCTTTATCTAAAGTGAAGGAGAACGTGCCACCTGCGGTATTCCATTTAATACCGACAAACTTTGCATCGGTGCTGGGGTCTGTGCCAACTTGATCAGCCTTGGGGCTGGAGCTGACAACATTGCTTAAGCAGTTGTTAATGCCTAAAACCCAGTGGCTCAAAGTACGACCTTGAACTTGGCTAACGCTGTACGTCCAAGTTTTACCAACATGAGAAACCAAACTCACAGCATACGTAGATTGTTTTGCGTCGTTTGGAATTAAAATGGTTGCGGATGTGGGCGGTGTAACGACGGCGTGCGCTACGGGAGTCATAAGAACGGCAACCATCGCCGAATATAGTAATGTATTTTTCATGAAAATCACCTTCTAGCTTGCTTGAATTAATTTTTTACCGAGATTAATTTATTATTATTTTTAGGGGTATAGCGAATCAAATTTAAAAATAGGACTCGTCTTAAATTTAGCACATTTAGGAGTCCCCTCCATCATACTTTGCAAAAAATATGACGAAAGGGACTAATTTATACACTCAACAGTTATTTCTTAACTGTGAACTTGAGTGCTTCATCGTTATAGATGAGCTTGCCATCAACACGATAACCCACACGAACCTGACAAGCACCAGACATACCCGTCATCTTGCCTTTGAGAACATTGGCAGGTAAGGGGCTGCTGGGTAAAGTGACAGCTTTCTTAGCAACGGTCAGATGTTCAAGCTTTCCGTCCCATTCTTTCCAGTCGTCGCCATCGCGCATAAATGCCATGTTGCCATGAATACCGACCATGATGATGTCAGCGGCTTTACCCACATGTTCAGCATCCGCAATAATTGAAGCATCTACGCTGATGTCGTCATCTTGTTCGACTTCGAGGTCGTTGCCAGAAGCTCTAGGCGTGGTGACACGTAAGCCAAAGCTCGCATTACTGTGCTTACTCTTACCTTCAGAGTCTACACTGCTGGCAGGACTGGTTGCCGTGCCTTTTTCAGAACAAGGGCTTAAGTCAACGTTAAAGTCAGCATGTTCGCTGGTCTTGTAGAACACATACTTGCGATTGCTAGGTTGTGACACGATGTCATAGCTGAACCAGCCAGATGCACCAAAGTTGATGTTCTTACCGTTTGCGCCGTTCCCGATTTGGAATGCAGGACCCATACGCACGATATGAATCTTGCCGCCTTCGTAGTTGCCCGTTCCTGTCAGCGTGCCTTCAAAGCCCGTGTAGAAGTACCACTTGCTCATGTCAGCCTTGCCTTCGTTGTAGGCTTTGGCATTCAGTTCTTTCTTAGGTTCGCCAGGCGCAGTCGCTTGAGCACCCGTGAAAGTCACATCGACGATCAAACCTTGTTTAGCATCGCCTCTGCGCGCTAAATTACCCGTAAACTTTGCAGTGCCATCAGTGTTTTCAGTGAAATGACCAGGGGTATCATCCGCAAACACTAAGTCCGTTGCAATCCCAGGAATCCAAGCAGAATGTCCTTGGCTGTTGCTGAAAGCATAGCTGTCCATGTTGGCAGAGCTTGCACACAGCGTATTGGAAGTTTTACCAACAGCATCTTTGGTAGCCTTTTCCTTGTCAGCTTTGTCAGCAGCTTCTTTGTCAGCCTTTTCCTTGTCAGCTTTGGCTTTATCAGCAGCGTCTTTATCAGACTTTGCCTTGTCGGCTTGGGCTTTATCAGCGGTTTCTTTGTCAGATTTAGCTTTGTCAGTGGCATCTTTCTTGTCGGAGGCTTCTTTATCAGCAGCATCCTTCTTGTCAGAAGCTTCCTTGTCTAAGTCGCCTTTTTTGCTGGCGCAGTCTTTGTCAGCCGCAGTTTTCTTGTCTTCTGCTTCTTTATCGACAGCTTCTTTCTCAGCATCGGTCTTCAGATTGGCTTTCTTGTCAGCGGCTTCTTTTTCGATGTCGGCTTTCTTGTTAGCACAATCTTTATCAGCAGCAGCTTTCTTATTAGCAGCTTCTTTCTCAGCATTTGCCTTCTTATCAGCAGCATCATTATCTATTGCAGCTTTTTCAGGTGTTTGCTTGCTAGCAGCTTCTTTTTCAGCAGCGGCTTTCTTATCAGCGGATTCTTTTTCAGCCGTGGCTCTCTTGTCAGCGGCTTCCTTATCAGCTTCAGCTTTCTTGTCAGCGGCTTCTTTCTCTACGACAGCTTTCTTAGCAGCGGCTTCTTTGTCAGCAGCCTCTTTGTCAGCATCTGAATTGGTAGCGGCTTTCTTATCGGAAGCTTCTTTGTCAGCTTCCGCTTTTTTGTCAGCAGCTTCTTTTTCAGCTTTAGCCTTCTTGTCTGAAGACTCGTTGTTTGCTGCATTTTTATCCGCAGCTTCTTTTTCAGAAGCAGCTTTCTTGTCAGAAGCTTCTTTTTCAGCGGCTTCTTTTTCAGCTTCAGACTTTGCAGAAGCTTTCTTGTTTTCGGCTTCCTTATCTGCCTTGTCTTTTTCAGCAGCAACCTTGTCGGCAAGTGCTTTTTCAGCAGCGGCTTTTTCGATCGCAGCTTTCTTATCAGCGGCTTCTTTTTCAGCGGTTGCCTTCTTGTCAGACGCTTCTTTTTCAGCAGCGGCTTTTTCAGCTTCTGATTTGGCAGCGGCTGCTTTATCAGCGGCTTCTTTGTCAGCTGCGGCTTTCTTGTCGGCAGCTTCTTTATCAGCTGCGGCTTTGTCAGCGGCTGCTTTAGCTGCGTCGGCTGCTGCCTTATCAGCTGCGGCTTTAGCTGCTGCGTCGGCTGCTACCTTATCAGCTGCAGCTTTGGCTGCTGCATCAGCGGCTGCCTTATCGGCTGCGGCTTTGGCTGCTGCATCAGCGGCTGCCTTATCGGCTGCGGCTTTGGCTGCTGCATCAGCGGCTGCCTTATCGGCTGCGGCTTTAGCTGCTGCATCAGCGGTGGAGCTTACAGGTTTAGAACAGTCAGGACCCGTAATATTCCCAGTATTGTAAACAGTTGCGGTTTTTACGAAAGCTTGCAGCGTGGTTTCTGCGTACTCTTTATCTAGCGTGAAAGAGAACGTGCCACCTGCGGTATTCCACTTAATACCTACAAAATTTGCGGCGGTGCTTGGGTCTTTTCCAAGTTCATCATATTCAGGTTTTGAACTGGTAACCTTATCCAGACAGTTGTTAATCCCTAAAACCCAGTGGCTTAGGGTACGTCCTTGAACTTGGCTTACGCTATAAGTCCAAGTTTTGCCGACGTGAGAAACTAAATTGACCGCATACGTGGATTGTTTTGCGTCATTTGGAATCAAGATATTAACCGCATGAGCGGAAAGAGGGCTCATGAGGGCAGCACTGATGGCTGTATATAGCACTTTGTTCTTCATATAAATCACCTTCTACCGTGGTAATTACATTGCTTGGGAAATTTTTTGATTATTCACGCAATTTTGCTTAAATAATCGGTGTAGCACATTAGTGCGCCTCCCCATGTTTCTAATGACGGGGAAGATGCAGTTCTGGGCATTTAATTATGTTCAAACTTTCGTCGTGTGAAGTTTGAATGCTTTATATAAGGCTGTATTGACTTAAGTATATAATACAATCTTGTAATAAAAATACATTAATTACAAAAGGTTATCTATATGGAGGGATTTATAAAGGAGGGGATTTCAGAAGGGATGCGGTGTTACCAAATCTGGCAACACCGCGAGTTTAATGCTTATTGCACGAGGAAACTAATCGGTTCATTGCCGTTGAACATGATGCTGTTGTCCACACGGTAGCCTACATAAACCTTAAAGTTGCCGGGCAAACCATTAAAACTGCCATCAAAAATTGAGACAGGCACGACCGTCGTTAAAGTCACGTTTGATTGTGCACTGCTCAGACCGCTAATGCTGCCATCCCACACTGTCCACGTTGCGCCCTTGCGCATAAAGGCAGTGCCATTATAAATCCCAACCATAATAATATCGGCGGTTTTACCAATATGTGCTGGGTCTACATTAATCGTCGCACCCAAACTGATATTATCGGTTTGTGCGACTTTAATGTTATTCCCTGTACGCTGATTTGATGCAACTTTCAAACCAAAATTAGCCGTTGTGGATAAGGATTTACCTTGTAAATCGATGCCAACACCATTGGTTGCGCCATCCACTGTGACCGTTGCCACATCACTGTCTACGCTGCCTTTAGCAGAGGTGATGCGTACCCAGTAACTGGTGTTTCCCGTCAATTCTGGCGTGGTGTATACATTGCTGCTGTCGCCCACTGCGCGAGTGGTATTACCTGCGCCGCCTTCAAACCATTGGTAGGTGATATTTTTGGAAGCACTGGTGCTGGTAATCGACACCACTAAGGTTGCCGTTTGTCCAATTTTTAACACAGTTGCGCTGGGTTGTTGGGTAATTTTCAGATCGCTAACCACAGTTTCTGCATGGAGAATTAAGCTGCCTGAAGCCCCATAATTCCCTGACACATTAATGAAATAGGGCGTGCCTGCGGTCAAAGTTAGTGCAACTTGCGAGGTTTTTTCTTGGTCATCGCTGGTGATTGCATCATCATTGCACAACACTTCGGTCAAGGGATGCGTGCTTCCCGTCCACACGGACAACACCGTGTCATAATTGGATTTAAGGCTAGCAAAGCTCACGTTTTGTGTGGTGCTTGGTGTGAATTTATACCAAACGCTGTTACTGCTCACGCCGCAACTGGGGGAAACTTCAGCGGTTTCATTGCTTGCGCCAGCGGCATTCATGCTGTCATCAAAAGGTAAGCTGTTGATAACTTTCGCAGCAAGAATATTGTCATTTACTGGGGGAGCGGATAAATGCAGCACTAAATTGCCTGATTCAGCCACCACGCCATTGCTTAATACACCACCCACATTGACAAAATACGTCGTGCCTGCGGTTAAATTGGCAATCACTTGGGATTGTTGCGCCCCCATGTTGTCATTACAAGCCAGTTGAGTTAAAGGCTGGGTTGAACCTGTCCACAGCGATAACACAGTGTTGTAATCGGAATCAAAGGTATCGAAAACCACGGTTTGATTGATGCTCGGGGTATATTTATACCAAACCGTGCTACCACTGCCTGAAATAGCGCAATCAGGAGTGACTTCATTCGCATCGACCGTAGCATTAACCGTCGTTTGAATTGTGGTGAAGGGGAATTTAGTGATGTTAATCGCATCGCTGAATTTATCATTGCTCAGAGCGGCAACGGGGGTGACATTAAAAATTAAGTTGCCTGTTTCCCCAGTATAACCCCCAATAGCGATGTAATAAGTAATGCCTGCTTTAAACTGCCAATTCAATTGAGATTGTTTGACGCGGCTGGAGTCATCATTACAAGCGACTTCAGTTAAAGGATGGCTAGTCCCCGTCCATACTGAAAGGTTGGTGTCATAGTCCGAGCCGAAAGCATCTAAAGACAATTGTTGATCGACGCTGGGGATAAATTTATACCAAACCGTCGCCTTGTTGTCATTGGAGCATGTGGACATTAATTCGCCCGCTTCCGTGGTCGCGCCTAGCGTATTTTGCTGGGTGGTATACGGAATTTTTCCTGTAAAATCAATAGCACTTGCAAGGGCATCATTGCTAGGTGCAGCCCAAGTATTTTGCCCTAAAGAGAGCAATAGCAGGCTAGAAACTAGTGAAAGTTTTGAAGTATTCAATATGAAATTCCTTAGTAGGTTACCCATTCAAAACAAAACTTGCACACTAGTTCGTGTGCAAGTTCATCTTACTGCGCGTGTTTAGTTATCACAAATCCCATGCAAATTAGGTGTGACTAACCAATTATTTTAACTTGCTTAAAATGGAAGGAGGGCAAATTCTGATGTCTAAATTGATGTCACCATTATCCCCGTAAAGGTAATGCAACTTGCTGGTAGACTGGCTGATAATCGTGTAATTCAACCACCAAGAACCGCCAAAGTTAAGATTTTTCCCATTAGCCCCAATCCCAAACTGAGGAGAAGGTCCTCTACGAGATAAGGAAGCTTTCAGACCTTCGTAGTAACCCAAGCCTGTCAACGTGCCTGTAAAGTCGGTGTAATAATACCAAGTCGAAGGTTTGACCAAGCCCGTGCTATAAGCTTTAGAGCTTAATTCTTGCTTGTTCTTTTCACCAGGTAACAGAGCCGTTTTAAAGCCCGACAAGAAGACATCTAAGTAGAAACTGTAATTAGGATTATCAGCTCTGACCAAAGTGCCTTTCAAAGTTGCGGTGCCAGTGTTGCCGTCTTCAACTAAAATTCCGGGAGCAGAATCCAAGAAAATCATGTCAACGCTGGCACTGGTATTGGTTTGCATACTGGGCAACCACAATGCATGACCGCCACTGGTGTTATAAATGCTGCCGGGAGCTGCATACACGCACATCGTGGTTTTTTCAACGACGCAAGGATTTAAGTCGATGTTAAAGTCGCCATGTTCGCCAATTTTGTAGAACTTAAAGTTGGTGTTGGTGGGTTGTGCATCAATGTTGAAATTGAACCAACCTGAAGCCCCAAACTGGATATTTTTACCGTTTGCGCCCGCCCCAATTTGGAAAGCAGGACCCATACGGCTTAAGCTCAATTTAGAACCTGCGAAATCACCTACCCCGGTCAATGTGCCTGTAAAACCTGTGTAGAAATACCACTTGGTCATGTCTGCTTTGCCTTCGTTATAGGCTTTAGCATCCAATTCCTTTTTAGGGGGTTCAGGCGCGGTGGTTTGAAGACCCGTAAATTTTACATTCAAGGTAAAGCTTTTATTCGCATCACCAGGAACGACTAAAGTGCCTGTGAAATCCGCCGTACCATCAGCATTTTCAACGAATTTGCCACCCTTGTTATCAAACACTAAACTGGTGACTACACCGGGTAACCACACAGCATGACCTTGACTGGTATTAAAGGAATAACTGTCGTTATGGGCATCACTCGCACACCATGTGTGAGCAGTGGTTTGCGTCACAGGAGGTGTTGTCACCTCTGCTTGACTTGCCCAAGGGCTAAGCGCAAGGCTGGTTGCAAAAAGAAGGGATACAATCTTTTTATTCATAAGAATCACCTGTAATGCGATTATCGCAAGGCTTGAAGCGGTTACTGTCATTCAACAACAGACTGCTCTAAGCTTGAATGAACACACCGAGTCTATTTAGGGTCTATTAATATTCATCATCTGATGAATATTGTAGACACTGTTGTGAAAAAATCTAAACCTACACTACCTGCTGTACATCTATCTGGAGGGAAATAAACAGCATCATGGTTAGCTTTAAAACTGAATGCAACAAACTACACTCGGTTTATAATCAATATCCTGAAGTCTTGTAAAGCTTTATTGCTAGTTTTAAGCTTAGCAAATTATTCATAATCCTTCTCTAAAGACCCACAGATAAAGACCTTCTAACATCTCGTATTATCGCATGGATTTTATCGGTAAAGCGTAAAATCCCTCTACAAAATATCCCTTTAATATGCAAAACAATCATTATTTTTTGCGCAGTGTGATTAAGATTACTAATCATTAGGAAATTAATATGTCATATTTACCCCAGAAGTTCCGTCTTTGCTATGCCATTTTTTTAAGTATTTTATGGGCTTATATGCCTCATGCGCTTGCACAAGACCTGCAAAATACCTTGGATGAAGTGCTCAGCGCACGCTGCTTAGATGAGGCGCAAACAGGAATAAGCATTGTTGCCTTGCCCAGTGGGAAAGCTATTTATAGCCATCATGCAGACACGCCTCTCTTACCCGCTTCGACTTTGAAAACCGTGACCACTGCAGCAGCCCTGCGCTATCTCAGCCCCGAATACCGTTTTATCACCCAGTTTTTGTACAGTGGCACACGGCAAGGCGCAATTATTCACGGCGATTTGATTGTTAAAGCAGGCGGCGATCCTAAATTAACTTTAGAAAATCTCTGGCAAATAGCCCAGCATTTACATGGCATGGGCATTCGACAAGTCACGGGAAGCTTATTGATTGATAGCCAATTTTTCGATAATTTAACCCAAGCTCCCGAATGGGGTGAAGATGAAAGCAGTCAATGGGCTTATGATGCGCGTCTCAGTGCGTTTGCAGTGAATTTTAATACCTTGGCAGTGCACGTTTCCCCCGCCCAAGTGGCAGGCGCGGCGGCACAGGTTTGGCTTGAATCGCAACCCCCTTATTTGCAATTGCACAATAAAACCACCACCAGCAGCCAAGGCGGCAACTCAGTCGCACTTTCTCGCGAACAAGATGAACAAAATAATGTACAGCTTTATGTACAGGGCAAAGTCTCATTGACCGCCGAAGAGAAAGTGATTTATCTCAATGTGGATGATCCGACACGTTACGCAGCAGAAAGTTTTCGGAGCGTGTTAAAACAAGTGGGGATTGAGGTCTTGGGAACAACGGTCTTGGGAAAAATGCCTGAAAAAACGCAACTCTTACACCGTCATCTCTCGCCACCTTTATCCATGATTTTAAAAGAATTAAATACATTTTCTAATAACTTTATCGCGGAGCAAGTTTTAAAAACTATCGCAGCGGAAGTGTCAAAACAAGCGGGTTCACACGCAGAAGGTTTGCGACTGGTGCAAACATTTTTACAAGCTTTAGGGGTACGTTTGGCGGGCGTGAATTTGGTGGATGGTTCGGGTTTATCACGCAAAAACCGTATAACCGCGCAAGCCATGACCGATTTTTTTACGGCGGTTAGTAATCGTTTTGATATTGGTCCTGATTTTTTGACGGCATTACGGGTGATGGGAGCGCAAGGGGCATTATCACCGCGTTTATCACATTCACCCGCCCGCGCCCAAATTCGTGCTAAAACAGGGACATTAACGGGTATGAGCGGTTTGGCGGGCTATGTGGCAAATACACAAGGCGCAGTGTTTGCCTACGCGTTCTTGTTGAATAATAACCGTTGTGGTTACAGCGGCGCAGATGCGATTGAAGATAAGATTGTGAATGCAATTTATCAATTAACGGTGACAAATACGCCGAAGCCTTAAAACAGGCATTCTCAAAGTTTGGCGAACCCCAGACCTTCTTAGGCTTTTAAAACTTAGAAGGTCTTATTTTATTATGTTTCTAATATTTTAATTTGTAAGGAATTACGCAAATAAAACTATAAACCCCCTCGAAATTATGAGTTGAGATAAGTATATTTATGTTTATTCAGTAATCATTTATAAAATGGAAAATATCATGAACCTTCGATTTAAACAGGCATGTGTCATAGGACTTTGCTATCTGTTAAGCGGCGTGCCCGCGCTTGCGTGCTCACTATTCACCGCTCAGAACGAGGCAATTACAGGGCATTATCCACGTTTTGTGGAGCTGTCAAATGGATCGGTGTTAATGTCCACCGACTTCAGCAATACCGATGCAGAAGGACGCATAGGGCAGGCGATTCGCGTCTATCAAGGCGATAAAAATTTGCAAAATTGGCAGGCGTTGAGTATTCCTGCGTTTGCGCCGCCTGTGAATTATAGCAATGCACAAATGGCGGTGTTGCGGGCAAAAGGTTCACGCCCCGAAACGGTGTTGATGGCAGTGCGTGCTTGGCAAGGTTCAACTTCGTGGATTGACTTGTTGCAAAGTGAAGACCAAGGTAAAACTTGGAAATTTCGCTCGCAGATTTTCTTAGAAAATCTATCGGATAAAACCAGTGGTGAAAGTGATAACTTAGAGACACAAGTCGATGTCGGGGTTTATGAACCCATGTTGTGGGTTTCGCACAACGGCTTAAATCCCGATGGCAATGAAACTGTGGCGGTAGTATTTGCCTCGGAAGTTTCGGCAAATCGCAACGAGCCTTTCGCCAATGGGGAACAAGTGATTTTGATACAAAAATCCAGCGATTTGGGTTTTAACTGGTCTTTCCCAACTGAAGTTACGCCGCTGACTTTGCATCAACGCTTTGGAATGCCTGCAATTATTGGTGCGGGTGATACTTTTGTGGTGTTTTATGAGCAGGTCGATTTGACCCCCTTGCCTAAATATGACTGGTTGCCTTTTTACAAAAAAACGGCGGTGTGGCAATGGAGTATTCGCGGCACAGTTTCGCAAGATGCGGGTAAAACTTGGTTGCCCTCAGGGATTATGGTGTTTGACACGGTGGGCAAGAAATTTACCGACAATCAAGGTGTGCCTATCGCCTATTCGGGTGCACCCACTGCAGCTTTCCTGAAAATCCCGAACACCAATGAGACCAGCATTGGGGTCGTTTTCCAAGTGGGCAATGCGGTGAGCTTTGCAGACCGTAGCACTGCACATATCAGCTTGTATTATGTGGGCTTGGATTTGACAGGCAAAGAGTTTTATCGAGGACCGTTGCCCGCACCTGAGGCGGCATGGTGGGCAACGGTGTTTCAAAACAGCTCGGGGCAAATTATCGCGGCGGGTGATTTGGATAATTGTATTCAGGCGGGTGGGTATTAAAAAGTAGCCCGTATGTAACCTGAGTTCGGGATAAGGAAGGCAAGCTGAATAAAATTTGAGAAAATATAAAGTCTCTATTTTATAATTCTCAATGAGCTTGCCTACCATGAATTTAACACGATTATATGGTTTTACACCCGTCATCAACATCTGTCTCAAGCATTTCCGAGTTACTCGCTTTAGATGACATAGAACTGATTACCACTTTAAAGAAAAACATGAAGCCTAGAGTACTAGCCGCTTTTGATAAGCTCTTGTTACGTAAGCGTTGTATTATAGAAACTATTAATGACCAGTTGAAAAACATCTTTGACCTAGAACACTCGTGGCATCGTTCACTAAGCAATTATATGATTAATATTGTTGCAGGTTTGGTCGCTTATTCTTATCAGGATAAATTACCTTCCTTGAATATTGCTAAATAAGAACTTTGAGCGCAGTCTTGAGAACGCTAATACCAAACTCAAACTGTGCTTTATCAGGCTTATCATTAAATAACTTGCTTCTCTTTAAAGATTCCAAATCGGTTCTATAACTTATTTTCTCATCCCGCTGGTTTTAAAAAACTTGCCCCATATTAGATAACATCCTACTATTAGTTTTTTGCTTTGCACAAAATTATTGCCTAGAGAAGGATTAAGCATGACAAATTTACCCCGCAGAAGCTTTTTGAAGGGCACGCTGGCGACTGGTGCAGCGGCTGTTGCTGCGACTGTATTACCGTTTTCTGCGATGGCTGACTGGCCCAAAGCGGCTTTTGAAGCGAAAACGGTTGAAGATGCCATTATGGCATTGCTGGGCAGCCCTGATACTGTGGTTAGCACCGCAATTACGATTGAAGTGCCTGAAATTGCAGAAAATGGCGCAGTTGTTCCTGTGAAAGTCAGTTCGACCTTGCCTAAAGTGGAATCGATTACCCTGATTTCCGAAAAAAATCCAGTTCCTTTGGTCGCTCAGTTCAAATTTGAAAGCGATGCAGTGCAGCCTTTTATTGCAACCCGCATTAAAATGAGTGAAACCTCGAATGTAGTGGCGGTGCTCAAATCCGAAGGGAAACTGTATGTTGCCCGCAAGGAAGTGAAAGTGACCATCGGCGGTTGTGGCGGTTAATCAGACAGTTAGGAGCATCATAATGGCAACAAATAGCATTCGCTTACAAGCAAAGTTTAAAGATGGGCTGACGGAAGTTAAGGCTCTGATTAATCACCCAATGGAAACAGGTTCTCGTAAAGATTTGAAATCGGGAAAACTGATTCCAGCGCAATATATTGAAGATGTAGCCGTGCTGAGTAATGGCAAGCCTTTATTAACGGCGGTTTGGAGTTTTGGAATTTCCAAAAATCCTTACTGTGCTTTTCAGTTTAAGGGTGGCAAAATCGGTGACAAAATTAAATTGTCTTGGAAAGATAATTTAGGCGAAACCGATTCCGCTGAAGTAGATATTAAGGAATAAGCGTTTCTGATTATCACTTTTTTTGAATGTAAATCTTGAATCAGACCTGCTAGCTTTTTAAAACCTAGCAGGTCTTTCTTTTTAGTGGGATCGAGATTCAGGACTGCCAGTCCTTGAGACTTAGCCTTCTTGGGTACCACCCGATACCATTTCGAACTCGGTAGTGAAACCACTTAGCGCCGATGATAGTGTGGGCTCTCCCCATGTGAAAGTAGGTCACTGCCAGGGCTTTAATACCTAACCCCATCATCTTGCAAAAGATGCGGGGGTTTCTCTTTCGCCTGTCTACTTCTTTTACTCTTTACCTAGCTGACTGCACTCTAAAACCGCATTCCCCACTCCGACCTACTGATTACGAATTGGTGGATTTTCCATATGATCAACAATGAAAAAAGCGGCTTGATCTCTCAGCCGCTTTTTTATTGAGGTACTGTAATTCTAAACGGTTACTGCTGAAGACGAGTTTGTGTCATTTGCAGTTTGAAAAACAGGGGCGTTAGGAATGAACTTTTCGTGTTTTTCCCGAAGATAATCCTTTGCAGAATCATCATCAGCCTGATATTCAAGCTGCTTGTTGATAAATTGAAGTTTGGCTCGGGCATCACCTATAATCTCAGACCAAGTTTTAACCCAAACTGTGATATTTCTCTCCCCATCATCATAGATCTGCCCCTGAGGTTTATCACGTTGTCGAGATTTATTCCTTGCATACGTATCAATTTCATTGGAAATTGCCATGAATGTCCAACGAGTCTTTCCCGCTTGAAACCTTTCATCTTCTGCAACTGCCATCGCATACTCTTCGATCTGCATCAAAACCTGAGCATTAATCTTTTTCGAGGGTCTTTTTAGCTCAACAATCAGATAATCAAATTCCCCAGACCTAGGCTGAATAGTCTTGTGGAGCATTAAATCGACACGTTTGTCCCCTGCATTACCGATATGTACATCATCGTCTGATCTGTTTCCCAACTTATCAAGGTGTTTCTTAAGTACCTCATCAAGCCGTTGTTCGCTTCCTGCTAAACTAAATTCTTCGTGAAATATCCATGCTTCTTTTTCTAAGATTTTATGTAGTTGATCGCGCTCTAAACAGTTACGCTTACTTTCAGGATCAAATACAAGTATCTCAAGCGCTTTGAGAAAATCAAGACGGTTAGCCACTACTTTAGATGCACTGATTATTGCTGAAAGTTTAGTGTTCTTGAGCAACTCAGCAAGGTCATCTTGTTTGTCTTTAGTTAATCCCAGCACTTCACTGATAATGGTTTGGACAGAGTCAGTGTTCTGTTTAAGAGCTTGAGCAAGAAGAGAAAATGTAAACTTCTTTGATTTGAAGTCTGATTTTTCAAAATTAGGTAAATACTCTTGAACATTAACCGCAAAAATGTCAAAAAATTGTCTTTCGGCTAATTCAATGGGATCAATATTGGGTTTGTCAGGATATGGATAAATATTATCCTTTTTCCAACTGGCGACTATCTCACTTGCTGCTGCCTCTTTACGTTCTTTAAAGTGGGTTTTAACCGTACTGACAGCGACATCTAAAATGCGTTTAACGTCATTATTTAATTCAGAAAGACAATTATTTTTGTCTAACTCTTTAAAGTGATCCGTCTTGATATAAACAGTAAAGTTAAAACCAGGTGCTGGAATCTTGTGCTCAACGGGTATCTCATGTAGTGAAATTCCTTTGGCATCACAGAAATGAATCCTACGTTCGGTGCGACTTTTCCACTCAATAATGGATACAACAGGTGCTGGTGTAAGCTTTTTACCATCCGTTAATGTTATCTCATCTAAAATATAATCTTTGCGATCATTTTGAACCGATTTTGGATCGATGGTTTTACCGTCATATTGGAGATGTAACTCTGGATATTCCGTCAGGTATACCGAAAACATCTCGGCTAATTTTTGCTGAGGACGATCTTCAGCTTTCAAAGAAATAAAATTTTTCTCGATATTACTGATAGTGACAGTTGTTCCTACGGACGTATTAACTTCCTTCGGTTCAGTAACGTCGAAATCTTCTAGTTCTTCAGCTTTGCCTGTAATCCGATAGGAATAACTCTTTCCTGATTCTTCATAAGTGGTTTTCCACTCAACATAAGACCCTAAAGCAAATGCTTGAAGCCGTCCTCGTCCTTTTTTACCATGAAGAGCTCTGCCATGTAGTTTGGGATGCTCTTTTTTCCAAGACTCTCCCAAGCTTCCAAATAGTTCGTTAATTTTGGCATGATCAATCCCATTCCCATCATCTCTGACAGTAATAGAGTGAACTCCACCCAGCTCATTTTTATTAATAAAAACATCAACATGTTTTGAGCCTGCGTCAAAACCATTCCAGATCAGCTCAGCCAATGCAGGTAGTGGTTTTGCGGATGCGAGGGATTTGAGAAAATCAGCTTTTACGGAAACGCTAACCTTAGCCATAAAAATATCCAGAAGTAAGTTTTACTTGATGCTAGTTTTAATTTTTAGTTTATTATTTGGTGTCGTTTTCATCATATCAAAATCGCATTAATTCCTGAAATTATTTTATGGGTTTGAGCCACGTAGGTTGGGTTGCTCTCTGCAACCCAACATTAATTCCAAATTATCTACAATCCTAATTTCCGTGCTCTATTTTTGTTGGGTTGACTAATCGCCAACCCAACCTACGAATTCTAATAGTGCTAATAGGATGTGCTGAGGAACGAAGCGCATCATTCGTGAGAGAACTCAATGAATCTCGATTGATGAGCCTCCTGTTGTCGGCACATCCTATTCACTCGTCATTTATTGAACGATGCTTCAGGTTTTCCGAATCGTCAAGCAGAGCTTGACCGACAGGCATTCCCAAACGGAGTTTGGGAACGAGAGAAACGATTAGACCTGCTAGGTTTTAGAAACCTAGCAGGTCTTGAGTGAGATCGAGTTTAAGGACTGGCAGTCCTCAAAAGACTGCCAGTCCTTAAGCCTTAAAACGGCACATCATCATCAAAATTATCAGGCGAGCTGCTGGGCGGTGGTGCTGATTGACGCGGCGCACTTTGTTGTTGTGAACCCATATTGCTAGAGGCGGCGGGCGCGTAACTGCTAGGCGCAGCAGGGGCAGAATAACTTGCCGTACCCGAATTTTCAGATTTGCTACCCAACATTCGCATTTCATTGGCAACGATTTCGGTGGTGTAACGATCTTCACCATTTTTATCTTGCCATTTACGGGTTTGCAACGCCCCTTCCACATAAATCAGCGAACCTTTGCGCAAATATTGGGCAACGATTTCCGCCAACTTATTAAAAAAAACGATACGATGCCATTCGGTACGTTCTTGTTTTTCACCGGTTTGCTTATCTTTCCAGTTTTCAGAGGTCGCAAGACTGATATTTGCCACCGCAGAACCCGTGGCGGTATAACGCACTTCGGGATCATTGCCCAAACGCCCCACCAAAATTACTTTATTTACTGAAGACATACCAAATTACCTTTGTTCCATTGCAACCGAATAATGTGTCAGCTCAGCCATATTGACGGCCGCTTTGTCTATTTTTAGATAAGCCACGCCTTCTTCCGCTGCAATTGCCGCCTCGACAACGCCGCGAATTTCAAGCAATTTTTTAACTAATAATTGGGCTTGATGGGCTTCTAAAACACCGACATTTAATAATTGACTACTCAAATAACGCGGATTTTTCATAGTGATTGCTAACCCAAGCCAAATTGTGGCTAAACCTGAACCGATTAAAAACACCGCACTGTGACTGTAATGTTGTTGCAGCCAACCGCCAAGTACACCGCCTAAAAACGCGCCAAAAAATTGGGTGCTCGCATAAACCCCCATCGCTGTGCCTTTGCTGTCTGCGGGGGCAATTTTGCTGATGAGTGAGGGTAAAGTCGCTTCCAATAAAGTGAATGCCGTGAAAAATAAAAATAGCATAATCACCATGCCCCACAAACTATGCTGCACAAAACCTAAGCCGAGCTGTGATAAAGCGAGCACTGCAATTGCACCGATAAACACTTGTTTTAAACGCCGATAGCGTTCTGCAATCATCATAAACGGCATCATCGCAATCACCGCTGCCACCAAGGTGGATAAATACACCAGCCAATGCTGTTCAGGCGGTAGTACGTCTTTTAAACTCATAGGCAAGGTGACAAACAAGGCGGTGAGCAATAAATGTAGCAGGAAAATTCCCGCATCTAAACGCAATAATTCAGGGTCTTGCAACACGCGCTTAAACTTGGCGGGTACGGGTTCAGCATCGCTGTGAAAACGGGATTGCAGCGGCTGCGGCACGACTTTATAAAGCACCACAATTGCAATAATCGCCAACACCGCGCTGACCCAAAATAAGCCCAACACCCCAATCCATCTGCTGAGCACAGGCCCTAAAACCAAGGCGACCACAAACGACATGCCGATACTAATCCCCATGATTGCCATCGCTTTGGTGCGATGTTCTTCTTGGGTTAAATCCGCCGTCAAAGCTAATAAAGCCGATGAAATTGCGCCTGTGCCTTGTAAGGCTCGCCCGATAATAATCCCGACGATGCCATGTGACAAAGCCGCAATCACACTGCCCAGCGCGAAAATGCCTAAACCTAAACTGATAATCGGCTTTCTGCCAAAACGGTCAGATAACATGCCGAAGGGAATTTGTAGGAAGGTTTGGGTTAAACCATAAACCCCAATCGCGATCCCTGCTAAGGTAGGGGTTACGCCCTCAAGCTGTGACGCGTAAATCGCAAACACAGGGAGCACCATAAATAAGCCCAACATGCGCATCACCATAATGCTGGCAAGGGCTAGGGTTGCACGCAATTCACTCGCTGTCATTTTTTAAACTTGCCTAGAAGCCCAAAAGGATGGCGCTATGGTAGCACATTCGCCCTTCTCAATCCTCACAGCCCTACACCTCGCAAAAATGCTCAAGCTTGGTTCTTTGCAGGATTCTGCTTGCGATTTCTTCAACAGAGGTGCTGGTGGTGTCGATAAACGGCAGGTTAATTTTGCGATACAAAGCTTCGATTTTTTGAATTTCAAAGCTGCATTGTTGCAAGGAAGAATAACGACTATTCGGGCGGCGGTCTTGACGGATTTGGTGCAAACGTTCGGGCTTTATCGTCAGACCGAATAATTTATGACGGAATGGCTCTAAAATCGCAGGCAGTTTCATGCCTTCCACATCTTCATCGGTGAGCGGATAATTTGCCGCAGACACCCCAAACTGAATCGCCAAATACACGCAAGTCGGGGTTTTCCCTGAACGCGAGGCACCGACTAAAATCACATCGGCTTCTTTATAACGATCAATATACGCACCGTCATCATGTTGTAGGGTAAAATTGATAGCGGCAATGCGCGAATCATAACTGCCATTGGCTTGTTGAATCGCATGGCTGCGCCCCACTGCATGATTGGATTTGGTTTCAAATTCGCGCTCGAGTGGCTCAATAAATGCACCAAACAGGTCAATAAACATGCAGTTGCTGGCGGCAATAATGTCGCGCAAAGCGGGGTCAGTGAGGGTTGCAAACACGATTGGACGATAAGGACATTCTTTAGCGGCGTTATTGATATGTTCAACAGCGGCGTGCGCTTCGCTTAAATTATTGACGAAGGGCAGGATTTTTTGTTCGGTCTTGATGGTGTCAAATTGGGCTAACAGGCTCTCGCCCAAAGTTTTGACGGTGATCCCTGTGCTGTCGGACACAAAGAAAATAACACGTTTTGCGCTATACATTATGGAGATACTCATTAATTCAGGTAAAATACGTAATTTTTTATAACGCTACACTCGCGTGCAGTGTTAAAATTTTACACATTTAACAAGATGATAAAAACCATTATTTCGGGGTTATCGTCTCAACAAATGAAAATAAGCGTTTAAGGGGAATAACGAAGTGCAAGAATATGTCATTGAGTTTGCAAAACTGGGTATGCATGATGTCGCTCGTGTCGGGGGCAAAAATGCCTCTCTGGGTGAAATGGTCAGTCACTTGGCAAATGTCGGGGTGAGCGTACCCAATGGCTTTGCGACCACGGCAGTTGCGTTTACGGATTATCTCGATCAAAGTGGTTTGAAGAAACGTATCAATGACAGCTTGGACGCTTTGGATGTCAGCGATGTGGTCAAGCTTGCAGAAGTCGGCGCACAAATTCGTCAATGGGTGATTGATACACCTTTACAACCTGAATTAGAAAAAGCAATTACTGAATCTTATGCACAAATGGTTGCAGAATCAGGTGGCAAGCCTGTGTCGGTTGCGGTGCGTTCTTCTGCCACCGCTGAAGATTTGCCCGATGCTTCTTTTGCAGGACAACAAGAAACTTATCTGAATATCACCGGCATTGATAACGTATTGCTCGCGGTGAAACATGTGTTCGCTTCTTTATTCAACGACCGCGCAATTTCTTATCGGGTTCACCAAGGTTTTGCCCATGCAGATGTCGCCTTATCCGCAGGGATTCAACGCATGGTGCGTAGCGACATCGGCGCAAGTGGCGTGATGTTTACCTTGGACACCGAATCTGGTTTTAAAGAAGTGGTATTTATCACTTCCTCCTATGGTTTAGGGGAAACCGTGGTGCAAGGTTCTGTGAACCCTGACGAATTCTACGTGCACAAAGACACTTTGAGAGCGGGTCGCCCTGCAGTATTGCGCCGCAACCGTGGCAGCAAATTAATTAAAATGGTGTACAGTGCGAATGCAGGTTACAGCCGAAGCACCGAAATCATCGATGTGCCCGAAGCAGATCGCCTGACCTTCTCCTTAAACGACGCAGAAATTGAAGAATTGGCGCGTCAAGCCCTGATTATTGAAAAGCATTATCAACGCCCGATGGATATTGAATGGGGCAAAGATGGCAACGACGGCAAAATTTACATTTTACAAGCCCGTCCTGAAACTGTGAAAAGCCGTCAAACCCAAACCAATACCATTGAACGCTTTGAATTGAAAGCGCACTCTGCTGAAATTTTGGCAACGGGGCGCAGCATTGGGCAACGTATTGGCGTGGGTGCAGTACGTAATATCAGCAGCATCAAAGATATGGCACAGGTTCAAGCGGGCGATGTCTTAGTCACCGACATGACCGATCCTGATTGGGAACCCGTGATGAAACGCGCTTCTGCAATTGTCACTAACCGTGGCGGCAGAACCTGTCATGCGGCAATTATTGCGCGTGAATTGGGTATTCCTGCGGTGGTGGGTTGCGGCGATGCCACCAAAAAATTAAGCACGGGTCAAATGGTGACGGTGTCTTGTGCAGAAGGCGACACGGGTTATATTTATGAAGGCGCGTTAGCTTTTGAAATTCAAACCTCAAACGCCAATGCGATGCCCGAATTGTCCTTCAAAATTATGATGAACGTCGGCAACCCTGACCGCGCTTTTGACTTCGCAGGCATTCCTAACGAAGGTGTGGGCTTGGCGCGTTTAGAATTCATAATCAACCGCATGATCGGCATTCACCCCAAAGCCTTGTTAAATTTCGACAAACAAAGCCCCGAATTGCAAGCCACGATTCAGCAACACATTGGCGGTTATGCTGATCCTGTGAGTTTCTACGTGGATAAATTAGCGGAAGGCGTGGCAACTTTGGCGGCGGCATTTTCTCCCAAAACCGTGATCGTGCGTTTATCGGACTTTAAGTCGAATGAATACGCGAACTTAATCGGTGGGCGTGATTACGAACCCCATGAAGAAAATCCGATGATCGGTTTCCGTGGCGCATCGCGTTATATTGCTGAATCTTTCCAAGATTGCTTTGAATTAGAATGCCGTGCGATGCGCAAAGTGCGTGACGAAATGGGTTTAACCAATGTTGAGCTGATGATTCCTTTCGTGCGCACTGTGGACGAAGCGCGTCAAGTCGTGGAAATTCTGAAGAAGTTTGGTTTAGAACGCGGCAAAAATGGTTTACGTTTAATCATGATGTGCGAATTGCCTTCTAACGCTTTGTTAGCTGACCAATTCTTAGAATATTTTGATGGTTTCTCGATTGGTTCTAACGACATGACCCAATTGACCTTGGGCTTAGACCGTGACTCAGGCTTGATTGCGCACTTGTTTGATGAACGCAATCCTGCGGTGAAAGCGTTGTTACATTTGGCAATTCAAGCGTGTCGTAAGGCGGGTAAATACGTGGGGATTTGTGGTCAAGGCCCTTCGGATCACCCTGACTTTGCCAAGTGGTTAATGGAAGAAGGCATTGAAAGCGTGTCTTTAAATCCTGACACGGTGATTTCGACGTGGTTGTATTTGTCTGAAAATGCTTAAGATTTAAGCAGTTTTAGCTCTTTGAAAACACCCACCTGCCTAGTTTTAGGGGGTGGGTTTTTTTCTAACAGTTATTGATCAATCTGGTTCGTGATGCCAGATATATTATGGTTGTTTAAATTCTTGTTGTAATATCCAATCGTGAACCAACTTCATGAAATCCATAACCGAAAGTTCCAGATGCTTTTCATCTCTAGCATCAAAACTAAAAGAGCCCATAGTAAATGGTCTTAAACCTCGTTCCTTCAAGTCTTTGTTGATCTCTTCAAGAGATATGGTTACTTGTGACATTTAGCAGCTCCATTATATTGAATAAATTATCTTTAGGTTCAAATTAAACCCTATTTAAATTATGATGATATCATGATTAAATAAACACCCATGGCTACTTACTTTCAGCTACCTTTGTTGTTACAGTGATCTACCAAAAAAGAGCACCATTATGGATATTGGGAAAAAAATGAATTTAGTTCGGACATTAAGAGGCTGGAGTCAAGAAGAGATGGCAGAAAAACTAAACATGTCGGTAACAGGCTATGCAAAAATTGAAAGGGGAGAAACTAAATTACATATTCCTCGATTAGAAAAAATCGCTGACGTGCTTGGTATTGAATTGAAAGATTTATTTGAGGATGAGAAAAATAACTTCTCATTTCATGATCGGAGTATTCAGTATTATCAAAGTCATATAAATTCGGCAATAGAATTGACTCAAGAGCTAGAAAAAATGCACTTATTAGTTGAAAAGAAAGATAGCGAAATAGCTTTATTGACACAACAAATTGAAGATTTAAGAATGATGCTGGGTTTATTGAATAAACAACAAGCGTAGGGTGTATAAGGCGCAGCCGCCATACACCTTAATTAAAAAACCACGCATCCCATTCTTTGTGACTGTACAACTCTTAAATTGTGAGGTGTATGACGCGATGCTTATACACCCTACACTGATTTCCAGTATTTCCACTTGTAACTGCGTGAAACCTTACGGAATGTGAAAAATTCTCCCTCATTCCATTTCACACCATACAGGCTACAGTATTGAGTTTTACCTCATGAAAATCGCTTCTTTCTTCTCAGGTGCAGGTGGTTTGGATTTAGGTTTTACACAAGCGGGTTTTAATATTGTTTGGGCTAATGAATACGATTCCAGTATTTGGGAAACTCATCGCGCTAATTTTCCTGAAACCCATTTAGACACCCGCAGTATTGTACAAATTGAACCCAATGAGATTCCTGATGTTATCGGAATGATTGGCGGACCTCCTTGTCAAAGCTGGAGTGAGGCTGGTACACAACGTGGTATTAAAGATGCGCGTGGACAATTATTTTTAGACTATGTGCGTTTACTCTCTGAAAAACAGCCTTTATTCTTTTTGGCTGAAAATGTCTCAGGTATGCTACATCATAAGCATAAACAAGCCTTAGAAAATATTTTGCAGGCTTTTGACCAAGCGAATTACTACGTCGAGTACCGCTTATTAAATGCTTATGATTATGAAGTGCCACAAGATAGAAAACGGCTTATTTTTGTTGGATTTCGCAAGGATTTAGGAAAAAAATTTATTTTTCCCTCTTCAATACCAAAAAAATTATGTTTGAAAGACGCTATTTTTGATTTACATACCAAAGAAGTTGCTGCCCTGGAAAAAAATAGAACCAATCCTGCGATGAGCATTGCTAATCATGAATATATGATTGGTGGATTTTCCAGTATATTCATGTCACGTAACCGTGTACGTATGTGGAATGAGCCTTCTTTTACCATTCAAGCGGGTGGCAGACATGCACCGCTTCACCCTCAAGCTCCAAAAATGCAGTATGTAGCTAAAGATAAATTTGCCTTTGCAGTAGAAAGCGAAAATCAATATCGTCGCTTAAGCGTGCGGGAATGTGCACGTATTCAAACGTTCCCAGATAGTTTTATTTTTCATTATCAGATGGTTGCTGATGGTTACAAAATGATTGGTAATGCTGTTCCTGTGCGTTTTGCCTATCATTTAGCCAATGCAATTAAGGCTCAGTTAGAAAATAAGGCGGACAAGTATACACGGGCAAATAGCCTGCATGAAACATTATGGGATACGGATATATTTCAGAATGCGCTTAAATTTTAAGCAAGTGCCATACGCCTTAATTGTGCAGACTTAAAAAACACTCATTCCATGCTTTGTGACTGCACAGCTTTTAAATCGTAAGCTGTATGGCGCGCTGCTTATAGAACCGATTTGGAATCATTAAAGAGAAGCGAGTTGTTTAATGATAAGCCTGATAAAGCACAGTTTGGTATTAGCGTTCTCAAGACTGCGCTCAAAGTTCTTAACTAACGACTTACATCTCTCTACCCAAGCATTGGAACGTTCGACTACCGACCTTGCCTTGACGGGTACAAAACCTGTTTTACAGGGTTTAGCTGATAGCTCAAATTGGAGTTTATCCCTGATTTCAGGATAAAACTTCTCTAATTCTTTAGCGGTTTCTCCCTGAAATAATCGAGGGGCTGCTTGAACATCTCAATCAAACCTACGTCATCACTAATATTGGCTTTTGTACAGTGCGTGAACAAGGGAAAGCCTAAACTATCCACCGCTAAGTGTCTTTTAATACCATGGGTGGCTTTGTAAAAACAAAAGCCCTTGCTTTGAAGACTGGCGAGACAGGTGGTTTTTCACCGCTTGGGAATCCACCATTATGATGACACCCGTAGCCCGCCATTGTTTGTAATGCCAATAGACTGTTGAATCTGGAATAAGAACTCATTTTATCTCGCTTTGATTCTCTATCCCTCATCTTTTACATCTTACACAAGACTTCAAATCGGTTCTATAAAGATGACGCGGGCGAGGGCATGATTACCAGCGGCACATTTTCCCCAACTTTGGGCGTTGCCATTGCGATGGCGCGTTTACCCGCTGCAACCACTGCTGAAGAAGTTTCTGTGGGAATTGGTGACAAACGTTTGCCCGCAAAAATTGTGAAATTGCCCTTTGTGCGCCACGGCAAAGCGTGTATTGATTTGGACGCGGTGCAGAAGTAAGTAAACCTCCCCCCCTTTTTCAAAGGAGGGGAAAGTCAGTCTTAATTTAAAACCATCACGCTACATAAATTAACGAGCGATCCCGATTAAACTCCACAATAAATCGCGCCCCTTTCCCCAGTTCACTTTCACACCACACTTCACCGTGCAAGGCAGTCACCAGCTTTTTGACAATGAATAAACCCAAGCCTGTGGAATGTTCGCCGCCCGTGGGTTTGGCACTCAAGCGGGTAAATTTGCCAAAAAGTTTTGCCTGATCTGCCTCAGTCAAACCCTGACCTTCATCTTGAATTTCACAACGCACTTTGTCTTCAGACGTAATACTCAGAGCAATGTAAATATTATGGGCGGGCGGTGAATATTTAATAGCATTAGAAAGCAGATTTTCTAAAATTTCTTGCATCATACTTTCATCCACATACGCCAAAGCAGGCATACTACTCACTTGAATTTTAAGCTGTTTTAGCTGAGCGCGTTCTGAATAAGTACTGACCACTTTTTTGAGCAAGGGCTGCAAATCCAAATGCGCTAATTTCAGCTCAAACTCTCCCGACTCTATTTTGTTTACGTCCAACAAATTACTGATTAATAACAACATATTTTGAGCGGAATTTTCAATCATGCCCGCATAATCCACAATTTTTTCAAGGCTAACTTGTCCCGAAGTATTGCGCAGGATGTCCGACAGACCCAAAATACAAAACAGCGGATTTTTTAAGTCGTGGGCGACAATCCCCAGAAATTCGTTTTTTTCCTGATTCAGGCGCAATAAATCTTGATTCTTGGCTTCAATTTCTTGACCGTAAAGCAAGGCAATATGTTTAGCCTCTTGTTCTTGAGCAAGGCGCAAACGATTGGATGCAATTTGCTTGCGCTCGGTAATATCTCGGATCAGCACTTGAATATAAATATGTCCGTTAAATTCAACCCGATTAAAACTCACTTCCGCATCAAATAAGCTTTCGTCTTGTCTAGAATATAAACATTCAAATTCAAAGGATTGTAATTCACCCGACAAAATCTGGATGGTCCACTCGTGCATTTGAGTCACCGAGTCTGATCCTACAATTTGGGTTGGGGGCGAGAGCAAATCTAAGGTTTTCCCCACAATCCACACCCGATGACATCCAAACAGCTCCAGAGCTTTCAGATTGCATTCCACAATAATTTCTTGCTCGATGATCAAAATTGCATCATTGGCATTGTCGAACAAAGTGCGGTAACGATTCTTTTCTTCCTGCAATTCATTGTTGATGGCTTCCAAGCTCTCGAACGCAGTTTTTAACGCTTCCGCAGAGCGCACCAATCTCATAATTTCTTCTTGTTTTGTAGAAAAATCAGCGGGTAAATTAAACTCAGCTTGTGGCGTGGGCGCAATTTTTACCGTGTGTTGAGCGTGCTTCACCAACCAAAACATGCCCGCTAAACTTATTAAAGCAGACAAACCCAATATCCAGTTAATACTGACCGGGCTTTCATAACTGAACACCATAAAACTCAACACAATAATTCCGAGACCCGCTTTAAATAAGCCATGACGTGCGAATAAGACTGTTTCAGGCAGCATAATTTTGTGCTCCATAATTTCATCACTTGATTTAGGCATAAATAGATTTGCCCTAAATACCTTAAAAGAATAAGAACAGCATAATCCTCAGTTTTGACAAAAACACTACCATCAGCTTGTTTTTTATTAAAGCCTTACAGTCCAAATAGTTAAGCGTAAGGTATCGCTGACAGCGAATGAGGTTTATGTAATACTGAAAAACATCAAAAATTCGCACCGCAACATATTTACAAATGCGCCAATTTACGCGATAAATGCACGCCAAACTTTTGTAATTATTGCCCGCAAAAACGGACAGGGATAATTAAGCTTATCTTACTGTTTTTATTTATATTTGGAGCGAATAAAAATCACTATGAACGATTTGGTTATTGAACTCAAACAAGTCAGTAAGTCCTTTGATGGCGTTGCGATTCTCAAGAACATTGATCTTGAGATTAAAAAAGGTGAATTTCTCACCTTATTAGGCCCCTCAGGCTGCGGTAAAACCACGATTTTGCGCTTATTAGCAGGTTTTGAAACCCCAAGTTCAGGCACGGTGCTGATCAATGGGGAGGATATGTTGCAAATTGAACCCGAAGACCGCCATATCAACACCGTATTTCAAAGTTACGCGCTGTTTCCCCATATGAGCGTATTTGATAATGTCGCCTTTGGTCCAAAAATTCGTGGCGTGCCCAAGGCAGAAATTGCGACGCAAGTGATGGATGCCTTGCGCATGGTCAAATTGGAACATCTCGCAGATCGCAAACCTGCGCAACTCAGCGGTGGACAACAACAACGGGTTGCGATTGCGCGTGCTGTGGTCAATAAACCGCTGGTGTTATTGCTCGATGAGCCGCTGAGTGCCTTAGATTACAAATTGCGTAAAGAAATGCAGATTGAATTGAAACAACTGCAACGCCGTCTTGGCATTACCTTCATTTTCGTCACCCACGACCAAGAAGAAGCTCTGTCGATGTCGGATAGAATTGCCGTGATGAACGCAGGCAAAATTGAACAATTGGGCACGCCTAAAAATATTTATGAGTCCCCCAATAGTTTATTTGTGGCGCGATTTGTGGGAGAAAGCAATATTTTAGTGGGAGAGGTCATAAAAGTTGGTGATGACTGTGTAGAAATGCGTTTAGAAAATAAAATCATTTCTTTAAAAAATACTAAAAATTTTCAAGTATCTCAGTCAGTTAATTTATTATTGCGTCCCGAAGATTTACATGTTTATGATGAAGATGAAGGTATTCCACCTGAACCCTATTTACATGGAATTATCGAGGAAGTGATTTACAAAGGCACAACGGTAGATTTACTGATTCGGCTCGACAGTGGCAAACAAATCGCCGCCACCCAGTTCTTTAATGAAGACGATCCGAAATTAGATTTTCGCATGGGAGAACGCGTTTTTGCGGGTTGGTTAGAAGGTTGGGAAGCCTTATTGCCCAGTGAAGCGGCTGAAAACTCCGCACCCGTCAGCCCCTAGGAACACGTCATGCGAGTAAATCCTCTGTTTTCGTTTAAATGGTTTTCAGCGGGCTTAATTTGGTTTTGGCTGGGATTATTCGTTTTAGTCCCCCTATTAATGCTTTTGACCGCCAGCTTTTTACAACGCGGTGAAACCGAATTTGTAAAGTTTGCTTTCACCTTGGAAAATTACCAGCGCATTTTCAATCCCATTTATTTGGACGTGTTCTGGAATTCATTTTACCTCGCTGCCATGACCACCTTATTTTGCTTACTATTAGGCTATCCCTTCGCATTTTTATTGGCACGGGTCACAGGTAAGTATAAGCATTTATTGCTATTATTCGTCATTATCCCGTTTTGGACTAGCTCATTAATTCGCACCTATGCGATGGTGATTATTCTCAAAACCAATGGCGTGATGAATAGCTTTTTGCAGTGGTTAGGGCTGATTCAAGAACCGATTCAATTGCTGTATACCCCAGCGGCGGTGGTGGTAGGTTTGGTCTATTCTTTGTTGCCTTTCATGGTATTACCGCTCTATGCCACCATTGAAAAACTGGATATACGTTTGATTGAAGCGGCGAAAGACCTAGGGGCGCGCAATGTTCGGATTTTTTGGAGCATTATCATTCCGCTGACCATGCCCGGCATTATCGCAGGCAGTATGCTGGTGTTTTTACCCGCACTCGGCATGTTCTATATTCCCGATTTATTGGGCGGTGCAAAGGCGTTATTAATCGGTAATCTCATTCAAAATCAATTCCTTTCAGCGCGTGACTGGCCTTTTGGCGCAGCAGTCAGCATTATTTTGGTATTGGTGATGAGTTTGCTGTTAGTTTTATATTATTTCAGTATTCTGCGTAACAGCAATAATCGTGATAAGGTGGGCTTATGAGTCTTAAGCGTCTCAGTAAAATTTCATATATGAGTCTGATTTATGGATTCTTATATTTTCCTATCTTAATTCTGATTATTTACTCGTTTAATGATTCAAAGTATTCCTTTGCTTGGAAAGGTTTTACTTTAAATTGGTATCATCAATTATTCGATAATCAAGAATTGTTAGAAGTGGCATTAAATTCGCTTATGGTTGCAGTGGTGTCTGCTTCGGTGGCGACTTTAATCGGCACATTGACGGCGGTCGCGCTGTATCGTTATCACTTTTTTGGCAAAAAAGTATTGTATGGTTTGATTTATATTTTAATTATGTCGCCTGAAATCGTGATGGGGATTTCATTGCTGATTTTGTTCATTGCGCTCAGTATGCCTTTGGGATTCTGGACATTATTATTGTCACATATCACTTTTTGTATTCCGTTTGTGGTGATTACGGTGTTTGGGCGGCTGAGTGGTTTTAACAAAGCGATTATTGAAGCCGCGAAAGATTTGGGCGCGAGCGAGTTTGCCACTTTTCGCTTGGTGGTGTTGCCGATGCTGATGCCTGCGGTGATTGCGGGCTGGTTGCTGAGTTTTACGCTGTCGATGGATGACGTGATTATTAGCTTTTTCGTGACCGGGCCAAACTTCCAATTATTGCCCTTGAAAATTTATTCTATGGTGAAATTGGGGGTGAAACCTGAAATTAACGCACTTTCAACAATTATGTTTATTATCACTTTGATAATAGTGATAATTGCACAAAGTTTGTTGCGTGAGAAAAAGTAAAGCAAATGTGACTATACCTCCCCCTTTGAAAAAGGGGGAATGAGGGGGATTTAAGATCGTGCAAACTTTTGAGATTTTTAAATCCCCCCAGCCCCCTTTTTCAAAGGGGGAGCACAATTTAACTTTCATTAACAAGGAGTTTACAACGTGAAAAAACTGTTGTTTATGCTGCTCTTCGCTTTGAGCACACCTTCATTTGCAGAAGAAGCCAAAGAGTTAAATTTGTACAATTGGGCAGAATATTTGCCTAAAGCAGTTTTGGACAAGTTTACCCAAGAAACAGGTATCAAGGTGAATTATGCCACCTATGACACCAATGAAGTGATGTATGCCAAGGTCAAAACTCTGCGCGGCGAAGGTTACGATTTAGTCGTGCCCTCGAATTATTACGTCAGCCGCATGATTCGTGAAAACATGCTCACCAAGTTAGATTTATCTAAGCTTTCTAACTTCAAAAATCTTGACTCCAAATTACTGAACCAAACCTATGACCCCAATAATCAGTTCAGTGTGCCCTATACTTGGGGAACGACGGGCATCGGGTTTAACAGCAAACAGATTAAAATGGGTGCGATTAGCAAATGGGCTGACTTATGGGATATTAAATACAAAAATTCATTGCTAATGCTAGACGACATGCGCGAAGTCATGGGGATGGGTTTAAAAGTTCTGGGGTATGCTGCCAACGATACCAATGAAGAACACTTGAATCAGGCGTATGAAAAACTGAAAGAATTGCTGCCTAATATCAAAATGTTCTATGCTGAGTCTCCAAAAGTGATGTTTTTGGAAGGCGAAGTAAAATCAGGCATGATTTGGAACGGTGAAGCTTTCATCGCCAACCGTGAAAATGCGGATATTCAATATGTCTATCCTGCGGAAGGTGTGACTTTATGGGTGGATAATTTGGTGATTCCCCAAGGCGCGAAACATTTAGAAAATGCCTATAAATTTATCAATTTCATTTTACGTCCTGAAATTGGTAAAATTATTGCTGAAGAAATCGGCTATGCTTCGCCAAACCTTGAAGTTATCAAATTGTTACCGAAGAAAGTCACTGAAAATCGTATCGCTTATCCCAGTGCGGACGATTTGAAAAACGCGCAATTGCAACAAGATGTGGGTGATTCCCTCGTACTATTTGAAAAGTATTGGCAAAAACTCAAAGTTGCAGCGGGTAAACAGTAACTTTTAAAATTTGACTGCGCCCCCAATCCCCTTTAGGGGGCTAAACATAAACAAATGTTTAGTCTTTAAAACCCCCTTTAGGGGGTGGGGGCGCAGTTAAAATAAGTCTCAAAATTTAAAATTATTCCCTTGAGAAAAAACTGTACATTTCGTGAAATGCTGTTTATGCTTAATCTCATGTTCCATGATTTTTAGTAGCCCCTCGATTGAATTCCATCTCTTTTTCTACATTTTCCTCTGCCCCTTTCCGAGGGTTGGCTCGTGTTTTGTCTCGAAATATTCGCACACTGGGTTTAGTTGGATTGTGTTTTGCCTCCGCGCCCAGTTCTGCCGTATTTAACAAAACCATTTATGTGGTTGCCTTGTCGCAAGATAATATTGTGGTGATGATTGGTGGACGTTATCAACGGCTTGCCGTCGGACAAACCAGCTCTGATGGCGTGAAGTTGATTTCTGCTGACAGCGAAGCTGCGGTATTAGAAATTGAAGGCAAACAAGTGAGTTATGGACTCAATGCCCCGCTCAGCAATGTTGCCCCGCCCGCCCCAGAAAATGCCAGTATTCGTATTTCCCCAAATTCCCAAGGCATGTATTTCACCACCGCCAAACTCAATGGACATTCGATAGAAGTGATTGTGGACACGGGTGCAAGTGATGTGGCAATGAATGAGTCTCATGCCAGTTCTTTAGGCTTGGATTATAAAAAACATCACAATGGCATTGTCAATGTGTCTACGGCTTCGGGTGTTGCTGAGGGTTACACCGTGTCTTTAGATGAAGTGTCTCTCAATGGCGTGCGCCAACGTTATGTTGAAGCCGTGGTGGTTCAGGGAAATTTTCCCCGTAACATCTTATTGGGAATGAGTTTTTTAAAACATGTGGACATGCAGCGTCAACCCAACGGTATTTTAGAATTAAAACAACGTCACTAGCGCGTTTCTAAATTTCATGTCACTGCCCGTCAGTTTAAGCTTTATCTTAATTGATAATAATGTTTCCATGCTCCCGCGTGGGAACGCCTACTTCGTCGATCCAGCTGCACGGGGTTGACTGAAAATAAGTTTAGTGGGTTAAGGTGTATGACGCTACGCTTATACACCCTACCCTCTCTGTGGTGTTTAAAGCTATCGCAAGAGGACGTTATAAAAAATTAACGTCTATATTCACGATCACCATGATGATGACGTTCCCGCCACTCTTCACGACGATGTTCCCGTCTGTGTTCCCGTCTGTATTCATGTGCACGTTCACGCCGCAAGCGTTCTTCCTCACGAAAACGTTCGCGTCGGTATTGTTCTTCTCGAGAAATCGGACGGTCGTCATGAAAGAAAGGGCGTTCCAGAAACGCATCCGAACTCAGTGACTGGGCATAAGCCGATAAACTGCATAACAAAGCTAATACACTAAATATAACACGCATTGATTTTTCCACTGGTTTAAACAAATCGATATATTATTAATTATATCTTTTTTTTGAAAATATGGTTTGTCAGTGCGTGGTTTAGGATGCAAAACTTTACACTTTTTGAAAGCCTAATGACTTTGACCCAACTGCGCAGCGGCATAACTGGCGTGCTGCGTGAGCAGCGAGGCTTGTAATAAATTTTGGGTATACGGATGTTTAGGTTCGGTGAATAAAGCCTCGGTTTCGCCTTGTTCCACAAATTGCCCATTGCGCATCACAATAATGCGGTGCGACATTGCCCGAATCACTTTCAAATCATGGCTGATAAACAAATAGCTGATGTGGTGAGTGTGTTGCAATTGAATTAATAATTCTAAAACCTGCTTTTGTACGGAAACATCCAGCGCGCTGGTGGGTTCGTCTAACAGAATTAATTGTGGCTCTAAAATAATCACTCGCGCAATTGCAATGCGTTGCCGCTGCCCGCCCGAAAACTCGTGTGGATACCGCCACAACATCGATTCTTCTAAACCGACTTCGCCTAAAACTTTCAGAATACGTTCATGGCGTTGCTGGCGATTGAGTTCTGGGAAATGAATTTCCAAGCCTTCACCAATGATTTGCTCAATGGTCATGCGCGGCGACAGCGAAGAATACGGGTCTTGAAACACCACTTGAAAGTTTCGACGCAAGGGGCGCAGGCTACGATTAGGTAAATTGTCCAAACGTGTGCCGTCAAATTCAATCATGCCGCTGCAAGTTTGCAGGCGTAACAAACACATCCCCAAAGTAGTTTTACCCGACCCCGACTCGCCAACAATCCCCAGCGTTTCCCCCGCGTAGAGTTTTAAATCCACATTATTGACGGCTTTAATCGTGGCAACTTGGCGTTTAAAAAACATGCCTTGTTTCACAGGAAAATGGCAATTAATCCCAGCCGCATTCAGCAAAACTTTGGGATTGGCTTCGTAATCAAACGGGGTTTGCAATTGCGTCGGTTGGCTATTCAGCAATTGCTGGGTGTAGGGATGTTGTGGGGCTTCAAAAAGCTGGGCGGTGGGGGCTTGTTCGACTAAATATCCTTTTTGCATCACACAAATACGGTCTGCAAAACGGCGCACTAAATTCAAATCATGGGTAATTAACAGCACTGCCATTTGAAATTCACGCTGCATATTTTCCAATAATTCTAAAATTTGCAGTTGAATGGTGACATCCAGCGCGGTGGTGGGTTCATCGGCAATTAATAATTTTGGATGACAGGCGAGCGCCATCGCAATCATCACCCGCTGGCGTTGTCCGCCTGAAAGCATGTGCGGATACGCATCAAAACGGCGTTGTGGCTCGGGAATTCCTGTAAGTTCTAAAAGTTCTAATGCCCGCGTTTTGGCGGCGGCTTTGCTCATGTTTTCATGAATTAATAAAGGCTCAATGAGTTGCGTACCAATGGGATAGACGGGGTTCAGCGAGGTCATTGGTTCTTGGAAAATCATCGCAATTTCTTTGCCGCGAATGCGTCGCAATTCAGGCTCGGGCAAACTCAGCAATTCTTTATCTTCAAATAAAATTTTGCCCGTGGGATAGTGCACTTGCTGCGGGTCATGCAATTGTAAAATCGACAGCGCAGTCACCGATTTCCCCGAGCCTGATTCTCCCACAAGAGCGAGTTTTTCCCCTGCTTGAATATCAAAACTAATGCCATGCACCACTTCACTGCGGTTATTTGCATAGCGTCCAAAAGCAATCGAAAGTTGTTCAACATGCAATAAGGCGGATGTGTTCATAGGTGGCTTTTAAGGTTTCGGGAGAAGGAAGAAAATTTTAACTGCGCCCCCAACCCCCTAAAGGGAGCTAAACCATTATTTTTTAAGTCTTCTTTAGGGAATTTAGGGGCTGGTTTTAAATCTTAAACTTAACGCTTAGGCTGCTGCATTACTTTTTGATATTGCGTCGCCCATTCATGAAAGGCGTGCTGTTCAATCGGGGGTGAATATAAAAATCCCTGCGCCAAATCACAGCCATGATCCCGCAAGAAATCGCGCTGATCAATCGTTTCCACGCCTTCAGCAATCACCCGCAAACCCAGTGCGTGCGCCATGTCAATCGTGGCGACAGTAATCGCGGCATCTTGCGGATCGACGGCAACCCCATCAATAAATGACTTATCAATTTTTAAGCAATCCACAGGGAAACGCTTCAAATAATTCAGCGAGGCATAGCCCGTTCCAAAGTCATCAATGGTCACCCGCACCCCCATTTCTTGGAAGCTGTGCAAGGTGTGCATCGCATTTTTGGTATCTTCAAGCAGTAGACTTTCGGTAATTTCCAATTCCAAACAATGCGCAGGAATATTCGAGGCTTCAATCGCTTCTGCCACCATTTTCGTTAAACGTTTGCTGCGGAATTGGTGCGGCGACAGATTCACCGAAATATGTTCAATCGGAAAATCATTATCCAGCCACACTTTAAATTGTTGGCAGGCAGTGTGCAAAATCCACTCGCCCAAACGAATAATAATGCCCGTGTCTTCTAAAATCGGGATGAAATGATTCGGAGCCATTAAACCATTAATAGGATGTTGGAAACGAATTAATGCTTCTGCGCCCACCAAATGTTCGGTGATTAAATCAGTTTGTGGCTGATAAAACAGCACAAAATTTTCTTGTTCTAAGGCTTTGTGCAAATCGGATTCAATCTGCATTCGCGACACCGCTTGGGTGTGCATTCCACTGTTAAACACCGTGAACCCTGAACGGGCGGTTTTGGCGCGATACATTGCGGTATCCGCATCGCGCAATAAATCCGCGCTATCCGTGCGTTCATTACCATAAGCAATCCCGATGCTTGCCGAGGTCACCACTTCATAGCCGTGTAAAGGGAATGGATTCGCCAGTTCTTCGCTGATTTCTGCCGCCAAGCGAGTGGCTTCATTCAATTCTTTTAAATTATCGAGCAGAATTAAAAACTCATCGCCACCCGAACGCGCCAGCACCACATCATCGCCCAGACAGGTTTGCAAACGCCGTGAAACCTCCATCAGCAACCAGTCGCCCATATCATGCCCAAGACTTTCATTAATCACTTTGAATCGGTCGAGATCGATATACAACACAGCAAGATGGTAATCTTTGTGATTTTGGGCGCGACTCATGGCGCGTTCTAACAATTCAATAAACAAGGTGCGATTGGGTAAACCCGTTAAATCATCGTGCAAAGTGGCATAAATTAATTCTTTTTCGACTTGTTTTTGCGCCGTGAGATCACAGCCTTCCACCAAAATGCCACGAACCCCACCGTTATTTTCCAACAAGGGCGTAATGTACATTTTGAATGACAGCGGATGTTCATCGACATTTTTAGTCAAAATTTCCAGTTCGCCCATTTCCCCTTCCAATGCCGCTTCAATCACACTTTTCATTTCGGCTTGGACGTGTGGAAGACTGCTAATCAGAGGGATTTCCCAAAATACGCGATTTTTTAAGGAACTGGCATTTTTGAGCTGCATCAGCCGCAATGCTGCCTGATTAATGCTGATGATTTTGCCTGATTTGTCTAATAAGCTCATCAGCGTGCGGCAATTTTCTAAAATAACTTGTGCATTATTTTGTTGATTTTGTACATTTTTAATCTGTTGTAAGTAGCGTAAGGAACGCAGCAACATATCCCAACTAAACTGATTTCTATAAATAAAATCCGCACGGTAGGGATGGAGAAAAATTTCTTCGGCGTTTAAAGGTGAATTGACTAATAACACCACAGGGACTTGCGTATCTTGTGCATAGAGCCAAGTTAAAAATTGATGCTGATTTTTATGAGAAGGGTGATAGCCAATCAAGCACAGAGTGTGAGTGTGTTGTCTGACAAATTTAGTTGCCATATCATAATTGGGTGCCCAATCGACGCTCACAGGGTGTTCAGGAATGTCCAATAATTGACGTGTGGTTAAGTATGTCTGAACATCTTCTTCAACTAATAAGATATGCACTGCTGTGCCCTCGATAAATCATTTTCTCTCACTCCATTATTTTGTAGAAAGCATATTTTATAAAATCTTTTAACTGCGCCCCCAACCTCCTGAAAGGGGGTTATTGTTTTTATTGGGGGCGCAGTCAATCTTACTGCTTCACACTAGCTTCATCAGGCACTTTAACCGCCATACTATTCAGTAACATGCCCATGCTTGCCAACACTTTATAGGTCGCAAACAGTTCTGTGTACTGTCCCACAGTGAATGCCGCCCGTGCATTAAACACTTCGTTTTCCGCATTTAAAACATCTAATAAACTGCGCTGCCCTTGTTTATCAAACTGTTCTTTGTAAGAATCTGCAACTTCACTACTCGCCTGAACATGACGTGTTAGAAATCTCAAACGTTCGCGCATGGTAATCAAACTATTCCAAGACAAACGAACCTCTTCCTCAACAATACGCTGCGTGCGCCGCAAGTTTTCTTTTGCCACCACAATACGTTCAGCCGTTTCTTGCACCCGAGCGTGATCCGCGCCACCCCGATACAAGTTATAACGTAATCTGAGTGAGGCATTCACATCATCATTTTTACCCGTCACCCCATCCAAATTATTATTTTTAGTGGCTCCCAATTCCAAACTCAAACGCGGCATGTAACTGGATTTAGCTTGACGTTTATCCGCCTCAGCCGCCGCTAAATCAGCATTAGCCGCCCGCAACGAGGGATGATTTTGAGTTGCTAAAGTCAACGCCGCTTCAAGGCTGTTTGGCAATAATTCGCTGATAGCACTTAAATCAGGTTTACTCAAAGCCTTGGGCATATTACCAGTAACGCGTTGATAACTGCTTTCTGCATCACGAGCCGAACCTTGCGCACTGACCACGCTGGATTCTGACAAAGACAAACGGCTTTGACTTTGTTGCAAATCGGCGCGGGTGCGCGTGCCACCTGCCACAATTTGTTGAATTCGTGAGTACATTTTTTGATGGCGTACTAAATTATCTTTTGCTAAATCTAGTAATTCATTGCGATTCAAGATTTCTAAATAAACTTCCACTACCCGTAAACCGACACTTTCACTGGTGCTATAGACACGATGTGCTGCGGCTTCGGTGCGGGACTGTTGACGATCCACACTGCTTTTCACCCCAAAACCATCAAACAACATTTGTGAAATACTTAAACCCACCTCGCGCCGTGTCAGCGAGACATTACCGCTGTTGCCTGCTGTACGAGTTGAAGGATTATTACTCATTTCGCGCCCATAACCCCCCACTAAATCCACACTGGGTAAATATCCACCGCGTGCTTGCTCCAATTCTTGCTCGACTGCGCGACGCGTAGTAGTGCTGATTAATACATCGGGATTGGTGTCTAAGGTTTGCTGAAGCACATCCTTCAAACTCTCAGCAGAGGCTAAGCTGCTCAGCAATAAACCTAAACTTGCGATGACTGAATACCGTAACTGCATTATCTTTCTCACTTGCTCAGAAAATGACCACTGTAAAAATTACAAAGGGGATCATTTTCGGGTTAGCTTGTTGGACGGGATTTCGACCTATTTTATAAACCTGCACTATCGAACTTGCCTTAATTTGATAACAATTCTATTCTTTTGGATTTGAAAATCTCAACTGCGCCCCCAACCCCGCAAAGGGGGCTAAACATCAAAGAGTTTTGTCTGTAAAATCCCCTTTAGGGGGTTGGGGGCGCAGTGAAAGCTTCAAAGTCTCATTCAGAGGATTATTGTTCAGCTAATAAACTGTGCGTTAATCTCATTACTCACTAACAAATCCGCACCGCCTGCACTATAGTGCGTGTAATTGCCCGTTGCGGAAGCACCTTGATTGCTCCAACCTTGTCCGGGAGAAATCACCACACTGCCTGCATTGCCTTCAATAGTCAGGCTCTTATTATCCGTGATATTCAAGACATCACTGAGACCCAGACGTAGCGTGTTGTTGCCTGTCGAACCTGTGGCAATATTGATTACATCAATGTTACGCAAGCTATATTGCTGATCACTGGGAAGGCTTGCATTTTGCGTCAGGTCAATGGTTTTCCCTGTGGCATTGTTTAAGCTCACAGTATCAGTGCCTGTTCCCCCATCAATGCTCAGTCCTGCGGAAGCACTGGGATCAAAATTAAAACTATCGTTACCCGCACCCCCAAATAATTTAGCCGCGCCACTGCTCAAACCAAAACTATCATTGCCATCTAAACCTTCAACAAGGGTGAAGTTGGCTTTGTTATAGTCGAGTAGGGTATCAGCATTTGGCGTGCCAATCACTAGATTATCCGCTTTGATGGTGACGGTCGCAGTAGAGCTTTGACCACTGCCATTGACAATACTGTAGTCAAAATGCGCGTCAGTGCTGCCACTGAACGCATCAATGAATAATTGTACTTCATTATTTACCAAACGTGCATTCACCCCCGCACTCAAATTACTCACATTACTTAATGTTAATAATTCGCTGGGATTGGGATTTACGTCATTGGCTAATAATTCGCTGGCAGCGATAGAAGTCACCACTCCAAATGATTTACTCAAGGTGTCGGCAACGGCTGTCGGCGGTTTGCTGGTGGATTCTACATTAATATCACGACTGACCAGCGCGCTAACTCCGCCCGCACCATCATTTAAACTAATATCCAAGGTGCGTATGCCTGTTGGCAAGGCAAGCGCAGAATTATCCACCGTGGTGTTTTTATAAGTCACGGCTTGTAATAAGGCAGTGGTGGCGGAAATATCCGCATTTTCGTTAAGCTGTATTGACAAATCGCTAGAGGAACTGCTGAAGCTACCGATAGTTTTGCCATCGAAGACCAGCGCGCCGCCACTCGGACTGACGGTACTGATCCCGCCAATATTATGAACTTCTAAACTGTCGCCCGATAAGGGATTGCGCAAACTGATTTTTAACAAGCCTTGATTAAAAATACTAGTGTCAATATCGCTGATGCGGGCGGCAGAATCCACCGTCAACGCCGCATCACCCAGATGATAAGTCAACGCAGAGGTGCTAGACAAACTGACCACGGGGGCTTGATTGGGCGCAAAATTAAAATTAACAACGCCTTGTGCCGTGCCGCCTGTGCCATCATCAACGGTGTAGTTAAAACTGGCAATGCCGCCTGTGTGGGTGACTGCTGCATCGGGCGCGAGACTGATCACCCCATTTGCCGCGTCTAAACTGACCTTGCCATTGCT
This sequence comes from Thiotrichaceae bacterium, assembly GCA_028688145.1. Taxonomy (GTDB): domain Bacteria; phylum Pseudomonadota; class Gammaproteobacteria; order Beggiatoales; family Beggiatoaceae; genus JAQTYU01. The sequence goes on along the minus strand of JAQTYU010000002.1, from coordinate 19,945 downwards.
CAAATCGCTCACGGCGGTCAGTTTCAACACATCGCCGTCGGGGTCAGTGTCATTCACCAGCAAATCCGCGACTTTTAAAGTAATCGTGGACGTGTTGGCAGGCTCGGTAAAATTATCAGGCTGGGCGATAGGCGCGTGATTCGCCACATCCAGCGTCACCTTGGCAACACTTTGATTGCCATTATTATCTTGCAAGGTATATTGAAATTCAGTCTTGCCCACGAAACCAGGATGCGGGATAAACACCACATCGCCCGCACTGGAAATGCTGGTGCCGCCTTGAGTGGGCTGGCTTGCCGCAATGATGCTGAGTTTATCGGTCAGGGGATTAATCGCGCTATCATTGGCTAACAAATCTTTGGCAGCTAAAGTGCTTTCCACATTTTTCGGCACGGTGAAAGTATCAGGATTGGCAATTAATATACCTGAAGACACTTTCACTTCAACCGCCGCGCTGCTGCTGGCTTGACTGCTATCCACCACGGTGTATTGAAAGCTTGCCGCGCCCTGATAATCTTTATTCGGGGTGAAAATCACATCGCCTGTGGGAGTTAATTCCACGCTGCCATTGACCGCATTGCCGACAGTTTTCAAGGTCAAAACATCGCCCTTATCGGCATCGCTGACCGCCGCTAAAATATCTTTGCCTGCAATTTGTAAGGGGTGATTAACGCCTGTGTTTAAACCCGTAATTGCGGTGGCTTGGGGGGGCGTGTTGACAATATCCAGCGTGACAATGGCGGGCAAGCTGTTATTGGTGCCGTTATTAATCAGATAGCTAAATCCAGCCTTGCCCACATAATTGGGATCAGGGGTAAAAATCACATTCTGGGCAGTGGCATCGAGCTGCACTGTGCCATGCACTGGGGTTAAGACCCGTTGTACATTCAAAACCGCGCCTTGCGGATCGCTGTCATTGGCAAGCAATTGACTGACAGGAATCGTCACAGGCTGATTTTTGGCTTGCGCCCCTAAATTGTCGGCTTGGGCATCGGGCAGAGCATTATTGCTGACAAGTCCCGTGAGCACCACATGGGCACTGCTGGTTTTTCCCGATGTACTGGTAATTTGATAATCAAATTCAGCTAAGCCATTAAAATCAGCGGCTTTGGTAAAAATCACGTCGTTATTGCTGTCTAAACTGACAGTGCCTTTTAACGCGGTGCCGAGTGCCGTGATTTTGATCAACTCACCTGTGGGATTGAAATCATTGCTTAATAAACTGCTGGCAGCAATTTTAATCACATTGTCGGGGGCGATGTTAAGCGCATCATCATGCGCCAATAAAGTTAAAGGATTGCTCGTGTCTGCGGGAATATTCACTGCCACAATGCCGACATCACTGTTGCCTAAATTGTCGGTGACAGTGTATTTGAAACTGGCAACACCCAATTTTGTCCCGAGAGCATCGGGGGTAATTTGAATATCACCGCTGCTGGTCAAAGCGACCGCTGCATTAACGCCCTCAGAAACTGAAGTAATACTCAGCACTCGCCCTTGCGGCACGCTATCATTGCTTAATAATTGCTGTGCAGAAATGATGCTGGTTTGCACCGTGGATAATTGCACAATATCGGGAATAACTTGGAGTTTTGAGGTATCGGTGGGGATAATGATGTCGGGGATATTTGGCAAACTGGTGGTATCGCGTAGCACCAAGACATGTCCTGTGCTGCTGAGTTGCCCATCGCTGACGGTGTAATTAAACTCACCGGTGATGAATTTATCCCCAAGCGCATCGGGCACAAACACTACCCGATTATCCGCCGTTAAACTCACTTGCCCGTGTAAGGCATCGGAAACCCCAACCAGTTTTAAACTACTGGGTTCGTTGTCCACATCGGTGACATTGGCGAGCACCGCAACGCTGGGCACATCGACAGTATTTTGAGCATTTAAAACAAAAGCAATCGGTTTGGCGACAGGTGCATCATTGACAGGCAACACATTCACCGTAACGAATGCTGTGGAACGCGCCCCAAACTGATCTACAGTGGTGTATTTGAATGTCGCAGGTCCATAATAATCAGGATCAGGGGTGTAAATAATATTGCCTTCAGGATTGATAAACACGCTGCCGTGAGTTGCAACATCAGTTGAGGTTACACCCTCTGTCGGTACGACAGGCTCGACCCGCAACACCTGTAACACATCATATTTATCAACATCGCTGTCATTTTTCAGCAAAGTTTCTTGAGAAATCAGCAGCGCATTATCTTCCAAGGTCGTCAATAACTCGACTTTGTTGGGAATGACTGGATTGATTTCGTCAAAACGGTCAGCCACGGCGACAGGCTCATTATTCACATGGGTGACTAATATCTCAGCATGAACCCAAACACCGGGATCGCTGTCACTGGTTTTCAGGAGATAGGTAAAACTGTCATCGCCGTTAAAATTGCGTTCTGAAGGCACATAAACCACTGCGCCCGTTTTCTCATCAAGCACAAGTTTGCCATGTTCAGGCTGGGTAAATTCGGTAATCGTGCCTGTGAGATTATTACCTGTGCTGTCACTGCCTGTGACGGTCATCCCCAGTTTAAAACTCACCATCGGAGCAATATCAACGGTCACTTCGGTAAAATTATCAGCCACTGTGTTCAGGCGAACGGGGTTTACACGTTGCCCAAGTGGGGTTTCGACACGATAACTAAAATGATCTTCACCCGTAAAACCAATTGAATTTGGACGATAAGTAAACGTGCCGTCGTAATTATTAATGACTGTTCCGAATTGCGGCTGAATTAAGGTTACCAATTCCGCTTGTTCGGGGGTAATTAATTCTGGTGTCACCAGCGCGTTGTCTTCGGTGAACATTGCAAGAGGCAAGGGTTTATTGGGATCGAGATGATCGAGAGGTTCGTCGTGATGCTCTATTTTATCGATTTTTTCTAAAAGACCGTTCAAGACTCGTGGATCATAATCTTTGAGCAAATTGGGTGGCAAATCGAGTTGCAAACGATCCGATAAGTTTAACGCTAGAAAAGCGAGGCGCTCACCATTGACATGTTCATCGATCCACGCATTTTTCCCCGCCATCACCCAACGAGCTTTCCCGATGTCATCAGGCATCGGGGGACGGAATTCAGGATGGTCTTTTGCAAATTCCATAATTTCGGGGGGACGACTACCAGGAGGCGGCGGCGGTTCTTTGCCCTCACCGTGTGACCCATGTTCAAAACGTTCTTCAGCTGACAAGGGCGAGGGTCTATTCGGGTCACCTTCAAAACCATGTCCTTCATGTCTTAAAGCATCAGCCCCTGAAGGCGCGGGCGCGTAAGGATTGTTGGGTAATAATTGATTGCGAAATTCTTGGACAAATGCTGGGGCACTGATGCCCACCGTGGGCGTACCGCCCGCATCCGCAGGAATATAAACCGTGGTGCCGTGTTCAAATAAAGACAAATGTTGTTCGGGGTGAAATAACGAGGTGACATCGACAAAACCCGAACTATGCACCACGACCACAGAGCCATCGGCATTAACATGAATATCTAATTCACTGCCGCGAATCCCAATCACTGCGGAAGGCGTTTTGATTAGGGTGTGCTGCCCCTGATTGTTACCGCTAATTTTGCCACTGACAAAACGGAAAACCCCAGCCGCCACCGTGGTTTCAAAATGTCCGCCTGCATTGGCATGAGTGGGATCGTAGGAGTATTTATCTAAAGTTGCGCGCGACAATGGCCCTAACTGAAAGGTCGTGCCATCGTGCAACATAATTTTCAGATAGCCGCCCACAGGGGTGGTGATGGTGTCGTGTAAATACACCGCATCGCCCTGTTTTAATAAACGTACTGCCCCATCCAAGCCTTTGGCTTCAACAGGTTCTTTGAGCAGCATACTGACCGTGCCTATTTTTTCTAAAGGCACGCTGTTGCTATTATCGGCAACCATCACGGGGGCGGGTAATAACTGAGTGTGAACCTGATCCACGCTGAGGGTTTCGCCCTGTGCGGTTTTCAGCGGTGTAGGGTGCAAAAAATAATCGGTGACGACGAATTTTTCGCCCGCCACTTTGATGCTGAGATCATCACCTAAACGTGAGTAATGCGCATCCGACCCTAATGCTAAGGCAGGCAGATTTGATGAACTTTCTGCGGGACTATTTTGCGCCACTTCAGGTGTAGAATTCGTATTAAGATGTGCTGATAATTTGGAAAACATCTTGTTGTTCTCCCTTGATTTATTGAACTTGTTTATAGCATAGCTGTTTTATGCTGGATGTGCGAATTTTCAACGTCCGTAATAAATCCCACCCAAAATCACGGGGCTGCGTGCGCCAGTCACACTGGGCAAATTCCCCGTTTGGCGGGTCAGCGTTTGCCGCGCTAACCATGCAAAACAAATCGCTTCTATCCAATCAGGATGAATTCCAAAAGCAATACTGGATTCAACGCTACAATTTGGCAAAGATTGTGCCAGCCCCTGCATTAATAGTGGATTGTGCACTCCGCCACCGCACACAATCAGGCGTTGTGGATGATAGGGACGGGCGGCGGCAGCAATGCTTTCTACGGTTAGCGCGACTAGGGTGGCTTGCACGTCTTCAAGACGATAGTTTTGCAAGCCAAGATATGAGTTTAACCAGTTGATATTAAAGTAATCACGTCCTGTACTTTTGGGAGCAGTACGGGAAAAATAAGAGTCTTTAATAAGATCGTTTAATAATTGGGTTTGAACTGTGCCGCTCTTTGCCCATTTGCCTTCATAATCACAGATTTGTTGTTGATGTTTTAAGCACCAAGCATCTAGTAACGCATTGCCTACACCTGTGTCAAATCCAACCACGGGCTGTTGAGTCTCGGCAGGCAAGACGGTGATATTTGCAATGCCGCCAATATTCAGCACAATGCGGTTTTCTGTGGGTGTTTGAAACAGGGCTTGATGACAGGCAGGCGCGAGCGGTGCACCTTGTCCGCCTGCGGCAAGATCACGTCGCCGAAAATCCGCCACCGTGGTGATGCCTGTCAGTTCTGCCAAAGTGTTGGGGTCGCCCAGTTGCCAAGTATAGGGCGGATTACTATCGGGGCTGTGTACAATCGTTTGTCCATGACATCCAATAGCCGTAATTTTGCTAGGGCTTAAATTTGCCTGTCGTAATAATTTCAGCACCACTTCTGAATAAAGTTTTGCCAGTTGAATATCCAAAAAAGCAATACGGTGTAAAGGTGTAAATTCGCGACTTTCTTGACTAATCGTCAACAATTCACTGCGAACCACCGAGGGAAAAGCATGACGATAGGTGTGGTGTAATTGGAGTTTACCTGCGTTAAAGCTGATAAGTGCAGCATCAATTGCATCAATGCTTGTGCCTGACATTAAACCGATGAAATAGGGTGGCATATGGGTTTAATCCGTGTAATCAAATTTAGAGTGTGACTAAGATTAAACAGATTAGCGAGATTGACAAGGTATTTAGGGACTTTTTTTAGCTTAAATTCAATAAAGTGGGTGTTCAAAATAGCATTATAATTAAACCACCAGACATCGCCGATTAGTAATAGCGAACCGATGACACGGCTTTGTTTTAGGAAAACCCAATATTTTACAAACATTTCAAATTCCCCACTTAATTTTCATAGCGTTAAGGGCAAATTCCGATTTTTAAACGCAGTTGCTATAATTTGTCAGGGTTTCATATCTCAGACTTCTGAGATGGCGTATAGTGAAGCTACAAATATTCTCCAAAATTTAATTATTTAGGTCTGAGATTCGTATCTCCCCCACCAGCGAGATAAGCCATTCTCAAGGCTCAAAAAAGTTTATCCCCGCAACAACTAAACCAATAATGCGAATCTAAACATCATGGATACACCTGAATTAACGACTGAGTTACAAAAAATCCTAGAAGCCCGTCATTATGATCCGTTTGCGGTGTTAGGAAAGCATCCACTTTCCGAAAATCAGACGCTGATACGGGTCTTCATGCCACACACCCAAAGCGTCAATTTATTGCCCAATGGCGACGCATTGCAGCGGATAGAAAACAGTGACCTGTTTGTTTGGGAAGGCGATGCCAGCCAAGTTGAAGAACATTACCAATTAGAATCCATCGATTCAGAAGGCAATCACCGCGTTACTTATGACCCGTACAGTTTTCCGCCGCAACTCAACGATTTTGATTTGCACTTATTTGGCGAGGGCAAACATTGGCACGCCTACCGTTTTCTCGGTGCACATCCGCATTTAGTACACGGCATTGCAGGCGTATTATTCGCGGTGTGGGCACCCAATGCCGAGCGCGTCAGCGTGGTGGGCGATTTCAATCAATGGGATGGACGTTGTCACCCGATGCGGGTTTTAGGCAGCAGCGGGATTTGGGAATTATTCATTCCTGAATTGCCGATGGGCAGCTTGTATAAATTTGAATTACGCAACCGCGAAACGGGCGAAATCTTAACCAAAATCGACCCTTACGCCAAAGCTTTTGAACGTCGTCCGCAAACCGCCGCTTATGTCACTCCCAGTTCCAGTTATCCGTGGCGCGATAATGCGTGGTTAATCGCACGGCGGCAACAAGATTGGTTGCATCTGCCGTTTAGTATTTATGAAGTGCATCTCGGTTCATGGCAACGCGACGCAGATGGCAATTTTTTAAATTATCGGGAATTGGCGCGGCGGCTGGTGGAGTATGTGCTGAAACTCGGTTTCACTCACATCGAATTATTGCCCATCAGCGAACATCCCTTAGATGAATCATGGGGTTATCAAACTACAGGTTATTACGCGCCCACCAGCCGCTTTGGAACGCCTGATGATTTTCGCTATTTTGTGGACTATTGCCATCAAAATAATATTGGGGTGATTTTAGACTGGGTGCCCTCGCATTTCCCCAAAGATGCACACGCTTTAGCGCGTTTCGATGGCACTGCCTTGTATGAATATGCCGATCCACGTCAAGGCGAGCATAAGGAATGGGGCACTTTAGTGTTTAATTATGCGCGGCTCGAAGTCAAAAACTTTCTTATTGCCAATGCGGTTTACTGGTTGGATGAGTTTCATATTGATGGTTTGCGCGTCGATGCCGTGGCTTCAATGTTATATTTAGATTATTCCCGCGAAGCAGGCGAGTCCTTGCTTAACCGTTATGGCGGCAATGAAAATTTAGAAGCGATTGCGTTTTTTCAAGAGTTGAACAACATCACCCACAGTGAATATGCAGGCACTTTGATGATTGCGGAAGAGTCCACCAGTTGGGCGCAAGTCACCCGTCCCACATGGCGCGGCGGCTTGGGTTTCAGCATGAAGTGGAATATGGGTTGGATGCACGACACTTTGACCTACATGGAGAAAGACCCGATTTATCGCAGCTATCACCACAATATCTTAACTTTTGGCTTGCTGTATGCGTTCACGGAAAACTTTGTTGCGCCGTTCTCGCATGATGAAGTGGTGCATGGCAAACTTTCTTTGCTGGATAAAATGGCGGGCGATTCATGGCAACGTTTCGCCAATTTACGCTTACTTTACACCTATTTATGGACTTATCCCGCGAAGAAATTGCTGTTTATGGGCTGTGAATTTGCCCAAGGGCGGGAATGGAGTGAGGCGCGGGGTTTGGATTGGGAATTGACGGAAATTCCTGCACATTCGGGAATGCAATCGCTGGTGCGGGATTTGAATCAATTGTATTGCCAAAAAACTGCCCTGCATTATGCGGATTTTGAAGGACAAGGTTTTGCGTGGATTGATTGCCATGATGCGCATCAATCGGTGCTGGCATATTTGCGGCGCAGTACGGATAGTTTCGTGCTGGTAGTGTTAAATTTCACCCCAACCCCGCGCCATGATTATCGAATTGGTGTGCCCAGTGCGGGCAATTATCAGGAAATTTTTAATTCTGATTCAATGTATTACGGCGGCAGCAATTTGGGAAATAGTTCAGTGCAATCGGACGCTGTGGCATGGATGGGGCAAAGCAATTCTATCAGTTTAACTTTGCCACCCTTGGCGGGTATTGTGTTGGAATGGCGGGCGGAATGATTTAACGTTTAAAAGTAGGGCGCATAAGGTGTAAGCCGCCATGCACTTGAGCGAGCAGGAGTTAAGTTATTGTTACGTTCCATGCAAGCTACTTTCTAATTTGGCGAATTTTGGTGGGCAATGCCCATCCAACGTGGGAGAAAAAATGAGTCCATCCATGAATCATAGTCGCTTACAAGTGGCATTAGGGGCTGCTTTTTTGGGCTTGAATAATTACGCGGTCTATTCTGAATTATCGATAGATATACAAGGCAAAGAGTTTGTGCCTAATATAGCCATCTATCCCATGCAGCCGATTAATTTGCTAAACGATAAAATAAGCGTTTCTGAACCCCCCTTGTTGATTGTCGAAATACTTTCGCCCACGCAGAATATTCAAGAGTTGCTTGATAAGTTCAAAATTTATTTTGAATTTGGCGTGCAATCTTGTTGGTTATTATTGCCGATTTCCCATGCGATCACAGTCTTTAATAATTTGGAAGAAACGCCATTGACCTACGCCAATGATAAGGTTATTGATAAGGCATTAGGGATTACTTTGAACATGAATAAGATTTTTTTGGATTGAGAGATTAGCCCCGAATTCCGCGAATTTTCAAGATTAACATTCTAACGCCGCACAGAATCGGGTAAACTACCCACAGTATTTTCACTGGGAGTTTTTCCAAAATGTCTTTGCAACGAACTGATGTAGAGAAAATAGCCCACTTGGCACGGATTGCCCTGTCCGAAGAGGATATTCCTGTTTATACACGGACTTTATCGGATATTTTCGCCTTAGTCGAACAAATGAACAGTATCGATACCACGGGTATCACCCCAATGGCACACCCCTTGGACGCAACCGCCCGCCTACGCACCGATGAAGTCAGCGAAACCAATCAACGGGATTCGTTTCAAAGCATCGCGCCGCAAGTAGAAGCGGGTTTGTATTTAGTCCCCAAAGTTATCGAATAGACCCTAGTTGACGATCATGCACGAAAAAACGCTTGCCGAACTTTCTGAACTCTTACATCAACGCAAAATTTCTAGCGTAGAACTGACTCAACATTTTTTACAACGGATTGAACGTTATGATGGGCAGTTGAATAGCTTTGTCACTGTCACTCCCGAACTGGCTTTAGAACAGGCACGCGCTGCGGATGCACGTTTGCAGGCTGGCACGGCAGGGAAATTGACAGGGATTCCACTGGCTCAAAAAGATATTTTCTGCACGGCAGGGGTGAAAACCACCTGCGGTTCTAAAATGTTAGACAATTTTATTGCCCCGTATAATGCGACGGTGGTCGAAAAATGTAATGCCGCAGGCATGGTCATGTTGGGAAAAACCAATATGGACGAGTTTGCAATGGGTTCATCCAATGAAACCAGTTATTACGGCGCAGTCAAAAATCCTTGGGATGTGAAAGCCGTGCCCGGTGGCTCTTCAGGCGGTTCTGCGGCTGCGGTTGCAGCACGTCTTGCCCCGATTGCCACAGGCACAGACACGGGCGGTTCAATTCGCCAACCTGCGGCATTGTGCAATTTAACGGGTTTAAAACCAACTTATGGTTTAGTGTCGCGTTATGGCATGATTGCGTTTGCGTCAAGCTTAGACCAAGGCGGCCCGATGGCGCACAGTGCGGAAGATGTCGCGCTGCTGATGGAAACGATGACAGGTTTTGATAAACGTGATTCGACTTCGTTAGACCGCCCCGTTGAAAACTACAGTAACCAATTAAATCAAAGCATTGAAGGTTTACGCATTGGTGTGCCGAAAGAATATTTTGGCGAAGGTTTAGACCCTGAAGTTGCCAAAGTGTTGGAAACCTCGCTCAAAGAATTTGAACAAGCGGGCGCAACGATTCACGAAGTGCATTTACCGAATAATCAATTAGCGATTCCTGTTTATTACATTATCGCGCCTGCGGAATGTTCTTCTAACTTATCGCGTTTTGATGGCGTGCGTTTTGGCTATCGCTGTGAAAATCCTAAAGATTTAATTGACTTATACAAGCGTTCACGCGGTGAAGGTTTTGGCGCGGAAGTGAAACGCCGTATTATGATTGGAACTTACGCGTTATCCGCAGGTTATTACGATGCGTATTATTTGAAAGCCCAACAATTACGCCGCGTTTTGACCCAAGATTTTACCGACGCTTTTAAACAAGTCGACGTGTTGTTTGGGCCGACTTCGCCCACGGTGGCGTTTAATATCGGTGAAAAAGTGGATGACCCTGTCACCATGTATTTATCGGATATTTATACGATTGCGGTGAATTTGGCGGGAATTCCTGCGTTGTCCTTGCCAGCAGGTTTTGCCCACAATCGCCCCGTAGGGATGCAGTTGATTGGCAATTATTTCAGTGAAGGACGTTTGTTAAATATTGCGCATCAATATCAACAACGTACCGATTGGCATAGTCGCACCCCAGCAAGTTTCGCGTAATTCTGCTGTATAAAAAAGCCCCGACAGGTTTTGAAATCTGTTGGGGCTTTTTTAATGCGCCCTCAACCCCCTGAAGGGGGAGGGCTGAATCATTCACGGTTATTCTATTTAAGAACATTAGGTTACATCTATTTTTCGACTGAGCACTATTTTTCTAGTTTTCATTTTGACAAAGTTGACGGGCTAATTTTTACTTTCGTGAAAATTGCAGGGCTGTTTTTAGTCGTAATACTTTTATGAAAGTTAAGAGTTATATTTTTACAGTCTTGTAACTACTTGATATAGCGTGAAAGAATAGACTATACAGCAGTTTATGCGACTCTTAAGAAAAAGTGTACAGCGCACTGAGTTTTTTCTAACAGTCTCAAAAAGAAAAAGTAGAAAGTAGCTTAACCTAATGTTCTATAAATGAAATAACGTGAATGATTCAGCCCTCCCTGGTAAGAGGGGTTCTAATCTAGCCCATTGTTCATCTGTTAATGCGTAACGGCAACTCATTCTTTGTTTCCTTGTGAGACTCTATTCCTTGTCCTTTAGAATAACCTTAATACTCATTTGATGACACACCCTAGAACACTCACGGCATCGTTCTTTAAGCAATTATATGATTAACATTGTCGCAGGCTTGGTCGCTTATTCTTAGCAGGATAACAAACCTTCCTTGGATATTGCCAGAATGGATTTGATTCCTTTGTTCTAATAGCTTATCCCGAACTCAGGTTAGAATAAGAACGGTTCATTATTAGCTTTCAAACAAGATCATCCATAACCCTCAAGTTTAATTCACTTTCTTTTCATAAGTATTCACAGCATTCCCACCCAAACCGTGCTATGTTAATCAAAGAGCCAGCTGTTGACTCAAAAATCACCAAGCTAAACTTGGTCGCACGCCACAACTTGAAAGGATAAAGCAATGAGTTTTCATGCGGATATTAATGCAGTTGTTGCACTGATTGCAGGTATTTTGATTTTACTGCAACCCAAATTATTGAATTACGTGGTCGCTATTTATTTGATTATTATCGGTATTACTGGGTTGACGGGATTTACTGGGTTTAGATAAGCCGTACAGATTTAGAGCTTAAAAGTAAGCCTTCCAAATTACGATAATTTGGAAGGTAGTGACCGAGTATAAAACTCAATGCACAGGTAATTCCCCCAGCTGAACCGCCAACAACTGTTGTTGCAAATAACGTTCAATGCCTTGTGCATCTTGCGGACGAGAAAAGAAAAATCCTTGCACATGATGACAGCCCGCAGCTTCCAGCACCGTGACTTGAAAGTTAGTTTCCACCCCCTCTGCCACCACTTTAATTCCAAACGCCTCACCCAAAGAAATAATCGCCTTCGCAATTTTGGCAGATTTACCATGCGTATCAATTTCGCGAATAAAACCCTTATCAATTTTCAACGCATCAATCGGGAATTGTTGCAGATAACTCAAAGAAGAATAACCCGTTCCAAAATCATCAATATAAAGTTTAACCTTGAGTTTTTTCAACTCTTTTAACATTTCTAATAAATATTCAGGGTCTTGCATAATCGCACTTTCAGTAATTTCAATCCGACAGCTTTCGCCCGCAATCCCTGTTTTTTCAATAATATTCTGAAAGACTTGCACTAAATCTACTTGTTTTAATTGAATGGGTGACACATTGATATTCATACCCAAATCTTCAAACTCAGGGAATTGCAACTGCCAACGTTTCAACTGTTCACAAGCTTCTTGAAACACCCATAAACCCAATTCGCGAATTAAGCCCGTTTCTTCTGCCACAGGAATGAATTTATCAGGCATCACCAAACCTTGATCAGGATGTTCCCAGCGCACCAAAGCTTCAAGGCTGACTATTTGCCGCGTCTTCAGTGAAATAATGGGCTGGTAATATAAACGAAATTCGTTGCGTTCCAAGGCCCTGCGCAAATCAGATTCCATGCGCAACAGGTTGACGACTTGGGTATGCATCCCTTCTTGAAAGATCATGATCCGTCCACGCCCGCGATATTTTGCTTCATACATCGCAATATCGGCATCGCGCAACATTTCTTCAGGGTCTTGATATTCTTGCGTACCCAAAGCAATCCCAATACTCGCCGTGGTATTAAAAATCTGCTGTTCTAAGGTGTAAGGCTTGCTGAGTTGATGCTGAATTTTTTCAACCCGCTGTTCCAAAGTCTCGGCTTCGTCCAAATGATGCAGAATCAGCGCAAATTCATCACCCCCAAAACGCGCCACCACATCGCGTTCCATATCAGTTTCTTGCAATAAACGGTGAGCAATTTCGGTGAGCAATTGATCGCCCGCCCAATGCCCCATACTGTCGTTGACCACTTTAAAACGATCTAAATCGACAAACAGCACCGCAAAAGCAGAATGTTGTGGCGTGGGATGCTGGTGATAAATCGCCAAGGTTTCAGCAAGTTTGTTGATGAAAGTATTGCGGTTGAATAAACCCGTTAACTGGTCGTGTGAAGCATCATAAAGCAACTTAGCTTCTGCATACTTACGTTTAGTGATGTCTTCAACCATGCCTTCGTAATAGGCGATATTACCGTGTTCATCGCGCACCAGCCGCGCAGTCTCATTCACCCAAATAATACTTTGATCGCGTCGATGAGCCTGATATTCAAAATTCTGTACTTCTGAATGGGTTTCTAAAAGCTCAATAAAACGCATTCGTTCTTTGGGATCAACATAGAGCTGAGTTTGCACATCATTAATTTCATAGTGCATTTGCTCAGCAGATTCATATCCGAAAATCCGCACAAAGGCAGGATTCACGTTAATATAATGTCCGTCGGGCGTGGTTTGGAAAATACCTTCAATCGCATTTTCAAAAATATCCCGATAACGCTGCTCTGCCTGAATCCGTGCTTCTTCAGCCGCTTTGCGCTCAGTAATGTCTTCCATCATGCAAATAATAAAAGGCTCGCCTGCACTGCGTACAATCGAACAGCTTTGATTGGTCCAGACAATGCTGTGATCTTTACATTGATAACGCTGCGCCACGAGGAAAGTGTCATATTTGCCATTGAGTAAATTTCGCAACATTTCTTGTTCAGTTTCAGCATCTTCCGCATACGCCAATTCATGTAACAAGCGATTGTGTAATTCTGCCTCACTAAAACCAAGCATGTTTTGCAAGGATTTATTGCTACTGATAATCCGCCCTTCCAAATCAATTTGGGCAATCCCTAAGGCAGCTTCGTTAAAGATTGACTGAAAACGTTGTTGGCTGATGGTGAGATCGCGGGTGATTTGATTGCGGGCTTCAATTTCAGTGTTCAAAGATTCATTGGCAACCAGTAAACCTTGCGTGCGTTCTGCCACCATCGTTTCTGCCCAGCGCGCCCGCGTCAGAATAATATGGGCATAACGCAATACCCCTAGCTGAACAAAATCCCTGTCAGCAACACAATCCACGCATAACGCCATTCAATTTCAGAGGTTTCCCCCTGCAAACTGTATAAACCAATACGCCATGAACGTTTACCGAAATCCGAAAATTCCAAGGGCGTAGACACCAGCTCAGTTGCGGTTTGACCGTGTTCGTGCGACAACCAAGAAGGAGTGTATAACTGGGTAATTTTGGTGTTGGGGGTTTCGTCAGTGACTTTCCAGAAGGTATCTGAACGTAATTTGTTGGGGCGTAATTCTTGATCGATCAAAGGTTCTAAAACCACAATGCCCACGATAAAACCGCGCAGTTCCCGTTGACGTTCAGGTATGGTATTGACCTCACGTAGATATACGGGCAAGACCAAGTACACGCCTAATACATTACCCGAACTTGCGGGCAAATAGGTTGCATCACTCATCAGCAATTGTGACTGATTACGCGCCAGCTCCAAGGTTTGACGAAGCTGTGGATTTGAAGCAAGGTCAAAACCTGCCAAGGTGCTTAATTTGCTGCTTTCTAAATATAAAATCGGATAGTGAACAGGACGAGATTGTAAGGATTGGGCTTGACCGTCTGCACCCAATTCCCAAAAATGCAGAGTAGGATTATCGCGCTGAGCAATATCAGTTACATAGGGCACTTCTGGAGGAGCGACTGAGGGAACCCATGCAACCCCTTGTAAAATATCCTGTCCTAGAATACTGGTATTCTGTTTAAAGAAGTTTTTAAAGTCGGCATGGTCCAGACCATTATGGATATTGTACAAACCCCGTGTTGAATACAACACGCTACTGAAGCTGAGAAAGGTTTGACGCAAACTGCGCACATAGCCATCAGTTTTGAGTCGTTTATCTTGCAAGACGCTTTCGCGACCCCAGTTTTTTACATAGACAAACGCCGTCAGCGATAAACTAAAGCCGATGACCAATATCAGAATAAGAGAAACATCATGTTTTTTCAATTAACTAAGCTGCTCTCGTGATGAATCGGAAAACGATACGCGTGCATAATGTGCGGCTCCCCATAATCCAACTTCTGGCATCAGGATGACCGAGACGGGAATCGTTTGCATTAAACCTGCAAAACGCCCCTTATCATTAAAGGCTTGAATGAAAGTTCCATCCATCATCTGTGGTAGGATTTTAGGCGCAATCCCACCGCCCAAATAAACTCCCGCCCGCCCCATAAATTTTAAGGCAAAATTACCTGCCTCTGCTCCGTAAATACTCACAAACACGCGTAAACTTTCTTGACATAAATAATCTGCCTTCGCTAAACCCAATTCGGTAATCAGCGCGCTGGGATCCGCGCCTTGCTGTAGTGCCGTTTGCACTCCAACCAAGGGCGTGTGTTGGTGCAACTCGCATAAATATTGATAAATATGCACAAGCCCTGTCCCTGATAACACGCGCTCATAACTGACACGCGGATAATAACGGGTTAAATATTGCAATAATCCTATTTCTAGCGTATTACGCGGTGCGAAATCGCTGTGTCCACCTTCGGTAGCAATCGGTAAATGCTGCGAGCCATCCCAATATAAACAAGATTCACCCAAGCCCGTGCCCGCTGCCAATAAAACAGCATTACCATTTTCATGGGATTGTCCCATTTGTAATACGTGTATTTGTCCCGCTGTGATGCGTGAAATCCCCCAGCCCATCGCCTCTAAGTCATTGAGTAATTTAACTTGTTCTAGTTTAAAAAACTGTTTTAAGGCAGTCAGCGAAATACTTGACCAGTGTGGCAAATTGGGTAATGTGCAATTTTCTGCACAAATCGTGCCTGCTATGCCTAAACAAACGGCGGTAATTTTAGAACTAAGCACAACATGTTCACTCAAGAACTGTTGCAGAATGGGGAATAAACTTGGATAGTTTTGGCTGGGATAAATTGCGCTGACCAGCAGTGACAATTCGGGTGAGTACAAAGCCAGATATGTTTTAGTACCGCCAATGTCGCCAGCAAGAATCATAGACTTATCACATAATTTTTGGGGAGGGTAAACGTGGTTTATGCAAAACCATGTTGTTGTAAAAATTGTAAGTCAATTGGGGCGGCTTGTGAACTCTGTGCCGCAGTACCGAGCAATAAACGTTCTAAATAGCGTGCAATAATATCAACTTCTAAATTAACTTTTTGCCCCACCGCCGCTTTTGCCAAGGTGGTTTTTGCCAAGGTATGCGGCACAATGTTTAAACTAAAGCTTGCACCTTCGACGCTGTTCACGGTCAAACTAATCCCATCGACGCAGATTGAGCCTTTGTGCGCGATGTATTTTGCTAATTCGGGCGGGGCGGCGATCTGAATTCTAATCGAACGTCCTTCGCTATACACTTGTTGAATGCTCCCAACCCCGTCCACATGCCCGCTGACCAAATGTCCGCCGAGATGGGTTTGCAGGGTCAGGGCTTTTTCTAAATTCACAGGGCTATTCAAGCTGATTGCGCCGAGCGTGGTATAGCTTAAAGTTTCGGTGGAGACATCCGCCCAAAAACCGCGCGTTTCTAAACTGACCACGGTGAGACAAGTGCCATTCACTGCGATGCTGTCGCCCAATTGCACATTGTTTAACGGCAACTCGGCAGTGTCGATGAATAAACGCGCATCCACTCCACGCTGTTCACGTTGGGCAAGTTTGCCCACGGCTTGAATAATTCCTGTAAACATTTAGTCCTCGTACTTCGGATAAGCGGTAATACGCCAATCGTCGCCAATGGCGCGCACGTCGGCAATGTCTAAACGCATTTTCTGTTTTAGATTTTCAATAAATGGCAAATTAAACAAGGCACGGGCTTTGTTGCCCATTAAAATTGGAGCCATGTAAATCACCAATTCATCGACTAAACCCGCCTTCAGCATTGAACCGCTTAAAGTTGAACCCGTTTCTAGCAGCAATTCATTGACCTCAAAATCACGCGCCAGAATTTCACACATTGCAGGTAAGTCTATATCACGTTCGCGAGTTGGCAAATAAATCACTTTCGCGCCCGCTTTTTCCAGAATTTGCTTGACGCTTTCGCTGCTGGAGGCGGTGAAAATCACGGTTTCCCCGGGTAAACCCAACATTCTTGCGGTGGGCGGCGTGCTTAAATGCGCGTCCACAATCACCCGCAACGGCTGCTTGATTTTCGCAGGGCGAAACAAATGCGTGGGCAATTCCGACTCGCGCACTGTCAACATTGGGTCGTCCGCCAACACCGTGCCCGCGCCCGTCATAATCGCAGAACTGCGGGCGCGTAAAGCTTGCACATCGCTGCGCGCTTCTTTGGAAGTAATCCAGCGACTTTCTCCAGAAGCCATCGCGGTACGCCCGTCTAAACTCATTGCCATTTTGCAACGAATATAAGGGCGACCGTGACGCATCCGCATGAAAAAACCCGCATTGAGTTTTTCCACTTGTCCGCTGAGCACCGAAGTTTCCACGGCAATCCCTGCCAGTTCTAACTTATCAATGCCTTTGCTGGCAACCACGGGATTAGGGTCGGTGGTGGCGGCGACGACACGGGTAATTCCTGCTTTAATTAAAGCATCCGTGCAAGGCGGCGTGCGCCCATAATGACAACAGGGCTCTAAGGTTACGTAACAAGTCGCGCCCTTTGCTTTGTCTTTCGCCATTTGCAGCGCGTAGATTTCAGCATGGGGTTCGCCCGCGACTTGATGCCAGCCCTCGCCCACAATTTCCCCATCGCGGACGATGACACAGCCCACGCGGGGATTGGGGTTGGTGCTCCACAAGCCGCGTTCTGCGAGTTGTAAAGCCCGCGCCATATAAAAATGGTCGTTAGGGGTGAGTTCAGCCATAAACGGGGAAACGTGCACAAAGGGCTGAAACTTGTTCGCTGACACGGGTTTGCACTTCAGTATTGGTAATATCGTCTAAAATATCAGCAATCCAAGTGGCGACTTGTTCAACTTCGGCAATGCCTAAGCCGCGCGTGGTCATGGCGGGCGTGCCGATACGAATCCCGCTGGTGACAAAAGGTGATTGGGGGTCATTGGGCACGGCATTTTTATTGACGGTAATGTGGGCATTGCTTAAAGCCGCATCTGCTGCTTTACCCGTTAAACCTTTGTCGATTAAATCGAGCAGGAATAAATGATTGTCGGTGCCGCCTGAAACAATTTTATAACCACGCTTTTGCAACACTGCCACCATTGCACGGGCATTATCCACCACTTGCTTTTGATAAACTTTGAATTCAGGTTCTAAAGCTTCTTTGAAAGCGACCGCTTTTGCGGCGATAACGTGCATTAAGGGGCCGCCCTGAATTCCAGGAAATACGATAGAATTCAGTTTCTTTTCAATTTCAGGATTGGCTCGTGCTAGAATAAGCCCCCCGCGTGGACCGCGTAAAGTTTTATGGGTCGTGGTCGTGGTCACATCTGCAATATTAATCGGGCTGGGATATTGACCTGCCGCCACTAAACCTGCGACGTGTGCCATATCAACCATGAGATACGCGCCGACTTTGTCGCTGATGTCACGGAAACGTTGCCAATCCACCACGCGAGAATACGCGCTGAATCCTGCCACAATCATTTTAGGCTTGTGTTCTAAGGCGAGGGCTTCCACTTGGGCGTAATCGATTTCACCCGTGGCAGTGTCTAAACCATATTGCACTGCATTGTAGATTTTGCCTGAGAAATTGACTTTTGCGCCGTGGGTTAAATGCCCCCCGTGGGCGAGACTCATCCCAAGCACCGTGTCATGAGGTTCGAGCAATGCCATATACACCGCTGCATTGGCTTGTGAGCCAGAATGCGGTTGTACGTTGGCATAAGCTGCGCCAAATAATTGTTTAGCGCGGTCGATGGCGAGCTGTTCGGCAATATCTACAAACTCACAGCCCCCGTAATAACGTTTACTGGGGTAGCCTTCAGCATATTTGTTGGTGAGAACTGAGCCTTGTGCCGCCAATACGCGCGGACTGGTGTAGTTTTCAGAAGCAATTAACTCCAAATGGGTTTCTTGCCGTGTGTGCTCATTTTGCATGGCTTGCCATAATTCTGGGTCGAAATCAGCAATGGACATTTGTTTTGAAAACATGGGCTACCCTGTCTATTTGTAGAGAGAAAAGTTAAATTATACCATGTCGTGCTTAGAACAGCGTAATAACGAAAGCAGTTGTAGGAGTAAAGCAGTGGCGAATATTTACCGTCGGGCAGAGTTTCAAAGTGGGGCGCATACCCTGCATCAATTACCCGAAGATGTGGGCTATGAAGTCGCGTTTGCGGGGCGTTCTAACGCGGGCAAATCCAGTGCAATCAATGTGATTACCGATCATCATCAATTAGCACGCACCAGTAAAACCCCAGGACGTACCCAACAAATTAATATTTTTACCTTGGATGCACATCGGCGTTTAGCCGATTTACCGGGCTATGGTTTTGCAAAAGTGCCTGTGCCTGTGAAATTACATTGGGAACGCACGCTACAAAAATATTTAGAACAGCGTCAAAGTTTACGTGGCTTAATTTTGATGATGGACATTCGCCACCCGATGACGGATTTAGACCAAGGTTTATTATTTTGGTGTAAGGCTTCCAATTTACCCGCACATATTTTGCTGACTAAGGCGGACAAGTTAAGTTATGGCAAAGCCTGTGCGAGTTTGCAAGGCGTGGTTCGGGATTTGGCAAAACATGAAATGCCTTACACCGTGCAATTGTTTTCTTCGTTGAAGCGCACGGGAATTGAAGAGGCGCATCAACGTTTAGATACTTGGTTTGAATGGGATGCGGTGCTGCCTGAAGCTGAAAAGGATTGTCAGAATCCGTAGTAGGGTGGAATAGCGTAGCGTATTCCACCACGAAACACGATAATTTGTCTCGTTCCAACGCTTCAGCGTGGGAATGCCTACCTCGTCGCTCCAGCGGCGAGTTCCGAGTAAGTCCACATGAAATACATGTGTCATGCGGATATATTGAGGTGACGATGATTTAAATTCCCCGCATTCCGCTATGCTGCATACGGGCTACAAAAACTAAAAACATTTTTTCCTCGTTCCCAAACTCTGTTTCACAGCCATTAAGTTAAGGACTAAAAGCAAGATTTCTTACTCTGTTTAGCATATAGGAGCAAACTCGTGGCAGAGGAACGTCTCCTTGGAACTAAACGATGACTTCT
>JAQTYU010000018.1:35172-47976 GCA_028688145.1 Thiotrichaceae bacterium | reverse complement strand
GAGGGGTTCTAATCTAGCCCATTGTTCATCTGTTAATGCGTAACGGCGACTCATGCTTTGTTCCTTGGGATTCTTCATTCTAAGCTCTTTAGAATAACCTATCTTTCTATTTGATGACACGCCCTAGACTGAGCCAATTGTAGGTGCGAATTTATTTGTGTCAGTTTTTAACTCGATGGAGCTGTGCGAATAAATTCGCACCTACAATCAGCCCTTTTGTCCATATAAACTATCCAATTCAAATGGCTTCCATCTGGGGAAATAAGAGAAACGATGCGCTTCGTTCCTCAGCGCATCCTATTGGCTGGTTTTAAGTCAGTTTTTTTGGGGGGCGCAGTTAAGATTTAAATCCGCTACACTGCATACGAGCTACCCGTCTTTATAAGCATCTTGATGACACAGCTGATTTTTAAATAACCTTGGAATAACGCTGTGTACTTTCTTTGCGCAGATACGCATCGAATACCATGCAAATATTCCGTACTAATAAACGTCCCGCAGGCAACACTTCAATTTCGTCATTGATGCGAACTAATAAACCATCAGCTTCCATCACTTCCAGCGCGTCCCACTCTTCTTTAAAATAGTCTTTAAATTTAATCTTAAATTCGCGTTCCACCCGTTTAATATCCAAGGTGAAATTGCAAATTAATTGCGTAATCACTGCACGGCGCAACACATCATCTTCCGTCAATGCCACGCCCCGGAAAATCGGCAGTTTTCCTGCGTCAATCAGCGCGTAATACTCTTCTAACGTTTTCACATTTTGGCTGTAGCTGTTGCCAATTTTGCCGATAGAAGTCGCGCCCAAGCCGATTAAATCGCAGTCCGCATGAGTCGCATAGCCTTGGAAATTGCGGTACAAGCTGCCATTACGTTGTGCAACTGCTAATTCATCATCGGGGCGCGCAAAGTGGTCCATCCCAATATACACATAGCCCGCATCGGTTAAATGCTGAATCATCGCTTGTAAAATCGCGAGTTTTTCCATCGGCGGGGGCAATTCTTCAGGATTAATGCGGCGTTGCGGTTTGAACAAAGTCGGCAAGTGCGCGTAATTAAACACCGACAAACGCTCAGGCATGACTTTTAAAATTTTGTCGAGGGTGCGTAAAAATGAACTCACGGTTTGATGCGGCAAGCCGTAAATTAAATCAATGCTGATGGAGCGAAAACCTTCGCCGCGCGCCGCTTCCAACACATTAAAAGTTTCGGCTTCAGTTTGAATGCGATTGACGGCTTCTTGCACTTTCGGCTCAAAATCTTGCACCCCTAAACTCATGCGATTGAAACCCAGTTCGCGCAACACTGCGACGGTTTTGGCATCGGCTTCGCGGGGGTCAATTTCAATCGAGTATTCGCCTTGATCATTGTCCAATAATTGGAAATGTTGCTTAGTCACCGCAATCAATTGCCGCATTTCGCTGTGGCTTAAGAACGTGGGCGTGCCGCCGCCTAAGTGCAATTGGGTCACGGGACGTTCGCGGGAAAACAATTCTGCTTGCAAAGCGATTTCACGATGCAGACGTTCTAGATAGGGAATCGCACGGCTACGATCTTTGGTAACGACTTTATTGCAGCCGCAGTAATAACACACGGTGTCACAAAATGGGATGTGAAAATACAAAGAAAGCGGATTGCCTTCGGTGTTGGTTTTAAGCGCGTGCTGTTTATAGTCGTCGGCGTTAAAACCTTCGTGAAATTGCACTGCCGTGGGGTAGGAGGTATAGCGTGGGCCTGCCTTGTCATAACGGTGGATTAATTCCACATCAAAAATAATATCTTGTTGCATAATAATTCCCAGCGGGGGAGTAAAGATGTCGTGTGCGGATTGCTTTGCATTATAGACATTTTATCAAGCGCGGGGTTTAAATGTATATTTTTAGTGAAACATTGACTACTGAAAACGACTTAAAAGATTAAAGAATAGCTTTTGAAAACCTGCTAGGTCTTTTTTATTTCGGACGTGAATGTAACAGGATTTCACCCAAACTAAAGATACTTTCTCAATAAATTGGACACTTGTCCCAACACCCAAAACAGGATAAACAAGGTGCTGGAAACTTTCACCAGCAGCGTATTGGGTGGGGGCGGTGCACCGAAATCATTACGTTCTGCTGCGCCCGCTTTTCCCATCAGAGCAAGCACTAGTATTACGTTTAATAAAGGCACAAGCAGCAAAATTGTAAGCCATCCGCTGCGACTAACATCATGTAAACGTTGAATACTTAATGAAAAAAATGAAATTAGTACAAAAAACAGTGGCAATAATAGAATCAGAAAATCGCTATGGAGCCTTAGAGAAGTATATGGTTTAGCACCCAGCCCAAAAAATGCCATCAGCACAAATGCGGCAATAATCCCCAACAAAATCAACGTTGAAATGTATGAAATATAGCGTAAGCGTCCAATACGTCCTTTCGAGGAAAAAAACCGAATTTCTCCGTAATCTTCTTCTTTAGAACCTAAGGTGAGATTGCTTTGTGGGATGGCATAGGGATTTTCTGACATGAGGCGCGTTCCGAAAGGGATTTAGTAATGAGAGACCATTTGAAAAGCATAAGCTATCTTTTGAACAAACGGGATATATCGCGGATTATTTTCCTGAATGGGTCTTAGGGCGAGTTATC
The DNA here is from genome assembly GCA_028688145.1 of Thiotrichaceae bacterium. Classification (GTDB taxonomy): domain Bacteria; phylum Pseudomonadota; class Gammaproteobacteria; order Beggiatoales; family Beggiatoaceae; genus JAQTYU01. The sequence goes on along the minus strand of JAQTYU010000018.1, from coordinate 45,346 downwards.
AAATTCAGTAGAAGCTATCTAACATAAAAGGGGCGTGTCCCATCTCACAACAAGACACGCCCTTTTTAATCTCAAAGCTTAGCGTTTAATCATCTTCCACCGAAGCGGTCATGTTAATCCCTTCAAAATTCAAGGCTAAATCATCGTTACGGACTTTGACAAACACCCGCCCGCCTTTTTCCAACTGACCAAACAGCAACTCTTCCGCCAGCGGTTTCTTGATTTTTTCCTGAATCAAACGCGCCATCGGACGTGCGCCCATTAGCGGATCGTAACCATGTTTTGCCAGCCAAGCGCGTGCAGGTTCATCCACCGCCAGCGTAACGTGTTTATCTTCCAATTGATTTTCCAGTTCGATAATGAACTTGTCCACCACTTGGGCGATATTTGACGAACTCAAGCCCTTAAAGTGCACAATCGCATCTAAACGATTACGGAATTCTGGGCTAAAGGTGCGTTTAATCACCTCGCCCGCATCGGTCGAATGGTCTTGGGTTTTGAAACCAATCGAGGCACGATTGACTTGTTCCGCGCCCGCGTTCGTGGTCATCACAATGATAATATTGCGAAAATCAGTCTTGCGTCCGTTAGCATCGGTCAAAGAACCATGATCCATCACTTGTAACAGTAAATTGAACACATCAGGATGGGCTTTTTCAATTTCGTCGAGCAATAACACGGAATGCGGGTTTTTATTAATCAATTCAGTCAACAAACCGCCTTGATCATAGCCAACATAGCCGGGCGGTGCACCGATTAAGCGTGAAACCGTGTGACGTTCCATATATTCCGACATATCGAAACGTACCAGTTCAACCCCCATAATCCGCGCCAACTGCCGCGTGACTTCGGTTTTCCCAACCCCCGTAGGCCCTGCAAACAAGAACGAACCAATCGGTTTTTCCAAATGCCGCAAGCCAGAACGCGCCATTTTAATCGCAGTAGACAGGCTTTCAATTGCTTGATCTTGCCCGTAAACCACCATTTTCAAATCGCGATCTAAATTCTGCAACATTTCCTTGTCGGACAAAGAAACATTCTTCGGCGGAATGCGTGCGATTTTGGCAACGATTTGTTCGACTTCGTTCACACCAATAGTTTTCTTGCGCTTCGACGCGGGTTGTAAACGTTGCCGTGCGCCTGCTTCGTCAATTACATCAATCGCTTTATCGGGCAAATGTCTGTCGGTGATATAACGTGCCGACAATTCTGCCGCCGCCCGCAAGGCTTGACGCGCATATTTCACATCATGGTGTTCTTCAAAACGCGATTTCAAGCCGTACAAAATCTGTACAGTTTCTTCAACGCTAGGCTCGCCCACATCGACTTTTTGGAAACGCCGGGCTAAGGCGCGATCTTTTTCAAAAATGCCGCGATATTCTTGATAAGTGGTTGAACCAATGCAGCGCAATTCGCCTGAAGACAGCACAGGTTTAATCAAATTCGAGGCATCCATCGCGCCACCTGAAGCCGCGCCTGCGCCGATGATGGTATGAATTTCATCGATGAATAACACTGCGTTGGGTTCTTTGCGTAACTGGCTCAAAATTGCCTTGAGACGTTTTTCAAAATCACCCCGATATTTTGTGCCCGCCAACAAGGCACCCATGTCCAAGGAGTAAATCGTGCAATCCAGCAGCACTTCAGGGACTTTTTTATCGGTGATCATCTTGGCTAAGCCTTCGACAATCGCAGTTTTACCCACGCCTGCTTCACCGACAAACAAGGGATTATTTTTGCGCCGTCTGCACAAAATTTGCAGCGTGCGTTCAATTTCAGCTTGTCGCCCAATTAAAGGGTCAATCTTGCCCATCATCGCTTGTTCATTCAGATTCAGGGTGTAAGCTTCGAGCGGATTTTTTGCGGTATTAGAATCGCCGCCGCCATCTTCATCTTGCCCTGACAAGTCATTGATATTCGGACTTTCGTTATCAACTTTGGAAATGCCGTGGGAAATATAATTGACCACATCTAAACGGGTCACATTTTGCTTTTCGAGGAAAAAGACTGCCTGAGATTCACGCTCGCCAAAAATCGCAACCAGCACATTTGCGCCCGTCACTTCTTTTTTGCCTGAAGATTGAACGTGAAACACCGCACGTTGTAACACCCGCTGAAAGCCCAAAGTGGGCTGAGTGTCACGATCATCTTTTTTCGATAGCTTAGGCGTGGTTTCTTCCAAAAAAGTGCTGAGGTCACGTTTAAGCAGGTTTAAATCCATGCCACAGGCGCGTAAAACTTGCGTGGCAGCCGCATTGTCAATTAAGGCGAGTAATAGGTGTTCGACCGTAATAAATTCATGACGCTTTTGGCGGGCGTTCTGAAAAGCACTGTTTAGGGTCGCTTCAAGTTCTTTGCTTAACATGTTGTAAGACCTCTTTTTTTTGGGGTTTCAGGCTTTTTCCATCGTACACAGCAGAGGATGCTGATTTTCCCGCGCATAACGATTGACTTGTCCTACTTTGGTTTCGGCAATTTCGCGGGTATACGTCCCGCAAATGCCTTTCCCCTGTGTGTGCACCTGCAACATAACGCGGTAAGCTAATTCGGGGGGCATCGCAAAGAAGGTTTCTAAGACATGCTCCACGAAATCCATAGGGGTATAATCATCATTTAATAACACGACTTTGTAGAGTGGAGGTCGCTTTAATTTAGGCTTTGCCTCGAGCAACTCTAGGTCGTCGTTTGGTGAGGAAGAAGGTGATGGTGCCATATAGTTTTAAGTGTAGTTGAACTTAACTCAAGTTTCCTGATTGGGGGATAGCAACCGATATTCGGTGATATTTTGACGAATAAGCGCAAATGCGCGGTGCAGTTCTATCTTGGGTGCTGTAATCTAGCACAAATTATACCCGTGACACAGTAGCCATTCGTATGATAAAAAGAGAACTAGAGTCAGTCTATTCTTAAGCGTAAGATTATACAATAATAAGCATTATTATTTATTTTTCAATGGCTTGTAATAAATTTAATTTTAAAAAAGAGATTTTGCAAGAGTGAATACACAGAATAACAAGGCTCAAAGCTTATTGGCTACGGGATTATTTCGCCGCTTAGCAGCAATTTTTTACGACAGTTTGTTACTTTTTTCTACGCTGTTCATGGCAACTTTATTAGTTCAACCCTTGACCAAGGGCAATGTCAGCCTGATTTATCAATTGTATTTATTGGCAATTATCTTTTTCTATTTCGCCTATCCTTGGAAAAAAAGCGGGCAAACTTTAGGAATGCTGGCGTGGCGCATTCGTTTGGAATCGACCACAGGACAAGCTTGCACTTGGCAACAATTGGCGATCCGTTTTGCGGTGGCGATTGTTTCGTGGCTTATTGCAGGTTTGGGGTTCTGGTGGGTGCTTTTCAATCCCGAACGCCGTGCGTGGCATGATTTAGCCTCCTCAACGCGCTTGGTGTTTGTGCCGAAAGTATCGCCTACGGCTTGAAAAACAAGGATTGCTGGCATTGTTTAAATATGTCTGAATCAGGATTTACAGGATTAGGAGTTACGCAGTTGAAATCATAATTTATTTACAACGAGTTGATATTGTGCACTGCACAATACTGTTTCCAGTAAAATTAAAGAGTTGTAGATTCAACTGCGTCACTCCGTAAGGATTTCAGGAGTCAGCATGATCAAAGAAAATAGAGCGAATTAATCTAATTTCTCGTTCCAACAGCGGATTGCGTGGGGAGCAATTGAAGAAACTTAAACCATTAACCGAGATTGAAAGTTGCCATGCGAATAATGCGCTTCGTTCCTCAGGACATCTTATCGTGTTAAAACATTCTTATTTATTCGTATGAAAACAAGTAATTCTTGGAGAGAATTCAATAATAAATCATCCTCATCAGGTTGCATAAATCCATAGTCAGCATCTTCGTTAATTAACCATGCTACATCAATAACATCTTGTATTTTTGGACTAAGATCGCAGATATATCTACCTTCTGAATCCTTAAAAAGTAAGGCAGCCTCATTAATTGTCAATAATTTTTTTTCTACAAGTAGGGCAACTAATACTACATGTTGCTCGATATTCAAAAAATATCCTTTAACAACCAACAAAGCCAACTCTGCTATGATTTGCTCATCGCAATTAGCCCAAAAGTCAACAACAATAGCTTCAAGCCCTATTGATAAATTAAATGGATTCTCATAGATACTGCTTGCTAATTCATGAGCGTGCTGAGGGGCACTTTTTAACCAGCATAAAGAAATTATATCCCATAAAAATAACTGTTCATTGCTATTCATTATTCTATCGCTTAGGTGGACTATTTTTATATTATGATTCTGGTATCGGTGTACAATTTCATCAATTTTACTCTCATCCCCGCACGGGCACGCCACTGCCATTAAGTTAAGCGTAGAATTTAGTATTGCTCACCCTACATTATTTTCAGCTCCCCGTTTATTTACTCTCGAAAATCGTGCAAGATATTTTCAAAGTTACACTGCGATGATTTCTTGCTTCAATAGGTTGCAATCCATCAGGCACGCGTTAAAAATTCGTAAGCTATGAACCTATATAGTGCAACAACTGAATATATTGCACATATATAGTGCGCTTTTAGCGTGTAATTCCAATAACTTGCTGTAAGCTATATAAAATTTGTGTGGCATAGTTCATGCGTGTGATAGAATTCATCAAATTTCCTTGCTGGTCTGAATCCTCCCCCATAAGGGGGAAAACTTGACTAGACAACGATGCGTGAGTATCGTTGTCTTTTCGGTAATCTCCTCGTTTACGAAGAGAAAATCCACCGACCTATCGATGGCTTGATCACTCGACAGATGAGGTCGAGTGTGGATTGAAACTAAAACCCTGTGTTCCCCCTACCTAAGGAGCTATTTATGCCCGGTGAAAATGTCTTAGCGATGATTAAAGAAAATAACGTTAAGTTTGTTGATTTTCGTTTCACGGATACGCGCGGTAAAGAACAACACGTCTCTGTGCCCGCAAGCACAATTGACGAAGATTTATTTGTTGATGGCAAAATGTTTGACGGTTCTTCCATTTCTGGTTGGAAAGGGATTAATGAATCAGACATGATTTTAATGCCTGACGCTTCAACCGCTGTTTTAGACCCTTTTGCAGAAGAATTAAGCTTAAATTTACGCTGTGATATTGTTGAACCTGCTACCATGCAAGGTTATGAACGCGATCCACGTTCTTTAGCTAAACGCGCTGAAGCTTATTTAAAATCCACAGGGATTGCTGACACCGCTTATTTTGGTCCTGAAAATGAATTCTTCATTTTTGATGACATTCGTTGGGGCACGGACATCAGCGGTTCTTTCTATAAAGTGGATTCTCAAGAAGCAGGCTGGAACTCTGGTAAAGAATACGGCGAAGGCAACATGGGCCACCGTCCCGGCGTGAAAGGTGGCTATTTCCCCGTGCCTCCCGTCGATGCTTTACACGACATCCGTGCACAAATGTGCTTAGTTTTAGAACAAATGGGCTTACGTGTTGAAGTGCATCACCATGAAGTTGCGACCGCTGGTCAATGCGAAATCGGTGTAGGCTTCGATACTTTAGTCAAGAAAGCTGACGAAGTTCAAATTCTGAAATATGTGATTTGGAATGTGGCTCACCAATGGGGCAAAACTGCAACCTTCATGCCTAAGCCTTTAGTCGGCGACAATGGTAGCGGGATGCACGTTCACCAATCTTTGGCTAAAGATGGTAAGAACCTGTTCTCTGGTGACAAGTACGGCGGTTTATCTGAAGTCGCACTGTACTACATCGGCGGTATCATCAAACACGCGCGTGCATTGAATGCATTAACCAATCCTGGTACCAACAGCTACAAGCGTTTAGTACCCGGCTTTGAAGCCCCTGTGATGTTGGCTTACTCTGCTCGCAACCGTTCTGCTTCTATCCGTATTCCTTACGTTGCTAATCCTAAAGCACGCCGTATCGAAGTGCGTTTCCCTGACTCTGCTGCGAACCCTTACTTAGCTTTCTCTGCGATGTTAATGGCAGGCTTAGACGGGATTCAAAACAAGATTCATCCTGGCGATGCAATGGATAAAGACTTGTATGACTTACCTCCAGAAGAAGAAAAGAGCATTCCTAAGGTTTGCCATTCTTTAGATATGGCATTAGACCACTTAGACAGTGATCGTGAATTCTTATTGGCAGGTGGCGTATTCACCAATGACCTGATCGATGCTTACATCGAGCTGAAAATGCAAGAAGTTACGCGTTTACGCATGACCACGCATCCTGTCGAATTTGATCTGTACTACAGCTTATAATTCAGTAGGTTTAGGTTTTTGAGATTTTTTGAAAACCTAAACCTGAATGTAAAAAGCCCTCGTGACGAGGGCTTTTTTTATGCTCAAAATACATAATTCTGGGTTAGGGTTTAACGAATAATTGGTATTAAATATTGTCTGATTCAGACAACTTTAACTCTCACAGATTTTTAAAGACCCAATAAAAAACCGCCCAGCAATTCAAAGACTGAGCGGTTTTTATTAAATGCTTATTTTAAATAAGCTTATTATTCTGTAGCGAGTGGTTGTTGTTTCTTTTCCGTAAACAACTGATGTTCACGATTAATGAGCACGTCTGCCAAGAAAAAGTAGGCATCTTTCCAGGCTTTCACAATTTCATCGGTTGCCGCATCGCCCAACACTTCTTTAATTGCCTGCAACAAGGAATGTCCCACCATGGGATAATAGCCCGCATGAACGTCCGTATCGACATGTTTATGTGCAATCTTTTCAATCGCCCCTTTCAACGCATCCAAATTATCAATGTGTTCGCAATACGCCATAATCGAACGTGCCAAAATTTGCGGCTGATTTTTAGGCGCGCGCGCAAATAACGGCTTGGTTTGAGGATATTTCTCAAACAAGATTTCATACATACGGGTGGTGATGGCTTCGCCATGATCACGAATCATGGGCGCGGTTGCTTTGACGATGGTAATAGTCGATTCATTTAACATGATCAAATACCTATTTTAGAGTGATGGATTAAGAACAAGCGGCACTGCTGAGATGTTCCAAGGCTTCAGTGACTTCTAACCAAGTCTCTTCAACATGTGCCAAGTGGGTGGTTACCTCGGTTTGACGCTGCATAGTGTTATGCAACTTGTGCTGGTCATGATAGTTGTCAGGATTTGCTAAAAAAGTTTCTAAACTTTTCTTTTCGATCCCTAATTTTTCGAGTTCTTTTTCCAACTGTTTCAAACGGTTTTGTAATACCTTGCGCTGTTCGCGCTGTTGAGCATCCTGCTGTTTTTTAAGTTGTTTATTCACAGGTGGCTCGCCGCGTTGTTCACTGCGCTGTTCCGCCCGATAATTTAACAACCATTGCCGATAATCATCCAAATCACCTTCAAAAGCTTTGACCACACCTTGCGCCACTAACCACAATTGATCGGTGGTACTGCGCACCAAGTGGCGGTCGTGGGAAACCAAAACCATTGCGCCGACATAATCTTGCAACGCCATGCTGAGCGCGTCACGCATATCCAAATCTAAATGGTTAGTCGGTTCATCTAATAATAGTAGATTTGGACGTTGCCAAACCAACAAAGCCAATGCGAGCCGCGCTTTTTCACCGCCCGAAAACGGCGCAATTGGTTCGAGAGCTTTGTCGCCCACAAAACCAAAACCGCCCAAAAAATTACGCACTGCTTGTTCAGTCGCCAGCGGATCAAGCGTCTGCACATGTTTAAACGCGCTGTCGTCGGGGCGCAATTGTTCAAGCTGATGCTGGGCAAAATAGCCAATGCGTAAATCTTTACCTTCACTTAATTTTCCCGTCAGCGGCTGCAGTTGCCCCGACAACAATTTAATTAAAGTCGATTTCCCTGCACCATTCGCGCCCAACAAACCAATGCGTGCGCCGCTGCCAATGCTAAAACTAACTTGTTTTAAAATGACATTTTCGCCGTAGCCAATGTCACATTTATCCAAATCCAGCAGACAAGTCGGCGTGCTCACAGGTTCGGGAAAGGCAAATTGAAACGGTGAATCCGCATGAGCGGCGGCGATTAATTCCATACGTTCCAAAGCCTTAATTCGACTTTGCGCTTGTTTGGCTTTGCTGGCTTTATAACGGAAACGTTCCACAAAGGAATGAATGTGGGCAATTTCGCGTTGTTGGCGATCATAGGCAGATTGTTGCAAGGCTAAATTTGCGGCACGTTGGCGTTCAAAGGCTTCGTAATTGCCGCTGTAAAAAGTCAGTTGTTTATCATAAACATGCACAATGCTGTCAATCACAGTATCGAGAAAGTCGCGGTCGTGAGAAATTAATAACAGCGTGCCTTGATAGCGACTCAGCCATTGTTCCAACCACAGCACCGCGTCTAAATCTAAGTGGTTAGTCGGTTCATCGAGCAGTAATAAATCAGAGCGACACATTAACGCTTGCGCCAGATTTAAGCGCATTCGCCAGCCGCCTGAAAACGTATTCACCGCTTTTTCTTGTTCGTGCGGCGCGAAGCTTAAACCATCTAATAATTGGGCAGCGCGGGCGCGGGCGGTGTAGCCATCAATGGCATCAAATTCGGCATGTAAACGCGCTTCCCACATCCCATCATCGGCGGCTTGGGCTTGTAATAATTCGGCTTCAATGCTGCGTAATTCGCGATCCCCATCTAACACATATTCTAATGCGGACATGGAAACGGGCGGGGTTTCTTGGGCAACGTGGGCAATCACTAATTTTTGGGGCAGGTCTAAACTGCCTTGGTCTAAGTGTAACTCGTTGCGAAACAAGGCGAATAAGCTGGATTTGCCGCTGCCATTTGCGCCAATAAAGCCCACTTTTTGATGCGCGTATAAAGTTAAATTCGCGTTTGCAAACAGCACTTTAGTGCCGCGTTGCAGGGATAAATTAGTAATATAAATCATGAAAAGAATCTGACCGCAGGCGATTTGCCTGAAAGAAGAAAAGGCGAAGCGAGATTATTGTATGCAAATTAATCTCGCAGGTCTTTGATATAAGCTAATTGCTGACGGTTTTGGCGCGTCGTCTGCGATAGAGCTGAATGCTGCTGCTGACCACGCCAGACAAGGCATAAATTAAAAATGCGCCGAATAATACCGTGGGGGGATTGCTGGAAATTACCACGAATAACAGCACAATCGCAAGAATCGCGAAAAATGGCACTTTACCTTTTAAATTCAAATCTTTGAAACTGCGATAACGAATATTGCTGACCATTAATAAGCCTGTGCCCAAGGTCAGCAATAAATTTAAATAAACGATGCTGCTGGGGTCGATATGCGTTTCATCGCAAAACCAAACTAAACCTGCCATCACGGCGGCGGCGGCGGGGCTGGGTAAGCCTTGGAAATAGGCTTTGTCAATTTTGCCGATTTGCACATTGAAGCGTGCCAAACGTAATGCAGTGGCGGCGGTATAAATAAACGCAACCAGCCAGCCGACTTTTCCCAAAGTCGATAAAGTCCATGTATACATCACCAGCGCGGGCGCAAGTCCGAATGACACCAAGTCGGATAAGCTGTCATATTCTGCACCGAATTCGCTTTGGGTATTGGTTAAACGTGCCACGCGTCCATCGATGCCGTCTAAAATCATGGCGATAAAAATCGCAATTGCGGCGGCTTCAAATTGGTGGTTCATGCCTTTAATAATCGCATAAAAGCCTGAAAACAGCGCGGCGGTGGTGAATAAATTGGGCAGTAAATAAATACCACGGCGGCGTTTGGGGCGTTCTGGGAGAATCGGGGAAGGAGGTATGACTTCGTTCATAAGAGAGTCCCTTTTTAACAAGGTGGGCGTGAAAATTTTTAGCGGAGGATATTTTTCTTGTTCCCGCGTTATTGCTATTTAACCTGAGTTCGGGATAAGAAATCTTTGTAGTAGGGTGGAATAGCGTAGCGTATTCCACCATGAAGCGTGATACTTGTCTCGTTCCAACGCTCCGGCGTTGGAATGACTACCTCGTCACTCCAGCGGCGAGGATTTTACAAGCTTCTGCCATACAAGGAGAGCCTTATCGATTTAACTGCGTCATGCCTAGAGTTATCACCTTGCATGGTGGAATACGCTACGCTATTCCACCCTACTACGACTAAATTTTCTACTCTTTCTTATCCCGAACTCAGGTTATTTAGCAAGTTTAGAGCTTTTCACCCCCTTTGAAAAAGGGGGCAGGGGGGATTTTGCTCTCATTCCCACGC
>JAQTYU010000018.1:0-35072 GCA_028688145.1 Thiotrichaceae bacterium | reverse complement strand
GCGTGGGAACGAGAAAATTATTTAAAAGAAAAAAGTCCACACCATTGTTTTTCACAAGGAATCCCATCATTATTCCCATCCATTTTTGTATTAGGACAATTTCTTAAGAAAAACGTGGCTTCTTCACAAGAAGTCATGTGAGAACAGTGTGTTCGACCATCACATTTATAAACTTTCCCTGTCGTTGATGTTTGATTTGCAGGGGTTGTAGGGATTACACGATTTATAGGGGCTGGATTAATTTTTTTATAAACATAGAAACCTAAGGGAATCATCATGATCATGACTATTAGGTTAGTCAACCAATAACCTTTAATCATTTTATTTGAACGATAATTATTCATGTAATATCACATATCTTAATTTCTAGGGAATCGTCAAAGTTTAAGGGGCAGTTTTCACCGCCCCTTAATTCAACTTAAAACTTAGTTCTTGCTACGGTCAACCAGCTTGTTTGCCTTGATCCAAGGCATCATTTCACGCAGTTTACCGCCCACTTCTTCAATCTTGTGTTCACGGCTTAAACGGCGTTTCGCTTTGAGCGTGGCAGCCCCTGCTTGGTTTTCCAGAATGAATTCACGAGCGAATTCACCGTTTTGGATTTCCTTGAGGATTTTTGCCATTTCCGCTTTGGTTTCTGCGGTAATGATACGAGGACCACGGGTAATGTCGCCGTATTCTGCGGTGTTGGAGATAGAATAACGCATGTTTGCGATCCCACCTTCATACATCAAATCCACGATTAACTTCAATTCGTGCAAGCATTCAAAGTAAGCCATTTCAGGTGCGTAGCCAGCTTCAACTAAGGTTTCAAAGCCAGCTTGTACTAATGCCGTTGCACCACCGCATAACACGGCTTGTTCGCCGAATAAATCGGTTTCGGTTTCTTCACGGAAACTGGTTTCAATCACGCCAGCACGACCACCACCATTGGCAGACGCATAAGATAAAGCGATGTCACGAGCCTTACCAGAAGCATCTTGATACACCGCGATTAAGCTAGGTACGCCTGCGCCTTGGGTGTAGGTAGAACGCACTAAATGACCAGGCCCTTTAGGCGCAATCATGATCACGTCTAAGTCAGCACGGGGTTCGATTTGTTCAAAGTGAATGTTAAACCCGTGAGCGAAAGCCAAAGCTGCGCCTTTTTTGATATTGGGTTCAATCTCGTCACGATAAAGTTTAGCTTGATGTTCGTCAGGTGCGAGAATCATCACTACGTCAGCCGCTTTCACAGCATCAGCGATGTCTTTCACTTTCAAGCCCGCAGCTTCTGCTTTTTTGGCAGATTCAGAACCAGCACGCAAGCCAACCACGACTTTCACGCCAGAATCTTTCAGGTTGTTTGCATGGGCATGACCTTGTGAACCATAACCGATGATGGCGACTTTCTTACCTTTGATCAGGGACAGGTCGGCATCTTTATCGTAAAAAATATTCATGAAGTTCCTCGCTTCGTTATTCATCTTTAGGTGTGGATAATGCTTTCGCTGCGCGTTGTAATAACACGGTCTGTAGGCAGCGAAAGGATTTGATTATACGTGTAGGCTCTTGTTACCGCGCCCAATGCCAGAAACCCCTGAACGCACCACTTCAACAATCAGTGGTGCTTCAATGGCGTTGATAAAGGCATCGATTTTTTCGCCCGTACCCGTGAGTTCGATAGTGTAGTTAGAATCGCCCACGTCAATGATTTTGCCACGGAAAATGTCAACTAAACGTTTGACTTCTTCGCGTTGGTTATTGGTCGCTGCTTTGACTTTAATGAGCATGAGTTCACGCTCAATATAAGGACCTTCGTTCAAGTCAATCAACTTGATCACATCCACCAGCTTGTTTAATTGCTTGGTGATTTGCTCGATCACGCCTTCAGTGCCCGTGGTGACTAAGGTCATCCGTGACATGGAAGGATCATTGGTCGCTGCAACGGTCAGGGATTCGATATTATAACCGCGCGCGGAGAATAAGCCCGCCACCCGTGACAAAGCCCCTGCTTCGTTTTCTAACAAAATGGAGATAGTGTGACGCATGTTCTTAAGCCAACTCTCTTTCTGAAGATAACACCATTTCGTGTTGTCCCTTGCCTGCGGCAATCATAGGATACACGTTTTCGGTTTGATCGGTGACAAAATTCATAAACACTAAACGATCTTTAATCGCAAACGCTTCGCGCAGTGCACCTTCCACATCGGCGGGTTTATCAATGTACATGCCGATATGACCATAGCTTTCTGCCAATTTCACAAAATCAGGCAAAGCATCCATATAAGAATGCGAATAGCGGCGATCATAGAACATTTCTTGCCATTGGCGAACCATGCCCATGTAACGATTATTCAAGTTAATCACTTTGATCGGCAAATCATATTGCTTACAAGTGGATAATTCTTGAATGCACATCTGAATACTGGCTTCACCGGTAATGCAAGCCACGGTTTCTTTAGGATGTGCCAATTGTACGCCAATCGCGGCAGGCAGCCCAAAACCCATCGTGCCCAAACCGCCTGAATTAATCCAACGGCGTGGCTTATCGAATTTGTAAAATTGTGCCGCCCACATTTGATGCTGCCCCACGTCGGAGGTGATAAATGCGTCACCGTGGGTAATTTCGTGCAGCTTTTCAATCACATATTGTGGCTTGATTAAAGGACTGTTGCGATCATAGCGTAAGCAATTCGTGGCACGCCATGCGTCGATTTGCGCCCACCAAGACACTAAAGCTTCATGATCAGGTTGTTTACCCGTTTCACGGATGGCTTTAATCACTTCGGTCAACACGCGGTCCACTGCGCCCACGATGGGAATATCGACTTTCACATTTTTAGAAATGGAAGAGGGGTCGATGTCCATGTGAATGATTTTGGCGTAAGGACAGAATTTTTCCAAATCGCTGGTGACACGGTCATCAAAGCGTGCGCCGATAGCAACTAAAACGTCGCATTCGTGCATTGCCATGTTGGCTTCATAGGTGCCGTGCATCCCCAACATGCCCACAAATTGCGGGTCTGAAGCGGGATAAGAACCTAAGCCCATTAACGTTTGCGTAATCGGATAGCCGAGCAAGCGCGTGAACTCGGTTAATTCGTTGGACGCATTGCCCAAAACCACGCCGCCACCTGTGTACAGCATCGGACGTTTGGCTGACAGAATTAATTCTGCGGCTTTGCGAATTTGTCCGGGGTGTCCGCTGGCGACGGGCTTGTAAGAACGCATTTCGATTTCTTCAGGATATTCAAACGCTGCACTTTGGGCGGTGATGTCCTTGGGAATATCAATCACCACAGGACCGGGTCTGCCTGTGGTGGCAACGTAAAATGCTTTCTTCACGGTTTCAGCAAGTTTCTTCACGTCTTTGACGAGGAAGTTATGCTTCACGCAAGGGCGAGTAATCCCGATAGAATCCACTTCTTGGAAAGCATCATTACCAATCAAATGGGTGGGTACTTGTCCAGTAATCACGACCATTGGAATTGAGTCCATGTAAGCGGTCGCAATCCCTGTGACAGCATTGGTCGCACCAGGTCCTGAGGTAACGAGAACGACACCGGGCTTGCCTGTGGAACGTGCATAACCATCAGCCGCATGGGTTGCACCTTGTTCATGGCGCACCAAAATGTGGGTGATTTTGTTTTCTTTGAAAAGGGCATCGTAGATATGTAGCACAGAACCACCGGGATAACCGAAGATGTATTCCACCCCTTCTTCGATAAGGCAGCGCACTAAAATATCAGCACCTGTTAAAATCTCTTGTTTACTGGACATTGAAAGTGTCCCCCCATTCATACATACAAAGTAGTCAATGTAGATGACTCTAAATTTAGTCGTCTATGATAAGTAAAGTGCGAATTTTTAAAAATACCAAGCCCGCGCATTAAAATCAAGAGAGAAGTGCTGCTCTTTTTCTTAAATCGCTTTCATTTAGTCTATCAGAATGTGTAAAACTTACCCTACTTAAATACTAAGTTATTAATTGAGTTAGGCTATGCTATTTTTTACAGCTTATAATCTGTAATTCGCATTAACAGATAATAAGTTGTAGCTGTTGATAATACTGTATTTTTAAATAATTGTCTTTAATCCGTTGGGCGTAAGATTCTAAATTTTACATGCTATAACTTGTACTTCATAAATACAGACTATAGTATGTATTTAACGATTTCACAAAAATTAGGGTCGGTGGTTAATCATGGAATTTCCCATCAAAATTTTAAATCAATTGCGTCCTATCCTGCGGGGCTTTCGTAAAGCGCAAAAATTGACGCAGGCAGACATTGCGAAACGGCTGGGGATTACTCAACAAAGTTACGCACAATTAGAAGCGAATCCTGCGGCAGCAAGCTTGGAAAGATTGTTTAAAGTGTTGGCTATTTTGCAGGTGGATGTGGTTTTGAAGGAAAGGGAAGTGGCTGAAAAATTGGTGACTACACTAATGATTGATACTGTTAAAAATCAATCGATTCCATCAGAAACAAAAGCTATTTCTATGGGTCAGCTAGGTTCAGATCATTCACAAGTTTATCCTAATACAATGAACCTTGCTGCCAAGCAGTTAGCTATGGGCAGTATAAAGAACATTTCTAGTACAACGACTCTTTCTGAGATAGATGCTCTTATGAAGATGAATCGGACAGGTTTAGAACAGTCAATGACTTGTTCCGACGTGGTGGGCCGAGCTATGTTAGAACAACAGTCAGCTGCGGCTATTGCGATGAAAAATTATGCTTCTCCCATGAGTCTAATAGGTTTGGATATTTCAAAGGGTTATTCTAAGGTGGCAGATATTACTGCTTTGAATCGAGCAGATTTAGATATTGCAAAAGCTTGTTCTGCAACGGCAGATATTACTGCTATGAAGCGAGTAGACTTGGAACAATTACAGGGCTATTCTGCTGCGGAGAGTCTTAAGAAAGATTTTTTAGAAAAATCAAAAGCTTTTGATGATATGACAAATGAATTATCACTTGCATTCTCAAGTCTAAAGAAAAAGCGGTGAGACATGGGGCGAAATTTACAAATATTGAATGTTTGGACAAATGGTGTGCTTGTTGGTAAATGGGAATGTACACAAAATAAAGACAGCTTTGTTTACGATAATCTTTGGGTGGTTAAACATGGCTCTCCCCTGTCCCTTTCTTTGCCTTTCACCGCAGAAAATCAAAGTTATCAAGGAACAATTGTCACCAACTTCTTTGATAATTTATTACCCGACAGCGATGCAATTCGCCGCCGTATAGCTGCCCGCCACCGCACAGAAGGCACTTCACCTTTCCAATTATTGGCAGCCATTGGGCGCGATTGTATTGGCGCAATCCAACTTTTACCCCCTGATGAAATACCCAAAGATATAAAAACTATTCAGGGGAAACCGCTCAATGAATCTGAAATTTCACAATTATTGAAAAATGTCACCGCAAAAAACATTTTTAATGAGTTTGAAGAAGATTTACGTATTTCAATTGCAGGCGCACAAGAAAAAACTGCATTACTCTTTCATAATCAACAATGGTTATTACCGCAAGGAAGCACGCCCAGCACACATATTTTTAAATTACCGATGGGCTTAGTTGGTAATATACAAGCAGATATGCGAACTTCTGTGGAAAATGAATGGTTGTGTTCAAAAATTGTTGAAGCTTACGGAATAGAGGTTGCACAGTGTGAAATTGCCCAATTTGAAGAACAAAAAGTTTTGATTGTAGAACGTTTTGATAGAATGCTTGCTCGTGATCAACAATGGATTCTGCGCCTTCCTCAAGAAGATTTTTGCCAAGCTTTGGGCACGTCGCCATTATGTAAATATCAAGCACAGGGCGGAGCAAGTATTGCTGACATCATACAAATTTTGAATAGTTCGGAACAAGCGGCTGAAGATTGCAGAACATTTTTTAAATCACAACTCATTTTTTGGCTGCTGGCAGCTACTGATGGACATGCAAAGAATTTTAGTATTTTTCATTTACCTGATAGAAATTACAGATTAACCCCTTTATATGATATTTTATCTATTCATCCCATTGCAGGAACGGGTAAAAATCAAATGCCATTTCAAAAATTAAAGTTAGCCATGGCAGTGCGAGGAAAAAGTGGAAATAATTATTTAGTAAGCAAAATTCAGCGACGACATTGGCTTGAACAAGCAAACCAAGTGGGACTCGGTGCGGAAATGGCAGAAATAATTATAGAAGAATTGCTCGACTCAACTGAACAAGTATTAACAGAAGTTGAAAAATTATTGCCCACAAATTTTCCCCTAGATGTTGCAGAAGCCATTTTTAAAGGTATTCGCAAACAATGTGCGTTATTGAAGCTGTGAATATTAAATAATCTAAATTTTGTAGAAAGAATTCATGACGAAATCCATAAAATAATTGATTATCGAAGAAATAAAAGCTTTATCTCGCTTAAATCAAACCACACGTCCTTGGCAATCGCATTATTAGCAGCATTGTGCACAGGAATTCCATGTTTGTCTTGCTGATGTGATGACTTGTTATATGTCTGCTACCGCATTGCCTAATCGCATGATTACCCTGTTAGCTTGTTCTTTTGGGTTTGTGATTTCGCTAGCAGTGGGCATTTGTTTTAGTTTCAATCCTATTGTTTCTTCAACAACAAATCCATAGCCCATGAGATGAACAACACAACCCGTATCACGGATAGCTAACCGTGCTATAGGCACATTCCCTGTGTCATCTGGATTGACTAGATGATTTGATTTCAAGCGGGTCAGTCAATGCCACTTCAAATCACGGATGAGTTTGAGATTAGGCTACTGTACCAAGCGTCAAAACATACGTATGCGGGATTAAAGCCCCGTGCATGAGCCGCTTTGACTAAGGCTGCAAAGTGGTCGTTTTTGCTTAAGTTATCATGGGCTTTATCGTAGATACGATGCTCGCATGGAACATGTTTATCTCCATCCGTCCATAACAGCGTTAGGAGATTAATACCTTTGACAATGTCGATAGACCAAGGGGATTTTCTGGGCATAGGGTTCATCTAGTGTTGAATCGTCTAACACAATTAAGCCCTTATCTTTCTCTATCATCGGTTCGGCTTCTTGCCAAAGTGCATCATTATTAGGATTCATAGCATGTAAGCATCGTGTTATCGCATGCGGAATCAAGATGTCAGGTAAAAGCTCAATGAAGCGATTGTAGGAGATAAGCTTCGGAAATGCTTGAGACAGCTGTTGGCGACGGGTATGAAACCATTTGAAGGTTCTGTCAGGAATAAATCCTTTGCAGAAATCATCTACTTCACAAAATAATCGTGTTAAATTCATGGTAGGCAAGCTCGTTGAGAATTATAAAATAGAGATTTTATTCAGCTTGCCTTCCTTATCCCGAACTCAGGTTGTTTAATATTTGAAGTTTGCTTTTAAATCGATAACCGCATAATAAACAATGTAATCTTTGCGACATTGTTGCACCGTTTTGGGTCTCAAACCTAGCACTTTACCCAACTTTTAAAAGATAGTTCTTTAATTTATAACGAGAAAATTAAATGGCATATAGGTTGCTATACAAAGCTCACACGTCTTTGTGAGTCAAACAACCATGCGCGACACTCAAACTAAAACAATTATTATTGATGACACCACCTTACGCGATGGCGAACAATCCGCTGGAGTCGCTTTCAGTTTAGAAGAAAAGCTGGCGATTGCCCGCGATTTAGATGCTATCGGCGTACCTGAATTAGAAATTGGCATTCCCGCAATGGGCATAGAAGAATGTGAAAGCATTCGCGCCGTTGCCGACCTCAATTTAAATGCCCGCCTCCTGGTTTGGAGTCGGATGCGTGAGGCAGATTTAGCCTTGTGCAAAGATTTAGGCATTCACATCGTCGATCTTTCCATCGGCGTATCTGACCAACAAATTCAACACAAATTACGCCGCGACCGCGCTTGGGTTTTAAACTCAATCCGCACCCATGTCCGCAAAGCTTTGGATATGGGTTTAGAAGTGTGCATCGGCGGCGAAGATTCCTCCCGCGCTGACCCCGATTTCTTACGCCAAGTGGTCGAAACTGCCCAAGCCGCAGGGGCACGCCGTTTCCGTTTTGCTGACACCGTTGGGATTATGGAACCTTTTGGCGTATTAGCCGCGATTCAGCAATTACGTAGCCATAGCGATTTAGAAATTGAAATGCACGCCCACGACGACTTAGGGCTAGCCACTGCCAACACCTTAGCCGCCGCACTTGGGGGCGCAACTCATGTGAATACCACCGTCAACGGATTGGGTGAACGTGCAGGCAATGCGCCACTGGAAGAAGTCGCACTCGGCTTAAAACGCCTTTACGGTTTTCAAGTCAATATCGACATGCAGCAATATGCCAGCGTCTCGCAACGGGTCGCCAATGCGTCGGGCAGACCTTTATCTTGGCAAAAAAGCTTAGTCGGTGAAGGGGTTTTTACCCATGAAGCGGGCGTGCATGTCGATGGTTTATTAAAAGACCCCTTAAATTATCAAGGCGTTGATCCTGCGGAATTAGGACGCGAACATCATCTGGTGCTCGGCAAACATTCGGGCACGCAAACCGTGATTGAAGTCTATGCACAAATGGGCATGACGGTGAGCCGTGAACAAGCGGGGCTGATTTTGGCAAGCATTCGCCATTTAGTGACGAATACCAAAAAATTGCCCACCGCGCATGAATTAGAAAACTTATATCGCACTTTGCAATCCCCCGTTTATAACATGACGCACTAATGGAGCATCCGCGATGGATATGGTGACTGATACTGTGACTTGCTACCAAAAAACTGAATCTTTATCGTTTTTTAAACAATGGCGTGAAGATGTTGCCTGTGTTTTCGACCGCGATCCTGCGGCACGCACCACTTTTGAAGTGCTCACCACTTATCCCGGCGTGCACGCCATCATGTTGCATCGTATTTCTCACCAATTGTGGAAATATGGACTGCGCTATTTACCGCGTTTTCTGGCATTTGTATCACGGGTATTCACCAATATCGATATTCACCCCGGTGCAACCATCGGACGGCGTTTTTTCATCGACCACGGCATTGGCGTGGTGATTGGGGAAACCGCAGTGATTGGCAACGACGTGACTTTGTATCATGGCGTGACTTTAGGCGGAACTTCATGGAATAAAGGTCGCCGCCATCCCACTTTAGGCAATGGCGTATTAGTCGGCGCAGGCGCGAAAATTCTGGGCCCGATTACTTTGGGCGACAATGTGCGCGTCGGTGCGAATTCCGTGGTGGTGAAAGACGTACCCCCGAATTGCAGCGTGGTCGGTATTCCGGGTAAAGTGGTTAAAAACACAAAAAGTGATGAAGTTTCTCCGCACGGCGTTGATTTAGAACACCATTTAATTCCTGACCCCGTGGGACGTGCGATGGCGTGCATGTTAGAACGCATCGCAATGTTAGAACGCCAACTTGTCAATGTGCGCCCCGATCCTGCGGAAATTCCGCTGATGGTCTACAAAGCTCCCGAAAAACCACACGATCCTTGCCCTGCTTGTGAAGCCTTAGATGTGTGTGTTTGTGAAGAAATTGACCAAAAAGCCCCTGTGGTGAAAAAAGTCGGAAAAACTCATAAAAAAGCTTGTGGGGTTTAACATGGATTTACTGGATTTCGATGCCAAAGAATTATATTTCGATGAAGCTTGCCCCGAGAAAGTTTCTGAATTATTAGCGCAAGCCGCTAAACTCTATAGTGAGGGCGAAGCTGAATTTCCCTTATTACAAGCCTACTTACTCGCGCCAGAAGATTTAAATGTCCTAGTCGGTTTGTATCGTTTTTTCTACTATCAGCACCGTTATGTTGAATCCTTGCTGATTGCCGACCGTGCCTTAACGATTACGGGAAAACGTTTGAATTTACCCAGCCCTGCTTGGGAAGATTTGACCCCCGAAATCATTGCCAAGGTCTCCGATTTGCCTTTATTGCGTTTTTATTTGCTGGCGTTGAAAGGCGCGGCGTATTTAAATTTACGTTTGGATAAGCTCGCTCAAGGTAGAGCAATGTTAGAAAAATTAATTCGGCTTGACTCTGAAGACCGTTTAGGCGCAGCTGCCTTACTTCAGGTGGTGAACGAAGTCGAAGCCCTCCCTATTCTCAACTGATAATTTCCTGAGGAATTGAAAAATGAGCGATTTTGAAGATGATTTAGAAGACTTGGTTTCTGCGGAAGATTTCTTGGAATATTTCCAAGTGCCTTATGAAGCTTCTGTGGTACACGTCAACCGTTTGCACATTCTGCAACGTTTTCACGACTACATTGCCAAAACCAGCGATATGCCAATGGAAGAAGCTGCAAAACGTGAACGTTACACCGCTTTATTAACCCAAGCTTATCAAGATTTCGTCACCTCTGACGCATTGACTGAGAAAGTGTTTAAAGTGTTTCACATGCACGATCCACAATCTACCTTCGTGCCTTTGGACGAAGTATTTCGCTAAACCCCTCATCCCGCACACGAAAAATAAAAAGGTGAACCAACATGCGCCCTCGTTTTGAATATGGTGAAGAAGTCCGTGTGATTCGCAATGTCCGTAACGATGGTACGTTTCCTGGGACAGAAATCGGTGAGTTATTGATTAAGCGCGGCAGCATCGGTTATGTGCAAAACATCGGCACGTTTTTACAAGATCAACTGATTTATGCCGTGCACTTTCTCGAAAACAATTTAGTGGTGGGCTGTCGCGAAGAAGAATTATTGCCCAGCGATGCGATGTGGGTACAAACCCGTTTCGATTTTCGGGAAAAAGTCAGCGCGAAGATTCCTTTAGGCATGGCAGGTAATATCCTTGTGCCACAAGGTGAAATCGGTCAAGTGATGAAAGTTTTCCGTGATGATCCACAAAATATTGCTTATCACATTTACTTTGCAGTCTGTGATAAAACCTTGCAAGTGCCCGAAGGCGCGTTAGAAGATGCACCTTTGGCTGTGATTGCAGCAGCCTTGTTAGAAGAAAGTAGTGAGGAGCAAGCGGAATGAACGCCACGCTAAATCCTGTAATGAGTCCTGAACTGGCGTATTTAATCCTGCGTACTGCCCTCGGTCAATATCAAAAGTCGCCTGCCGACTTGGCTGAAAATCAATTGGCAGAAGTCACCAAGCAAGCGCATCGTCAATTTCAACTGGAAAGCCGCATTCTCTCTGCCCCAGAAGCGTGTGGGATTGTGATTAGCAGCAATCAGTTGGAAACCGCGCTGGCAGAAGTCCGCGAACGCTATGAAGATCAGGACAGTTTTGTACAGGATTTAGCCAAGAACGGCATGAGTGTTGACGGTTTTGAACAAGCATTGCGTCGTGAATTACATGTCGATGCAGTGCTTGAACGAGTCGGGGCGCGGTCTGCGACGATTAATGATTTGGAAGTGCGCATTTATTACCACATGCACCCCGAAAAATTTCAGCAGCCCGAAACCCGCACCGTGCGCCATATTTTAATCACGCTGAATCCCGATTTTCCTGAAAATACCAAGGAAGCCGCACAGCAACGTTTAAAACTGATTGCAAAACGTTTAGACAACAAGCCTAAACGTTTTGCCGAGCAAGCGGGTAAGCATTCTGAATGCCCCAGTGCTTTGCAAGGCGGCTTATTGGGACGTGTACCCAAAGGCACTTTATACCCCGAATTAGATGCAGTGTTATTTACACTGGCAGAAAATCAAATCAGTGAAGTGATTGAATCACCGATAGGTTTTCATATTTTATGGTGTGAAAATATTCACGCCGCAGGCTTGATGTCTTATAAAGACGCACAGCCTAAAATTTTGGAACTCTTGCAGAAACGCCGTCGCCGCATCTGTCAAAAGAGTTGGATTTCTCAACTACCCGCTCAGAGTGACCTATGATGCACATTCACACCGCGCGTTGTTCTTTTTGTGGAACTCAACAGTCGCCCACCACTCCGCTGATTGCGGGGGCTGAGGGACATATTTGTGAAGCCTGTGTTCGTTTAGCCAATCAAGTCGTGACCAGTTGGGGGCGTAAACGCACGCTCTCGGATTTACACACGCCTTTGCCCACGCCAGCGGGAATTAAAGCCCGTTTGGATGATTATGTGATTGGGCAAGACTTGGCGAAAGAAATTTTAGCAGTGGCGGTGTATAACCATTACAAACGTCTCACCCATGAAAGCAATAATGCAGGGATTGGCAACGAGACTGAAACCGTTGAAATTGGTAAATCGAATGTGTTAATGCTCGGGCCTTCGGGCACGGGTAAAACTTTACTCGCCAGCACGCTTGCGAAAATTGTCGGGGTGCCGTTTGCGGTTGCCGATGCCACTACTTTAACCCAAGCAGGTTATGTGGGCGATGATGTCGAAAGTATTTTAGTGCGTTTGGTCGATGTCGCTGAGGGCAATATTGCGCGTGCCGAGTGGGGCATTGTTTATATTGATGAAATTGACAAGATTGCCCGCGCTTCGGAAAGTGCCACGGTGGTGCGCGATGTGTCAGGCGAAGGCGTGCAACAAGCTTTATTAAAATTAGTGGAAGGCACACAGGTCAAATTGCCACAAAAAGGGCGCAAGCGCAGTGGCGGCGGTGAAGGCGGCGAAGAATTAACCTTAGATACCCGTAATATTTTATTCATTGCAGGCGGCGCGTTTTCAGGGCTGGAAGAATACGTTTCACGGCGCGTCACCCCTAAGCAAGGCGTGGGTTTTCATGCAGATATGTTGGACAGCAGCAAAAAATTGTCGGCTTCTGAATTGTTGGCAGAAACCCAACCTGCGGATTTACGCCGTTTTGGTTTAATTCCTGAATTTATTGGGCGTTTCCCCGTGATTGCGATGTTGGAAGAACTCAACGAGGAAGCTTTAGTGCGCATTCTCACTGAGCCGCGCAATGCTTTAGTGCGTCAGTACAAGAAATTATTTAATTACGAAAATGTCGAATTAGAATTTACCCCCGAAGCCCTCAAAGCCATTGCTCATAAAGCCTTGGCGCGGGGTACAGGGGCACGGGGTTTGCGCAGCATTCAAGAGCAGATTTTGCGGCGTTGTATGTTTGAAATTCCTTCTCGGAAAACCGTGGTGCGTTGCATTGTTGACGAGGCAGCGGTGAATGGTAAAGGGGAAATTCAAGTGATTGATGGTGAGCAGCCTGCTGAAACTAAAGATAATTTGCAGTCTGCAAACGGTGAATAAATTGTAATTCCAGTTTGCGTAAATTTAAAAAAGACCTGACATTTTTTAAATGTATGTCAGGTCTTTTTTTATGGAAAACTATTTTGATTCAAATAGATTACGCTAAAGACCTGTCACTTGTTCGATTAATTCAATCGCTAAACCTTGGGTGATGAGTAGCGCAATAAGAGGCGTATCAATGTGTTGCGCGAATGATGCTAAATCAGACCTGCTAGGTTTCAAAAATCCAACAGGTCTGATTTAGCGTAAGGTGTATAAGTACCACGTGATACACCTTCGATTTGAAAAGTTGTGTAATCACAAAAAAAGGTGTACGGCTGTTATAGCATTTATTCTTTTTAAGAACATTTAGTTATACCTACTTTGTTCTTTATCTCTGTTTTTCTACTTTCAGTTTGTCTGCTTAATTTACATTTTCGTGGAAAATACAGGGCTGTTTTTAGATGAGATATTTATTAATAATTAATAAGTCAATGGCTATATCGTAACCAGGTCATAAGCAAAGTGTAAAACAGACTATGCAACAAGTTATGCGGCTATTAATAATTAAGTGTACAGCCCACTGATTTTTTTCTAACAGCCTCAAAAAGAAAAAGTATAAAATAGCTTAACCTCATGTTATATAAATGAAAGATAGTTAATGAATTAGCCATCCCCCTCATTCTCCCTTTTTCAAAGAGGGAGTGATTAAACCCTAACATTTTTATCTTTGAAGTCCTATTAGGAGATTGGGGACGCAGTGTAATAGATAGGGTGATAGCATTTAACCCGCCAAAGCGGAAAAGCGAATCCCAGCGAAACCCCACATTGCTTGACGCTCTAAGTGCAAGGCGGTATAAAGCGACTAAGCTGTTAAAATCAAGCTGCTATCTCTTACCACCGCAGCATCCCTACATGGAGTGACTATGCTAAAACCCAATTGGTACAGGGGACTTGCCCTGTTATTATGCTTATGCCCATTTTCAAGTTTTGCCGTGGTGCAACTACTTGACAGTGAAAACTTTGTCTATGATTTCGGCAAAGATGGCATGTTACAACGTGGCAGTATTGACGCTTTTGCAGGGATGTACCGTTTACGGGTCAATCGCAGCAATTACACAGGAAATATCAGCGGTTTCACCGCACAAGGACGCGAAGCCAGCACCGCTACTTTTATCGAACCCAGCAGCGGGCTACAAGTTGAACGCAGTTTATACGTTGCCAAAATGCTAAATTTTGCCCGTTATACCGAAGTGCTGCGCAACCTCAGCGACACCCCGCGCGATGCCGAAGTTGAAGTCTCTGGCACTTTGGGCGGCAACGTGGAACTCATCAGCTCGCAAGACAATTTCCTCATCACCCGCGCCAAAACCACGGGCACAGTCACCGCGCCCAGCGTATTGCATTATCATTCCCAAGTTGGCAGCACGCTTAAACCCAAAGTGACTTTAACAGGCAATCAACTGAGCTGGATTTATACGCTCACTGTGCCCGCAAAAGCCACAGTGCGCTTGATTTATTTCATCGCCCAAGCCCAAAACAACGACATCGCCAAACAAATCGCAGGCGCGATTTATAATAATCCCAGCGTGTTATACGACGGCATGGACAGCACCGCACGTAGCCAATTACGCAATTTCAGTGCGCCCACAATTAACGCGAGTAATGATTTCAGCAAAGCCGCGTTTTTAACTTTAGGCGAAGTCCGTAAAGGCACATTACAAGACAATTCAGCCCCCGCCCACCGCCGTTTATACACCGTCGCTGATGCCTACGCGCTGCCTTTAACCACGGGGCAACAAGTTAATATTCGCCTGTCCGCCGCATTTAATACTTACTTGTATTTGTATGACGATGTCGCAGGCAAAAATCTGATTGCGGAAAATGATAACGTAAGCCCGAGCAGCAATAATGCAGAACTCGCCTTTACTGCCCCCAAATCCGCGACTTATTACATTGAAGCCACCAGCTACGATGCCAGCGGGCGCGGCGATTACAGCTTAGAAATTCAAAAAGGCGCGGTTTCTCGCGCCCCCATTCTTGCACCTTTAGACGTGAGCGCAGAGAGTTTTGTCGCCCCTGCCTCAATTAATTTCACCGATTTCAGTGCAAGTTTAGGCAGCAATATCGTGGAACGTTGTTGGCAATTTGGTGATGGCAGCGCGGTGAGTTGCGGCGCGGCGGCAAGCAATTCCCACACTTTCACTCAAGCAGGACGTTACAATGTCAGCCTAATTGCTAAAGATGACAAAGGTTTGCGTTCCGTGCAAAGCGTGCCCGTGGCGATTGCAGCCGCTGCCAGTGGAATTATTTTACCTGTTTCCAACACGGTGACAGGTGAATTAGCCTCTTCTGACAGCCGTTCACAAACCCGTTCTAGTGCATTCAGTGATCGTTACCGCATCAGTTCCGTGAGTGCGGGACAAGAATTAGCTTTTGATTTAAAAGCGAATAATTTCAATGGCTATTTATATGTCTACGACAGCTACAACCAATTATTGCGCCAAAGTGCCAACAGTGTGCGCTACACCCCGTGGCAGTCAGGTGATTTATTCGTAGAAGCAACCTCTTATAAAGACAATACCTTAGGCACGTACAGCCTCAGTGTAAATCCTGCAAGTAACACTGACACAGGTAAATTTACCATTGAAAACGCCGCAAGTTTAAGCGATTCCTTGCAAAATCTATTGGTGGCGCGTTTGCCAGAAAGCTTTAAACCCACGTTTTTAACTTGGGATTTTGGCGACGGCACGCCCAGCACCAGCAGCAGCGATTCGATTGTTAGTCACAGTTATCCAAACGTCGGACAATTTACCGTCAGCGTCACCGCACACAATGCCCAGCAGCAAATTTTGAGCAGTGCACAAGCGATTCAAGTCAGCAGTAGCAGCCTTGCACCGAGCGCACGTTTTCGCAACACGCCTTTATTTGGTGAAAAACCATTACGGGTATTTTTCAATAATGAATCCAGCCCCAGCATTTCGGGCGACAGCTTGAATTATTTGTGGAAATTTGGCGATGGTGAAGTGTCCACGGATACCAATCCCGCACATACTTTCACCCAAGCGGGCACGTATAACGTGACTTTAGAAGTCAGTTCTACAAGTACGCCGCAAACCGCGACTTATAGCTTGCCGATTTCAGTGATTGAACGCAGCACCGCATCGGATAATGTGATTGGCGCGGCGCGTTTACGTCCTCAAGTGTTATTGGCGGGTTTTGACCCGATGATTGTGGACATTGCCGACACCAGCGTGAAAATTTTTGCGATTGTGCGGGCAGGCGGTGCCGCAGTGCAAACCGTGCGTTTGATGCAAAATAACAGTCCATTTACTTTAGTTTTACAACAAGTTGCGAGCTATGCGAACGGTGATCAACGTTATGAAGCGGTATTCACCTTCGCAAAAGGTTCATTTAGCACAGGTAAACTCACCAATTTATTTGGCGATCAATCAGGACAATTGCGCGTTCAAGCCATTGACCAATCGGGACAATTTCACGCTTTCCCCAATTTAGAAGTGGGCGACAATCCCAGTTTAAGCACTGCGCCCAGCGTGTTGCATATTGAACCTGTGCGCCAATCAGGCACGCGCCGTGTGCAAGCGCAAGTGTTGGCGGCAGGACTTGATCCCAGTTTAGTGGATAGTCAACAAACTGAATTCACGGTGAAAGCGATTGTGCGCGAAGGTTTATATCCCATTCAAAGCGTGAGTTTGCAACAAGTTTCCACAGGCATTCGTTTACCGATGCGTTGGTTAGAAAATTTACCGAATGGAGATCAGATTTATACGCTAAGCTATGCTTACCCGCGCGATAGCTTGCCGAATATGACTTTTGGGAATTTGTGGGGTGATGCGGGGGGCTGGAGTGTGTTAGTCACTGACCAAGCCCAACAAAGCCATCGTTATCCAGAAGTGCTGGTCGGCAATTTCGCGCCGTTATAAAATGCGCCTTTATTTTTAGACCTGAACACAGGATCGAGTCATGATGAAAAAGTTAGCAGTTGGATTAATCGCATTGTGCTGTAGTTTGCAAAGTTTCGCAGGCGAAATCAGCTTGGAAGGGATTTCTGCGATGGGCGAAAAACGCCTTGCACATTTCTCTATGGATGGCAGCAAGGTTTCCTTAAAAGAAGGGGACAATATCGGAGAATGGGTGCTGGCAAAAGTCGGCAAGCGTTCAGTATTTTTACGCGACCCCGCTGCGACCAATGTGAAAGACGCGCCGTTGACTGAATTATTTATTCACAGTCCTTTGCCCACAGTTGCTTCTACTGCAAAACCTACGGATGCACCTGTAGTCGTGCCCCCGCCCGGTCCACACATTATTCCTGATGACCAAGTGCCGCCCGGACAACGTCGCGTGCGCACGCCTTTCGGGGATATTTTGATTAAAGATGAACCCAAACCTGCGGCGGGTGCAATGCCTCAACAAGCACCTCCCAATCCCAGTAATCCGTTCATGATGCAAGCTCCCGTCGCTAAATAACGGGTAAACTGCGATCCCAATTGGGATTACTGCGCCCCCAACCCCCTAAAGGGGGCTAAAGACACAAATTAAATATTTGTTTATGTTTAGCCCCCTTTAGGGGCTTGGGGGCGTGGTTAGTTTTTATAGCATTAAATAATTCTTCCAAATCATCCCTACGGGTTTACAATTTGCATATTCTCTAGCAATATGAAAATCAAAGATATAATTTGCTATAATTTAGTCAATGACCGTATTGATTATTTTGGGGAATGAACATGGCACAATTGACACACTGGCGGCGTAAAAGCCTTCCGTTGTGGGTAGCGGGTAAGTTAGCACTTGCATCGCCGATGAGTTCGGCAAATGGCGGGTTTGGAAAACTTGATGAGCAAGCGATCCCTGAACTGTCGTTGTATCAAACCGCTGTTTCGGGTAACTTTTTAAGCACACCTACACAAGGAAAAAATGATTCAGGGCGAATTTTCGTTAAAGAGATTCAAGCTGATTCTCGTATAGATTTCATGGTTTCAGGGATTCGTAATGATCGCGCTATGGATATTTATCTGGCGTTTAGTACCCGTCCGGGCAAGGCTGAAAGCTGGGAAAAGAGTCGCGTCGGACATATCGTTCTCGACCCACAAACCCTTGAAATTATTGCAGGGATTCGTAGCTTTCCTACACAATTATTTTTCAATCAGACAACCTCACTGGGAAAAGCACAAGTGCGTACCCACACGGTGACATTTTCCATTCGTTTGGGGGATTTGAACGCGCCTCAGTTACAAAGTGACGAGTTGTATTTTCAGGCGTTTGCTGTACCCGCCCAAACCACAGACTTTGTGGAGTCGCAAGTTTCTGAATTGGATCATTATTTCTTGGTTCGAGAAGAATAACTCACGATGTCCGAGAATTTACAGCTTAACGCATGGGGTAGTTCCAAACTACTAGGGCAACGCCTAAGTCTAGTGCGTGCCACTGGACAACATGCCACGTTTTTGCAGAGCTGTTATTTAAACACCGCGTTTATGTCCTTGTATCGTTTATTGCATCATAGCCAGCAGCCGAGTTTGTCGCAGATTGAGCAACATCTTGCTACTGAGTCACAATTACCTCCTCATTATTTTGAATGGATTATTGAGCGACACAGTGATTGGCAGCCCATTGGGCTTGCAAGTTTGGCGGATTATCAGCCCAATCACGGACGCGCTGAATTTTTGATTGGCTTGTTAAATCCCGCCGCTCACCCTGTTGGCATGGGGCTGGAGGCGAGCTTATTAGTCTTGGAGTTTGCATTTAATACTTTACAATTACATAAACTCAGTGCTTTGGTGTATAGCCATAATATTCCCGCACAACGCAATGTTTTACATTTGGGATTTCATTCAGAAGGTTTATTACGCGAGCATTTGCAGCATAAACAGCAATGGATTGATATTCATCAAAATAGTCTGTTAGAACGTGAGTTTCGGGCATCAACTTCGGTGCGCCGTTGGTCAACACGCTTACTGAAACGTGATATTACCGAAGTATCAGTGATGCCGCTTCCTGAACAAACTTTGCAACAGGCAAAGACGGCATTATTAAAAATGTTGATGCCGCCTGCGTCGTTGTAATCACGCATTCTAATTATTAGGACTGACCGTGTTTGTAGCACGGTTAGTCCTTTTTTATTGTGCACTTATTTAAACTGATATTTCACCCCAAGCAACACATCCCAACGCGGTTTCGGGTCAAAACGATAACCATCAATATCAAACGCGGCTTCGGAAACATTTTGTTGGGGCTGAAAATCCACTTGAATAAAACTGCTCACGTTTTTCCGCGCCCAAGTTAATTTGCTCACGTAACGGTTAAAACTGGGACGTTCAACACTCGCAGTTTCATTCAACGGCGCTTTGCCAAAATGCTGCATAAATAGCTCTAAATTCACGGCGTGCCCTTGTACAAAGCTGTGCCATTCAATTCCCGCCTGCATATCATTGCGCGCCACTCCCGCCACAAAATCCTGTCCCGCCGCCGCATCACGCACCCGCGCTTTCACTTGGGCATAATTGGCGAACACCGCCAAAGATTTATTAAGTTGCCAATGGGTTTGCAATTCATAACCTTCGCGCCGCGTTGCCCCGACATTGCGCGGCTCGTCGCCCAGAAAACGAATTTCGTGCTCGGTGCGGGTTTGATAATAATTTGCACTGATTTTAATTTGTGGTACGGGGCGCAGATTTACCCCCAAGTCCCAACTGTGGGTGGGCGAAACGCCTAAATCAAAATTCGCTTTGCCTGTGTTGGGGGAAAATTCTGAGGCGGCGGGCGTGCGAAAACCTTTGCCGTAATTGGTGAAAAACTCTATTTGTGAGAGCGGCGTATACACCAAACCGATTTTAGGACTGAAAGTTTGCGGCGTGGCTTTGCCCGAATTGGCAGGATTTAAGCGGTTGGTAATGTCGATATTGAAATAATCATAACGTGCGCCGCCGACTAATTTAAACGGCTCGGCAAATTTCCATTGCGCTTGGGTGAATATGCCAGTTGTCAATTGTTTGGAGCGATAATCATTTAAAGTGGCATAGGTTGCGCGGTTGTTGGCTTGAAAACGTTGCCGATTGCCTTGGTCATATTGCCCATCTGTACCAAAAATTACGCTGGCGTTTTTCTGCATCACCCAATTATAAAACACGTTCCAGCCCGCATAATCGCGATCATTGTGGTCATGGCGTTGCGGCGCGTTAAAATCAAAAGTCGCAAAACGATCTAAGACTTCTGAAGCCGCATATACAGTGCCGTGTAAACCAGCTTCGCCTCGCTGTGGCGCGTAATTCAACACTAAATTGGTATAACGACTGTCGCCGCCATCGCTTAAATTGGTGGCGGTGGTGCGGCTGATTTTATTGTTTAAAATGTCGTTCAAACTCGCATAACCCGCCGCATCCCATTGACGTTTCACCGCATGGGCGCGAATCGATAATAAATTATCGCCCACAGGAAAACTGAATTTATTGAAGGCGTTATAACGTTCATAGCCCGAATTATCGCGATAACCCTCACTTTTTTGTGCTTCATAAACTAAAAACGGGGTGTAAGTATTTTTTTGTAAAGCTTGGCTATAAACTCCAACGGCGCGTTGTGTGCCATATGTTCCTAAACTCAAACCCACGCTGCTGTTATCAGACTTTTTGGTGATGATATTGATAACGCCCGCCTGTGCAAAATTGCCATACAGCGCAGAAAATGGCCCTTTAATCACTTCAATGCGTTCAATCATTTCGGGCAGCAACCAGCCAATATCTGCCAAGCCATGTGCATGTTGATGATTGGGGGTGTTAATCGGCACGCCATCGATAAAAATCGCGGTTTGTGAACCGTGGTCGCCATCAAAACCGCGCATTCCAAAATTATCCGCAATGTCGCCTTGTCCATAACGCGCATTCACCATGCCTGGCAATTTACGAAACAGGTCTAAATAATGCGCAGACGGCAAATTTTCAATTTGTTCACGGTCAATAACTTGCACGTTGGCAGGCAAGGTTTCGGCGGCGATGGAAACTTGTTGTTTTGAAGAAATCGCCGCAGTTTCAGTGACTTCAACATCAGGCAAAATCGTAGTTTTTGCAAATAAGTTTTG
This sequence comes from Thiotrichaceae bacterium, assembly GCA_028688145.1. GTDB lineage: Bacteria > Pseudomonadota > Gammaproteobacteria > Beggiatoales > Beggiatoaceae > JAQTYU01. The sequence goes on along the minus strand of JAQTYU010000018.1, from coordinate 13,862 downwards.
TGAAAATAACAGTAGGGCAATGGCGGTGCTCAGTGAGTTTAGTGGGGGCATGGAAGTCCTTTGGCAGATAAATATGATTTTTTTAAGAATCGTAATATTAATATTTTTCTACTGAGATATACAACCCTACTATACAAATGGTATTAAGCACTTAACCTGAGTTTGCGACAGTTAATTTACAAATTATGTGGGTTTTAAGACATTGTGATGTTTTTGCTGCAAATTCATGTGTAAACGTTTTTAATAAAGTTAGAACACATGAATAAATCTTCAGTATAAATTGTAATACTTTGTTTTCAATCATAAATAAATCATAGTAATTTAATATGATTTATTATATTTTAGGCACACAGACTAGAATATAGTTGTGACGTTATATACAATAGAATATAACGTCATGGACAATGTTCATTTTGTAACAATAGAATGTAAATTTTTTATCTTTAAAAACAAGCAATTATTAATTGGCATTGATTTCGCTTAAAACTGCGGTGTCTTTTCTTTTTCGTCATCGGGAGTTTTTTATGCCACGCCATCCAGAGCTTACGATTTTGTCCCGAAATACGGGCGAGGCTGCTTTTCCAACGCTGCCTGCAACGGATGAAATTATCTTAAGAGTGAGTGGCGAAGTGCAAAATCCTCTGCGGCTGAGTCTCGGTAATGTGTTTGATATGCCCACCGCAAATCTCAGTGTGGACTCGATGGTTTGTAGTAGACACCGTAAGCGTGTTCAAGAACCCACGACTTATAAAGGCGTGTTATTGAAAACCTTGCTCATGCAGGCAGTGATTAAAGCGGATAAACCCATTTATCAAATTCCGTTCTATGTATTGGCGACGAACTCTCAAGGAGATGCCTGTTTATTTTCTTGGCATGAATTATTTAATACGCCCGTAGGCGAACAAGTGATTCTTGCCTACAGTAAAAATAATCAGCATCTTTGCAGCGAATCAGGTTACATGTGCTTATTCGCGACTTCAGATACCTATTTGCTTCCACGTCATTTGAAGGGTGTGAATCGTATTGAAGTGCAGCGCGCAACGCCGTGTAAGCTGTAACCGCGTCTTTGACGCACTACAATCACGTAACTAAATAAGGTCTATCCTCATGAATAGCAGCGCAAGAAATCAATTTTTAGGCACGATCACCACCATCAAACAAGGTCCAATTAACGCAGAAGTGATTCTCACCTTGGTAGGCGGCGTAAAGCTGACCGCTCTGGTCACCTTGGACAGCGTTATTGCACTGGAATTAGCGGTTGGTAAAGAAGTCTATGCCTTAGTGAAGGCATCACAAATCATCCTGTTAACTGACTTGGACATGAAAGTCACCGCCCGCAACAATCTCGCTGGCGTAGTCAAAACCATTCTGCAAGGCAAGGTCAATGCTGAAGTGGTGTTGGAACTTGATGGCGGTCAATTGCTGAAAGCCACCGTCACCGAAGAAGCCCTCGAAGAAATGAAAATTGAATTAGGCAAACCTTTACGCGGTATTTTCAAGGCAAACAGCGTATTGTTAGCCGTTAAATAATCGTTAGAAGAAATTGTGCAGTCTCCCAAATTTCCTAATGTGAAAGCCTTAGGAAGTTTGGGGACGTGGTTAAATTTTTAGCAGCATGACTGCTAACAAAATCACTTTTTAACTGGCTTAGCGTTATATAAATAGTTATATAACGCTAAGCCAAAACTAAAATAGATAAGTATTGTTACATGCGGGAGAACATCATGAAGTTATTATTTAACAGCCTGATTATTTTGGGATTATGTGGACTATTACAAGGCTGCAACTCGGATGATGTTAGTGGCAATACGACACGCGAAGCTTTACATATTGCGGTAGCAGGTACGCCTAACGGTTTGTGGTGGGATGCAAATACCCAAGTCTTATATATCAGCGATGATGCCAATAATTTACTGATGCGCTGGACAGACAGCAAAGGCTTTATCGACGCGCTGAATTTACCCACAGTTGATCCCAAAGTCGGCGGTTTGGGGCAAGTGGTGGTTTTGAACGACCAGCAAATTTTTGTCACCCGTTTCGGATATGGCACGGCGGGCACAGTGTTGCAAGCCTCCGCTGTGGGAAGTTCACAGGCAATTCAAGGCATTGATCCCAAATTACGGCGCATTGGTTTGACCGCTGATTCCCAAGGTCAATTATACGACTGCGGCTTTGTGAAAAATTCGGACAATACCCGCACTTCTACGGTCAATTTGTTAAGTATCGTTGCAAACAGCACTCCACTGACCGCACAAGAACTTGAAGTGATTAGCGGCACAGGAAAATTAGTGGGCTGCGTCATCGGCGGTTCAACCATGTATCTCAGCGATCAAGATAATAATCAAATTTTATCCGTGCCCTTGTCACAATTAGTCACGCGCCAATCCCTGCAAAATTTAAACGTATTTGCCAAAATCAACCAGCCCGATTTATTAGCAGCGGCAGATGATGGCAGTTTATTCACAGGGGGCACGGGCGGCATTGTGTATCGCATCACCGCCACAGGACAGGTTAGCGAATTTTCCAAAGGTTACCGTTCAGTACGTGGTGTCGCGTATGACGCAGCGAATAAGCGTTTATTCGTCATTGACCGTAACACCGATACCAGCGCGGGTGCAGCAGCGCATCTGTTACACGTTTTACCCGTCAATTAATTATGTTCGCGGTTTGGTCGCAAGTTGATTGGATGCCGCTGTGGCTCACTTTGAAAGTTGCAGGCATTGCGACGCTGGTCGCTTTAGTGTTTGGAACAGCGATGGGCTATTTTTTGGCGCGTAAGCAATTCTGGGGCAAGGAATCTTTAGATGCTTTATTAACCTTGCCGATGGTATTGCCGCCCACGGTGTTGGGTTATTACATTCTCAGCTTGTTTGGGAAAAAAGGGATTGTCGGACATTGGTTGCTCGAAAACTTTTCTTACACTTTAATTTTTAACTGGCACGGCGCGGTATTAGCTTCTGCAATCGTCTCATACCCACTGGTGTTTAAATCCGCCCGTGCCGCCTTTGAAAATGTCGATCAGGAATTTGAGCGCGTCGCCTACACCTTGGGACAAAGCCATTTAGCCACCTTTATACGCATTACTTTGCCCTTGGCATGGCGCGGAATTTTAGCAGGCACGATGTTGGCATTTGCCCGAGCAATGGGGGAATTTGGCGCAACGCTGATGGTGGCGGGGAATATTCCGGGGCGCACTCAAACCTTATCACTTGCGGTTTATGACACCGTGCAGGCAGGCAACGACCCCTTAGCAGATGTTTTGGTGTTAATTACTTCTTTGGTGTGCATTGCCGTTTTAGTGATTGCCAGCCGTTTATTGAAAAGCCAGCATTGGTAATGAGTGAAGTCCCTTTTAGGGGGAAGAGAATCTCAAAGTTGGTTTAAAAGCAGCCCCCAACCTCCTAAAGGGGGCTAAAGATTAAATATAAAAGATTTTGTCTTTTAAGTCCCATTTAGGGGCGCAGTTTTCGCAATTAATTTTTATTTAACATGAGGATATATAAGATGTTACGTCATTTAATGAAATTTGTTTTATTACTGGGCATTGCGCTTGCCGCACCAAGTTATGCTGATGATGAAGATGCCTTGGTGGTTTCTGCGGCTGCCAGTTTGACGGATGCCTTTAAAGAAATTGGCAAAAACTTTGAAGCCGCAACGGGTTCAAAAGTGGTGTTTAACTTTGCCGCCTCAGGCAATTTATTACAGCAAATCGTCAAAGGTGCTCCCGCTGATGTGTTCGCTTCTGCGGATGAAGTCACCATGAAGCAAGGCTTGGAAAAAGATTTAATCGAAGCTGCCAGCGTTAAGAACTTTGTCAGCAACAAAATGGTGATGATTGTCCCTATTGATAGCAAACTGGCAATTACTAAACCCCAAGAATTAACCTTGCCTGTGGTGAAGCGTATTGCAGTCGGAAATTTAAATGTGCCGATTGGGCGTTATACCCAAGAATCACTCACTGCTGAAAAGCTGTATGAAGGTTTAAAGCCCAAGTTTATTTATGCCGACACCGTGCGCCAAGCTTTGGATTATGTAGCGAAAAGCGAAGTTGATGTGGGTTTTGTGTATTCCACCGATGCAGAAATTGCCAAGCAAAAAGTCAAAGTGGTGGCAACTTTAGGCAATCACAGCCCGATTTTATACCCCATTGGCAGCGTCAAAGACAGTCGCAATCATGCTTTGGCACAGCAATTTATTGATTTTGTGACTTCTGAAGCGAGTTTGGCAGTGTTGACCCGTTATGGTTTTGGGAAGCCTTAAGGGTTTTTAATGCGCCCCTAAATCCCCTAAAGGGGACTTTAAAGACAAAATCTTTCATCTTTAGCCCCCTTTAGGGGGTTGGGGGCGCAGTTAAGATTTAAATCCCCCGCATTCCACTACGTGCTGCATACGGGCTACAAGGCTAAACCGCTACAAGACTTTTGAAGCCTTATTTTAAGAGGCTAAGTGAGCTTAACATGGCAATTTCGGTAAATATTGAAAAAGAGCTGCTGGATAAACACCGCCGTTTTCAACTGAAAGTGGAATTCAGCACGACCGATGATTTTCTGGTGCTGTTTGGACATTCTGGTGCGGGAAAAAGTCTGACTTTACAATCAATTGCAGGATTAATTACCCCAGATACGGGGCATATTATAGTTAATGACAGAATTTTGCTTGATACAGAAACTCATATTAATGTGCCTGTCAGCCAGCGTAAAATTGGCTATTTACCCCAGCATTATGCCTTATTTCCCCATCTTAGCGTGTTAGAGAATATTAGCTTTAGTTTAACTAAATGGTGGTGGAAATCATCACATAATCAGCAACGTATTCGCGACATTATGGAATTGTTTGAAATTGACAAATTAGCGAATAGCCTGCCGCGTGACTTGTCGGGTGGGCAACAGCAACGGGTTGCCTTGGCGCGGGCTTTGGTGTGTCAACCTGATTTATTATTGCTCGATGAACCTTTTGCCGCGCTGAATCCTTTATTGCGCAGCAAAATGCGAGCGGAATTATTGCAAATTCAATCACGTTTTCAATTACCTGTGGTGATTATTACCCATGATCAGGCAGATGTGGAAGCCTTTGGAAACACCGTGGTGATTTTGAAAAATGGCGAAGCCCAACAAACTTATGATTTCAAAGCCTTGCCGCAAGAAAGTCGCACAGGCATTTTAAATAATTTGTAAACGCGATGATGTTAAATCTTCTCTGCTCCTACTTTTTTAGAGTAGAAAATTTAGTAGTCGTATGGTGGAATAGCGCAGCGTATTCCACCATACCCCTAGAACTATCACACTTCATGGTGGAATACGCTACGCTATTCCACCCTACTACAAATATTTCTTATCCCGAACTCAGGTTAATTTATAGCGAATCCAAAATCTTCAAACGTCGTTGTTGATATTCCTGTTCAGTAATCAATTGCTTATCGCGCAATTGTTGCAACGTCAATAAACGCTGTTCCACGCTAGAAGTGGCAGCATTTACAGCAGGAGCTGGCGCAACCGCTTTTTTAGCAATGGGCGCGACGGGGGCTTGCTTCAAAGTCGTGACTTCTTGTTTTAACTGTGAAACTTCCTGCTGCAAGCGCGAAGTGTTTTCTAATAATTGCTTTTGTTCGCTGTTTAAACGCGTGGTTTCTTGACGCACTTGTGCGGTTTCCCGCGCCACTTGTTCAGGTTTTAATAGTTGCGCGCTCACCACTTGTGCCAGCACCGTTTTTGGGGTTAAGGCAATCCAGTCAGGGCGTTCTGCCACTAATACTTGTCCCGCACTGGTTTGTAATTTCCACTTAGTGCTTTCCAAGCTGCCACTGCGTGAACCTAAAGTAAATGGATATAAACGGCGGTCTTGTTTTTCGTTGATTTCTTCATGCAGCAAGCCGAAAACCACTTGTAATTGTTGCTGTTGGAAAAAAATCCGCCCCGTAACGACGCGGTTTTCATTGGTCAATAAACCGGGGTGCATTCCCACAATTGCAAAACTCACATCTTCTTCAGGACGCGCCATGCTCAACGCTTTGGTAATCGGTTCGCTGATTAATTTCAACTCAGTTTCGGTGAACACGGGATAAAGTTTGGTGTCGCGTTGCACTGTTAATGAGGCTAGTAAATGTCGAATTTGGTCAGGCGCAAATTTAACAGGGTGTTGATTGGGCACACTGCCCGATTCTTGGGCTTCAATGCGCACAAATTGATCGCGAAATTGCCATAACACGTTTTCATTGTTATCAAACCAGCCTGCAAAACTGGCACTCGAAAAGCCTAATAAGCAGCACAGCATCAGCGTTTTCATGAATTATCCTTGGGTGGGGAGTGTTAGAATTTTTATTGGGGTGTTTTATTTTGACTGCGCCCCCAACCCCCTAAAGGGGACTTAAAACCGCTTTAATTTTTATCTTTAGCCCCCTTTAGGGGGTTGGGGGCTTCTTTAAAAAGCCCTTTTTAGGGGCTTGGTGGATGCGCAGTAAAACTAAATTTCAGATAAACAAAGACCCCTTAGCAATAAAACTAAGAGGTCTTAATCATACTAGACTAGAAAACTAGCCTACCACATGAAGAAGCCACCGACAGAAATCACGTCAGCTTCTTGTTTGCTACCAGGTCCATGCCATTCATTGGTGGCGCGGGTATATTCTGCCACCAGTTTCAACCATTTGTTCACGTCATGATAAACGCCCAAAGTGGTTGAACTTTGTTTAGCAATTTGGCGCGTTCCGTTTGCCATACGTAAATCGAAATCAGCATTGGTTTCATTGGCACGGCTTTGACCATAACTTAAACCGACTTTGGTTTTTTGATAGGTATAGGCGGCTTGCAATAAGAAACCCTTATTGTCACGTTCTTTCCCCATGCTGTCTAAAGAATCATTGTCTAACATCAAAGTCGAGCCTAAGCCTTTACCCGTGTAGCCCGAAGCCAATAATTCCAAACCTGAACTCATTACATATTGTGCACCGTATGCCCAACCTGAAGCTTTGACTGAGCCGTTAGGAGCACCTGCGGTTGCACTTTGATCAAAATCAGCTTTTTGACTCATTGCACTTAACCACAATTGCACTTTGTCATTGCCAAGTTTGGTGGCATACGATAATTCACTTTCAAGACGCGGCGTTTTAGTGCGTTTTGCAGACACGCCACTGCCTGAAATCACGCTGGGATCATATAAACCCGCGCTGAGTTGCAAGCCTTTAAAGCTCGGCGTGGTGTAGCGCACGGAAGGATTAAAGTTATTATAAACATAGCCATAACCGATACGTCCTAAAGTCGTACCACCACCATTCACGCCACCTTGCACCCCAACCCCAAACAAGGTCATGTCGGTGAGCAGATTTTTACCTTGATACAAACTTAAGGCACGCCCGACTAAAGCTTCACCGAAATTGCCTTCCACTTTGAAGAAAGCTTCGCGCAAATCGATTTGTGAACCGAAAGTATTTTTAGCTTGGTCAGCATTTTGAATTTGTGGATAGAACCCAATGCGTGCACTGCCGCGTAAGCCATCAACCAGCGGTGACTTCACATTAAAACCGAAAACGCTAGGCAACAAGCCAGTCCGCACCCGCGTGCTGTCTTGATTGCTGCTGATATTGCCTCCTGCGGTGTTCAGGGGTTTGGTGTCTTGGCTTTCATGCACCAAGAAACCGTTCACACTGCCATCAAAACTCACTTCCCAGCCATTGTCGCCGCCAACCACGACGACAGCACTGGCAGAATTTGCCAGCAAGGCAAGACAAGCCGTACTTAAAACGCGGCTTAATTTACGTTGTTTTACAGACATCACAAAACTCCTCTCTCTCCTCCTAAGAACTCTTTACGGTACTACTGCGCAGCCTTTTGGTGTTTATGAGCCGCTTAGGAGATAGGCTTATATTTAAGTTTCGCGCCACAGCCTGTTGCATTTTACCGAGCGGTCGTTCGTAAAATGCAACACTTTGTGAAAGCGCATATCGCTTTAGCAACTTATATACCATTAAAATAAAAAATCATTTTAACTACTTGATTAAAAATATAAATTTAAGCCATTCGCCGTGAGGAATTAATTGTACAGGCGGCATTGTTCCAAGTTTTGTTACAAATCTGCAACAGAATTACAGCAGCCTGTGCACAAATGGCACAAATAGTTAGAATCCTTAATTTATAATCAACTAATTAAGCCAATATCAATAATTAACTAATTGAATTTAAAATAAATATTTAAATAATAGAGCGAGTGTCGTATTTTTCGACAATTTAATCAGAGGCTATTTTTAACAGCGTCTCAATACTGTTACACACTGATCCCCAGAGGGGCAAAAGTTGTGACAAAGTTGTCACATTTACAGAAAAAAACAGGAAAAAAATAGCGCGTATTTTCGTGAAGTTTTTGCTAATTCGGTGTGTTAGCAGGCAAAAAACAGTTTTGGCACTTTTTTTGCGTTTAGGTGATACGCCAAATTTATGGCGATAAGAAATAACAAGAGTTCAAGAAGAGAGGAGTTTGCAGAGTGAATCATTATTTCAAATCAACCCCACTGAAAGCACAAATTGCCAGCATTTTAATGGCTTGCGCCCTGAGCAGCACCCCCACCGTGTTTGCCAAAGGCGTGACTGATGCCGATATTCAAAATGACACCACGACCCCCGGTGATGTCGTCAGTTATGGGATGGGTTTACGCGCCCAACGTCACAGTCCCTTGGACAAAATCAACAAAGACACGGTCAAGCATTTAGTGCCTGCTTGGGCCTTTTCTTATGGCGATGAAAAACAACGCGGGCAAGAAGCACAACCCCTCGTGTACAACGGCAAAATTTTCGTGACCGCTTCCTATTCCCGCATGTTTGCGGTGGATGCAAAAACGGGTCAAGAATTGTGGCAATACGATCACCGCCTGCCTGATGGCATTCTGCCTTGCTGTGACGTAGTGAATCGTGGCGCAGCCCTGTATGACAATTTAGTGATTTTCGGCACTTTAGATGCACAACTCGTCGCCTTGGATCAAGACACGGGTAAAGTGGTTTGGAAAGAAAAAGCCGATGATTATAAAGCCGGCTATTCCTACACTGCCGCGCCTATCATCGTCAATGGCAAGGTCATCACTGGGGTTGCGGGCGGTGAATTTGGCATTGTCGGTCGTGTTGATGCCCGTGACGCAAAAACAGGCAAATTGGTGTGGACTCGTCCTGTGATTGAAGGACACATGGGTTACATGGTCGATAAAGACGGTAACAAGAAAGACAACGGCATGACAGGTGATGCGATTGGCAAAACTTGGCCAGGCGACATGTGGAAATACGGCGGCGGCGCAACTTGGTTAGGCGGCACTTATGATGCTGATACCAATTTATTATTCTTCGGAACGGGCAACCCCGCGCCTTGGAATTCACACACCCGTCCCGGCGACAATCTCTACACTGCATCCACGCTGGCTATCAATCCTGACACAGGCAAAATCGTTTGGCATTACCAAACCTCGCCCAATGACAGTTGGGACTTTGACGGGGTGAACGAATTCATTCCCTTCGATTTTGAAAAAGATGGCAAAACCATCAAAGCAGGAGCTAAAGCAGACCGTAATGGTTTCTTCTATGTTTTAGACCGCACCAACGGCAAATTACTTTCTGCCAGCAAATTCCTGCCTGATTTGAACTGGGCGGAAGGGATTGATTTAAAAACGGGTCGTCCGATTGAAAAAGCGGGTATGCGTCCTGGTAATCCTAGCGATGCCAAAGATGGCAAGAAAGGCACATCAGCCTTCACCATTCCTTCCTTCTTAGGCGGCAAGAACTGGATGCCGATGGCATATAGTCCTGACACCGGTTATTTCTACGTGCCCAGCAATGATTGGGGTATGGATATTTGGAATGAGCCAGTGACCTATAAAAAAGGTGCGGCTTATTTAGGGGCTGGCTTCACCATCAAGCCTATTCATGATGATCATATTGGGGTGTTGCGTGCGATTGATCCCACCAACGGCAAAATCGTTTGGGAACAAAAGAACGTTGCGCCTTTATGGGGTGGGGTGTTAAGCACCGCAGGCGGGCTGGTATTTACAGGCACGCCAGAAGGGTATCTGAAAGCGTTTGACGCGAAAACAGGTGAAGAATTGTGGAAGTTCCAAACGGGTTCAGGGGTGGTCGGTGTTCCTGTCACTTGGGAACAAGACGGTGAACAATTTGTTGCTGTCCCCTCAGGGTGGGGTGGGGCTGTACCCTTATGGGGCGGCGATGTTGCCAAGAAGATTAACCATCTGAATCAAGGCGGTAGCTTGTGGGTGTTCAAGTTACACGCTAATTAGTCCACAACTTTTGGTGGGATAAATTTTATCCCACCTTTTTTTAAGCCTTTATGACGATTACATTTTATTTAAGGAAGCTTTTTCATGATCAAACGTACCTTTAAACCTTTAGTGTTAGCTGTTAGCTTATTTCCTGCTGCGTTATTGGCGCATGGCGATGTGACTCCACAAGCCGTAGACACCGCAGGTCTTGCACCGATTGGCAAAGACTGGAAAGAAGAAAATCCCTATCGTGGCAATGCGAAAGCTATCGAAATTGGTAAATCTGCCTATAATCAAAACTGTGCACGTTGTCACGGTTTAGGCGCGGTTTCAGGCGGGATTGCCCCTGACCTGCGTAAATTACCCGTCGGTAAAGAAGGTGATGAATGGTATTCCTACCGCGTCCGTGAAGGTGCAATTCGTAATGGGATCACCTACATGCCCAAAATGGCTGATTATTTAAGTCAAGAAGCTTTATGGGCGATTCGTAGCTGGATAGACACAGTCAAACCTGATTAAGAAGAATCATGATTAAACCTCAATGGGTGATTGGAGCGTGCGTAGGATTATTGCTGTGTGGCAATATCGCTGCGGAAGGATTGGAAAAAATCAAAGAAAAAGGCGCGTTGCGCGTTGCCTTGTATAAAGATTTTCCACCATATTCATTTGTCGATGCAGAGCAGAAAACGCGCGGCATTGACGTAGACATCGCCCGCGCCTTGGCTGCAAAGCTTGGCGTGAGTATGAATCAAATGCCCGTGACTGCGGGCGAAAGCATGGTCGATGATTTGCGTAACTCGGTTTGGAAAGGTCATTATTTGGGCGGTGGTGTTGCCGATGTGATGTTACATGTGCCTGTGGATGCGCGTTTTGCAGAAGATAATCCCAAAGTGAAAATCTTCGCCCCGTATTTTCAGGAACAAGTCACGCTGGCGTATAACCCAAAACGCATTCCAAACTTGCCGAGTTTACAAGTCTTGTTGGATCATAAAGTTGGGGTGGAATTGGACAGCGTTGCCTCGGTGTTTTTGACCAGCACCATGCAAGGTTTACTGCGTAACAGCGTTAAACATTATCCCAAATTTACGGACGCGCTCGTCGCTTTCCAAAAAGGCGAAGTCAGTGCGGTGATGGGACAACGCGGTCAAATAGAAAGTGGTTTAGCCAAAGATCAGCCCGTGATTTATAGCGAGTCGCCAATGCCCGGTTTAATCCAAAAGTGGACCGTGGGTTTGGCGGTGAAAGCGGATAATCCCGTGTTAGCCACTGAATTGGAACAAGCGATGAAAGCCTTGCAAAAGGATGGCACGCTCGCCAAGATTTTTGCGGAATACCATGTGAATTATGCCGCTGCCGAAGAAGTGAAACATTAAATCATGTGGCGCATTTATCGACTTGGATTAATGGCGCTGTTGCCGATGAACGTGTTGGCAATCCCTGTTGATCCGTTGAATTCGGTGCAATGGACAACGATGTACAATCGTTTTCTGAAAGATTATCCCGTACAGTTTGATTCACGGGTGCAAGTGCTTGCGCCCGAACAAGCTGAGAATTCGATGCAAGTGCCGCTGGCGGTAAAAGTGGAAGGTTTGCAAACGATTGAAGAAATTCTGATTTTTGCAGACTTTAATCCTTTGCCCAAAGTTTTAACATTTTATCCACAACAGGCTTTGCCGTTTATTGGCTTTCGGATCAAATTACAGCAAGCCAGCCCAATTCGTGCCGCAGTGCGCACAGCGGACGGCTGGCATGTCGGCGGCAAATGGGTGGATGCAGCGGGTGGTGGTTGTACTTTGCCCAGTGCGGCACGAAATTCGGGCGTGTGGGAAAGTCAATTAGGACAAGTTCAGGGGCGAATTTGGCAGCAGCCCAGCGCGCAACGGGTACGTTTTCGTGTGATTCATCCGATGGATACAGGTTTAGCTTCGGGCATCCCTAAGTTCCATCTGGAAGAAATTAATTTACAAGACGCGACTGGCAAGACTTTGGCGCAGATTAAACCTGCTGAACCGGTCAGCGAAAACCCAATTTTTAGTATTGAGTTTCCCAAAAATTTGCCCTTGCCCACGCTGCATATTAGCGGACGGGACAATAATGCAAATAAAATCAAGGCGGAACTTATACCATGAAGCTTTTTTGGTTGTTTGTTAGTAGTTGTTGTTGCTTAGTATTTCTCTCTCTTGGTGTAGACGCGGTCGAGTTAAATTATCAACTTGTGCCGCGTCAACTTTCCTCGGATACCTATGTTTTTGTGGGTAAAACCGAGGATTTTTCTTTTGAGAATGGCGGCAATATCGTCAACACTGCTTTTGTGATGACCAGCGCGGGCGTGGTGGTGATTGATACGGGTTCTTCGTTGCGTTATGGCGAACAGATGCGCCAAGCAATTGCTAAAATCACCGACAAGCCAATTGTACAAGTCATTAATACTCATCATCATCCTGATCATTTTTTTGGCAATCAAGCGTTTAAAGATGTGAAAATTGCAGCCTTGCCGACAGCAATTGAAGACATGGAACGCGAAGGCGGCGCATTTTCGGACAATATGTATCGCATGACGGGCGACTGGATGCGCGGCACTGAACCGCTGGCGGCGACGGAAAAATTGACGGCTGACAGTTTAAATGTGGGTGATCACAAATTTAAATTGTTGGTGTTGCAAGGGCACAGTCATGCTGATTTAGCCTTGCTGGATGAAAAAACAGGGGTGTTATTTGCGGGCGATTTGGTGTTTTATAATCGCACGCCGACGACACCTCATGCCGATATTGCGAAGTGGCTGGATGCGTTGAAACAGTTGGAACAGCTTAAATTTACGTATTTAGTGGTGGGACATGGCGAGGTGTTGCAAGACAAACGCGCCATCGTGCAAACCCGTGAATATTTACAATGGTTAGACCAAAGTTTGAAAGCCTCGGCTGAATCGGGCAAGGATATGGCAGAGGTTTTACAAACTCCAATTCCTGAAAAGTTTGCAAAAATGCCTTTGGTGAATTTTGAATTTAGCCGTTCTGTGGTGCATTTATACCCTGCTTTGGAATTGGCGGTGTTGAAACCTGCTTCTTGAAGAAGTCACCAATCCCCGACTTAAAAATTAATGCAGGTTTAGCTTCCCCCTTTGAAAAAGGGGGATTGAGGGAGGGCTAGTTCGTGAACTTTTGACTTTCATAAAAAAAATCAACTAAAAATAGCCCTGTATTTTTCACGAAAGAGAAAATTGGCTTAGGAATTATGCAGTTGAAATCATAATTTATTTACAATGAGTTAGCATTGTGCGCTGTATAATCATGTTTCCAGTAAAATAAAATAGTTACTGATAAAACAATGAGAGTTATGATGCCAGATGTTTGAGATGAGTCCTTCAAAAAACCACGGCTATGTACAAGTGACTTTGGGGGCGGCTTTATTGGCTCTCAAATATTATTCAGTATTTTCAAGATGTTCTCTTGATATTGCAGGGAAAGAATATGTTCCCGATTTGTGTCTGTATCCTAGGGCGTGTCATCAAATAGAAAGATAGGTTATTCTAAAGAGCTTAGAATGAAGAATCCCAAGGAACAAAGCATGAGTCGCCGTTACGCATTAACAGATGAACAATGGGCTAGATTAGAACCCC
>JAQTYU010000025.1 GCA_028688145.1 Thiotrichaceae bacterium | reverse complement strand
GTAGAAGTCATCGTTTAGTTCCAAGGAGACGTTCCTCTGCCACGAGTTTGCTCCTATATGCTAAACAGAGTAAGAAATCTTGCTTTTAGTCCTTAACTTAATGGCTGTGAAACAGAGTTTGGGAACGCGAAACGGGGATTTAGGGGCTTCTTTAAAGGCTTGAAACCTTACCCATCCTACAAATTTTCCCCCAACTGAGTTATGCTTGTCACTTTCATGTCACCTATTAGCCATTATGCAAGCACAGTACACCCCCGAAACTTTAGAAGCAGACATTCAAAAACGCTGGGAAACCGAAAAGGTTTTCAAAGCTGTCGAAAATCCAGAACAAGAAAAATTTTACTGCCTATCCATGTTTCCCTACCCCAGTGGGCGACTGCATATGGGACATGTCCGCAATTACACCATTGGCGACGTGATTTCCCGTTTCCAACGCATGCAAGGTAAAAACGTACTCCAACCGATGGGCTGGGACGCATTCGGTTTGCCCGCAGAAAATGCCGCAATTCAGCACAACGTCCCCCCCGCCAAATGGACACGCGAAAATATTGCCTATATGCGCAATCAGCTCAAACGCCTTGGTTTAGGCTACGACTGGGAACGCGAAATTGCCACCTGCAACCGCGATTATTATCGTTGGGAACAGTGGTTATTTATTCGCCTCTATCAAAAAGGCATGATTTACAAAAAAACCTCGCCTGTGAATTGGGACCCCGTTGACCAAACCGTGTTAGCCAACGAACAAGTGATTGACGGACGCGGCTGGCGTTCTGGCGCATTAGTCGAGCGGCGCGAAATTCCGCAATGGTTTTTAAAAATCACCGCTTACGCTGAAGAACTGCTCTTAGATTTAGACGGACTCGAAGGCTGGCCCGACTCGGTCAAAACCATGCAACGCAACTGGATTGGGCGTTCCGAAGGCGTAGAAATTCATTTCAAAGTCGGTGACGAAGACTTAACCGTGTTCACCACCCGCCCCGATACCTTAATGGGTGTCACCTACGTCGCCATTGCCGCAGAACATCCGCTGGCGCAACAAGCTGCCCAACAAAATCCTGCCTTAGCCGCTTTCATTGAAGAATGTGCCCACACAGAAACCGCTGAAGCCGCGATGGAAACTATGGAAAAACGCGGCGTTGCCACAGGTTTGACCGCCATCCACCCAATTACAGGCGAATCTGTACCCGTCTGGGTCGCAAATTTCGTGCTCATGGGCTATGGCTCGGGCGCAGTGATGTCCGTGCCTGCGCATGACCAACGCGATTTTGAATTTGCTCAAAAGTATAATTTACCAATTAAACAAGTGATTGTGCGCACAGGCGAGGCAGAAATTGCCGATTTAACCGCCGCCATGACTGAAAAAGGCGTATTGATCAATTCTGGCAACTTTAACGGCTTAAGTTCTGAACAAGCCTTTAACGAGATTGCCGCGTTTTTAACCGCACAAAACAAAGGGCAACGCCGCGTGAATTACCGTTTACGCGACTGGGGCGTGTCACGGCAACGTTATTGGGGCTGTCCTATCCCAATGATTGAATGCCCGCATTGCGGCACTGTGCCCGTGCCTGAAAAAGATTTACCCGTAGTTTTGCCAGAAGAAGTACAAATGGCAGAAGTGGGTTCTCCGCTCAAGCAAGACTCGAGTTTCTACACCGTCAAATGCCCCCAATGTGGCGCAGATGCGAAACGTGAAACTGATACTTTTGACACCTTTATGGAATCTTCATGGTATTACGCCCGTTTTAGCAGTCCTGACTGTGACAGCGCGATGTTGGACAAGGAAAAAGTCAATTATTGGTTGCCTGTAGACCAATATATTGGCGGGATTGAACATGCGATTTTACATTTATTGTATGCGCGTTTTTATCACCGCTTGTTGCGTGATGAAGGCTTAGTACAAGGCAATGAGCCGTTCAAACGCTTATTGACGCAAGGCATGGTGATTGCAGAAACTTTTTATCGCGATGGCAAAAACGGTAAAAATGACTGGATTAACCCAGCCGATGTCGATATTGAACGCGATGCGAAAGGTCGTGTGGTCGGGGCAAAGCTCAAAACTGATGGTTTACCCGTTAATATCGGCAATACTGAAAAAATGTCCAAATCTAAAAATAATGGGGTCGATCCGCAAATCATGATCGAACGTTATGGTGCGGACACGGTGCGTTTATTCATGATGTTTGCCGCGCCGCCTGAGCAATCTTTGGAATGGTCAGATGCAGGCGTTGAAGGCAGTGCACGCTTCTTAAAACGCTTGTGGCGACAAGTAGTTACGCAAATTGAATTAGAAACCCCCGCTTTAGACGTGAATGCCTTAGGCAAAGCAGAAAAAGAAGTGCGTCGCCAAGTGCATGAAGCGATTGTGAAAATTGGGGACGACATCGGCAGACGCTATACTTTCAACACTGCGATTGCCGCCGCGATGGAATTAATTAACACCTTGGGACGCGCTGAAGATTCGCCCCAAATGCGCACGGTGATTAAAGAAGGTTTGGAGGCGGTGGTGTTGATGCTCTCGCCCATCGTGCCGCACATTACCCAAGCTTTATGGGAAATTTTGGGACACGACGGCTTGGTGATGCAACAAGCTTGGTTGAAAGCCGATCCCGCCGCTTTGACCCGCGACAGCGTGGAAGTCGTGGTTCAAGTCAATGGCAAATTACGCGCACATTTGCACGTTGCCAACGATTTGGACAATGCCGCGATTGAACACTTGGCATTGAATGATCCGCATGTACAACGTTTCCTTGAAGGCAAAACCGTGAAAAAAGTGGTCGTGGTCAAGGGTAAACTGGTGAATGTGGTGGTGGCATGAAGCTGCGCGGGCTGATTTACTGTTTATTGCTCAGTCTGCTCAGTGGATGCGGTTTTCAATTGCGGGGCAGCGTGCCGATGGCGTTGAAAACCGTGTTCGTGCAAGCCGAAAATTCGCCACGGATTGCGGCGGAGGTGTCGCGTGTTTTGGTGGAAGAAGGCGTTGCGCTTGCTCCGAATGCGAAGGTGGCACAGGCGGTGATTTATATCCGCAATGAAAATTTCACCCGTCGCTTTCTCTCGATTTCAGCAGTCACAGGGCGCGTAGAAGAAATGGAGTTAAATCTGAGGGTGGATTTGGAAGCGCGTACCCCACAAAACAAAATCTTGCTAGAACCGCAAAATATACTATTATTGCGAGAATACAGTTTCGACCAAAACGCAATTTTAGCCAAAGATGCGGAAGAACAAGTGTTACGCGAAGAACTATACCAAGATATAAGCGCCCAAGTGTTGCGTAGAATTCGGGCGATCCAGCTTCCCTAGACAGGGATTTTTTCATTCACAAGAAGGATTTTACAATGTTAAAAAGAATCACGGTGCTTGCAGTTGCGGGTTTATTGTCGATCAACGTGTCTGCCAACGACATTTTGAAAAACGTGTCTTCTCAGTTAGACGCAGCGGCAAAAACCGATGCTGCCAAACATGAAGCCGCAGAAGTTGCCAGCGGCACGAAAGAAGCGGTAAAAGCTCAAGTCGAAACCACGAAGGAAAGCGTGAAGAAGGATGTCACGACCAAAGTGGAAGCAGTGACTGCACCTAAACCTGCGGCAACGCCTGCCAAAGTCGAAAAAGTCGACATCAATACCGCTGATGCCAAGATGTTAGAAAAGACCTTGGACGGCATTGGCGCGAAGAAAGCCGAAGCGATTGTGAAATATCGTACGGAAAAAGGTCCATTCACCAAAGTTGAAGACTTGCTGAAAGTTGAAGGCGTGGGCGAAGCTGCGGTTAAGAAGAACATGGACAAGTTGATGGTGGTTGCACCTGCTGCAAAAGCCGCTGCTCCTACGACTACCACAACAACCACGACTACCACCACAACGCCCGCTGCAAAGCCTGCTGTTGCTGTGCCTGCAAAACCCGCTGAACCTGCACACAAATAAAGCTGTTTAGTCTACTGTAGTTTAAAAGCCTCCTCAGAGGTTAATGAGGAGGCTTTTTTATGGCTGTCCCTTTTGAAAAATGGGGACTGTGGAATTTCAAAATCTTGGTGGTGTTAAATATCTAAAGTTCGACAGCTTTCGTTTTGCAGAATAAAAAGAACAACCCATTATTGAAGCGACGAACACTTAAAGCTGAGAGTTAATAAATTCACAAATGTGTTGGAATACTACATCTCGCGCTTGTTGATGGGGAATGTGGGCGCAATTCGGCACTAAACAGCGCGTCACTTGCCCCGACACTTGCGAGGCAATCGCATCCACTTGGCGCACTGTGCCATATTCATCATCCATCCCCTGCATCACCAATAACGGCGCGTGAATCGCTGCTAAATATTGCTCAATATTCCACGCGGTGAATTCTGACGAGAGCCACGTATCTGCCCACGCAGAAAACACTTTTTCAGTTTTATCCCCATGATAACGCGCCAATTTCTCAGGCAGGTTTGTGGTTTTATAAATTTCCACCGCCTCGCGAATCCCTTGCGTAGTGATGTCTTCCACAAACACATGTGCCGCCTCGGTGATTAATGCCTGCGTCAGTTGCGGGTAACGCGCCGCAAATAATAAAGCAATCGAACCGCCGTCACTGTGCCCGATAAAAATCGCGCGCTGGATATTTGCCGCCTGCAAAACCTGTGGCACAAATTCAAAGGCTTCCTGTTCCATATAACGCAGGGTGCGCGGCGTGGGCGCGGCATCAGAACGCCCATAGCCCAAGCGGTCATACACCAAGGCAGGACAGCCTGTTGCATGCACCACTGCGGAAGGAAAATCTCGCCAATGGCGCACACTGCCTAAACCTTCGTGCAAAAATACCAGCGTCGGTAAATCCACAGCGGCGGGCGTGTGTGGAATAATCTGTTCTGCATAAATTTTTCCCCCTTCAATCGATAATTCTAAGGGGTGTATTGTCGTTAAATGACTCATGTTTTCCCCAATCGGTTAAAGCTTAACTGCGCCCCTAAAGGAGACTTAAAATATTAAATTCTTATCTTTAGCCCCCTTTAGTGGGTTGGGGCGCAGTCAGCATCTAAAACGGTGCTTGCAAAAGCGTTCTCCACTCTCTAGTATAAAAATCTGGTTCAACAGGTGTTTTACTCAGATGCTGCATGATTTCATAAAGTTTTCCCTCTTGACGGCAGTGCTGTACACCAGCCCCGCAATTGCCGAAGATTTAACACAACGTGTCACTCAACTCGAACAAGAAGTTCAACAGCTTAAGCAACGTATTATTCAATTAGAAACCGTACTAAGCAAGTTGCCTACTCCTTCTAAGTATGTCGCAAGTCCCAGCAGTTCACTGCTTTCATTAAAATCTTGGTCACTGCGCCCTCAACAAGTCAAGTTTGAAACTTATTACGCGCTTGATGTTGAATTACTTAATAATTTTGACAAGGAAATCAAAGAAGTTGATGCGTTGGTGAATTTTAAGAATTTGCTGGGCGGGCATTTATATAGTATTCAGTTAAACCATGACAGCCATATTCCCGCAGGCGGCACATTGCTAGACCAAGGCGGACGCGACAATTCACGTTTACTCAGCCAGTGGCATCAAATGACCAAGGTGACACCTCAAGATGTGAAAGCCGAATTGGTGGTGAAAAAAATCGTGTTTTCTGATAACAGCATCCTCAGTTTTTAATATGGGCGATTCTTTATTACGCACTCATCCCCAGCCTACATGCCTACTTTGCGGCAGTGCAGGCAGCATTACTCACTCACAATTACAAGACCAACTATTCGGCGTGGCAGGCAGTTGGGGACTGAAAACCTGTGAAAATCCGAGCTGCGGTTTAGCGTGGTTAGACCCCATGCCGCTGACCGAAGATTTAGCACTGGCATATCAACAATATTACACCCACACCGCCGACACGCAGTCACACGCAAGTTTTTGGAAACACTTGGATTATAAAATTTATCGGCGTTTAAATAGATTATTGGGTAAATTGACAGGCTTACACGCCCAACAACAGCGCGCCGCTCACTTATTTTTAGAGCCACCCCATGGAAAATTATTGGATGTTGGCTGCGGCAATGGACGCTTTTTACAACGAATGCGTGTCGTTGGTTGGGACGTGGAAGGCACAGATTTTGACCCCAAAGCAGCGGCGGCGGCTCATGCAGAACATAGACTGACGGTGCGTGTTGGGGATTTGGCGAGCATTGCCTATCCTGATGCGCAATTTGATGCGGTCACTTTGCAGCATTTAATCGAGCATGTGCCTGACCCTGTGGCATTATTACAAGAATGTCGGCGCATTTTAAAGCCTCAAGGGCGTTTGGTGGTGGTTACACCAAATTTGCAAAGTTGGGGACATCGGCATTTTGCCGCCGCGTGGCGCGGTTTAGAAGCACCTCGACATTTATATTTATACGCTCCACAAAATTTACAAAATCTTGCCGCCCGTGCAGGTTTTACCCAGTATCAAACTTTCACCACGGCAACGGGTGCAGAATATATTTTGGGCGACAGTTTTAAAATTTTAGCGGGATTAAATCATCACAGCCCCACCCATTCTCATTTATTTTCAAAAGCATGGTTGCTGCAATATTATGAATATTGGTTATTGCGCAAACATCCTGAACTTGGGGAAGAGTTGTTTTTGATGGCGCAGAAATGAAGATTTAAATTTCCCCTTTGACAAAGGGAGATTTAAGATTTAAAACAAGCCCCCAACCCCCTAAAGGGGACTAAAAACTAAAATTTTTTTTAGGGGCTTCTTTAACGCCTTATTTAGAGGGCTGATTTAATTCACCCATAAAAAAAGCCCACGTTTTCACGCAGGCTTTTTTAACAATAAATGAGCAGCTTAGGCTAATTTACCATGACAATGCTTGTATTTTTTACCAGAACCACAAGGACAGACTTCATTGCGCCCAACTTTAGGTTCAGCGCGGGTGAAGGGATGCGCCGCTGCCAATTGAGGAATTGAATCGCTGTCCCCTGCATCAGGCGCTTCGCTTAACTCCGTTGCGCTGGCGTGGGTGAACTCAGTCGGCACATTTTGCTGACGACGTTGTTCTTCCACCGCTTCAACATCTGCCTCAGCGCGTACTTGCACTTTCGACACAATCCCAATCACTTCAAGCTTGATGCTTTCTAACATTTGTTCAAACATGTCAAAGGCATCCACCTTGTATTCTTGCTTAGGATTCTTCTGCGCATAGCCACGTAAATGAATGCCTTGGCGCAAATAATCCATTGCGGCTAAATGCTCTTTCCAGTGATTATCCAAGACTTGCAACATTACCGCTTTTTCAAAATGACGCAGCACGTCTTCGCCTGCAATCGCTTCTTTTTCTTTGTAAACTGCTTCCAAAGATTCTTCAATGCGAATGCGTAAAGTTTCTTCATGCAAGTCATGGTCTTGTTCTAACCATTCAGCAATTGGCAAATGCGTTCCGAAATTTTCTTCAATCGCATTTTCCAAACCGCGCAAATTCCACAGTTCTTCCATGCTTTGTGGCGGTACATAACTGTCCACAATCTTGGTGAGCACATCTTGGCGAATCACTTGAATCATGTCGTAAACGCTATCAGCTTCCATCAGTTCATTACGTTGTTCGTAAATCACCTTACGCTGATCGTTTGCCACGTCATCATATTCCAGTAATTGCTTACGAATATCAAAGTTACGCGCTTCCACTTTACGCTGGGCGTTTTCAATTGCCTTGGTCACCCAAGGATGTTCAATTGCTTCATCTTGTTCCATGCCTAACTTTTGCATCAGCATCGAGACCCGATCCGAGGCAAAAATCCGCATCAAATTATCTTGTAAAGACAAGTAGAAACGGCTAGAACCATTATCGCCTTGACGACCCGCACGACCGCGTAATTGGTTATCAATACGGCGGGATTCATGGCGTTCTGTGCCAATGATGTGTAAACCACCGCTCGCCAGCACCGCTGCATGACGTTGTTCCCATTCACTGCGTAACGCCGCTACCGCTTGAGGATCAGCGGTTTCACCCATCGCCGCAATTTCAGGTTCGATATTGCCCCCGAGAATAATATCGGTGCCGCGACCTGCCATATTGGTGGCAATCGTCACTGCACTGGGGCTACCTGCTTGGGCGATAATCTGCGCTTCTTGTTCATGGAATTTTGCATTCAAAACTTGGTGTGCAATGTTCTCATTGTTCAATAAAGTGGACAGGGTTTCAGAGCTTTCAATTGAAGCCGTCCCCACTAATACGGGCTGTTTACGCAGGATACAATCCCGAATATCCACAATAATTGCGCGATATTTTTCTTCAGCGGTTAAATACACCAAGTCGCCCATGTCTTTACGAACCATCGGTTTATTGGTAGGCACCACCACCACTTCTAAAGCATAAATTTGTTGTAATTCAAAAGCTTCAGTGTCTGCCGTTCCTGTCATCCCTGAAAGTTTCTTGTATAAACGGAACAGGTTTTGGAAAGTGATCGAGGCTAAAGTTTGACTTTCATTCTGAACAGGTACGCCTTCTTTGGCTTCCACCGCTTGGTGTAAGCCTTCAGACCAACGCCGCCCCGGCATGGTGCGCCCTGTAAACTCGTCTACAATGATAATTTGCTGGTCTTTGACGATATAGTCCACATCGCGTTGAAACAGCGTGTGGGCACGTAAAGAAGCATGGGCGTGGTGCATTAAGCTGATGTTTGCGGCATCGTATAAACTTTCACCTTCGCCCAAAATCCCTGCGGCTGCCAACATTTCTTCAATGTGTTGATGCCCTTCTTCACTGAGCACCGCTTGACGATTCTTTTCATCTACCCAATAATCGCCAGGCACTTCTTCTTCATCGTCTTTGGTGGGTTCACGCCCTTGCGGTTTGAGCTTGGGAATGATTTCATTGATTTGACGGTATAAATCGGAATTGTCGTCGGTAGGGCCTGAAATAATCAACGGGGTACGGGCCTCGTCGATTAAAATCGAGTCCACTTCGTCGATGATGGCGTAATTTAATTTACGCATTACCCGTTCATTGACGCTAAATGCCATGTTGTCGCGCAGATAATCAAAGCCAAACTCGTTGTTTGTGCCGTAAGTAATATCTGCGTTATAAGCGGCAATTTTTTCCTCGGTGGACATGCGCCCCGACACGATAACGCCCGTGGTGAGTCCGAGGAAACGATAAATCCGTCCCATCCAATCACAGTCACGGCGGGCTAAATAATCGTTCACGGTGATGACATGCACGCCTTTACCGGGCAAGGCGTTCAAATAGGCTGCCAAGGTTGCGACGAGGGTTTTACCTTCCCCAGTGCGCATTTCTGAAATCTTGCCTTCATGCAGCACCATGCCGCCGACTAATTGCACATCGAAGTGGCGCATTTTTAACACGCGCTTACCCGCTTCACGCACCGTAGCAAAGGCTTCGGGCAATAAATCATCCAGCGGTGTGCCTTGGTCTAAGCGTTCCCGAAATTCGACGGTTTTGGCTTTGAGTTGTTCATCACTCAGCGAGACATAGCTGGGTTCTAGGGCATTAATTTGCGCGACGACTTTTAACATACGTTTGATAGTACGGTCGTTGCGACTTCCAAAGATTTTTTTAAGCAGATTACTGACCATGAGTTAAAACTTTTGCTGAGGAGTAAAATGATAAATCATTCATTAAATTATTAAACTGCTGAATTTAATCAATGATTCGTGAATTGGGTTATAAACATCCGATAAGAAGCGGCTATTATCTCTGTTAGCGTTCAGATAAGCGAATATTATCAGAAAGTTTCACCTGATTGGCGGCACTGAGATAGCGCACGGGGTTAATTTGTTTCCCGGCTTCAATTAATTCAAAATGCACATGTGCCGTAGTGGCACGTCCTGTAGACCCGACTAACGCAATCGTTTGCCCTTTTTTCACGCGCTCACCCACATTGACTAAATTTTTGCTGTTATGGGCATAGCGCGTGGAATAAGTGTGACTGTGGCGAATTTCAATAATATTACCATAACCATTCATCACCCCCGATTTGACAATTACGCCATCATCAACGGCAAACACGTTAGTATTTTCTTGAGCAATCAAATCAACGCCTTCATGAAAACTTTGCTGATTGGCCCCGCGCCATCCAAAACCTGAAGATAAATAGCCTTGTTTGATAGGCCAGCCCACAGGCAGGACTTTTGCGGCAAAACGGCGATTTAATAAATAACCTTCTAAGACTGAAAACTTATCTTGACGATCTCGCAATCCCCGCGCTAAACCTTGGGTAGAAAGCTCCAGTTCGGCAAGATGACTGGGTTTAATCATGCGTTGGGGCGTGGCTGAATTTTCATTGCCCCCTTCTTCGGCTTCGATTAATTGTTGCTCAGTGACTATATTGTCCCACGAAGCCGAAAAATCAAATTCTTTTTTATCCACCTGACTCATTTGCACCAGTTGCTGCCCTAAAGCATCGAGCTTGACCACGTCGGCTTGTAAACCCCCGATGCGTTGCATCAAGGCGTTGACCTGTTCATCGCTGGCTGGGGCGCATTGGGCGGGCGTATTGGCAACACTGAGTGCATTATACTGAAAAGAGGATTGCGTTTTTCCGATACGATAGGCAACATAGGCAACGCCACTCAGCAGTGTACCCACACTGAGCAAGCCTAATAGCCCCCAAAGCACAAACTGTTTAGAGCTGCTATTCCTTCTCACTAAAATGATATGCATGGTGTAGACCTAATCTGTATGAAGACGACTCAGCAATTATTGTGTAATAGCTCACCGACTTTGCAACGCCTGTATCAATACAGTGATGCCTTGCAAAAGCTTGCACAGTTGCTTCCCCAATTGCTGCCAACGCCTTTACACCTGCATTGTCAGGTAGCGAATTTGCGTCAAGATGTCTTAATCTTACATGTGGATAACGCGATTTGGGCGATGCACTTACGCTTTCAGGAACAGGAAATCTGTCAACGTTGGCAACAGTTAATGCCGCATTTGCCCCCACTGCAAAGAGTGGAAGTCAAAGTGCGTTTGCTGCCCATGACTGTCAAGCGCGAAAAACTCTCTCCCCCACAACCGCTCTCCACCACTACGATAGAGCTGTTACAACAAGTTGCTGAGAATACACCTCATGCGCGCTTAAAAACGGCTTTGCTCAAGCTCGCTCGTCATGGTCAAGCCGCCCATAAGAACAGGTCTGAATAGCACTGTCAAGAAATAGGTAAGGGCTGTAAAAAGCTTAAACTGGATTGACTGGCATTTTCTTCAAAGCTGACTAATTCCCAAGCTTG